>NZ_ACYY01000001.1 GCF_000176015.1 Rhodobacter ferrooxidans | reverse complement strand
ACATCGCAGGTGTGGTTGGTGGTTTCCGTAAACGGCACGCCGTATTGCCAGAAGTTGTTGGTCACCGACAGCTTGCCGCACCAGGCGTCGCGGCGAGATTTCACATCGACCTTGTCCACCTCGTCATTGCTGGCCTGCAACAGGATCGGCACGTTCAGCCGGGCGCGCGTGACCAGTTCGGCAATGGCGATCTCGTCGCCGAAATTCGGCAGGCAGATCACCAGACCGTCGATCCGGTCGGCATGGGCCTTGAAATGGCGGGCGTATAGTTCGGCATCGGGGATGGATTGCACGGCACCATTGGCGGTGGCCTCGAACGGCAGAGTCACCACGTCGATGCCAAGCCGCGCCATCTGCGCCAGTGCCTGATCGCGGGCGTCCTTGCACGGCGCCGGGCTGAAGAAAGCGCGGCTGCCGATGACAAGCCCCAGCGTGACTTTGCGGCGGATGGTCAGCGTCATGGTATCCCCTCCGGTTGTCGCGGCAACTTTTCGATTGCTTTCGAATGATGCTGTTTATAGCGAGATCGCTGCGCCGCCGCAACTGAAACCGCCACACAAGGCGGCACCGGAACCGGCTTTTGCACAGGATGGCGGCGAGGTTTGCACCTGTCCAGTGGTTTATTGGCCCTTGGCCGCCTGACCGCGACCCGAAGCCGCAGAAAACCGAAGGCAAAAGAAAGCATTTGACGCGAATCGCAAAAGAGCAGCAAAACTATGCGGCAAGAACGGCACAATTCCGTGCCTATTCGAAAGGGAGGATCCTATGAACTTCAAACGCCGCCTGCTGCTGTCGGTCGTGGCCATGGCGTCTTTGGGCGCGCTGCCCTCGATGTCTGCCGCTGCCGATACCATTGCGATCATCACCCCCAGCCACGACAACCCGTTCTTCAAGGCCGAGGCCGACGGTGCCGCCGCCAAGGCCGCCGAGCTGGGCTATGAAGTGCTGGTGCTGGTGCATGACGACGATGCCAACAAGCAATCGGAACTGTTTGACAGCGCGATTGCCGCGGGCGTCAAGGCGATCATCCTCGACAATGCCGGGGCCGATGCCTCGGTGGCGGCGGTGCAGAAGGCCAAGGATGCGGGCATCCCCAGCTTCCTGATCGACCGCGAGATCACCGCGACCGGCGTGGCGGTCAGCCAGATCGTTTCCAACAACTATCAGGGCGCGCAACTGGGCGCCGAGGAGTTTGTGAAACTGATGGGCGAGAAGGGCGAGTATGCCGAGCTGCTGGGCAAGGAATCCGACACCAACGCCGGCATCCGCTCCAGCGGCTATCATGACGTGATCGACCAGTATCCCGACCTGAAACTGGTGGCGCAGCAAACCGCCAACTGGTCGCAGACCGAGGCCTATACGGTGATGGAATCGATGCTGCAGGCCAATCCGGGGCTGAAGGGCGTGATTTCGGGCAACGACACCATGGCGATGGGCGCCTATGCAGCACTGGAGGCCGCGGGCCGCACCGATGTGGTGGTTGTGGGCTTTGACGGCTCGAACGACGTGCGCGACTCGATCCTGAAGGGCGGCATCAAGGCGACCGTGCTGCAACCGGCCTATGCGCAGGCGCAGATGGCGGTGGCGCAGGCCGATGCCTTCATCAAGACCGGCGCGACCGGGGTTGATGAAAAGCAACTGATGGATTGCGCGCTCATCAATGCCGACAACGCGGCCAAGCTGGAAACCTTCGCGCTGGCGCAGTGATCTGATCGTTTCCCGTCCCGGCGCGTCCCTTTTGCGGGCGCGCCGGGCTTTACGCTGGATGACCCCATGCCCCGGATTTCCGCAGCCCTTTGCCTTGTGACAGCACTGGCCCTGCCTGCCTGTAAGATCGTCAAGACCGCTGCCGACAGCGATGCCGTGGCGGTGGACCCGATTGCTGCCCTGGCCGAGCAGACCTTTGCCAGCCAGCTTTTGCCACTGATCGCCGAAAAGTCCAGTGACGTGGCCAGCCTGCGCACGGCTATTGCGTCCGGGCTGGATGCCGCGGGCAAGACCCATGGCAACCGTGGCGCGGGCGAGGGGGCGGCCTGGAACTTTGCCGTCAAGGGCAGCGGCAAAGTGATCGCCGCCAATCTGACCAGCCGGGCCCGCAAGGCGGAACTGGACAGCGATGGTGACGGGGCGGCGGATCTGACGCTGCAACTTGGACCGGTGATCAAGGGCACGGCGCTGCGCGATGTGGCGCCGTTCTACGATTTCGGCGATTTCCGCGACCAGATCGAATTTGCCGAACTGGCCCGCGCCATCAACGACAAGCTGAGTGCCGCACTGGTGGTGCCCGAGGGCGATCTGGTCGGCAAGACCCTGGAATTTACCGGCGTGGTGCCGCTGAAATCGGCCAAGGACGCTTGGGTTGTCACCGCCGTCAGCGTGACGGTCGCGCCATGACCGAGGCGCATCCCATCGGTCTGACCATTCGCGGCGGCACCAAGGTCTATCCCGGCACCCGGGCGCTGAAATCGGTGGATTTCGATCTGCGGATGGGGGCGGTCAACGTGCTGGTGGGCGAGAATGGGGCGGGCAAATCCACCCTGATGAAGATCATCGCCGGGGTCGAGGAACTGACCGAAGGCCGGATCGAGATGGCAGGGCGCGAAGTGCATTTCCGCTCGAAATCCGATGCGGTGGCGCAGGGCATCGGCATCGTGTTTCAGGAGCTGAACCTGTTTCCCAACCTCAGCGTTGCCGAAAACATCTTCATCGCCCGCGAGCCGGTGCGGGCGGGCATCGACATCGACGCGGGTGCGCAGCGGGTGGCGGCGCGGGCCTTGATGCGGCGGCTGGAGCAGGACATCGACCCCGATGCCGACCTTGGCACCCTGCGCATCGGCCAGCAGCAGATTGTCGAGATCGCCAAGGCGCTGGCGCAGGACGCCCGTATTCTGATCCTTGATGAACCCACCTCGGCGCTGTCGGTGTCCGAGGTCGAGGTGCTGTTTCGCATCATCGCCGACCTGAAGGCGCAGGGCGTCGGCATCGTCTATATCAGCCACCGGCTGGACGAACTGATCCGGGTGGGCGACTATATCACCGTGCTGCGCGATGGCGCGATCACCGGGGCGCGGGCGATGGACGGGGTGGATATTCCCTGGATCGTGCGCACGATGATCGGTGAAGGTTCGAAGGAGTTTCCGCGCACCGAAGTGGCCAGTTTCGGTGACGAAGTGTTCCGCGCCGAGGATATCTGTCTGCCGCGGCTGGGCGGTGGTTTCACCGTCGATCACCTGTCGCTGTCGGTGCGCGCGGGCGAGATTGTCGGGCTTTACGGGTTGATGGGTGCTGGCCGCACCGAGTTTCTGGAATGTATCATGGCGCAGCACCCGCATTGCCGCGGCCAGTTTTTCGTTGAAGGCCGTCCGCTGACCGAACGCGATGTGGCAGGAAGGATTGCCCGGGGCCTGGCGCTGATCCCCGAAGATCGCAAGCGCGACGGGCTGGTGCAGGGCATGGCGATCCGCGAAAACCTGACGCTTTCGGCGCTGTCGCATTTCACCAGGGTCTTCCATCTGAACCTGAAGGCCGAGGCGGCGGGGGCAGCAGAGTTCATCCGCCGTCTGACCATCAAGGTGGCCAGCCCGGAAAACGCGGTCTCCAGCCTGTCGGGCGGCAACCAGCAGAAGGTGGTGATCGGCAAGGCGCTGATGACCGGGCCGAAGGTGCTGCTGATGGACGAACCCTCGCGCGGGATTGACATCGGCGCCAAGGCCGAAGTGTTCCGCACCATGCGGCGTCTGGCCGCCGATGGTCTGGGCATCCTGTTCGTCACCTCGGATCTGGATGAGGTGCGCGCGCTGTCGGACCGGATTCTGGTGATGGCCAATGGTCGCCTGACCGGAGAATTTGCCGGAAACGCCGACCCCGCCGCCGTGATCTCGGCCGCAACCCCGCACAAAACCAAGGAAGCCGCAGCATGACCGCGCCGACCCACCGAGCCAACTGGCTGTTGCTGCTGTTGAACCTGCGCACCTTTGTGGCGCTGATCCTGGTGCTGGGGTTCTTTTCCTTTGCCGCGCCGAATTTCCTGTCGGCGGCCAATGCGGTGATCGTGTCGAAACATGTGGCGCTGAATGCGTTTCTGGCGATCGGCATGACCTTTGTGATCATCACCGGCGGGATTGATCTGTCGGTGGGTTCCATCGTCGGGCTGTGCGCCATGGTGGCGGGCTGGCTGGTGCTGAATGGCGTCGATCCGGGGTTCGGCTGGGCCGTCTGGTTCAACACTTACGAGATCGTCGGGATCGTCGTGCTGGTCGGCGTGGCGGTGGGGTTCATCAACGGCTTGCTGATCACAAGGCTGAACGTCGCGCCGTTCATCGCCACGCTGGGCACGCTGTATATCGCGCGCGGGGCGGCGTTGCTGTCGTCGGGCGGGCGCACCTTTCCCAACCTGAGCGGCAACCCCGACTATGGCACCCAAAGCTTTCCGTTGCTGGGGGCGGGGCATTTTCTGGGCCTGCCGCTGATGATCTGGATGCTGGTCGTGGTGGGGCTGGCGGCGCATTACATCTCGCGCCGAACACCCTTGGGGCGGCATATCTATGCGGTGGGCGGCAACGAACGCGGCGCGGCGCTTTCCGGCGTCAAGGTCAACCGCATCAAGATGTTCGTCTACATGTTCTCGGGGTTCTGTGCCGCCATTGTCGGGCTGATCATCGCCAGCCAGTTGCAGGCCAGCCACCCCGCCACCGGCGAGACATTCGAGCTGAACGCCATTGCCGCGGCGGTGCTGGGCGGCACCTCGATGTCGGGCGGGCGCGGGCGGATCGGCGGCACCATCGTCGGCGCCTTCGTGATCGGCATCCTGTCGGACGGGCTGGTGATGATGGGGGTGTCAAGCTTCTGGCAGACCGTGATCAAGGGCATCGTCATCATCGTTGCGGTGGTGATCGACCAGGCGCAAAGCCGGTTGCAGGCGCGCGTCGCGCTGGCGCAAGAGGCGGCCCGTTAAGCCTCGTTGCACCGTTTCGTGTTTGCGTCTAACCGTAAACCGCATGATCCCGCCTTCAGGCGTCAAAAGCGGAGCCGCCCTGTGAACAAACCGACCGGACCAGAGCGTGATGTCAGCCGGATCGGGCTGCTGTCCGAACCGCGCAGGCGGCGGATTCTGGACTGGATTCAGGAAGAAGGTGCCGCGCGGGTGCGCGATCTGGCACTGGCGTTCAAGGTATCCGAAGCCACCATCCGCCAGGATCTGGAGCGACTGGAGCAGGACGGCGTCATTACCCGCGAACATGGCGGGGCGTTTCTGAACTCGGTTCCGGCGCAGGTCGGCACCATGACGCTGCACCATCAGGAAAACATGGACAAAAAGCGCAAGATCGGCGCGCTTGCGGCCAGTCTGGTGAAGGATGGCGAGACGCTGATCCTGGATGCGGGCACCACCACCACCGAGATTGCCACCCGGCTGGTGGGTCGGCGCAACCTGACCATCATCACCAACGCGCTGAACATCGCGGTGATCCTGGGCGCGGTGCCGGGCTTTGCCGTGCATATGCCGGGTGGTCAGTTCAAGGCGCCGACCTTGTCGCTGTCGGGTGACAAGTCGGTGGAATATTTCCGCAACATCTTTGCCGGCAAGCTGTTTCTGGCCACCGCAGGCGTGGCGCTGGATGCGGGGCTGACCTACCCCAGTTTTGCCGACCTGCAACTGAAAGAGGCGATGATCAAGGCCGCCAGCCACGTCTATCTGGTGGCGGATTCCTCGAAGATCAACAAATCCTCGTTCACCCGGCTGGGGTCGCTGGATGTGATCCATTCCTTCATCACCGATGACGGGATTTCCGATGCCGATGCCAAGGAATTCGCCCGCCGCGGCATCGAAGTGCTGATCGCCGGTTGACCTGACCCCACAAGCAGCAGCATGCCCGTGCCCGGATGGCCTTGCCGATGCCCCCTTGATCGGGACCGTCGTCGTGGAACCACCCTTCGCAGGGTTGATGTGCTCGCAAGCTTGCCAATGAACTGGCAACCGAAGGTCGAAGCTGCGGCAGGCTGTGGCGCTGCTCGTGGCCTTTCATATCCAAGGTGCCACCGTTCGTTGATGCGGGCGGAACGTCCACTTCGCCGCAAGGTCACTTGAGGATGTGGCGCTCGTGCGATATAGCCCTACAAATTGTATCGTCGTGACGATCCGAAGGGGCAGTTCAAAATGAGTACGATGGCAGGCACTCATGCTCCGACGCTGCGGGTCGCGTGTGGTTGGGAAACCTTGAGCAAGCGTCGGTCACGCCAGCGCTTGCGTAGCTTGACCATGCATTTCGATGCATGCGAGCCGGGTCAGGCCACGGGGATCACTCGGTCATCCCTGGCCGCGGTGACGTTGCCACGCGCGGCAACAACGCGTCGCTGGACCGACCGCTACTCGAATGGCCAATGTTTCCAGTTGAATCCCGATCTATCAAGACAAAACCGCGTCGCCCCAAACAGCCATTCGCCGGCCCCACTTTTCAAGAGCCGCATCGTGGCGGTGTCTTGGCAGAAAGTCCTCGGGAAAGGACGTGCATGATTGAAAGGTTTCGTGTTCTGTCGGTGTTTGGAACTCGCCCCGAAGCGATAAAGATGGCGCCAGTAGTCAATGCACTTTCTGAAGCCGGTGATATAGATTCAAGGGTTTGCGTCACGGCGCAGCATCGTGAAATGCTGGATCAGGTTCTTACACTGTTCTCGATCCATCCGGACTTCGATCTGAACCTGATGAAGCCACATCAGGACCTGAATGATATTACATCAGGCGTATTGGCTGGATTGAAGCCGGTTCTGGCTGATTTCCGACCGCATTTGATGCTCGTCCACGGCGATACCACGACAACATTATCCGCCTCTCTGGCGGCTTATTACCAAAAGATACCCGTCGGTCATGTCGAGGCTGGCTTGCGTACGGGAAATATCTACTCTCCCTGGCCTGAAGAGGTAAATCGCAAGGTCACAAGCGCAATAGCTGAATTGCATTTTGCCCCCACTTCGCGCGCCAAAAGCAATCTTATCGCCGAGGCCGTGCCGGAGAGTAAAATATTTGTAACCGGAAATTCCGTAATTGATGCACTTATGGATGTGAGTAGTCGGTTGAAAACCGACGACGCTACGATGTCAAGGTTTCAGGATCTGTTCAAACTGCACCCGTCCAAGAAAATTATCCTCGTTACGGGGCACCGTCGCGAAAGTTTCGGAGGCGGATTTGATCGGATTTGCGAAGCGCTTCAGCAAATTTCACGCCGTGATGATGTCGAGATCGTGTTTCCTGTCCATTTAAATCCCAATGTTAGAGGGCCAATTGAAGATAAGCTAAGTAAAATTTCTAATATAAGACTCGTTCCGCCACAAGACTACCTACCCTTTGTATATCTTATGTTGCGAGCCAACATCGTTTTGACTGATTCCGGGGGGGTTCAGGAAGAAGCTCCGTCGCTTGGAAAACCGGTGCTCGTGATGCGCGAAACCACCGAACGTCCTGAAGCCGTTTCAGCAGGCACCGTTCGTCTTGTTGGAACAGATACAAAGTGCATTGTGGCGGAGGTCAATCGCCTTCTGGATGATGATTCCGCTTATCGAGCGATGAGTATCGCTCATAACCCATACGGTGATGGCAAGGCCGCCGCGCGGATCGTTCATGCGATCCGCCTCTGGTTACAGGATAACAGGTGAAACCTTGACGAAAAGAACGATGCAGCACACAACATTCAATACCATCTCCGTAATTGGTCTGGGATATATCGGCCTGCCCACAGCAGCGATGTTCGCATCGCGCAGAATCCGTGTCGTCGGCGTGGATGTAAACCCACACACTGTCAAAACGATCAACCTGGGACGTATCCATATTGTCGAGCCCGACCTGGATGTTGCAGTTCACGCCGCTGTTCAGCAAGGATTCCTGCGGGCAACCACAAAACCTGAGCGCGCGGAAGCATTCCTTATAGCCGTTCCCACCCCGTTCAAGGGCGCAAATTTCGACCCTGATCTGAATTATGTCGAAGCGGCAGCGAGATCAATTGCGCCAGTATTAGAAAAAGGGAACTTAGTTATTCTTGAATCCACCTCGCCCGTCGGCGCAACCGAGTTGATGGCGGAATGGCTTGCAGAAGAACGACCCGATCTGACCTTCCCTCAAACGCATGGGGAATCTTCTGACATTCGTATAGCACATTGCCCCGAGCGTGTTTTGCCTGGCAAGGTCATGCACGAACTTATCTCAAATGATCGTGTAATTGGCGGAATGACTCGATCTTGTTCAGAATTGGCCGCATCACTTTACAGGGTTTTTGTTGAAGGTGAATGTGCAATTTGCTCGTCGCCACGTTTGGCGGAGATGGCAAAACTTACGGAAAATAGTTTCCGTGATGTGAACATCGCTTTCGCAAATGAACTGTCCGTGGTGTGCGATCGACTTGGAATCGACGTTTGGGAGCTCATTGGAGTGGCAAACCGGCATCCAAGAGTAAATGTGCTGCAACCCGGTCCAGGAGTTGGTGGGCATTGTATCGCAGTTGATCCATGGTTTATCGTCCATTCCGCTCCAGAGGAAGCAAAACTCATACGATCAGCCAGAGAAGTGAATGACGCCAAGCCCGCTTGGGTAGTAAAAAAAATCCTAGATGGTATCAAAGAATATCGGTCGCTCAATCCTGAGGGCCCTCAAATGTTTATTACAGTGGCCTTTTACGGACTGACGTTTAAGCCGGACATCGATGATTTGAGAGAAAGCCCCGCGAAGCGAATTGTAGAAAGCATGCTTTCGCTCGCCGATAACCTGTGTGTTCTGGCAGTCGAACCGAATCTGAAATCATTGCCAGATAATCTTGCGGGAGCAAGATTGGTTTCAATGGACGAAGCGGAAAACGCTGATCTGAAGGTTCTTTTGGTCGCGCATTCGGTGTTTCGAACGAGACGTCCAAAATTTGGAATGGTCCTTGACTTCGCCGGTCTTTGGCAATCTCCAGTGGGTTAGCCTAGAATGAACTCATTGACCATACTAGTATTAAGTGTGACCGGAGTCCTGTCGGTATCAGTGGCGATTCGGCTTGTCATTATATATGGAACGATAGCAATTCCGCGTATACCACTGTTTTGGTTTTCGATTTACTTTTTCCTAATTCACGCAATTACGCCTCTTGTAAAAATTTCGATTCCGAAATTCCGGTATGATCAATCCTATGATGGCGTTGTGCTATTTTACAACGCGTTTCTTAATTTATTTATATTTCTATTCGTTTGCCTTATCGCGCACCCGAGCCGTCACTTTAAAAAGCCGGTTCTTGACGTTCCGGAGTTTCGTCAAGGTTCTAACGCTGCAATCTTTGCTGGATTGGCGATGTTCGTTCTCGGAGCTTATTATGCTGCGAAATCTGGTTCATCCCTCACAAACTCTGTTGGCGTTGAAGAGTTTGTTACCGACCGAATCTATTACTCGAACCAAATCGGCATGTCGCAGCACCTCAGCAACTTGATGATATTTGGGTCTGCGACATTTCTAGCGGGTTGGCTTAACAAAAGACGATTCTGGGCCCTGATTGGAATTCCGATATCCTTAGTAATGCTGTACTCGATATTCGTTTACTATAGTCTAACGTCTTCACGTAATTCGATTCTGATTACCCTTGTTTTCAACGGATCAGTATACTTTCTCTACCGGAAAGTGAGGATTGATAGTTCTCTTCGTGGTGTGAGAAATATCGTCTTGATGATGTGTATCGGTTTGAGCGCCATAGCACTGGGGCGAGGCTTGACCAAGGAGCGTTACATGAACTTGGGCGGCGATCATGCCGAAGTTCAATTGGCAAGTTTATGGTACTCCTTTTTGGATGGAAGCTTTGGAAATGATGAAAACCTGTTATGGCTGTTAGAGCATGGGCATCCATATTATCTTGGCAGCACATATTACGCTGGATTTGTAAGTATTATTCCGAGATCAATTTGGGAAAATAAACCTTGGGGAGCTGGCCCAGAAATTAAAAATTTGATTGCACCCGGAACCTACGTTCTTGGCGGGGCCCAAAATACATCGATAACGACAGGAATGCTTACAGAGGGCCGCATGAACTGGGGTTTCCCAGGGATGATCATGGCAGTACTTTTTTGGGTGTCGTTAACGCGATATCTAGCAAATTTAGCGCAATCGTCTAAAAACATTCTTAGCGATTGCATCTTTACAATGTTAAGCGTTTACATGAGCACGGCATTTCTATACGCTGAGTTTCTTGGTTTAGTTTCTCGAGCGATTTTTTTGTTTCTTTTGCCTGCATTTTTTATCATTGCCATTTCACTTGTGATTCGGGGAAATAGAAAGGAGGCCATTCTGCGATGAACATTTGGATTTTTATATACAAGTTGACGCGCGACAATGGAATACTTGGAATTGGGCCTCTAAGGCGAATTCGCAATACAGTTTTCAATCGCATGCTGCGGACTAATGCAATTAATGTTGATTCTTTTGTTCGTATTCAGCCTTTGCACCTTAATCCTCATGCAACTGTGGACATTTCCGCAGGTTTACACGTCGGTCGTGGCTCGCTAATCGATACTTCGGGGGGATTGAATTTTGGTGAGCGTGTGACAATTTCAGAGAATGTACTGATTTTCACGCATGAGCATCCAATTGACAATGTCCCTGTAAGCTGGCGGGATGAGCAGGTTACGTTTTCTCGTCTTGTGATCGGCTCAGATGCCTGGATTGGATCGGGAGCTAAAATTCTGGCGTCAGTAAATCAGATCGGTGTTGGGGCAATCATAGCGGCGGGTGCCATAGTGACGAATGATGTACCTGACTACGCAATTGTTGCAGGTGTGCCAGCCCGGATAGTGAGGCTGCGTCGAATAGTTGGATAGGCGCTCGATCATATTGTCTTTTTCGGTCTACGCGATAGGGACGGCATCGCTAGTGATGGCGGATATTCTAGCAACAACCTCTTTCAGCGTTGATCAGGTCGCACGTTGGGCGACGACGAGATCATTTATCGGCATTTTTTCTGTTCTGTGCTTGATGGGCCTTGATCAATCCGCAATTCGCTTTCGTCAATATTCCAAGAGAATTCTTGTAATGGCGCTGGTTCAAATCCCTATCCTGTCGAGTATTTTTTCTATTGGATACGATAGCTTTGCGGAGCATTCAGATGCGCGCTGGATGGCATTCGTTGGTGTATCGGCAAGTCTGACAATGATGGCGACTCAATACTTTCGGTCTAATCTTTTCCGAGTTTTAGCGCAGTTGTCAGACCAAGTCTGGAAGCTTTGCGCATTTTTAATTTTTGCTTCTGTTTGCACGTTTAATTTACCGATTGACGCAATTTCCACAACAATGATTGCAATGTTTTCGGTATCAGCGTTGTCGGTTGCCGTCGCATTGTCTTTTCCCATTCAACAGGTTCAGTCGGAAGAGGATTTTTCAGTTAGGAAGGTATATCGTGTAGGTCTACGGTTTTACGCTTCGTCGCTTCTTCTTGCGTTTTCGCAGTATCTGGAAATAGTTTTGGTAAACACATTCAGTGACGTTCACGCTGTTGCAACTTATTTTTCGCATTTGACTTTTTTTGTGCTTCCAATTTCAGCAGTGGGTGGCTTCCTTGGGTTCCTAGCAGGGCCGTGGGTGCGAGACAATCGGCTGAAGTTTTTATTTCAACTCAGTGAGTATTGGTTGCATGCCGTTGGTGTTTCCTTGGTTTGCGTCTTTCTGGCATTTAATTTTGGTTACTTTGCTTGGCAATTTTTCGACATGGGCGCGACGGATTTATCTTTAGTCCTTGCTTTCACTTTTGGAAGTTTGGCTCGCCTTCTCTATACGCTTCCCAGTGCTTTTGTGGGCAATTTCGGATCCATTCGGCAGCATGATGCTTTTATCTTGGGCCAATTGTTGTGTTTGGGATTGGCCGCCGCACTCTATCTTTTCCTGACTTTCGGTTTCGGCATGGAGGCGCAGTACGGTGCTGCATGGGGTGCTGCTTTGAATTTGACACTGAGGACGGCGTTCGGATACTTAATGATTCATTGGATTTCCCGTTTCAGAGGATCAGATGCCCAGTAGGATCACCATTGTCGCGCCGCTTCCGGCGCCGCGTCGCCGTCAACGCTTGGCAAAACTCGTACGGGGTTTTCAAAAATCCGGCTTCGGTGTTGATTTTATGGGTTGGGACAGAATTAAGGGAGAAGCGGCGCAATGGCGGTGGCAAGGAGTTCCGATACGGGAGAAAATAATCCTGACCGGCGGTGGCCACAATTCTAAGAGCGCGAGAGCGATGTATCCGCTTTGGATCATCGTTGTGTTCTTCCGTGTTCTTGCTCTTGGCCGCGGACAAACACTTTATTGTCTTGGGTGGGAGTCCGCTTTTCCGGCATGTCTTGCGGCGAAACTGACGCGGTCAAAGGTCATCTTTGACGATGCGGATCGGTTTTCGATGGTTTTGGGTTTGAGCGGATTTCTGAATCGAGTTCTGAAATCGTTAGAACTCTACACATCGCGCAAGGTTGACCTGCACATTGTTCCTGGGTTCTCCAGATATGAATGGAGAAATGAGAACATGTTTGAACTAAAAAACAGTCCCAGTCGTGCAGATTTGGATGAGGGTTTTGCACTTGCCGGAAAGCGCGTTTCTGCCGACATTGTGCTTTACGTCAATGGTTGGCTTGTTGAAACTCGGGGTGCACTGGTTCTTCTTGCTTTGCTTCAGGAGTTGCGGAGGAACGGTGTCAAGGCCTGCATGCATGTCGCCGGCTTTCTTCCGGATAAATTGCTTCAGTGTTACCTAAGTGATCCGGACGTTATTTACCATGGTGAATTGCCGCAGGCAAAGGCCCTTTCGCTGTACCTTGAAAGTGACATCGCTTTGACATTTTACGATCCGGCTGTCCCGATCAACCGGATGGCAGAATCGAATAAATGGGGCGACTGTGTTTTTTATCGGAAGCCTTTTGTTGTGAATTCCGAAGTTGAAACGGCAGACCGGTTCGTAAAGGCAGGAGCCGCTTGGTCGGTCCCGTATGGAGATGTCGGGGCTTTGACCGATCTTGTGGTGCGCCTGGTGCGTGAGCCCGAATTGATCGCCAATGCGCAAGAAAATCTTGCGTCCTTTGACGATCAGTTTCCGGTTTTTGATGTGCAGGTTGATCGTCTGTGTGAACGGATTGCGGAAATAGGGCGCCAGACCAGAGCGTGAGCGATTGCCGAACGTCATGAATTGAATTTTCTGCGTGGTTTGGAAAAAAAGGGGGCTCTGGCGGGATGATGGATATGGAATCGGTGCTAATTACCGGAGGAACCGGTTCCTTCGGAAAGACGATGCTGCGTGATTTGTTGGCGACGCAAGTGACCGAAGTTCGAGTTTTAAGCCGGGATGAGGAAAAACAGGATGCGCTGCGCAACGAGCTTCGGGATCCGCGGGTAAAATTCTTTATCGGAGATATACGGGATCGCGACAGTGTGGACCGTGCCGTCGATGGCGTTGATTGTGTGTTTCATGCCGCGGCCTTGAAACAGGTTCCCTCGTGCGAATTCTTCCCAATGGAGGCATTGCGAACCAATGTGATCGGGTCCGAAAATGTGCTGCGTGCGTCGGTGGCTGCCGGTGTGCGAAGTGTGGTTTGCCTTTCGACTGACAAGGCGGTTTTCCCGATCAATGCGATGGGTATTTCCAAGGCGATGATGGAGAAAGTTGCGCTGTCAATGGCGCGCAGCTTAAGTCCGGACGCTAGGACCACGATCTCGATGGTTCGTTATGGCAACGTGATGTATTCACGCGGCTCGGCTATCCCGCTGTTCATCCGACAGATCAAAAGCGGCAGGCCTGTGACGATCACAGAACCTGCCATGACGCGGTTTCTGATGCCGCTGCGGGATTCCGTGGCTTTGGTTCATCATGCCTTCAATCACGCCCGCCAGGGTGATCTTTTCATTCGCAAGGCGCCGGCTTCGACGATTGCTGATTTGGTGGTCGCGTTGAAAGAGTTGATGGGCGTTCCAGAATATCCGGTAGAAGTCATCGGCTGGCGTCACGCCGAAAAGTTGTATGAAACTCTGGCCAGTGCTCAGGAATTGGCGCAAAGTGAGGACATGGGCGATTATTACCGAATTCGCATGGATGAGCGGGACTTGAACTATAAGGCTTATTTCACCGAGGGTGACCGCGCGGCTGCCCGGCACGAAGATTATCATTCGCACAATACCCTCCGGCTTGACGTCTCGGCCATCAAGGAGTTGCTGATGTCGTTGCCAGAAGTACGCGTGGAAGTCGAATCCTGGGGCCAGAAAGCCCAATGAAGATCGTCATTACCGGAGCCGCAGGGTTGATCGGCTGGCACGCGGCCGTGCGGCTGCATGCCCGCAATTGCGCGGCGCGGTTCAAGGGCGAGACGCAGCCCTTTGATCTGGTTGCGCTTGATCATGCGGGGCTGGACGATCCGCATCAGCGCCGGGACGCGCTGCGCGGTGCGGATGCGGTGTTGCATTTTGCCGGTGTCAACCGCGCCTCGGATGCCGATGTCGAAAGTGGAAACCCGGCGATTGCCGACACGCTTTTGCGTGCTTGCCAGGATGTGGATGCCAGTCCGCATATCGTCTATGCGAACTCGACCCATGCGACGCTGGACACCCCCTATGGGCGATCGAAAAGGCGGGCGCACGAGATTCTGGCGCAGACGAAAGGTCGATATACCAATCTGATCTTGCCGCACATTTTCGGTGAGTGTGCCAGGCCGCACTACAACAATGTGACGGCGACCTTCATTGATGCAGTCATCGCGGGTCAGCGACCGCAGGTGAACCCCGATGGTCGGGTGGCGTTGCTGCATGCGGGTGCTGCGGCGGAAGCCGCCATTGCCGCCGTTCTCAATGGCACGACCGGCGAGCTGTGCCCGGTGCCGCACCCGACCGGCGTGCCGGACCTGCTGGATATGCTGAGCGGGTTTCACCGCGACTACCGCGCCAACATCTTTCCCGATCTGGGCGATCCCTTTGATCTGGCATTGTTCAACAGCTATCGCGCCGCACTTTACCCGTCGGGTTTTCCGCGGCCGCTCAGCCTCAACACCGATCCGCGCGGCACGCTGTTCGAGGCGGTGAAGGGTGGTGGCGGTGGCCAGACCTTCCTCAGCTGGACCAAACCGGGCGTGACCCGCGGCGACCACTTCCACCTGAACAAGGTCGAACGTTTTCTGGTGCTGGAGGGCGAAGCGGTCATTCGCATCCGCCGCGTGCTGCACGCTCCGGTCTGGGAATACCGGGTCAGCGGCGATACGCCCGCCCCGGTGGACATGCCAACGCTGCACACCCACAATATCACCAATGTCGGTGACAAGCCGCTGCTGACCCTGTTCTGGACGCATGATCTGTTCGATCCGGCCGCACCCGACACCTATGCCGACCCCGTAGTGAAAGTCTGATCCATGACCCGATTGAATGTGATGACCATCCTTGGCACCCGCCCCGAGATCATCCGGCTATCGCGGGTGATGGCGCGACTGGATGATTTCACCGATCATTGCATCGTCCATACCGGGCAGAACTGGGACCACGAGCTGAACGAGGTGTTTTTCCAGGACCTCGGCGTGCGCCGCCCCGACCATTTTCTTGGCACCGGCGGTGGCAGCCTGGGCGAGACCATGGGCAAGATTCTGATCGAAAGCGAAAAGGTGATCCGGGATCGCCGCCCCGATGCCGTTCTGGTGCTGGGCGACACCAATTCCGCCATCGCCGCCATCATTGCCCGGCGGATGAAGGTGCCGGTCTATCACATGGAAGCCGGCAACCGCTCGTTCGACCGCAACGTGCCCGAGGAGACCAATCGCAAGATCGTCGATCACATTGCCGATTTCAATCTGGTCTACACCGAACATGCCCGCCGGCATCTGCTGTCCGAAGGCATCCAGCACCGCCGCATCTACCTGACCGGCTCGCCGATGCGCGAGGTGCTGGAGCATTACCGTAGCCGCATTGACGCCTCGGACGTGTTGCAGCGGTTGGGCCTGCGGGCGCGCGGCTATTTCATCGTCTCGCTGCACCGCGAGGAAAACGTTGACAGCAGCGACCGGCTTGCCGCCCTGCAAGCCACGCTGAACGCGCTGGCGGTGCGCCATGACATGCCGGTGATCGTTTCCACCCACCCGCGCACCCGCAAACGTCTGGAGGCGCTGGGGAACCAAAGTCTGGATCCGCGGGTGCAATACCTCAAGCCCTTCGGCTTTCACGATTACAACCACCTGCAGATGCAGGCTTTTTGTGCCATTTCCGACAGCGGCACCATTGCCGAAGAAGCCTCGATTCTGGGGTTTCCCGCCATCACGCCGCGCGACGCCATCGAGCGGCCCGAGGGCCTGGACGTCGGCTGCATCCTGATGACCGGGCTGGACCGCGACACCATGTTGAATGGCGTCGATGCCGTGACCCGGATGTTTGCTGATCGTGTTGCCGCAGGCCTGCCGCAGCCGGTGCCGGCGGATTACTGCATCACCAACACCTCGGAACGGGTGGTCAGCCTGATTCTCGGCACTGCAAAATTGTCGAATACCTGGGACGGTATTCGCACCAACGACCTGACATGATCGCGTCCGCCCGATCCGCAGGCCCGGATCCGGCATCCGGGAACCCCTGTCGCATCATCTATCTCAGTCAGTTGTTCGACCCCGAGCCGACGTTCAAGGGGCTTGGCTTCATCAAGGCCTTGCGCGACCGCGGCATTGAAGCCGAGGTGGTGACCGGCTTTCCCAACTATCCGGGCGGCAAGGTCTATCCGGGGCATCGCATCCGGCCGCTGCTGCGACAACGGATGGACGGCGTCGAGGTGACGCGGCTGGCGATGTATCCCTCGCACGACCAAAGCGCTGTCCGGCGTATTCTGTGCTACCTCAGCTTTTTCTTCACGTCCTTGGCCTATCTGCTGTTCCGCGCCCGTCGCGCCGACCTGATTTACGTCTATTACCCCTCGCTGACCGCCGGATTGGCCGCCGTTGCCGCCAAACTGTTCCGCCGCACACCGATTGTCCTTGATATTCAGGACATGTGGCCGGATTCGCTGGGGGCGTCGGGCATGATGAAAAACCCGGCCCTGCTGGCCGTGGTGAACTTTTTCTGCGGGGTGCTGTATCGCGGTTGCGACCACATCATCGTGCTGTCCCCGGGTTTTCGCAGCCTGCTGATCCAGCGTGGCGTGCCTGCGGAAAAGGTTTCCGTCATCTACAACTGGGCTGAAGAAACCGCTTTGCCGACAACCGCCGCACTGCCTGCGGGGTATCACGCCGACGATGGCCTGCGGCTGCTGTTTGCCGGCAACATGGGGGCGGCGCAGGGTCTGGAGGCGGTTCTGCAGGCCGCCGCCCTGGTGCAGAAATCGCGGTCAGACGTGACCTTCCTGTTCATGGGCGGCGGCACCGAGCGCCCGGTCCTTGAAGACCTGGCGGGCCGGTTGGGCCTGACCAACACGCGATTCCTGCCGCGGGTGCCGCTTGCCGAAGTGCAGGCCTTTCTGGCCGCCGCCGACTGCCTGCTGGTCCACCTCAAGGACGAGCCGCTGTTCCGGATCACCATCCCCTCCAAGACACAGGCCTATCTCTATGCCGGGCGACCGATTCTGATGGCTGTCCGCGGCGATGCCGCCGATCTGGTGCTGCGGGCTGCAGCGGGTTTGACGGCCACCCCCGAAGACCCCGCCGATCTTGCCGCCAAAGTGCTTGAACTTGCCGCGATGAACGCCGACGAGCGCGCGGCGATGGGCGCGCGCGGCCGGAGTTTCTACCACGACCAGCTTTCCGCCAGAATCGGCATCGACGCCATTGCCGCCATGATTCGCCGGTTCCGCCGCTGATCCGCAACCGCCAGAACCCGAGGGCAGGAGATGGTGTCCGCGGCGGGATTTGAACCCACGGCCCCAGGATTCATACCACTTCGGCTTTCGCCGCCGCCCGCAGGGGGCGTTCGTGGTCTGGACTGTCCCTTCACCTTGTGCCCGAGGGCCGTCAGGCGCTGCCCGTCCAGTCTCTACACCTTCCCGGCGCACCGGGCTTGGCTCGGGATTGGCATGGCGCAATCGCGCCGAAGCGTTCCCCGACTTTGAGCAGATCCGTTGCACCGTTTCCTTGTGCAACGCCCAATTAAAATAGGAATCCTGTGCTCTATCCAGCTGAGCTACGCAGACCTCATCTCCTGCCTGTTGTCTAACCCGGTTCTTCGGGTTCGGCAACCGGGCAGGTGCGGGCTGCAAGGCAGAGGTGCGGCATCGGCCCTTGGCCATCGGCGCCAATACCGCTAACAAGGCGATATCCAGCCTGAAAGGTGTTGCCCCGTGTCCAAGCCCCCGGTTGCCGATCATCGCCACGCCCTGACCCTGCGCGACGTGTCCGAGGCTTCCGGTGTCAGCGAAATGACCGTCAGCCGGGTGTTGCGCAGCCGTGGCGACGTGTCCGATGCCACCCGCTCCAAGGTGCTGGAGGCCGCGCGCGCCCTGGGTTATGTGCCCAACAAGATTGCCGGCGCTTTGGCCAGCCAGCGGGTCAATCTGGTGGCGGTCATCATTCCCTCGCTGTCGAACATGGTGTTCCCCGAGGTGATGACCGGCATTTCCGAAGTGCTGGACCACACCGGGTTGCAGCCGGTGGTCGGTGTCACCAACTACGCGCCCGACCGCGAGGAAGCGGTGCTGTATGAAATGCTGTCCTGGCGCCCCTCGGGGGTGATCATCGCCGGGCTGGAACATACCGATGCCGCCCGCGCCATGATGCAGAATTCCGGCATCCCGATCGTCGAGATCATGGATGTCGATGGCACCCCGATAGATGCCGCCGTCGGCATCTCGCACCGCCGGGCCGGGCGGCAGATGGCCGAGGCGATCATCGCCGCGGGCTATCGCCGGATCGGCTTTCTGGGCACGATGATGCCCGACGACCACCGCGCCCGCAAACGGCTGGAGGGCTTCACCGCGGCGCTGGCTGCCGCCGGGCTTTCGGTGGCGGACCAAGAGTTCTATTCCGGCGGCTCGGCGCTTCTGAAGGGCCGCGAGATGACGCAGACCATTCTGAAGCGCACGCCAGACCTGGATTTCCTTTATTATTCCAACGACATGATCGGTGCGGGCGGCTTGCTGCACTGTCTGGAGGCGGGGATAGACGTGCCGGGCAAGCTTGGCATGGCTGGCTTCAACGGTGTCGATCTGCTGGACGGCCTGCCGATCCAGTTGGCCACGATGGACGCCTGCCGCCACGAGGTTGGCCGCATCGCCGCCGAGATCGTCGCCGGTCAGCGCGCCAGCGAAGTGGTGGAGCTGCTGCCGATCATGCAGCCCGGCGCCACCATCCGCAAAGCCTGACGCCCTAGCCTTTCGCGCGTTCGACGTAGGAATAATCTTCGGTGTTGATCACGATCTTGGTGCCCGCGCCGATATGCGGCGGCACCATCACCCGGATGCCATTGGAACAGATGGCGGGTTTGTAGGACGAGGACGCGGTTTGCCCCTTCACCACGGGTTCGGTTTCGGTGATTTCTACCGTCACCTTCTGCGGCAGTTCAATGGCAATCGCCGCCCCATCGAAGGTTTTCAGAAACACCTTGATGCCGTCCGACAGGAACACCTTCTGATCGCCCACCACATCGGGCGACACCGCCACCTGTTCGTAGGTCGTGGGTTCCATGAAGTGAAAGCCCTCGCCGTCTTCATACAGGAAATCATACTCGCGCTCGTCCACCGTGGCCTTTTCCACCATCTCGGTGGTGCGCCAGCGTTCCGCGACCTTCACCCCATCCGAGATCCGGCGCATGTCGACGCTGGTGGTCGGCGTGCCCTTGCCGGGGTGGAAATTCTCGGCGTTCAGAACGATGTAAAGCTTGCCGTCCAGTTCGACGACGTTGCCTTTGCGCAGCGATGAGGCGATGACTTTCACGAAAGCTTCCTTGTGGTTGGCGGCTCCGCGGCCTAAGCCAGACGGGTTTCGCCGCCGCATCTACCGCATCCCGCGCAAAATCTCCAGTCGAAAGCCGCAAGCCCGATGACCGATGCCAATTCGCCCTGGTGGACGCCCGAGCGCCACGCCGACCGCCGCCCCGTGCTGCTGGCGCGCAACCGGATTCAGGCGGCCCTGCGCGGCTGGCTGGCCGGTGAGGGCTTTACCGAGGTCGATCCGGTGGCCCTGCAAATCTCTCCCGGCAACGAGGCGCATCTGCATGGCTTCGCCACCACGGCCATCGGCAATGACGGTGCGCCGCGGCCGATGTATCTGCACACCTCGCCCGAGTTTGCGATGAAAAAGCTGCTGGCGGCGGGCGAGACGCGGATCGCCGCCTTCGCCCATGTCTGGCGCAACCGCGAGCGGGGGGCGCTGCACAGCCCCGAATTCACCATGCTGGAATGGTATCGCGCGGGCGAGGCTTACACGGTGCTGATGGACGATTGCACTGCCATGCTGCGGCTCGCCGCGCAGACTGCGGGCGTGACCCTGCTGCGCTACCGTGACCGCACCTGCGACCCGTTTCTGGCCCCGGAACGCCTGAGCGTTGCCGAAGCGTTTTTGCGCTACGCGGGCATCGACCTGCTGGCCACCGTTGCCGCCGATGGCAGCCCCGACGCCGATGCCCTGCGCGCGGCGCTGGTGGCCACTGGCCTGCGCGCCACCACAGACGACACCTGGTCCGACATGCTGTCGCGCGTGCTGGTGGCCAAGGTCGAGCCGCATCTGGGGCAGGGCCGCATCACCATCCTCGACCGCTATCCGATTGCCGAGGCGGCGCTGGCCCGCCCCACCGCCGACGACCCGCGCGAGGCGGAACGCTTCGAGCTTTACGCCTGCGGCGTTGAACTCGCCAACGGCTTTGGCGAGTTGACCAACCCCGCCGAACAGCGCCGCCGTTTCGGGCTGGAGATGGACGAAAAGCAGCGGGTCTACGGCCACCGCTACCCGCTGGACGAGGATTTTCTGGCCGCCCTCGCCCATATGCCGCCTGCCAGTGGCATTGCGATGGGCTTTGACCGGCTGGTGATGCTGGCCACCGCAGCCCCCCGCATCGACGATGTGATCTGGGTGCCGGTGGCCCAAGGCTAGACCGCCGCCGATGCCGCGAGCCAAGAGTTTTGCAAAACTCTTGCCAAAATCCTTCGAAGGATTTTGTCTTTCTGCGGTCAGATCGCCGCCACCACGCCCACCAGCAGGTCGCGCACCTCGCCCGCCACCGCGTGCAGCTTGGCGTTGTCGATGGCCTGCATCGAGGCGACCGGGTCGATGGCGCTGACCTCGACGCCGCCCTCCACCGCCCGCAGGATCACGTTGCAGGGCAGCATCGCCCCCACCCGCGGCTCGACGCCAATCGCGCCAAACGCCAGCTTCGGGTTGCAGGCGCCCAGGATGCGGTAAGCCGCCATGTCGGCGTCCAGCTTCTTCTTCATCGTCGCCTGCACGTCGATCTCGGTCAGCACGCCAAAGCCTTTGGCAGCCAGGGCAGCGCGGGTGCGGGCGTCCACTTCGTCGAAACTGGCGCCGGTGATCAGACGGTCGATGGTATAGCCCATGGCGATGCTCCTTTTGCGGTGTCGATCCAAGGTAGGCATTGCCGCCAGCGATTGCGAGGCTCAGGCGGTCAACTGCCCGCCCTGCACGCCAGAAATCACCACCGGCAAGATCCGCCCCTCGGGCTGGTCGGCAGCAAAGGCCACTTCGGTGAACTGGCCGGTGCGGCCCATGCGCGGGCTTTCGGTCAGCACCGCATGCGCCCGCCCGACCTGTGCCATCAGATGCCCCTGCAACGCCGCATCCCCCGCCGCCCGCAGCCGTGCCGCCCGTTCCTTGACCTCCGGCCCCCTCACCAGCGGCATCCGGGCGGCGGGCGTGCCCTTGCGGGCCGAGAACGGAAACACGTGCAGGAAGGTCAGGCCGCAATCGGCCACCAGGTCCAGCGAGCGTTGGAACATCGCTTCGGTCTCGGTCGGGAAACCGGCGATGATGTCGGCGCCGAACACCATGTCGGGGCGCAACCGGCGGGCCTCATTGCAGAACCGGATGGCGTCGTCGCGCAGATGCCGCCGCTTCATCCGCTTCAGGATCAGGTCATCGCCCGCTTGCAGCGACAGGTGCAGATGCGGCATCAGCCGTTGCTCGCCGGCGATGGCGTCCATCAGCGCGCCGTCCACCTCGATACTGTCGATCGACGAGATTCGCAGCCGCGGCAGATCGGGCACCAGCCGCAGGATGCGCAGCACCAGATCGCCCAGGGCGGGCGTGCCGGGCAGGTCGGCGCCCCAGGA
Organism: Rhodobacter ferrooxidans; assembly: GCF_000176015.1. Lineage (GTDB taxonomy): Bacteria > Pseudomonadota > Alphaproteobacteria > Rhodobacterales > Rhodobacteraceae > Pseudorhodobacter_B > Pseudorhodobacter_B ferrooxidans. The sequence goes on along the minus strand of NZ_ACYY01000001.1, from coordinate 290,728 downwards.
GGTCAGGTCCACCCCGGTCAGCACCACTTCCTGAAACCCCTTGTCCACCAGCCGCTTGATCTGTTCGACCACCACCCCCGCAGGCACGGAACGCGAGTTGCCACGGCCGTAAGGGATGATGCAGAAGGTGCAGCGGTGGTCGCAGCCGTTCTGCACCTGAAAATAGGCCCGATGCCGCCCGAAGCCGTCGATCAGATGCCCCGCGGTTTCGCGCACCGACATGATGTCATCGACCTGCACCCGTTCGGTTATGCCGATCAGATCGGGCGCGAGCCCGGCCCAGGTGGAGGCTTGCATCTTTTCGGCATTGCCGACCACCCGCGTCACCTCGGGCATGGCGGCGAAAGTGGCGGGTTCGGTCTGCGCCGCACAGCCGGTGACGATGATCGCAGCGCCGGGGTTTTCGCGCGCCAGACGGCGAATCTCCTGCTTGGCCTTGCGCACCGCCTCGGCGGTCACCGCGCAGGTGTTCACCACCACAGCGCCCTGCACCCCGGCAGAAGCGGCCAGTTCCTTCATTGCCTCGGTCTCGTAGGCGTTCAGCCGACAGCCAAGGGTGGCAAAGATCGGCGCGCTCATCCGATGCTGGCCAGAAAGGCGGGCGGCAGCATGGCGTCGAATACATGCGCGGTGGGGCCGGTCATCCAGACGCCATCGCTGCGCCAGTCTATCTCCAGCGCGCCGCCGTCGAGGTCCAGCGTGACCTTGCGCCCGGTCAGACCGCGCCGGTGGGCCGCCACGGCGGTAGCACAGGCGCCCGAGCCGCAGGCCAGGGTGATGCCAGCCCCACGCTCCCACACCCGCATCCGCAGCCGGTCCGGCCCGGTCAGGGTGGCGAATTCCACATTGGTTTTCTGCGGAAACAGCGGATCGGTCTCGAACAGCGCGCCAAGATCGGCCACGTTCACCGTCTCGGCATTGCCGACGAAGAACACGCAATGCGGATTGCCCATGCCCACCGCCACCGGATCGCCGGAAATCGGCAGATGCAGCGTATCGGCGGGGCGGGCCAGCGGCACCTCGGCCCAGTCAAGCTGTGGTGCGCCCATGTTGACCGACACCAGCCCATCGGCCCGCCGCACTGCCTGCAAGTGCCCGCGGGTGGTGGTCAGCGTCACCGCCGCTTTGCCTGACCCGCGCATCACGAATTCGGCCACACAGCGGGTGGCATTGCCGCAAGCCCCGGCGCGGCTGCCGTCGCTGTTCCAGAAATCGAGGGCAAAATCCGCCTCGGCCGAATCCCTGATCTCGGCCAACTGGTCGAACCCCACGCCGCGATGCCGGTCGCCAAGCGCCCGCGCCAGCGCAGGCGTCGTCACCGCCCCGCGCCCGCGCGAATCGATCACCACGAAGTCGTTGCCCAGCCCATGCATCTTCATGAAAGCCAGACCAAGGGGGTTGGTCGCTGATGTCATACGCCTGCTATACTGCCGCAGGCGCGGATTATCCAGCCGCCGCCTTTGGCCTTGCAGTTCGCTGCGGGCAGCAGTAGTCAGCCCGCAGGAAGGGCCGTTAGCTCAGTTGGTAGAGCAGCTGACTCTTAATCAGCGTGTCGGCGGTTCGAACCCGCCACGGCTCACCATCCTTCCCCACCCCCTCAATTTCGGAAAAGCGGCGAAGATTTCCGTTTTCCGCTTGACCCGCCCCGGTTCTTTTCCTAACAGCGCCCCTGATGTGGGCCGGTAGCTCAGTTGGTAGAGCAACTGACTTTTAATCAGTAGGTCTCGGGTTCGGATCCCGACCGGCTCACCACTCAATCCCCTGAAATTTCGGCAGCTTGCACAAAGCAAAAGGCCCCGCCGCCTGGGCAGGGCCTTTGGGGAAGTTTAGCGGCGTGGCTTCAGTCAGCCCTTTTTCAGGCAGCGGTTGCCCAGCACTTCGGCGATCTGCACCGCGTTCAGCGCCGCGCCCTTGCGCAGGTTGTCGGACACGCACCACAGGTTGATGCCGTTGTCGATGGTGCTGTCTTGCCGGATGCGGCTGATGTAGGTCGCGTAATCGCCCACACATTCGACCGGGGTGATGTAGCCACCGGCTTCGCGCTTGTCGATCACCATGACCCCCGGTGCCTCGCGCAGGATATCGCGGGCCTCGTGTTCATCCAGAAACTCTTCGAACTCGATGTTGATCGATTCCGAATGGCCGACGAACACCGGCACCCGCACGCAGGTGGCAGTGACCTTGATCGACTTGTCGAGGATCTTCTTGGTTTCCGCGACCATCTTCCATTCTTCCTTGGTCGAGCCGTCGTCCAGGAACACGTCGATATGCGGGATAACGTTGAAGGCGATCTGCTTGGTGAACTTGGAAGGCGCCACTTCCTGACCCGGCACATAGATGCCCTTGGTCTGGTTCCACAACTCGTCAATGCCTTCCTTGCCGGCACCCGACACGGATTGATAGGTCGAAACCACCACGCGCTTGATGCGGGCGCGGTCGTGCAGCGGCTTCAGCGCCACCACCATCTGCGCGGTCGAACAGTTCGGGTTGGCGATGATGTTCTTGTTCTTGTAGTCGAAAATCGCGTCGGCGTTCACCTCGGGCACGATCAGCGGCACCGCCGGGTCGTAGCGATAGAGCGACGAGTTGTCGATCACCACGCAGCCCTGCGCCGCGGCGATCGGGGCGTATTTCTTGGTCGCCTCGGACCCGATGGCGAACAGCGCCATGTCCCAGCCGGTGAAGTCGAAGCCCTCGATATCCTTGGTCTTGACGGTCTTGTCGCCAAAGCTGATTTCAGTGCCGATGGATTTGCGCGACGCCAGCGCCGCAATCTCGTCCACCGGAAACTCGCGCTCGGCGAGGATGTTCAGCATTTCGCGGCCCACATTGCCCGTGGCACCCGCGACGACGACCCTATAGCCCATCGGGCACTCTCCTTCAGTGTCGGAATGACGCTGCCCCTTACCGCAAAGGCGGGCGGGGGAAAAGCGATTATGCGGGGCGTGCGGCGGTGGAGCGGGCCTGTGCGACTTTTTCGGCAAAGGCGGCAAGGTCGGCTTGCGGGCGCTGGCCTTGGGCAAAGGTAAAGCGCGGGTAGTAGACCTGATCGAGCCAGTTCATGAAACGGGCGCGGAAGGCTGCGTCGTAGGTCAGCGTATCCGCCCCGGCAAAGGCGGCGTTCAGCGCGGTCTGGTTTTCGGCGGGCGTCACCAGCCCCGGCAGGGCAAAGAACGCCCGGCCCAGCGCGACCACCGGCTTGTCATGGAAAAACGCCTGCAACCCCATCGAGGAGTTCAGCGTCACCACCCCCCGGCTGGCCGCCAGTTGCGCAAAACTGTCGGCGGCGTTGTCCAGCACTACCCGCCCGGTCGCCAGCAACGGCGCGAGTTGCGGGGCGAGGGATTGGCGGGCGCTGGGATGTTCTTTCAGCCGCAGGTGCCAGCCTTCGGGCAGGTGGGTGGCGGCCTGCGCCAGTGCCGCCAGAAACCCCGCCATGCCGCCGCACCAGCCGGCAAACAGCGTCACCTGACTGTCGTTCGGCACTTGCAGCGGGCAGAACAGGAAGGGCGTATCGGGCAGATCGGCGGTGCCTTGCCCCACATCACTGCGGCGCGAGGCGCGGGCGGTCAGGCCGCTGCCCATGGCCCGCCATTGGTCGCCATTGCGGGTAGGGTCGTCACCGGCCCATGTGTCATAAAACCCGGCATCCTGCGGCACCGCACTTTCAGCGTTGACGCCTGCGGGGTCCAGCGTGATGCGGCCCGGCAAGGGGGCAAGCTCGGCATGCAGCACCGCCGCCCCGGCATCCCGCGCCCCTGCCAGAAACGCCATGCGGGTGCCGGTCAAACCGTTCCAGGCGGCGGCGCAATGCTCGGGATGCCGGGCGAAATACCGCCGCGCCCAGTTGTATTGGCCGCGCAGAAGCTGGCGCTTCAACCAGCGGCCCAAGGCGCCCTTCGGCTGGCGCTTGGCGCGGGCCAGTGCCTTGGCAACCCTGTCCGTGGTTTCGGGAAAATCGCGGAACGACAGGAATACCACCGGCAACCGCCGTCCGCCACCACCGGCCAGCGCCAGGGCGGCAAACACCGCCTCTTTGCGGGCGTTCCATTCGGCGGGATAGACGATCATGCGGGGTCTCGGTTGTCAGTCGGTGCGGTCGGGGCTGAAGGCATAGATCAGGGTGCCTGCCAGCAAGGTCAGGGCGAAGAACAGGAAGATTGCCTCATAGGGCGCGGTGGGCGGCAGGCTGTTCACCAGCGCCGGGTTGGGGGTCAGCGCAGTATGGATGCGGCCGGTAGCCATCTGCGCCAGACCGATGCTGCCGATGCCGAACAGGTTCATCAGCGTCACGCCGCGGCCCAGCAGATGCGGCGGAAAGAACGCCCGGCCATGCGCCATGATCATCGGGAAGGTGGCACCAAAAAAAGCCCACGCCCGCCAGCAGCAGCATGGTGGTCCACCCCCCCGCGGCGGGCCAGAAAAACAGCCCCAGCAGACAGGCCAGCGCCAGAAGATTGCCGGTGAACACCACCCATTTGCGGCTGCCCAGCAACCGGTCCAACGGGCCATAGGCAAAGTTGCCCAAGACCATCGCCATGCCCATCGCCAGCGTCACCCGGCCAATGCCGATCGCATCGGCGCCGAACACGTCGGTGTAATACGGCCCGACCCACAGCCCGCGCAGGCCGGCGGCGGGCATGTAGTTCACCACCATCATCGGCAGGATCGCCCACATCGCCGGGATCTTCAGGATATCCAGCACCGATCCGCGCGGTCCCTCCGGCAGCGGCGCCGGGTCGCGCACCAAAGCCGCGATCACCCCGGCCAGTGCCAGCGTGATTGCCGCCAGCGCCAGCATCGTCTCGCGCCAGCCGAACGCCTCCACCGCCCAGGCCAGCGGCAACGACCCCGCGATGTTGCCAAGGCTGCCGATGCCCAGCGTCGCCCCCGCCAGCGTGCCGAACACTGCGGGCGAATAGCTGCGGGCAAAGATGTAGTAACTCGCCATCAGCACCGGCGAACAGCCGACCCCGATCAGCGCCATGGCGATCCGCACCGTCCCCGGCCCCTGCGCCAACCCGAACAGCGCCGCCCCGGCGCCGCCAACGGCAAACAGCACCGCCGTGGTGCGCCTTGGCCCCAGCCGGTCCAGCGCCCAGCCCACCGGTATCTGCATCACCGCGAACACCAGAAACCACAGCCCGGAGGCCGAGGCCAGATCATCCGCCGTTGCCCCCAGATCGGCCTTCAGCACCGGGCTAAGCACCGCAAGGCAGGCCCGGTAGAACTGACTGAGAACATAGGCCAGCACGAGGCAGGCAATTCCGACGCGCATGGGCACCCTTTCGATCGGCGGCCAGAATGTCAGGCGGGGCGCGGCTCTACAAGCCTTGCCTGCGGCCATGCACCGCTTGCCCCAACGCCGGTTTCGCCGCACAGTCACGCCAAAACCGCAAGGAGGGTTGCGATGATACGGACTACGGTTCTGGCCTGTCTGCTGTTTGCCCCGGCGATGGCGCTGGCCAACGACGGCTTTGGCGGGCTGTCGGCCACCGGCCTGACCTTCGGGCAGACCGATGCCGTGGCGATGGAGGAGGAAGACCTTTTCATCGGCATCGAGCATATTCGCGTCGCCTATGTATTCCGCAACACCACCGCCGCCGATGTCACCGGCGAAGTGATCTTTCCGCTGCCGCCGATCCCCTTGGCCGGAATGATGGAATCCTCGTGGAACCTGCCCGAGGACCGCGAGCGGGAAAATCTGGTGAACTTCACCGCCACCGTTGATGGCGCACCGGTGCCGGTGCAGATCGACCGCATCGCCGTCATCGAGCCGCCATGGGAGGAAGGCCGGCCGCTGAATGCGCAATACGACACCCCCGGCCGCGACGTGACCGCCGAACTGGCCGCCCTTGGCATACCGCTGACGGTGAACCCCGACACCGTGGTTGCCATGCTTCTGGCGATGACGCCCGATCAGCAGGCCAAGATCGCCGCCGCCGGGCTGGCCGAATATTTCCCCACCGATACCGGCTCGGTGGACTATGTCGCCCCGGCGTGGTCGGTGATCCTGCGCTATCACTGGACCCAGACCTTCCCGGCGGGGGCGGTGGTCAAGATCGTGCATGATTATGAAAACCGTCCCGCAGGCGGGTTGTTCGGCTGGGAAGACCCGCCGACTGCGGATTACATGCAGTATCAGGTCGATCGCTATTGCGTCGATGCCGGCACCTCGCGCGCCATGGCCAAGGCGCTGGCCTATACCGACGAAAGCGGCGAAACCTACTCGATGGGGATGGCCTGGAACATCGACTATGTGCTGCGCACCGCCAATTCCTGGGCCGGGCCGATCGGCAAGTTTCGCCTGACGCTGGACAAGGGTGCTGCGACCAACGTGGTGTCGCTGTGCGCTGATGGTATCCAGAAGACCGGGCCGACAACTTTCGTGATGGAAAAGACCAACTTCACCCCCGACCGCGATCTGGAAATTCTAGTGGCTGGGCCGTTGGAACGGTAGCGCTCAGGCAGGTTGGGCGGCAAAGGGCCGCTCGCGGATCGGCAGGTGCACGATGGCGGAAAACGCCCCGACGCCGATGCCGATCCACCAGACCAGCGTGTAATTGCCGGTGATGTCATACATCCGCCCGCCCAGCCAGACACCGAGGAAACTGCCGATCTGGTGGCTGAGGAAGACAAAGCCATACAGCGTGCCCATGTAGCGCAGCCCGTAGATATGCGCCACGAGGCCGGAGGTCAGCGGCACCGTGGCCAGCCACAGCGCCCCCATCGACAGCGAGAACAGCAGCACGGTGGCAGGCGTCATCGGCACCAGAATGAAGGCCGCCGAAATCAGCGTGCGCAAAAGGTAGATCCCCGCCAGCAGGTATTTCTTGCTGTAACGTTTGCCCAGCCACCCCGCCAGAATCGAGCCGCCGATATTGGCCATGCCGATCAGCGAAATGGCAATTGCGCCAAGCGCCGAGGTGCTGGTGATGCCCAAAGCCGCCAGCGACCCGCGCGGATCAATGGCGCCGCAAGCCTCGGTCACGAAGGCCGGGAAATGCGCCGTCAGAAACGCAAGCTGATAGCCGCAAGAGAAAAACCCAAGGAAAATCAATATGTAAGACGGGTCCCGAAAGGCCCGCAGCAGCACGGTGCCCATGGTTTCTTCCAACTCTTGCCGAGTGGCGACCGTGGGCGAGCGCAGGAACGGTAGCGCGAACAGCGACGACAGGATCAGCACGGCGAACAACAGAAACACCGATTGCCAGGGCATCGAGCGCAACAGAAACTCGGCCAGTGGCGCGCCGAACACCTGGCCCGCCGAGCCTGCTGCGGTGGCGATGCCCAGGGCCAGACTGCGGTTCTCGACCGAGGCCGCGCGCCCCACCACCGCCAGAATCACCCCGAAACCGGTGCCGGCAATGCCGAAACCGACCAGAATCTCCAGCAACTGGTGCTGTTCCGGCGTGACGGCAAAGCTGGAAAGCACCAGCCCCGCCGCATAGAACAACGCTCCCGCAATGATGGCGCGGCGGTCGCCAAACTTTTCCGCCAGCGCGCCGAAGATCGGCTGGCCGATGCCCCAGGCAAGGTTCTGGATGGCGATGGCCAGCGAAAACTCCGACCTTGGCCAGTTGAACTCGGTGGCGATCGGGATCTGGAACACGCCAAAGCTGGCGCGGATCGAAAACCCCAGCATCAGGATGATGCAGCCCGCGATCAGGACCGGGGAAAAGATGCTGGTCTTCGTCATCGGGCGCTCCGCTGTGTCGGGGCAGGGTGCTTGGCCTGCCCGGCAGGGTCAACGGCAGAATTGTGCCGCACACAAAGTTGTATTCTGGCTGCGGCGTTTGGATTGGGCGGTGTAAGTCTGCCCCGGGGAACAAGTAAGTGAATGAAAGTTCGCTATAATGCCTGCCAGTGAACCCCAGCCGCCGGAATTTCCATCCCGGCATGGCAAACGGCTTCCGAATTGTAGTTGAACCAGAACCGCATGCGCGCCGTTTCCCGGCATCGCAGGCCCTCCGGCATCACCTCGGTCGCCACGCCACGCTCGGCGCATAGGGCAATGAGTATCCGCTCCAACGCCAGCTCATCCGGCCAGCCAGCCAGATAGCGCACCGGCCCCCGCCCGATCAAGGCAGGCCAGCCGTCGGTGGTGGTTTCTGCCACATCAACGGCCTCGCACTTCTCGCGCCAGTGCAGGAAACTCCCGCCATTCGACAGAGTTACCGGCAGATCAGGCGGCAAGCTTTCCACGCGCGCCACAGTGCAGTCCAGCCCCGGCAAGTTGGGCGGCAGGGGCCCCGGGGTGGCAAATTCAACGGTCTTGCAGTTGCTGCGCGGCCCGAAAACAGCGATTCCCTTCGTGGTCGCCACCGCTGCGCGCAAACCTTCGGATAGCGTTGCCAGACCCGGAGCGAACATAAGTTCATATTGACCAAGCTCACGGGCGTCAGGTGGTAAAATATCCACCGACAACCCCAGCTTGCGTAAACCTTTGTAAAAGTCCAACACCAGATTGAAGTAGTCAAACCCCCGCCCTTGCGGTTGGGTGGCCCAGGCCCAAGCCGAAGCATAGTCGAAAATCAGCGCCACCGGCGCCGCGGCAGGCTCCACGTCCGGCATTTCGGCCAGCTCGCGGGCCACCACAGCCGCCTCGGCATAGGCCGGCGCCGCAACCGAATCCGGCCGCAAAAGCCCTGCGTGCATCTGTTCCTGCGCAAACGGTGCCTGCCGCCAACGGAAATAGCAGACCGCCTCCGCCCCATGGGCAAAGGCCTCCCAGGCCCAAAGCCGGGCCATTCCGGGCAGCGGATCGGGATTGTAGGGCGCCCAGTTCACCGGGCCGGGCTGCTGTTCCATCACCCACCAGCGGCCCCGGCCAACCGCGCGGTAAAGGTCGTGGTGGAAGGCTTGAAAATCCGGGTCGCCCTGCCGCGCGAAGCGCCGTTTATGCGCGGCCGAAGCCGCCACCCGGTCGGCCAGAAAGCCCAACGGATAGGCGTCCCAGGCGGCAATATCCAGGTCGGCACCGGTGGCGAAATGATCGAACTCAGTCACCGCGCCCATGTAGTTATGGGCAATCGGGAAGGGCGAATGGCGGCGGATGATCTCGGTTTGCAGGCGGTTGAAACTGGCAACCTCGTCACTGGCGAAACGGCGAAAAGCCATGCAATGCGCGGGGTTGGCCTCGGTCACCGTCAGGTATGGCAACTCGATCTCGTCGAAGCTGGCATAGTCCATCGACCAGAACACGTTGCCCCAGGCCCGGTTCAAAGCCTGCGGCGACTGATAGCGCTGCGCCAGCCAGTTGCGGAAGGCATTGCGGGCGGCGGGCGAATAGGACAGCGTGGTATCGTGGCAGCCGTATTCATTATCGGTCTGCCAGGCGGCGACATGGCGGTTCTGGCCATAGCGTTCGGCCAGCAGGGTCACGATGCGGGCACATTCGACGCGATAGGGCCGGTGCGAAAAGCAGTAGTGCCTGCGCGAGCCGAAGCCGCGCGGGCGGCCCTGCGCGTCCAGCGCCAGCATGTCGGGATGTCGGGTCAGCATCCAGCGCGGTGGCGTGGCGGTGGGGGTGCCCAGCACAACCTGCAACCCGGCGGCACCAAGAGTGGCGATGGCGCGATCCAGCCAGCCCCAGTCAAGTCGGCCCGGTTCCGGCTCGATCCGGCTCCAGGCAAACTCACCGATCCGCACCCAGGTCAGGCCGATTTCGGCCATGCGGGCGGCATCTTCAGCCCACTGATCCTCGGGCCAGTGTTCGGGATAGTAGCAAACGCCAAGGGTGCGTTTCATAATGTGACCTGATGTTCATATTGACCGCGGGCGATGCCCTGCGCGGCGAAGATCTTGCCGGCATCCGGGGTTTCGGCGCGGGCCGAAGCCTCCATGCCCTGCAACGCAGAGGTGCAGAACAGCGTCATCAGATCACTGCCACCGAACGCCGGGCACGAGGTGTGGGGCGCTGCAAAACTGACCGCGCGCAGAAAATCGCCGGACGGCGCATAGGCCGCGACCCGACCGGCACCCCATTGCGCGAGCCAAAGGTTGCCAGCCGCATCAACCACCGCGCCATCGGGATTGAGGCCTTCGGCACGCAGATCGAGAAAGGTTTCAGGCACCGCTTTGGGCCAGCCCATGTCGTCCAGCGCCACCCGCATGACACACCGGGTCACGGTATCCGCGAAATGCGCGTAGCGGCCATCCGGGGTGAAGCATATGGCGTTGGGGATAGTTAAAGCGTGGAAAAGGCGTTTTAATTCGCCCCCATAATAGCGATAGATCGTTCCGGCTTGCGGCTCTGCTGCTTTGCCCATGGTGCCGATCCAGAAGCCGCCATAGGGGTCGGCGCGGCCATCGTTGCTGCGGGTTGCCGGGTTGTTGGCCTCCAGTAGGCAAAGATCGTTCCGCACGCCGGTTGCCAGGTTGAACCGGAAAAGAGCGGATTCCGAAGCGATCAGAAGTTCGTCGGCGTTGATCCAGCCGGCGGCGGAAACCATTTCCGTGAATTGCCATTGCAGTGGCTTGCCGTGGCGTTGCGACAGCAGGCGTTTGCCCAGAATGTCAAACCAGAACAATTGTTCACGTTCGGGATGCCAAAGCGGACCCTCGCCCAGTTCGCAGGATCTGTTGTCGAACACACCGCTCATGCGGCGGCCTCATCCCAGGCGGCGACCAAGGCTTTGGCACGGGTGGCAACCTCGGAAATAGCCATGCCAGGGGTGTAGAGCGCGGTGCCGATGCCGAAACCAGCGGCTCCGGCACGCAACCATTCGGCAAAGTTCGCAGGACCCGCGCCACCAACCGCAAAAACCCTGGTGTCGGCGGGAAGAACGGCGCGAATGGCCTGCAAACCGGCCGGGCCGATCAGCGAGGCGGGGAACAGCTTCAACCCGTCAGCCCCGGCTTGCAGCGCGGCAAAACACTCGGTCGGGGTCATCACGCCGGGCCAGCTTTGCATGCCATGGGTCTTGGTGCGGGCGATCACCGCGGCATCGGCATTGGGCGAAACGATCAACCGGCCACCGGCGGCATGCACGTGATCGACATCGGCCGTGGTCAGCACGGTTCCGGCACCGATCAGCGCGTCGCGGCCAAAGGCGCGGGCCATTGCGGCGATGCTGGTCAGTGGATCGGGCGAGTTCAGCGGCACTTCGATGCGGGTGATCCCTGCCGCAATCAGCGCCTCGGCCACCGGCAGGGCTTCGGGCGGGGTCAGGCCGCGCAGGATGGCAATGAGGGGGCGGGTCATGCGGATACCTTGGGGGTGCGGGCGCGGCTAAGGCCGGCAATGGTGCAGGCAGCGGCGGGAAGCTGCCGGGCGGCAATGCCTTGGGCGGCCAAAGCGCGGGCGTAGGTGGCGCAAAGCCCCTCGGCGCCGATCAGGGCGACACTCTGGCCTAGCCAATAGGGCCGGGCGGCAGCGAGCTCGATGCCGATCAGCAGGCCCGACAGCCGGGCGCGGGCGGAAGCGGCGGAAAGTCCGGCAATCAGCCCCTCGGCCCGCAACGCAAACAGCCGCGCCGCCAGCCTTTCCGGGCGGGAAATTGCATCGGACAGCGCATTCCTGAACGATTGTTCATCCCAACCGTCGCCCTGCATGCCGTGGCGCAGAACCGACTGGCTGGACAGCAGCGAAAACAGCTCGCCGGTCATCGCGGTCTGGAAACTGACCACCTCGCCGGCGCTGACCTGCACCCATTTCGAATGGGTTCCGGGCAGGCAAAACACGCCGTCGAAACCGGGTAGCACCGCCAGCGCCCCGGCGATCTGGGTTTCCTCGCCGCGCATCACGTCGGCGGGTGAATCTTGCCGCAATCCGGGCACCAGCCGCAATTTCAGCCGCGCATCCCGGGTTGGTACCGTGACCAGCGAGGCGGAATCAAGTGGTGTGCAGGGCACGGTTCGGTAGGGTGCCTCGAACCAGCCCTGACGCGAGCCGACCATGCCGCAGGCGACCACTTCAGTGACGCGCCCGGGTGCCAGCCAGGGCGAAATCAGTCGCAGCAGCGCCGGTTCATAGCCGTCGCGGGCAAGCTGGCCCATGCCGTCTTCAGAGGCGGCGTCGGCCAGCACGCCCTCTGGCCCGATGGCATAGGCGCGCAGGTGGGTGGTGCCCCAATCGACCGCGATCCAGGTTGGCAAGGCCATGGTCATCCGGTCACCACCACCCCGCCGTCGATCACAAGGGCTTGGCCTGTCATCATTTTCGAACTGTCCGAAGCCAGGAACAGCACGCCGCCGACGATGTCTTCGGGGGCCAGCGTGTCCTTCAGGCATTGGCGTTCGACATGGGCGGCCAGGCCTTCGGGCGTTACCCAGAGGTCTTTCTGCTTCTGCGTCAGCACCCAGCCGGGGGCCAGCGCGTTCACCCGGATACGGTCGGGGCCAAACTCGCGCGCCAGAGTCCGGGTCAGGCCGTTGATGCCGGAATTGGCGGTGGCATAGGCCGGATAGCCCGCCGCCCCGAACATGTAGCTGATCGAAGTGAAGTTGATGATCGAACCGCCGCCCGCTGCCTGCATGCCGGGCAGCACGGCTTGGGCCGCAAAGAAATAGGATTTCAGGTTGATCGCCATCGACCAGTCCCAGAATTCTTCGGTGACCTTCAGGGTGTCGTGACGCATGTCGTTTGCGGCGTTGTTGACCAGCACGCGGATCGGGCCGTGTGCTGCGGCAGCGGTGGCCACGGCGGCACGCAGGGCCGGGATATCGGTGATGTCGCAGGCGATGAACAGCGGCCGGCTGCCGGTTTTCGCCTGCATCGCGTCGCAAAAGGCGCTGGCGTCGGAACGTTGCACAAAAGCGACGCGGGCGCCTTGCCGCAGGAAGCCTTCGGTCAGGGCCGCACCGATGCCGGAGCCGCCGCCGGTGATGAAAACCGATGTGCCGTGAAGGTCGGGGTAGGTGGGCAGGTTGGTCATTTTGCGTCCTGTTGGCGGCGGGTCTTGTGGTGGTGCCGGAGCCTCCGGCGGGGATATTTGAGCAAAGGTGAATTACAGGCGGCTGCCTTCGACAACCCAGATTGTGGCGGGCCAGGCTACGGGCAGGGTCAGGCCATGGGTCATCAGGTATTGGCCGGACAGGGTCAAGGGGCCGGATTTCAGCGCATTCTGGCCGCGGGACTGCGGTGGGGCGTCTTCGGGGTTGCGCAGGGTGATGTGGTAGCGGGCGTCGGGGTCGAGGCCGGTCAGGCGCAGCGGGCGGGGCAGGATTTGCGGGCTGGTGTCCCGCTGGCCGATAAAGGCGATGAAGCGGCTGCCATCTTCGGCCAGTTGCAGTTCGGCAATGGTGGCGGGGTCGGCGGCGTCAAGCCGGTGGATATCGGCGCGCATGGTCCAGGCGCGGTTGGCTTTCCACCAGGCCGTGACGTCGGTCAGGGTGGCGGCCTCGGCCTCGGTCAACTCGCGCAGGTCCATCTCGAATCCCATGTGGCGTTGGGCGGCGGCAGTGGCGCGGAACGCCATCGGCAGGATGCGGCCCGAAGTGTGGCAATGGCGCGGGCCGACATGGCTGCCGGTGACGGCGGCGGGCAGGAACAGGGCGGCGTTGTGCTGGATTGCCAGCCGTTCCAGCGCGTCGTTGGAATCCGACAGCCAGACCCGCTGGGTGCGGGCCAGAATCCCGGCATCAATCCGGCCTCCGCCCGAGGCGCAGCTTTCGATTTCAACATCGGGGTGGGCGGCGCGCAGCCGGTCGAACAGCGCATAGGCGCCGCGGGTTTGCGCGGCATCAACCACCGGCAGCAGGCGGTTGTGGTCCCATTTCACGTAGTCGATGGGGTATTCGGTCAGGACTGCCGAGACTTGGCGGAACAGGTTGTCCTGCACCGCGGGCAGCGCCAGGTTCAGCACCATCTGGTGGCGGCCCGTCACCTGATCGGCTGGCCCCAGCAGCCAGCCCGCGTGGGCGCGCAGCAGGTCGCTGTCGGGGTTGGCCATTTCCGGCTCGAACCACAGGCCGAAGGTCATGCCGAGAGCGTGGACATGGGCGATCAGCGGGTGCAAGCCCTGCGGCCATTTGCGCTTGTCCACCGTCCAGTCGCCCAAGGACGAAGTGTCGTCGTTGCGGCGGCCAAACCAGCCGTCGTCCAGCACGAAGCGCTCGGCACCAAGGGCAGCGGCGCGGGTGGCGATGGCGGTCAGGCCTTCCAACGTATGGTTGAAATACACCGCCTCCCAGCAGTTGTAATGCACCGGGCGGGGGCGGGCGGGGGTGGGCCAGGTCACCACGCGGTCGCGGATATCGCGTTGGAAGGTGACGGCGATGCCGTTCAGGCCGCGGGTGGAATGGGCGGCGATCAGTTCGGCGGTTTCGAACCGGGTGCCGGGTTCGGTTTCGGCACCCGTGGCGTGACCGAACTGCACCTGCCGCCGCCCGTCGGGCAGTTCTTCCGCCAGCATGCGATGACCGCCGGACCAGGCGTAGTGCAGCGCGAAAGCCGTGCCTTGGGTGTTGGTGCAGCCGGTTTCGGGCAGGATCAGCCAGGGCGGATGCTCGTGGCCGGATCGCCCGGTGCGGGCCTCGCGCAGGTGGATGCCGGGGGTCCAGGGGACGCGGTTGAGCTGGAACTCGCGGGTCCATTTGCCGGAAACGTCGATCAACTCGCCAGCGGCTTGCGGGGCGGGCAGCACCGGGGCGGCCAGCCACTGCACGCGGATCGGCGTGGCCGAGTTGAGGCGGGTTTGCAGGGTGATGACGCCGGTGGGCTGGGCGGTGAGGATGTGGCTGAGGGTCAGGCCGTCGCTGGTGCTGTGTAAAACCAACCGGCCCGGCGTTTCTTCGGCATGGGAAAACCGGAAGGCGGGGTGCAGCGGCGTGCCGTCTGCCGCGTGGATCACCATGCCCGGCTGACCCTGAAACGCCCGCCCCGATTCCGGGCAAAGCGACAGCGTGGGCAGGGCGTCGATCATGCCGCCGGTCAGGTCATTTTGCGCGGCCAGCACCAGTTGGCCCAGATCGTCATCGGGCAACGTCGCCCCCCAATAGACCACCGCCGGAATACCGCCCGCACTGGCCAGCACCAGCGTCTGCCCCCCCGCGTCCAGCCGCCATTCGGTCATTTCACCGCCCCCAGCGTCAAACCGGCGATGAAGTGTTTCTGCATCGCAAAGAACATCACCACCGGCGGCAAGGCGGCGATGATGCTGCCCGCCGACACCAGATGCCAGGCCGCAACCCATTGGCCGTTCAGCGAATTCAACCCCGCCGTCACTGGCTGCGTCTCGGCCGAGGTGGTCAGCACGGTGGCCCAGAAATAGTCGTTCCAGATGAAGGTGAAGATCAGCACCGAAAGTGCGGCGATGGCGGGTCGCATCAGCGGCAGCACGATGAACCAGAAGATCCGCACCTCGGACACGCCTTCCACCCGCGCCGCCTCGATCAATTCGAACGGCAGCGCCTTGATGAAATTGCGCATGAACAGGGTGCAAAAGCCGGTCTGGAAGGCGATGTGAAACAGCGCCAGCCCCAGCGTGGAATTGTAAAGCCCCAGCGACAGCGTCAGGTCGCGCACCGGCACCATCAAGATCTGGAACGGCACGAAATTGCCCGCCACGAACAGGAAAAATACCAGCAGATTCGAGCGGAACTTGTAGATCGCCAGCGCAAAGCCGGTCATGCACGACAGCACCAGACAGCCGATCACCGTCGGGATCGTCACCTTGAACGAATTCAGGATGTAATGCGCGATCGGCGAATTGCGGAACACGTCGGCGTAATTCTCGAAGGCCAGATAGCTGGGCATGCCGAAATAATTGCCCTGCGCCAGATCGGAGGCGGGCCTGACCGAGGTCATGGCCACCCCCAGAAGCGGCAGCAGCCACAGCAGCAAGGCCACCGGCAAGGCCACCTGATAGGCGATGCGGCTGGCGCGGGGGGCTTGCTGGATCGGGCGGGGAAACATGCTAACGCTCCGTCTCGTCGCGCCACATCTTCCAGATGAAGCCCGAGATGAACACCATCATGATGGCAAACAGCACCACGGCAATCGCGGCACCATAGCCCATGCGATAGCCGTATTCCGAAAGCGCCTGCTCATACATGTAGAACGACAGCACGCGGCTGGAGCCGTAGGGGCCGCCGTTGGTCATGATCGACACCAGATCGAAACTGCGCAGCGCGCCGATCACCGTCACCACCACGGCGATGAAGGTGGCGGGGCGCAGTTGCGGCAGAATCACATACCACAGCATCCGCCAGCCTTTCGCGCCATCCAGACGCGCCGCCTCGACCTGATCGGGGGCGACGTTGTTCAGGCCGGTCAGATACAGGATCATCACATAGGCAATCTGCGGCCAAAGCCCGGCCACGATGATGCCGTAGGTGACAAACCGCTCGTCGGCCAGAATGGCCACACCATCGCCGGTGACCGTCTCGATCAGCTTGTAGAACAGGCCGAAGTTGGGGGCGTAGAACCACGAAAACATCAGGCCGACCACGACCTGACTGATGACAAAGGGAAAGAAGAACAGCGACTTGTAGGCACGGATGCCCCAGACCGTCTGGTTCAGGAAAATCGCGATCATCAGGCCTGCGGGCACGGCCAGAAGGTAAAGCACCAGCCAGATCACGTTGTTCTTCAGCGAGGTGTAGAAGGCGTCGTCGTCGATCAGCTCGACATAGTTGGCGGTGCCGATCCAGATTTTCTCGCCCAAGCCGTCCCAGTCGTAGAACGAGATCGCCATCGACTGAAAGATCGGGATGATGACGTAAAGCGCAAACATCGCGAGGCCGGGGGCCAGAAACAGCCACGGGGCCAGCTTGCGCTGCGAGCGTTTCCAATAGGCTTGCATGGGGCCTCGGGCGTTTGCGGGAAGGGGGGCGTTTGCGGGAAGGGGGGCGTTTGCGGAAAGGGGGCGGGCGCCACAACAGCGCCCGCCGGTTTTTCAGTAGGCTTGCGCCCGCACCTTTTCCAGCCGTTCAAGAATGGCGTCCAGACGGTCGGGATGCACCATGAACTCCTGGAAGCCCTCCATCCCGGCCTTGGCCATCTCGGCCGGGGCGTCACGGTCGAAGAACTGCGCCAAGGCATAGGCCGAGGAAAGCTCGGCAAAGCCTGCCGACAGGAACGGGTCGGTTTCATCCACCGTCGCGTTCTTGTTGGTGGGCAATTGGCCAAGGATGCCGTTCATCTTGGTCTGCACATCGGCCCGCGCCACGAAAGCCAGGAACAGCTTGGCATCGGCCACGTTCTTGGCCCCCGCCGGGATGTGGATGGTATCGGTCGGCGCTTCCTCGGCCCGCGGCAGGCCGGGGGTGATTTCGGGGAACACCATGAAGCCCAGATTGTCGTTGGTCATGCCACCTTCCTTGAAGGTCGCCACCGCAAAGTTGCCCATCACATAGTTGGCAGCCTTGCCCTGCACCAGCAGCGCCGCCGCATCCTGCCAGTCGATCGCCGCATGGTTTTCGGTCACATAGCCCGGCTCCACCAGCTTGGCCCACTCGGCAAACACCGCTTTCACCCGGTCATCGGTCCAGGCGATCTTGCCCGCCGTCAGGTCCATGTGGAACTCGTAACCGTTGGTCCGCATGTCGAGATAGTCGAAGATCCCCGCCACCGGCCACAGCGCCGAACTGCCGGTGGTCAGGCAGTCGATGCCCGCCGCCTTGAAAACCGCGCAATTGGCGATGAACTCGTCCCAGGTCTTGGGTTCAGTGACGCCCGCGGCCTTGTAGACGTCCTTGTTGTAGTAAATCCCCCACTGGTAATAGGTGTAGGGCACGCCCCACTGCTTGCCGTCGATGGTCATCGAGGCCTTGGCCGACCCCAGCGCCTCGCCCAGCCCGTTGGCCTCCCACACATCGGTCACGTCCTGAAACTGCCCGGCGTTGACAAAGGGCGCCATGCGGTTGCCGGCATACCAGTTGGCCAGATCGGGGCTGTCGGCGGTCAGAAAGTTGCGGATCGCGGTCTTGTAGCCTTCATGGTCGAACATGTTGACCACCACATCGACATCGGGGTTCTCGGCCTCGAAATCGGCAATCAACTGATCAAACGCCGCCTTCGGTGCCGGGTCCGAGGTATCGGTGTTGAACACCAGCGTGCGTTGCTGCGCGATGGCCGACCCCGACATCAGCAACGCCGCGGTCAGCGCCAACGCCCCCGTCTTGAAATGAACCATGGTTTCCTCCCTGATGGTTTCATTATGTGAAACTTAGTCTTGAATATTGAAAACTATGCGGCGTATCATGCAACCTGTCAACTGGAGGCTGATAGCGGGATGATGGCAGAGGCGGGCGATGGCACGGTGGGCAAGGCGCTGGATGTGCTGGATCAGGTGGCCGCCTGCGGTCGCCCGGTGCGGTTTTCCGATCTGCTGGCTGAAAGCCGCTATCCCAAGGCCACACTGTATCGGTTTCTGCAAACCCTGACGCATCAGGGCATGCTGTCCTATGACGCCGAAAGCCAGCACTATGCGCTGGGGGTACGGCTGGTGCGGCTGGCCCATGCGGCCTGGGCACAAAGCAGTCTGGCGCCGCTTGCAAGGCCTTGGCTGGACAGGCTTTCTGCCGACACCGGCGAGACCATCCATCTGGCGCAACTGGATCAGGGGCAGGTGCTTTACGTCGATAAACGCAACGCCGCCCGGCCGGTCGAAATGTTCGCTCAGGCCGGCAAGGTCGGCCCGGCCTATTGCACCGGCGTCGGCAAGGCGATGCTGGCGCATCTGGAGCCGCAGGCGCTGGAACAGGCGCTGCAACGGCAGTCGTTCCACCGCTTCACCCCGCATACTCTGGCCAGCCGTGCGCTGCTTCTGGCCGAGCTTGCAGCGATTCGCGCCCGCGGTTTCGCCTATGACCGCGAGGAGCACGAGCCGGGAATCATCTGCATTGCCGCACCGATTCTGACTCGCACGGGCCGGGTGATCGGGGCGCTGTCGGTCACATCGACCACCGCCCGCACCACATTGGAAGGATTGGCGGCACGGGCACCGCAGATCACCGAAACCGCGGCATCCATCGCCGCCGAAGCGGAAAGCTGGCGCTTTCCCGAACAGCAACAGGCAGGGAGGGGCTGATGTCAGGCGTAAATCTGCAAGGCGTGGTCAAGCGGTTCGGCGAGGTTCAGGTGATCCACGGCGTCGATCTGACCATCGAGGATGGCGAGTTCTGCGTCTTCGTCGGCCCCTCGGGCTGCGGCAAATCCACCCTTCTGCGCATGGTGGCGGGGCTGGAGGAAACCACTTCGGGCCGCATCCATATCGGCACCCGCGACGTGACCCGCGAAGACCCGGCCGAACGCGGCGTGGCGATGGTGTTCCAGACCTACGCGCTTTATCCGCACATGACGGTTGCGGAAAACATGGGCTTCGGGCTGAAGATGACCGGCCATCCCAAGGCCGAGGTCGCCGCCAAGGTGCGCGAGGCCAGCCGGATACTGAAGCTGGACGATTACCTGGCCCGCAAGCCCAAGGCGCTTTCCGGCGGTCAGCGCCAACGCGTCGCCATCGGGCGCGCCATCGTCCGCGGGCCAGAAGTGTTCCTGTTCGACGAGCCGCTATCAAACCTTGATGCCGAGTTGCGGGTGGAAATGCGCGTCGAAATCGCCCGCCTGCACCGCGAGATCGGTGCCACGATGATCTACGTCACGCATGACCAGGTCGAGGCGATGACGCTAGCCAGCAAGATCGTGGTGCTGCGGGCAGGGCGGGTCGAACAGGTTGGCAAGCCCTTGGAGTTATACCACAATCCCGACAACCGCTTTGTCGCCGGTTTCATCGGCAGCCCGGCGATGAACTTCGTTTCGGGCGTGGCGTGGCGGGGCGGCGTCGAGGCGGCGGGCCTGGGCGGCACGGTCGTTACCGAGACCGATCTGCCGCCGGGCGCCGTGGTGGTCGGCCTGCGCCCGCAACACCTGCATCTGGCCGAAGGCAGCACGCATCGGGTGGAAATGACCGAGGCGCTGGGCGGCGTTTCCTTCATCCACCTGACCGCGCCCACCGGCGAAAAGCTGGTGATCGAGGCGCATCAGGATTTGCATGCGCAGCCCGGCAGCATGGTCGGTCTGGGGTTCGACGCCGAAAAGGCGCTGTTCTTCGCCGCCGATGCCGAAGGCCGACGCCTGCGCTAACCGGCGAAGTGCCGCGCACCCCGCGCTGCGGCCAAAGCCACTTGCCGCTGCCGCTCGCGGAACCTTTCGCGGTCGGCCTCGGTGTGTTCGTCGATGCAATGGTGACAGGAAACGCCCGCCTCATATTCCGGGCGAAGCTTGTCTTCGGCGCTGATCGGCCGACGGCAGCCGTGGCAACTGTCATAATCGCCCGGAACCAGCCCGTGCCCGACCGATACCCTTTGGTCGAACACATAGCACTCGCCTTGCCACAGGCTTTGGTCGGCAGGCACGTCTTCAAGGTATTGCAGGATGCCGCCTTGCAGGTGGTAAACCTCTGGCATGCCCTGCCCCAGCAGGAAATTCGTCGATTTCTCGCAGCGGATGCCGCCGGTGCAGAACATCGCGATGCGCTTGTTGTGAAAGCGGTCCTTGTTGGCCGCCCACCAGGCCGGAAACTCGCGGAAAGTGCGGGTTTGCGGATCGACGGCGCCCTGAAACGTGCCGATCGCCACTTCGTAGTCGTTGCGGGTGTCGATCACCGCCACATCGGGGTCGGCGATCAGCGCGTTCCAGTCGGCGGGTGCAACATAATGCCCCACGTTTGCGCGCGGATCGACATCCGGCTGCCCCACGCTGACAATCTCGCGCTTGACGCGCACCTTCATGCGGCCGAACGGCATCTCCGCCGCCTGCGCCTCTTTCCAGCCAAGGCCAGCACAGCCCGGCAGGGCCCGGATATGCGCCAGAACCGCATCAATTCCTGCCCGCGGCCCGGCAATCGTGCCATTGATCCCCTCGCCCGCCAGCAGCAGCGTGCCCTTCACCCCCTGCGCCTCGGCCAGCGCCAGCAGTGGCGCGCGCAGGGCGGCGGGGTCGGCAAAACGAGTGAAATGATACAGCGCGGCGATGGTCAGCATGGCGGCTGTTTGCCGCGCGACTGTTACAAAAGCAATCCCCCAAGCTTGACCCTGCCGCCCATGGGTCTTACGCAAGGACTTTCAGCCGCAAGGGAGGCGCCGATGCGACCCGCGACGCAAGGCCTGATCGTGATCGACGTGCAGAACGATTTCTGCCCCGGCGGTGCGCTGGCGGTGGCCGATGGCGATGCCATAATCCCCCGCATCAACGCCCTGCTGGCTGAGTTTTCGGTCAAGGTGCTGACCCAGGATTGGCACCCCGCCAACCACGCCAGCTTTGCCGCCAACCACCCCGGCAAGGCGCCGTTCGAGATGATTGATTTGCCCTATGGCCCGCAAGTGCTGTGGCCTGCGCATTGCGTGCAGGGCAGCAAGGGCGCGGATTTCCACAAGAAACTCGCCACCAACGCCGCCGATCTGGTGATCCGCAAGGGCTTTCGCCCCGGAATCGACAGCTATTCCGCCTTCTTCGAAAACGACCGCGAAACCCCCACCGGGCTGGAGGGCTATCTGCGGTCGCGCGGGGTCAGCGACCTGACGCTGGTGGGCCTCGCCACCGATTTCTGCGTCGCCTATTCGGCGCTGGATGCCGCGCGCTTAGGCTTTGGCGTCACCTTGCTGGAAGGCGCCTGCCGCGCCATCGACCTTGACGGCTCGCTGGAAGAGGCGCGCGAGGCGATGATCGCGGCCGGCGTGCTGCTGGAGGCTTGAATGGTTGATATCGCCACCCGCGTTCACAATCACAAATGGAAGATCGACCCGATCGTGCGCTCGCTGATCGACACCGACTTCTACAAGCTCTTGATGTGCCAGTCGGTTTTCCGCAACAAGCGCGATACCGACGTGACCTTCAGCCTGATCAACCGCACGGCTTCGGTGCGTCTGGCCGATCTGGTGGACGAGGGCGAGTTGCGCCAGCAGCTTGACCATGTGCGCAGTTTGCGGCTGTCGCGCGGCGAAAGCACATTTCTGCGCGGCAACACGTTCTACGGCAAACGCCAGATGTTCCGCCCCGATTTCATGGAATGGTTCGAGGGCATGCAACTGCCGCCCTACCATCTGGAAAAGCGCGACGGTCAATATGAACTGACGTTCATAGGCAAATGGCCCGAGGTGATGCTGTGGGAAATTCCGGCGCTTGCGGTGCTGATGGAACTGCGCAGCCGCGCGGTGCTGGAGCGGTTGGGCAAGTTCGAGCTGGAAGTGCTGTATGCCCGCGGCATGACCAAGCTGTGGGAAAAGATCGAACGCCTGCGCCAGATCGAAGACCTGAAAATCGCTGATTTCGGCACGCGGCGGCGGCATTCCTTCCTGTGGCAGGACTGGTGCGTGCAGGCGATGCGCGAGGGTCTGGGGCAGGCGTTCAGCGGTACCTCGAACTGCCTGATCGCCATGCGGCGCGAGGTCGAGGCAATAGGAACAAACGCTCATGAATTGCCGATGGTCTATGCGGCGCTGGCCAATTCCGATGCCGAACTGGCGCAGGCGCCCTATCAGGTGCTGGCCGACTGGCACGAGGAACATGACGGCAATCTGCGCATCATTCTGCCCGATACCTATGGCACCGAAGGTTTTTTGCGCAACGCTCCGGAATGGCTGAGCCAATGGACCGGCATCCGCATTGACTCTGGCGACCCGGCGGCAGGCGCTGAAACCGCGATCCTCTGGTGGCAATCGCGTGGCGAAGATCCGCGGCAGAAGCTGGTGATCTTCTCGGACGGACTGGACGTTGACAAGATCGAGGAACTGCACCGGCAGTTTCACGGTCGGGTCAAGGCGTCGTTCGGCTGGGGCACGCTGCTGACCAACGACTTTCGCGGTCTGGTGGCCGATGATGCGCTGGCACCGTTCAGTCTGGTGTGCAAGGCGGTCTCGGCCAACGGTCGCCCGACGGTGAAATTGTCCGACAATCCCAACAAGGCGATGGGACCAGCGGCTGAAATCGCTCGATATAAACGGGTATTCGGTATTGGCGAGCAAGTGGCGCAAGACGTATTGGTATAGGGTAGATCTGTAGCGCGTCTTAGCCCGACCCAGACATGACCTGTGCCGACCACATCACGGCGCGGTCGATATGGCGCCGGTGCACCGGGTCCAAGTGCGGCAGGCGCGGTGCCGCCCAGCCAACCGAGGCCAGCGTGCGGGCCAATGTGAACACATCCACCATACTGAAATCGTCATCGCGCAAGCTGGCATAGCCGTCGATCAGCGCTGCCTGCAACGCCTGACGGTTCGCTTGATACAGATTTTGCGACATCACCGTGCCCAGATCGTACAGCCGAAAGCCGATACCGGAATCGTCGAAGTCGATCAGCGAAAGCGAATGACCGTTCACTAAAACATTTTCCCGCAGCACATCCGCGTGAATCGGCCCCGGCGCGGCGGTTCTTGCGTAATCGGTCAGTCTCTCGCGGGTGAAATCACGGGCGCGTCGCAAGGTTGCGGCCTCGTCTGCCGTCAGTGCCGGATGCTCCCAAAATCTTCCCCAGAACGGTTCTTCGCCCGTCAACCCGTCGATATCCCAGCGCGGTCGCGTAAAATCGCCGGGCAGGATCAGCCCGTCGGTCACGCGGTGCACCTGTGCGACCAGCCGCCCCAGCGCGTGGTGCCACGCCACCTGCTGCGCCGCATTGCCCGGCAAAGGCCGCCCCGCCTCGCCCAAAGGCGCACCGTCAACCCAAGCAAGGACCGAGGCAATCCGCCCGCTGTCCAGCCGCACCAGCAGATCGCCAGAGCGGCTGACCAGCGGATCCGGCACCGCCACCCCCGCCTTCGCCAGCGCCGCACACCACCACAGTTCCGACCGGATCGCCGCTTCGGCCTGATAGCCCTGCCGGTGCAATCGCAGCGCCGCCCGCTTGCCGCCGGGCAGGCGCATCTCATAGACCGCATTCTCGCGGTTGCGGATCAGCCGCAGATCATGGCCACCCCAAGCCGACGCGGCTTCCTGGCTTTCGCTCATGCAGGCACCGGGGCTTCCGCCAGCACAGCCTCGATAGCGTCCATCAAAGAGTCAGCATTTTCAATGGAGAACGGCAGTGGCGGTCGGATTTTCAGCGTGTTCTGCGCCCGCCCGATCCGGTTCAGGATGAAGCCGCGGGTCACCAGCGCCTCGACCAGATCGGCCACGAAATCGGTTGCCGGGGTCATCGCGTCATCCAGCACGAACTCGGCGCCGAAGAACATGCCGTTGCCGCGCACATCGGCCAGCAGCGGGTGGCGCAGCGCCTGCATCCGCGCCATCACATGCGCCGAAACCACCGCTGCATTGTGTTGCAAGCCTTCATCCTCGATCACCTGCAGCACTTCCAGACAGGCTGCCGCCGACACCGGATTGCCGCCGAAGGTGTTGAAATAGCCAAAGGCGTTGCGGAAGGCCGCCATCACATCGGGCCGCGCCAGCACCGCAGCGACCGGATGACCATTGGCCATTGGCTTGCCCACGGTCACGATATCGGGGGCAAAGCCCAAGGCCTCGTGACCCCAGAAATCACTGCCCATGCGGCCAAAGCCTGGCTGCACCTCGTCGGCGATCATCACCCCACCTGCAGCGCGCACCACCTGCACTGTTGGGTCCAGAAACCCCTTGGGCACCGAAGGTAAACCTTCGTTCGCAAATGCCGGGCACAACATCATGCCAGAGAACCCGAACCCCGCCGCCTCCAGTTCCACAATCGCCCGTGCCACGTTGTCGGCAAAAGCCTGCGCCTGTCCGGCAAGGCTTCCACCCACCGGTCGCAGGTTGTCGGGCGCGGGCACCAGCCGCACATTCGGTGCCCGGCCCCCGATCGGCGGACGGCGCGATGACAGTTGACTGACCGCCGAAGTATTGCCGTGATAGGTGTTGTCAGTGGCAATGATGCCGGTGTTGCCGGTCACCGCCTGCGCCATCCGCAGCGCGATATCGTTGGCCTCAGACCCGGTGCAGACCATGATCGCCTGTGACAAGCCGTGGCCCAGCTTTCCGGTCAACCGCTCGATATAGTCCAGCACCAGATCGTGCAGATAGCGGGTGTGGGTATTCAACTCGGCCGCCTGCGCCGCAATCGCCTGTACCACGCGCGGGTGACAATGGCCGACATGCGGCACGTTGTTGTAGCAATCCAGATAGCGTTTGCCGCTGGTGTCCCATAGCCAGACGCCCTGGCCTTTCACAATGTGAACGGGTGTTCGGTAAAACGTCGGCACGTTCGGCCCCATCAGCCGCGCCCGCCGTTCCAGCATGGTCTCGGTCATTCTTCCTCCGCTATCTTGCCGCGTGCTGCCTTGACTTCGCCGCGCTCGGCCTTGGCCGCCAACCGCCGCCGCTGGCTGCCCAACGTCGGTTTTGTTGCCACCCGCCGTTTAGGGGCCACCAGTGCCGCCTGGATCATTTCCACCAGGCGCGCTTCTGCCAGTTCGCGGTTGCGGGCCTGGCTGCGGGTTTCCTCGGCGCGGATCACGATGGCGCCTTCGTTGGTCCAACGCCGCCCGGCCAGCCGCTTCAGCCGCGCCTTCACCGCTGGGGTCAGGTTCGGGCTGCGCTCGGCCTCGAACCGCAATTCGACTGCGGTTTCCACCTTGTTGACATTCTGCCCGCCTGGCCCGGACGACCGGGAAAAGCTTTCCGAAAGCTCCCAATCGGCCAGCACAAGGGTGTCATTGATCCGCAGCATTGCGCAGCATCCGGTTTCATCTGTTCTCAAATATCCCCGCCGGAGGCTCCGACGCAACCGCAACAATGCCGGTTCAGAACGAGAAAGGGTCGCCACATGCGGCGACCCTTCCCGAGTTTCAAGGAGATGGGCCAGTTAGGTCTGAAGCCCAATCATCGGTAGGTTCCCTGAGGGGTTGCCCTCAGCAAACGCCCCCTCTGACTGTCCCGAACCGCTTCTCCAATATCACTCTCGACACTGGATCACCTCCTTTCAAATGGTTTCCGATAGCGCTAGCGTCGCACATATTTTGTGTTTGTCAAAAGATTTTACGCATCCCTTGTGGTCCACTTTGCGATGACCAGCCGAAACGGCACCAGCGCAACAATCGCCAGCGTCAGTTTCACCGTCCAATCTGCCACCGCGAGCGACACCCAAAGCGGCGCCTGCGGCCCGACCCCCAGCAGCGGCAGCACGTCGTTGGCCCAAGCCACGTCGTTGCCCGGCTCCAGCACCACCAGGGCGCTTGAAAACGCGATGCTGAAAAACAGCGCCGTATCGACCGAAGCCCCGACCAGCGTCGAAATCAGTGGGGCCCGCCACCAGGCCACCTGGCGCAGCCGGTCAAAAATCGTCACGTCCAGCAGTTGCGCCGCCAGGAACGCCAGCCCTGACCCCATCGCCACCCGCAAGGTCACCAATGGGCCGAATTCCCCCACGATCTGCGTGCCGATCAGCGAGCACACCACTCCCACGGCAAACCCCGCCAGCACCACCCGCCGCGCCGCAGCCACACCTTGCAGCCGGTTGGTCAGATCGGTCACCAGAAAGGCGAAGGGATAGGTAAAGGCCCCCCAGGTCAGCCAGGGGCCGCACAGAAACTGCACGAGAACGTTCGAGGCCACCACAAGGGCGGCCATCGCAAGAATACCGGGAATCAAGTTGCGGGTCATGTTTTTTCCGTTTTTACAAGGTGGCGGAGACTTGGCCCTGCTGGGCAATGGCGCGGGTTAGGCCGCGTGCAGGCGTCTGTCAACCGGGCACCCGGTATTCCACGATCTCTGTGCGCTGGAAAAAACTGAAGTTGTCGTCCGACACCATGGTCAGCCGCAGCACGCCGCCAGCGTCGCGCCAGACCGAAAGACCTTCCAGATTGTCGTGCAGGCCGGGCGGCGTTTCAAGCAACACCTCGGCATCGCTCAGCCCCTGGGAATTGACGGTGAACCGCCGCACCCGGCTGGCAAAGCCGCCCACGCCATGAAATTGCCGCTCCAGCAAGTAAAGGTGGCCATCCGGGCCAAAATCCATGCCGACCGGCAAATAGCGGTCCGTGCGCGGCAACTCGAACGGCTGATCCCAAACGCCATTGCGGAACCGGTAGATTTTGAACGGCTTTTTCGCCCCGCTCGATTCTTCGGGCAATGTGTACAGCCAACCGTTGGCGTCCACCGCAAGCGCTTCCAGGGCGGCGTTCCGTTTCATCCGGGCAAAATCGGGGTGCACCGGCAGGTTCTCGGCAAAACCGCCGATCGTTACATAGTACAGCACGCGCACCTTGCGTTCCAGCGACACATAGAACGACCCGTCGGGTGCCAGTGCCAACCCTTCGCTGTCGGTGCGACCTTTGGACAAAGGCTTTTCGCTATCGGATTTCAGCCGATGCACAGGGCCGGCGTCGATGCCGACGATCATCCCGGTTGCATCCCGACGGAACCTGCCACTGATCCAGCCACCGTGATCCGACAGCGCGGTAAAGCTTTGACCGTCCGCCAGGATTTCTATGCCGGAAAAGCCGCCAAAGCGGCGATCATCGCTGGTCCAGGTGTAACTGCCGATATGGCCTGCGGGCGGCTGCGGTGTGGCACTGCCTTCCAGCGCCAGCACCGCAAACAGGCCTGCCGCTATTGCGCTGTAAGAACGTCGGCGCATTGTGCAGGCAGATCGGCCATGGTGAATTCACGCGGGGTCTTCGGTCGCGGTTTGGGCTTTTCCGGTTTGCCGCTGGGTTTCGGCGGGTTCAGATAGTCGGTCACCCACCAGTTCAGCGTCTCGTCGCAGCCATCGCCGCCGTTCGACAGTTCGGCCACCGTCGGCTTTTGCGTTTCGCACAGATTTGCGCCTTTCGGGCATTTCAGCCGGACGTGAAAATGCGTGTCATGCCCGGCAATCGGGCGAATCTTCTGCAACCAGGCCTTGTCGCGGCGGGTGGCGGTGCGGCACATCTCGATCTTCACGGCGGCGGCCACGAAAATCCGGTCCACCCGCGGGTCAGAGGCCGCAGCCCGCAGCAGCGCATGATGCGCAGGGGTCCAGTTTTCGGTCACCGACCGCTGATCCGCCGACCGCACCGGGATCGACGAGATGTTCTCGCGTTCCCGCCGCGTCAGGTTCAACCGCCGAGGCGGCAGCATCCAGACATCGGCATCCAGCCCGGTCTGGTGGCTGGCATGACCCGAGGTCATCGGCCCACCACGCGGCTGGGCGATATCACCGATATAAAGCCCCGCCCAACCCACTTGCGTGGCGGCCACCGACAGTTGCTGCAAGAACTCGATCAACTCGGGTTGGCCCCAGTTGCGGTTGCGCGAAAGCCGCATTGCCTGCCAGGTCGGGCCGGATTCAGGCATCTGCACCATGCCCGCCGCACAGCCGCGCGCATAGCTGCCGATCGGCATTGGCCGATCTGACGACGGGGTTTCCATCGCGCCAAACAGTTTATTCGCCAACGGTTTGGCGCTGATCGGGGTGGCGGCCAGCCCAAGGGCGGCGATCAGAATAAAAAGGCGTTTCATGCGCTGACCCGTTGCTCCCCCTGCGGTTTCACCCAGACTAGCAGAAACAACCCCGCAAGGAACAGCCCGATCAGCGGCGAGATGCCGATGCGCTGCGACCCGCTGGCCATGGTGACCGCCGCAATCAGCGCCGGGGCCAGAAACGAGGTGACCTTGCCCGACAGCGCGAACAGCCCGAACGCCTCGGCGGCATGTTCGGGGCTGGTATGGCGCACCATCATGGTGCGGCTGGCCGCCTGCAACATGCCGCCCGCGCCGCCGATCAGCGCGCCACAGGCGAAAAAGATCTGGTCGGGCAGGTTGCTGGCCGGGTCCATCGCCATGCCGAACAGCCCCTCGCGGGTCATGCCGACGATGATGCAGCAGACCGCGATCAGCACCAGGATGCTGAAGGAAATCACCGGTTTCGAGCCGAACCGGTTGTCGGCCCGCCCGCCGATCCAGCTTGCCACAGCCGCCGAGATCGCGCCGACAATGCCGAACAGGCCGATCTGGGTGACGCTCCAGCCCAGCACGCCCGAGGCATAAACCCCGCCAAAGCCGTAAAGCGCGTTCAGCGCGTCGCGATACAGCAGCGACGAGCCCAGATAGGCGGCAAGGCTGGGCCGATGGGCCAGGCTTTTCAGCAGGGTTTTCAGGCTGGCCCAAGCCGCGGGAACATCCAGCCTGCGATGGTGGGTTTTCGGCTCGCGCACCCACAAGACGAACGGCAACATGAAGACCACATACCAGATCGCGGTGAAGGGGCCGACCGCGCGGGTGCCTTCGCGCGCCGCCGCATCCAGCCCCAGGATCGGGCTGATGCCGATCAGGGTCTTGCCGGTGCTGCCGCTTTCGACGAACAGCGCCAGCATCACCGCCAGCGAAACAATGCCGCCCAGGTAGCCGAAGGCAAAGCCGGAACCCGAGATGCCGCCGATCTTGTCGTGATCCTCCAGCCCCGGCAGCAGGGCGTTGGTGAAGATGGTGGCAAACTCCATGCCGATGAAGCCCAGCCCGAAGAACGCCACCGCCCAGAACAGACTGCCCTCGCCCGGTGCCAACCACCACAACCCGTAGGAACCCACGACATACAGCAGCGAAAACACCCAGACCCAGACCAGCCGCCCCCCGGTGCCATCGGCAATCGCCCCCAGCAGCGGTGCCAGCAGGGCAATCACCGCAGAAGCCGCGGCGATGCCCCAGCCCCAATAAGATTGCGCGGCAGCGGCGGCGGCGTCGGCAGTCATGCCCTGCGCCACATAGCGCGCCCGCGCCATCTCGGCGAAATAGGGGCCGAAGATGAAGGTCAAAAGCAGCGTGCTGTAGGGCTGGCTGGCCCAGTCAAAGAAATACCAGCCCCAGATGCGTTTCCTTGGCGAAATCATCGCAGCCCCCCGCTATGCCCCCGGATCAAGCCCGAAATGCCGCGCCTGCGCAAGCGATCAGCGTTGCGGCGGCCAGGGGCGCAGCGCGTCGGCAGCAATCCAGCCCTGAACCCAATCGGGCAGGGGCGGGCTTTGCGGGTCTTGCCCCAGCGCCTGCAAAACCTCGACCGGCGCAACAATCCCCGCCTTCGAAGTCACCGCCGAGCGCAGCAGCATATGGCTGGTGCAGTCCGCCCCCTTCCACATGCTTTGCTCGATATACAGAAACCGCGCGTCCCAGCCGATGCAGCGGCTGTGCATTTCCAGCCGGTCGAACATCTGCACCCGGCGACGATAGCGCGTGGTGTTGCCCGCCACCGTCATGCCCCAGCCCCGCGCCTTCAGCACCGCATGCAGCCCGGTGCGCTGCCCCAGCGGAATCCGCCCCAGATCATACAGCGTCAGAGTGCGGCCATTGTTCAACTCGACCCAGGGGTCCAGATCCCAGGGCCAGCAGATGTGATGGCTGACATGGGCACCCAGCAGCGGCAAGGCAGGCGCGCGCCGAAACTTCCACAGCTCTTTATACATCCGGGCAAAGGGATACATGGCGCCTCCGTTTGCCCTGCCCTGCCGTGTCGCGGCAACAAGGTCAAGCATAACGCTTCGGAAAGCATTGCCCTTTATCGGTTGGCCGGATACCTAACGCCCAAGCCACAGACCGGAGCCGTTGCCATGACCTCGATCCTGCAAATCCTGCTTCTGATCCTTGATGTCGCGCAATTCATCATCTTCGCCCATATCATCATGAGCTGGCTGATCAATTTCCAGGTGCTGAACCTGCGGCAACCCTTGGTGGCACAGCTTTGGAACGGGTTGAACCGGTTGCTGGAGCCGCTGTATTCCAAGGTGCGCAACATCCTGCCCAGCATGGGCGGGCTGGATCTGGCGCCACTGATCGTGCTCTTGGGCGTCTATGCGCTGCGCATCGTGCTGATCAACAACCAGTTCGCTTTTTCCTAAGGCAACCGGGCGTCCCGGCACCTCCTGACCCGCAGGCCCATGCAGCACACCCGTTCCCTTCTGTCCTCGGTCTTCGGCTTTGCCGCCTTTCGCCCGGGGCAGGAAGAAATCGTTCAGGCGGTGCTGGACGGGCACAACGTGCTGGCGATCATGCCGACGGGCGGCGGGAAATCTCTGTGTTTCCAACTGCCTGCGCTGTCGCGGCCCGGCGTGACCGTTGTGATCAGCCCGCTGATTGCGCTTATGCGCGATCAGGTGCGGGCCCTGCGCGAAGCGGGCGTCGAAGCTGGCGCCCTGACCTCGGGCAACACCGACGAGGAAACCGAAAGCATCTTTGCGGCGCTGGATGAGGGCCGGATAAAGCTTCTCTACATGGCCCCCGAACGGCTGGCCTCTGCTGGCACCCTCAGCCTGCTGCGCCGGATCAACGTGCAGATGATCGCGGTGGACGAGGCGCATTGCGTCAGCCAGTGGGGCCATGATTTCCGCCCCGACTACCTGCGCATCGGCGCGCTGCGGCAAGCCCTGAACGTGCCGCTGGCCGCCTTCACCGCCACCGCCGACGAGGAAACCCGCACCGAGATCGTGACCCGGTTGTTTGCCGGTCAGCCGCCCGAGACCTTCCTGCGCGGCTTTGACAGGCCCAATATCCATCTGGCCTTCGCGGTGAAAGACACGCCGCGCCAGCAGATTCTGGCCTTTGCCGCCGCCCGCAAGGGGCAATCGGGCATCGTCTATTGCGGCAGTCGGGCGAAAACCGAAACCCTGGCGCAGGCGCTGCGCGAGGCCGGTCACGCCGCCTGCCCCTATCATGCGGGCATGGAGGCCGATGACCGCCGCCGCACCGAAGTGCGGTTTCAGCAGGAGGATGGGCTGATCGTGGTGGCGACCATCGCCTTTGGGATGGGCATCGACAAGCCCGACATCCGCTGGGTCGCCCACGCAGACCTGCCAAAGTCGATCGAGGGCTATTATCAGGAAATCGGTCGCGCCGGGCGTGACGGGGCACCTGCCGAAACCCTGACGCTTTATGGCCCCGAAGACATCCGCCTGCGCCGCGCCCAGATCGACGAAAGCCCCGCCCCCGCCGACCGCAAGGCCGCCGACCATGCAAGGCTGAATGCGCTGCTGGGTCTGGCCGAGGCCACCGGTTGCCGCCGCCAGGTGTTGCTGGGATACTTTGGCGAGGCGTCAACCCCTTGCGGCAATTGCGATATCTGCGATCATCCTGCCGATGTGTTCGACGCCACCGACGCCGTGCGCAAGGCGCTTTCAGCGATGCTGCGCACTGGCGAGTGGTTCGGCGCCGGGCATCTGATCGACATCCTGACCGGCACCTCCACCGCCAAGGTGCGCGAGCGCGGCCACGACCAGTTGCCCACTTTCGCCGTCGGGCGCGAGTTTTCCAAGCCCGCCTGGGGGGCCGTGTTCCGGCAGATGATGGGCCGTGACCTCGTGCGCCCCGACCCCGACCGCCACGGCGCGCTGCGGATGACCGACGCCGCCCGCCCGATTCTGCGCGGCGAAGCGGCGATCAGCCTGCGCCGCGATACCGTGCAATCGGCCTCGGCGGGCGCGCGACCGGCGGTGAAGTCGCTGGTATCGGACGAAGACGCGCCGCTGATGTCGGCGCTGAAAGCCAAGCGCCGGTCACTGGCCGAGGCCGCCTCGGTCCCCGCCTATGTGATCTTTCCTGACCGCACGCTGGCCGAAATGGCCGAAAAGCGCCCCGCCAATCTGGACCAGATGGCGCAAATCTCCGGGGTCGGGGCGAAAAAGCTGGAAAGCTACGGGTTGGCGTTTCTGGCGGTGATCAATGGTGCCGCCGAGGGCCTGCATCCGCAGCGGCTGCGGCTGGCCGGGCGCGATGCCGGGGCGCTGTTTGACCGGCTGTCGCAGGTGCAGTTGGAGCTTTCCCGTGGCGCCGATGGCATCGGCAAACCGCTGAGTCTCTCGCAATCCGCGCTGCGCAAGATCGCCGAGGCGCGGCCCAGCACCCTGTCGGAACTGGACCGCGTTGGCGATCTGGGTCCGGTCAAGATCGAACGCTTCGGCGCGGCTTTCCTTGCGGTGCTAAGGGGCTGAGCCTTGCCTTCGCCGCGCTGTCTTGTAGGTAGGGCCAATGCTGACCGTGCTTTCCCCTGCCAAACGGCTTGACGCCGCCCCCCGCCCGCTGGCTTTCGGGTTGCCGGAAACCCGACCCCGGTTCCAGACCGACGCCGAAACGCTGGCCGAAGTGGCGCGCGGACTTGGCCCGGCCGATCTGCGCAAGCTGATGGATATTTCCGAACCGCTTGCCCGGTTGAACGTCGCCCGGTTTGCCAGTTTCGACACGGCTCCACTTTCCACCGCGCTCAGCCTGTTTGCCGGTGACACCTACACCGGGCTGGAGGCGAAAACGCTGGACCCCGACGCGCTGGACTGGGCGCAGCGGCATTTGCGCATACTTTCCGGGCTTTACGGGCTGTTGCGCCCGTTCGACGCCATCGCGCCGCACCGCCTGGAGATGGGCAGCCGTCTGGCCAACCCGGGCGGGCCTGACCTTTACGCCTTCTGGGGCGACCGGATTTCCCAGGCGCTGAACGAGGCCGCAGAGCAGGCGGCCACCGATGTGCTGATCAACTGCGCCTCGGTTGAATACTTCACCGCCGTGGACCGCAAGGCCTTGCGGCTGCGGGTGATTACTCCGGTGTTTCTGGAAGGCCGCGATGGCACGCAAAAGATCGTCAGCTTCTGGGCCAAGAAGGCCCGCGGTGCCATGGCCCGCTTCATCGCCGAAAACCACCTGACCGAGCCGCAGGCGATCAAGCACTTCGACGCCGGTGGCTACCGCTTCACGCCCGAACTGTCGGACGGCGACCGCTGGGTGTTTCTGCGCGAGACTGACTGAATTCAGGTTCCTGTCATCGCCTCCTCCTCCTCGGCATCGGGCAGCACCGGGCGGG
Source organism: Rhodobacter ferrooxidans (assembly GCF_000176015.1). Lineage (GTDB taxonomy): Bacteria > Pseudomonadota > Alphaproteobacteria > Rhodobacterales > Rhodobacteraceae > Pseudorhodobacter_B > Pseudorhodobacter_B ferrooxidans. Next base: position 257,060 of record NZ_ACYY01000001.1, on the reverse strand, counting down.
CATCGCTGGGGCAGAATTCAACCAAAGCCTCGGTGATCGCAGATTTGCGCAAGGGTTTGGTCATGTAGCGGTCGATCCCGGCGGCCAGGATGCTGGTCTCATCGCCGTCCATCGCATGTGCGGTCAACGCCACGATCGGCACATGGCGGTCCCCGGCTTCCAGCAACCGGATCGCGGTGGCCGCCTCCCGCCCGTCCATTTCCGGCATCGAGATGTCCATGAAGATCATGTCGGGGCGGATGCTCTGGAAAAGCTCCACCGCCTCGCGGCCGTTGTTGGCGAAGGTCAGGTCGATATCCATGTCCTTGACCATCTTGCGGAAAACCAACTGGTTGGTGCGGTTGTCCTCGGCGGCCAGTACCCGCATCTGCCGCCGGGTCGCCGCGGTCAGGGTGAACCGCGGAGTGTGCACCGGCACGACCGGCGTCGAAAGCGCCTGCAACCGCCGATACAGGTCCGAGCGCAGGATCGGCTTTTGCAGGATCGCCGCCAGATCGCCCGCCATCGGGCTTTCGCGCGCCTCGGTCGGGCTGGAGGACAGCAGCACCACCGGCATGGTCCAGCCGCCGTCCCGCACCCTTTGGGCCAGGGTCAGCCCGTCCATTTCCGGCATTTCATGGTCGGTCAGCAGCACGTCGAAATCACTGTCCTGCGCCAGCACTGCCAGAACCTCGGCGGCGGAGCGGCACAGCGTCACCTCGATGCCGCAGGTGATCAGTTGCCGTTCCAGAATGGTGCGGTTGATGAACTGGTCATCCACCACCAGCGCGCGGCGCAGCGTCACCTGCACATGCTGGGTGGCATCTTCCTCGGCCACCGGCAGCGCCAAGCGGAAGCCGAAGCACGAGCCCTTGCCCGGCTCGCTATCGACCCAGACCGCCCCGCCCATGCGTTCCACCAGCCGCTGGGTGATGGCGAGGCCCAGGCCGGTGCCTTCGAACTTGCGGTTGGTCTCGCTTTCCACCTGATTGAATTCGCCAAAGATGTGGTCCAGATGCTCGGGCGCGATGCCGATGCCGGTGTCTTCGACGGTGATGTGCAACTGCTGGCTGCCGGGTTCTGCCTCGATGCCCACCACGCGCACCAGCACATGCCCGGTCTCGGTGAACTTGACCGCATTGCCCATCAGATTGGTCAGCACCTGCCGCAGCCGTCCGGCATCGCCGATGTAGCGGGTGGGCAGGAACATGTCGAAGTCGATCATCAGATCCAGCCCCTTGGCGCGGGCGCGGGGTTGCAGCAGCATGGTCACTTCGTGGATCGTGCGTTCCAGATCAAAGGGTTCGGGGTGCAGCGTCAGCCGCTCGGCCTCGATCTTGGAATAATCGAGAATGTCGTTGATGATCACCAGCAACGCCTCGCCCGAGGAGCGGATGGTGTCGGCAAACAGCCGCTGTTCCTCGGTCAGGTTGGTGTCGCACAGCAGTTCGGCCATGCCGACCACGCCATTCATCGGGGTGCGGATCTCGTGGCTCATGTTGGCAAGGAAGGCCGATTTGGCGCGGTTGGCGGCCTCGGCGGCCATGCGCGCGGTTTCCAGCAATGTCTGCTGTTCGCGGGCCGCGGTGACATCGACCCGCAGGCCGACATGGCCGCCATCGGGGGTTTCCTGCTCGATCACCCGCAGCCAGCGGCCATCTGCCATCTGCTGTTCGAACTGGTCGCTTTTCAGCCGACGCCGGGCCAGCCGTTCCTTCAGCCAATCCTCCTCGACCCCCAGCGCATCGGCATAGGCGCCCTGTTCCAGCCCATAGCGCAGGATCGATTCGTAGCTGGCCCCCGGCACCATCGCCTCGGCGCTTTCGGGATAAAGATCGCGGTAGCGCTGGTTGCAGGTCATCAGCCTGTCCTCCCTGTCAAAAAGCACGAATCCATCCGGAATCGCCTCGATGGCGGCCCAGATACGCATCTGTTCGGTAATGTTCAGCGCCAGGCACACCATGTCGCCATCGCGCGAGCGGTGATCGACCAGCCGCACCCAGGTGCCGTTGGCAAATTGCAGCACCACCGGTTCGATCGGGTCATCGTCCCAGCGGGCCAGCATTTCGGCGCACCAATCGTCAAGATTGCGGCCGCCGATGTCCACCAGCCCGGTTTCTGCCCCCAGCCGCAGAATCGCTTCGTAACTGATGCCGGGCACCAGTTTGTGGCCTTCGAACGAGGCCAGATAGGCGCGATTGGCGGTGACCAGCTTCTTGTTGGTATCGAACACCGCGAAACCGTCGCGGATGGTGTTGATCGAATCCCACAGCCGCCGTTCGGCCACCACCGCGGCGGTATGGGCGCGTTCCAGATCATGCATGAAGCGGTTGTTCTGGCCCTTCAGCACCTCGGCCTCGGACAGCGCCGATTTCACCACCTGCCGCTGTTCGACAATCTGATCCGACAGCGACCGCGCGTGCAGCGCCAGCTTTTCATTGGCGGCAAAAAGCTCGCGGCTTTTCTGTTCCAGCAGCCGTTCCGCCGCCAATCGCGCGCGCCGTTCCTTGGCCAGCCGTTCCGCGATTTCCATACCCAGCCTGTTCCGCCGCCCATCCTGCCAGACCGGGCGCTGCCTTCTGGCGCAGACCTCGGTCAGACCGCACCTTGGAACAACAAAGTGAAGTAAAACTTAATGTTGACCGGGTTCGCCGGACATTACGACTCATTGCCAGAATGGGGGGCTGCGTGGCAACATGACGGCCTTGATTGCTGGAGGTATTTCGATGCGTGTTTTCACCCGGGTCTTCGTGCTGTCCGCCTTTGCCCTGACCGCCGCGCTGCCGGCATTGGCAGAAGATCTGGTGCCCGCGCGCCGCTTCGTGCTCAGCCAGGATGCCGACCTGCCGGGGGGCGATCTGACCTCGCTGTTCGACACCACCATCGAAGCCTGCGAGCAGGCCTGCATGTCCAATGCCCGCTGCACCGCCTTCACCTTCAACACCCGCAACGGCAGTTGCTTTCCCAAGGCCGCACCGGGCGAGGAGAAATTCTTTCAGGGTGCCTTTTCGGGCCGGTTGGTGGCCAATGATCCGGGCGTGATTGCCGGTGCCGCCGCCCGCCGGGCCGAGCTTGGCTTTCTGACCGATTGGGATATTGCCGCTGCCGTTGAACAGGCCAAGACGCTGGGCAACCTGCACACCACCGGGCAATGGACCGCCGAAGAACACATGCAATCCTCGGCCGATGCCGAGGCCAATGGCGATCTTGAACTGGCCGGGCAGTTTGCCGGGGCGGCGATCAACGCCAGCGATGCGCCCGAATTGTGGCTGGACTATTCGCGGCTGCTGCTGGCCGAAAGCGCGACCAACGAGAACAACCGCAGCGATCTGCGCAACCGCGCCTTCAACGCCGCGATCAATGGCTATCTGCGCGCCGAAAACAAGGCGCTGCGCCACTCGATCCTGGTGCAGTTCGGTGCGGCGGCCGAGGCTTATGACCGTGGCCGCGACACCGTGCAGGCGCTGCGTCTGGCGCAAAGCCTGCAAAGCCGCCCGGACACCGAGGCGCTGCTGGAGGATGCCATTGCCAAATGGGGCTTCCGCATCACCGAGCATGACGTGCAGTCGGACAGTGCCCGCCCGCGGGTCTGCGCCACCTTCTCGGAAGATCTGGTGGAATCCGGCGTCGATTACTCCAGCTTCGTGCAACTGCCCGAGCCGGGCCTGACCGTGGTGGCGGGTGGCTGGCGGCAGTTGTGCGTCGAAGGCATGGCGCATGGCGCGCGCTACACCCTGACCTTCCGCGAGGGGTTGCCCGCCGCCGATGGCCAGACCATGGCGAAATCGGTGCCGCTGAACGTCTATGTGCGTGATCGCAGCCCCGGCGTGCGCTTTGCGGGCCGCGCCTATGTGCTGCCGAAATCCGACAACGCCGCGCTGCCGGTGGAAACGGTGAACACCGAAAAGCTGGATCTGGCGCTGTTCCGGGTGTCGGACCGCAACCTGCTGCGCGCCATCCAGAACGACTATTTCGGCCAGCCGATGCAGGATTGGGCCGAGGGCTATTTCACCGACGAGGTGGGCGAGCAGCTGTGGACCGGTTCGGCCACCGTCGGGATGGAGGTCAACCGCGACGTGACCACCCGCCTGCCGCTGGCCGAGGCGATCGCCGGTCTGCCTGCCGGGGTCTATACCCTGAAAGCTGCGGTGCCGGGGGTGGACCCCTATGTGGTTCCCGCGGCCTGGCAGTGGTTCGTGATTTCCGACCTTGGCGTGACCACGATGAGCGGCACCGACGGGCTGCATGTCTTCGTGCGCAGTCTGGGCACGGCGGCGGCGAAAACCGGTGTGAATGTCGAACTCCTCAGCCGCGCCAACACGGTGCTGGCCACGGTGCAGACCGATGCCATGGGCTATGCGCATTTCGATGCCGCCCTGACCCGCGGCAGCAACGGCGCGCAACCGGCGCTGGTGGTGGTGAAGGACGGCGATACCGATATCGCCTTCCTGTCGCTGACCGACCCCGAGTTTGATCTGTCGGATCGTGGCGTTGAAGGCCGTGAACCGGCACCGCCGGTGGATGTGTTCCTGGCCACCGACCGCGGCGCTTATCGGGCGGGCGAAACCGTGCATGCCACGGCGCTGGCGCGCGATGCGCAGGCGGCGGCGGTGGCGGGTCTGCCGCTGACGGCGCTGGTCTATCGCCCGGATGGCGTGGAATACTACCGCGCGCTGGCCGAAGATGTTGGCGCGGGTGGCCATGTGTTCGACCTGCCGATTGCCGGTTCGGCCCCGCGCGGGGTCTGGCGGCTGGACATTCTGGCCGATCTGGAAGCGCCTGCGCTGGCCAGCCAGACCTTCCTCGTGGAAGACTTCCTGCCCGAGCGGATTGATTTCGATCTGAAACTCGCTGACACGCCGATCAGCCTCGGCGATATGCCGCAACTGACGGTCGATGCCAAATACCTGTTCGGCGCGCCGGGGGCCGATCTGGCGGTGGAAGGCGAAGTGCTGGTGACGGCCGCCGATGGCCTGCCCGCCTTCCCCGGCTACCGCTTTGGCCGCCACGACCTTGCCTTCGACAGCCGCATGGAATCGCTGCCGGGCGAGGTGCGCACCGCCGAGGATGGCACGGCGCTGGTCGATGTGACCCTGCCTGAAATGGCCGACCCGGCCATTCCGTTGCAGGCGAAATTCACCGTGCGGGTGGCCGAAGGCTCTGGCCGTCCGGTGGAACGCAGCCTGACCCGGGCGCTGACGCCCGCGGCGGCGATGATCGGCGTCAAGCCGCTGTTTGACGACGTGGTGGCCGAAGGGGCCGATGCCCGCTTTGCCCTGATCGGGGTCGGTGCCAATGCGCTGGCCGAACCGATGCAGGTGAAGTGGAAACTGTCCCGGATCGAGACCAATTATCAATGGTATCAAAAGGATGGAAGCTGGAACTGGGAACCGGTGATCAGCCGCACCTCCGTGGCCGAGGGTGAAGCCGCCTTGGGCGACACCCCGACCGAGATTGCAGCGCCTGTCACCTGGGGCGAATACGAACTGGCGGTGGAACGCAGCGACGGCAAGCTGGCTGCCACTTCGACGACCTTCTGGGCCGGCTGGTATGCGCCCGCCGACACCTCGGTAACGCCCGACACGCTGGAGCTTTCGCTGGACAAACCGGCCTACAAGTCTGGCGAAACCGCAACGCTGCGGCTGGTGCCACGGGCGGCAGGGACGGCGCTGGTGACGGTGCTTTCCAACCACCTGATCGCCATGCAGGCGGTCGAGGTGAAGGAAGGTGAAAACCTGATCACCCTGCCGGTCACCGATGAATGGGGCGCGGGGGTCTATGTCACCGCCTCGGTCCTGCGGCCGATGGACGTGGCGGCGGGGCGCAACCCGGCGCGGGCGCTGGGTCTGACCCATGCCGCGGTTGATCCCGGCGCGCGGAAGTTGACGGCGGCGGTGGAAACCGCGCCCGAAGCCGCGCCGCGCGGGCCGCTGGATGTGGCGGTAAAGGTCGATGGCGTGGCGGCGGGCGATACCGCCTTTGTCACCATCGCCGCCGTCGATGTCGGCATCCTGAACCTGACGGCGTTCGAAGCCCCCGACCCCTCGGACCACTACTTCGGTCAGCGCAAGCTTGGCGTCGGCATCCGCGACGTTTACGGCCGTCTGATCGACGGGCTGAACGGCGCCGAGGGCACGGTGCGTTCCGGCGGTGATGCCGGGCTGAATGCCAAACTGCTGGCACCGCCACCGACCGAGGAGCTGGTGGCCTATTTCACCGGCCCGGTGCAGGTGGGCGCCGATGGCTATGCCCGCGCCAGCTTTGATCTGCCGTCGTTCAACGGCACGGTCAAGGTGATGGCGGTGGCCTGGTCGGGCAAGGCGGTGGGGCAAGCCAGCGCCGATGTGCTGGTGCGCGATCCGGTGGTGGTGACCGCCAGCCTGCCGCGCTTCCTGTCGCCCGGCGACGAAACCCGGCTGCTGCTGGAGATCGTGCATGCCACCGGGCCTGCGGGCCGCATGGGGCTGGATGTCTCCAGCACCGGGCTGACGCTGGGCGAGGTGCCTTCGGGCTTTGATCTGGCCGAGAACGGCAAGCAGGTGTTTGCGGTGCCGGTGACTGCCAGCGGGACCGGTTTGCAGACCATCGAGGTGGCGCTGACCACGCCGGATGGCAAGCAGTTGAAGAAGACCCTGACCATCCCGGTGCAGGTGAACGACCCCGAAGTGGCGCGGATCACCCGGTTTGATCTGGCGGCAGGCAAAAGCTTCACCTTCGATGCCAATGTCTTTGCCGACATCACGCCGGGGTCCGGCAGCGCGACCATGGCCATCGGCCCGATCGCCCGGCTGAACGCGCCGGGCCTGCTGGCGGCGCTGGACCGCTATCCCTATGGCTGCACCGAGCAGATGACCTCGAAGGCGATGCCGCTTCTGTATTTCGATGCGGTGGCGCAGGCGATGCACATGAAGGGCGGCGACAATATCCATGCCCGGATTGATCAAGCCATCACCGAGATTCTGGCCAACCAGTCGGCGGAAGGGGCCTTTGGCCTATGGTATCCGGCGACGGGCGACATGTGGCTGGATGCCTATGTCACCGACTTCCTGTCGCGCGCCAAGGCCCAAGGCTACGCGGTGCCCGACCTGGCGCTGCGCAACGCGCTGGACAACCTGCGCAATCAGGTGAACTACGCACCCGATTTCGACGGTTCGGTGAATGGCGGCGGCGAGGCGCTGGCCTATGCGCTGATGGTGCTGGCGCGCGAAGGCGCTGCCGCGGTGGGCGATCTGCGCTATTATGCCGATGTGAAGGGCGGCGATTTCGCAACGCCGCTGGCAATGGCGCAACTGGGGGCGGCACTGGCCAGCTATGGCGACCAGACCCGGGCCGATGCGATGTTCCGCAAGGCCGCGACCAAGCTGAACGCCTCGACCGCCACCGAAAAGGCCCAGATCTACCGCGCCGATTATGGCACCAACTACCGCGATGCCGCGGCGGTGCTGGCACTGGCGGTGGAGGCGGGCTCCACCGCGGTGGACCGCGAGGCGCTGACCGACCGGGTGGCGACGCAAAGCGCCAACCTGTCCACCCAGGAAGCCACCTGGGCGCTGCTGGCGACCAATGCGCTGATCGACCGGCCGGGTGCCGAAGGCATCACCATCGACGGCGCACCCGCGACCGGCCCGCTGGTGCGGGTGCTGGATGGCGCGGCGGCAGTAACGCCGGTGGTGGTGGAAAACGGCTCTGGCAAGACCACCACGCTGACGGTCACCACCTATGGCGTGCCGTCGGAACCCGAACCCGCGGGTGGCAATGGCTATGCCATCACCCGCAGCTACTACACGCTGGACGGCAAGGCCGCCTCGCTGGACGATCTGAAAACCGGCACGCGGCTGGTGACGGTGCTGGAGGTGACGCCCTTTGGTTCCGGCGAGGCGCGGCTGATGGTCAGCGACCCGCTGCCGGCGGGGCTGGAGATCGACAACCCCAACCTGATCTCGGGCGGGGCGATCTCGGGCCTTGGCTGGCTGGACCTGCAAGGCGAGGTGGCGCACAGCGAGTTCCGGCAGGACCGCTTCCTGACCGCCATCGACCGCTATGACAACCAGCCGTTCCGGCTGGCCTATGTGGTGCGGGCGGTGACGCCGGGGGTGTTCCACCACGCCGCCGCCTCGGTCGAAGACATGTATCGCCCCGATTTCCGGGCGCGGTCTGACACCGGGCAGATCACGATTACCGAGTGATGCGGGTCAGCCGCAACCTTGGACCGCTGCTGTTTGCAATGGCCGTCGCCCTGTTGGTGGCGGCCATTGCACGCGTGCAGCTTGACCATTGGGTCGATACGACACTGCTGCCACCCTTGGGGGTCGAAACCGCGGTCGAGGTGGTGGACCGCGACGGGCGCTTGATGCGGGCCTATACCGTGGCCGATGGCCGCTGGCGGATGGCGGTCGATCTGGCCGATGTGGACAAGGGCTATCTGGCGCTGCTGCTGGCCTATGAGGACAAGCGGTTTTACCAGCACTCCGGGGTGGACCCGCGGGCGATGCTGCGGGCGCTGGCGCAGGCGGTGTGGAATGGCCATGTCGTCTCGGGCGGATCAACCCTGACGATGCAGGTGGCGCGGCTGCTGGAGGAAAGCGGCACTGGCCGTGTGGCGGGCAAGCTGCGGCAGATGCGGGTGGCGCTGGCGCTGGAACGGCGGCTGGGCAAGGACCAGATCTTGCAGCTTTATCTGCACCTTGCGCCCTATGGTGGCAATGTCGAAGGCCTGCGCGCCGCCACCCGCGCCTATTTCGGCAAGGATCCGCGGCGGCTGACACCGGCAGAGGCGGCGCTGCTGGTGGCCATTCCGCAATCACCCGAGAACCGTCGGCCAGACCGCAGGATCGGCGCTGCCGGGGCGGCACGGGCGCGGGTGCTGGCGCGGGCGGTGCAGGAAGGCGTGCTGGAGGCCGAACAGGCGCAGGCGGCGCTTTCCGAAGCCGTGCCAGACCGCCGCCGCCCCTTCCCGCAACTGGCGCCGCACCTGACCGACCGGGTGCGCGCCGCTGCCCCCGCCACCCTGCGGCATGTGCTGACGCTGGACGCGGGCTTGCAGGTGCAGCTAGAGGCTTTGGCGGCGCAGGCGGTGGCGGGACAGGGCGAGCAGCTGGGGGTGGCCATCGTGGTGGCCGATCACCGGTCGGGCGAAGTGCTGGCCTCGGTCGGCTCTGCCGCTTACCGCTCGGACGCGCGGCAGGGGTTTGTCGATATGACGCGGGCGTTGCGCAGCCCCGGTTCGACGCTGAAACCGCTAGTTTATGGGCTGGCCTTCGACGAGGGGTTGGCGCATCCCGAAACCCTGATCGACGACAAGCCGGTGATGTTCGGCGGTTATGCGCCGCAGAATTTCGACAAGGTTTTCCGCGGCACCATCCGCCTGCGCGAGGCGCTGCAACTGTCGCTGAACATTCCCGCGGTGCTGCTGACCGACGCGCTGGGGCCTGCGAAACTGCTGGCCGGGATGCAGCGGGCGGGCATGCATGCGGTGGTGCCGGGCGGGCAGCCGGGGCTGGCGGTGGCCTTGGGCGGTGTGGGGGTGACGCTGGAGGATATGGTGCAGCTTTACGCCGCCATCGCACGGGGAGGCGTGGCCTTGCCGCTGCGGGTGACGGGGGAAAGCGTTGAAGGCCAGCGGGTGATGTCCGACACCGCCGCCTGGCAGGTCAGCGATATCCTGTCGGGGCTGGCCCCGCCACCGGGTGCGCCTGCCAACCGGCTGGCCTACAAGACCGGCACATCCTATGGCCACCGCGACGCCTGGGCGATCGGGTTCGACGGGCGGCATGTGATCGGGGTCTGGATGGGCCGCGCCGATGGCACGCCGGTGCCGGGGGCCTTTGGCGGCGAGTTGGCGGCGCCGGTGCTGTTCCAGGCCTTCAACCGGCTGAAACCGGCGCTGACGCCGCTGCCACCGCCGCCGCCCAGCACGCTCTTGGTGTCCAACGCCCAACTGCCGCAGCCGCTGCAACGCTTCCGCTCGCGCAACGCGGCGTTTCAGGCGGCCGAGGATGCGCCGGCGGTGGTGTTCCCCCCCGATGGCGCGGAAGTGGAATTGCTGGATCAGGGGTTGCTGGTGCGGGTGCGCGGCGGCGTGGCGCCGTTCACCTGGCTGGCCGATGGCGTGCCGCTGGCGGTGGCACAGGGCGCGCGCGAAACCATGCTGGCGCTGCCGGGGCCGGGCTTCGTGACGCTGTCGGTGATTGATGCGGCGGGGCAATCTGCCCGGGCCTCGGTGCGGCTGCGGTGAAAGCAGCCGGGGGTTTCACACCCCCCAGCCCGGCCATGGGTCGGGCGTTCCTTGCTGAAAACCTTCCACCGAAAGGTTTTCCGGGCGCGCGTCACCCCGTGGGATATTTGGGCAAAGGTGAATTACAGGCGTTCGATGGCCAGCGCGATACCCTGGCCGCCGCCGATGCACAGCGTGATCAGCGCGCGTTTGCTGCCGGTGCGGGCCAGTTCGTGCAGCGCCTTGACGGTGATGATCGCCCCCGAGGCGCCGACCGGATGCCCCAGCGCAATCGCCCCGCCATTGGGGTTGACCTTGGCCGGGTCAAAGCCAAGGGCGGCGCTGACCGCAAGCGCCTGCGCGGCAAAGGCCTCGTTGGATTCGATCAGGTCGAAATCGGCAATGGCAAGCCCGGTGCGCGCCAGCAGCGCCTGCACCGCGGGCACCGGGCCAAGGCCCATCACCTCTGGCCGCACCCCGGCATGGGCGTAGCCAAGCACCCGCGCCAGTGGCTGCAACCCGGCGGCCTGTGCTGCCGAGGCGCGGGCCAGCACCAGCGCCGCTGCACCATCGTTGATGCCCGAGGCATTGCCTGCGGTGACGCTGCCGGTCTTCGAAAACGCCGGGCGCAGCGCCGCCAGTGCCGCCAGCGTGGTGGCCTTGGGGTATTCGTCCTGCGCAAACAGCGCCGGTCCCTGCCGGGTCTTCACCTCGACCGGCACGATCTGGCTGGCAAAGCGGCCCTCGGCAATCGCCATGGCGGCGCGGTTCTGGCTTTCCAGCGCGAAGGCGTCCTGCGCTTCGCGGCTGATGCCACATTCGACGGCGACGTTTTCGGCGGTGATCCCCATATGGCCGCTGCCGAACGGGCAGCTTAGCGCCCCGGTCATCATGTCGATGGCGCGCGTATCGCCCATCTTCACGCCAAACCGGGCGGCGGGCAGCAGATACGGCGCGCGGCTCATGCTTTCGGCCCCGCCTGCCAGCGCGAAATCGGCGTCCCCCAGCAGCAGAGCCTGAATGGCCGACACCACCGCCTGCACGCCCGATCCGCACAGCCGGTTGACGTTCATCGACGGCACGGTTTCGGGGATGCCCGCCTGCATCGCCGCGACGCGGGAAAGATACATGTCGCGCGGCTCGGTGTTGATGACATGGCCGAACACCACGCTGCCGATCCGGGCGGCATCCAGCCCGGCGCGGTCGATGGCGGCGCGGGCCACCACGGTTGCCAGATCGACCGGCGCCACGGCGGCCAGCGCGCCGCCAAAGCTGCCGATGGCGGTGCGCATACCGGAAAGGATGACGATGTCGTTCATGGCTTACTCCTGCGGTTTCGCGCGGTCGGGGTGGGCGGCCTGCACCGCCGGAATTTCCGCCAGATTGGCCGCGATCCTGTTGATCTGCAAAAGCGACGTTGCGTCCACCCCCCAGCGCGCGGCGTTGTAAAGCTGCGGCAGCAGGCAAATGTCGGCCAGCGTCACCGTATCGCCGTGGCAATAGCGGCCGCGCCCGTCCAGCATCGCCTCCAGCGCTGCAAGACCGCTGCCGATGAAATGCTGCATCCAGCCTTCCATGCTGATGGCCCCACCCGAGGCGTCCACCGCGTGCCGCGCCACGCGCAGGTTGCAGATGGGATGGATCTCCATCGCCACGGCATAGGCCAGGGCGCGCACCCTTGCCCGCCCGGCAGGATCGTCGGGCAGGAAACCGGCATTGCGGGTTTCATTCAGATATTCCAGGATCGCCAGCGATTGCGTCAGGGTCAGCCCGTCAATCTTCAGTGTCGGCACCAGCCCCTGCGGGTTGCGCGCAAGGTTGGCAGGGTCGCGCTGGGCGCCGGATGTCAGGTCCACCGGCACCGCCGTGTAGGGCAGCCCCAGCAGCCCCAGCCCGATCCGCACCCGATACGCAGCGGACGACCGCCAATAGTCGTAAAGCACGGTCATTCGGGGTCTTTCAGCAGGGTGGCAAGCGCCGCGCGGAACGGTGCCGCCCCGGCACCAAGCTGCGCCAGCACCTGCGCCTGATAGCGTTCCGCGATCGGCAGGATGCGCGCCACCAGATCGCGCCCCGCGTCAGTCAGCGAGATCACCACCAGCCGCCGGTCGGTGCTGTTCGCGTGTTTCTCGATCAACCCCGCCGCCTCCAGCCTTGCGGCAGCGCGGCTGATCTTGGGCTTGTCCATCTCGACCCTGGCGCAAATCTCGCGCACCGACACCGCGCCCGATTGCGCCAGATGCGCCAGCACCCGCCATTCGGCGATCGAAAGCCCGAACTCGGCCCGATACAACTCGGCAAAGCCACGGCTGACGCGCGAGGCGGCAACGGCAAGCTGATAGGGCAGAAAGGCAGACAGATCGAAGGCGGACATGGCACCGGTTCCGTGGATCGGCTTGACCATAGCTGGCGCAAACTGCCCGATTGCGCAAGCGTGATGGGGTCGCGGATTGACAGTGCCACTGGCTTGGGCGAAAGCGGCGGGCCAGACAAAGGGGCGATGATGCGTCAGATGCTGAGGGCCGAGGCCGGGTTGCTGTTTGCCGGCATGGCCACATTCGTGCTGATGGGGGCGGGGCAGTCGCTGTATGGCCCGGCCTTGCCCGCGTTTACCCGGGCCTTCGGCGTCGGGCTGTCCGAGGCGGGCTTGCTGATTTCGGCGCATTGGGTGGGGGCGGCGGTCGGGGTGACGCTGATGTTCCTGCGCGGACATTGGGCCACACCGCGGCGGGTGCTGCTGGTGATGGCGCTGGGGGCGGCGATGGTGGCGACAGGTGCCGCCTGGGGGCTGACGCTGGCAGGGGCGGTGGTGTTCGGCACCGGCTATGGCGCGGCAACGACCATCTACAACCGCCGTTTTCTGAACGCCTTTGGTGCGCGCGGCCCGGCGATGGTCGGGCAGTTGAACGCGGTTTTCGGGCTGGGGGCGATTGCGGCACCGCTGATCTTTGTGGCCTTGGGCAGCCAGCCACAGCTTTCCTACGGGCTGGTGGCGGGCCTGGCGTTGCTGGCCTTTCTGGGCGCAGGCTCCGTCAGGCCGGAGGCGCCGCCGCCGCTGGCGCATGGCCCGGGCTTCCGGCTGCGCCTTGACATTCTGGCCTTTGGCGTGGCCGCAATCGGGGTCGAGGCCAGTCTGATCGGCCTTGGTCCCACCGCTCTGATCGCGGCGGGTGAAACCGAGGCACATGCCGCACAACTGCTGTCCGCGTTCTTCGTGGCCTTTCTGGCGGCGCGGGTCGGCCTGCTGTGGCTGGCTGATGCCGTGCCTGCCTTTGCCCTGCTGGTGCTGGCGCTGTTCGGCGCCGGGCTTTGCGCGCTGGGGGCGGCCAGCTTGAGTGCGGCATGGTTCTTTGTGCCCTTGGGTGGCTTTGCCGGGCTGTTCTTTCCGCCGTTCTATGTAACCGCCGCCGCAAGGATGGGCAGCGACCCGCGGGTATCGCCCAGCATCATAGCCGCCGGGCTGATCGGCGGCATCGCGGCACCCCTGCTGATGGGCGGGTTGATGAGCTGGCTGGGTGATGGGCAGTTTTTCTGGATCATTGCCGCCTTTACCCTGAGCACCGCCGCCGCAGGCTTGCTGTCGTTGCGCCGTGCTTGACTTCGTTGCGTTTGCAACAATACTCGCCGCAAGCTGTCGCATCGCACAAACCAGGGGGTGCCATGAACCGGATCGTGCTGCTGGGCACCAAGGGCGGTCCCGGCATAAGGGCGCGCGGCGCCATGCCGACATCGACCCTGCTGGAACTGGACGGGCGGCGCATTGTCATTGATTGCGGTATCGGCGTCACCAAGGGGCTGGTCGAGGCCGGGGTTGATCTGCGCGACCTTGACCTGATCTGCATCACCCACCTCCATTCTGACCACCTGCTGGAGCTTGGCCCGCTGATCCATACCGCCTGGTGCACCGGTCTGCGTGGCGCGGTCACGGTTTACGGACCGGAAGGGATTGCAACCTATTGGGCCGGGTTTCTGGCCTCGATGGCTTATGATTGTGCCATAAGGGTGCTGGACGAGGGCCGCACCCCGCTGGCCGAACTGGTGACGGTGGTGACCTATGCCGAGGGTGTGGTGCTGGAAGGGCCGCTGCGGATCAGCGCCTTGGCTGTGCCGCATCCGCCGCTGGAAAACTGCTTTGCGCTGCGGTTTGACGGCAGCCACACGGTCACGCTGTCGGGCGACACCGCCTATTTCCCGCCCTTGGCCGCCTTTGCCGCTGGGTCCGACGTGCTGGTGCATGAGGCCATGCTGCCCGAAGGCATTGACCTGATCGTGCAGAAAACCGGCCTGGGCGAGGCCTTGCGCGCGCATCTGCATGCGGCGCATACCACGGTGGATGACGCGGCGCGGGTGGCTTCGGCGGCGGGGGTGGGGCGGCTGGTGCTGAACCACCTGATCCCGGTCGATGACCCGCGCTTTACCGCAGCCGACTGGCTGTCGCGCTGTGCCGCGCTGTGGAACGGTCCGGTCACGCTGGGCCATGATGGATTGGAGATCGCGCTGTGAGCCTGCAGAAATCCTGGGTGGAAAGCGCCAATTCCGCCACCACCGACTTTCCGCTGAACAACCTGCCCTGCGGCGTGTTCTCGGTCGGTGACGGTGATGCGCGCTGCGGTGTGGCCATTGGCGACATGATCCTGGATGTGGCGGCGCTGGAGGCGGAAGGGCTGCTGCGACTGGCTGATCACCCGGTGTTCGATGTGCCGTTCTGGAATGAACTGATGGAGCTTGGCCCCGACGCCTGGGCCGATTTTCGCAGCCAGCTGGCCGGGTTTCTGACCGAAGGCGCACCGAAGCGGTATCTGGCCGAGGATCACCTGGTGCCGCAAGCCGATGCCGTGATGCACCTGCCGTTTCTGGTGGCCGAATACACCGATTTCTATGCCGGGCGGAACCATGCCTACAACGTCGGCTCGATGTTCCGCGACCCGGCCAACGCCCTGCCGCCGAACTGGCTGCACCTGCCGATCGGCTATAACGGCCGGGCCTCGTCTGTGGTGGTGTCGGGCACCGATATCCGCCGTCCCTGGGGGCAGTTGAAACCCCATGGCGCCGACGTGCCGCAGTTCGCCCCCTCGCGCCGCTTCGATTTCGAACTGGAGGTTGGCGCTGTGGTCGGCACCGCCAGCGAGGGCATGGTGTCGGTGGCGGCGGCGGATGCGATGATCTTTGGTTATGTGCTGCTGAACGACTGGTCGGCGCGGGATATTCAGGCTTGGGAGTATCAGCCGCTGGGGCCGTTTCAGGCCAAGGCCACCGCGACGACCATCAGCCCCTGGATCGTGATGCGGGCGGCGCTGGAGCCATTCCGCAAGCCGACACCGCCGCGCGAGGTGCTGCTGCTGCCCTACCTTACCGAACCCGGCCCGCTGCTTTACGACATTGCGCTGGAGGTGGGTCTTGCCCCCGCAGGCCAGCCCGAAACCGTGATCAGCCGCAGCAACATGACCGCGCTTTACTACGCCCCGGCGCAGCAGCTTTGCCACCACACCACCTCGGGCTGCCCGATGACGGTGGGCGATCTGCTGGGCTCTGGCACGATTTCAGGCGCGGAGAAGGACAGCCGTGGCAGCCTGCTGGAACTGTCCTGGGGTGGGAAAGAGCCGATCACCTTGGGCACCGGCGAAAGCCGCAGCTTCATCGAGGATGGCGATACCGTCACTCTGCGCGGTGCAGCCATCGGCGCGGGCTATCGCATCGGTTTCGGGGAATGTTCCGGCACGCTGATCGCCGCCCATGCCGACCCGATTGGTGCGGGGCGATGAGGCTAAAGCCCGCCCTGCCAGACGCGCACCGCGTCCAGCGGATACAGCAGCATCAGCACGTTCAGCGCCAGCCCGTCGCGGATGATGAAGGCCGTCAACACCTCGAAGCCGATCACCAGCGCCACGCTGGCCCAGACCGGGATCACCCGTGCCAGATGGAAGCCGATGATCATCGCCAGAATGTCGGAAACCGAATTGACCACCGAGTCGCCAAAGTAATCCAGCGAGATCGTCACCGCCCGATACCGCTCGATGATGAAGCTGGAGTTTTCCACCATCTCCCAGCCTGCCTCGACCACCGTGGCAATGACCAGCCGCCAGCCGAACGGCACCCGCCGCGCCACCAGCCACAGCGCGCCATAGAACAGCAACCCGTGCAGCAGGTGCGAGGGCGTGTACCAATCAGCGATGTGCTGCGAGTTCTCCGAACTCATGGTATCGCCGTGCCAGAGCTTGATATAGCCGCAGGTGCACCACGGCACCCGGCCCGCCCACAACAGGTAAGCTACCGCCAGCAGAATGATGGCCAGAACGATCAGATAAGGCAGGCGTTTGTTGCGCATGACCGCGACGGAATCACATCGCGCGGGCTGCGTCCACAGAATTGAGAGGGAAATCCATGGCCAAGACATTCGCATCGCAGGGCGATCTGGCGGAAAAGCACACCAGCTTCACCGAGGTGGGCGACGGGGTTTACGCCTTCACCGCCGAGGGCGACCCCAATTCCGGCGTGATCATCGGTGACGAGTCCGTGATGGTGATCGAGGCGCAGGCCACACCACGGCTGGCGCGCAAGGTGATCGACTGCGTCCGGTCTGTTACCGACAAGCCGATCAGCCATCTGGTGCTGACGCATTACCACGCGGTGCGGGTGCTTGGGGCCAGTGCCTATGGTGCGCCGCAGGTCATCATGTCGGACGCCGCCCGCGCCATGGTGGTGGAACGCGGGCAGGAGGATTGGGACAGCGAGTTTGGCCGCTTTCCCCGGCTGTTTCAGGGGCATGAGGAAATTCCGGGCCTGACCTGGCCGACAACGACGTTCTCCGACAGCATGACCGTGTATCTGGGCAAGCGCCGTGTCGATATCATGCAGCTTGGCCGCGCACATACCGCGGGCGATGCCGTGGTCTGGCTGCCCGATGCCGAGGTGATGTTTACCGGCGATATCGTCGAGTACCACTCGGCCTGCTATTGCGGCGACGGGCATTTTGCCGATTGGGCCGGAACGCTGGCCAATATTGCCGGTTTCGAACCGGTGGCGATTGCGCCGGGGCGCGGCGATGCGCTGCTGGGGCGGGCGCGGGTGGCCGAAGCCATCGCCAACACCGCGGATTTTGTGGAAAGCACGTATCGCCCGGTGGCGAAGGTGGCGGCGCGGGGTGGCAGTCTGAAGGAAGCGTGGGATTCGGCTCGGGCGGTCTGCGACCCGAAATTCGGCGCCTATGCGATCTATGAGCATTGCCTGCCCTTCAACATCGCCCGCGCTTATGACGAGGCCCGCGGCATCGACACGCCGCGGATCTGGACCGCCGAACGCGACCGCGAGATGTGGGCGGCGTTGCAGGGTTAAAGGCCGCTCATCCGCCCTGACAGGCGTCTTCGCTGGGTTCCGCGATGAGCGCGCGGCGCGCGGGAAGAGCGCCTCAGGGATGGATCGCGATCCGCCCGGCTTCGGTCAGGTGGAACACGTCTCGGCCCTCGATCACCACCGCCGACAATGGCCCGCCATAGGCCGCCGAACTGTCGATGTTCAGCCGGTTGCCGTAATGGGTGGGGGTGTCGATGGCGGTGTGGCCATGCACGACCAATGCGCCATGGTCGCGGGTGTCCGACAGGAACGGCTCGCGGATCCACACAAGGTCGGTTTCGGTCTGATCTTGCAGTGCAACGCCGGGGCGGATACCGGCATGGACGAAGATCGCGTCACCGCGTTGATAGCTGGTGGGGAGGGCTGCCAGAAACGCCCGGTGGGATGCGGGAACGGCGGCAATGGCTTCGCGGGCCAGGGGTGCCAGTGGCCGCTCGCCTGCGTTCTTCACCCCATAGGACGCGAGGGTCTGCACCCCGCCGAGCCTAGGGTGCAGCCAGGAGAATTCCGACCGCAGGCCGGGGTCTTGCGCGGTGTAGTCGGTCAGATACAGCGCGAACATCCGGTCGTGGTTGCCTTTCAGCACCACCCAATCCTCGCCTCTGGCAAATCCAGTCATCAGGAAATCCACCACGCCGCGGCTGTCGGGGCCGCGGTCCACCAGATCGCCGATATGGACGATGGGGGCGCTGCCATGCCGGGCTTGATCGGCGGCGATGCGGTCATGCAGGCGCATGAGCTGGTCGAGGTGGCCGTGGATGTCGCCGATGGCATAGGTATGCATGCGGGGTCCGGGGTTGGGAAAAGGCCGGGGGCGCTGCCCCCGGACCCCCGGGATATTTGGGCAAAGGTGAAAGGGCAAGAGGTTGTCTTGCCCCTTGCCGGTTCAGGCCACGTCGAATTCCAGGGCTTTCACCTGCTGGAACAGGCCGGTGGATTCCAGCGTGTCGACGACTTTGGGGTCGATGCGCTGGTCGAGGTAGAGGATGGCGATGGCGTCCTGGCCGACGCCGGAACGGCCAAGGGTGAAGTTGGCGATGTTGACGCTGTTCTTGCCCATGGTCATGCCCAGCAGGCCGATGATGCCCGGCACGTCCTCGTTGGTGGTGTAAAGCATGTGGCGGCCGATTTCGGCGTCGATGTTGATGCCCTTGATCTGGATGAACCGCGGTTTGCCATCCGAGAAGCAGGTGCCCGCCACCGACCGCTCGCGGGTGTCGGTGACCATGGTGACCTTGATGAAGGCATCAAAAGTGCCGGTCTTTTCCTGACGGGTGGTCGAGATCTGGATACCGCGTTCCTTGGCGATGATCGGGGCCGAGACCAGGTTCACGTCGGGGTTCGAGGCTTTCATCACGCCCGCGATCACCGCGCAGTTCAGCGCGGCCAGGTTCATCTCGGCCACGCTGCCATCATACAGGATGTTGATGGCCTTGATCGGCTCTTCGGTCATCTGGCCGATGAAGGCACCAAGGTGGGCGGCAAGCTTGATCCAGGGGCCCATCACCGCGGCTTCCTCGGCGGTGACCGAGGGCATGTTCAGCGCGTTCTGCACGGCACCCGTCAGCAGGAAGTCCGACATCTGTTCGGCCACCTGCAGCGCCACGTTTTCCTGCGCTTCCGATGTGGAGGCGCCAAGATGCGGCGTGCAGACCACGTTGGGCATGTTGAACAGCGGGCTTTCGGTGGCCGGTTCGGTTTCGAACACGTCAAGGGCGGCGGCGGCGACCTGGCCGGATTTCAGCGCATCGACCAGGGCTGCCTCGTCGATCAGCCCGCCACGGGCGCAGTTGATGATGCGCACGCCCTTCTTGGTCTTCGCCAGATTTTCGCGGCTGAGGATGTTCCGGGTCTTGTCGGTCAGCGGCACATGCAGGGTAATGAAATCGGCGCGGGCCAGCAGGTCTTCCAGTTCGACCTTGGTCACGCCCAGATGCTTGGCGCGTTCATCCGACAGGAAGGGGTCGTAGGCGATGACCTTCATCTTCAGCCCGACCGCGCGGTCGCAGACGATGCCGCCGATGTTGCCGGCACCGATGACGCCGAGGGTCTTGTTGAACAACTCCACCCCCATGAAGCGCGACTTTTCCCACTTGCCGGCGTGGGTCGAGGCGTTGGCCTCGGGCAGTTGGCGGGCGGCGGCGAACATCATGGCGATGGCATGTTCGGCGGTGGTGATCGAGTTGCCGAACGGCGTGTTCATCACGATCACGCCCTTGCGCGAGGCGGCGGGGATATCGACGTTGTCGACGCCGATGCCGGCGCGGGCGACGACTTTCAGCCGGGTGGCGTTTTCCAGCAGCTTTTCGGTGACCTTGGTGGCGGAACGGATGGCGAGGCCATCGTATTGGCCGATGATTTCGGCCAGCTTTTCCTTGTCCTTGCCGAGTTTCGGCATGTAATCGACCTCGACACCACGGTCGCGGAAGATCTGCACGGCGGTTTCGGAAAGCTCATCGGAAACGAGAACGCGGGGGGCCATGATGGACTCCTTGTGAAATGGGGGGGCTCATCGGTCCCTGCCGGTCCCTTTTCGCAGCGCGAAGAGGCCGGTCAGGGCCGATGAGCAACGGGTCAGATTGCGGCGATTTCGGACTGGAACGCCCAGTCGAGCCAGGGCATCAGGGCTGCGACATCGGCGGTTTCCACCGTCGAGCCGCACCAGATGCGCAGGCCGGCCGGGGCATCGCGGTAGGCGCCGATGTCATAGGCAACGCCCGCCTTTTCCAGCCGCTTGGCCACGGCCTTGGCAAACGCCTCGCCGTCCTTGATGCGCGGGTCGGCGAATTTCAGGCAGACGCTCGTCGTGGACGCAATCGCCGGGGTTTCCGCCAGATTGGCCAGCCAGGGGTTTGCGGCGCAGAAATCCCACACCACCTGCGCGTTGGCGGCAGCCCGGTCCACCAGGCCTTTCAGCCCGCCCACCGATTTCGCCCATTTCAGCGACACCAGATAATCTTCCACCGCCAGCATCGACGGGGTGTTGATGGTCTCGCCGACGAAAATGCCCTCGATCAGCTTGCCCTTGGCGGTCAGCCGGAAGATCTTCGGCAGCGGCCAGGCGGGGGTATGGGTTTCCAGCCGTTCCACCGCGCGCGGCGACAGGATCAGCATGCCATGCGCGCCCTCGCCACCCAGCACCTTCTGCCAGGAGAACGTCACCACATCCAGCTTGTCCCACGGCAGGTCCATCGCAAAGGCCGCCGAGGTGGCGTCGCAGATCGTCAGACCGGCACGATCCGCGGGGATCGCATCGCCATTCGGCAGGCGGCAGCCCGAGGTGGTGCCGTTCCAGGTGAACACCACGTCCTTGTCGAAATCCACCGTGGCGAAATCGACGATCTGGCCGTAGGGCGCCTTCTTGACCACCGCATCCAGCTTCAACTGCTTGACCACATCGGTCACCCAGCCTTCGCCAAAGCTTTCCCAGGACAGCATCTCCACCGGCCGCGCACCCAGCAGCGACCACAGCGCCATCTCCACAGCCCCGGTATCCGAGCCGGGAACGATGCCGATCCGGTAATCCGCCGGCACGCCCAGAATCTCGCGCGTCAGGTCAATCGCTTCCTTCAGCTTGTTCTTGCCCACAGCAGCGCGATGCGAGCGGCCCAAGGGCGCGTCTTCCAACATCGACAGCGTGTATCCGGGGATTTTGGCGCAGGGGCCGGAGGAAAAGCGCGGGTTTGCCGGGCGCGCAGCCGGGGTCTTCAGATCAGACATGGTATCCTTCCAGATAAATGCCCCCCGGTGGGGAGGGGTGTCCCGCCGTTGCATCTACTGGCGGTTGCGCACTGGCACAAGCCGGAAAACTGCCGTAAAGCGGCATCCAAGACGGAAAAAACGACGCACCCCTCCACTATCGGAAACTTCGATGTTCACAGCCACCCTGCTGACCAACCCCGCCCGCCCGATCCTCGACCGTGAAACCGTGGAAAGCTTGCGCAATGCCTGGGGTGGCGGCGAGGCGGTCTGGCTGGACCCCGGTGTGGCCGCCGAGATTGCCTTGCCGGTGCTGCCCGAGAACCGTTGGCAGGTGTGGCAGGACTTGCAGGCGATGCAGATCGACCTGGTGCTGCAACCCAAGGCCGGGCGGCACAAGAAACTGCTGCTGGCCGACATGGACAGCACGATGATCCAGCAGGAGTGCATCGACGAGCTGGCCGACGAGGCCGGGGTGGGCGCTTATGTTGCCGGTATCACCGCCCGCGCGATGAATGGCGAGCTGGATTTCGAATCGGCGCTGCGCGAGCGGGTCGGCCTGCTGAAAGGCCTGCCGGAATCGGTGATTGCGCAGGTGCTGCGCGACCGCATCACCCTGATGCCGGGGGGCCGCGAACTGGTGGCCACGATGAAGGCCAATGGCGCGCGGGCGGCGCTGGTCTCGGGCGGCTTTACCGCCTTCACCGGGCCGGTGGCGGCGATGCTGGGTTTTGACGAGAACCGCGCCAACACCCTGCATGTGCAAGGTGGCAAGCTGACCGGCACCGTGGCCGAGCCGATCCTGGGCCGCGAGGCGAAGATGCGGGCGTTGCAGGAGATTGCCGCCGACATGGGGATTTCGCATGCCGAGGTGATGGCGGTGGGCGATGGTGCCAATGATCTGGGGATGCTGGGGCTGGCCGGGGCCGGGGTGGCGCTGCACGCCAAGCCCAGCGTCGCCGCGCAATGCGACATCCGCATCAACCACGGCGATCTGACGGCGCTGCTGTATATTCAGGGCTTTGGCCGGGAAGATTTCGTCGCATGATCGTGCGGGCGGCGGTGCTGGCCGATGCCCCGGCGATGGCGGCGCTGCTGAACCGCATCATCGACATCGGTGGCACCACGGCGCATGAAATCCCGTTGACCGAGGCGCAGGTGGCGCAGCATTACATCAGCGGCCCGGCGGTGATCTGCTGCCATGTGGCGGAAGGCGCTGGGCAGGTGATCGGCTTTCAATCGCTGGACCGCCACCCCGGCTTGCCCGACGGCTGGGGCGATATCGGCACCTTCGTATCCCCCGATCTGCAACGCAGCGGCGCTGGGGCCGCGCTGTTTGCCGCGACCTGTGCGGCGGCAAAGGCGGCTGGGGTCGCGGTGATCAACGCCACCATCCGCGCCGACAATGCGCCGGGGCTGGGCTATTACGCGCGCCGCGGTTTCACCGATTACGCCACTGACCCGGCGTTTGCGCTGCGCGACGGCACCCGAGTCGGTCGCATCAGCCGCCGCTTCGATCTGGCCTGAGCCGGGGTTTACTTCCCGCGCCGCAGCCCCGATGAAGGCCTGCCCAATCCCCGGTCCCGCATGTTCGAAGTCAGCCTGCACCTTGCCACCCTGCTGACCCTTGCCGCCTTTGCCGCGGGGTTCGTTGACGCCATTGCCGGCGGTGGCGGGCTGATCACTCTGCCGGCGCTGTTGCTGGCCGGGGCCTCGCCGTTGCAGGCGCTGTCCACCAACAAGGTGCAGGGCACTTTTGGTGCTGCGACGGCGGCGGTGACCTATGCTATGGCCGGCCGGGTCGATCTGCGCCAGCAACTCGGTGCCGCCGCGGTGGCGCTGGCGGCGGGGGCTGCGGGGGCGGCGCTGGCCGGGCTGGTGCCGACCGAAGGCCTGCGGCTGGCGCTGCCGGTGATCCTGATCGGCATCGCCGGGTTTTTTGCCTTCAAGAAGGGGCTGTCCGACGACGACCGCGCCCGCCGCATTTCGCCCACTGCTTTCACCGCCTTCGTGGTGCCACTGATCGGCGGCTATGACGGGCTGATCGGGCCGGGGGCGGGGGCGTTCTACATGATCGGCTTTGTGGTGCTGGCGGGGCATGGCGTGCTGAAGGCCACGGCGCATACCAAGCTGCTGAACTTCGCCTCCAACCTCGGCGCGCTGGCGGTGTTTGCCGCCTATGGCGCGCCGTGGTGGGGCATCGGGCTGGCCATGGGCGTGGCGCAGATCGCGGGCGCAAGGGTTGGCGCGCGGTTGGCCATGCGGATCGGCGCGCGGGTGATCAAGCCCTTGCTGGTGGCCACCTCGACCCTGCTGGCGTTGCGGCTGCTTTGGCAGATGCTGGGTTAAACCAACGCGGAAAACCCGGCCTCAAGTGCTGCCAGAATCACCTGCACATCCGCCGAGGTCAGCACCAACGGTGGCGACAGGATGATGTTCGGCCCCGACACCCGTACCATCGCACCCGCCCGGTAGGCGGCTTCCTGCACCCGCCCCGGCACCGCCTTGTCGGCGGGTTTCTTGCTGGCACGATCCGCCACTAGCTCCAGCGCATGCATCAGCCCATGGCCGCCGCGCACATCGCCGATCACCTCGAACCGTGCCTGCAAGGCCAGTAAGCCTGCGTGCATCTCGGCCCCGCGCGCTGCCGCATTGTCCTTGACATTCAACCGCTTGGTCTCGGCCAGACAGGCCAATGCCGCAGCCGCCCCGACCGGATGGCCGGAATAGGTATAGCCATGGCCGATGGCGGCGCGACCGCTGGTATCGCCCTCGAACACCTGCGCGAAGGCCTCCGAGATCATCACCGCGCCGAACGGGAAATAGCCGTTGGTGATGGCCTTGGCGGTGCAGGCAAGGTCGGGCTGCACGCCCCAAAGCCGACTTCCCGACCACGCCCCGGTGCGGCCGAAAGCGGTGATCACCTCGTCGGCAATCAGCAAAATCCCATGCCGCGAGCAAATCTCGCGCACCCCCGGCATGAAGCTGGCATGCGGCGGAATCACCCCACCGGCGCCCAGGATCGGCTCCATGATGAAGGCGGCGATGGTGCCCGCCCCCTGAAAGGCAATCTCGTCCTCCAAAGCCGCCAGACACAACTGCGCCAGCCGCGCCGGATCGGCTTCGTTGAAGGGATTGCGGTAGGTGTAGGGCGCGGGCACATGGAAACAGCCGGGCAGCAGCGGCTCATACATCGTGCGGAAATTGGCGTTGCCGTTGACGCTTGCCGCGCCGGTATGGGTGCCGTGGTAGCCCTTCTTCAGGCTGAGGTATTTGACCCGGCCGGCCTCGCCGCGGATCTTGTGATACTGCCGCGCCAGCCGAAGTGCTGTTTCCACCGAATCGCCGCCGCCACTGGTGAAGAACGCCCGCGCCAGCCCGTCGGGGGCAAAGAAATCGCGCAATTCCTCGGCCAGTTCGATCACCGCGTCGTTGCTGGTGCCGCGGAAGATCGAATAGTAGGGCAGGCGGTCCAGTTGCGCCGCAATCGCCGCCTTCACCGGGGCGCAGGAATAGCCCAGATTGACGTTCCACAGCCCACCGACCGCATCCACCACCTCGTGCCCGTCCACATCGCGGATGCGCACGCCATGCGCCTCGGTGATGATGGTGGGCGGGCTGTTCAGACTGTCGGCAGGCGCCGTCATCGGGTGCCACAGGCTGCGGGCGTTGTTGGCTTTCAGGTAGTTACCGTCTTTCATGGCTAGGCCCTTTCCTGGGTCGGCAGGGGCGTGCCCTGCCAGATGTCTGCGATGGCGGGCGGCACCTGGCCACCCCATAGCGTTGTGATCTGTTGCGCGGCGGTTATGAGGCTGCTCTGCACCCGGCTGCGCAGTTCCGGCCCCATCCGCGCGGCGGGGGCGGCCAGCGCCAGCGCGCCGCAGCAGGTGGCACCGGCATCGAACAAGGGGGCGGCCAGACTGTGAACCCCCTCTTCGAACCCGCTGGCACTTTCGGCAAAGCCCTGCGCCTGCACCACCGCCAGCCGGGCGCGGATCGCATCCGGGTCGGTTTCGGTCTGCGCGGTCAACCGCAGCAGCGGTTGCGCCAGCACCCGTCTGGCCAGCGCCTGCGGCCCGAAGGCCAGCACCGCAAGGCCCGACGAGGTGGCGTGCCAGGGCAGGGTGTCGGCATCCTCCATCATCACCGTCATCGCATGGGTGGCGGAATAGGCATAGGCCAGCATCTTCAGGTTTTCGCCAACGATCACCGACAGATGCACCGTCTCGCCCAGTTCCTGCGCCAGCGCCCGCAGCACCGGTTGCGCCGCCTCGCGCATCGGCACCGCCGCCTCGCGCAGCGCCGCCAGCCGCAGCGCCTGTGGCCCCAGCCGGTATTCCCGAGCTGCCCCCACCTGTTCGACAAACCCATGCGCCGCCAGTTCCGTCAGCATCCGGTGACAGGTCGCCTTGTTCATCCCCGAGGCGCGGGCAAAATCGCTAAGGCCGATCAGCGCCCGCTGGCGGCTGAACTGATCAAGCAACCCCAATGCCTTGGAAACCGTGCCCACCACATCCCCCAAACCGCTTGCCAACAGCCATGATTTTCATTTCTGTTGACAGATCGGTAGCGCGGCTGTCAATCTAAATTAAAACCAACGGTTCAAATAATGAACCGATCACACCAGGGAGATTGCAATGAAGAAACTTGTCCTGATGGCCGGAGTCTGTGCGGCCTCGCTGGCCCTGATGTCGGGGGCGGCGCTGGCGGAATACCCGGAAAAGCCGGTGACCTTCATCGTGCCCTGGCCGCCGGGTGATCTGGAAGACGTGCTGACCCGGATGATCGCCGAGGAATTCCAGAAGCAGACCGGCGCGCCTGCTGCCGTGGTCAACCGCCCCGGTGGTGGTGGCATCGTCGGCGCGCTGGAAGTGGCGCAGGCCCCGGCGGACGGCTACAAGATCGGCTCTTTCGTGATCGGTATTCCGACAGTGAAGACCATGGGCCCGGATGCGCAGGTGCAGCGCGACACCTTCGAGCCGATCGGCATTTTTCTGACCTATCCGTTCCTGATCGCAACCGCCAAGGACGCGCCCTACAGCACGCTGCAGGAGCTGGCCGACTATTCCAAAACCAACACCGTGCGGCTGGGGCATTTCGGCTACGGGCTGGAGCCGACGCTGCTGACCATGCTGGGTACCCAGACCCTTGGCGGCAAGTTCGGCGCCGAGGCGGCGTTTGACGCGCTGGATTGTTCGACCCTGGCCAATGGCGATGCCGACGTGATCAACACCACGGCGCAACTGGTGCTGCCCTGCCTGAACGACATCAAGGTGCTGGCCACCATCACCGGCGAGCGGATGTCGATCACGCCCGATGCGCCGACGCTGGCCGAACTGGTGCCCGCACTGGACAGCACGCTGTGGAACGGGCTGTTCGTGCCCAAAGGCACGCCGCAAGAGGTGAAGGACAAGATCGCCGCCGCAGCGCAAGCCGTGGTGGCCAGTGCAGCGGCACAGGAGATCGCCAAGACCACCGGCGCGCAGGTCTATTGGCTGGACGCCGCAGCTTCGGCCGAGCGGATCAATCTGGACTATGACCAGTTGAAATCGGTGCGCGAACAGCTTGGCGTGACCGAATAAGCCTGTCACCCTCTGGGGGCGTGCCGCCGGGTGCGCCTCCGTTCTCCAACCGCCGAGGCCGGAATGACCGATGACGAACTGCCGGCCAACCGGCTGGAAAGTCTGGCGCTGACGGCGATGTTCTTTGCCGTGGCGCTGGCGTTGTTGCTGGCGATGCCCTGGGCCACCCGCTGGGGGCAGGCCTCGGGCGGCTGGTGGACGCGGCCTGCGCTGATGCCGGGGCTGGCACTGGCGGGGCTGACTCTGGCCAACCTGATCACCCTGGGCCGCGCCCTGACCGACCTGCGCGCCGACCCGCCAACGCCCGAGGAACGGATCGTGGCGCGGCAGAACATCCTGGGATGGCTGCGGCCTGTGGAATTCCTGGCCTATTTCGCGATCTATGTCTGGGCGATCGGCCATCTGGGCTATCTGCTGGCCACCCTGACCTTCATCCTTGGCCTGATGCTGCGGGTGCGGCTGACCAGCCCGCGCTGGCTGCTGACCGGGGTGCTGACCGCCCTGGCGCTGGTGGCGATCTTTCGCGTCGGTCTGGGCGTCTGGATGCCCGCGCCGCCGCTTTACGATCTGGCGCCGGATGCCTTGCGCACCGCGCTGATCCGCTGGTTCTAGGGGGCGCGCGATGGAGTTCCTGCTGACCGGCCTTGCCCAGCTTGCCGACCCCACGGTGTTCTTCGTCATGGTGTTCGGTGCCATCCTTGGCGTGGTGGTCGGCGCCATTCCGGGGGCCGGGGCGGCAGTCACGATCTCGATCCTGCTGCCCACCACGTTCTCGATGGACCCGCTGACCGGCATGACCCTGCTTCTGGGGGTCTATTGCGGCGCGGCCTATGGTTCGGCCATCCCGGCGGTCTTGATCAACACCCCCGGCAGCCCGGTGGCGGTGCTGACGGCGATGGAGGCCAAGCCCTTTGCCGACCGGGGCGAGGCGCGGCGCGCAATGTCGCTGGCCTATTCCTCCAGCTTTGTCGGTGGGATCTGCGCCGTGCTGGCGCTGATGCTGCTGACCAGACCGTTGGCGCAGGTGGCGCGGCACTTCGGCTCGGCCGAGTTCGCCATGCTGGCGCTGGCCGCCCTGGTGCTGGTGATCATCGGCCACGGCGGGCGGCGGATCGAGGCGTTGGCTGCGCTGTGCTTCGGGCTGTTTCTGGCCACCGTCGGCGTGGAAACCGCCTATGCCACCCAACGCTTTTCCTTCGGTTTTCAACCGCTGATGTCGGGCATCCCGCTGGTGCCGCTGGTGATCGGCCTCTTCGCCATGTCCGAGGCGCTGGTGCAACTGACCGCACGCAGCCACAGCAAACCGCCGGTGCAACTTTCCGGGCGGTTCTTTTCCGGCTTCACCGAGGTGTTCCGCTATCCCCGCACGCTGTTCGGGTCGTCCCTTGTCGGTATCCTCATCGGCATCATGCCGGGTGTGGGCGAGTTTCTGGCGCAGCAGGTCAACTATGTCTGGGCCCGCAAACTGTCGCCCGAGGGCCATCTGTTCGGCAAGGGTGCGCCCGAGGGCATCATCGTCTCCGAAGCCACCAACAACGCCGTGCCGCCCGCCGCCCTGATCCCGATGCTGGCGCTGGGCATCCCGGGCGAGGAGCTGACGGCGATGATGCTGGCGGTGTTTCTGGTGCACAACGTGGTGCCCGGCCCGCAGCTTTTCATCGAAAGGCCCGAGTTCGTGGCTGGGCTGTATTGGACCCTTCTGGTGATGAATTTCGTCATCATCGGCTTTCTGATGCTGGCCACCAAATGGATTGCCAAGGCGGCGCTGGTGGACAAGCGATTTCTGGGCGTGGTGATCCTGACGCTGTCGCTGATCGGCACCTATGCCAGCAATTACAGCCTGTCCGATTGCGGCATTGCCATGGTATTCGGCCTGCTGGGCTACATCCTGCGCAGCCACCGCTGGCCGCTGACGCCGATCCTGCTGGGGCTGGTGATGGGGCCGATTCTGGAGGGGCGGATGCGGCAGGCGCTGGGCGGGTCGAACGGCGATCCGTCGATCTTCGTGACAAGGCCGATTTCGGCGGCCATGGTGGCGGCGCTGGCGCTGCTGATCATCTTCACCATTCGTGGTGCGCGCAAAGCCCGCCGCCGCCCGCGCAAGGACTGGCAGATCAATGACTCTTGACCAACCAACCATCGACCGCCTTGCCCGCCTGCCGGTGGCGCCGGGCCAATTGCTGATCAACGGCGCGTGGGGCGACGGGCAGAACCCGCGGTCCGAGGTGCTCTCGCCGATCGACGGTCAAGTGCTGACCACCCTCGCCTCGGCCTCCGCCGCCGACGTGGCCCGCGCCACCGCTGCGGCCCGTGCTGCGTTCGAGTCCGGTGTCTGGTCGCGCGCCACGCCCGCCGCCCGCAAGGCCGTGCTGCACCGGCTGGCCGATCTGATCGAGGCTCATGCGGTCGAGTTGGCCGTGCTTGGCGTGCGCGACAACGGCACCGATATCGCCATGGCGATCAAGGCCGAACCCGGCTCGGCGGCGGGCACCTTCCGCTATTATGCCGAGGCCATCGACAAGGTCTATGGCGAGATTGCCCCGACCCCCGCCAACATTTTGGCGCTGATCCACCGCGAGCCGGTGGGGGTGGTGGCGGCCATCGTGCCGTGGAATTTCCCACTGATGATCGGCGCGTGGAAACTGGCGCCAGCCTTGGCCGCGGGCAATTCCGTGGTGCTGAAACCTGCCGAAACCGCCTCGCTGTCGCTGCTGCGGCTGGCGGAACTGGCGCTGGAGGCGGGCCTGCCGCCGGGTGTGTTGAACGTCGTCACCGGGCCGGGGCGGGTGACGGGCGAGGCATTGGCGCTGAGCATGGATGTCGATGTGCTGGTGTTTACCGGCTCTGGCGCCACCGGGCGGAAGCTGCTGCAATACTCCGCCGCCTCGAACCTGAAGCGGTGCTATCTGGAGCTTGGCGGCAAATCCCCCAACATCATCTTTGCCGATGCCCCCGATCTGGCGCTGGCTGCCAAAACCGCCGCCTTCGCCATCTTCCGCAATGCGGGCCAGGTCTGCGTGGCAGGATCGCGGCTGCTGGTGGAAGCCTCGATCCACGACGATTTCGTGGCCGCCTTGGCGGAAGCCACCGAAAAGATGACCCTCGGCAACCCGCTGCAACTGGACACCCAGATTGGTGCCGTGAACTCGGAAACCCAGCTTGCCGCCAACCTCGGTTTCATCACCGACGCCATGGCCGAAGGCGGCCATATCGCCCTGGGTGGCACCCGTGCGCTGACCGAAACCGGCGGCTATTACATGCAGCCCACCATCGTCACCCATGTCGCCCCGCAGCACCGGCTGGCGCGCGAGGAGGTGTTCGGCCCGGTGCTGGCGGTGACCGCCTTTGATACCGAAGCCGAGGCCCTGGCGCTGGCCAACGCCACCGATTACGGCCTTGCCGCCGGGGTCTGGACCGCCAACCTTTCCCGCGCCCACCGGATGATCCGCGGCATCCGCGCCGGGGTGGTGCATGTGAACACCTATGGCGGCGCCGATGCCACGGTGCCCTTGGGCGGGGTCAAGCAATCGGGCAATGGCTCCGACAAGTCCTTGCACGCGCTGGACAAATACACCGACCTGAAAACCGCCTGGATACAGTTGTAGGTGACGCATGGGCAACCGCATCCTGATCGCAGGTACCTTTGATACCAAGGACGACGAGCTGTCCTACCTCGCCGCCCGCATCCTGTCGCAGGGCGGCGAGGTGCTGCGGATGGATGTCTCGGTGCTTGGCGACCCCGCATCCCCGACCGAGATTTCCAAGCATCAGGTCGCCGCCGAAGCCGGTTCCAGCATCGCCGCAGCCATCGCCGCGATGGATGAAAACACCGCCATGCAGATCATGGCGCTGGGGGCCGCCCGTCTGGCCCGCCGCCTGCATGCCGAGGGCCGGTTCGATGGCGTGCTCGTGCTGGGCGGCAGCATGGGCACGGACCTCGCGCTCGATCTCTGCGCCGCCCTGCCGCTGGGGGTGCCGAAATATGTCGTCTCCACCGTCAGCTTCTCGCCGATGATCCCGCCCGAACGGCTGGCACCAGATATCCAGATGATCCTTTGGGCGGGCGGGCTTTACGGGCTGAACCCGGTCTGCAAGGCGGCGCTATCCCAGGCCGCAGGGGCCGTTCTGGGTGCAGCCCGCGCGGTCGAACCGCCCAGCCGCAGCCGCCCGCTGATCGGCATGACCAGCTTCGGCAAGACCGTGCACCGCTTCATGGTCGCGCTGAAACCGGCGCTGCAGGCGCGCGGCTTCGATCTGGCGGTGTTCCACGCCACCGGCATGGGCGGGCGGGCCTTCGAAAGCCTGTCAGCGCAAGGTGCCTTTGCCGCGGTGCTGGATTTCGCACCGCAAGAGGTGTCCAACCACCTGATGGGTTCCGCCATCACCGCCGGGCCGGACCGCCTGACTGCCGCGGGTCTGGCGGGTATCCCGCAGATCGTAGCACCCGGCTGCTCGGACCTTGTCGATCTGGTCGGCTGGCAACCCACACCCGATCGCTTTGCCAACCACCCGCTGCACGCCCACAACCGCCTGCTGTCCTCGGTGGTGCTGACCGCCGATGAACGCCGCGCCGTCGCCCGCAGCCTTTGTGCCAAACTGGCCCGCGCCACCGGCCCCACCACCCTGATCCTGCCCAGCCATGGCCTGCACGAATGGGACCGCCCCGGCGCCCCGCTTTGCGACCCTGCCGCCCACGCCGCCTTTTGCGACGAAATCCGCAGCCAATGCCCCGCCAATGTGCAACTGATCCCGCTCGACGCCCACATCAACGACCAGGCCTTCACCGATACCGTGCTGCAAATCCTCGACGCCTGGCTCAATCAAGGCCTCATCGCTCGCCCTTAACATTCACCTCTGCGAAAATATCCCGGGGGAGCCCGGAACGGGCGGGGGCAGCGCCCCCAAAAACCTAAACCGCAAAACTGCCCGCAGGCAACCGCAGCAGCAGGTTCGGGTCAGGGCAGATCTGCTGCCACACGTCCCACAGACTGGCATGGCCGACACCAAAGAAATTCCCGGACCGCTGCTCCAGCATGTCGCTCATCACCTGAAAATGCAGATGCGCCGCCCAGCCGCCGTTCTCGTGCCAATCCCCAAGATGCGCCAAAACCTGCCCCGGCTGCACCATATCGCCCACCCGGCACAGCCCCGGCAGACTGCCACCCAGATGGCCATAAAGCGTCCAGAACGCCCGCCCGGACCCTTCATGCTGCAGGATCAGCGTGTGGCCATAATCCAGCGGATCGGCGTTATAGGTCACCCAGGCCACCCGCCCCGCCAGCGGCGCATGCACCGGCGTGCCGACGGCGGCAAGAACGTCGATTCCTATATGCCTTGTGCGCCGCTCGGGGCTGGCGGCATCGGCGAACTGGGCGCTGGCATAGATCGAGCGCACCTCGCCGTAAGCCCCCAGCCCGTAATCCACTCCCTGTGCCGCGAACCAGGGGTCAAAGGCGCGGTCGCTGAAGGCGGGCATCCCCGGTTGCCGGTCGTCGGCCCGCAGGGCCATGCGTGACGATTGCCCGATCTCGGGCAGAAACAGCGGCGCTACCGGAACCTGCGCCAGATGCTGCACCAGACCTTCCACCCCCGGCACCGCCGCGAACCCGGCGCCCACCCGCATCACCGCCCGCAGCAGCCCGGCATCCACAGCCCCCAGCCGCCTAGCCTCGGTCGCAGGCAGCGCCGCAATCACCGACGGCAGCAGCCCGTCCGCTTCGGCCTCGCTCAAACAGGCCGACGCTCGCCGCAGCGCGTCATAAAGATCAACCTGCCCGACCAGACCCGCCGCAATCTGCCCTGCCTTGTCCATATCCGATTTCCCTTTTCAGAACCGCTTGCGCGCCTTCAGCGCCGCCCCGATGGTGCCGTCGTCCAGATAATCCAGCTCGCCACCGATCGGCACGCCCTGCGCCAGCGAGGTGATGGCAACGCCGGATGCCCCCAGCACATCGGCAATGTAATGCGCCGTGGTCTGGCCATCGACCGTGGCATTCAGCGCCAGAATCACCTCGGAGATTCCCTCCTCGGCCACCCGCGCCAGCAGCCGCGGGATCCGCAACGTGTCCGGCCCCACCGCGTCCAGCGGCGACAGCGTGCCGCCCAGAACGTGATAGCGCCCCTTGAACGCCCCGCCACGCTCCATCGCCCAGAGGTCGGCCACATCCTCGACCACGCACAGCTCGCCGGTGGCACGGCGCGGGTCGGCGCAGATCGCACAGGTGTCGCCCGCACCGATATTGCCACATGTGGTGCAATCGCGCGCCGACAGCGCAACCTGTGCCATGGCCTGCGCCAGCGGTGCCATCAGCGCCCCGCGCTTTTTCAACAGCACCAGCACCGCCCGCCGCGCCGACCTTGGCCCCAGCCCCGGCAGACGTGCCATCAACTCGATCAATTGCTCGATGTCGCCGGGGATGTCGGTCATCTCAGAACGGCAGGTTCATGCCGGGCGGCAGGCCCAGACCTTCGGTCAGCTTGGCCATTTCCTGCTGACTGCGCGCACCGGCCTTGCCTTGCGCATCCTTGATCGCGGCCAGGATCAGGTCTTCCACCACTTCCTTTTCCGAGGCGACAAAGATCGACGGATCAATCTCCAGCCCGGTCAACTCGCCCTTGGCGGTGCAGCGCGCCTTCACCAGGCCCGCACCGGATTCGCCGATCACCACGATGCGGTCCATGTCGGATTGCAACTGCGCCATCTTTTCCTGCAAGTCCTTGGCGGCCTTCATCATCTTGCCCATGTCGCCAAGCCCGCCCAAACCCTTCAGCATGCTGTCGTTCCTCTCAATTGTCCTCGAACGGATCCCATTCGTCTTCCACTTCCGGCAGCGCCTCGGCGGCAGCAGATTGCGCCATCGCCTCGGGCGAGCGGATGGCGGTGATTTCGGCGTTCGGAAAGGCCGCCAGCACCGCCTGCACCAGCGGGTTCTGCATCGCCTCGGCCTTTGCGGCAAGCCAGTCCTTGCCGCGGTCTTCGGCCAGCGTTGCAGCACCGCCACCGCTGACGATCGAAACCCCCCACCGCGCGCCAGTCCAACCCTGCAACCGCTGCGCCAGCCGTGCGGCAAGGTCGCGCGGGGCATCGTCGGTCGGTTCAAACTCGATGCGACCGGGAGAATAGCGGGCAAGGCGCAGGCAGGTTTCCACCTCGACCAGCAGCTTCATGTCGCGCTTGTCTCGGATTAGATCGACCACCTGCTCGAACCTTGCATAGGCCTCCAACCCGCCCTCGGCCAAGGCCAGCGCCGCCGATCCCGCCATCTGCGGCCCGCGCGGCGCTGCGGCGGGCGCCTGCATCCGCGTGGTCGGCGCCTGGGGCGCGCTGCTGGATACCGAAGCCGCCGCCACCACGGGTTGCGATTGCAGCTTGCGGATCAGGGTTTCGGGGTCGGGAAGGTCGGCCACATGCGTGAGGCGAATTACCGCCATTTCGGCGGCCATCATCGCATTGGGCGCCAGCGCCACTTCCTCCAGCGATTTCAGCAGCATCTGCCACATCCGGGTCAGCGCCCGCATCGGCAGCCGCACCGCCATCTCCAGCCCGCGCAGACGTTCGTCAGGTGGCGTGGTCGGGTCTTCGGCGGCTTCCGGCGTGATCTTGATTACCGAAATCCAGTGGGTGATCTCGGCCAGATCGCGCAGCACCGCCATCGGGTCGGCGCCATCGGCATATTGCGCCGAGAGTTCCGACAAGGCCCCCGCCGCATCGCCTTTCATCACCAGATCGAACAGATCGAGCACCCGGCCCCGGTCGGCCAGACCCAGCATCGCCCGCACCTGCGCCGCACTGGTTTCCCCCGCGCCATGGGCAATCGCCTGATCCATCAGGCTCATCGCATCGCGCACCGAGCCTTCGGCAGCGCGGGTGATCAGCGCCAGCGCGTCGGGGGCCAGACTGGCCCCTTCCAAAGCGGCGATGCGGGCCAGATGCGTCAGCATCACTTCCGGCTCGATGCGTTTCAGATCGAAGCGCTGGCAGCGCGACAGCACCGTCACCGGCACCTTGCGGATTTCCGTAGTGGCAAAGATGAACTTCACATGCGCGGGCGGCTCTTCCAGCGTTTTCAGCAGCGCGTTGAAGGCGGCATTCGACAGCATGTGCACTTCGTCGATGATGTAGATCTTGTAGCGCGCCGAGGCCGCCCGATAGTGAACGGAATCAATGACCTCGCGGATATCGCCCACGCCAGTGCGCGAGGCGGCATCCATTTCCATCACATCGACATGCCGGCCTTCGGCAATCGCCCGGCACGGCTCGCAAACCCCGCAGGGTTCGGTGGTCGGGCCACCCTTGCCGTCGGGGCCGATGCAGTTCAGCCCCTTGGCGATGATGCGGGCGGTGGTGGTCTTGCCCACCCCCCGCACCCCGGTCATCACGAAGGCATGGGCAATGCGGTCGGCGGCAAAGGCATTTTTCAGCGTGCGCACCATCGCCTCTTGCCCGATAAGGTCGGCAAAGGTGGCGGGGCGGTATTTGCGCGCAAGAACCTGATAGCCTGGCTCGGGTGTGTCGGACATTGGGCCTCGCGGGATTCGGTTGCCTCCAGACTAGGCCGGGCGGCGGGCGGCGTCCACCCAAAGGCCGGGGAACGCCGGTGCGGGGCGGGGAAAGGCAAAAGTTTTCCAAAACTTTTGCAAAATCCTTCGAAGGATTTTGGCACCGCTAGCGGCGCTTGAGGTCTTTCTTCACCGACTTGATCATCCGCCCGAAGGCCTTGTCGCGGCGGCGGGCCTCCAGCAGGCTGGCGTTGGTGCGGGCGTCTTCCTGTTGCAACTTCTGCCAGCGGCCAAACCGCCCGGCCTCCAGCGTGCCTGCCGCAATCGCCGCCTGCAAGGCACAACCCGGCTCGGCGGCGTGGCTGCAGTCGCGGAACCGGCAGGTGCCCGCCAGCGCCTCGATATCGTCGAACAGCTCGGCTATGCCCTCGGCGGCATCGAACAGCGCCAGCTCACGCATCCCCGGCATGTCGATCAGCAAGCCACCCCCCGGCATCAGGTGCAGCGCGCGCGCGGTGGTGGTGTGGCGGCCCTTGGCGTCGTCTTCGCGGATGCCGGCGGTGGCCAGATCAATCCCGGCCAGCCCGCCGATCAGCGTCGATTTGCCAACGCCGGAGGAGCCGACAAAGGCCACCGTCTGCCCATGCCCGCACCATGGCCGCAGCACGTCCAGCGCCTCGGCCTGTTTGGCGTTCAGCGCCAGAACCGCGGCGATATGCGGCGAGATCGCCTTGGCATCGGCCACCAGTTCGTCGGAATCCGCCGCCAGATCGGCTTTGGTCAGCACGATCACCGGCGTGGTGCCACTGTCCAGCGCCAGCGCCACATAGCGTTCCAGCCGGGCCAGGTTGAAATCGGCATTGCAGGAGGTGACGATGAACAGCGTATCGACATTGGCGGCGATCAGTTGCGCGCGCACCTCGATACCCGCCACCTTGCGCTCCAGCAGCGAGCGGCGCTTCAGCACCCGCAGGATGCGGTTGGTTGCCGGATCGCCAAGCACCCAGTCGCCCACCGCCACCGTGCCCGCGTTCAGCCCCGGCGGAAATTCCAGCACCAAGGGCCCGGCTGGGCCAAGCCCGGTGGCGCGGTTGCGTTGCACGGCCGAAAGCCGAAGGGGTAGGGCCAAAGCGTCGTCGGGGGTGATCTGGCTGGCGAAATGTGGCGACCAGCCAAGGTCGTCAAGGCTGGGGAAATCGCTCATCGCCCGGCCCGTTGCGCGCCATCAGGTGCTGAAAGCCTGGAAAAACCGCACTTCCCCGCGTTGGCGTCACGACACAAAGCAAACCTCCGACGCGCCGGGAAAGGGTGAGAGGCTGACAACGACCCAAGCGGGGCTCGTTACGGCTGCTTCCTTCCGGACCTGACCGGGTTGGCGAGGTGCCTGCCCGCGCCAACCTCTCGACGCCGATATAGGCGCAGGCCGAAAGATTCGCAAGCTCAGTCGATCAACCCGACCAGACGGGCGCCCGACAGCAGGTCGGCGGCAACGTGATGGGCAAAGCGGCCTGTTGTCGGCACAATGTCGGGCACCTGCACCACCAGACAACCGGCGCGCTGTGCGGCTTCGGCACCGATCTCGCTGTCTTCAAACACCAGACAGCGGTTGGCAGGCACGCCCAGCCGGGCGGCGGTCAGCAGGTAAGGTTCGGGGTCGGGTTTGGCCAGGGTCACATCGTCCAGCGTCACCACATGGGCGAAATCACCCGCCAGCCCGGCCAGCCCCAGCTTGAAATGCGCGGCCCCCCGCTCGGTCGAGGTGCAGATGGCGCGCGGCAGGGTGAACTGCGCCAGCAGATCGCGCACGCCGGGCTTCAGCGGCAGACCGGCGGCGATGCGGGCTTCAAACCCGGTACGCCAGCGTTTGTTCAGCAGCGCCACGTCGATCTCGGGGCGACGGGCGCGGATCAGCACGGCGGCGCTGGGCAGGTCCTTGCCGACCAGCAGATGCATGAAGCTTTCCTCGACCGGCGCGTCCAGACTGGCAAAGGCCGCCATCCCCGCCGCCAGCGCCAGGCTTTCGGTGTCGATCAGCGTGCCGTCCAGATCGAAGATCACCGCGTCGAACATCGCCCGCCCCTAGCCGTTTTGATGCCGCCTGCCTAGCCGATCACAGCGTCAGGCGAAAGCGCACAAAGCCGTCATCGGTGGGACCAAGCGGGGTCAGGTGCTGCGGCCCCAGGTCGGGCACATGCGGGCTGGCCTGCGGGCTGGTTTCGAAGGTGACAGAGGTGCCTTGCATCGGCACGAAGCTCCAGCCCAGGGTTTCGGGCGCGTGGATCACCCCGGCCTCGGCCACATGGCGCACCACAATATCGCGGGTCAGATTGCGCGAACACCACAGCAGATGCGCGGGCGTGGTGCCGGGAAAGCCGCCGCTGCCCGAGGCGCGATAGCTGTTGGTGGCCAGAATGAACCGGGCATCGGGGGCGACCTCGGCACCGGCCCAGGTCAGGTTGCGGATGCGGCGGGCGGTGGGGTGCAGAAGCTTGCCCTGCCGGTCGAACCGCGCGGGCTGGCTGAGGTCGATCTGGAAGCTGACGCCATGGATCAGATCGAAATTGTAGCAGGGGAAATCGGGGTCGATCAGCGGCTGGTCGGCCAGGCCCGGTTCGATGCAATTGTAGATGCCGACGGCGCGTTCCAGCCAGTCGGCCACTTCGGCACCATTCAGCCGCAGGGCGGCGATGGAATTGGGAAAGATGTAAAGGTCGGCGGCATGGCGCAGCGCCATCTCGCCCACCGGCACATCGGTGAAATGCCGCGGTCCGCCGCGACCGCCGAACTTGAAGGGGGCCGCCGCCGAAAGGATCGGCAAGGCGGCATCGGGGGTGCCCGCCACATGCCGGGCCACATGCGCTGCCTGCGCCTCGGCCACCAGTTGCACCGCCGGGCTGGGGCTGACCAGCGCGAAATAGCTGTTCAGCGGCACCGCGGTGCGGCCGATGCTGCGCCGGGTGAAATGCAGCGTGGCCCCGTGATCGTCGCGCACCGCCGCCTCGACCTCGGGGATGGCGCGACGGGGGGACCGTCCGGCCTGCGCCGGTGTTTTCTCGGCCTCGGCGGCTCGGATCGCCCGCGCTTCCACGGCGAAATCGGCCACCCGCCAGCCCGCGTCGCTGCGTTCCAGCAACAGGTCGATCAGCCCCAGATGCGAGCCGAAAAACCCCGCCATCACCGCCGGTTTGCCGCCAAGCGTGCCGCGGGTATGATCGACCGCCTCGACTCCGGCAAAGCTGGCCGAGGGGAACACCAGATGGCTGTGCCCGGTCACAAGCGCATCAATCCCCGGCACATGCGCAAGGGCGGTCGAGGCATCCTCCATGCCTTGCGTTGCCTCTGCCGCACCGATCCCGGAATGGGACAGTGCGATGATGATATCGGCGCCTTCCGCCTTCATCCGCGGCACCAGCGCCCGCGCGGTTTCGACAATGTCGCGGGTAACGACCTTGCCCGCCAGATGCACCCGGTCCCATTGGGTGACCTGCGGCGGCACGAAACCGATCAGGCCGATGCGGATCGGGTGCTCGGTCCCGGCACCATCGGTGATCTGCCGGTCCAGGATCACATAGGGCGGGATCAGGGTCTGATCGGCCTCTGGCGTCGGCCCCAGCTTGCGGGCGATGTTTGCCGACACCACCGGAAACGCCGCCCCGGTCAGTGCGGTCAGCAGAAACTCCAGCCCGTAGTTGAATTCGTGATTGCCCAGCGTTGCCGCGTCGTATCCCAACAGGTTCATCGCCGCGAAGATCGGATGCACCGCGTCGGCCGCCCGGCCGCTTTGCTGGGCGATATAGTCCCCCAGCGGGTTGCCTTGCAGGAAATCGCCGTTGTCCAGCAGCAGGCTGTTGGCCGCCTGCGCCCGCGCGTCGGTGATCAGCGCCGCGGTTTGCGACAGCCCGACCCGGTCGCAGGGCTGATCGGCATAATAGTCATAGGCCAGCACATGCACATGCAGATCGGTGGTGGCCATCAGGCGCAGATGCGCCAGACCGGCTGACGCTTGGACAGAGAAGGCGTGGCGCACACTCAACACTTTCCTGACGACAGCGGGCTTGCGTCCGCATGGGGGGGTAACGACAGGGAAACTGGCACAATCAAGGCATCGTCGTGACTTCATACCCTAGGCAAAGGTCGGATGCAGTTCCACAAAAACGCGAATCGGGGGGCGCTTATCACGGCATGGTTGCATTTTCGCGCCAGTGCTGTGGCCAAAATGCCCGGTTTGCGCCGCGCCGCGTTCCGTGGCAGGTGTGGCGGCGGATCAGGCAGGGGCAGGGCAGAGATGTGGATTGCTGAAAGCGTCACCTTCGGCGGATCGGCGCTGGACCGGGCCGCTCCTCTGCGCGGCGATGCACCCGCACTGGCGGACTTGCAGGCCCGCGGCCGGATTGTGCCGCTTTGGCAGGGCAAGCCATTGATTGCCAATGGCGCGCTGGCCTGGGTGGCACCGGGCAGCCCGGTGCTGGCCGAAGCCACGGCACCGGTGTTTCTGGGGCTGGAGGACGGCATCGGCTGGTTTGCCCAGGATATCTCGGCCTGGGTGCCGCCCGAAGCCGAGGCCGTGCAGCCGGGGTTTCTGGACCCCAGCCTGCAACACCATCCCAGCCTGCCCGCCGACCACACCTTTACCGAGCTGCGCGCGGTGATGGCACAGCTTTCGCCGCGTCACGCCGAACTGGCCGCCACCGCCCGCGCCCTGCTGGGCTGGCACCAAAGCCACGGCTTTTGCGCCGCCTGCGGGGCGGCATCGACGATGGTGATGGCGGGCTGGCAGCGGTCCTGCCCGGTTTGCGGCGCCCAGCACTATCCGCGCACCGACCCGGTGGTGATCATGTTGGTCACGCGCGGCAACCGCCTGCTGCTGGGCCGCGGCACCGGCTGGCCCGAGGGCATGTATTCCTGCCTGGCCGGCTTTGTCGAACCCGGAGAGACCATCGAGGCCGCGGTCCGCCGCGAGGTGTTCGAGGAAACCGGCGTGCAGGTCGATGCCGTGCGCTATCTGGCCAGCCAGCCCTGGCCGTTTCCCGCCAGCCTGATGCTGGGTTGTCTGGCCGAAGCCACCAGTGACACCATCACGCTGGACCCCGCCGAACTGGAAGACGCGCTCTGGTTGAGCCGCGAAGACCTGGTGCAGGTCAGGACCGGGCTGCACCCTTGCGTCAAACCAGCGCGACAAGGCGCTATTGCGCATTTCCTGATTGAAAACTGGCTTGCGGATCGGCTGAATTGAGCCGAAAAACGTTGCACAAACGAGATCAGGCCCGCGACGGGTCCGGCAATACTCCAGCAGGCAGACCGCATGAAGCTCAGCACCCGCGAAGACATCGAAGCGCCGCTCCAGCACGTCTTTTCGGCCTTTGCCGATGTGGAAGGTTGGGAACGTGCGGCGATGCGGCGGGGGGCCTCGGTGGTGCGCACCGACACGCTGGTCGAACTGGCGGTGGGCATGGCCTGGCAGATCGGTTTTGACTATCGCGGCAAACCCCGCGTGCTGGAGGCGCGGCTTTCGGCGCTGGACGACCCCAGCTATCTGGCGTTCGCCGGCACTTCGCATGCGCTGGAAGGCATGGTCACCATCGACTTTCTGGAACTGGGGGCAAAGCGCACCCGGGTCACCATCGGCACCGAGTTGCAGCCCCGCACCCTGGGCGCGCGGCTGTTCCTGCAATCGCTGAAACTGGCCAAGGCCAAGATCACCCGGAAATATGAATTGCGGGTGGCGCAGGTCTGCACCGATATCGAAGACCGCTACCGATTTGCCCGGCGCTGATTTTGCCCGACTCTGATTTTGCCAGACGTCAGCGGGCGCGGTCTGACGGATAGACGCCCAGAATGTCCAGCTCTTCGGTGAAATAGACCAGCTCCTCCAGCGCCCGCGCCACTGCCGGGTCTTCGGGATGGCCCTCGATATCGGCATAGAACGCCGTCGCGGTGAAGCTGCCGCCCACCATGTAGCTTTCCAGCTTGGTCATGTTGACGCCATTGGTGGCAAAGCCGCCCAAGGCCTTGTAAAGCGCCGCCGGGATGTTGCGCACCTTGAAGGTGAAGGTGGTCATCATCGGCCCGCTGCCGCGGCGCGAAAGGTCGGCCTGCCGTGCCATCACCAGAAAGCGGGTGGTGTTGTTGGCCTGATCCTCGATCTGCCGCGCCACCACGTCCAGCCCGTAGATCTCGCCCGCCAGTTCCGAGGCCAGCGCGCCAAGGCTACGGTCGCCGCGTTCGGCCACCAGCTTGGCCGAGCCCGCGGTATCGGCGCCAGTGACCGCGCGCAGGTTGTGCGCCTTCAGGAATTCGCGGCACTGGCCCAGCAGCACGGTGTGGCTCATCGCCGCGGTAATGGCCTCCAGCGGCGTGCCCGGCACCGCCAGCAGGTTGATGTGCACCCGCACGAAAGCCTCGTCGATGATGCGCAGGCCGGACCCCGGCAACAGGGTGTGGATGTCGGCCACCCGCCCATATGTCGAGTTTTCCACCGGCAGCATCGCAAGATCGACCTCGCCCGCCCGGCAAAGCTCGATCACATCCTCGAAGGTGCGGCAGGGAACCGCCTGCATGTCGGGGCGTGCCTGACGGCAGGCCTGATGCGAATAGGCGCCCAATTCGCCCTGAAATGCGATCCGACCGGTCATTTTCCTGCCCATCTTTGCAAAAACCACTGTCAGGGCGCGCTACTACACCTTGAAACCCAAGGGGGGAAGCAGATAGATAGCCCGCATCCGGCAACTTGGCGCAAAGCGAGAGCATCGACATGAAGGCATTCACCCAACTGCTGTTCACGATCTTCGGATTCACGCTGGTGCTGTGGCTGGCCAGCCTGACCGCGACCAGCCTTTATGCGCCGCTCAAGGCTGCCACCCAGACCTATCCGGCCCCGTCGGAAGAGCCTGTTGCCGAAGCTCCGGCCGAAGAAGCCGCTGCTGCCGAAGCCCCCGCGGCCGAGGCGCCTGCCGCCGAAGCCCCCGCCGCCGAAGCCCCCGCCGCCGAAGCGCCTGCTGCCGAAGCCGCACCCGCCGAAGCCGCCCCTGTTGCGGAAGCGCCGGCTGCCGAAGCCGCCCCTGCCGAAGCCGTGGCAGCGGCCCCTGCTGCCGCCCCCGCGGCTGATGGTGCCGTCGCCGCGCTGCTTGCCTCTGCCGATCTGAAAGCCGGGGCAAAAGTGTTCACCAAATGCAAGGCCTGCCACAAGGCCGATGGCAAGAACGCCATTGGTCCCTATCTGAATGGCGTCGTCGGGCGGCCGCGCGCCACTATTGAAGGGTTTGCCTATTCTGACGCCATGCTGTCTGGCCAGGGCGAGCCGTGGACGGCGGACCTCCTGTTCACCTACCTGGCCGACCCCAAGGCCTATGTGCCCGGCACCAAGATGGCGTTCTCGGGCCTGCCGAAGGACGCCGACCGCGTCAATCTGATCGCCTATCTCAGCACGCTGCAATAAGCGCGGACTGCCAGACTTTCGACACAAGGCCATCCTGCGGGGTGGCCTTTTGCTTTGCTGCGGCTGGCTTCACGAATTCGCGCCTTGAGCCAGCGTCGTTTTCCGAATTAGCATGGCGCAACCGGCAGCGGACAAAAGGAAGTTCTGGATGAGCAGTCAACGCACCACCACCATGACCCAGCGGATTGACATGCGGCTGCCCCGGCAGGCAGGCCTCGGGTTTCTGGTGCTGGCGCTGGCCGGATGGGCGATGGCGGCGCGGGCGCAAGAGGTGACCGTGGCGCATGGCATCTCGACCTTCGGCGATCTGCACTACCCCGCCGATTTCCCGCATCTGGACTATGTGAACCCCGATGCCCCGAAGGGCGGCGAAATCTCGGAATGGGCGCAGGGCGGCTTTGACTCGATGAACCCCTATTCGGTGAAGGGCCGGGCGGGGGCGCTGTCGTCGGTGATGCTGGAAACCGTGCTGGTCGGCACCTCGGACGAGATCGGCGCCTCGTATTGCCTGCTGTGCGAAACGCTGGAATATCCCGCCGACCGTTCCTGGGTGATCTTCAACCTGCGCCCCGAGGCAAAGTTTTCCGACGGCACGCCGCTGACCGCCGAAGACGTGGTGTTTTCCTATGAAACCTTTCTGGCCAAGGGTCTGACCGATTTCCGCACCGTGCTGTCGCAGCAGGTCGAGAAGGTGGAAATCCTTGGCCCCGGCCGGGTGAAGTTCAGCTTCAGACCCGGCATCCCGACCCGCGATCTGCCGGCCGAGGTGGGTGGCCTGCCGGTGTTTTCCAAGGCGCATTACCTGGCCAACGGGCTGGACATGGAAGAATCGTCGATGACGCCGTTCCTTGGTTCCGGTGCCTACGTGCTGGACCGGGTCGAGGTCGGGCGGACGCTGGTTTACCGCCGCAACCCGGATTACTGGGCGAAAGACCTGCCCATCGCCATCGGCACCGGCAATTTCGACACCATCCGCATCGAGTATTTTGCCGATGGCGATGCCGCCTTCGAGGCGTTCAAAAGCGGCACCTATACCTTCCGCAACGAAAACTCGTCGAAGTCCTGGGCCACGCAATACGACTTTCCCGCCGTGAAGGCGGGCCATGTGAAGCAGGATATCATCCCTTCTGGCGACAAGGCCAATGGTCAGGGCTTCATGTTCAACCTGCGGCGCGAGGCGTTCAAGGATCCGAAAGTGCGCGAGGCCATCGGGCTGATGTTCAACTTCGAATGGTCCAATGCCACGCTGTTCTATGGCCTGTATGCCCGGATCAATTCGCTGTGGGAAAACAGCTGGATGGCCGCCGAGGGCGCGCCGGGGCCGGAGGAGGTGGCGATTCTGCAACCCTTGGTCGATGACGGCCTGCTGCCCGCCAGCATCCTGACCGACCCGCCGGTGATGGGTGCCACCTCCGGAGCGCGGCAGCTTGACCGCGCCAACCTGCGCCGCGCGAGTGCGCTTTTGGACGAGGCCGGTTGGGCGGTGGGGGAAGACGGTCTGCGCCGCAATGCCAAGGGCGAGGCGCTGAAGGTCGAATTCCTCAACGACAACCCGGCGTTTGACCGGGTGATCAACCCGTTTGTCGAAAACCTGCGGGCGCTGGGCATCGACGCCAGCAACACCATGGTCGATGACGCGCAATACACCGCCCGCACCCGGCCACCCGAGTATGACTTCGACATCATCACCTCGAACGCCCGCACCAATTACTTCTCGGGGTCGGAACTGAAGCAGTTCTACGGCTCGGACACCGCCGATGTGTCGTCGTTCAACGTGATGGGCCTGCGCAGCCCGGCGGTGGACCGGCTGACCGATGTGGTGATGGCCGCCACCAGCAAAGAGGCGCTGACCGCCGCCACCAAGGCGATGGACCGGGTGTTGCGGGCGGAACGGTTCTGGGTGCCGCAATGGTTCAAGA
Organism: Rhodobacter ferrooxidans; assembly: GCF_000176015.1. GTDB lineage: Bacteria > Pseudomonadota > Alphaproteobacteria > Rhodobacterales > Rhodobacteraceae > Pseudorhodobacter_B > Pseudorhodobacter_B ferrooxidans. Next base: position 212,384 of record NZ_ACYY01000001.1, on the reverse strand, counting down.
ACGCCCATACCGTCGCCTATTTCGACATGTTCGAGCACCCCGAAACCATGCCGCCCTACGCACTGGGCGAGTTGGATATCTGGTGGTATAACCCCGAAAAAGCCGCCGAGCTGAAGGCGGCGGGTGCGTTGCGGTAGGCAGATCGCAGGCGGAACAGAAAGAGCAGTTTGTCCCGATGGGTGCCTATATTCTCCGGCGGTTGTTGCTTGTCATCCCGACGCTGATCGGGATCATGATGATCAACTTCGCCCTGACCCAGTTCGTGCCCGGTGGTCCGGTGGAACAGGTTCTGGCGCGGCTGGAAGGCGGCGGCGACGTGTTCCAGTCGATCGGCGGTGGCGGCGATGCCGGGGCCGGGCTGGACACCGCGGGCACCGATGAACGCTATGTCGGCGCCCGAGGCCTGCCGCCCGAGTTCATCGACGAGCTGGAACGCCAGTTCGGCTTTGCCCGCATCGTCTGCGAGCCGGGCTTCACCGGCAAGCCCAGCACCAAGGCGCCCGAGTGCCGCAAGGAGGCCATTCCGATGGCCGAACGCTTTGGCATCATGATGGGCAACTACGCCCGCTTCGATTTCGGCGAAAGCTATTTCCGCTCGATCTCGGTGCTGGATCTGGTCAAGGAAAAGATGCCGGTGTCGATCTCGCTGGGGCTGTGGTCAACGCTGATCGCCTATTTGATCTCGATTCCGTTAGGGATTGCCAAGGCGGTGCGGGACGGGTCAAGGTTCGATACCTGGACAAGCGGTGCCATCATCGTCGGCTATGCCATCCCGGGCTTTCTGTTCGCCATTCTGCTGCTGGTGGTGTTCGCCGGTGGTTCCTACTACCAGTGGTTCCCCCTGCGCGGGCTGACCAGCGAGAATTTCGACCAGTTGTCGCTGTTGGGCAAGGCCACCGACTATCTGTGGCACATCGCCCTGCCGGTGCTGGCCTCGACCATCTCCAGCTTTGCCACGCTGACGCTGCTGACCAAGAACAGCTTCCTGGAGGAAATTCGCAAGCAATACGTGATGACCGCGCGGGCCAAGGGGTTAAGCGAACGCCGGGTGCTTTACGGCCATGTGTTCCGCAACGCCATGCTGATCGTCATCGCCTCGTTTCCCGCGGTGTTCATCTCGGTGTTCTTCGGCGGCAGCCTGATCATCGAGACGATCTTTTCGCTGGACGGGCTGGGAAGGCTGGGGTTCGAGGCGGCGGTGGCGCGCGATTATCCGGTGGTGTTCGGCACGCTGTTCGTGTTCGGCCTGCTGGGGCTGGTGGTGGGGATCCTGTCCGACCTGATGTATGTCTGGATCGACCCGCGCATTGATTTCGAGACGCGGGGATAGCATGGCCCTTTCCCCCCTGAACCAGCGCCGCTGGCGCAACTTCAAGGCCAACCGGCGGGCGCTGTGGTCGCTGTGGCTGTTTGCGCTGCTGTTCGGCCTGTCGCTGTTTGCCGAGGTGCTGGCCAACGACAAGCCGCTTCTGGTGCGCTATCGCGGCGATTTCTACACGCCCTTCACCACCTTTTACCCCGAAACCACCTTCGGCGGTGATTTTCGCACCGAGGCGGGTTACCGCGACCCCGAGGTGCAATGCCTGATCGTGGCCGCAGGCAACCCCGCCTGCTGGGACGACCCCGAAGCGGTGAAGGCCGAGGCCGAGGGTGGCACCGTGGCGGGCGAGCCGGTGCAGACCGGCTGGATCCTGTGGCCGCCGATTCCCTACAGCTACAACACCATCAACGATATCGGCGTGGCGGCGCCTTCCCCGCCCGACGCGCAGCACCTGCTGGGCACCGACGATACCGCGCGCGACGTGCTGGCGCGGGTGATCTACGGCTTCCGGCTGTCGGTGGCCTTCGCGCTGATCGTGACCTTCTTCACCTCGGTGATCGGAATCGCCGCCGGTGCCGTGCAGGGCTATTTCGGCGGGCTGGTGGACCTGCTGTTCCAGCGGGTGATCGAGCTGTGGGGCTCGACCCCCAGCCTTTACATCATCATCATCGTCGGCGCGATCTGGCAGATGAACTTCTGGCTGCTGGTGGGGCTGATGGTGCTGTTCGGCTGGACCTCGCTGATCGGTGTGGTGCGGGCCGAATTCCTGCGGGCGCGGAATTTCGAATATGTGCGGGCCGCCCGCGCCTTGGGGGTATCGAACATCGTCATCATGTTCCGCCATGTGCTGCCCAACGCCATGGTGGCCACGCTGACCTTCCTGCCGTTCATCATCACCGGCACCATCGGTTCGCTGGCGGCGCTGGATTTTCTGGGCTTCGGGTTGCCGTCATCCTCGCCGTCGCTGGGCGAGTTGACCCAGCAAGCCAAGCAGAACCTGCAGGCGCCCTGGCTGGCGTTTACCGCATTTTTCACCTTTGCCATCATGCTGTCCCTGCTGGTCTTCATCTTCGAAGGCGTGCGCGATGCCTTTGACCCCAGAAAGACCTTCCGATGAGCGGGGCGACAGTGCTTGAGGTGCAGAACCTGAGCGTGCGGTTCCGGCAGGATGGCCGGGTGATTGACGCGGTCAAACAGGTCAGCTTTACCGTGGCCAAGGGCGAAACCGTGGCCCTGGTGGGCGAAAGCGGTTCCGGCAAATCGGTCACCGCGCTTTCCACCGTGGCGCTGCTGCCCGACAGTGCCGAGGTCACAGGCTCGGTGCGCTATCTGGGGCAGGAAATGGTCGGGGCCGACAAGGCGCTGCTGCACAAGGTGCGCGGCAACGACATCAGCTTCATCTTTCAGGAACCGATGACCAGCCTGAACCCCTTGCACAGCATCCAGCGGCAGTTGGGCGAAAGTCTGGCGTTGCATCAGGGGATTACCGGGGCGGCAGCGCGGGCGCGGATCATCGAGTTGTTGCAGAAGGTCGGCATCCGCGAGGCGGAAAGTCGGCTGGAGGCCTATCCGCATCAGCTTTCGGGGGGGCAGCGGCAGCGGGTGATGATCGCCATGGCGCTGGCCAACGGCCCGGAACTGTTGATCGCCGACGAGCCGACCACGGCGCTGGATGTCACCATTCAGGCGCAAATCCTGGACCTGCTGGCCGATCTGAAAGCGCGCGAGGGGCTGAGCCTGCTGTTTATCACCCATGACCTTGGCGTGGTGCGGCGCATTGCCGACCGGGTCTGCGTGATGCAGGGCGGCGAGATTGTCGAGCAGGGGCCGGCGGCCGAAATCTTTGCCAACCCGCAGCACCCCTATACGCAAAAACTGCTGGCCGCCGAGGCCAAGGGCCTGCCGCTGCCAGTGGCCGCCGATGCGCCCGAGGTGTTGCGCACCGAAAAGCTGCGGGTGTGGTTTCCGATCCATCGCGGCTTGCTGCGCCGCACCGTTGGCCATGTGAAGGCGGTGAACGAGGCCAGCATCACCGTGCGGGCGGGGGAAACCTTGGGGGTGGTGGGCGAAAGCGGCTCGGGCAAGACCACGCTGGCACTGGCGATCCTGCGGCTGATTGCGGCGGATGGGCCGGTGGTGTTTCTGGGCCAGAACGTGCAGGGCTGGCGGCCCCGGCAGATGCGCAGCTTGCGCCGCGACATGCAGATCGTTTTCCAGGACCCGTTCGGCAGCCTGTCGCCGCGGATGACGGTGGAGCAGATCATTGCCGAAGGGCTGGGGGTGCATGGCGTGCGCCCCGGTCAGAATCGGCGCGAAATGGTGGCCGAGATCATGACCGAGGTTGGTCTGGACCCTGCCGCCATGGGCCGCTATCCGCATGAATTCTCCGGCGGCCAACGCCAAAGGGTGGCAATCGCCCGCGCCATGATCCTGCGCCCGAAACTGGTGGTGCTGGACGAGCCGACCTCGGCCCTGGACATGACTGTGCAGGTGCAGATCGTCGAGTTGTTGCGCGAATTGCAGCGCAAATGGGGGCTGGCCTATGTGTTCATCAGCCACGACCTGCGCGTGGTGCGGGCGCTGGCGCACAAGGTCATCGTGATGAAGGATGGCGACGTGGTCGAGGCGGGCGAGGCGCAGGCGCTGTTTGCCGCCCCGCAGACCGACTACACCCGCACCCTGATGGCCGCGGCTTTCGGCACGGTCGGGTAGGGGTGGGCCGTGAAGATCCTGTTCGTGCATCAGAATTTCCCCGGCCAGTTCCTGCATCTGGCGCCCGAGATGCAGCGCCGCGGCCATGACTGCCTGGCGCTGACCGACAGCGCCAACAACCGCGCTTCGGCGATTCCGGTGCTGAAATACCGCCACTCCACCCCCGTTCCCGACCCGGCGGTGACGCGGTTGGGCCGCAGCTATACCCAGATGAGCGACCGCGGCGTGACCGTGGCCCGCGCCGCCGTGCAATTGCGCGACCAGAAGGGCTATGTGCCCGACGTGATCTTCGGCCATTCCGGCTGGGGCGAGACGCTGTTTCTGAAAGAGGTCTGGCCGACGGCGAAACTGCTGGTCTATGCCGAGTTCTATTACCGCGGTCAGGGCGCCGATGTCGGCTTTGACCCCGAGTTCGACAAGGGCGGTTTCGATGCGGTGATGATGGCGCAGGGCCGTACCACGCATCTGGGGCAGGCGCTGCTGCACGCCGATGCCGGGCTTTCGCCGACGCGCTGGCAGGCTGGAACCTATCCGCCGGTGCTGCGCGACCGGATCGAGGTGATCTTTGATGGCGTCGATACCGATGTCATGGTGCCCAATCCGCAGGCCAGTTTCGCGCTGCCGGATGGCAAGGTTTTGCGGGCGGGCGACGAGGTGCTGACCTTCGTCAACCGCAATCTGGAACCTTACCGCGGCTATCACACGTTCATGCGCGCCCTGCCTGCGGTGCTGGCGGCGCGGCCCGAAGCCCAGGTGGTGATCGTCGGCGGCGACGAGGTCAGCTATGGCCGCCCGGCGCCCTCTGGCCAAAGCTGGAAGCAGATTTTCCTGGCGGAAGTGGCGGAAAAGCTTGACCTTTCCCGGGTGCATTTCATGGGCAAGGTGCCCTATGCCAGCTTCGTGGCCTTGATGCAGGTTTCTCGCGCCCATGCCTACCTCACCTACCCCTTCGTGCTGTCCTGGTCGATGCTGGAGGCGATGTCGGCGGGCGCGCTGGTGGTCGGGTCACGCACTGCCCCGGTGCAGGAGTTGATCACCGATGGCGTGAACGGGCGGCTGGTCGATTTCTTTGACGTGCCGGGCTGGTCGGCGGCGCTGATCGAGGCGCTGGCGGAACCGCAGCGGTTTGCGGCGCAACGCAAGGCCGCGCGCGATACCATTCTGCAAGGCTATGACCTGCGCGGGAATTGCCTGCCCCGAATGGTGGAGTTTGTGGAAAAGCATGGCTCCAAACGGGCCGCTCCTCAGCCCTGACGGGCATTCCTCGCTGGACTGCGATGAACGCCCGCTAGGGAGTGAAGAGCCCGCCGTCAGATCGCGGCGGAGTGTTTGGCCTTGCTTTGGTCGTAGGCGTCGAAGGTGCGCGCGATCATCCGCGACAAGGGCCGCGCCCGCACCGGCAGGCTGAGACCCGTCTCGTCCAGCTTCACCATGTCGGGGAAGGCATCGGCGGCCTTGCGGAACTGGGTCTGCACCCACTCCGCCGTCACCCCGAAATCGCGGATCAGCTCTTCGCGGTTCACCTTGAAGTCGCACATCAGCGCCTCGATGATCCGGCCGCGCACCTTGTCCTCGCCTTCGAACACATGGCCACGATGGGTCGAGAAATGCCCGGCCCGGATCGCCTTGGTGTAATCCGACGTGCCCGACAGGTTCTGTGCAAAGCCCTGCGGAAACCGCGAGATCGACGAGGCACCAAGCCCGATCAGCACCGGCGAGGTGTCGTCGGTATAGCCCTGGAAGTTGCGCCGCAGCGTGCCGTTGGCGGCGGCAATCGCCATGCCATCGGTGGGCAGCGCGAAGTGGTCGATGCCGATTTCGCGGTAGCCATCGGCCATGAACAACCGGGTCGCGGTTTCGAACAGCTTCAGGCGGTCTTCCGCCGAGGGCATCGCATCGCCCGGGATCATCTGCTGCCGCCGCGACATCCACGGCACATGCGCATAGCCATACAGCGCCACCCGGTCGGGCGACAGCGCCAGCAGCTTCTGCACCGAATCGGTGATGCGGGCCTGGGTCTGGTGCGGCAGGCCATACAGGATGTCGGCATTCAGGCTTTTCACGCCCCGCGCGCGGATGGCATCAGCCACCTGCTTGGTCAGCTCGAAGCTTTGCTCGCGGCCGATCACCTTCTGGATCATCGGGTCGAAATCCTGCACCCCGATCGAGGCGCGGTTCATCCCCGACTGGGCCAGCGCGTCAAGCCGCGCGTCATCCACCTCGTTCGGGTCGATCTCGACCGAGAACTCGGCCCCCGGCCCCATCGGCACGGCGTCGAAGATCGTGGCGGCCAGGTCGCGGATCATGTCGGGCTGCAACAGCGTCGGCGTGCCGCCACCCCAGTGCAGCCGCGACAAATGGACACCGGGGGCCAGCCGCGCCTTCAACAGCGCGATCTCGGCCTTCAGCACGCGGGCGTAAGCGCGCACCGGCTCGTCGCTGCTGGTGCCCTGGGTGCGGCAAGCGCAGAACCAGCACAACCTTCGGCAAAAAGGCACGTGCAGATAAAGCGATACCGACGATCCTGCCGGGATGGCTTCGACCCAATCCGAGAACAGATCATGGCCAACAGCGGCACCAAAATGTGGCGCCGTGGGGTAGCTGGTGTACCGCGGCACACGAGCATCGAACAGCCCAAGCTGTTTAAGTTGCGATTCAGTATTCATATTCCGACACTGATGTGTAAACTTGGCACTGACTTTGATGCAGATCAAACGAAAGCTCAAGCATGGCCGTCCACGACGCACAGTTCGTTCACCAAGAGTGCAGCGATTGCCCCATCCGGCATCGCGCAGTCTGCGCGCGGTGTGATGCCGACGAGCTTGGAAAGCTTGAACAAATCAAGTTTTACCGCAGCTATCAGGCCGGTCAGCCGGTGATCTGGTCGGGCGACCGGATGGATTTTGTCGGCTCGGTTGTCACGGGAATCGCCACTTTGACGCAGACCATGGAAGACGGTCGGCGGCAGATGGTGGGGCTTTTGCTGCCTTCGGATTTCGTCGGGCGGCCCGGGCGCGCCTCGGCGGCCTATGACGTGACCGCCACCACCGATCTGGTGATGTGCTGCTTCCGCAAGAAACCGTTCGAGGAAATGATGCTGGCGACGCCGCACATCGGCCAGCGCCTGCTGGAGATGACGCTGGACGAGCTGGACGCCGCGCGCGAGTGGATGCTGCTTCTGGGTCGCAAGACCGCGCGGGAAAAAATTGCCAGCCTGCTGGCGATCATCGCCCGCCGCGATGCCGCGCTGAAGCTGCGCTCGCCCAAGGGCGCGCTGGTGTTCGACCTGCCGCTGACCCGCGAGGAGATGGCCGATTATCTGGGCCTGACGCTCGAAACCGTCAGCCGTCAGGTTTCGGCGCTGAAGCGCGATGACGTGATCTCGCTGGAGGGCAACCGCCATGTGACGGTGCCCGATTTCGACCGCCTGCTGGAAGAAGCCGGCGACGACAACGATGGCGGCTATCTGGTCTGACAGCCGCCGCGACGTTTCAAGTTTGATCCGCGACAGCGCCGCCGGGGCGGGCTCGATGCCCGGCCCGGCGGCTGCCCCGTTCCATGCCGTTCAATGCGCCAGGAACACCGGCACCTGCGCCTGTTCCAGCAGGTTGCGGGTGGCGCCGCCCAGAATCGCTTCGCGGAAGCGCGAGTGTCCATAGGCGCCGATCACCAGCAGGTCGGCATTCAGATCGCGGATATGCCGCATCAGCACTTCGGAAACCTTGGGCAAGGTGCGGGCCAGCACCGACACTTCGGCATGCACGCCGTGCCGCACCAGCATCTGACACAGCGCTCCGCCGGGGTCCGAGCGTTCCGGCCCATGCGTCGGCGGGTCGATCACCACGATATTCACCAGCGCCGCCTTCTTCAGCAGCGGCAGGGCACGGCGCACCGCCACCATCGCCTCGCGGCTTTGGTTCCAGCCGATCACTACCCGGCTGGGCAGCTTGCCGTCGGGCAGGCCGCCGTCGGGCAGCACCAGCACCGGTGCCTGACCTTCGAACATCGCGGCTTCCACCACCGCCTCGGCCTCGGGGCCCTGGCCCGGGCCATAGGGCCGCGGCACCACCACCAGATCGCTGAACCGCGCCCGGATTGCCACCAGATCGGCCAGCCCGCCCAGTTGCGCGATGGCACTTTCCACCGTGGCATGCAGCGTCAGCGGCTGCGCCTCGACCGCCGCCTTGGCCGCATCTTCGGCGGCTTTGGCGTCGGCTTCGGCGCGTTCGGTGGCGACCTGCAACAGCACGGCACCGCCGCCGACATAGGAGTATCCCACCTGGGTGCGGTCGATGCCCAGGGTCAGCACGTCAAGATGCGCATCCAGCGCCAGCGCCAGTTGCGCCGCCCCCGCAACCGTAGCCGCAGCTTTGTCGGCATTGGTGATGATGGTGGTCAGGGATTTGTAGGCCATGGCCGGGCTCCTTCAATGATCCGTCATGGTTCACCTTAGGGTGACAAATGCCTTGTTGCATTGACCTTGATCAACCTGTTTCGTCAGGTAATTCACTCGTTAATTGACATAGATCAAGGTTGCGTCCCGTTGCCGCAGTCAATACCGTAGGCGTCGCAAAAGTGCCCGGCTGGATGAAGACTCGGACCGGGACAAGACGAAGGGACGCAAAATGTGGGATTACGTTAAACTGGTCGTTTTGGGCCTGGTTGCGGTCTTGGCTGGCTATGCTGCCAGCCAGGCGCACGACCTGCCCTACCTGGTCAACGCAATCGTGGTCATGCTTGCTGCCGTGCTGACGTTCATCTGGACGTTGCGCAGCATGGGCGGGGTCAAGGTTCGCGCATCTAAACTCGAATACATGGACGGGGTGGTGCGCGCAGGCGTGATCGCCACGGCGTTCTGGGCCGTGATCGGCTTCTCGATGGGGGTGCTGATCGCGTTTCAGCTGGCCTTTCCGTCGCTGAACCCCGAGTGGGCGCAGGGAATTCTGAACTTTGGCCGCTTGCGGCCACTGCACACCTCGGCCGTGATTTTCGCCTTTGGCGGCAACGGCCTGATCATGAGCGCGTTTTATGTCGTGCAGCGCACCTGCGCCACGCGGCTTTGGGGCGGCAATCTGGGCTGGTTCGTGTTCTGGGGCTGGCAGTTGATGATCGTCATGGCGGCGACCTCGTATGTTCTGGGGGGCACCCAGTCCAAGGAATACGCCGAGACCGTCTGGTATATCGACTGGTGGATCGTCGTGGTCTGGGTTGCCTTCCTGGCAGTCTTCATGGGCACGCTGTTCAACCGCAAAGAACCCCACATCTATGTCGCCAACTGGTTCTACTTGTCCTTCATCCTGACCATTGCCATGCTGCACATCGGCAACAATCTGGCCATTCCGGTCAGCTTCCTGTCGTCGCAGTCGGTGCAGATCACCGGCGGCGTGCAGGATGCCATGGTGCAGTGGTGGTATGGCCACAACGCCGTGGGCTTCTTCCTGACCGCAGGCTTCCTGGGCATGATGTACTACTTCGTGCCGAAACAGGCCGAGCGGCCGGTCTATAGCTACAAGCTGTCGATCATCCACTTCTGGGCACTGATCTTCATGTACATCTGGGCTGGTCCGCACCACCTGCACTACACGGCATTGCCCGACTGGGCCGGCACGCTGGGCATGGTGTTCTCGATCATGCTGTGGATGCCGTCGTGGGGTGGCATGATCAACGGTCTGATGACGCTTTCGGGCGCCTGGGACAAGTTGCGCACCGACCCGGTGATCCGGATGATGGTGATGTCGATCGGCTTTTACGGCATGTCCACCTTCGAAGGCCCGATGATGTCGATCCGCGCGGTCAACAGCCTGTCGCACTATACCGACTGGACCGTGGGCCACGTTCATTCCGGCGCACTGGGCTGGAACGGCATGATCACCTTCGGCGCGCTGTATTTCCTGACGCCGCGGCTGTGGAACAAGGAACGGCTTTACAGCCTTGCCTTGGTCAACTGGCACTTCTGGCTGGCGACCATCGGTATCGTGCTTTACGCCTCGGCCATGTGGGTCTCGGGCATCATGGAAGGCCTGATGTGGCGTGAAGTGGATGCCAACGGCTTCCTGGTCAACGCCTTCGCCGACACCGTCTCTGCCAAGTATCCGATGCTCGTGACGCGCGGCGTGGGGGGGCTTCTCTACCTCACCGGCGGGCTGATCATGTGCTACAATCTGTGGAAAACCGTGACGTCTGCGCCCGTTCGGGCAACGGCTCCCGCGGCTGTTCCGGCCGAATGAGCGGAGGAAATCATGGCTTTTCTTGACAAACACAAGATCATCGAGACCAACGCCACCCTGCTTATGGTGTTGAGCCTTCTGGTGGTGACCATCGGCGGTCTGGTTCAGATCGTGCCGCTGTTCTATCTGGAAAACACCATCGAGAAGGTCGAGGGGATGCGTCCCTATTCGCCGCTCGAACTGGCGGGGCGCGACATCTACATCCGCGAGGGGTGCTACAACTGCCACAGCCAGATGATCCGGCCGCTGCGCGACGAAGTCGAGCGTTACGGCCATTACAGTCTGGCTGCGGAATCGATGTATGACCATCCGTTCCAATGGGGATCGAAGCGCACCGGGCCGGATCTGGCCCGCGTGGGTGGCCGTTACTCTGACAGCTGGCAGGTGGATCACCTGACCAACCCGCAGTCGGTGGTGCCGGAATCGATCATGCCGAAATACGGCTTCCTGGCGAACAAGGACATCGACGGCAAGTATATCCAGGAGATCATGGCCACCCATCGGATGGTCGGCGTTCCCTACACCGACGAGATGATGGAAAACGCGGTTGCCGACTTTACCGTTCAGGCGGAAACCGACGGCGACACCGAAGCCCTGCTGGCGCGCTATCCCAAGGCGCAGACCCGCAACTTCGATGGCCAGCCGGCGTTGACCGAAATGGATGCGCTGATCGCTTATCTGCAAATGCTGGGCACGCTGGTCGATTTCTCGACCTTCACGCCCGTAGCCAGCCGGTAAGGGGGGAAAGATGGAAACCTACACCTTCCTGCGCGAGCTTGCAGACAGTTGGGTGCTGCTGGTGATGGTGACGTTCTTCCTGGGCGTGGTGGTCTGGGCCTTCCGCCCGGGCAGCCGCCCCGTCCATGACGAAGTTGCAACCTCGATTTTCCGCAACGAAACCCGGCCCGCCCGGGATCCTGTGGAAGCAAAAAGTGGCCCCCAATCCAAGGAGGCTTGGAAATGAGCGAGAGAAAACCTAACAAACCCGGCGAGGTGCAGACCACCGGTCACAGCTGGGACGGCATCGAGGAGCTTAACAACCCGTTGCCGCGCTGGTGGGTGTGGACATTCTACGTCTGCATCCTGTTCGCCGTCGGTTATTGCGTGGCCTATCCGGCCTGGCCAATGAGAACCGCAGCAACGCCCGGCATGCTGGGCTGGTCCACCCGGGCTGACGTCGATGCCGATATCCAGAAGTTCAGCGACGCCAATGCCGCCATCCGCGAAAAGCTGGTGGCCGCCGATCTGACGGCGATCGAGGCTGACCCCGAACTGGTGGCCTATGCCAAGAACGCCGGGGCTGCGGTGTTCCGCACCCATTGCATCGCGTGCCATGGCTCGGGCGCTGCTGGTGTGGTTGGCAAGGGTTATCCCAACCTTTTGGACAACGACTGGCTGTGGGGCGGCGATATCGAGGCGATCCACACCACCGTGACCCACGGTATCCGCAATACGACCGACGCGGATGCCCGGTTCTCGCAGATGCCGGCCTTTGGCGAACTGCTCAGCCCCGAGGAAATCGGCCAGCTGGTGCAGCATGTGCGCAACATCTCGGGGCAGGAGCATGACGCGACTGCCGCGGCGGCCGGTGCGACGCTGTATGTCGATAACGGCTGCAACGCCTGCCACGGCGATGACGGCAAGGGGGGCCGCGACTTCGGTGCTCCGAACCTGACCGACGCGATCTGGCTTTACGGTGGCGATGTCGATACCCTGACGGCGACGGTAACCTACGCCCGCTATGGCGTGATGCCGAACTGGAGCCCGCGGCTTTCCGAGGCCGACATCCGTTCGGTTGCGGTCTATGTCCACGGTCTGGGTGGCGGCGAATAAAGAAGCGTTGCCCGAGGCGGATGGTTTCGCCTCGGGCACACAACGGCATCCCTGACCTTTTCGCGCATTGCTGAGGTGTTGGTGGTCTTTCCTTCTTGCGGCGGCGCTGGCACAGGCCTAAGTGTCGCAACATATAGGATATCGTGAATATCTATTCATTTCAGGTCAAGATATATTGATTGCAGCGGCAGCATAAGTGCCGACCCAAATGATGACCGGAGACCACCCGTGACAGCCCCCGATACCCAACCAGATGCCCTGTATTCGGCACGCGAACCGATTTATCCACGCCGCGTTTCCGGTCGCTTCCGCACCCTGAAATGGTGGCTGCTGACCGTCATGCTGGGGCTTTACTACATCACCCCCTGGCTGCGCTGGGACCGCGGGCCGAACCTGCCCGATCAGGCCGTGCTGCTGGATATCGCCAACCGCCGGTTCTTTTTCTTCGTCATCGAGATATGGCCGCACGAGTTCTACTTTGTCGCGGGCCTGCTGATCATGGCCGGGCTGGGGCTGTTCCTGTTCACCTCGGCTGCGGGCCGGGTTTGGTGCGGCTATGCCTGCCCGCAAACCGTCTGGACTGACCTCTTCATTCTGGTCGAGCGCTGGGTCGAGGGCGACCGCAACGCCCGCCTGCGGCTGCACCGGCAGAAATGGAACGGCGAAAAGATCCGCAAAAGCCTGGTGAAATGGACGATCTGGATGTTGATCGCCCTCGGCACCGGCGGTGCCTGGGTGTTCTATTTTGCCGACGCGCCGACCCTGATGGTCGATCTGCTGACCCTGAACGCCGCACCCGTCGCCTACATCACCATCGCCGTGCTGACCGCAACCACCTTCTTTCTGGCAGGCTTTTTCCGCGAACAGATCTGCATCTATGCCTGCCCGTGGCCGCGGATTCAGGCCGCCATGCTGGACGAGGACAGCCTGACCGTCGCCTACCGCTCGTGGCGGGGCGAGCCGCGCGGCAAGTTGCACAAGGGCGAGATCGTTCCGAACCAGGGCGACTGCATCGACTGCATGGCCTGCGTCAACGTCTGCCCGATGGGGATCGACATCCGCAACGGCCAGCAACTGGCCTGCATCACCTGCGCGCTGTGCATCGACGCCTGCGACGACATCATGGACAAGATCGGCAAGCCGCGTGGCCTGATCAGCTATATGGCGCTGACCGACGAGACCGCCGAACGCGCCGGAAATCCGCCGAAATCGGTTTGGAAACATGTCTTCCGCCCGCGCACCATTCTTTATACCGTGCTGTGGTCGGGGATCGGCATCGCGCTGACGGTGGCGCTGTTCGTGCGCGCCGACATGGCGCTGAACGTGACGCCGGTGCGCAATCCGCTTTACGTCACCTTGTCGGACGGCGGCATCCGCAATACCTATGACATGCGGTTGCGCAACAAGCTGGGGCAGGACCGCAACTTTGCGGTTTCGGTGATCTCGGATGCCGATGTGTCGGTCCGGCTGGAAGGTCTGGAAGGCACGACCGTGATGGTCCCCGCCAACGAAACCCTGTCGCAGCGGCTGTATGTCGAGGCGGCACCGGGCAGCGAAGCGGCCAAGTCCGACCGCACCGAACTGGATATCTGGGTCGAAGATGTTGGTGGCACCACCCGTGTCCACCATGACACCATCTTCAACGGGAAGGACGACTGACATGGCCGAAATCACCGGACGCCACGTTTTTGCGGTATTCGCCGGGGCCTTCGGGCTGATCATCGCGGTGAACCTCACGCTGGCCTTCAAGGCGGTCTCTACCTTTCCGGGGCTGGAGGTTGCCAATTCCTACGTCGCCAGCCAGACTTTCGACAAGGAACGCACGGCGCAACTGGCGCTGGGCTGGACGCTGGCCACAGCCTATGACGCGCAAGCCAAGGTGCTGCGGCTGAACTTCACCGATTCTGCCGATCTGCCGGCCGAGGTGAAAGAGCTGAACGTGCTGGTCGGCCGCACCACCGAGGCGCGCGAAGACCAGCGGCCCGAGTTCACCCTGGTGTCCGGCGGGTTCGAAGCCCCGTTGGACCTTAATCCCGGCAAATGGCTGCTGCGGGTCGATGCGATTGCTGCCAATGGCACGCTGTTCAGCCAGCGCATCTATCTGCGCGTGCCGGGCTGACCAATGACGATGGCCGCGCGCATCGAGGTCGCAGACGAGGGCCATGTGTCGCCCTCGGCCTGCCCGGCCTGCGATGTGGCTCCCTCGGCCGCCCGGCTGGCCGAACTTGCGGCACCGCAACAGGCGCGGCTGATGCTGTCGATCCCGGCGGCGCATTGCGCGGCCTGTATTTCAACAGTTGAAAGTGGCCTGGAAACTCTGCCCGGCGTGCGCTCGGCCAGGGTCAACCTGACGCTGAAGCGGGTCAGCGTCGAGGCCGATCCCGAAGTTACCGCCGATGACATGGTGGTGGCGCTGAAGGGCTTGGGCTACGAGGCCTACGAGCTGGACGCGGGCCTGTTGTCGGCCACCGAAACCGACCGTCAGGGCCGCGAATTGCTGATGCGGCTGGGCGTCGCCGGCTTTTCGATGATGAACATCATGCTGCTGTCGGTGGCGGTCTGGTCAGGGGCCGAAGATGCCACCCGCGACATGTTCCACTGGATTTCTGCCGCCATCGCCCTGCCGACCGTGGCCTTTGCGGGCCAGCCGTTTTTCAGAAATGCCTGGAACTCGCTGCGCGCGGGCCATCTGGGGATGGATGTGCCGATCAGCCTGGCGCTGATCCTGGCTTCGGCAATCTCGCTGTTCGAGACCTTCTATTCCGGCAAGAATGCCTATTTCGATGCCGCCGTGATGCTGACCTTCTTCCTGCTGGCCGGGCGCTATCTGGATCACCGCACCCGCGCCGTGGCCCGTTCGGCGGCTGAGGAACTGGCAGCGCTGGAGGTGCCGCGCGCCACCGTGCTGCGCGATGGTGCCGAGGTCGTGGTGCTGATCTCGGAACTGGCGGTGGGCGAACAGGTGCTGGTGCGGCCGGGTGGCCGGATGCCGGTGGATGGCGTGGTGGTGGACGGGTCGTCCGAGATTGACCGATCCCTGCTGACCGGCGAAAGCCTGTCCGCCTTTGCCGGGCCGGGCACCGTGGTTTCGGCGGGCGAGGTCAACCTGACCGGGCCACTGCTGGTGCGGGTGACGGCGGCAGGCAAGGACAGCTCGTTGCACCGGATGGCCGATCTGGTGGCCATCGCTGAAAGCGCCAAGACGCGCTATACCAGTCTGGCCGAACGGGCAGCGCGGCTTTATTCGCCTTCTGTTCACATCCTGTCCTTTGGCGCTTTTGGCGCCTGGATGTGGATCACCGGCGGCGACGTGCGCTATTCGGTGAACATTTCGGCGGCGGTGCTGATCATCACCTGCCCCTGTGCGCTGGGGTTGGCGGTGCCTGCGGTGGTGACGGCGGCCTCTGGCAAGCTGTTCCGCAAGGGCCTGCTGATCAAGCACGGCACCGCGCTGGAGCGGTTGGCCGAGGTCGATACCGTGGTGTTCGACAAGACCGGCACCCTGACGCTGGGCACGCCTGCGCCGACCAATCTCGACAGCCAGCCCGAGGCGGAACTGGCGGTCGCCGCTGCGCTGGCCCAGGCCTCGTCGCATCCGCTGGCGGTGGCACTGGCAGCGGCGGCGATGGCAAATGGCGTCACCCCGTCGCGGGTCGAGGCGCTGCGCGAGGTGCCGGGCTATGGCATCGAGGGTCAATGGCAGGGCAGGACCGTGCGGCTGGGCCGCGCCGAATGGTGCGGCGGCAGCGCCTTGCCGGTGACCGCAACCTACCTGAGCCTGGACGATGGTGCCGCCCCGCGCGCTTATACCTTTGCCGACAGCCTGCGTCCCGGTGCCGAATTGGCGGTGGCGGCTTTGGCAGCACAGGGCAAGCACCTGCTGCTGATTTCGGGCGATGCCGAAGGGGCGGTTTCCGATCTGGCCGCGCGTCTTGGCATTGCCAAATGGGTGGCGGGTGCGCTGCCTGCCGAAAAATCCGCCCGCGTCGCCGAGCTTTCCGCGCAGGGCCACAAGGTGCTGATGGTCGGAGACGGGCTGAACGACACCGCCGCCCTTGCCGCCGCCCATGTCTCGATCAGCCCGGCCACGGCGCTGGATGCTGCCCGTGTGGCCTCGGACATCGTGCTGCTGGGGCAGGACATGGCACCGATTGCCGATGCGGTGCGAATCTCGCGGCAGGCGACGCGGCGGATCAAGGAAAACTTCGCGATTTCTGCAATCTACAACGTGGTGGCGGTGCCCTTGGCGCTGACCGGCTTTGCCACGCCTCTGGCGGCGGCGCTGGCAATGTCGCTGTCGTCGATCACGGTTTCGCTGAACGCGCTGCGGTTAAGGTAGAGACATGGAAATTCTGGGTATTCTGATCCCCGCCACACTGTTCCTGGGGGGCGTCGGCCTGATCGCCTTTATCTGGGCCCTCAAGTCCAAACAGTTCGACGACCCGCAGGGCGATGCCAACCGGATTCTGACCAAGGAATATGACGACAAGCCCAAGCAGTAGGTCCGGGAGCCAAAATCCTTTGAAGGATTTTGCAAAAGTTTTCCTAAAACTTTTGGCGCCCTAGACCACCGTCACGCGCGCCTGACCAAGGCCGTCGATTTCCACCACGCAGGTCTGACCGGGCGCTATCGGCCCCACCCCCGCCGGTGTGCCGGTGAAGATCAGATCGCCCGGCTGCAACGCCACCAGCCGCGACAGGAAGGCGATGATCGCGGGCACCGGCCAGATCATCTCGGCCAGGTCCGCCGCTTGCCGCAATTCGCCATCGACATGGCAGGTGATCCGCCCCGAAATTGCCCCAACTGCCGGATGCAAGGCCCCGACAACGGCCGAAGCGTCAAAGCCTTTCGCCATATCCCAGGGCCTGCGCGCCGCCTTGGCTGCCGCTTGCAGGTCGCGCCGGGTCAGGTCGTTGCCGGGCGCATAGCCCCAGACATGCGCCAGTGCCTGATCCTCGGGGATGTTGCTGCCACCCTGACCGATGGCCACCACCAGTTCGGCCTCGTGGTGCAGGTCGGCGGTGGCGGGCGGATAGGCGATGGTGGCGCCATCCGGCACCAGCGCGTCATTGGGTTTGGTGAAGAAGAACGGCGGCTCGGCATCCGGGTCGTGGCCCATCTCGCGCGTGTGTTCGGCATAGTTGCGCCCCACGCAGAAGATGCGCCGCACCGGGAAACGCGCGGTGCTGCCCGCCACTGCCACGCTGGGCAGCGCCGGGCAGGGGATCACATAATCCGTCACGGCCCGATCGTGAAGCACTGGGTGCCGCGCGCCTGCAACCGCCGACAGGCCAGATCGGCCTGATCCTGGCTCAGCCCCATGAAATTGGCGTCAAACCCGCCGCTTTTCTGCACGATCTTGCGCCGCCCGTCGTTCAGGGTGGCGCTTTCCGAAAGGGCGATCTTGAACATCGCCCGCTCTGCCGCCGCCGACGAGGCGAAACGGCCGACGTTCACCCCCCAATGCCGCCCGCCAGAGGTCGAGATGCGCGTCACGACCTCGGGCTCCGAAGGGATCGCGGCAACCTCGGTGGTGCCGTCAAGCGGTGTTGCGGTGTGGATGATGGTCGCGGCCAGTTGCACCGGCTTGGCCGCCGGGCGCGGCGTAGTGGCCCCGGCAGAGGACAGGCTGACGATGTTGGTGGCCTCGGCACCGGCCTCTTCGGCCGTCAGCAACTGGAAGGGCAGAGGTGCCTGGGCAACTTCGGCATCGGCCACCTGCATCTCGGGGGCGGCTTGCTCGGCAACCGGGGCCGGGGGGGCGGTTTCGGCCATTTCGGCAACCGGCACCACCGCAGCAGCTTGGTCCACCGCTTCGGCGGGCGCGCTTGCCGCCTCGGCCAAGGCCCCGGCGATGTCGTCCTGCATTGCCGCTACGGCCACTTCCGCCGCCGCTGCTGCTGGTGCCGGGCGACCGCGTGGGCGAGGCGAATTGCTGACGGTGGTGACAATCCGCAGGGTCTTACCCGCAGCCACAGCATCGGCGTCGGCCAACAGTTCCTCGTCCGGTGCCTCGGCAGGATCGGCCTGATAGCCGGGCGCGGCAGGCGCTTGCACTGCGGCATTGGCCGGGGCCGAAGCAAAGCCGAGGTCCAGCAGTTCGGCCATCTTGGCATTGCGCATTGCCGTCGAGGTGCCACCAAAGATCGTGGCGATGATCCGTTTGTTCCCGCGTTGCGCCGAGGCCGTCAGGTTGAACCCGGCAGGGGCTGTGTAGCCGGTCTTGATGCCGTCGGCACCTTCATACATGTCCAGAAACCGACGGTTGGTATTGGCCACTTCCGCCACGCCGGCATCCGACGAGCGGCGCGAGAAGATGTTGTAATACTGCGGAAAATCGTAGAACAGGTGGCGTCCCAGCGTGGTCATGTCGCGCGCGGTGGACATGTGGCCGGGGGTGGTCAGGCCGTTGGCATTGCGAAAGGTCGAGTTGCGCATCCCCAGCGCCTTGGCGGTGCGGTTCATCCGCTCGGCGAACTTGGCTTCCGATCCTCCGACCGCCTCGCCAATGGCGGTGGCGGCATCGTTGGCGGACTTGATCGCCGCCGCCCGGATCAGATAGCGCAGCGCGATCTTCTGCCCGGCCCGCAGGCCAAGCCGCGACGGCGGCTCGGACGCCGCATGTTTCGAAACGGTGACCATGGTATCAAGGCTGATCTCGCCCCGCTCGATCGCCCCGAAGGTGATATACAGCGTCAGCATCTTGGTCAGCGAGGCGGGGTGCAGCCGGGTGTCGGCGTTCTTGGCGTAGATCGTCTCGCCGGTGCGGGCGTCGATCACGATGGCCGCATAGGGCGCCGCCCCCGCCGGGGAAACAAACGCGCAGACCAACACGAAACTGGTCAGCAATAAATTGCGGACAAATTGCCCAATAAGCGATGCCACGTCGCTTGCCCCTTGTTACTGCCTCGGTCCTGCCCCGATTGTTTCGGAACTTATCTTCTGTCGGAAAAACTAGCACAGCCACCTGATCTGGAAAACCCCCTTAATTCAAGGGCTTTGGCAGTGGTGCTAAAGTGCCATTGGCAAATATGGGGTCAGACTCGGGCCAAGCCCCCAGATGCTGCGGTCAAGCCTGCAACGCTGCAACCAGGGCGGGTAATTCCGACAGATCGCCCAACGTGCGGAACCGCGCCTCGTTCTGCGGCACCTCGGCGTGTTCCAAGGCCCAGGTCAGGCCATGCGGCACATGCACCCCCCAGCCGCCCGCCGCAATCATCGGCAGCACGTCGGATTTCAGCGAATTGCCGACCATCAGCGCCCGCGCCGCCCCATCGCCATGGCGGGCAAACAACGTGGCATAGACCGCCGCGGTCTTGTCGGACACGATCTCGACCGCGTGGAACAGATCGCCCAGTCCCGATTGCGCCAGCTTGCGTTCCTGATCCAGCAGATCGCCCTTGGTGATCAGCACCACCCGGAAATCACCCGCCAGCGCCTGCACCGCCTCGCGGGCAAACGGCAGCAGTTCGATCGGATGCTGCAACATGTCGCGCCCGGCGGCGATGATCTGGCCGATCACCGGGGCGGGCACCCGGCCTTCGGTCACCTCGATCGCCGTCTCGATCATCGACAGCACGAAGCCCTTCACGCCAAAGCCGTAATGCCCCAGATTGCGCCGCTCGGCCGCCAGCAGGCGGTCATGCAGATGGCTTGCCTCTGCATGATCGGCCAGCAGCGCCGCAAAGCGGTCTTGCGTCAGTTGGAAGAACGCCTCGTTCTGCCAAAGCGTGTCGTCGGCGTCAAAACCGATGGTGGTGATATGGGTCATTCCGGCAGCTTTGCCACAGCGCCACGGGCTTTCAAGCGCAAAACGCGGGCTTGTGGTCCGCCCCCTTTCAGCAGCGCCGGAACGCGCTATAATAGGGGGGTGCGCAACCATCGCGAATCTGCCGCCAACCCGGAGCATTGCCCGTGACCCTTCGCCCCCTCCAGATGTCTGGCCGGATGTCCGACAAGCCGGGCGGCACCGAAGGCGATGCCTCGACGCTGACCAAGACCCACACCCGCACTGA
Source organism: Rhodobacter ferrooxidans (assembly GCF_000176015.1). Taxonomy (GTDB): domain Bacteria; phylum Pseudomonadota; class Alphaproteobacteria; order Rhodobacterales; family Rhodobacteraceae; genus Pseudorhodobacter_B; species Pseudorhodobacter_B ferrooxidans. The sequence goes on along the minus strand of NZ_ACYY01000001.1, from coordinate 192,275 downwards.
ACGGCCGCCGCTTTACAAGGTATTGCTGCTGAACGACGATTACACGCCGATGGAGTTCGTCGTGCATATACTTGAGCGGTTCTTCGGGCTGAATCACGCGCAGGCGTTCGAGATCATGCTGACGGTGCACAAGAAGGGGCTGGCGGTGGTCGGCGTGTTTTCCTTCGAGGTGGCGGAAACCAAGGTGGCGCAGGTGATGGATTTCGCCCGCCGGCACCAGCACCCGCTGCAATGCACGATGGAAAAGGATTAGCTCGCTTTCAGCGAGACGGAAAAGGATTAGCTCGCTGTCAGCGAGACGGAAAAGGATCAAGACCGCCCGCGGTCGCCCATGCGCTCTGCCAGATTGACCCATGCCCTGGAAACCGGCGCGATTTCGCTGCCGCAGACCGGAACCATCGCCGTGTATCGCCCCCGTGCGGGGGATGACCTGACGGTATTGCCCAAGGACCGGCTACTGCTGGTGCAGGGCTTCAAGCCCGACCACGACGCTTTTGCCGCCCTTGGTTACCGCATGGCCGTGACCGGCGGCAGCGGCCATGCGGCAGCGCTGGTCTGCCTGCCGCGCGCCAAGGCCGAGGCCCGGGCACTGCTGGCCGAGGCGGCGGCTTCGGTGACCCCCGGTGGCCCGGTGATCGTCGATGGCCAGAAAACCGACGGGATCGAGGCGATCTACCGCGATTTGAAAGCCCGTTTGCCGGTTTCGGAACCGCTGTCCAAGGCACATGGCAAGGTTTTCACCTTCGCGTCCGGGCCGGGGCTGGCGGATTGGGCCGCCAAGCCGACCCTGATCGACGGCGGCTTCCAGACCCTGCCCGGCGTGTTTTCCGCCGATGCGCCCGACCGCGGCTCGATGCTGCTGGCAGCGGCCTTGCCCGACCGGATGCCCGGCTACACTGTCGATCTGGGCGCCGGCTGGGGCTATCTGGCCCGGGCCATCCTTGCCCGCAGCGGCGTGAAAAAGCTGGATCTGGTCGAGGCCGAGGCTGCGGCGCTGGAGTGTGCCCGGATCAACATCACCGACGAGCGCGCCCGCTTTCACTGGGCCGATGCCACCAGCTACCGCGCCGACGGCTATGCCGATGCGGTGGTCTGCAACCCGCCATTCCACGCCACGCGCGACGCCGACCCGGGGCTTGGCGTGGCCTTCCTGGAGGCCGCCGCGCGCATGTTGTCGCCTAATGGCACACTGTGGCTGGTGGCAAACCGCCACCTGCCTTATGATCGGCCCCTCGCCACCCTGTTCCGCGAGGTCGAGGTCATTGGCGGCGACAACGCCTTTCGGCTGACCCGCGCCGCTCGCCCCAACAAACCCAGCCGCACCCCGCACTGAACCCCCGCACTGAACCGGAGCCTTTCATGTCGCTGTCCATCGCCGGAAAAACCGCCATCGTCACCGGGGCCGCCAACGGCATCGGCCTGGCCATCGCCCGGCATTTCATCGACAAGGGCGCCAACGTGATGTTCGTCGACATGGACGAGGCGCGACTGGAGGCCGAGGTCGGCGAGGAAGCCCGCGCCGATGGCCCGGTGCAGATGTTCTCGGGCGATCTGCGGCAGAAACTGACCATCGCCAACCTGCTGTCCGCCACCATGGACGCCTTTGGCCGGGTGGATATTCTGGTGAACGCCAGCCGCCAGATGGCGGTCTCCGACCCGCTGTGCCCCGAGGATGATGCGGTGGAACTGCTGTTGCAGCAGAACTTCCTCACCAGCCTGCGGGTGTCGCAGATGACCGCCAAGCGCATGATCCTGCAGGCGGAAAAGGCGGGGGATGAAAGCCGCAACATTGGCGTGATCATCAACCTGTCGTCGATTGCCGCCCATCATACCCAGGGCGCGTTGCTGGGCTATTCCGTGGCCTGTGCCGCACTGGACCAGATGACCCGCTCACTGGCCGTGGCATTGGCGGGCAAGGGCATCCGGGTCAACGCCGTGGCTTTTGGGTCGGTGATGAGCGCCAGTCTGCAAGGTCTGTTGAAGGAAAACCCCGGCTACCGCGCCGCAATTACCGACGGCACGCCGCTGCACCGCATCGCCGGGCCGGACGAGCTGGTGGAAACGGTGCAGTTCCTGGCCTCGGATGCCGCGGCCTTCATCACCGGCCAGATCATCACCGTCGATGGTGGCCGCAGCCTGATCGACCCGGTCAACGCCCCGGCGCACTGATCATTCGGGATATTGCGCCTGACATTGCGCGATCACCGGTGCTGCTTGCCGCGCCAGATCGCGGCGCTTGACCTTCAGCCCCTCCAGCTTTCGCCGTTCGGCCGCCAGATCAATCGCCACTGGCCGCTGAACGGTTTCATCGCGGTCTTCCCAACACATCCTTCGCGGTGGTGGTGGCGGTGGCGTGCCGTCGGGCGGCGGTGGCATCGGCCGTGGCGTGCAATCGACCCAGACCTGATGCGAGATCGTCACCGATTCCATGCCATAGCCGCGCGACAGGTTGGTTTCGGTCTCGGCAATCAGCCGGTCAACGATGCGCAGATCGCGGGTGTTGCGGGCGATGCAGTTTTCCTGCGGCGTGCCACAGGCGATCAGAACCAGACACAGGGCGAGGGTGCGTTTCATGTGGCCTCCGGGGGCTACCGCCAGTCTAGCGCAATCCGTCCCCGCCCCCAATCGCAATCTGGCAGGGTTTTGCCAAAGCTGCTAGGCAGGGTGGATTGGCAAGGGAGACCCCGATGAGCGACGAATTCGATGCCCGCAAAACCCGGGCCGCCGCCTGGTTCCGCAACCTGCGCGACCAGATCGTGACGGCCTTTGAAGCCATCGAAACCGCCCAAGGCGGCCCCGCCCCGGCAGGCCGGTTCGAGTTGACCCCCACCAGCCGCCCCGATGGCGGTGGCGGGCTGATGAGCGTGATGCGGCATGGCCGGGTGTTCGAAAAGATCGGCGTCGCGGTATCCGAAGTGCATGGCACGCTGGCACCGCGGGCGCAGCAGGCGATGGCGGCGCGCGGCGTGCCGGGCATGGCCGAAGACCCGCGGTTCTGGGCCAGCGGCGTCAGCCTTGTCGCGCATATGCAGAACCCGCACGCGCCCGCCGTGCACCTGAACACGCGGATGTTCTGGACCCCCGGTGCCTGCTGGTTCGGCGGTGGCTCCGATCTGAACCCCTGCATCGAATACCCCGAGGACACGGCGTTTTTCCACGGCGTGTTGCGGCAGGCCTGCGACGCCCATGCGCCCGACTACTATCCCCGCTTCAAGGCCTGGGCTGACGAGTATTTCTATGTGCCGCACCGCAACCGCGCCCGCGGCGTTGGCGGCATTTTCTTCGACGACCATGCCACCGGCGACTGGGAGGCGGATTTTGCCTTTACCCAAGACGTTGGCCGCGCCTTCCTGCCCGCCTTCTTGCCGATCACCGAGCGTCGCCTTGGCACGCCCTGGACCGAGGCCGACCGCGAGGCGCAACTGGTGCACCGCGGGCTTTATGCCGAATACAACCTCGTTTATGACCGCGGCACCAAATTCGGGCTGGAGACCGGCCACGATGCCAATGCCGTGCTGATGACCATGCCGCCGATCGCCAAATGGCCGTAACGGCGGCAGGGCGGTCAGGCGGCTGATCGCCTTAACGCCAGGAAAAGAAGCCTTCCGGCGCGCGGCCCAGCAACTGCCGGGCCAGATCGCGGCCGGCTTCGGCGGCATCACTGGCGGCGGCGCGAATCTCGCCGGCAATCACTTCCGACCCATCCGGGCGCAATATCTCGCCGCGCAGCCAGATCCGGTCGCCTTCCAGCACCGACATCCCGGCAATCGGCGTGGCGCAGGAGCCGTCGAGTTCCTGCAGATAGGCCCGCTCGCAGGCCAGCCGGATGCCGGTGGGGCCATGGTGAATACCGGCCAGCAAAGCCTCGGCTCGCGGGTCGGCGGTGCGGCGTTCGATGCCGATGGCCCCCTGCGCCACGGCGGGCAACATTTCCTCGACCTCGATGGCCGAGCGCGCCACATGCGCCATGCCCAGCCGGTTCAGCCCGGCCATTGCCAGAAACGTCGCCACTGCCACGCCGTCTTCCAGCTTTTTCATCCTTGTCTGCACGTTGCCGCGAAACTCGACCAGGTTCAGGTCGGGCCGCCGCGCCGCCAGTTGCGCCCGCCGCCGCAGGCTCGACGATCCAACCGTCGCCCCATGCGGCAGATCGGCCAACCGTGCCACCGTTGGCGACACGAAGGCATCCCGCACATCCTCGCGCGGCAGATAGCAGTCCAGCAGCAGCCCCTCGGGTTGCAGCGTCGGCATGTCCTTCATCGAATGCACGGCGATGTCGATGCTGCCGTCCAGCAGCGCATCCTCGATCTCGCGGGTGAACAGGCCCTTGCCGCCGATTTCCTTCAGCGCCCGGTCCTGCACCTGATCGCCGGTGACCTTGATCACCACGATCTCGAACGCCGCTTCGGGCAGGCTGAAGGCCGCCATCAGGCTGCGTCGGGTCTCGTGCGCCTGCCACAGGGCAAGCGGCGAACCGCGGGTTCCGATCTTGAGGGGGGCGGCGGGGGAGGGCAATGCATGTGTCATGTGCCATGACTTACATGTGTCATCTTCGCCTGACAACTCCCCCGGTATTGACAAGCCGCCGCAGGCGCGCAAGTGAGAGACAATTCACCAGGAGACCGCCATGACCAAGACCATCCTGCGCGCCCTTGCCGGGGAAACGCTGCCGACCCCGCCGATCTGGATGATGCGTCAGGCTGGCCGATTCCTGCCCGAATACCGCGCCACCCGGGCGCAGGCCGGGGATTTCCTGTCGCTGTGCTACAATTCGGAACTTGCCGCCGAGGTGACGCTGCAACCGATCCGGCGCTATGGCTTCGATGCCGCCATCGTGTTTGCCGACATCCTGCTGCTGCCGCAGGCGCTGGGGGCGGACCTGTGGTTTGAAACCGGCGAAGGCCCGCGGATGTCCACCACCACCACGATGGAGGCGGTGAAGGCGCTGAAACCGGCGGATGCGATTCACGAGCACCTGGCGCCGATCTATGAAACCGTGCGCATCCTGCGCCGCGAATTGCCCACGGAAACCACGCTGATCGGCTTTGCCGGCAACCCCTGGACGGTGGCGACCTACATGATCGCCGGTCGGGGGTCGAAGGATCAGGCCGCGGCGCATGCGCTGAAGGCTGCGGACCGTGCCACCTTCGCCGCGCTGCTGGACCGCATCGCCGATGCCACCATCGAATACCTGTCGATGCAGGTCGATGCCGGGGCCGAGGTGATCAAGCTGTTCGATTCCTGGGCCGGCAGCCTGAAGGGTCAGGATTTCACCGATTTCGCCGTGGCGCCGACCAAGCGCATCATTTCGGAACTGAAAGCCCGCCACCCCGGCCTGCCGATCATCGCCTTCCCGCGCGAGGCGGGCAATGGCTACATCGGTTTCGCCAAGGCCACCGGGGCCGACTGCGTGGCGCTGGACAATTCGGTGACGCCGGAATGGGCCGCCGAAAACGTGCAGGTTGATGGTTGCGTGCAGGGCAACATGGACCCGATCCACATGGTCACCGGCGGCGCGGCACTGGACGAGGCCACCCGCCGCGTGGTCAAGGCCTTCAAGAACGGCCCGCATATCTTCAACCTTGGCCACGGCATCACCCCCGATGCCGACCCGGAAAACGTGACCCGGATGATCGAGGTCGTCCGCGGTCTGCGCTAAGCGGTCAAAGACCGGACCGGACGTCGCAGGCCCGATTGATCGGGCAGAGGCTTCCGGCGGATGAAAACCCGGCAGTTGCCTGCGGTTGTTGCCGCCGCTTCAAACGCGGAACTGCGGTCAGGGCGACGGCGGGGCAGGCTTTGCCCTGCCAGCTTTCGGTTGCTGTCTGGCCCGGCACCGGTCAGCGCCATGGAACACTGATCCCGTCGCATGTCGTTTTCGGCTGGCAATGGTCGGGCCACCTTGCCCCTGCGCGGTGCTTTCGGGCATCTATGAGGGCAAATCCGCAATCCGGGAGTCGCCCAATGAAAACTCATGTCAAAGCGCTGGTGGTCGGCGGTGGCGCCGTTGGCACCGGCATTGCCTACCATCTGGCCAAGGCCGGTTGGGACACCATGCTGGTGGAACGCGACGAGCTGACCTCGGGTTCCACCTGGCACGCCGCGGGGCTGCTGCCGCTGTTCAACATGGGTTATGCCACCACCCACATCCACAAATACTCGGTCGATTTCTACAAGGGGCTGGAGGCGGAAACCGGGCTGAACGCCGGGTTTGCCGTGGTCGGCAACCTGCGGATGGCGCAGACCGACGCGCGGATGGACGAATACATGCTGTATTCCTCGGTCGCAGAAAGCGCCGGGGTGTATCATGAATTTCTGACGCCGGCGCAGATCAAGGACCGCTGGCCGCTGCTGCGCACCGACGATCTGAAGGGCGCGCTGTTCCACCCGCAGGACGGCTATATCAACCCCGCCGACGTGACGCAGGCGATGGCCAAGGGGGCGCGGCAGTTCGGCTGTTCGATTGAACGCAAGGTGCAGGTCAACGGCTACCGCTGGACCGGCAGCGAATGGATCGTGTCTTGCGTGCGGATGGTCGAGGTCGGCGGCAATCTTGTGCCTTCGGAAGACGCCTTTGAAATTCACGCCGAACATGTCGTGACCGCCACCGGCAACCACGCGCAACGCACCGCCCGGCTTCTGGGAATCAAGATCCCCGCCATTCCGGTCGAGCATCAGTATATCGTCACCGAGCCGGACCCGGCGCTGGTCGAATACCGCAAGACCCACCCCGAACACCCGGTGCTGCGCGATGCCGATGCCAAATGGTATGTGCGCGAAGAACGCGGCGGCTGGATTCTTGGCCCCTATGAAAAGGGTGCCCCCGCCCGCTTCCCCTATGCCGTGCCCGACAGCTTCCGCGCCGATCTGTTCCCGCTGGATCTGGAACGGATCGAGGTCGAATACCTCAGCATGATCCACCGCCTGCCCACCTCGGAAACCGCCGGGCTGAAGGCCGATTTCAACGGCCCGATCTGCTATACCCCTGATGGCAACCCGCTGGTCGGCCCGGCGCCCGGTCTGCGCAACATGTGGCTGGCCGAGGGCTTCAGTTTCGGCATCACCGCGGCGGGTGGCACCGGCTATTATCTGGCGCAGATGATGGTGAATGGCGAGGCCGAGATTGATACGGCTTCCCTGGACCCGCGCCGCTATGGCACCTGGATGACCACCGAATACGCCAGCCGCAAGAACGAGGAATGTTACGACCACGTTTTCATCCTGCACCACCCCGATGAAGAACGCCCCGCCTGCCGCCCGCTGCGCACCGCCCCGGTCTATGACCGTCAGGCGGCGCTGGGGGCGCAATTCGGTCAGGTGAACGGCTGGGAGCGGCCGAATTACTACGGCCCGATCGGCGCTTCCGAGAATTTCGACCATGATGGCCGCAGCTTCCGCCGTGGCACCTGGTGGTCCTATGCCAAAGCCGAGGCCGAGGCGCTGCGCAGCACCGCCGGGCTGATCGACGCCACCGCCTTCACCAAGCATATCGTGCGCGGGGCAGGGGCGACGGCTTTCCTTGACTGGTTCACCTGCAACAAGCTGCCCGCGGTGGGCCGCATCAACCTGACCTATGCGCTGACGCCCACCGGCACCACCCGCACCGAATACACCATCGTGCGCAACGGGCCGGACGATTACTATCTGGTCTCGGCGGGCGCCTGGACCGCCTATGACGCGGATTACATGAAGAAATGTGCCGAGGACAAGGCGGCGGAGTTCGGGCACATCGAGATCCATGACGTGACCACCCAATGGGGCGTCTTCGCGCTGGCCGGCCCCAATGCCCGCGCCATCCTGCGCGAAATCGTCAAGGATGCCGATCCCGACACCGTGCTTTCCAACAAGCGTTTCCCCTGGCTGTCGGCCCGCAAGCTTGAACTCGGCATGTGCCCGGTCAACGCCATCCGCGTCGCCTATACCGGCGAGTTGGGTTGGGAATTGCACCACCCGATCGAGATGCAGCGCTATCTTTGGGACTTGCTTTTGAAGGCGGGCGAGGCGCACGGGCTGAAACTGGTTGGCGCCCGGGCGCAGAACTGGCTGCGGCAGGAGAAATCCTATCGCGCCTTCGGCACCGAACTGGGCCGCGATGCGACGCCCTTGGAAGCCGGGCTGGATCGCTTTGTTGACCTGTCGAAAGACTTTCAGGGCAAGCAAGCGATGCTCGCCACCGGCATCCGCGCGAAATGCGTGACCGTGCTGATCGACGGCCCCGACGATGCCGACCCCTGGGGCAAGGAGGCGCTGTTCGTGAATGGTGAAAAGGTTGGCCGCCTGACCTCGGGTGGCTGGTCGGTGGCTTTTGGCAAACAGATCGGCATGGGCTATGTGCGCCCCGATCTGGCGGCGGTGGGCACCAGGCTGAAGGTCAAGATGCTGCGGCAGGAATGGAATGCGGTGGTGGTAGAAGACGGCCCCTACGACCCCAGCAACGCCCGTATCCGGGTGGATGGCTAAGGTTCGGGCCGGACACCCCGGCCCGACCAAGGCCAGCACGCCCTCGCAGCGCTGAAGGCCGCCGCAATGCCGCCCGCGCACCGAAACCGTCGCCCGCATCCACCGGCAGTATCTGACCCGGTTGCCGGGAGTGGCGCAGATGCACTCCAGCTTCGCGCTGCGGACGGTGTTCAAGACGACGGCGTTGGCGGTGTGAGGGGGGAGTGGGGCGGGATTGAGCCCTTAGCCGTCATTCGGACTAGTCGCAGCAATCAATCACGTTATCGGATACAGACGCGGCGCACGGCCAACGGTCAAGCATTGTTGGGTTGCGGCATGATCTATGCTACCAGTAATTTGTCAGAATAGAATTTGGGAAGAATGATGGGAAATCTCTCCGACCTCATCGCGAAAACCTACGAATTCCTTGTAAGGGCAGGAGCGCTACTGCCGGTTACGGCGCTCGTGGCGGTGTTGCTATTCGTGGCTCGCGAAATCCTTGAAGGCAAGCGCCGCAAAGATTCGAGCAGCAGGAAGAAGCGCGCGATAAGCCGCCTCATGGCCTACGACATTGAGCGCAACTATTGGGCTCTAAAATCGACAAGACAGTGCCTTGAAACAATAACCGATCAAATAGCGAAGCCGGACGGTGTGGAGAATCTAAGTATTCGGGTTGGATCGAACGGAGAAAAGTACTTTCAATGCGAAGAGCCGGACGGATCTACGTCTTCGTCACCTATCAGAAAGGTTTTCACCGGTTCGCTCACTTCAAACCTCTTGATTCTGGCAGACCTTGACGAACGCCAGTTCGAGGCGACGCTAGATGCCATTGATGCCATAAATGAGTTGAATCATGTTATCGATTCAATGGTGATCTACGTTTCGGATGATCTGCCCAATGGACACGATAGGTCTTCTGGGTTCATGGAGGGCTTTGTGGAGTACGCAGAGAGGGTACTAAATGACTGTGAAGAGGCGTTCAAAAAATTCTACAAAATTGTCACCGGAAACGTATTAGACAGCCATCGTGTAAGATAGCCATTGGAAATTTGTAGTGAATGTCCGCTTCGTCCCGCAAAGCCGCTATTCCATGCCCCGCGAAACCTCCCCCCCAAATGAAAAACCCCCGACACTCGCGCGCGGGGGTTCATCGGGGTGGACCAAGCGGTCCCAGTGTTCGCTGACGTCTTACAGACCGCCTTCACGTTGAAGCTTCTTCCGGGCGAGTTTCCTCGCGCGGCGCACGGCTTCAGCTTGTTCGCGCGCTTTCTTGACCGACGGTTTCTCGAAATGTTGCTTGAGCTTCATTTCGCGGAACACGCCTTCGCGCTGGAGCTTTTTCTTCAAGGCCCGAAGGGCTTGCTCGACGTTGTTGTCGCGGACGCTGACCTGCATGTGGTTGTCACCACCTTCCTAGGTTAGAGTTGCACTGATTGTGCAGGCCCGCGGGCTATATCAATGTGGGGTGGGCTTGTCCACCGTGCGATGGGTCAGAGGTCAGGGAGGGCGGAAATGGAACGCGAAAACAGCATGGAGGCGGCAAAAGCCGCAGTTTTGCGGGCGGCAGAGATGCATGTGCCGTTCGATGGCTGGTCAGAGGCGGCGCTGAAGGCGGCGGTTGCTGATTCGGGCATCGCATCCGGGCTGGCCGCGGCGCTGTTTCCGCGCGGGGCGGTGGATCTGGCGCTGGCCTATCATCAGGCGGGCGATGCGGCGATGGTGGAACGGCTTGCGACCGCCGACATGACCGGCCTGCGCTACCGCGACAAGATCGCCGCCGCGGTGCGGTTCCGGCTGGAGGCCTGCACCGACAAGGAACTGGTGCGCCGCGGCACCACGCTGTTCGCGCTGCCGCAGCATGCCGCCGAAGGGGCGCGGGCGATCTGGGGCACTGCGGATGCGATCTGGCGGGCGCTGGGCGACACCTCGACCGACGCCAACTGGTATTCCAAGCGCAGCTCGCTGTCGGCGGTCTATGCCGCGACCGTGCTTTACTGGCTGGGCGACGACAGTCCCGACCACGCCAACACCTGGGAATTCCTGGATCGTCGGATAGATCAGGTGGTGGCGCTGATCAAATTCAATGCAAAACTGCGCGACAGCAAGATTTCCAAGGCTTTGTTGGCCGGTCCGCTGAAATTTCTGACTGCCATAAAGGCTCCGGTAACCCCTGATGATCTACCCGGAAGCATGAAACCCTGAGGTGACGCGATGACCCTGCCGACCAGCATGCTTGCGATGGAGATCGACCAGCCCGGCGGGCCGGACGAGTTGAAGCCGGTGTCGGCGCCGGTGCCGGTGCCGGGGCATGGCCAGATCGTGATCAAGCTGGCCTATGCCGGGGTCAACCGCCCCGATGCGCTGCAACGCGCCGGGCTTTACGCGCCGCCGCCCAGTGCCTCGAAACTGCCGGGGCTCGAAGGCGCGGGCGAGGTGGCCGCCGTTGGCCCGGGCGTGACCCGCTGGGCGGTGGGCGATCTGGTCTGCGCCCTGCTGCCGGGCGGTGGCTATGCCGAATACGCGCTGACCCATGCCGACCACGCGCTGCCGATCCCGAAGGGGCTGACGCTGCGCGAGGCGGCCTGCCTGCCCGAGACCTGTTTTACCGTCTGGTCCAACGTGGTGAACCGCGGCGGCTTGCAGGCGGGGCAGCGGTTTCTGGTGCATGGCGGCACCTCGGGCATCGGCACCACGGCGATCCAGATCGCCCGGGCTTTGGGCGCACGGGTGTTCACCACGGCGGGCAGCGATGCCAAATGCCAGGTCTGCCGCGATCTGGGGGCGGAAGTGGCGATCAACTACCGCACCGAGGATTTCGTCGAGATCCTGCGCAAGGCCGGTGGGGCCGATGTGATCCTGGACATGGTCGGCGGCAACTACCTGCCGCGCAACATCCGCGCGCTGGCCGATGATGGCCGGTTGGTGCAGATTGCCTTCCTGACCGGCGCCAAGGTCGAGTTGAACTTTGCCGAAGTGATGACCCGCCGCCTGACCATCACCGGTTCCACCCTGCGGCCGCAATCCGATCTGGCCAAGGCCCGCTATGCCCGCGACATCGAAACCCATGTCTGGCCGATGATCGAAAGCGGCGCCTTCAAGCCGGTGATCGACAGCGAGTTTGTCCTCTCCGACGCCCCCGCCGCGCATTGGCGCATCGAAAGTGCGGGCCATGTCGGCAAGATCGTCCTGAAGGTTGACTAGCCTCGGTTTCTTCTTGGCTTGAATACCCCCCGCGCGGCGCGCCCTTACCGCACCGCCCCCAGAATGGCATCCTGCATCCGGCAATCGCGGATCACGTCATCCCCGCATGCGCGCGGCTGCAAATCCTTGGTCAGACAGATCCGCGCCTCTTGAATCATCCCCTGATCGCAGGTCACCGTGATCATGTCGCGGGTCAGGCCGGGGTTGGATTCCAGAAAGGCCCCCTCGATCACGTCCGCTGGAACCTTCAACGTCTTGCTGATCTTGCCGAACACCGGCGGAATCACGATTGCCGCATAGGCCCGCCGCATCGTCGCATAGTAGTCGCGCGCCGAAAGCCCGGCGCAGCGGCCATGCTTTTTCCATTGATACCAGGCCAGCCCCGACCCACCCATGATGTCTGCCATCGCCGCAGACTCGCCGCGTGACGGGTCGCGCTGGCCGGTGCGGCAGTAGCTGGGATAGCCCGCGTCATACTGCGGCCACAGCCCGTGCAGCGTGAAGGTGAAGTCATGCCGCGGGCTGCACTGGTCATCGCCGCGCGCATCGCCCTCCAGCGCGCACCAGTTGGCCGACCATGACAGCGACATCACGTAATAGTCGAAATCGCCGGCCTGCTCGCCCTCGGCCAGTGCCGCCGTGGTGCCGATCAGCAGGGCGGCAAGGCCCATCATTCCTGCGCGCATTTTCTCTTTCCTCTGGCCCGGATCACGACTATAAGCCGCGATAACTTCCCGAAAACGAGAAGACGCGACCCCGGTCGCAGCCGTTTTCCCGGCCCGGGAGAGATTTGTAAAGGAGTGATCCGATGTCCAAGCCCCTGATGGCCAAGGCCACCGCCGTTTGGCTGGTTGACAATACCACGCTCAGCTTCCGTCAGGTCGCCGATTTCTGCGGCCTGCACGAGTTGGAGGTGCAGGGCATTGCCGATGGCGACGTGGCCGCCGGGGTGAAGGGTTTCGATCCGGTCGCCAACAACCAGCTTGACCCGATCGAGATCGAGCGCGGCCAGGCCGACCCGCTGTATAAGCTGAAGCTGAAGTTCTACGCCGCCGCCGTGGGCGAGGAAAAGCGCCGCGGTCCGCGCTACACCCCGCTGTCGAAACGGCAGGACCGGCCCGCAGCCATCCTTTGGCTGGTGAAGTTTCACCCCGAGCTGACCGATGGTCAGGTGGGCAAGCTGGTCGGCACCACCAAGCCGACGATCCAGTCGATCCGCTCGCGCAGCCACTGGAACATCGGCTCGATCACCCCGATCGACCCGGTGGCGCTTGGCCTGTGCAAGCAGACCGAACTTGACGCCGCCGTGCAGATCGCCGCCCGCAAGAAGGCCGCCGATGGCACCGTGATGTCGGACGACGAGCGGCGCAAGCTGGTGTCCACCGAGCAGTCGCTGGGCATGGCGCCCGAGCCGAAGATGCCGGCCGGGCTTTCCAATCTGGAACAATTCACCCGCATCGAGCCGGAAGAAAAGCCTGCCGACTTTTCGGATGCCGACAGTTTCTTCAATCTGCCGCATGGCGATGATGACGACGACGAAGACGAAAAAGGCAGCCGCCGCCGCTAAGGCGCGCCGGACTTCGGGGCCTCGGGAAGCCGGGGCCCTTTGCCTTTGCGCCGCGATCTGCCCCAGTTTGCCCGCGACCCTCAGGAGGACCCCCATGGCCGAACCCCGCGCCCCCCGCCTTTGCGTGCTGATCGACGCCGACAACGTGCCCGCCAGCTATGCCACCGCGATCTTCGAGGAAGTGGCGGCGCTGGGCGAGGCTTCGGTGCGGCGGATCTATGGCGACTGGTCGGCGGTGCGACTGGGTGGCTGGGCCCGGCAGGTGGCGGCGCTGGGTCTGGTGGCCGACCAGCAGTTTTCCAACACCAAGGGCAAGAATGCGTCCGACATCGGGCTGGTGATCTCGGCGATGGATTTCCTGCATTCGGGGCTGTTCGACGCCTTCGTGCTGGTCAGTTCCGACAGCGATTTCACCCGGCTGGCGGCGCGCATCCGCGAGCAGGGGCTGGATGTCTATGGCATCGGCGAGAAGAAGACGCCCGAGGCCTTCCGCATGGCCTGCAAGCGGTTCATCTATGTCGAGAACCTCGGCGCCGAAGAACCCGCCCGTGAGGCACCGCGCCCCGAACGGTCGGGGCAAGTGGCCGAGCCGCAGGCCGAGGCGGCGCCACGCGGTGCCAAGGAACTGCCCGCCAAGGCGATTCCCGCCATTGTTGCGGCGATGCGGGCGATTGATCCCGAGGGCGAGTGGTATTCGCTGGGCCAGATCGGCCAGTTCATCACCCAGGGCAGCCCGGATTTCGACACCCGCACCTATGGCAGCGCCAAACTCAGCGACCTGATCCGCAAGATCAGCCGCTTCGAGGTGAAACCCGGCCCCGGCGGCCAGTTGCTGGCCCGCGACGTCGCCTGAGGCGACGACAAGATTTTTTCGAAAAATCTTGCCAAAATTCTTCTAAGAATTTTGCGGCGCCTGGGCGCCCTAAATCGGTCGCAATGGCCGATATACTGGCCCGCAAATCGGTGCGGAGTGGGTTATGAAACCTGAAATTGGCGGGTTCGAGGCGGCTGGGAATGCCAAGACCCAGCGCGTAGCGGTGATGATCGACGGCGAGAATCTGTCGGCTGGATTGGCGGGGCAAATCATCACGAAGTCACTGGCCTTTGGGCGGCTTACCATCAAGCGGGTTTACGGCAATGCCATCCGCCTGACTCAATGGGAAGCGGCGCCCGGCTTTCGGCTGATCCATTCTGGCAACGGCAAGAACGCCACCGACCTTTTGCTGTGCATCGAGGCCATGGAACTGGTTCATTCGGGGCTGGTGGACACACTGGTGATCGCCTCGTCCGACCGAGATTTTTCGCATTTGGCTGCGCATCTTTGCGAAAAGGGCCAACAGGTGATCGGCATGGGTGAAGCCAAGGCATCCGATGCCTTTCGCAAGGCTTGCACGAGGTTCATCGAGCTCGGAATGAACTCCAAGCCGCTCGAAGCGTCCGCGATCACCATCGTGTCATCGCCCGCAGCGCCCGTTGTGGCCAAGCCGATAGCGGCAAAGCTATCGAAAATCGACGCGTTTCTCCATGATTTGATGGAAAGAGTCGGCATAGACGGATGGCTTTCCATTCGCCAGATCAACCATGCGGCCCAGAAGGCCGACGTCAGGATCGGATCGCAGCCTGAAAGAACCTGGCGAGCCTATCTGACAAAACATACCGCGCTTTACGAATACAAGACCGAAGGAAGCGAGCCGCTCGTCCGCCTGCTTCACCCCTGACCCGTCCCCCCATACCGCGCCATGAACATCGCCACGGCGCCGTCGATGGTGCGCTCCACATCGCCCGGGGCGCAGCAGGGGGTGATGCCGAACATGGCGCGGTTGTGGATGGTGGTCTTGCACAGCTCGGCAAACTGGTCGGCGGCAAGGTCGATGTCGTCGATGGCCAGCACGCCGCGCGACACCGCAAAGCGCAGGTAATCGCCAAGCCGCTGGCGCACCAGCAGCGGGCCGGAGTGGTAGAACTCGTGCCCCAACTCCGGAAAGCGGTCGCTTTCGGCGACGCAGATGCGATAGACCCCCAGCCCGAATTCCGACATGAAAAACCCCACCATGCGGCGGGCGGCGGCGGTCAGCACCACTTCGGGCGGGGCGGTCTGGTCGATCAGTTGCACCGCCTCGTCGGCCTGGCGGCGGCATTCGGCCTTGGCGACGGCCATGAACAGCAGCCGCTTGTCGGGGAAATAGCTGTACAGCGTTGCCTTCGACACCCCGGCGGCGCGGGCGATGTCATCAACCGAGGCGCCGTCGAAGCCGTCGCGCAGAAACACCTCACGGGCGCCGTCCAGCACCTGATCGAACTTGCGGCCCTTGCGGATCAGTGGTGCGGCGACGGTCATCAGCGGTCCTTTGATCAGACCATAGACCAGCGTCCCGAGGTTCGGCAAGGCCAGCGCCGTGCTGGTTACTTGCTGGGCGTGCAGGCGGTGGCGGCCAGCGTCACGGGGTCAATGCAGCCCTGGCTGGCGGTGGTGTCATCGGGCCAGGTCAGGTTGGGCAGGTTGATGGTGATGTTTTGCGCCAGCGCCGGGGCGGCGGCCAGCAGCAGCAGGGTCAAGGCTTGGGTCAGGGTTTTCATGGCAGGCGTCCTATCTGAACCGATCAGTCTGTTTTCCGCATAAATGAACCGAGTCGTTCAGTTTTGCAAGCGAAAAGTGAACAGAACAGTTCAGATTTTTCGCCCCGCAGCCCTTGTGTCGCCGCTTGCTGGCGGGTAATTAGAATCATTCCAAAAGAGGTTTGCCCCATGATCCCAGGATTCACCTCGCGCCGTCGTTTTTCCGACTTGTCCGAACCCGAAGTCCTTGCCCTGGCGATCTCATCCGAAGAGGATGACGCGCAGATTTACCGCAGCTATGCCCAGCGGCTGCGCGCCGACTATCCGGCCTCGGCGGCGATGTTCGACGATATGGCAGCCGAGGAGGATGGCCACCGCCAGCGGCTGATCGCCAGGTTCCGAGCCCGCTTTGGCGAGGTGATCCCGCTGATCCGGCGCGAGCATGTGGCGGGGTATTACGCCCGCCGTCCGGTCTGGCTGGTGCAGAACCTCAGCCTGGAGACCATCCGGGGCGAGGCGGCGGCGATGGAGGCGCAGGCGGGGGCGTTCTATCTGCGCGCCGCCCGCGCCACCACCGATGCCGAAACCCGCAAGCTGCTGGGCGATCTGGCGGCGGCGGAAATCGGCCATCAGCGCATCGCCGAGGGGCTGGAGACGCAGCATCTGGGCGGCGACGACAAGACCGACGAGGACCGCGCGGCACACCGGCAGTTCATCCTGACCTGGGTGCAGCCGGGGCTGGCGGGGCTGATGGATGGCTCGGTGTCCACCCTGGCGCCGATCTTCGCCACGGCTTTTGCCACGCAGAACACCTGGACGACGTTTCTGGTGGGGGCGGCGGCATCGGTGGGCGCGGGTATTTCCATGGGCTTCACCGAGGCGGCGCATGACGATGGCGTGCTGTCGGGGCGCGGCAGCCCGTTCAAGCGCGGGTTGGCCTCGGGGGTGATGACGACGCTGGGCGGCATGGGGCACGCGCTGCCCTATCTGATCCCGGATTTCTGGACGGCGACGACGATTGCCATGGTGGTGGTGTTTGTCGAGCTGTGGGCGATTGCCTGGATTCAGAACAAGTTCATGGAAACCCCGTTCCTGCGGGCGGCGTTGCAGGTGGTGCTGGGCGGCGCGCTGGTGTTTGCCGCGGGCGTGCTGATCGGCGGCGGCTGAGGCGGGGGGCTGTCTGCCCCCCACACCCCCCGAGGATATTTGTCCAAAGGAGTAATGGCAGGTGATCTTGCATCCTCGTCGGGGGCGTGAAAGGTTTTGCGCAAGTGGCTTCGGTTGAGTTCGAAGCAGAGCGTGGAAAGGGCAAGGACATGAAAACCATCTCGGAGAACCGGGCTTATGGCGGGGTGCAGGGGGTATACAGCCATACCTCCGAGGCCTGTGGCTGCGACATGACCTTCGGGCTGTTTCTGCCCGAGGAGGCCGAGACCCAGCCGGTGCCGGTGATCTGGTATCTGTCGGGCCTGACCTGCACGCACGAAAATGCCATGGTCAAGGCGGGGGCGCAGAAATGGGCGGCCGAGGCCGGGGTGGGCATCGTGTTTCCCGATACCAGCCCGCGCGGGGCCGGGGTGGCCGACGATCCGGCTTATGACGTCGGTCAGGGCGCCGGGTTCTACGTCAACGCCACCGAAGCCCCCTGGGCCGCGAATTTCCGCATGTGGGATTATGTGACCGATGAGCTGCCGCGCATCCTGTTCAACGCCTTTCCGGTGGAAGAGGCGCGCCAGTCGATCATGGGCCATTCGATGGGCGGCCACGGCGCGCTGACCATCGGCATGAGCTTTCCGGGCCGTTATCGCTCGGTTTCCGCCTTTGCGCCGATTGCGCATCCGACCGCCTGCGACTGGGGCCGCAAGCCGTTTGCCGCCTATCTGGGGCCGGACGAAAGCAAGTGGGCGGCCTATGACGCCACGCTGCTGATGCGCAAACGCGGCTTTGACGGGCCGATCCTGATTGATCAGGGCGCGGCTGACCCCTACCTGGACACGCTGATGCCGGAAAAGCTGGCCGAGGCGATGATGGCGCGGCGGCAGAACGGCGCCTTCCGCATGCAGAAGGGCTATGACCACAGCTATTTCTTCGTCTCGACCTTCATCGAGGATCATATCGGCTTCCACGCAGCCGCCCTGTATGACTGAGGGGGCGATCTACATCGACGCCGACGCCTGCCCGGTGAAGGCCGAGGCCGAACGGGTGGCGGTGCGGCATGGCATGCGGATGGTGCTGGTGTCGAACGGTGGCATCCGGCCCTCGGCCAACCCTTTGGTGGAAAGCGTTTTTGTGGCGGATGGGCCGGACGAGGCCGACAAGTGGATCGCGGAACGCTGTGGGCCGGGCGATGTGGTGGTGACCGGGGATATTCCGCTGGCGGCGAAATGCGTGGCGGCGGGGGCGCGGGTGCTGCGGCACAATGGCGAGGCGTTGACCGCGGCCAACATCGGCAATGTGCTGGCCACCCGCGACCTGATGCAGGATTTGCGCAGCGCCGATCCGTTCCGCCAGGGCGGCAGCAAGCCGTTCTCCAAGGCCGACCGAAGCCGGTTCCTGGAAGTGCTGGAGCGGCTGGTGCGGGCGGCGAAGGCGGGCTGAATGTCGCGGGCAGGACAGACAGGTGCGGCGCCGCAAGGTGGTCTGGGCGGCATGAGCGTCCTTTCCCCCCGCACCACTCTGATCGGTATTCTGTGCGCGCTTGGCGGTGCTGCGACGCTTTCGATCAATGACATGGCGATCAAGTTTCTCAGCGGTGCCTATCCGCTGCACGAGGTGGTGCTGGCGCGGTCGGTGATCGGCATGACCGTGCTGTTGGTGATGATGCGGGGCAGCGACGGCCATTTTGGTGCCATGCGCACGCGCCAGTTGCCGCTGCATCTGGCACGGATGGGCTGCGTCGTGATGTCGAACGTTATGTATTTCCTGGGGCTGGCGGCGTTGCCATTGGCCGATGCGGTGGCAATCGTGTTTGTCAGCCCGCTGCTGATCACCGCCTTTTCGGTGCTGCTGCTGGGCGAAAAAGTCGGCCCGCGGCGCTGGGCGGCGGTGGCGGTCGGGCTGGCGGGCGTTGTGGTGATGACCCGCCCCGGTGCGGGCGTGGTGCAGCCGGCGGCGCTGCTGGTGTTGGGTTCGGCGGTGTTCTACGCGCTGATGCAGATATTGACCCGGCGGATGGCGGCATCGGAATCGGCCATGACGATGTCGTTCTACGTGCAGCTTGCCTTCATCGTCGTCAGCTCGGCCATGGGCCTTGCGGTGGGCGACGGACGCTTTGGCGCGCAGCCCGATGCCTCGCTGGCGTTTCTGCTGCGGCCCTGGGTCTGGCCGCAGTTGGCCGATATTCCGGCCTTTCTGGCGACCGGCGTTTCGGTGGCCATTGGCGGACTTCTGATCTCGCAGGCCTACCGGCTGTGCGCGGCGGGGCTGGTGGCGCCGTTCGAATATGTGGCAATGCCGCTGGCCATTTTCTGGGGCGCGTTGATCTTCGGCCAATGGCCCGACCTGACCGCATGGATCGGCATTGCGCTGATCTGCGGCGCCGGGCTTTATACCTTCTGGCGCGAGACTGCGCGAAAGCGGGAGACAGCGATTGAAACCTGAGGCCGTGGTATTCGACATCGGCAATGTGCTGCTGGAATGGAACCCCGAGCGGTTCTATGACGCCTCCATTGGCCCTGACCGGCGCAGGGCGCTGTTTGCCGAGGTCGATCTGGCGGGCATGAACGAGGGCGTCGATCTTGGTGCGCCGTTTGCCGCATCGGTGCAGGCGTTGGCGGCGGCCAACCCGAAATGGGCGGCAGAGGTGATGCTGTGGCAAGACCACTGGATCGACATGGCCTCGCCGCCGATTCCCGCCACTATCGCGCTGCTGCGGGCGCTGCGGGCCAAGGGCGTGCCGGTGTTCGCCCTGACCAATTTCGGCCGCGAGACCTTTGCCTTTGCCCAGACCCGCTATGATTTCCTGAACGAGTTCGACCAGGCCTGGGTGTCGGGCATCCTGCGGCTGGTGAAGCCCGACCCCGCGATTTATGCGGTGCTGGAGGCCGAGTGTGGCGTGGCCCCGGAACGCCTGTTCTTCACCGACGACCGGGCCGAGAATATCGCGGCGGCAGGGCGGCGCGGCTGGCAGACCCATCACTTCACATCCGCGCCGGGCCTGGCGCAGGCATTGGTGTCAGCAGGCTTGCTGACGGAAAGCGAGGCACGGCCATGAGCATCGAAATGATCGGCAAAGAGGCCGAGGCGCATCTGTCCTGGCCTGCGCTGACCGCGGCGCTGACCGCGGGCCACCTTCTGCCAAGGGCCGAGATTGGCGACACCTTCCTTTACCGCGGCAAGGACACGCTGTTGAACCGTGCAGCCTGGATCGACGGGCTGGGGCAGTTGGTGAAATGCGCCACCATCTTCCCCGGCAATGGCGCGTTGGGCCTGCCGTCGGTCAACGGCGCCGTCACGCTGTATTCCGACCAGACCGGCGTGCTGGAGGCGGTGGTGGATTTCCACCTGGTCACCAAATGGAAAACCGCCGGCGACAGCCTGCTGGCCGCCAGCCTTCTGGCCCGCAAGGACAGCCATGAGATCGTGCTGGTGGGGGCGGGCACCGTGGCACGCTCGATGGTGCAGGCCTACCGCTCGCTGTTCCCGGACGCGCATTTCACCGTCTGGAACCGCAGCCCGGCGGCGGCACAGGCGATGGCCGACGACCTGCCCGGCGTCACCGCCACCGATGATCTGCGCGCCACCATCCGCAAGGCCGATATCGTCTGCACCGCCACCATGAGCCTGTCACCCTTGGTGCAGGGCGACTGGCTGCGCCCCGGCACCCATCTGGACCTGATCGGCGCCTACCGCCCCGACATGCGCGAGGCCGATGACGAGGTGCTGCGCCGCGCCAGCATCTTCGTCGACAGCCGCGCCACCACGCTGCACCATATCGGCGAGTTGAAAGACCCCCTAGCGCGTGGCGTGATCACCGAGGCGGATGTGAAAGCCGATTACTACGACCTCGCCGCCGGTATCTACCGCCGCCAGTCCGATGACGAGATCACCCTCGCCAAGAACGGCGGCGGCGCGCATCTTGACCTGATGACCGCCGCCTACATCCTGAACGCCTGGAAAAATCGCTGAAACCCTGCGGCTTCTTCTCTGCAAAAATATCCCCGCCGGAGGCTCCTGCACCTGCACGAGGAACCGCAGCCAGGGTTCTTCGGAAGGCGGTCAGAGCCAGAGCAAGGTCAGGCGCTGGTCCACAGGACACAGACGAGAAAGGTCTCGCTGAAAACCAGGGGCAAGACGCAGGCGAAGCTCTCGCCGCTGTCCATGCCCCTGCGGCCCGCGTTCCGAAGGAAGCGCAGGCCTTTTCAGGAAAATTGCCGACCGTGCCGCCAGTCTACTTCAGGGTCGCCAGATAGGCCGCCATGTCTTCGCCGCCCTTGGGCAGTTTGAACGACATCTTCGATTTGGCACCGGCATCGCCGGTCACGGTCTGCAACCAGACGGCGGGGTCGGCAACATAGACCGCGATGCTGGCCTCGTCCCAGACGGCCCCGGTCGCCCCGGCAGCCACGATCGACTCGCCATAGCGGAAATCCGGCAGGGTGCCGGGGGTGCGCCCGACCACGCCGAACAGGTTGGGGCCGACCTTGCCGCCCTTGACGATCGCGGTGCCATCGGCCGCGGTGATCGAGTGGCAGGTCTTGCATTTCTTGAAATCGGCCTCGCCCTTGGCGGCATCCCCGGCAAAGGCGGGGGCGGCAATGGCAAGCAGGGTGGCGGCGAGGGCTAGCGTCTTCATACGGATTTCCTTGGTTGAGGTTTGACGTTGAGGGTGAAGATTGGCCAGGTCGGATACCACTACCCCTCGGCCCGGGTGATCAGTGCGCGCACCCAGCGGGCGGCGGCCCATGTGGCGGGCAGGCCCAGCGGCAGCGCCCACAGCACGGCCTGCCAGGGCGAAAATGTGGGCAGGCCCAGCGACAGGCCCAGAAGGCCCAGCAGAAACAGGTTGATCGCCACCGCCGCCGACGCAAACGGGTAAAGCAGCAGCGCCAGCCGCCACAGCGGCCGTGGTGCGGGGTCAGTGACTGGTGCCATCTTCGAAGCTTATCTTGTTCCAGACATTGTATTTTCCGGCGGGTTTGCTCATCGGCAACCGCATCACCTCGGTGAAGGTTGCCGCGTCATAGACGATCACCGCACCATCATCCTCCCAGACCGACACCAGCGCATACCGGCCGTCGCGGGTGAATTCGGTATGCGCCACGGTCTTGCCGGGCGCCGGTTTCAGCACCCGCACCACCTCCAGTGTCTGTTTGTCGATGATGTGCATCTCGCCCTTGTGCGGGCCGGTGAACACGTCGGCCCAGACATAGGGGCTGCTGGCATGGCTGCGCAGAAAGAAGCCGGGGCCGCTGGTTTCGATGATCTTGATCAGCGACCAGTCCTGCATGTCGATCACCGAAATCCGGCCCTCGGTCAGGTGCGGGGCGGCCATCACCCGGTGGCCGTTGCGCATCCAGGTGATGCCCGACCCCAGATGCGGCATGCCCGGCAAGGGCAGCGTGGCAATCTCGCGCCCGACATCCAGGTTCACCACCACGCCGGTTTCCGCCTCGCGGTTGGTGCCGATCAGGTTGCGGTAATTCGGGCTGAAGAAGAAATCGTCCAGCGGCGCCGAAACGTCGATCCGCCGCCGCGCGAACAGGCCGCGCTCGACGCCCATCGCCTCTTGCATGCCGTTCTCGTTGGAATGCACGAAGCCTTCCGAATAGGGGCCGCCGTCTTCGGTGAAGGCCACTTCCCAGATCTCCGGCACGTCCTTCAGCGCCAGCACGAAAGTGCCGCGCTGCGGGGCCTGATAGACCGCGGCCACCCGGCTGGGCGTGCCATTGCGCGCGGCCACCGGCATCACCCTGGCCACCGAAAGATCGGCGGTCGAAAGGATGGTCAGCGTCGCGGGCAGGTAGTTTGCCACCGCCAGCCATTTGCCATCGGCGCTGATGGCGATGTTGCGGCTGTTCAGGCCGGCGCGCACCCGACCCACCTCGGCCAGGCTCCAGATATCGTATTTCTGCACCCAGCCGTCGCGCGACATGACAAAGACATAGCGGCCATCGGGGCTGAACTTCGGCCCGCCATGCACGGCGAAGGGCGTGGCAAAGCGGTCCAGCACGGCAAAGCTGTCGCCATCCAGCACCGAGATGTGGTGGTCGCCGGTTTCCACCACCAGCGTGATGTTCAGTGGATCCCCCTTGAACACCGGGGCCGGGGCGGCGACGTAGGCAGGCACCAGCGTCCGGGTCGCTGCGATGTCCTCTGCCGTCCAGACCGGCGCTTCGGCCAGCGGCTGCGCCAGATAGGCGGCAACGGCGGCGATGGCATCGGGCGCAAGCCGGTCGGCAAAGCCCGCCATTTGGGTCGCAGGCCGGCCCTTGGCGATGATCGCCTCAAGCGCATCGCCATGCAGCCGCCCCAGCGTTTCGGGGATCAGCGCCGGGCCGGTGCCGCCCAACCGCGAGGGTGCATGGCAGGGCGCGCACAGATCGGCAAAGATCGCCGCCCCGTCCGGCGCGGCCAGTGTGGGGCCAGCCAGAAAGGGGCCTGCCAGCAGCAGCGCCAGACTAAAGGAACATATGCGCCGGATCATGGCTTTTCCCCCGGAATGGCGTCACGGTCAGACGGTCGGCCTCGGCCAGCCCGATCTCGGCGTTGCTGAGGTAACATGCCGGGTCTTCGGCCCAGGGGTCGCCGGTCACCTGCAACGCGCGGATCCGGGTGTTGCCACCGCAGACCGCCTGAAACGCACAGGCCCCGCAGCGCCCCTTCAGCGGCCGCGGCCGTTGCCGCAGCGCCGCCAGCATCGGGTCACTTCCGGTCCAAAGGCTTGAGA
Source organism: Rhodobacter ferrooxidans (assembly GCF_000176015.1). GTDB lineage: Bacteria > Pseudomonadota > Alphaproteobacteria > Rhodobacterales > Rhodobacteraceae > Pseudorhodobacter_B > Pseudorhodobacter_B ferrooxidans. Next base: position 168,624 of record NZ_ACYY01000001.1, on the reverse strand, counting down.
AGGCTTCGGTTTTCACCGACCCCACCGTATAATCCGACCAGTAGGTATCGGGATGAACCTTTCCCTGCGGGTCGATGTTGGCCACACCCAGACCGCTGGAATTGCCGCCCCAGGCCTCCAGATGCGCCCGCACATGCGCGGCCTTTTCGGCCCCGAACTGCGCCGTGATCCAGCCCAGCAGATAGACCGCATCGGTGTCGTTGTTGCCGGTCACGATCTCGAACTGCCGCCCGGCCTGCAACGCCGCCCAGGCCCGCGCGATCAGCAAGTCAAGCGCCGCGCGGGTGCGGGCATGGGCGGTATCTTCGCCGCGATTCTTGTCGCCGCGCCCGGCATAGACCAGATGCGACAGGTAGAACTTGTCCACCCCCTCGCTGTCGCACAGATCCAGCATGGCGGGCAAAAGATGCGCATTGTCCTCGGTCAGGGTGAAGCGCAGGCCCACCTTGACGCCGCGCGCCTTGCAGGCCCGCACCCCGGCCAACGCCTGATCAAACGCGCCATCGACGCCGCGGAACCAGTCGTTCACCGCACCGATCCCGTCCAGCGAGATGCCGACATAATCAAACCCCAGCGCCGCCACCCGGTCGGCATTGTCCCCGGTCAGCCGGGTGCCGTTGGTCGAAAGCGCCAGATGCCGGAAATCCAGCGCCCGCGCCCGTTCGGCCAGTTGCCAGAAATCGAAGCGGCTCATCGGCTCGCCGCCCGACAGGATCAGCGCCGGAATCCCGAAACCGGCCAGATCGTCCAGCACTCCCAGCGCCTGCTCATGCGAAAGCTCGCCCGGAAACGGCACATCGGCGCTGGTGGTATAGCAGTGGCGGCACTTCAGGTTGCAGGTGCGCGTCAGGTTCCAGATCACTACCGGTTTGACGGTCTGCCCCGACCCGCGGCGTTGCCGCACCGCCGTGGGAGTTACTAATTCCTGCATGTATTGCGTCAGCCGAAACATTGCCTAGCCTTCCCTGTCTGTCAGCCGCAGCCCGGTCTTTTTCAGGATGCGGGTCGAATAAAGAATGTCCTGGCCGCGGCAGGCCGGCCCCAACAGCGCCGCGATCTGGCCCCGCAAGCCTTCAACCTCGGCGCGGCTGTGGCCGTGGATCATCGCGAACAGATTGTAGGGCCAGTCGGGCAGCGCCCGGGGCCGCAGGTAGCAATGCGACACGAACGAAAGCGCCCCGACCTGCGCGCCCAAAGTCTCGGCCTGAGTGTCATCAACATCCCAGACGCTCATGCCATTGGCGGTCAGCCCCAGGGCATAGTGGTTGGGGGCCAGCGCAATCCGCCGGATCACGCCTGCGGCCTGCATTGCCGTCAGCCGCGCCAGCACCTCGGCCTCGGTCAGGCCCAGCCAGCGCGCCACCTCGGCATAGGGTTCGGGGGCCAGCGGCAGACCGCCCTGCGTGGCCGAGATGATGCGGCGGTCGGTGGCGTCGATGCTCATGCCTGCACCCGGAAGCCGATGAAGAATTCCTTCTGCTTGGGGAACAGCAGCACCGGCAGGCCGGTTTCGGCCTCGATGGCCTGCGCCACAACGGCGATGTCGCGCGGCTGTTCGCAGGCCAGCACGAACCACATGTTCAGCGCGTGGCTGCGTTCGTAGTTATGCGCCACTTCGGCATGGGCGTTGACCAGCGCTGCCACGCGGTCGAACTGATCGGCGGGCACCGCCATGGCACAGAGGCAAAAGGCCCCGCCCATCGCCTCGGCATCGAAGAACGGGCCAAAGCGGGTGATCGCGCCGATGTCGCGCAGGGCGGCGATCCGCGCAATCAGCGTGGCCTCGTCCAGCCCCAGCGCGGCACCGGCCACGGCAAAGGGGTGGGGTTGCAGCGGAAAGCCGGTTTGCAGCGCGTTCAGAATGGCGCGGTCGGTGGCGTCCAGCGCTCCTGTCGCAAGGGGGGTGCGTCTCATGCGGCCTCCGGGTGCAGCAGCGCGCCGGTCTGCTTGAAACAGCGGGTGGAAAACAGCACGCGGTTGGGCAGGCCGGCAAGTGCGGGCAAGGCGGCGGCGGTGTCCAGCACCTGCAAGGCCTGGGCACGCGACTGGCCGTGGATCATCGAGAACAGGCCGTAGGGCCAGACCCCATGCACGGTCTGGCGCTGATAGCACAGCGTCACGCCGGGATGGGCTGCCAGCGCCGCCCCTGCCGCCGCCATCCGCGCCGCGGGCACCTGCCAGACCACCATCGCATTGGCAGCCCAGCCGATGGCCCGGTGCCGCACGATCACCCCCACCCGGGTAAGGATCCGCGCCGCCGCCAGCGCGCCGATGCGGTCGATCACCCGGGCCTCGGTCCAGCCCAAGGCCGCCGCCACCGCCGCATAGGGCCGCGCCACCAGCGGCAGCCCTTGTGTCAGCGCCTGCAACAGCGGCCGGTCGCCCGGAAGAAGGGCCGCGCCGTCCACCCCGCGGTCCGGCCCCGCAGCCGCCCGCGCCCCGCCCAGCCGAAAGCCGAGATCAATGTTGAAGGCGCGCAGCAGCGGCAGGTCCAGCACCGCCAGCCCGGTGGACGCCCCGATCCGCGCCAGACTGGCCGCCAGGGCATCGGCATCCGGCGCCGTGGCCACGAACCACAGGTTCCAGCGGTGCTCGCGCAGATAGGAATGGTTCACCCCCGGCTCGGCCCCGACCAGTGCCGCCACCGCCTCGATCCGCGCCGCAGGCACTGCCAGTGCCGCCAGCGTCGAGGCGCCCGCCGTGTTGGGCCGCACCGTCGCCCCCACCCGGGCAATGGTGCCCGCCGCCTGCAACGCCACCAGCCGCGCCAGCACCGCAGCTTCGGTCACGCCAAGTGCTGCCGCAATGGCCGCAAACGGTTGCGGCACCAGCGGCAGATCGCGCTGAAACTCGTCCAGCAGACGGTGATCAAGGGCGGGCAAGCGGTCCATCTACAACCCCGTCCGATGCGCGCGGGCGGTGAAGAAGATGCCCGAGGGGCTTTGGGCTGCCACCTCGCCCAGCACCGCGAAGCTGCGGGTGTCGTAGATCACCAGCTTGTTGTCGTCGCGTGACGAAATCCACACCTCGGCGCCGCGCGGTGCAAACTCCATGTGTAGCACCGCCTTGCCGGGGGTCAGGGTTTTCACCACCTGATGCGTGCGGCTGTCCACCACCTGCACCACATCGTTCAGCGGCATGGCAAAGTTCACCCAGACAAAGGGCGAGGCCGGTTGGGCGATGATGAACACCGGCTGGCCATGCACCGGGGTGCGCGCGGTTTCCTGCAAGCTGTCGCGGTCCACCCACAGCAACTCGTGCGCGCCCACGGCGGGCAGCACATACTGGCCTTCGGTAAAGGCCCAGCCTTGCAGATGCGGCATCTTGTAAACCGGCAGGTCGTCGGCGGTCTTGCCGTAATCCTGAAGGAATTTCCGCGGCTTGGGGTTTTCGTCCCACAGATCGAAGGCGGTCACGCCCTTTTCGCCAAACAGCCCGATCAGATAGGTGTGGGCGTCCTCGGTCAGCACGGCATCGAACGGGTTCAAGCCCGCGTTGCCCAAGGGCCGGATCACCGGTTCCACCCCCGAGAAATCGCCCAGAAACACCTCACCGGTGTCCCAGACCGTCCAGGCAAAGCGCCGCCCCGGCACATCGACCAGACCGATGGTCTTGCCCGTCGCCGGCACATCGGCCACCAGCGCCAGCGTATCGGCGTCAAACACCTTGACGCCGCCCGGTTCGTAATTCGACACCGCCACCAGCCTGCCATCGTCCGAGATCGCCCCGCCGATGGAATTGCCCGCCTGCACGGTGCGCGCCACCACCTGCCGGGTCAGCATGTCCACCTTGGTCAGCCCGCCATCGCGGCCAAAGACATAGGCATAGCGTTCATCCGGGCTGTAGGTCAGGCTGGCATGGCTGATGTCGCCCAGACCCTCCACCCGGCCCACCGCGGCGCGGTCAGAGCGGTCAATCACCAGCAGGCTGCCGCTGGCGCGTTCGACCACCAGCCCCAGGTCGCCGGTGGCACAGCACGGCGTTTCGGCCCAAAGGGGCGTGGCGATCAGGGCAAAAATCAGGCCAAGGCGTTTCATCGGTCAGTCTTTCTTCAGATAATGGGCGATCCACAGCGCCTCGTCTTCGTTCAGCAGCGGTCGCCAGGGCGGCATCGCGGTGCCTGAAACCCCGTCCAGAATGATCGAGGCCAGGCCTTCGGCTTCGGCATGGGCCAGCGCCGCCCGGGTCAGTGGCCGACCCAGACCGCCCTTCAGCGTCATGCCGTGGCACGAGCCGCAGTCCTGCAACACCATGTTCTCCAACGCTTTCGCGCGGTCCGGCGCCACCTCGGCTGCGCAGGGCAGCGCCAGCAGCAGCAGGACCGGCAGGCTACGCATAAGCCGCCATCCCGGCGCCCTCGCAGGTCAGCGCCGCGGCCAGTGCGATGCTGTCATACAGCGCCACCACATGGCCGATCACGAACAGCACCGGCGCGTCGGGCTGCACCCGTGCCACATCGGTGGCAATGCAGCCGAGGGTGGAAACCAGCCGGGTTTCGCGCGGGGTGGTGGCAGCGGAAACCGCCATCACCGGCAAACCGTGCGGCATCCCGTGCCGCATCAGTTGAAAGGCAATCTCGGCAATGTTGGCCGCGCCCATATAGACCACCAGCGTGGTCTGCTCGCAGGCCAGCGACGCCCAGTCCAGATCCAGCGCCGCATCGCGGGCGCGGTGCCCGGTGACATAGCGCACCCCGGTGGCCAGCCCGCGATGGGTCAGCGGCACGCCGGTGCTGGCGGCACAACCCTGTGCGGCGGTGATGCCGGGCACATAATCGACGGCCACACCCGCACGGCGCAGGTCTTCGGCCTCTTCCGAGCCGCGCCCGAAGATCAGCGGATCGCCGCCCTTCAGCCGCGCCACCCGCAGCCCTTCCTGCGCCAGCGACACCAGCAGCGCGTTGATCGCCTCTTGCGGCAGCTTGTGGCATTTGGGCAGCTTGCCCACGTCGATCCGCCGCACGCTTTCGGGCACCAGCGCCATGATCTCGGGGCTGACCAACCGGTCATAGACCACCACATCGACGCTTCTTATCAGCCGCAACGCCCGCAGCGTCAGCAGTTCGGGGTCGCCCGGCCCGGCGCCGATCAGGTAAACCCGGGCAGTCGGGGCGGGATTGGACAGGTCTTTCATCGGGGTCACTCGCGGCAAAAGGGGGGTCGGGGCGGGCGGGGCATCGTGCGCCCCGCCCGCCACCTTGGGACAGATCAGTAGATGTCGCCCCGGGTGTTGAAGACGTTGAACTTGCCGGTCGGCGTGATCAGCCGCGGATCCTTGATCACCGCCTTCAGCTCCAGCGTCTTGTCATCGACCACGACGATGGCCGACACCTTGTCCTTGGCATTCCAGACCGAGAACCAGACCTCGGTGCCGGCGCTGTTGAACTCGGGCTGCACCACGCGCGGCTGGCCATCGGTGATCCCGGCCCATTCGCCGATCGGCAGGGTGACGATTTCCGGATCGACATCCGCCGCCCCCATCTTGTCGATGCTGAACACCGCCACCGATCCCGAGGTTTCGGCATCGGGGTTCAGCGTGGCATCGACGTAAAGGTGGTTCGAGTTCGGGTGGGTCTTGATGAACAGCGACCCGCCGCCCAAGGCGTAGAAGCTGTCAACGATCTTCCAGGCCAGATCGGGATGGCCTTCGGGGTCGGTGCCGATCAGCGCCACCGATTCGTCGCCCAGGTGGCTGGTTGCCCAGACCGGCCCGAACAGCGGATGCACAAAGTTGGCCCCGCGCCCCGGATGCGGCGTCTGCCCGCCGGTTTCGGTGATCGCGGCCAGCTTGCCTTCCTTGGTGTCGATCACCACCAGCTTGCCGCGGGCGTTGGCGGCGGTGATGAAATAGCGCTTGGTGCTGTCAAGCCCGCCGTCGTGCAGGAAGCGTTCGGCTTCGATCTCGGTGGTTTTCAGGTTCTTCAGGTCGGTATAGTCCACCAGCAGCACCTTGCCGGTTTCCTTGACGTTGATGATGAATTCCGGCCGGTAGTGCGAGGCCAGAATGGCCGCCACCCGCGGTTCGGGGTGATAGATCTGCTCGTCGTAGATGTTGCCGCGGGTCGAGACGATCTTCAGCGGCTCCAGCGTGTCGCCATCCATGATCACGAACTGCGGCGGCCAGTAGTCGCCGGCGATGGCGTATCTGTCCTCGTAGCCCTCGAATTTCGAGGTCTCGATCGAGCGGGCTTCCATGCCGACCTTGATTTCGGCCACCGGGCCGGGAATTTCCATCCACAGGTCGATCATCACCACCTTGGCATCGCGACCAATCACGAAAAGATAGCGCCCCGAGGCGGAAATCCGGCTGATATGCACCGCATAGCCGGTGTCGATCACCGTCTTGATCTCGTAGGTATCGCCGTCGATCAGTGCCACCTGGCCGGCATCGCGCAGCGTCACCGAGAACAGGTTGTCGATGTTCCAGTCGTTCAGCTTTTCTTTCGGCCGGTCTTCGGGTTTGACGATGACCTTCCAGCTTGCCAGCATGTCGGGCATGCCCCATTCCGGCGGTGCCGGCGGTTCCAGCAGCAGATAGCGGGCCATCAGATCGACCTCGGCTTCCGACAGCGCCCCCGAGGTGCCCCAGTTCGGCATGCCCGCAGGCGAGCCATAGGTGATGAAGCTTTGCAGGTATTCATAGCCATTGGCGCGGGTGATGTCGGTGGTCAGCGGCTTGCCGGTGGCCCCCTTGCGCAGCACGCCATGGCAACCGGCGCAACGCTCGAAGAAGATCTTGGTGCCTTGGGTGAATTCTTCCTGCGTCATCACCGGATCACCGGGTTTGCGGCCGGGGATTTCGGCATTGATCTCGGCCAGCGTGGTCATGCTGGGCTGATAGGCGGCGGCTGGTCCGTCGGCGTGGGTCGGCGGCTTTTCCTGGGCCGCGGCGACGCCGGCAAACAAGGAAATCGCCAAAGCGGCGCTGGATAGCAGCGCGGATCTGGCGTGAAAGGCTTGGGGTGTCATGGCAATTCTCCGTTCCGCTGGTGAGGCTGGCTGCACCATGCGCCCCACCCCGCCACGGCTCCTTGACTTTCGTTAAGGCAGAAAGATTGTCGGATGCGCAGGGTGGCCTTGGGTCGAACGGCCCCCACCCCCGGCGCCCAAGGTGTCCTGATGCGATGTCTGCCCCTGCTTGCGTTCTGCCTGAGCCTGCTGGCAGGCCCGCTGGCCGCAGGCGGTCTGCCGGTCGGCACCATCAGCATTACCGCCCCCGGCCCGGAGCTTGCGGCAGAGCTGCTGGCGGTGACAGGGCCAGTGCAGGTGATCCGGCAAGAGGCGGGCGTGCCCGGCTGGGATGTGCAGGCGGCGGGCAAGACCCTTGGCCATCTGGCCTCGACCTGGGAGGTGGCGGGGTCAGTCGGCTATTCGGGCCGGCCGCTGGATGTGCTGGTGGCCGTCTCGCCGCAGGGCCGGATCGCCGGGGCGCGGCTGATGCAGCACAACGAACCGGTGCTGACGCTGGGCATCTCGGATGCCGATATTGCGGCCTATGTCAGCGGCTTTGCCGGTTATGACCTGACCGCGCCACCGGGAACCGGCCTGCACCAGCCCGGCCTGCCGGACGTGATTTCGCGCGCCACCGTATCGACCGGCGTCATCCGCGACGGCATCCTGCGCACTGCCCGCACCTTGGCCATTGGCCGCGGCCTGATCGCCGCAGGCGGTGGCATCGACCGGCTGGGCTTTCAGGAAACCGACTGGCCCGGCCTGCTGGCCAGTGGTGCGCTGGCCGAAGTGCGGGTGTCGATGACCGAGGCCGCCCGCGCCCTGGCCGGTGCCAAGGTGCCGCTGCAACCGGGCGATGCGCCGTTCCTGCAGCTTTGGGCCGGGCTGATCGACCCGCCGACCGTGGGGCAGAACCTGCTGGGGCAGCAGGCCTTCACCCAGGCCATCGGCAATCTTGGCCCCGGCGAGACGGCCTTGCTGCTGATTTCGCGGGGGCTGCACTCGCCGCGCGGCACCGATTGGCGGCAGTCCGGCGTGTTTGACCGCATCTGGATCGTGCAGGGCGAGGTGCGGCATCAACCGACCGAGGCCAGCTTTCAGATGATCAAGCGGCTGCGTGCGACCGGCGCGCCGGAAGTCAAGGAAATCAGCCTGTTCCGCCTGCCCGCCGCCATCGACCCGCTGCGCCCGTTCCGCATCGAGGTGCAGGCCAGCCGCCCCACCGCCAGCGGCGAAATGTCGATGCTGATCGCCACCGACTACAGCCTGCCCGACCGTTTTCGTCTGGCCCCGCCGCCAGAGCCTGCGCCGCTGTGGCGCGCGATCTGGGATGCCAAGCGCATGGAAACCGCCGTGGTTGCCGCCATGCTGGCGGTGCTGACGCTGATCCTTTTCGCGCAGGACTGGATCACCCGCCGCCCGCGGCTGTGGCGCGCCGGCCGGATCGGCTTTCTGCTGACCACGCTTGTCGTCCTGGGCTGGGGGCTGAACGGCCAGTTGTCGGTGGTGCAGGTGATCGCCTTCCTGCACGCGCTGCTGACCGGCTTTCGCTGGGAAACCTTTCTGATCGAGCCGGTGATCTTTCTGCTGTGGGGCTTTACCGCGCTGGGCATGCTGTTCTGGGGCCGTGGCGTCTATTGCGGCTGGCTGTGCCCGTTCGGCGCCTTGCAGGAACTGCTGAACGATGCCGCCGTGCGGCTGGGCATCCGCCAGATTGCCGTGCCGCAGGGTCTGCACGAACGGCTTTGGGTGATCAAATACACCGCCTTTGTCGGCATCTTGGCGCTGTCGTTCTATTCGATGCACGACGCGCTGATTGCCGCCGAAGTTGAGCCCTTCAAGACCGCAATCAGCCTGCGGATGCTGCGAGCCTGGCCCTTCGTGCTGTTCGTGCTGGTGCTGCTGGCGGCGGGGCTGTTCATCGAGCGGTTCTACTGCCGCTATCTGTGCCCGCTGGGGGCGGCCATCGCCATTCCGGCCAAGCTGAAGATCTTCGACTGGCTGAAGCGCCGCCCGCAATGTGGCCGCGAATGCCGGCTGTGCGAGACGAAATGCACGGTGGGCGCGATCGACCCGCTGGGCCGGATCAATGCCAACGAATGTGTGCTGTGCCTGCGCTGCCAGGTGATCATGAACGATGACGCCACTTGCCCGGTTCTGAAACGCCGGGCGCGGACCGAAGGGTAGGCCATGAACCGTCGCCGCTTTCTGACCATCACCGCCGCCGCCCTGGCCACGCCGCTGCACGCCGAAACCCAATGGCAGGGCCGGGCGCTGGGGGCCATGGCCAGCATCCGGCTGGCAGGCCCGGCCCCACAGACCGCGCGGCTGTGGCGCAAGGTCGAGGCGGAACTGGCGCGGATCGAGGACCACTTTTCGCTGTATCGCGACTCGGCCCTGACCCGGTTGAACCGCGATGGGCGCTTGCCTTACCCCGATCCGCAGATGCTGGCGTTGATCGCGCTGGCGGGCCGGGTGCATGCCGCCAGCGGCGGTGCCTTTGATCCGTCGATCCAGCCCCTGTGGCTGGCCACCGCGCTGGGGGGCGATGTTGCGGCGGCCCGTGGCCTGACCGGCTGGCACCGGCTGCGCGCCGATGCGCTGGAATTGCGGCTGGACCCCGGCATGGCGCTAACCTTCAACGGCATCGCCCAGGGTCATGCCGCCGACCGCATCGCCGCCCTGCTGCGCGCCGAAGGTTACGGCGCGGTGCTGATCGACATGGGCGAGATCGTCGGCCTTGGCGACACCTGGGATGCCGCCGTGGCCGACCCTGCCGGGGTCGAACTGGCCCGGCTGCCGCTGCGCAACCGGGCGCTGGCCACCTCCAGCCCGCGCGGCACGGTGATCGGGGCGGGCCAGCCGCATATCCTGCACCCCGACGGGCGGGCGGCGCAGTGGTCAACCGTTGCCGTTTCGGCGGCTTCGGCGGCGCTGGCCGATGCGCTTTCCACCGCCTGCTGCCTGCTGACCCGGCCACAGATCGACGCGGCATTGGCGGCCTTTGCCGATGCCCGGCTGGAGGCGCTGGCCTGAGCCCGCAACTTTCCTGACCGGCAATTGACTTTCGTTAAGGCTGACCGGCCCGCCCCCGACCACAACGGACCCACCTGAAACCGCTACGGGAAGGATAAGCGCAATGCGCGAAGTCATGACCAAGAGCATGGCCCGCAACATCTTTTACGGCGGGTCATTGTTCTTCATCCTCATCTTCATCGGGCTGGCATGGAACAGCCACCGCTACATCGTCACCACCTCGACCGCCGATTCGCCGCTGACCGACAGTGTCATCGCCGGCAAACGCATCTGGGAGAACAAGAACTGCGTCAACTGTCACACCATCCTGGGTGAAGGCGCCTATTTCGCGCCCGAACTGGGCAATGTGATGACCCGCTGGGGGGTGCAGGACGATCCTGACGCCGCCTTCGAGATGCTGAAAGCCTGGATGCAATCCATGCCAAGTGGCATCGAGGGCCGCCGTCAGATGCCGCAATTCAATCTGACAGACGAAGACTACCGCAACGTTGCCGACTTCCTGCTGTGGACCAACAAGATCCGCACGCAAAGCTGGCCGCCGAATGATGCGGGCTGAAGGAGAAAAACCATGAAATATCATACACAAAAGATCGCGCTGGTCTATTTCGTCGTGGCCATGGCGCTGTTTGCGGTGCAGGTTTCGGTCGGGCTGATCATGGGGTGGGTCTATGTCGCGCCCAACTTCCTGTCGGAAATCCTGCCGTTCAACGTGCTGCGCCCCTTGCACACCAACAGCCTGATCGTCTGGCTGCTGCTGGGCTTTTTCGGTGCCGCCTACTATCTGATCCCCGAGGAATCCGAGCGCGAGATTCACTCGTCCAAGCTGGCATATCTGCAACTGGGGATCCTGGTTCTGGGCACGCTGGGGGTGGTTCTGACCTATACCTTCAACCTGTTCGAAGGCAATTTTCTGCTGGGCAAAGAGGGGCGCGAGTTTCTTGAGCAACCCAAATGGGTCAAGCTGGGCATCGTCGTCGCCGCGCTGATCTTTCTTTACAACGTCACCATGACGGTGCTTGCGGGCAAGAAAACCGCCATCACCAACATCCTGCTGCTGGGCCTTTGGGGGCTGGCGCTGCTGTTCCTGTTCGCCTTCTACAACCCCGGCAACCTGGCGCTGGACAAGCAATACTGGTGGTTCGTCGTCCATCTGTGGGTCGAAGGCGTGTGGGAGCTGATCATGGCCGCGATCCTGGCCTTCCTGATGCTGAAGCTGACGGGGGTGGACCGCGAGGTGGTGGAGAAATGGCTTTACGTCATCGTCGCCACCGCGCTGTTCTCGGGCATCCTTGGCACCGGCCACCATTACTACTGGATCGGCACGCCGGGGTATTGGCAGTGGATCGGCTCGATCTTCTCCAGTCTGGAAATCGTGCCGTTCTTTGCGATGATGTCGTTTGCCTTCATCATGGTCTGGAAGGGGCGGCGTGACCATCCCAACAAGGCCGCACTGCTGTGGAGCCTTGGCTGTGCCGTGCTGGCGTTCTTTGGCGCGGGCGTCTGGGGCTTTCTGCACACGCTGCACGGGGTCAACTTCTACAGCCACGGCACCCAGATCACCGCGGCGCATGGGCACCTGGCGTTCTATGGCGCCTATGTCTGTGTCAACCTGGCGATCATCACCTATGCCATGCCGAACCTGCTGGGGCGTGACCCCTACAATCAGGTGCTGAACATGGCGTCGTTCTGGCTGATGTCGGCGGGGATGGTGTTCATGACCGTGACGCTGACCTTTGCCGGAGCGCTGCAAACCCACCTGCAACGGGTGAACGGCGAGGCTTACATGGACGTGCAGGATCAACTGTGGATCTTCTACGCCATGCGCTTTGGTGCCGGTGCCGCGGTGGTGCTGGGGGCGCTGTTGTTCATCTACTCGGTGATGGTGCCGCGCCGCGAGATCATCACGCCACGCCAGACCATGCCGGCGGAGTGATGCAGATGGATGGAACCACAAACCTGAAGGGGGCGGCGCAAGCCCCCTTCCACCTGACGCAGGGCGACGCCCCCTTCTACTTGCCGCAAGGCGATGAATGTGCGGTGTTTCGTGCCGCGTTCGAAAACCGGCTGCCGGTGCTGCTGAAAGGCCCAACCGGCTGTGGCAAGACCCGCTTTGTCTCGCATATGGCCGCCACGCTGGGCCGGCCGCTTTATACCGTGGCCTGCCACGACGATTTGTCCGCCGCCGACCTGATCGGCCGCTATCTGCTGAAGGGCGGCGAAACGGTCTGGGTCGATGGCCCGCTAACCCGTGCGGTGCGCGAGGGGGCGATCTGCTATCTGGACGAGGTGGTTGAAGCCCGCAAGGACGTGACGGTGGTGCTGCACCCGCTGACCGACGACCGCCGCATCCTGCCGATCGACCGCACCTCGGAAGAACTGGAGGCCGCACCGGGCTTCATGCTGGTGGCAAGCTACAACCCCGGCTACCAGAACATCCTGAAAACCCTGAAACCTTCGACCCGGCAACGCTTTGTGGCGCTGGAATTCACCTTTCCGCGGCCCGAGCACGAGATCCCGGTGGTGGCGCGCGAAAGCGGGCTTTCGGAAGACCGGGTGCAACCGCTGGTGCGTCTGGCGAACAAGCTGCGCGCCATGAAGGGGCAGGATCTGGAAGAGGGCGTCTCGACCCGGCTGGTGATCTATACCGCCACGCTGATCGCGCAGGGCATGGCCGCCGACCGTGCCATTCTGGCGGCGATGATCGAACCCTTGACCGATGATGCCGATACCAAACGCGGGCTCCTCGATCTTGTTGCGGCCGTTTTCGGGTGAGGCCGGCTGTGGCAACGATTGATCTGGAACCATGGGAACCCGAAGAAACCGTCGGGAAACTGTGGCACGCCTATGCCAGCCGTCTTGACAGCCTGCCTGTCCACGACGGAGCCCGTGTCGATCTGAGTGAGATCGGCGGACGGCTGGCAGTGCTTTTCCGCGGCCTGGGCGGCAGCCCTTCGGTGGAGATCAAGGCCACCGCCGACGAGGTCTCGCACCACCGTCTCAGCTTGCGCCGCTTTCTGGGCAACGCGACCGAGGCCACCCCGCGCAGCAGTTTCGACGGCGCGGCGCTGCGGCTGCCTGCGTCGCTGGCGGTGTTTCCCGCCCGTGAAGCCAACGCCGCCCTCTACCTGTGGTTGGCCGCCGCTGCCGCCCATGCCCCGGCGCATGACCCGCAAACCGACCCGCTGTGTGCCGATCTGGCCTGCCTGCGCGCGGCCTTGCAGATGGCCCGCCGCACCCTGGCCGAGGCCCCCGGCCTTCGCAGCCTTTATGCCGATCTCTGCACCGCCACCCTGGGCCTGCGCCAGACCCCGCACCTACCCGAGGCCGAAGCCACGGTCGAGGCCGCGATCCGGCATCTGCTGGGCGATGCGGCCCCGCTTGGGCCCAAGGCAGACCGCATGGTGCAGGCCATCGGATCGGGTGATTACTCCGCCTACCGCGCCCCGCGCCGCTATCGCCCGTTCCGTCCGGTGGCGCTGTGGCCCGACCTGCGGGCGCCCGGTTCTTCGCAGACCACCGGCGTCGAAAGCCGCGCCACCGAAGGCACGCCCGAGGAAGGCGAGGGCAACCGCAGCCACCGCGCCAAGCGTCGCGCCGCCGATCAGGCCGAGCGCAACGACAGCTTCATCCTGCACAAGTTCGAGGCGATCCTGTCCTGGGCCGAGTTCATCAACCTCAACCGCCGGGTCGAAGATGACGATACCGACGACGCCAAGAAGGCCGCCGACGATGCCGAGGAAATCGGCCTTGGCCAGATTTCCAAAGCCCCCGCCACCCGGCTGAAACTGCATCTGGACCTTGCGCCCGAAGACGTGGACCGCGAGGCGCTTTCCGGCATTTCCACCTATCCCGAATGGGACGTGCGGACCGGGGCCTATCTTCCCGCCCATGTCCGGGTGCTGACCTCCGATATTTCCCCGGTTCTCAGCACGCCCCCGTTTCGGGACGATCCGCGCGCGAGCGCCCGTATCCGCGCCGTCAAACGTCAGTTCGAGGCTCTGCGTCCTGCCCGAATTTCGACCACTGGCCACCCTGACGGCGACGAACTTGATACGGACCGGGCGGTGCGCGCGCGGGTCGATTTTTATGCGACGGGGCAGGGGGATGACCGCATCTGGCGGCAAACCCGGCCGCAGAAACGCGATCTGGCGGTGTCGATCCTGCTGGATGTGTCGCGTTCCACCGAATCGGCGGTGCCCGGCCATGGCCATGGTGGCCGCTCGGTGATCGACATCGAACGCGAGGCGCTGGCGGCGTTAAGCTGGGGTCTGGCGGCCTGCGGCGACGATTTCGCCATCCATGCGTTTTCCAGCCTGAAGCGCGACCGGGTCTATATCCAATGCGCCAAACGCTTTGGCGAGCCGATGTCGGACACCGTGGAACACCGCATCGCGGCGCTGAAACCCGGGTTCTACACCCGGCTGGGTGCTGCCATCCGCCACGCCTCGGTGGGTCTGTCCGAACAGGCGCGCAAGCGGCGGCTGTTGCTGGTGATCACCGATGGCAAGCCCAATGATCTGGACCATTACGAAGGCCGCCACGGCATCGAGGACAGCCACAAGGCGGTGCTGGAGGCCCGGCGGATGGGCCACGCGGTGTTCGGCATCACCGTCGATCGCGACGGCAAAAGCTGGTTCCCGCGGATGTTCGGCCAGGGCGGGTTTGCACTGATCCCGCAGCCGGAAAAGCTGACCCAGGCGCTGCCCGAGATTTACCGCCAGTTGGTTGGCGCATGACCGCGGCTTCCGAGTCCTGGCAGGCGCCGGCCCTTGAGCGCGAAGACCGCCCGCAAGGAAGGGATGAGCCGCCCTCGCCGTTCGACGATCTGCCCGGCGATCTGATGATCTGGGTGCTGATCGTGTCGGAACTCCTGGTGTTCGGCGCCGGTCTGACGGCGTTTCTGGCGGTCCGCATCACCGACCCGCAGGGCTTTGCCGAGGCGCAGGATCAGTTGCACCGCGCCATGGCCGGGGTGAACACGCTGGTGCTGGTGACCTCGGGCTGGTTGGCGGCCTTGGCGCATCGCGCGGCGCTGGCGGCACAAATCGCGCGGACAAGGGGTTTGCTGGCCGGCGCCGGAGCGTTGGGGCTGGTGTTCCTGCTGGTGAAAGCGCTGGAATATGCCGATGCCGCGGCGCAGGGGATCAGCACTGAAACCCATGCGTTCTTTACCTTTTACTACCTGCTGACCGGCTTTCATGCCGCCCATGTCGTGGCGGGCATCGCGCTGTTTGCGCTGGTCGCCGCCCGCCCGACGCCGCGCCCGGTGCAGGCGGTCACCGCCTTCTGGCACATGGTCGATCTGGTCTGGGTGCTGCTGTTCCCGGTGGTGTATCTGTTGCGATGACACGGGAAACCCGCACCTGGACCTTGCTGGTCGGCCTGTCGGCCCTGTCCACCCTGCTGGCCCTGCTGCTGCCGGACCTGACCGGCATCGGCCTGTGGCTGGCCGGGGCTGCGCTGCTGGCGCTGGCCTTTGCCAAGGCGCGGCTGATCCTGGCCGATTATCTGGGCCTAGCCGCCGCCCGGCCCTGGCTTGCCGGGTTTACCGGCGTGCTGGCGCTGCTGATGAGCCTGTGGCTGGTATTGCTGCTGGTGGCCTGACCGGCGTCAGCCGCGGGTCCAGGCGTCGGCGGGGTCTTCCTCGGCAAAGTGGCGCAACACGGCGACATCGGCGATGCTGGCCACGCTTTGCCGCACCGTCACCCCCTGATCGCGCAGCTTGGCGAAGGCGCGGCTCAGGCTTTCGGGCTTCATCCCCAGACGCCCGGCGATCAGCACCTTGTCATAGGGCAGCGTCACCTCGCAGGCACCGCTGCTGCACGGCGCCAGTTCCAGCAGGAACTCGGCGATGCGCTGCGCCCCGGTCTGCGCCTTCAGCGCCTCAAGCTGCGCCACCAGGCTGTTCAGATGCAGAAAGGTGGCCGACAGGATCGAGATCGCCACCTCGGGGTTCTGCCGGATCTGCCGCAGCAGACTGTCGGCCTCGATGCGGATCAGCACGCAATCGGTGGCGGCCTCGGCGGCCACCGGATAGGTGTCGTGACGGAACGCCACCGCCTCGCCAAAGCTGCGGCCCTTGGTGAACACCCCCACCACCGCCTCGGCGCCATTTGGGGCGATGCGGTAAAGCTTCACCCAGCCTTCAGCCACGATGTAGATGGCACTGGCGCGTTCGCCTTGCAGAAAGATCGTGGCACCGCGGTCGAAACTGCGCACCCGCGCCTCGGCCAACACCTGCCCGATCACATGTTCGGGGATTGCCGACAACAGCAGCGACCGGCGGGCAATCTCGATGTGGTCGGCGTGCATGGGGGCGTCCTGCTTTGCCTCACAACACCACAAACCGCGCGGAAAAACCACCCCTGCATGGTGATGGACCGGGGCGGCGGGTCAGCCCGCCCGCCGGGGCTGCAGCTTCGGGCGGGCCAGGATCGGCCAGAACAGCAGCGCAAAGCCGCCGAAGGCCAATATCCAGCCACCCGCCGCGATGTGCAAAAGCCACGGCAACTGCGGCCAGAACCCGGCCAGAACCCGGGCCAGCACCGCGCATATCAGGGCTGCGTAAAGCAGCGCCACCCCCTTGCCCGCCGCCAGCGGATAGCCGCCATGGCCAAGACTGGCGCGGCTCATCACCGCCAGCGTCATCAGCCCGACCGCCCCGGCCATCCAGACGTGTTTCGAGGCCGGACCCAGTGCCATCAGCCCCAGCGCCTCGGCCCCGACCGAAAAGAACCCCAGCGCCACGAAGGCGAAACTCGCGTGCAGCACCCAGACCAGCGGCTCGGCCAGGGTACGGTGGCCCTGCCAGCGCGCCAGCCGCCACAGGTTTGCCACCCCCGCCAGCAGGCACAGCCCGCCGATTGCCGCAGCGTCGGGCAGCGCCGCCCAGCTTGCCGCGGCAGCAACGGTGATCGCCATGCAGGCATCGTCCAGCCGGTCGGCCGCCGCGGGCAGCGGCTGGACCCGGCGCTGCGCCAGCCAGTTGCGGGTAAAGCTGGGCACCACCCGACCGCCGATCAGCGCGATCAGCACCACCAGCACGGCCAGCCCCAGCCGGGCACCGAACCCGGCCGCCGCCGCACCCTCATGCGCCGCCTGCCAATGAAACAGCCCATCGGCCAGGATCAGCAGCCCCAGCAAGCCCAGCACCTTGAGATTGCGCCAGTTGCGCCCGGCCACGATCTCGCGCCCGATCGCCAGCGCCAGAACGACCGGAAACGCCAGATCGACCACCGCCACCGCCAGCGCAGGCAACCCCAGCGGCAGCGTCACCACCGCGCGCCCAGTCAGCCATAGCGCCGCCAGACCGGCCACCGGCCAGCCGGTAATTGGAAACCGCCCGGTCCAGTTCGGCACCGCCGTCATCAGGAACCCGGCAATCACCGCGGTGGTATAACCAAACAGCAGCGCATGGGCGTGCCATGTCACCGGCTCGAACGCCGCTTGCCATTGCAGCGCGCCGCTGATCACCAGAACCCACATCCCCATCACCAGCACCGCCCAAAGCGCTGCCAGCAGAAAGAACGGCCGGTAGCCCTGGCTCAGGATCACCGGGCCGCGCCAGGCCCGCATCTGTTCTGCCGAAGTGGTCATGCTGCCCCCATGCGTTACGCGCCGTTCATAGAACGCCACCCCCGCGCCAGACTTGACCAACGTCAAGCGATGCCCGCAGCAGCACTGCTATCAAGCCGGCAATGCCCGGCCAGACCGGGCCAATTTTTGCCAGGAGCCTCCGATGGTCGTGTTTTCCCCCGAAACCTCGGTCGGCGAGTTTGCCGCCGATCTGCCCGGTGCCGCCGAGATTTTCCGCAAGGCAGACATCAGTTTCTGCTGCGGTGGCAGCCTGTCGCTGGCCGATGCCGCAACGCGCGCTGGCCTTGATCCGGCCGCCCTGCTGGCGGAATTGCACGCTCTGGCCGATGTCGCCGCAACCGAGGCCCCCACCGACACCCCGGCGTTGATCGACCATATCCTGTCGCGCTATCACCAGACCCACCGCGCCGAACTGGAATGGCTGATCCCGCTGGCCGAGAAGGTCGAGGCGGTGCATGGCGACCATCAAGCGGCACCGTTGGGCGTGATGGCGGCGCTGATCGCCCTGGAACGCGAGCTGGACAGCCACATGATGAAAGAGGAACAGGTGCTGTTCCCGATGATGCAGGCGGGCGGTCATCCGATGATCGCGCATCCCATCGCCGCCATGCGCCACGAACACGACACCACGAACGACCTTCTGCGCGACGTGCTGCGCGTGACCCACAACCTCGACCTGCCCGACGGCGCTTGTCGATCCTGGACCGCACTTTATACCGGGCTGCGCAAATTCGCCGACGACCTGACCCGGCATATCGCGCTGGAAAACCAGGTGCTTTTCCCGCGCTTTGCGGCGCAGGCAACCTGACATTCCACATCATTCCGGGTTCCGCCATGCGCAATTGCGTGACCGTGATCGCCGCTTGCACAGGCACCGCCCGGATCCGCCACCTTCGTTGTCGGGTGACATCGCGGATCGGGCTGCGGCACCGCGATGCAGATGGAAATGGCCGTGCAAGTTCCAAGACCGCACCCCGTCAAAAAGCGGAAGAAGCCCCCGGTTTGGAATGATCATTGTCGCCGCCTGACGCACTGAGCCGGAGATCGGTATCCTCTCCCGGTATCTGGTCTGCCGTTGCTTCTACAGCCAGCAGAGGGCGTTTTCTTGGGCTGATTTTGTAACAGGCCGAAAAGGCGGTCCAAGCGGCCTGCGATGGGCATGCACGAAATTTCCAGCCGTGCAAGGCACTGGCAAAGAAGCTATCAGGGTCAGGACCCTTTGATCTGCTTGAGGGTGGCGTGCCAGCTTGGAGTCAAGCTCCCGAACTGACGGGGGGGGGGATGATGAGCAACCTTTTCTGGCTGACGGACGCACAGATGGCGTGCCTTCGGCCGTCCTTCCCGAAGAGCCATGGCGTGCCGCGGGTCGATGACCGACGGGTTTTGAGCGGCATAATCTTCATCAATCGCAATGGTTTGCGTTGGTGCGACGCACCCAAAGAGAATGGTTCGTCGAAGCCCCTTTACAACCGATGGAAGCGCTGGAGCGACAAAGGTGTTTTCGCCAGGATGATGGATGGGCTGGCCTCCGAGGCCGCCGTTCCGAAGGCGGTGATGATTGACGCGACCTGTCTCAAGGCGCACCGCACGGCGACCAGCCTGCGGTCGAAAAAGGGGGATCAGGCGACCAAAGGGGCCGCCTGATCGGGCGCACGAAGGGCGGTATGAACACCAAACTGCATGCCGTCACCGACGCTGACGGTCGCCCGATCCGGTTCTTCATGACTGCGGGCCAGATCAGCGACTACACCGGAGCGGCAGCCCTGCCGGGCAGTCTGCCAAAGGCGGAATGGTTGCTGGCAGACCGGGGCTATGACGCCGACTGGTTCAGAGATGCGTTGAAAGACAAAGGGATAAAGCCATGCATCCCAGGTCGGGTGTCGCGCGGCAAGCCATTCAAGCACGATAAGCGACGCCACAAGCGGCGCAACAGGATTGAGATCATGTTCGGCCGTCTCAAGGATTGGCGGAGGGTCGCCACCCGCTACGACCGATGCCCAAAGCTATTCCTCTCGGCCGTCGCCCTCGCAGCAATCGTCATGTTCTGGCCATGAAACTAGAACGAGTCCTGATCCTAAAAGCCACCTCTTGCGCGCTTTCCCGCGAATTTTTAGTGGTGTGAGCTTTCCGCCAAAGGTCTTGCCTGAATGCAGAGGGTCGTGATTGCAATGAAACAAGCCTGACACGGCCAGGCCGAGAGGCCCCTCAATCGCTGGCGGCGAATACCATAGCGGCGGGTGAACCGAGGCGCCAGGATGAGTCTCCGCCGACCCCGAACTTGATCGGGGCCGGGTTTGGTCTTGCAGACTTACAGGCTGTCACCGAAATCGACACGGAACTTTGCCGCCAGTTTCTGTTGCCAATCGCCCACCGGGTCGAGACGGCCATAGAAGAAGCGCAGGATCTCGGGCTCTTCGACGAACACCAGCCCGCCCACCAGATCGCGGTTCTGATACAGCCAGTCGATCCGGTCGATGGCGTATTTCACCTGAGACAGGGTGAACACCCGGCGCGGCATCGCAAGGCGCAGCAATTCCATGTTGGAATAGACCTCGCTGCCGTCGGGGTTGCGCTGTTCGGACAGCGACCCCCGCTCCATCCCGCGGATCCCGCTCGCGATGAACAGCGCAGATGCTAGGGCACCCGCCGGGTATTGCGACTGCGGCACATGCGGCAGGAAGCGCATCACGTCGATATGGCAGCCAAGCCCGCCCGCAGGCGTGATCACCGGCACGCCGCGTTTGACCAACTCGTTCACCATGTATTCGATGAACAGCGGGCCTTGCGAAATCATGTCCACGTCCATGGTCTCGTCCAGACCCACGGTCAGCGCCTCGATCTCCCGGACCGACATCCCGCCATAGGTCAGGAAGCCTTCATACAGCGGCACCAGCACCCGCATCTTGCGGTAAAGTTCTTCCGAGCGGATGCAGATCGCCCCGCC
Organism: Rhodobacter ferrooxidans; assembly: GCF_000176015.1. Taxonomy (GTDB): domain Bacteria; phylum Pseudomonadota; class Alphaproteobacteria; order Rhodobacterales; family Rhodobacteraceae; genus Pseudorhodobacter_B; species Pseudorhodobacter_B ferrooxidans. The sequence continues at coordinate 148,098 of NZ_ACYY01000001.1, read as the reverse complement.
GCGCGCACAGCCCAGCTTGCGGGCCGAGAAATAGATCACATCGCACAGGTCCGCGATCTGCCGGGTGATTTCGGCAATCGACAGGTCCTTGCAGCTTTCCTCGCGGGTCTTGTTGAACCACAGGTTGTCGGCCAGCAGGCTGGCATCCAGCACGAAGGTCAGCCCGTGCTTGTCGCAGACCGCGCGGATCTCGCGCATGTTGGCAATCGAGATCGGCTGGCCGCCGATCAGGTTGGTGCCCGCCTCCATCCGCACGAAGGCGATCTTGTCGGCGCCGTGGGTTGCCACCAGCGCCTTCAGCTTGCCGATGTCCATGTCGCCCTTGAACGGACGGGTCGAGGTGACCTCCAGCGCGTGATCGTGGCAGATTTCCTCGACCGCGCCGCCATTCAGCACGATATGCGCCTTGGTGGTGGTGAAGTGATAGTTCATCGGCACAATGGTGCCCGGTTTCACCAGAACCTGCGCCAGGATGTTTTCGCAGGCGCGGCCCTGGTGGGTGGGCAGAATCCAGTGGATGCCGAAAATCTCGCGCATCTTGGCCTCGAACCGCTCGTAGGTGGCGGAACCTGCATAGCTGTCGTCGGCCACCATCATCGCCGCCACCTGCCGGTCGCTCATCGCGTTCACGCCGCTGTCGGTCAGCATGTCCATGAACACATCGCGGTTCAGCAGCAGGAAGGTGTTGTTGCCCGCTTCGGCAACCGCCTTCACCCGGTCCTCGATCGGCGCCAGCGTCAGCTTTTGAACTACGCGCACCTTGTGCATTTCAAGCGGCACGGTATCGCCACCGAAGAATTTCACGACCATCACTTGCTCCCCCGGGCTGGTAGCCCTGTTGCGTCAAGTGGGATAGAGCGCGACGCCACCGTGCCGATCAATCCCTTCCGTCTGCGTCACAAGATCACGGCTGGCAACACGGCGGGGTCCGGCCTCTTCCTGCAAGCCTTCTCCGTTTCCGCCCATTGCGTGGATGGCGTTCGATCTTCGGCACGGCGGTGCTGCTTCGCACCAGCGGGCATCACATCCACATCCGCAGGCTCCAGAAGCGAGTCATAGAGGCGCCTGGTGCGCGCATCGCATGCCAACCCTAACGGAAGGTTCATCATAGTGTCAGGGGCTCTCCTGCAGCCTCTGCCAGCGCTGGCACAAGCCACTGTTTCAACAGCAACGGCAGAATCGCGCAATGTCACCGGACCACTCGCCCACCACGGCCCCAAACCGCGTTGGCACGAGAAAAACACGCGAGGACGGCTGCCACTCCGAAGGTCGCTTTTAGCCGCCCCGCTTCGCCGCCTGCACCAAGCCCTCGATCACGACCGCAGCGCACGCCCCTTCCGGTTATCCTCGATCACCCTTTTCAGCCCCTGCATGAGCGCCAGTGTCGGCGCAGGCACGGCGTCATTTCAGATCAGCCGCAGGAATCCGACCCAGGCATGCTCTGCTTCGGTGATTGCCGCCGTCGAGGGCAGCGTGCAGCCCACCATCACCTTTCTTTCCACGCCGGTCATTTGCCGAAGATCCCGCGCAGCGCCGCCCTGGCCCGGCTGGCCAGGCGAGGGTCGGTCCTGGTCGATGCTTCCCGCAGTTCTTCCAGCCAGTCGACTTCGTTCGCGGTCACCGGCGTGCCGAGGATCTCGATCAGCGCCTTGGCGGCCGTGCCGCCGACAGCCTGTTCAAACGTCAGCCGCATCAGGTAGGCCGCATCGCACGCCAGCGCCTCGGCAAGCGCCGGCACACGGTGAACGCCAACTTCGACGCCCCCTGCTTGACCATCGTCAGAAAGTTCGCATTGGCGAATCCGGCTTCGGTGGCAATATCAGCTTGGGTTTTCGGTCTGAGTTCGAGCCCCCGGCGGGTCAGGTATTTCGCCAGTTCGGTATCGGCATGCGGCCGGTTCGCCATGATCCATATCCTTGAAAACACGAACGCATCAGTGCGTTTCATGCTTCAGTCATAGCGATTGGCCAAAGAGAGATTGTCGGGATATGCGGCGGAAGACTCGCAAACCTGACAAGCCAGCAATGGGAAGCAGTTTCATTTTACAATGCGCAAGGCAAACGCTGCACGTCTGCCTTGCGCCTGTGCAGGTCACATGCATGGCGAAATTCGCCGCCCGGATTCTGCACCCGGGCGGCGAGGGTCAGATCACAGCTCGACTTCCCACGACTTGTAGGACACCCGCTGCGCCGCCGGTGTGGCATCCGAGATCTTGCGGATGTTGGCCCAGGTCTGCTTGTAGTTCGGCAGGATCAGCTCGTTGACCCCGGCGTTGACCACGTTGCCCTGGGTGCCCGAGGGGGCGCCGAAGATCATGAAGGTCTCGTTCGCCCGCGCCGTCGGTTCGGGATAGGCCAGCGCCTGCGTCGCGCCGACATCGTTGTAAACCTCGACCATGTCGCCCGGCTTCAGGCCAAGGCTGGCCATGTCGTCGGGGTGGATCTGGATGAAGGGCACCGGAAAGCGGTCCATCACGAAGTCATTCTTCTGGTCAAGGAACCAGTTCTGCCAGTTCATGTTGGCCCGACCGTTGTTGATCAGGAAGCGGTGGTTGGCGCGCTGCTGCTCCTTGCCGGGAGCCTGCAATCCGCGCCAGGTGCCAAGGCAGAACAGCGCCAGCTTGTCATCGCGGCCATGCCGGTCGAACTTGCCGTCGGCGTAAAGCCGTTTGGTGCCGACCAGCTTGCCATCTTCAAAGCCGGTCACCGGCTCTTGCACGCCGTTGTTGCCCATCGCCCGCAGCCGGTCATAGGTGACGATCTGGCCGGTGTTGGCGTGATAGCCGTCCATGAAGGCGTCTTCCTCGCTGGCCCAGTCGAAGCCCTTGAACTGGTCGGCATAGTCGTTGCGCCCTTCCTCGCGCAGCACCCGTTCCAGGTTCTGCGCGATGGCGGCGGCGATCATGCAGTCGGGTTTCGACGCCCCCGGCCCGTCCATGTATTTCTCGACCAGCCGCATCCGCCGCTCGCCGTTCATCGAGGTCAGGTTCATCTCGCCCGATTCCACGGCAGGCAGGATCACATGCGCCGCCTGGCCGATCTGGGTGTGGATGATATCGACATCGACCGAGAACAGCCCACCGGCGTTGATGGCGCTGACGATGGCATCCACCATTTCCTCGCGGGTGGCGCCGGCGCGGGCATCCATCGCCTCTTTCACCATGTTGGTGCGCCGGGCGTAGGTGCGCTTGAACTCGGCGGCGTTCAGCGTGGTCTTGTAGTGGTCGTTGGCCCAGATGTGATGCACCTTGCCTTGCCCGGCGATGATCAACTGGTCAAGATAGGGCGCAGGGCGGCCGACATGGGCGTCGGAGGGCCGCATGTAGCCTTCCTGATGCCCGCCCAGACGGCAGACCCCGCCGCCTTCCCGGCCGATGTTGCCGGTGGCCAGGCCGATGTTCACCAGCGCGCCGATGGTGCGGTAGTTGTCGTTGCCCCAGATGATGCCCTTTTCATAGGCCGTCACGCATTTGCGCCGCGCGCCGCCTTTCGGCTCGGCAATCCAGGCCGCGGCTTTGGCGATATCCGCCGCAGCCACGCCGCAGATCGCCGCGGCATCGTCCAGCGACAGATGGCAGGCCGCCACCGCCGCCTCGAACGACCCCAAGGCCGCGGGATGCGCGCTGTCTTCCGGCACCGCGATGTCGCCCTGAAAGGTCGAGGCCTTGATGAAATCGCTGTCCACCCAGCCCTGCGCCACGATCTCGGTAAAGAGGGCGTTGAACAGCGCGAGGTCGCTGCCCGAGGCGATCTGCAGGTGCAGCACCTTGTCCTTGCCCGCCGCTTCCTCGCAGGCGTTGATGGTGACAGTGCGGCGCGGATCGACCACCACCACGCGGGCGCCGTTCTGGATGCCGGGCAGCATGTGGTTCAGGAACAGGTTGGTCTGGGTCTCGATCGGGTTGGCGCCGATCAGGAACAGCGTGTCGGTCAGGCCGTAATCCTCGTAGGCATAGTTCAGCTCGCCCACGCCCATGTCACGGGTGGAATGCACCTCCGAGTTATAGGCGGGCCGGTTGTGGATGCGGCAGTTCTTCACCTTCATCGCGCCGAAATACAGCTTGCCGGTGCCCCAGGTGTTTTCATAGCCGCCCGCCGAGCCGCCATGGTCGAACATCGACACCAGAAGGTCGTTCTCGTTGTCCTTGTCGATCACCCGTGCGGTCACCCGCGCCACCAGATCGAGGGCATCATCCCACGAGGTCGGCTGCCAGGTGCCATAGCGCCAGACCATCGGCTCGGTCAGCCGCTGCTGCTGGCTGCCGGTGATGTCCGAGCGGCGGTTCTCGGCAATCCGCGCGCCGCGGATCGAGCCAAGCCCGCCGTTCACCACGCAATCGGCGTCGGGTTTGATCACCAGATGCACGTCGCGGCCATCCTGCTTGACCACGTTGTACATCGAGGGCGCATACCAGTTCGGGGTCAGCGCCTGCTGCTGCTGCGACAGGTCGACGCCGAACTTGTTTTGCCCGGGGTCGGTGCCGCCCTGCTTGTTCAGCGGCCAGGTGTAGGCCTTGTAGCCACAGCCGACGATGCAATAGTGGCAGGTGACGTTGTGTTCCTTCGCGTCGGCGGGAATGATCGGCAGACGGTCGATGCGGCGTTTGTAAGCCATTGTTTTCGCTCCCTCAGGCTTGCAGGACGTTGGACAGACGGCCGTAGATCAGCTCGTCGGCGCCCTCGGCGAAGATGTCGCCCGCATCGTCCACCCGCAGTTCGAACTGCGTCAGGTTCTGCGTGGCATGGCCCCAGACCTGCTGGCCGCCATTTTCGGTATCAAACCGCGAATAATGGCCGGGGCAGTTCAGCGTCTTGTCGGCCGCGTGATAGCTGAGCGGAAAACCCTTGTGCGGGCACAGCACCGAATAGGCCACCACGTCGCCGTCCGGCCCCACACCACCTTCGACCGGCTTGCCCAGCTTCAAGAGGATGCCGGGGCTGTTGTCGTCGGGATAGGCGATGTCCACCGGCTCATCCACCTTCAGATCCTTCAGGTTGCCAACCCGGTTTGACGGATAGGCCACCCGCGCCAGCGCGATTTCCGCTTTTGCCGGGGCTGCGGGCAGCACCGATGCCGCCGCCACCCCCGCCACGCCCAGAACACCGCCGCGCAGGAACTGGCGGCGGCCGGCATCGACCAACCGATTGCATTTCATGGATGGAATCCTCCCTTGGTTGCTTTTCCCGAACCCTAGCAAGCACGGGACGCGGCGCGCGACGCCCAAGTCACCGCTGCCGCAGCGCGGCAAGCCGTTCACATCGTGATGAAATTTTCAGCGTTCGGAAATCCGAACATGCGGCGGGGCCTACAGACCCAGCTTCTGCATCTTTTCCCACAGCGTGGTGCGCGAGATCCGCAAGAGCTTGGCTGCCTCGGCCACCTGGCCGCCGGTGCGCTCCAGCGCCGCGATGATCTGTGCCCGTTCGGCGGCATCGCGCGCCTCGGCCAGGCTCAGCAGCCCGGTGTCGGCAGGGTCGGTCTGGCGTTCGGGGAACAGGTCGGCAGGGAACAGCCAGTCGCCCTGCGCCGTGGCCAGTGCCTGCACCAGACGCGCGCGCAACTCGCGCCCGCCGCCCGGCCAGTCATGCCCCGCCACCGCCTGATCGGCCAGTGCGGTGATGCCACGCAGGGGCGGGCTGCGGCGCGGGTTCAGGGTGGCGAATTGCTGATGCAGCAGCCAGACCGCATCATCGGGGCGGTCGCGCAGCGGCGGGATCGGAATTTCGAACGGGTTCAGCCGGGCGTAAAGATCGCCGCGAAACGCGCCCGAGCCGACAAGATCGGCCATGTCGGCACCGCAGGCAGCAATGATCCGCGCCGCGCCGGTATCGAGCCAGCCCATCAGCCGGGCCTGTTCCAAAGCCCCAAGCCGCTCCAGCGCGTTCAGGAAAAGCACGCCGTCGCCCACCTCGGCCAAGGCCGCTTCCAGGGCGGCGCTGGCATCGGCCTCGCGCGCCAGATTGACATGCACGAACGGTGCGGCACGGCGGTCCGAGGCCGCATGGATGCGCCGCGCCACCAACGCCTTGCCGGTGCCCGCGCCGCCACGGATCAGCACCGGTCGGTCATGCGCAGCCGCCGTCAGCGCCAGATCCTCGACCCGCCGGGCGGCGGGCGAGGGGCCAAGCAGCATCGGCAGCCGGGCCAGCGGTGCCGCGCGCAGCAGCGCCGAAAGCCGGTCCAGAAACACCGGCATGCCAAACGGCTTGGTGAGGTAATCCGCCGCCCCCGCCTGCAACAGCCGCACCGCCTGATCAATCTCGCCCTGGCCGGTGATGAACAGGAACGGCGGCGGGGTGATGCTGCGGCAGAGCGTGGCAAACACCTCCTCGCCGCTGCCATCGGGCAGGCGGATGTCGCAGACCACCGCATCGATCGGTGCCCGCGGCGTGCGCAGGGCGCCGATGGCCCGCTGCGCCAGCTTCAGCCACAGCACCTCGGCGCCCTCGAGTTGCAGGCGTTGCAACAGCGAGGCCCCCATGATCTCGTCATCCTCGATCAGCGCGATGCGGCGGCCTTTCAGCATGGCGGGTTCCCCGGCAAGGTGACCTGCACCGTGCTGGTGGCGTCCAGCCGCCGATAGCCGATCTGGCCGTTTGCCGCCTGCACCAGCTCGCGCACCAGCCGCAGGCCGACGCCGCCGCCCGGCTGCACCGGATCGTCGGTCAGCAGCCGTTGCAGCGCCGCGTCATTCATGCCGGGGCCGCTATCGCTGACCGTCAGGGCCAGCGCGCCGTCGCTGTCCTGCACCGCCAGCCCGAGGACGCCGCCCGCCCCCGCCGCCGCCGAGGCGTTCAGCAACAGGTTCAACGCGATCTGCCGCACCGGTGCTGCGGCATGGCGGGCCAGCGCCGCGCTGAAAGCCTCGATCCGCCAGTCCAGCCGCTGCTCCAGCCGCAGGGTCTCGGGGCGAAACAGCAGCTTCAGGTCGTCGAAATCCTCGGGCGTCAGCGGCAGGCCGCTGCGGTCCAGCCGGTTGTGCTCCAGCGTCGCCCGCGCCACGTCGCGCAGATGCCGCAAGCCGCGATCGACCAGCGCCGCCGCCTCGCGCACCACGTCCGGGCGGTCGGGGTAGGTCAGCAACGTGTCGGTGGCGGCCAGCAGCCCGCCCAACGGGTTGTTGATCTCGTGCGCAAGGGACGACGACAGCCGCCCGAGGCTGACAAGGCGTTCGCGGTCGGCCAGCCGCCGCTCGGCCTCGGCCTTGGCTTCGGCGGCACCGGTCATGCTGTTGTAGGTCTGGAACAGCCGCCCCAGTTCGGTATCGCCCCGCGGGATCAATTGCGGCGGAATCGGGCGCGGCGCGCCGGTGGTTTCGGCCATGTGCGAGGCCAGCAGCGTCACCGGCCGCAGCATCCGCCGCATCGCCAGATAACCCGCGAAGGCCAGCACCGCGGTGGCCAGCGCATTGCCCGCCAGCAAGGCCAACCCGGCCTGCCGCCGCTCGGCCACAAGGTCGGTCACGTCCAGTTCGCTGAAAATCCGGCCGACCGTGCGGCCCTGGTAGACCAACGGTGCCGCCACCCGGATCACCGCATCGCCACCGCCGACGGTCATCGCATCCAGGCTTTGCGCCCCTGGCATCAGTGCCGTGGCGTCGCTGTCCACCGGCACCCGCCGCGGGTCCGACGCCGCAATCACCCGGCCCTTCTCGTCGGCCACCACCGAAAGCATCAGCCGTTGCGCGTCGGGGGTAGCACCGGCGCGGTCGAGCGTGTCGAAAACCTCCCACACGTCATGGCGCAGCACCGCTGGACCCAGCGCCAGCGCCAGCCCCTCGACATGCAGCCGCGCCAGTTCGCGCATCCGCGCATCCTGCACCGCCCCCAGCGCCGACAGCACCAGTTGCGAGGCCACCACGCCCAGCAAAAGCATCAGCCCCGCGGCAATCAGCGGCACCCGAAGCGACAGCGGCAGGTTGGCCAGCCGCATCTGCTACAACGCCGCCAGATCGCGCATCCGGGCGCGGATGCCGTCGAAAAGCGCAGGCTCTGCCGCGATCACCTTTTCCAGTTGCAGCATCTCCAGTGCGGCCTTGCCCGCGGCACTGGCATCCAGCCCCAGCAGGGCGCCCCGCAGCGCCTGCACCGGCGCCGTGTCGGCCCGGTCCTTGCGGGCCACGAAGGGCGGAAAGCCCAGAAGCTCGGATTGCGCGATCACCCGCGTGCGCAGCATCAGCTCGGGTTCGACCGTCGAAAGCGCCTCCCAGACATAGCCGTCAACACTGCCCGACCGGGTCAGCCCGCCCGCCACCGCCCGCACCACGTTGCGATGGCCATAGGCAAACAGCGTGCGGCCGAAAAAGTCGTCCACCCGCTCGCCCAGCCGCGCCAGATCGGAGGCGGTGACCAGCCAGCCCGAGTTGCTGTCGGGGTCGGAAAACGCATGTGCACCGCCGCGCAGATCGGCCAGGCTGGTTGCCGGATCGTCGATGCCGGTGATCAGATACGACCGATACAGCGGCGCGCCCTGCCAGACCGGCACGCCCAGCAGGCTGAGCGCATCTTCGTGCAGCAGATAGGGATAGCCGCAGAGCCAGGCCGCATCGACGCCGCCTTCCAGCAGCAGGCCCGTCACCTCCTGATAGGTGCGCCGCTGCACCAGTTCGACGCTGCGCCCGGTGCCGCTGCCGAAGGCGTCGCGCAGCCGGGCGATCACCTCGGCGTCATTGTCCAGAAACACCGGCGTCAGGCCAAGCCGCAACGGCTCGGCAGCGCGCAGCCGCATGGGCACTGCCACAGCCGCCCCAGCCAGGGCCATCATCCGCCGCCGGGAAACCTTTAGCTGCATGATCTCTCCCTCAGGCTGCAAGGTTAAGGCGCGCTGTTGCCGTTGCACAAGTGCCGTTGTTCGCCGGGCGCCGCGGCAGGCCTTTCCGGGCTGGCCGCTGTCGGGCGGCGGAACGGTCTTGTTTCCGCAGCGGCGGTCTGCTACCGAATATCTAAACATGACTGGAGATGTTGAGATGTTGAGCGAGCCACAGGCAATCCTGGCCTTTGCCGCCCTGTCGCAGGAACATCGGCTGCGAATCGTCCGCCTGCTGGTCGAAGCCGGGCCGCAGGGCATGCCCGCCGGGGCTTTGGGTGATACCCTCGGGGCCGGATCGTCGAAGATGTCGTTTCATCTGTCGCATCTTGAACAGGCCGGGCTGGTCCGATCGCGCCGCGACGGACGCCAGATCATCTACGCCATCGAGATTGCAACCCTGTCGGCGCTGATCGCCTTTCTGCTCAAGGACTGCTGCGGCGGGCGGCCGGAGTTCTGCCTGCCCGCATTGGCCACCGCCACCCGCTGTGCATCAAAGGAGCAAGCCGATGCCTGATTTTCCGGTCCGCATCTATCACAATCCCGCCTGCGGCACCTCGCGCAATGTGCTTGGCCTGATCCGCAACGCCGGGGTAGAACCGGAGATCATCGAATACCTGAGCGCACCGCCGACACGGGCAGAACTGCTTGATCTGGCCGCACGGATGGCGATGCCGCTGCGCGACCTGCTGCGGGTAAACGGCACGCCCTATGCGGAGCTGGGGCTTGCCGATCCGTCGCTGACACAGGAACAGCTCCTGGATGCGATGATGGCGCACCCGATCCTGATCAACCGCCCGATCGTCGTGACACCCCTGGGGGTCCGGCTGTGCCGCCCCTCGGAAACGGTGATCGAGCTTCTGCCAGCGCAGCGCGGCGCCTTCACCAAGGAAGACGGCCAGCCGGTCGTGAACGCCGATGGTTGGCCCAGCGGAACCGGAGCCTGAGATGCAGCGCCTGTCCTTCCTCGACCGCTGGCTGACGCTGTGGATCTTTGCCGCGATGGCCATCGGCGTGCTGCTGGGCACCTTCATCCCGGCCCTTCCTGGGGCGCTGGACCGGCTGTCGATCGGCTCGACCAACCTGCCGATCGCGGCGGGGCTGATCCTGATGATGTATCCGCCACTGGCGAAGGTGCGCTACGAGGATTTGCCGAAGGTGTTTCAGGATCGCCGGATTCTGGCGCTGTCGCTGGTGCAGAACTGGATCATCGGGCCGGTGCTGATGTTCGCGCTGGCGGTGCTGTTCCTGTCGGACAGCCCGGAATACATGACCGGGCTGATCCTGATCGGGCTGGCGCGCTGCATCGCCATGGTGCTGGTCTGGAACGGGCTGGCCTGCGGCGACAACCAATATGGCGCGGCACTGGTGGCGTTCAATTCGGTGTTCCAGATCCTGTTCTTTTCGACCTACGCCTGGGTGTTCCTGACGGTGCTGCCGCCGCTGTTCGGGCTGGAGGGCCAGATCATCGACGTGGGCTTCTGGACCATCACCCAGGCGGTGCTGATCTACCTGGGCATTCCCTTTGCCGCCGGATACCTCAGCCGCCGCATCCTGGTCGCGCGCCGCGGCGAGGCCTGGTATCAGAGCCGTTTCCTGCCGCGGATCGGGCCGATCACGCTGGTGGCGCTGCTGTTCACCATCATGGCGATGTTCGCGATGAAGGGCGGCGAGGTGGTGCGCCTGCCGGTCGATGCCCTGCGCATCGCCGTGCCGCTGACACTGTATTTCATCATCCAGTTCGGCATCGGCTTTGTCATGGGGCGGCTGATCAAGGCCGATTATCCCCGGACCACGGCGGTGGCGTTCACCGCGGCGGGCAACAATTTCGAGCTGGCCATCGCGGTGGCCATCGCCACCTTCGGGCTGGCCTCGCCGGTGGCCTTTGCCACGGTGATCGGCCCGCTGGTCGAGGTGCCGGTGCTGATCGGTCTGGTATCGGTGGCGCTGTGGCTGGGTCGGCGCTGGTTTCCGGCCACGGCACCGGGCAAGGCCTGAGCCGAGCCCCGGCGGCGCTCAGGTGGTAAGGCAGGCACCGGCCCGGGCGCAGGTCGCGGTTTCCAGTTGCAGCGTGACATGGGCGGTGACGGCAATCAGCCCCGAGACGGCAATGGCCACCGCTGGGTCCAGCCATTGCCAGCCGGTGAGCATGATCCCCGCGGCGGCCAGCACATTGCCGACGCCTTCGCGCTTGCCCGCCAGCAGGGCGCGGGTGCGCTCGGGCGAAAAGAAGCAGCGCACTACCCCCATGCCGAACACCATTGGCGTCAAAAGCTGCATCATCTTGGGTGTGTCGTAGAAAAAGAACGCCTGGGCTTCGCCGGTCTGGCTGTGCCGGGCCACCGGCAGCAGCGAGACCATCCGCTCCGTCGCCGGGATCAACTGGCGATAGACTAACCACCAAACGCCAACGAAGGCAGCAACGCCAACGACCATAACCAGCCCGGCGCCTCCTGTGCCTGCAGGCTCATGCCGCGTTCCTTTGCACCTTGGGGGCTGCCGCCATCACCGCCGCGACCACTGTGCGCAGGTCTGGCGACAGATCGGGGTTAAGCCGGTAGCGCACTTATTGCACATCGCGCCTATCCACGATCAGCCCGGCCTGCGTCCTTGCCCTGACTGCGCTTCCGGACACGGGATGAGGCGTCGGCGGTAGAACGGTTAGCCGGTTCCCAAAGTGCAATGCTCGAATCGGGTCATCAGATGGCGGTGGAGGAGCCATCTGTCTCCCGGCGCCACGCGAACCATCTGGTGGGGATCGCTATCTGATCCGCTTCTCTTGTCCGGGAGAGTGATCCGGGTGAGAAAGCCTCGCGCCGGTCACTCATTGATATATCGGGATTATTTACATTGGTCGGAGCGAGAGGATTCGAACCTCCGACCCCCTGCTCCCGAAGCAGGTGCGCTACCAGACTGCGCTACGCTCCGACCGTGGCGTGGGGGTTAAACCGTCGTGGCGGCATTTGCAAGGGGGCAAGACACGGATTTGCACCCGGCGTTTGCACCCCGGTCAATCGTCGGCTTCTTGCCGTTCGATCCGCCGCAGCATCAGGCTGATGCGGGGCAGGATGCCGGTCTCGGGGCGGCTTTTCGATTGCAGCACCGGATGGTTCAACGACACGTTGCCGCGGTCCTCGCGCAGCACGATGTAAAGGCCCGAAGCAATGATCACCGCGGCACCCGCCAGCGTGTAGGCATCGGGATTTTCGTTGAAAATCAGCGCACCGAACACCGCGGCCCAGACCATCTGCGAATATTGCATCGGCGCCACGATCACCGCCTCGGCGCTGCGATAGGCGTCGATGATCAACAGCATGGCGACGAACCCGAAGGCGGCAATCACCCCCAGCATGCCGATATGTGCCACCGGCATCGGCCGATAGACAAACGGCAGTGCCGCCCCCAGCACCACGAAATTCGCCATCATCGGATAGAGCAGCAGCACCACCGCGCGTTCGTCCTTGCCGATCTTGCGCACGATCACCGAGGCCAGCGACGAGGCCACCGCCGCCGTCAGCGCCGCCGCATGGCCCAGCGTCAGCGGTGCCGCCCCGGGGCGCAGCACGATCATCACCCCCGCCAGCCCGACCACCACCGCCAGCCCGCGCCGGATGCCGACCTTCTCGCCCAGCACCGGAATGGCCAGCAGGGTGATCAGCAAGGGCGCCGCAAACAGGATCGCATAGGTCTGCGCCAGTGGCAGTTTGGAAAACGCATAGAACGCCGTGACGCCGGTGACCACGGTGCAGACCGTGCGCACAGCGGTCCACCACGGATGCACCGGGCGCAGGTGGCCATCGCTGCGGTCGTTCATCAGCATGAAGGTGACCAGCGGAAAGCTGAACAGCACGCTGAAAAAGATGATCTGGACCGCCGAATAGGTGCCGCCCAGAAACTTCACCACCACATCATGCGTGGCGAACACTGCAAACGCGGTCAGCGCCATCAGCGCGCCGCGCAGGTTCGATTTCGCATGGCGCATGGCGATGCCTTTCGCGGCCGAAAGGGGGCGGGCGGCCCCCCCCCTGATAGCTTACAGGCTGGCGTCCAGTGCCGCCAGAATGGCATCGCCCATGCCCGAGGTGCTGACCGGCACGCCGCCTTCCGGGCCCATCAGATCGGCGGTGCGCAGCCCATCGGCCAGCACCTTTTCCACCGCCTGTTCCACCCGCGCCGCCTCAACTCCCAGATCGAAGGAATAACGCAGCGCCATGGCAAACGACAGGATACAGGCGATCGGGTTGGCCTTGCCTTGCCCGGCAATGTCGGGGGCAGAGCCATGCACCGGCTCATACAGCGCCTTGGGCCGACCATTGGCCATCGGCGCGCCCAGGCTGGCCGAGGGCAACATGCCAAGCGAGCCGGTCAGCATCGCCGCACAATCCGACAGCACGTCGCCGAACAGGTTGTCGGTCACGATCACGTCGAACTGCTTGGGCGCGCGCACCAGTTGCATGGCACCATTGTCGGCATACATGTGCGAAAGCTGGATGTCGGGATATTCCTTGTCGTGCACCTCTTGCACCACCTGCCGCCACAGCACGCCCGATTCCATCACATTGGCCTTCTCCATCGAGCAGACCTTGCCATTGCGCTTGCGCGCCAGTTCGAAGGCCGAGCGCGCCACCCGGGCAATCTCGGACTCGGTATAGCGCTGGGTGTTGATGCCGACCCGTTCATTGCCTTCGGTGAAAATCCCGCGCGGTTCGCCGAAATACACCCCCGAGGTCAGCTCGCGCACGATCATGATATCCAGCCCGGCGACGATATCACGCTTCAGGCTGGAGAAATCGGCCAGCGCGTCAAAGCATTGCGCCGGGCGCAAGTTGGCATAAAGGTCCATCTCCTTGCGCAGCCGCAACAGGCCGCGCTCGGGTTTGACGCTGAAATCCAGCACGTCGTATTTCGGCCCGCCCACAGCGCCCAGCAGCACCGCATCGGCGGCCTGCGCCCGGGCCATGGTTTCGTCGGTCAGCGGCGTGCCGGATTTGTCATAGGCCGCCCCGCCCACCAGATCGTCGCTGACGTCAAAGGCGATGCCGCGCTTGGCCTCGAACCAGCGGATCAGCTTTTTCACTTCGGCCATGACTTCGGGGCCGATGCCGTCACCGGCAAGGATAAGAAGGGACGGATTGGCCATCTGGGCGCTCCTGCGGCTGTTTTCGGGTTGCCGTTCGCCTAGCCGCTTGGGGGGGCAGGGTCAAGCGGCGGGCAGGTTTTCCAAGGCATTTGTCAGGAAATCCCACACCCGCCGCAGCCTTGGTGCGCTGCGCAGCGCCGGGGCAGCGGCCAGCCACAAGGGCAGGGCGGGCAACGTCACGATGCCGTCAAGCGGTTCCACCAGCGGATCGGCGTCACCGATGTTGCGCTGCATGCCGCCAATGCCGCCGCCCGCCCGCACCAGGTTCCAATACACCAGTTGGTCATCGCAGCGCAGACCGAAAAAATCGCGGGTCACCGGCACGCCCAGCCCGGCCATCATCCGCAAGATCATGTCAGACCGGTCGTAGCCCACAAAATCCAGCGCCAGCAGTTCGGCACGGTTTTGCGGTCGCCCCCGCCGGTCCAGATAGCTGCGCGCGGCATAGACCGCCATCGGCAGGTCGGCCAGGTGCCGGGTGATGATGTCGGCTTGCGTCGGCCGATACATCCGCAGCGCGATGTCGGCCTCGCGGAACAGCAGGTTTTCCGAGGTGTCCGAGGGCACGAGGTCGATCTGGATCCCCGGTTCCGCCTGCCGCAGCGCCGAAAGGATCGGCGGCAGGATGTGGTGCGACATGATCCGGCTGGCCGTGATACGCACCGACCCCGCCAGCCGGTCGGATTTCGCCGCTGCGGTCAGCGCCAGCCTTGCGGCGGCGGCGCGCATCTCCTGCGCCGCAGGCAACAGCGCCTGCCCGGCCTCGGTCAACGCCAGGCCACGCGGTTGGCGGGTGAACAAGGCCACCTCCAGCGCGGTTTCCACCTGCCTGATGTGCCGCCCCAGACTGGGCTGGCTTTGGCCCAGGGCGCGGGCGGCGGCGGAAAGCGAGCCGGTCTCGGCCACGGCCAGAAACGACCGGATCAGCGACCAATCGAGGGGGGCAAGGGTATCCATGCAGAAATGCATATCACACCGCCGGATTTCCGCAATTTTTCATGCGCGGGTGAATGTCTATCTTCGGGGCAGGCAGATGGAGGCGACAATGACAGGGAAAGTTCTGGTTCTGGGGGCATCGGGCGGCTTTGGTGGCGCTGCGGCCAAGGCCTTTGCCGAGGCGGGCTGGCAGGTCAGTCGCTTCACCCGCGGCACCGACATGGTGGCGGCGGCGCGGGGGATGGACCTGATCGTGAACGGGCTGAACCCGCCCGGCTATCACGATTGGGCCAACCTGATTCCGCAGATCACCGGGCAGGTGCTGGCGGCGGCCAAAGCCTCGGGGGCCACCGTTTTGGTGCCGGGGAATGTGTATGTTTACGGGCGCGAGCCGAGCCCCTGGGGGCCGGACACGCCGCACCGCCCGGTCAGCCGCAAGGGGGTGATAAGGGCGACGATGGAGGCGCAGTATCGGGAGGCGTCGGCGCAGGGCACACGGGTGATCCTGCTGCGCGGCGGCGATTTCATGCAGCCGGATGCGCCCAGTTCGGTGCTGTCGCGGGTGGTGCTGAAGGGCGTGGCCAAGGGCCGGATTGTCAGCCTCGGCGACCCCGCCGCCCGCCGCGCCCATGCTTACCTGCCCGACATGGCCCGGGCGGCGGTGGCGCTGGCCGACATCCGCGACACCCTGCCCGCCTTTGCCGATGTGCCCTTCGCCGGGCATTGCTTCAGCACCAATGATCTGGCGACGGAGGTGGCACGTCAGACCGGCAAGCCGGAAAAGGTGGGGCGTTTTGCCTGGTGGCAGTTGCGGCTGCTGGCGCCGTTTTGGGAACTGGCGCGGGAGCTTCTGGAAATGCGCTATCTCTACGACCTGCCGCACAGCCTGTCGCCCGCCGAACTCGACCGCCTGCTGCCGGGGTTTGCGGTGACGCCCTTGCAGCAAGTCGTGGCGCTGCACCTGGCGGCCGCCGGGGTCAGGGCAGGTTGATCTCCACCCAGACCGGCCGATGCCGCGAGGCGGCGGCAAGGGTTGCCGCCAGCGGGTCAGACTCCGGCGGCCACAAAACGCCCGAACCCGTCACCGTCAGGTCAACCGAGGGCAGGATGTAATCGACCCGCAACCCGCCCGGCCCGGCATCGGCGGTGTAATCAGCAGTGTCCAGCGCGGCATCGCCCTGCTGCCCCGGATCAACCCGCCCCGAAGTGCCGCGCGGACCGGGGTCTTGCAGCGCCGGATGTGCCAATAGCCCGGCAATCCCGGCAGTCAGCCCGTCGCCATCCACCGGGTCCAGATTGGCATCGCCCAGCAGGATGAACGGCGTCGCAGGGGCGGGGAACGGCAACGCGCCGTCAATCAGCCGCGCCCAGAACGCCGCCTCGTCATGGTTGCGCCGCCCGTTGCGATCTTCCGGCCCGTCGAAGATCGGCGGCGTGGCATACCAGACCAGCAGCGCCAGGTTCCTGCCATCGGGCAGGGTGACCGGCACTTCCCAATGGCCAGTGGTGGACAGCCGCTGAATCTCTGCCCCCGGGAACGGGTCGGGCAGCAAGGCCCCCGGCAGATCGCGCCAAAGGAAGCCGGAAAAATCCCGCGCCGAAGCCGTATCAATCGGCAGGCGCGACAGCACGGCCATCCCGGCCTCGCCGGCAAAGCGCCCGTAACCCTGGGCGTCGCGGGCATCGCCCGGAAAGCCGTTGCCATCCAGATCAAGGCCCGTTGCCCTGCCGGTATTGGGGCGCAGGGCAAAGCGGTAGGGATAGGGCGCACCCGCCTGCGCCAGCAGATCGGCAAAGGCCGAAAGCGCCACCAGATCAAGGTCATAGTCCACCGCCGTCAGCACCAGCACATCGGCGTCAAGGGCGGTCACCACCTGCACCGCGGCGGCGATCTGCGGATCATCGCCCTTCAGGATGTCGCGCAGCAACAGCCCCGGCCCGTCGCGCGAGAGGTCGGCATTATAGGTGGCAATCCGCAGGGTTTCCGCCGAAGCCGCACCACACAGCCCGAAGACCAGCGCCGCCGCGATCAGGCTGCGATATAGCCCGAGTTTTCCAGCAGCCCGTTCGCCCGCCGCTTTTCGCGCACCATGTCGGCGATCTTGCTCATCGCGATACCGCGCATGAACAGACTGGCGGGAAGAAAGGCCCATGCGGTCATCGTCCAGATCAGGGTTTGCGGCGAAGTCAGGGTCAGCGGCTCGAACCCGGCCGAGGAAATCTTTACCACGGCGGGGATCAGGAAGGGCAGCAAAAATCCAAGCGCAATATTGACGCGGGCATCGCGGTCCAGCCGGTGCACCACATCGCCGCCGACCGACGGATCAAACGTCGGCAGGTTGACCCAGATGTTGAAGGCGGCGTTGCGGGTGGGCCAGCGGCCAATCTTGATCATCACCACGAACACCGACAGCCCGACCAGCGAGATCAGATAGGCCATGCCCGCCGCCGTGCGCACCGCCGCCACCTGATGATCCAAGGCCCCGCTGGCCATCATCAGCGTCGCCAGCCGCACCGGGCTGTAGGGGAAATCCATCGCCTGACCGATCACCGTGCCCAGCGCCTGCACAAAGGTGCCCATGGTGCTGGGGTCGGTGGCGTTTTGCGCGATCACCGTCAGGCAGAACACCGTGAAAAAGCCGATCAGAAACCGCACCCGGTTCAGCGGCGCGGCATCGCGGAACTCGATCAGGCCGGGATAGGTGGCATTGTATTCAACAAAGGTCAGCAGGCCTGCGAACAACGCCACCAGCGCCACCATCTGCTTGCCATCCGCGCCGATGCCGGGCAGCAGCACCGAGGGCGTGGCAATCAGCACCATCACCAGAAACGCGCGAAACAGCGCACCTGCTGCACGAGAAACCACTGCCTTGCCTTCCTCGACCCGGACGGACATGGTGCTTTGCCATGGCCTTTTTCCGCTGAATTCCCGCACATTGTGGCGGACTGCCTCATTCTTGCCCAATTTGTGCCTTCTTTCACTCTGTCCCGCAACATCCCTTTCAATTGACTTAAGAATTGTGACCGTTTCACGCAGAATGTGTCGCCGGATTGCATCAAATTAAGGGTGAAAAAAGGCCGCCATGCGTGATCTGCGCAAGGCGGCCCAAGATGTTGTGGTTAAAGAGGATTCAGACCCAAGGCCGCAATGTGGCGGCCTTTTTCTCGAAACTGTCGATGGCAGACGCCTTTTCCAGCGTCAGGCCGATGTCGTCCAGCCCGTTCAGCAGGCAATGCTTGCGGTGGCTATCCACCTCGAACGGAAAGCTTTGGCCATCCGAGGTGGTGACGGTCTGGCTTTCCAGATCAATGGTGACGCGGGCGTTGGCACCCTTTTTCGCGTCGTCCATCAGGATCGCCACCTGATCGGCGGGCAGCACGATCGGCAGGATGCCGTTCTTGAAGCAGTTGTTGTAGAAGATGTCGGCATAGCTGGTCGAGATCACGGCGCGGATGCCGAAATCCAGCAGCGCCCAGGGCGCGTGCTCGCGGCTGGAGCCACAGCCGAAATTGTCGCCCGCCACCAGAATTTCCGCCTTGCGATAGGCAGGCTGGTTCAGCACGAAGCCGGGGATTTCGGCACCGTCTTGCGTATAGCGCATCTCGTCGAACAGGTTCTTGCCAAGGCCGGTGCGGGCGATGGTTTTCAGGAACTGCTTGGGGATGATCATGTCGGTGTCGATGTTGACCAGCGGCATGGGCGCCGCGATGCCGGTCAGTTTGGTGAATTTGTCCATCTTTCCGGTTCCTTATGCGTGTTCGGGCATCATCTGGCGAATGTCGGTCAGGTGACCGGTGATCGCCGCCGCCGCCGCCATGGCGGGGGACAAGAGGTGGGTGCGGCCGCCGCGGCCCTGACGGCCTTCGAAGTTGCGGTTGGAAGTCGCAGCGCAACGCTCGCCGGGGCTAAGCTGGTCGGGGTTCATGGCGAGACACATCGAACACCCGGCCAGACGCCATTCGAAGCCTGCATCGAGGAAGATCTGCGCCAGCCCTTCCTCCTCGGCCTGCGCCCGCACCAGACCCGAGCCAGGCACCACCATCGCCCGCATCCCAGCCTTGATCTTCTTGCCCTTCAGCACCGCGGCGGCGGCGCGCAGGTCTTCGATCCGGCCATTGGTGCAAGAGCCGATGAACACCGTATCAATGGCGATATCGGTCAGCTTCTGCCCCGGGGTCAGGCCCATGTAATCCAGACTGCGCTGCACCGCCTCGGCCTTGCCGGGCTCGAACTGCGACGGCGAGGGCACCACGCCGGTGATCGGCAGCACGTCTTCCGGGCTGGTGCCCCAGGTGACGACCGGGGCGATATCTTCGGCCTTCAGCGTCAGCACCTTGTCGAAATGCGCGCCCTCGTCGGTGTAAAGCGTCTTCCAGTAGGCCACCGCGGCTTCCCACTGCGCGCCTTTCGGCGCATGCGGGCGGCCCAGGCAATAGGCAAAGGTCTTCTCGTCGGGCGCGATGATCCCGGCGCGCGCCCCGCCTTCGATGGCCATGTTGCAGACGGTCATGCGGCCTTCCATGGAAAGCTCGCGGATCGCCTGACCGCAGTATTCGATGACATAGCCGGTGCCGCCCGCGGTGCCAGTGGCGCCGATCACCGACAGGGTGATGTCCTTGGCGGTAACGCCGGGGCGCAGGGAGCCGGTGATTTCCACCTTCATATTCTTCGATTTCTTCTGGATCAGCGTCTGCGTCGCCAGAACGTGCTCGACCTCCGACGTGCCGATGCCATGCGCCAGCGCGCCAAAGGCGCCATGCGTCGCGGTATGGCTGTCACCACAGACCACGGTCATGCCGGGCAGGGTCCAGCCCTGTTCCGGGCCGACGATATGCACGATGCCTTGGCGCACATCCGACACCGGGTAGTAGTTCACCCCGAAATCGCGGGCGTTCTTGTCCAGCGCCTCGACCTGAATCCGCGAATCCTCGGTCATGGTGGCGGCATTGGCGCGATCGAGCGTGGTGGGCACGTTGTGGTCGGGCACGGCGATGGTCTTTTCGGGCGCGCGCACCTTGCGGCCAGTCATCCGCAGCCCTTCAAAGGCTTGCGGGCTGGTGACTTCATGCACCAGATGGCGGTCGATATACAGCAGACAGGTGCCATCGGCGGCCTGATCGGCGACGTGGTCATCCCAGATCTTGTCATAGAGCGTGCGGGGAGCGGGCATGGCGCTGCTTTCATTTGGGGAAACAGGGAAAGGGGCAGACAGGCAAAGGCTGGCCGTCAGGCGCGGGCCAATATCGAGCGGGTCGCGCCGTAAAAGCGCCAGGGCAGGCGCTTGCGGTCGTCCATGGCGAAAATGCGTGTCATGGCCTTGGGAAATACGCGGGAACGGCTGGTAAATCAAGCGGCGCACCCCACATAAAGCCCTACAAAGGGGGCCAGGATGCGCGGGATCATTGCAGGCGTGCTGATGCTGGGGGCGGCCACAGCGGCGGAGGCGGAAATGCACAAGGGCTACGAGACGCCGGGTTACACGGTGGAACGCGCCGATGGCGCGGTGGAGTTGCGCCACTATGGCAGCCATATCGCGGCGCAGGTGGTGGTGTCGGGCAACCGCTCGGCGGCGATCGGCACCGGTTTCCGGGTGCTGGCGGGCTATATCTTCGGCAAGAACGCCAGCAAGGCCAAGGTCGCCATGACGGTGCCGGTGGCGCAAGCGCCCAGCGAAACCATCGCCATGACAACGCCGGTCACACAGACCGGCACCGATGGCGCATGGGTGGTGCAGTTCATGATGCCCGCCGCCTATACGCTGGACACGCTGCCCAAACCCTTGGACCCGTCGATCCGTTTCGTGACAGTGCCGGGGTCGCGGCAGGCGGTGTTGCAGTTTTCCGGCCTGCCGCAAACCGCGGCGCTGGCACAGAAGGAACGGGAATTGCGAGCCTGGGCCAAGGCAAACGGCGTCACGCTGGACGCAGGACCCTTCTACTACTTCTACGACTCGCCGATGACCCTGCCGTGGAATCGCCGCAACGAGGTGGCGTTTCTGCTGAAGTAATTCGGGCTGAAGTGATCAGAACCCGGCGAACTTGCCGCGGGCAATCTCGGCCTCGCGGCGTTCAAGGTCGTAAAGGCTGACGGATTGGTTCAGGTAGGCCAGTTCGGCATCTTCGCGAGTCACGAACAGCGGGAACAGGCGGCGGAACAGGGCTTTGGTCATCTTGTCTCTCCAATTCACCTCCCTCGGTAAATATGCTGCGCCGCAGCAATGTTCGCTAGGGCCGATGGCGACATGCCGTCATGCGCTTGACGCATGGCTCACCGCGGATGCGCATATCACCCCCCTTGCGCCGGGCCGCTGTGACGGGTAAGCGCTCCATTCCCCCCGTCATTGAGATTTCGGCCTTGCGATGCTAGGTTGGGGGCAAGCCCGGCGCCGGGGCATGGATGGCGCGTTTTCTGGAGGACGATGTCCTGACTCATTCTGATCCCGCGACCGGCCTGCCGGTCGGACCGCGTGCGGCGCGCGCTGCCGTTGCCGATGCCACCAGCGAAGACCTTCTGGCCCATGTTCTGGCCTCGCTCGACGACGACAAGGCCGAAGAGGTGGTGCAGATCGACCTGCGCGGCCGTTCCGACATGGCCGATTACATGGTGATCTGCTCGGGCCGGTCGTCGCGGCAGGTGGCGGCGATCTCGGAAAAGCTGGTGGACCGGCTGAAGGCCGACCTGGGGCGGCTGTGCAAGATCGAAGGCAAGGAAACCGGCGACTGGGTGCTGATCGACGCGGGCGATGTGATCGTCCACGTGTTCCGCCCGGAAGTGCGCGAGTTCTATCAGCTTGAAAAGATGTGGCGTCCCGGCGGCCACATGGGCGTGCGCGAGGACTGATGCGGCTGCATTTGTGCGCCGTGGGGCGGCTGCGATCCGGCCCCGAGCGTGACTTGCTGGACGATTACGCGACACGGTTCGACCGCACCGGCCGGGCGCTGAGCCTTGGGCCATTGGTGCAGCACGAGGTCGAGGACAAGCGCGGCGGCGGCATGGGCGCCGAGGCCGAGTTGCTGGCCCGCGCGGTGCCTGCGGGAGCTTTGCTGGCGGTGCTGGACGAACGCGGGGCGGTGCTGTCCTCGCCCGAGCTTGCACAACTGCTGGCGGGCTGGCGCGATGGCGGGCGGCAGGATGTGGCCTTCGTGATCGGCGGGGCGGATGGCATAGCGCCGGAACTGCGGGGGCGGGCGGATTTCGCGCTGAGTTTCGGGCGGATGGTCTGGCCGCATATGCTGGTGCGGGTGATGCTGGCCGAACAGCTTTACCGCGCGGCCTCGATTTTGGCAGGAAGCCCGTATCACCGGGTGTGACCCAAAATCCTTCGAAGGATTTTGCAAAACTTTTCGAAAAGTTTTGCCGCCAGTCTGCAATGGTTGCCCCTGCACCCGGTCCGGCGTAAAACCACGGCATCGCAGTGAAAGGCCCCCAGATGAGCGTTCCCAAACCCGTTGTGCTGTGCATCCTTGATGGCTGGGGGCTGCGCGAGGACCGCGCCAACAACGCCCCCGCGCTGGCCAACACCCCGAATTTCGACGCGCTGATGGCCACTTGCCCGCACAACACGCTGGTAACGCATGGCCGCGACGTCGGGTTGCCGACCGGGCAGATGGGCAACTCCGAGGTCGGCCACACCAATATCGGCGCGGGCCGGGTGGTGGCGATGGACCTGGGCGCGATTGATCTGGCGATCGAGGATGGGTCGTTTGCGCTGAATCCGGCGCTGCTGGCCTTTGTGGCAAGGCTGAAGGCGACCGGCGGCACCGCGCATCTGATGGGCGTGGTGTCCGATGGCGGGGTGCATGGGCATATCCTGCATCTGTTGGCCGCGGTGCGGGCGGTGGCCGGTGCCGGGGTGCCGGTGGTGGTGCATGCCATCACCGATGGCCGCGATGTGCCGCCGGATTCTGCCGCGCGGTTCATGGCGGAACTGGTGGCGGGCCTGCCTGCGGGGGCAAGCATCGGCACGGTGATCGGGCGCTACTGGGCGATGGACCGCGACAACCGCTGGGACCGGGTGGCGCGGGCTTTCGCCGCCATGCTGCACGGGCAGGGTGAGGCTGCGGTGGATGCGGTGGCCGCGGTGACCGCCAGCTATGCCAAGAACGAGTTCGACGAATTCATCGCGCCCACGGTGATCGGCGCCTATACCGGCGCCCGCGATGGCGACGGCCTGTTCTGCCTGAACTTCCGCGCCGACCGGGCGCGCGAGATTCTGGCGGCCTTGGGCGACCCGGCCTTCACCGGCTTTGAAACCGGCATCCGGCCAAAATGGGCGGCGATGCTGGGGATGGTCGATTATTCCAAGGCGCATGACGCCTACATGACCAGCGCCTTCCCCAAACAGGTGCTGCACAACACGCTGGGCGAATGGGTGGCCAGCCATGGTCGTAGCCAGTTCCGGCTGGCGGAAACCGAGAAATACCCGCATGTCACGTTTTTCCTGAACGGCGGCAAAGAGATACCGGAAACCGGCGAGGACCGCTACATGGCGAAATCGCCCAAGGTGGCCACTTACGATCTGCAACCCGAGATGTCGGAACCCGAGGTGGCCGAGCATCTGGTGGGCGCCATCGAACAGGGCTACGACCTGATCGTGGTCAACTTTGCCAACCCCGACATGGTCGGCCATACCGGCAATCTGGCGGCGGCGATGGCGGCCTGCGAGGCGGTGGACGAAGGGCTGGGCAAGGCTGTGGCCGCCTTGCGCAAGGCCGGTGGGGCGATGATCGTCACCGCCGACCACGGCAATTGCGAAACCATGGTCGATCCGGTCACCGGCGGGCCGCATACCGCGCATACCACCAATCCGGTGCCGGTGATCCTGTTCGGCGGGCCTGTGGGGGCCAAGCTGCGGCATGGCCGGCTGGCTGACCTCGCGCCGACGCTGCTGCAACTGATGGGCCTGCCGCAACCGCCTGAAATGACCGGCGAAAGCCTGATCGTCTGATGCGGGTCGGCTGCGGCCTTGCCCTGTCGCTGTGGCTGGCGCTGGGCCTTGCTGCCTCGGCGCAGACGGTTGCCGAACAGGCGGGCAAGGCGGCTGCCGATCTGCAAACGGCGGTGGCGGCACTGGACGACGCTCGCGGTGCGCGCGATCAGGTGTCGGCGCTGACCCAGACCATTCAGGCCTATGAACGCGGCTTGTCGGCGCTGCGCGAGGGGTTGCGGCAGGCCAGCATCCGCGAGGCGGCACTGGCGCTGCAATTCGACGCCAAACGCGACCGGGTGGCGCAACTGGTGGGCGTTCTCAGCCGGATCGAGGCCGATCCCGGCCCCTTGCTGCTGTTGCACCCGACCGGGCCGCTGGGCACCGTGCGGTCGGGCATGATGCTGGCCGATGTCACCCCGGCACTGCAGGCCGAGGCCGAGGCGTTGCGCGTCCAGTTGCAGGAGTTGCGCGACCTGCGCGGCCTGCAGGTGGCAGCGGGCGACACCCTGGCCGATGGCCTGCGCGCGGTGCAAGAGGCGCGGTCGGCGCTCAGCCAGGCAATCTCGGACCGCACCGACCTGCCCAAACGCTTCACCGAAGACCCCGAGGCGCTGAAACGCCTGCTGCAAAGCGCCGACACGCTGGAAGCCTTTGCCGGGGGTCTGGCGCTGAACGCCGCCGAAATCGAAGGCATGACCGATTTTACCGCCGCCAAGGGCAGCCTGCCGCTGCCGGTGCTGGGCACGCTGCTGCGCCGGGCCAACGAGGCTGACGCCGCCGGGGTGCGCCGCCCCGGTATCCTTTTGGCCACAAGGCCCCGCGCGCTGGTTACCGCCCCATGGCCTGCGACCATCCGCTATCGCGGCCCGCTGCTCGACTACGGAAATGTGATCATCCTTGAACCCGGCGGCGGCTATCTTCTGGTGCTTGCCGGGCTGGAAACCGTGTATGGCGAGGTGGGAGAAGTGGTCAATGCCGGTGCCCCGCTGGGCCTGATGGGCGGCGCGGTGTCGGGTGTGGCCGAGTTTATGGTGTCGGTGCAGGACGGCGGTGGTTCACAGGGCACCGAAACGCTTTATATGGAACTGAGACAGGGGGCCAAGCCGGTCGATCCGGCGGAATGGTTCGCCACTACAGGAGAATAGCTGAGCTATGAGGAAATTCGTGATGGCCGCTCTGGGCGGCACCGTGGCCGGGGCACTGTTGACCACGCAGGTGGCCGGGCCGCTGATCGCACAGGAAGCCACGCGCAGCGCCTCGGTCTATGAACAGCTTGACCTGTTCGGCGACATCTTCGAGCGGATTCGCGCCCAATATGTCGAGGAAGTGCAGACCGACAAGCTGATCGAGGCGGCGATCAACGGCATGCTGACCTCGCTGGACCCCCATTCCAGCTATATGGCGCCGAAGGATTTCGACGACATGCAGGTGCAGACCCGCGGCGAGTTCGGCGGGCTGGGCATCGAGGTGACGCAGGAAGAGGGCTTCATCAAGGTGGTCTCGCCGATCGACGATACCCCGGCGGCAGCGGCGGGCATCCAGTCGGGCGACTTTATCACCCATGTGAACGGCGAATCGGTGCTGGGCCTGACGCTGGATGCTGCCGTTGACAAGATGCGCGGCGAGGTCGGGTCAGAGATCATCATCACCGTGGTGCGCAAAGATGTGGCCGACCCGTTCGACGTGTCGATCATCCGCGACGTCATCAAGCTGACGGCGGCGAAATCGCGGGTGGTCGGCAATACCGTGGTGGTGCGCCTGACCACCTTCAACGACCAGACCTATCCGGGCCTGGTGGAAGGCATCGAGAAATCGGTCAAGGAATTGGGCGGCATCGACAAGGTCGATGGCTTCGTGCTGGACCTGCGCAACAACCCTGGCGGGTTGCTGACCCAGGCCATCAAGGTGTCGGATGCCTTCCTGGAAACCGGCGAGATCGTCTCGACCCGCGGCCGCAACCCCGCCGATGGCGAGCGCTTCAACGCCACACCGGGCGATCTGACCGGCGGCAAGCCGATGGTGGTGCTGATCAACGGCGGTTCAGCCTCGGCATCGGAGATCGTGACCGGCGCCTTGCAGGACCACCGCCGCGCCATCGTGGTCGGCACCAAGAGCTTCGGCAAAGGCTCGGTGCAGACGGTGATCCCGTTGCGTGGCGAAGGCGCGATGCGGCTGACCACGGCGCGGTATTACACGCCCTCGGGCCGCTCGATCCAGGCGCTTGGCGTGTCGCCCGACATCATCGTCAACCAGCCGGTGCCGCCGCCGGTGGCCGAAGGCACAGAAGCCGACACCCCGACCTCGGCGGCGAACCGTGGCCGGTCGGAAGCCGATCTGCGCGGCATCATCAGCAACGATTCGATGACCGAGGATGAAAAGCGGCTGCTGGAAGAAGAGCGCGCCCGCGCCGAAGAGGCCGCGAAACTGCGCGACGAGGATTATCAACTGGCCTATGCGGTGGATATCCTGAAGGGCCTGAACGCCATCGCCGCCAAGCCCTGAGGCGAAAGGGGGCCGGGAAACCGGCTCCCCATTCCAAGCGGATAGACCATGACCCAAAACCCCGATCCCGCAAGCCTGCCCTACCGCCCCTGCGTCGGCATCATGCTGCTGAACCCGCAGGGGCTGATCTTCGCCGGGCAGCGTCTGGACGCGCAGCAACCGGCCTGGCAGATGCCGCAGGGCGGTATTGATGCGGACGAAAAACCCCGCGCCGCAGCGCTGCGCGAACTGTGGGAGGAAACCGGCATCACCGCCGATCTGGTTGAAATCCTGGCCAAATCGCCCGATTGGCTGAGCTATGATCTGCCGCCCGAGCTGCTGGGCCGGGTCTGGGGCGGCAAATACCGCGGCCAGCGCCAACGCTGGTTCCTGATGCGCTTTCTGGGCCGTGACGACCAGATCAACATCGCCACCGAACACCCCGAGTTCGACCGCTGGCAATGGACCGAAGCCGACGCCATGCTGGCCTCGATCGTGCCCTTCAAACGCGCGGTCTATGACCAGGTGATCACGACGTTCCGCGACCATCTGGCCTGACGCCGGTCGTGGCGGCAATCGGGTTCAAACCGCTGCAGACCTGACCCGGCATCGCCGCCAGCACCGTTCGCGCCAAGGCGATCAGGCCGCGCGCCGACCGTTGCCGCGCCCCAGCAATGCCAGCAGAGGCACCGCTTCATAACTGTGCAGAAGGCGGCGCAGCAGCGGCGGGCGGCTGGCCAGCGGGCCGTTGTGATGGCTGGCCAGCAGGCAGCCGTCGCTTTGCAACAGGTCCGGGCTGCCGAGATCAATCGACACACAAGAGGTCACGGCGCGGCGGTCATCGAACAGCGCCGACCAGCCGTCGGTCAGGTGTCGCGCCTCGGCCAGCACCTCGTCCTCGGCAAACAGGTATTCGACCTCCGGCCCCGACAGCGCGATCAACTGATCGGCCGAGACCAGCAGATCGGTGCGGTCGGCAAAATACGGGCCGCGCAGCAGCACCGGCGCAAAGAAGCCGCGGCTGGGCAGGTCCATCTTGCGCACCGATTGCACGGCGCGCGCCCCGCCATCGGCGGTCAGCACCACATCGCCGGGTTTCAGCGTGCCAGCCGGGCAGTAGCCCATCGCCGTCGCCACCGGCGTGCGCAGCCCGATCCAGGGCGCGCGTTCCGGCGGGTTTTCGCCGCGGGTGGCACCAAACCACAACAGCGCCGGGTGCCGCTGGGTGATGCCAATGCCGCCGCACAGCGCCAGCAGGTCGGCCAGCGGCAAGGGCAGCGGATTGACCCCGCAGGAATCGACGAACACGCCGCTTTCCGGCAATTCGTAGCGCAGGCCCCAGGTTCGCGCCGGGGCGTCCCAGCGCAGGATCAGCCGGGCAATGCCGATGTCGCGCGGCAGCGGTCCCGGCAGGGTATGGCGCACCAGCCGCTCGCCCTGCCGGTGCAGGATGCCGATGCCCATCTTCGGGTCGTGGAACACCGACAGCGCCCGCGGCTCGGCGCCGGTCAGGCGGTAATCCAGCAACACGCAGGGCACTTCCAGCGGCAGCGCCAGTTCCATCACCAGCGCACCCTGCATCAGCAGCGCCGGAGTGTCCGGCTCCAGCGGCTCGGCGCGGTCGGAAAGGGCGATCCAGTCGGCCATCGGTTCAGGCCGCCGCCGCAGCCTGATGCCTTGCACCAGATGGATGTGAAAGCCCGGCGCCTGCCGCCATCATTGCCTCTGTTTTCAAAGGCACGCCAAACGCCGCAGGACAGGCCGCTTTGGCGGCTCTGGCGATGCGATGACTGCTCTGGGGTGCGTTGACCCCGCGTTTACCCTGCCTCGGGACGTGTTATTGCCCAATCATAGGCCACAGGTGCGGGATTTGTCATCGGGGTATTTGCCATGGCGCAAAGCGGTGTCGCCCCGGCCACACCCACCGGGTGGCGCCGTTGCGCGGGGGAGCGGACGCGGCTATGTCTGGGCCGCCATCTGCCAGCAAGGAGCCTGCCATGCCCGCCATCGACCCGGTCGCCCTGACCGCCGATCTGATCCGCTGTCCGTCGGTCACGCCGGCAGAAGGTGGCGCGCTGGGGGTGTTGCAGGCGGTTCTGCAAGGCGCGGGGTTTGACTGCACGCGGGTGGACCGTGGCGGTATCGCCAATCTTTACGCTCGCTGGGGCCGCAAGGGCGCGAACAAGGCGTTCGGCTTCAACGGCCATACCGATGTGGTGCCGGTGGGCGATGCCGCCGCCTGGACGCAAGACCCGTTCGGCGCCGCGGTGGTCGATGGCTGGATGTATGGCCGCGGTGCCACCGACATGAAATCCGGTGTCGCCGCCTTTGTCGCGGCGGCGGTGGATTTCGTCACCGACACGCCCCCCGATGGCGCGGTGATCCTGGCGATCACCGGCGACGAGGAGGGCGAAAGCGTCGATGGCACCCGCGCCCTGCTGGACTGGATGGCCGCGAATGGCGAGGCGATGAGCCATTGTCTGGTGGGCGAGCCGACCTGCCCCGAGGTGATGGGCGAGATGATGAAGATCGGTCGCCGTGGTTCCTTGACCGCATATTTCACCGCCCGCGGCGTGCAGGGCCATTCGGCCTATCCGCACCGCGCGAAAAACCCGGTGACGGCGATGGTGGCCTTGATGGCGCAGCTGGAGGCGCAGCCGCTGGATGCGGGGACCGCGCATTTTGATGCCTCGACGCTGGCGATCACCACCATCGACACCGGCAATCCGGCGACCAATGTGATTCCGGCGGTCTGCCGCGGCACGGTGAACATCCGCTTCAACGACGCCCATTCGGGGGCCAGCCTGTCGGACTGGCTGCGGGCCGAGGCAGCGGCGGTTCAGGCGCAGACCGGGGTGGAGATCGCTGTTGCGGTCAGCATTTCCGGCGAAAGCTTCCTGACGCCGCCGGGGGAGTTTTCGGCGCTGGTGGCGGCCTCGGTGCAGGCGGAGACCGGGCGGCTGCCGGTGGCTTCGACCTCGGGCGGCACTTCGGATGCGCGGTTCGTCAAGGACCACTGCCCGGTGGTGGAATTCGGGTTGGTGGGCAAGACCATGCATCAGGTCGATGAACGGGTGGAGGTGGCGCAGATTTTGGCGCTGAAGGCGATCTATGGCCGGATCTTGCGGGATTATTTCGCATGAGTCTGGTGATTGCCGTCACCGACGATATCGCCACCTGCCGCGCCCTGCGCCGGGTGGTGTTCATCGAGGAGCAGGGGGTTTCCGAGGCCGACGAGGTGGACGATCTGGACGGGCAGGCGGTGCATCTGCTGGCATGGCTGGAGGGCCGTCCGGTCGGCTCGGCCCGGCTGCTGGTGCAGGGCGCGGTGGGCAAGATCGGCCGGGTCTGCGTGCTGGCCGATCAGCGTGGCACCGGGCTGGGGGCGGCGCTGATGCGGGCGGCGGTGCAGGAGTTTGGCGCCATGCCGGGGGTGGCGAAGGTCAAGCTGGGGGCGCAGACCCATGCGCTGGGATTCTATGAAAAGCTGGGCTTTGTGGCGCAGGGGCCGGTGTTCGACGACGCCGGTATCCCGCACCGCGAGATGGTTCTGCTGCTGTAGCGCGCGCTCATCGGTCCCTTGCGGTCCCTCTTCGCTGCAATAACAGCGATGACGCCCGTGCGGGCGGAAGAGCGGGTGTTTGAAGAAGCGGGCGCCGCGTGTTAGGCAGGGGCATGGACCAGATACCCGGCAAACAGCAGATCCTGCAGTGGATCAACGACAACCCGACGCTTGTCGCCAAGCGCGACATCGCGCGGGCCTTTGGCATCAAGGGCAGTGCGGCGCGCATCGAGTTGAAGCGCCTGCTGCGCGAGATGGAGGCCGAAGGTGCCTTGACCAAGCGCGCCCGCAGTTACCGCGATGCCGAGGCGCTGCCGCCGGTCTGCATCCTGCAGGTGCTGGCGCCGGATGCGCAGGGCGATCTGTGGGCGCGGCCTTTGGAATGGACAGGCACTGGCCCCGAACCGCTGGTGCTGCTGATCCCCAACAAATCCGACCCGGCATTGGGCGAGGGCGACCGGATTCTGGCGCGGCTGACCGATGTGGAGGGCGAGGGCCACAGCCACGAAGGGCGGCTGATCCGCAAGATCGGCTCGAACCCGTTGCGGCTGCTGGGGGTTTTCCGGGCCGGGTCTGAAGGTGGGCGCATCGTGCCGATCGACAAGGGCAGCGACAAGGAATGGCGCGTTTCCCGCGACATGGCCGGCGGTGCCAAGGATGGCGAGCTGGTCGAGGCGGAACAGGTCGGCCCCAAGCGGCTTGGCCTGCCGCAGGCGCGGATTCTGGCGCGGCTGGGCGACCCCTCCGGCCCCCGTGCCGTCAGCCTGATCGCCATCCACCAGCACGGCATCCCCGACCAGTTCCCCGATGCGGTGATTGCCGAAGCCGATGCCGCCGACCCGAAGGTGGCCCTTGGCGAGCGTGAGGATCTGCGCGGCATCAACCTGATCACCATCGACCCGGTGGACGCCCGCGACCGCGATGATGCGGTCTATGCCGAGGCCGATACCGACCCGGCAAACCCCGGCGGCCATATCGTCTGGGTGGCGATTGCCGATGTGGCGCATTACGTCCGCCCCGGCTCGGCGCTGGATGTCGAGGCCCGCAAGCGCGGCAACTCCAGCTATTTCCCCGACCGGGTGGTGCCGATGCTGCCCGATATCCTGTCGGGCGACCTGTGCAGCTTGCACGAACATGTCGATCGCGCCTGCATGGCGGTGCGGATGAAGCTGGATGCCCATGGCGCCAAGCTGAGCCACCGGTTTGTGCGCGGGCTGATGCGCTCGGCAGGCTCGCTGGACTATGCGCAGGTGCAGGACGCCATCGAGGGGCGGCAGACCGCCAAAACCGCGCCGTTGCTGGAGCCGGTGCTGAAGCCGCTCTATGCCGCCTACGAGGCCTGCAAGCAGGCGCGGGCGGTGCGGCAACCGCTGGACCTTGATCTGCCCGAACGCAAGATCGTGCTGGGCGAGGATGGCCGCGTGGCCTCGGTCGCCTATGCGCCGCGCTATGACGCGCATCGGCTGATCGAGGAGTTCATGATTCTGGCCAACGTCTCGGCCGCCGAAGAACTGGTGCGGTTGCGCCGGCCGCTGCTGTTCCGGGTGCATGAAGAACCCAGCCCCGAAAAGCTGGAGGCGCTGCGCGATGTGGCCGAGGCCTCGGGCTTCACGCTGGCCAAGGGGCAGGTGCTGAAGACCAGCCACCTGAACCGGCTGCTGGCGCAGGCCCAGGGCACCGAGTTTGACGAGTTGATGAACATCACCACGCTGCGCTCGATGACCCAAGCCTATTACAACCCGCAGAATTTCGGGCATTTCGGGCTGGCCTTGCGGAACTACGCGCATTTCACCTCGCCGATCCGGCGTTATTCCGACCTGATCGTGCATCGGGCGCTGATATTGGCGCATGGCTGGGGCGATGACGGGTTGTCCAAGCAGGATATCGACACCTTGGCCGAAACCGCCAAGCTGATTTCCGACACCGAGCGGCGCAGCATGATGGCCGAACGCGACACCACCGACCGATATCTGGCGGCCTATCTGTCGGATCGCGTGGGGGCGGAGTTCACCGGGCGAATCTCGGGCGTGCAGCGCTTCGGTTTGTTCGTGAAGCTGGATGAGACCGGGGCGGACGGGCTGATCCCGATCCGCTCGGTCGGGCGCGAGTTCTTCCACTATGACGCCGACAGCCAGACCCTGCGCGGCGCCGATACCGGCATGACGCTGGGCCTTGGCCAGCGGGTGACGGTGCGGCTGGCCGAGGCGGTGCCGATGACCGGCGGGCTGATGCTGGAACTGCTGACGCTGGAAGAACGCGCCCTGCCGGTGGGGCAGGCCCCGCGGGGCCGCTATGCGCCGCGCAAGCCCGGGCAGGCGGCGGCGCGCGAGGCCAAGCGGCGGGTCAGCCGCAAGCGCAAATGACCGGGCGGCGGGATGGTGGAGATGCGGGAGCCTCCGGCGGGGATATTTGAGAACAGATGAAACGGGGTGCGGTCGGGGCGATGCGGGCAGGAGCGGTGGTGCTGGGGGTGGTGTTGGCGTTTTTTGCCGCGCCTTTGGCACAGGCGCAGGAGGGTAAGGGAGGGGTGGAATTGGCTGAAACTGCAGGAACCGACGCGGGGTTGCAGGCCTGGATTGCCGGGTTCCGGCCAAGGGCGCTGGCGATGGGGATCTCCGAGGCCACATTCGATCAGGCGTTCCGTGGTGTTGCGTTCAACGCGCAGGTGATCGACCGTGACCGGCATCAGGCCGAGTTCACCAAGACGATCTGGGCCTATCTGGACATCGCCACCTCGGACGACCGGGTGAACGCGGGCCGCAAGGCGTTGCAGGCGCATGGCCCGTTGTTGCAGCGGATCGAGGACACTTACGGCGTGGACAAGCACATCCTGCTGGCGGTCTGGGGGCTGGAGACCAGCTATGGCGCGGTGCGCGGCAACTACGGGCTGATCGAGGCTCTGGCCTCGCTGGCCTATGACGGGCGGCGGCGCAGTTTCTTCGAGACCGAGTTGCTGGCGGCGCTGAAGATCGTGCAAAGCGGCGATGCCCGGCTGGAGGAGATGATCTGCAGTTGGGCGGGGGCGACCGGGCACACCCAGTTCATGCCCTCGTCCTATCTGGCCCATGCCGTTGATTTCAACGGCGATGGCAGGCGTGACATCTGGGGCGACGATCCGGCGGATGCGCTGGCCTCGACCGCCGCCTATCTGCGGCACTTCGGCTGGCAGGCGGGGCAGCACTGGGGGCTGGAGGTCAACCTGCCCGCCGGGTTTGACTATGAACTGACCGGCAGTTTCGTGAAAAAGCCGGTGGCCGAGTGGCGGGCGCTGGGGGTGCGACCGGCGGCGGGCGGCGACCTGCCCGAGGACGGCGCGGGATCGGTGCTGCTGCCAGCGGGTGCGCGCGGCGCGGCGTTTCTGGTGTTTCACAACTTCACCGCCATCGAGGCCTATAACCCGGCCGATGCCTATGTGATCGGCGTGGGGCATCTGGCCGACCGCATCGCCGGTGGGCCGCCGATCCAGGCTGCGTGGCCGCGCGAGGACCGCTTGCTGACCCCCGACGAGCGGCTGGAGTTGCAGGCGCTGCTGGCCCGCGCCGGGTTCTATGCCGACGCGGTGGATGGCCGGATCGGGCCGAACACCGTGGCCGGGGTCAAGGCGTTCCAGCGCGCCAACGGGTTGGTGCCGGATGGTTATGCCAGTCTGGATATCCTGACCCGGCTGCGCTGAACGGCAAGGTGGCTGTCTGCCTGACCGCTGGCCAAACTGCCGGTCATGCGCTAGGTTTGTTCCTGTTTCGTTCAGGTTCACCCCATGCCCTTCGTCGAGCTTTCCGCCACCTCCAACTTCAGCTTCCTGACCGGCGCCTCGCACCCCGAGGAGCTGATGCAGCGGGCGCATGAGCTGGGCCAACCGGCGCTGGCGATTGCCGACGAGAACTCGGTGGCGGGTATCGTGCGGGCGCATGTGGCGGCGCGCGAGATAGCGCGCAGCGACGGGCAAGCGCCAAGGCTGATCCCGGCGGCGCGCATCGTCACCCGCGACGGTTTTGTAGCCACCGTGCTGCCGCGCGACCGGGCGGCCTGGGGGCGGCTGTGCCGGTTGCTGACGCTGGGGCGCAGGCGGGCGGCCAAGGGGGCCTGCGATCTGGGGCTGGACGATCTGCTGGACTGGGGCGAGGGGCAGGAGATGCTGCTGCACCCGGCCCGTTACGCCGGTTGGGTCGCACAGGCCGGGCGGCTGGCGCGGCAGTTCCCCGGTCAGGTCAGCCTGCTGCTGGCGCCGCGTTATGACGGGCAGGACGCCGCGCGCTTTGCCCGGCTGGAAGGTGTCGCGGCGCGGCTGGGCATTCCCACCGTCGCCTCGGCCCTGCCGATGATGCACCACGGCGCGCGGCGCAAGCTGGCCGATGTGCTGGCGGCGATCCGGCTGGGCTGCCGGGTGGAACAGCTTGGCCGCCGCGCCCTGCCGCATGCCGAACAGCGGCTGCGGTCGGAACCCGAGATGCTGCGGCTGTTCGCGGGTTTCGAGGCGGCGGTCGCCCGCAGCGCCGAGATCGCCGCCCGGCTGGAGTTCAGCCTGGATATGCTGCGCTATGAATACCCGTCCGAGATCACCGAGGGCGAAACCGCGGCCGGGCGGCTGGCGCGGCTGGCGCAGGCCGGGCTGCACTGGCGCTACCCGGCGGGCATCCCGGCCAAGCCGCAGGCGCAACTGGCGCATGAACTGGCGCTGATTTCCAAGCTGCACTACGAACCCTACTTCCTGACCGTGCATGACATCGTGGCCTTTGCCCGCGGGCGCGGCATCCTGTGTCAGGGCCGGGGCTCGGCGGCCAATTCGGTGGTTTGCTACGCGCTGGGCGTCACCTCGGTCTCGCCCGAGATCGGCACCATGGTGTTCGAACGGTTTGTCTCGGAGGCGCGCGATGAGCCGCCCGACATCGACGTCGATTTCGAACACGAGCGCCGCGAAGAGGTGATCCAGCACATCTACGCCCGCTATGGCCGCCACCGCGCCGGGCTTTGCGCCACGGTGATCCATTACCGCGGCAAGCGGGCGGTGCGCGAGGTCGGCCGCGCCATGGGGCTGTCGGAAGACACGCTGGCGGCGATGTCCAGCCAGATCTGGGGCTGGGGCGGCAAGGGCATCAACGACGCGCGGCTGCGCGAGATCGGGCTGGATCCCGCCGACAAGCGGTTGGCGCAGACACTGGCGCTGGTCGAGGAGATTCAGGGCTTTCCCCGCCACCTGTCGCAGCATGTCGGCGGTTTCATCATCACCGAAGGCCGGCTGGACGAGCTGGTGCCGATCGAGAATGCCACGATGGACGACCGCACCGTGATCTGCTGGGACAAGGACGATATCGACGCGCTGGGCATCCTGAAGGTCGATATCCTGGCGCTGGGGATGCTGTCGTGCATCCGCAAGGCATTCGATCTGCTGGAGAAACACCACCACACCCGCTATTCGCTGGCCACCCTGCCGGCCGAGGATGCCGCCACCTATGACATGCTGTGCCGGGCGGACTCCTTGGGCGTTTTCCAGGTGGAAAGCCGGGCGCAGATGAACTTCCTGCCGCGGATGCGGCCGCGCAAGTTCTACGATCTGGTGATCCAGGTGGCGATCATCCGGCCCGGGCCGATTCAGGGCGACATGGTGCATCCCTACCTGCGGCGGCGCAACGGGCAGGAGGTGGTCACCTTTCCGTCGGACGAGTTGGGCCGCGTGCTGGGCAAGACCCTGGGCGTGCCGCTGTTTCAGGAACAGGCGATGCAGATCGCCATCATCGGTGCGGGGTTTTCGCCGCTGGAGGCCGACCGTCTGCGCCGCGCACTGGCCACCTTCAAGAAGCACGGCAACGTCACGGCACTGAAAGAGCGGTTCCTGCAAGGCATGGCGGCGAACGGCTACGAGGAAGACTTCTCGAACCGCTGTTTCAGCCAGATCGAGGGCTTCGGCAGCTATGGTTTCCCCGAAAGCCACGCCGCCAGCTTTGCCTTTCTGGTCTATGCCTCGGCCTGGATCAAACACCACCACCCCGGCATCTTCGCCTGTGCGCTGCTGAATTCGCAACCGATGGGCTTCTATGCCCCGGCGCAGATCGTGCGCGATGCCCGGGCGCATGGCGTGCGGGTGCTGCCGCCCTGCATCAACGCCAGCCACTGGGACAACGTGATGGAAGCCTGCGGCGACCAACTGGCGCTGCGGCTGGGCTTTCGCCAGATCAAGGGCGTGGCGGAAGACGAGGCGCTGTGGATCGTGGCGGCGCGCGGCAACGGCTATACCGCGCCCGAGGACGTCTGGCGCCGCGCCGCCATTCCGCCCGCCACCCTGACCCGGCTGGCCGAAGCCGACTGCTTTGCCAGCCTGAACCTGAGCCGTCGCGATACGCTGTGGGCGGCACGGGCGCTGCCGGCCGACACGCCGCTGCCGCTGTTTGCCAATGACATCGACGGTGAAGGCATCATCGAGCCCAACCTGCGTTTTGCCGCGATGACCGAGGGCGAGCAGGTGGTCGAGGACTATGTGGCCATGCGTCTGACCCTGCGCCGCCACCCGATGGCCCTGCTGCGGCATCTGCTGACGCCAGCGATGGCCTGACAATTTCATCTGTTCTCAAATATCCCCGCCGGAGGCTCCGGGCCTTGCCGTCAGAGCCTCCGGCGGGGATATTTGAGCAAAGGTGAAGCCCGTGGCGTCAGGCAGCTTCGGCCAGCAGGGCGTTCACATCAAGCCTGGCGGTGATCATCTGCAGGTTGCCTTGCGGATCACGCGGCCATTCGGCTGGCGCGCGGTCGCGGTAAAGCTCGACGCCGTTGCCGTCGGGGTCGGTGAGATACAACGCTTCCGACACGCCATGGTCGGCGGCACCTTCCAGCGGCACGCCGGCGGCAAGCAGGCGTTTCAGCACGGCGCCAAGGCTGGCGCGGTCGGGGAACAGGAAGGCGGTGTGGTAAAGCCCGGTATGGCCGGGCGGCGGCGGGGTGGCGCCACGGCTTTCCCAGGTGTTCAGGCCGATGTGGTGGTGGTAGCCGCCCGCCGACAGGAAGGCGGCCTGGGTGCCAAAGCGTTGCGTCACCTCGAAGCCCAGCACCCCGGCATAGAAGCCGATGGCGCGGTCAAGATCGGCGACTTTCAGGTGGACGTGGCCGATGCGGGTTTCGGGGGGCAGGATGGCGGTCATGGCGGGTCTCCGGTTGTGCGTTGCGCTGAACATAGGCCGGATGCGGCGCTGCGTTAAGGCAAGGCGCCGCACAGGCTCTGCGCAAACCGGACATCGGGGAAAAAGACCCCCGGACCCGAGGGGAATGGGTCCGGGGGCAGATCGGGCGCGATGCGGCACCAAGGGGACAGAGGTGCCGCAGTCTTGGGGGACAGGATGGCCCGTTGCGGTGGGATGCCGCAGGGCCACCCTGGCGCAGGATTGAATCGGCAAAATGACAGGTGCCAGAACACCCGCCGGATCAGGGCTGCCTCAGCGCCCGCGGCTGCGGATCATGCCAACGATGTCATAGACCTGATCGACGATCGGCCGGGCAATCGCCTCGGCCCGTTCGGACCCGGCGCCAAGGATGCGGTCGATCTCGGCCGGGTCCTGCATCAGGCGGCTCATCTCGGTGGTGATCGGCGACAGCTTGGCCACCGCCAGATCGGCCAGCGCCGGTTTGAAGCTGCCGAACTGCGCTCCGCCGAAATCGCGGATCACCTGTTCGGCGGTGTGCCCGGCAAGGGCTGCATAGATGTTCACCAGATTGCGCGCCTCGGGGCGGTCTTTCAGGCCCTCCAACTCCGACGGCAGTGGTTCCGGGTCGGTCTTCGCCTTGCGGATCTTCTTGGAAATCGTGTCGGCATCGTCGGTCAGGTTGATGCGGCTTTGATCGGAAGGGTCGGATTTCGACATCTTCTTGGTGCCATCGCGCAAGGACATCACCCGGGTGGCGGCACCTTCGATGATCGGCTCGACGATGGGGAAGAAATTCACCCCGTAGTCGTTGTTGAACTTGATGGCGATGTCGCGGGTCAGCTCCAGGTGCTGCTTCTGATCCTCGCCCACCGGCACATGCGTCGCCTTGTAGGCCATGATGTCGGCGGCCATCAGCGAGGGGTAGGCGAACAGGCCAAGGCTGACATTCTCGGAATTCTTCCCGGCCTTGTCCTTGAACTGCGTCATCCGGCTCATCCAGCCCATCCGCGCCACGCAGTTGAAAATCCACGCCAATTCGACATGCGCCGTCACCTGGCTCTGGTTGAACAGGATCGAGCGGCTGGGGTCGATGCCCGCCGCAATGAAGCCCGCCGCCGCCTCGCGCGTTTGCTGGCGCAGCTTGGCCGGGTCTTGCCAGACGGTGATGGCGTGCATGTCCACCAGGCAATAGACCGTCTCGATGCCCTCGTCCTGCTTTTCGACAAAGCGTTTCAGCGCCCCCAGATAGTTGCCCAAGGTCAGCCCGCCCGACGGCTGGATGCCCGAGAAGATGCGCTTTGCGAAAGCCTGAGGCGTTTGGACCGGCTCGGCCATGGGGTGCTCCGTTTCTGGTGACTGGAAATTGCTGCCGGTTCGGCTTATCGCTGGCGGCAGGGGGCGTCAATCGGATGCCGGAGGACAGGATGCCCATGCAGACCGATCACAATGCCGCACCGCTGAA
Organism: Rhodobacter ferrooxidans; assembly: GCF_000176015.1. Taxonomy (GTDB): domain Bacteria; phylum Pseudomonadota; class Alphaproteobacteria; order Rhodobacterales; family Rhodobacteraceae; genus Pseudorhodobacter_B; species Pseudorhodobacter_B ferrooxidans. The sequence continues at coordinate 109,652 of NZ_ACYY01000001.1, read as the reverse complement.
CCCGCTGCCGCCGGTGGTCTGGCTGCTGGCGCTGCCGATCATCGCCATGGAGGTGGTGATCAGCCTGGGCGCGCGCGGGCTGGTGGGCGGGCCGATGGCGGTGGGCTGGCGGCTGGATGCGGTCGAGAAATTCGCCTTCTCCTCGGCGCTGATGCGGGCAATGTGGGATGCCGGGCAATTCCCCCTCGACGGCATGATGCGCCTGATCAGCTATCCGCTGGTGCATGCCAATTTCACCCATGCGCTGTTCGTGGTGGTGATCCTGCTGGCGCTGGGCAAGATGGTGGGCGAGGTGTTCCGGTGGTGGGCGGTGCTGGTGGTGTTTTTTGGCGCCGCGGCGGTGGGGGCGCTGGCCTATGCGCTGGTGCCGGGCACGGCGGCGCCGCTGATCGGGGGCTATCCGCCGGTCTATGGGCTGATTGGGGCGTTCACTTTTCTTTTGTGGGTCAATCTGGCGGCAACGGGGGCGAACAAATACCGCGCCTTCAGCCTGATCGGCTTTCTGCTGGGGTTTCAGTTGGTGTTCGGGCTGGCCTTCGGCGGCGGCCTGGACTGGGTGGCCGATCTTGCGGGCTTTGCCACCGGGTTCGTGCTGTCTTTCGTGGTCAGCCCCGGCGGCTGGGGCCGGGTGATGCAAAAGATCCGCGACCGTTAAGCTACCGCTTGCGGCGCAGGGCGGATGCAAAATCACCCAGACGGAAGGCACCGATCAACCCGCCGATGGCGAAATAGCTGACGATGCCGCTGCCGACCAGCAGCGCCAGCCCCAGATAACGCCAGCCCGGGCTGCCCAGCAGCGTGCCAAGCATCAGCCAGGCCAGCCACAGCACCACCCCCATACCGACCGAGGCCATGATGATGCGCGGCAGGCGGCTGCGGAACCGCGCGTCAAAGCGGGCGGCATCGCCCATGCCGCGCGCCCCGCGCCAAAGCTGCCAGACCATCACCCAGGCCGACACCGTGGTGGCCAAGGCTGCGGCAAAGAACCCCAGCACGGGCATCAGCCCCACCGCGAACCCGGCGTTCACCAGCATGGCGACCATGGCATAAATGAAGGGGCGGCGGGTATCCTCGCGGGCATAATACAGCGGCTGCAACACCTTGTGCAGCACGAAGGCCGGCAGCCCGGCGCCATAGGCGGCCAGCGCCAACGCGGTGTTGGCGGTATCGTCGGGGCCAAAAGCCCCCCGCTGGAACAGCACCTCGATCAGCGGCAGGGCAATCACCACCAGCGCCACCGCGGCAGGCAGCGTCAGCATCAGCGCAAACTCCGCACCACGGTTGAAGGAGGAGCGCCCGCCCTCCAGATCGCCCGCCCGCAGACGGCGCGAGAGGTCCGGCAGCAGCACGGTGCCGATGGCGATGCCAACCACCCCCAGCGGCAACTGATACAGCCGGTCGGCGTAGGACAGCCAGGCCACCGCGCCCTCGGTGAACGACGCCACCTGCCGCCCCACCACCAGATTGATCTGCACCACCCCGCCCGCCAACACCGCGGGGGCGGCGATCCGCGCCAGCCGCTTCAGATCGGGCGTCATGTGCGGCAGCGCCAGCCCCATGTGAAACCCGGCCCGATGCGCCGAAATCCAGGTGAAGGCCAGTTGCGCCACCCCGGTCACCGGCACTGTCCAGGCCAGGGTCAGCCCCATGTCCCAGCCCCAGTGATCGGCCATCAGCATCGCGGCGATGAACATCAGGTTCATCAGAACCGGCACAAAAGAGGCCTCGGTAAAGCGGCCGAAGGCGTTCAGCACCCCCGACAGCAGCGCCACCAGACTGATGAACAGGATGTAGGAGAAGGAAATCCGCCCGAAGGTCACGGCCATGTCAAAGCGGGCATCGTTGGCAAAGCCCGAAGCCATGATCCACACCAACCAGGGCATCGCCAGCGTGCCCAGCAGCGTGAACAGCACCAGCACCCCGGCCAACCCGCTGAACGCGTCGCGGGCGAACTTGGCGGCATCCTCGCCACCCTCCAGCTTCTTGGCGAACATCGGCACGAAGGCCATGTTGAAGGCGCCCTCGGCAAAGAAGCGGCGGAACATGTTGGGCAGGGAAAACGCGATCAGGAACGCCTCGGCCACCGGCCCGGCCCCCAGATAGGCCGCCATCATCACGTCGCGGGCAAAGCCCACGCCACGGGAAAGCAGGGTCCAGCCGCCGACGGTGACGATGCTGCGGATCAGCCGGATCGGTTTCATGTCGCCGCCCGCTCGGCACCCTCGGCAATCGCCTGCCGCAGCTTTGTTTCAAGCGCCTCCTGCTTGGCCTTGGTGTGCAGCTTCAGGCCGAACATGTCCTTGACATAGAAGGTATCGACCACCTGCGCCCCGAAGGTGGCGATCACCGCCGAGGCGATATAGATGTTGGAGGCCGCCAGCGTCCGGGTCAGGTCATACAGCAGGCCGGGCCGGTCGCGGGTATCGACCTCGATGATGGTGTAGATCTCGGACCCCTCGTTGTCGAAGGTGATATGGGTGGGAAAGCGGAACTCGCGTTCGCGTTTTTTCACCTTGTCGCGGTCGGCAAGCGCCTCGCGCGGCAGCACTTCGCCTTTCAGGGTCTTGTCGATCATGCCGCGCAGCCGGGGCAGGCGGGCGACCTCGTACGGGCGACCTTCGCTGTCCTGCACCCAGAACACCGCCGTGGCATAGCCGTCCTTCGAGGTATAGGTGCGGGCATCGACGATATTGGCCCCCACCAGCGCCAGCGCACCCGCCAGCCGCGAGAAGATGCCGGGATGGTCGTGCAGCGCGAAACAGGCGCGCGTCGCGTCGCGGTCGGCGTCGGGGTGCAGGTCGATGCGGATTTCGGCGTCGCCGAGGCCCTGCAACAGCCGGGCAAACACCGCATGGGTGTCGGTGGACAGGGCTTGCCAGTAGGGCGTGTAGTGCCGCGCGGTTTCCTCGCGCAGGTCTCGGGCTTCCCAGCCCGACAGCCGGTCGCGCAACGCCTTCTTGGCCGCGTTTTCGCGGTTTTCGCGGTTCAGCATCTCCAGCCCGCCTTCCAGCGCCGCCGCGGTGTCGCGGTGCAACTGCCGCAGCAGCATGGCCTTCCAGTTGTTCCAGGTGTTCGGGCCGACACCGCGGATATCGCAGACCGTCAGCACCGTCAGCAGATCCAGCCGCTTGCGGGTCTTCACCAGCTTGGCAAAGTCGCGCACCGTGCGCGGGTCACTGATGTCGCGCTTTTGCGCCATGTCCGACATCAGCAGGTGATAGCGCACCAGCCATTCGACGGTTTCGGTTTCCTCAGGGTTAAGCCCCAGCCGCGGGGCCACCTTGCGGGCGATCTGCGCCCCCAGGATCGAGTGATCCTCGGGCCGGCCCTTGCCGATGTCGTGCATCAGGATGGCGAGATAGATCACCTTGCGGTTCACCCCCTGCGCCATGATGCCACTGACCAGCGGCAGTTCCTCGACCAACTCGCCGCGCTCGATCTGGTCCAGCGCGGTGATGCACTGGATGATGTGCTCGTCCACCGTGAAGTGGTGATAGACGTTGAACTGCATCATCGCCACGATCGGCTCGAATTCCGGCATGTAGGCGGCCAGCGCGCCAAGCTCGTTCATCCGGCGCAGCGCCCGGTCGGGGTTGCCATATTTCAGCAGCATGTCCAGGAAGATTTGCGCCGCTTCCGGGCTGGCGCGCATTTCGTCGTCGATCAGATGCAGGTTCGAGGCGATCAGCCGCATGATGTTGGGATGCAGCAGATAGCCGGTGCGCAACCCCTCTTCAAAGGCGCGCAGCAGGTTCAGCTTGTCCTTGGCAAAGATGTCCGGGCTTGCGGCGTCGATCCGGCCCTGCATCAGCTTGAACCCCGCCCGCAGCTTCTTGCGGCGCTGGAACATGCCCAGCAAGGATACCGCCTCGGCCTTGGCGTGGCGCGCTTCCAGCTGGGTCAGGAACACCCGGGTCAGTTCGCCCACCTTGGTGGCATGGCGGAAGTAATCCTGCATGAAATGTTCGACCGCCCGGCGCCCGGCGCTGTCGCGGTATCCCATGCGGGCGGCCACCTCGACCTGCATATCAAAAGTCAACTGATCGACCGGACGCCCGCCGATATAATGCAGATGGCAGCGCACCGCCCACAGGAAATCCTCGGCGCGGGTGAAGGTGTCGTATTCCTCGCGCGTCAAAAGGCCCGCCGCCACCAAGCCTTCGGACGAGGGCACCCGGTGCAGGTATTTGCCGATCCAGTACAACGTCTGCAGGTCGCGCAGACCGCCCTTGCCTTCTTTGACATTGGGTTCCAGCACATAGCGCTGGCCACCCTGCCGCTTGTGCCGCTCGGCCCGCTCGACCAGCTTGGCCTCGATGAATTCGGGGCCGGTGTTGCGGAACAGCTCGGCCCACAGCTTGTCGTCCAGATCCTTGGCCAAGCCTGGATCGCCCGCCAGAAAGCGATGCTCCAGCAGGGCAGTGCGGATGGTGATGTCGTCGCGGCCCAGCCGCAGGCAATCCTTCACCGTGCGGCTGGCGTGGCCGACCTTCAGCTTCAGGTCCCACAGCATGTAAAGCATGCTTTCGATCACCGATTCCGCCCAAGGCGTGATCTTCCACGGCGTCAGGAACAAAAGGTCCACATCGGAATGTGGCGCCATTTCGGCCCGGCCGTAACCGCCCACCGCCAGAACGGCAATGCGCTCGGCCTCGGTCGGGTTGGCCAGCGGGTGCAGAAGCTTTGCCACCTCCAGCGCGGTGATCACCAGCGCGTCGGTCAGATGTGCCTGCGCCCGGGTCAGTGGGCGCGACTCGTGCGGGCGGGCGGCAAAGGCTGCGGCCAGTTGAGCGTTGCCGCTGGCCTTGGCCTGCGCCAGATGCCGCACGGCAATGGCGCGGGCGGCACGGCCTTCGGGGACACCGGGGATATCGGCGCGGATCGCGGCAAACAGCGCGCGCGGGTCGATGAACTCGGCCCCCGGCAGGATCATCGTGGTCATGGCATCAGATCCGGGTGCTGCAATTCATCCCGGCCTAGAAGCCGGCACCGGCAAAGCTGCGCGGCGCGGCGTCGATCACCACCAACTGGTTATTGGAAATCTGCGCCACCGCGAGACCCCGCTCGTTGGTGCCATCGGCGCGCAGCCGGAAGATGCCGCTGACGCCGACAAAGCCCGACCCTTGGGTCAGCGCGGCGCCGGTCAGGGCGTTGGAATTGCCCTGCTTGATCAGCGCGCCAATGGCGGCGATGCCGTCATAGGCAAGCCCCGAAATCGGATGCGGCGCCTCGCCGAACGCTGTTTGGTAGCGCGACTGGTATTGGGTATAAAGTGACGGGTCGGGCAGTGCGAACCACCCGCCCTGCACCCCCGGCAGCGCCAGCGTGGCGGCCGGAATATCCCAGCGGGTCAGGCCGATGAAGGCGGCGGTCACCCCGTTGTCACGCAAAAGCTGCGTCACCAGCGGCAAGGCCCCCGCGGTATCGGCGGTCAGAAACACCGCCTGCGCCCCGGTGGTCTTGGCCGCCGTGGCAATGCCCGGCATCGCCGCAACGATGCCGTTCTGCGAGAATTCATAGCCCGACACCGACACCACGCTGCCCCCGGCGCGGGTGACCCCCGCCTGAATGGCCGCCCGCCCGGCCTCGCCTGCCGTGTTGCGGTCGTGCACCACCATGATCTTCGACTTGCCCTGCCGCACGGCATAGGTGGCCAGCCGGTTGGCGGTGTTCTGGAAGGTCGGCCCCAGCACATAGACGTTGCCCCCGGCAATGTCGGTGTTGTTGGAGAAGCTGAGCACATTGATGCCGCGCGCCGCCACCGCCGCCCCTGCGGCATTGGCCTCTTGCGCGAACACCGGGCCAAGAATGATGAGGGCACCCTCATCGACCGCCTTCGCCGCCATCGCCTGCGCTTGCCCCGGCTGCCCGGCGGTGTTGTAAACCCGCAGGTCGATCTTGACGTTGCCCAGATCGGAGATGGCCAACCGGGCGGCGTTCTGCAGGCTGCGCGCCAGCAACTCGTCACTCGCCTGCCCCGAGCCGCCCGGCACCAGCAAGGCCACCGGCACCGCAGCCGACGTATCGACCCGCGGCCCGCCACTGGGCGTTGCCCCCGGCGTGCAGGCGGTCAGCGCGGCCGCAGCGGCAATCACGGCGGCAAGGCGACCCAACGACTTGCGGGCAAGACTCAAAACAGACAACATGCGGAATTCCTCATCCCCCGGGAGCGCAACAGACCGATGCAGGTTAAGCGTTCCGGGATGCGATGTAAACTTGTCAGGGGGACCACCGCGTGACCATCGGCGAGACCAGGCCGCAGCAGCGCCCGCTGGCAGCGGGGCTATACTTCGTGTCCACCCCGATCGGGGCCGCGCGCGACATCACCCTGCGGGCGCTGGATATCCTGGGTGCCGCCGACGTGCTGGCGGCCGAAGACACCCGCACCCTGCGGCACCTGATGGAGATCCACGGCGTGGCGCTGGGCGGGCGGCAGGTGCTGGCCTATCACGACCACAACGGCGAGGCTGTGCGGCCAAAGCTGTTACGCGCACTGGAGGAAGGCAAATCGGTGGCCTATGCCTCGGAAGCCGGCACGCCCTTGGTGGCCGACCCGGGCTTTCAGCTTGGTCGAGCCGCGATTGCCGCAGGGTTCGCGGTGCTGGCAGCACCGGGACCGTCGGCGGTGTTGGCGGCGCTGACAGTTTCAGGCCTGCCCAGCGACCGGTTCCTGTTCGCAGGCTTTCCGCCGCCCACCGCAGGGGCACGGCTGAAATTCCTGCAGGAACTAGGGCAGGTGCAGGCGACGCTTATATTTTACGAATCGCCCAAACGCGTTGGCAAAATATTAGGGGAAATGGTGCGATGCTTCGGAGAAGAAAGACAGGCGGCGGTCTGCCGTGAACTGACCAAACGATTCGAGGAAGTGTCACGCGGCACTTTGGGCGAACTGGCCCACAGCTTTGCGGATCGGGCGGTGAAGGGCGAGATTGTCGTGCTGGTCGATCGCGCGCAGGGCGCGAAGGCTGACGCGGAAACATTGGAGGCGGCATTGGTGCAGGCGTTGCAGGGGCAATCGGTGAAGGATGCTGCGGCCGCGGTCGCCGTGGCGCTTGGGTTGCCGCGGCGCGAGGTCTATCAGGTGGCGCTGAAACTGGCGGAGGACGAATGAGCGGGTTGGTATCCTATCACGCAGGCCTGGCTGCCGAGACGGCAGTGGCGCAGCTTTATGCCCGCTCCGGGCGGTCGATTGCCGCTACCCGCTGGCGTGGTTCGGCGGGCGAGATCGACCTGATTGCACGCGACGGTGCCGAAGTGATCTTTATCGAGGTCAAGAAAAGTTCCACCCATGCGCTGGCCGCCGAACATCTGACCCGGCGGCAGATGGATCGGATTTATGCCTCGGCGTCGGAGTTTCTGGCCGGGGAACCGGCGGGGCAAGGCACCGAAGCGCGGTTCGACGTGGCGCTGGTGGATTCGGTGGGCCGGATCGAGATTCTGGAAAACGCCTTTGCCGCATGACGGCGGGCGATTGCATCCTGCACGGGCATGCGGCATCTAGGGCGGGAAGCCGGGGAGATGCCGATGAGCCTGAAGGTTGCACTGCAAATGGACCCGATCGGGGCTGTCAACATTGATGGTGACAGCACGTTCCGCATTGGTCTGGAGGCGTTGGCGCGCGGGCACAGTCTGTTTTTCTACACGCCGGACCGGTTGGCTTTTGTCGAGGGCCGGGTGTTGGCGCGCGGCTGGCCGATCGAGTTGCGGCGTGAGATGGGCAATCATGTCAGCTACGGCGCCGAGACTGAGGTCGATCTGGGCGAGTTCGACGTGGTCTGGCTGCGACAGGACCCGCCGTTCGACATGGGCTATATCACCACCACCCATCTCTTGGAGATGATCCATCCGCGCACGCTGGTGGTGAATGACCCATTCTGGGTGCGCAACAGTCCGGAAAAGCTGCTGGTGCTGCGGTTTCCGGGACTTATCCCGCCGACGGCGATTGCTCGCGATCTGGCGACGATTCGCGAGTTCAAGGCGCGGCACGGCGACATCATTCTGAAGCCGCTTTACGGCAATGGCGGCGCGGGCGTCTTCCGGCTGGACCCGAACGACCGCAATCTGGCCTCGCTGCACGAGTTGTTCATCAGCATGAGCCGCGAGCCGCTGATCGTGCAGAAGTTCCTGCCGGATGTGGCCAAGGGCGACAAGCGGGTGATTCTGGTCGACGGCGAGCCGGTAGGCGCGATCAACCGGGTGCCGCAGGCCGGCGAGACCCGCTCCAACATGCATGCGGGCGGGCGGCCGGAAAAGATCGGGCTGACGCCGCGCGATCTGGAGATTTGTGCCACCATCGGCCCGGTGCTGCGCGAAAAGGGCCAGGTTTTCGTCGGCATCGACGTGATCGGCGACTATCTGACCGAGATCAACGTGACATCGCCCACCGGCTTGCAGGAGTTGGAGCGGTTCGACGGCACCAATGCCGCGGCGCGGATATGGGAAGTGATCGAGGCCAAGCGTCGGTGACGCTCATCCGGCCTGACAGCCGTCTTCGCAGCAGCGATGACCGACCGCAAGGAAGGGAAGAGCGGCGGGTCAGTGTTTGGTGCCGATCGCCAGCCGGTAGCTGACCGCTTCGGCCACATGATTCTTGCGCACACCCGCTACACCTTCCAGATCAGCGATGGTGCGCGCCACCCGCAGCACCCGGTGATAACCGCGCGCCGACAGCCCGAAGCGTTCAGCGACCCGCGCCAGCAGGTCACGGCCTTCGGCATCGGGGGCGGCGATTTCCTCCAACACCGCGCCCTCGGCATCGGCGTTCACCCGCATCCCCGCATGCCCAGCGAATCGCGCGGTCTGGATCGCCCGGGCAGTAGCGACCCTTGCTGCGACCATCGCCGAGGTGTCGCCGGAGGGCGGCAGATCGAGGTCGGTATAGGCCACCGGCGGCACCTCGATTCGCAGATCGAAGCGGTCCATCAGCGGGCCGGAGATGCGGCCAAGGTAATCCTCGCCGCAAACAGGCACTCGCGCGCAAGCCCGCGCGGGGTCGGTCAGATAGCCGCATTTGCAGGGGTTGGCCGCCGCCACCAGCAAAAATCGGCAGGGATAGCGCACATGCGCATTGGCCCGCGCCACCACGATCTCGCCGGTCTCGATCGGTTGGCGCAGGGTTTCCAGCACCGGGCGGGGAAATTCGGGGAATTCGTCCATGAACAGCACGCCGTTATGCGCCAGGCTGATCTCGCCCGGCTTGGCACCGCGCCCGCCGCCGACGATGGCGGCCATCGACGCCGTGTGATGCGGCTCGCGGAACGGCCTTGCGCGCGAGATGCCGCCTTCCGACAGCAGCCCCGCCAGCGAATGGATCATCGAGGTTTCCAACGCCTCGACCGCTGAAAGTGGCGGCAGGATGCCGGGCAACCGCGCCGCCAGCATGGATTTGCCGGAACCGGGGCTGCCGACCATCAGCGCGTGGTGTCGCCCGGCGGCGGCAATCTCCAGCGCCCGTTTGGCGCGTTCCTGGCCCTTCACGTCACGGAAATCGCGGCCCAGCGGTCCGGGCTGCACTTCGCCGGCCTCGGCGGGGGTCAGCGGCGCCTGGCCGGTGAAATGCCGCACCACCTCGCCCAGCGTGGCGGCGGCCAGCACCTGCGTGGCACCCACCCAGGCGGCTTCGGCGCCGCAGGCCTTGGGGCACAGCAGGCTGCGGTCGCCCTCTGCCGCCGCCATCGCCGCGGGCAGCGCGCCGATCACCGCGATCAGCCGCCCGTCCAGCGACAATTCGCCCAGCGCCACCGTCTGTTCCACCTCGTCCTTCGGAATGATCTCCAGCGCCGCCAGCAGCGCCAGCGCCACCGGCAGGTCGAAATGCGAGCCTTCCTTGGGCAGATCGGCGGGGGAAAGGTTGACGGTGATCCGCTTTGACGGCAGCGCGATCGACATCGACGCCAGCGCCGCCCGCACCCGTTCGCGCGCCTCGGAAACCGCCTTGTCGGGCAGGCCGACGATGGAGAAAGATGGCAGCCCGGCGGCGATGGCGCATTGCACCTCGACGATGCGGGCCTCGACGCCTTCGAAGGCCACTGTATAGGCCCGTGCCACCATGCCGCTGCTCCCGTTCACCTTGGTTAACGGCTAGGCGGGAATGGTTTAAGATTGGTAAATTTCAACGAATTTCGGCCAGGCTTCTGGGTCGGCGGCGGTCTTGTCGCGGCAGAACGGGTTGCAAAAACCCCAGGTCTTGCCGCCGAGTTCCATGAAATCGGTGACGGGCTTGCCGGAATAGGGGCAGGTGGGGTTGACCGAGGGGCCGGAGGCCACCGCCTTGGCCGCCAATGGCTGTGGGCCGGGCCAGGGCCGCTGCGGATAGTCGCGCCGATAAAAGTCCTGATCGGCACCATCAACCATGCCCATCGCCCGCCAGCGCCGGAACGACGGGTGCGCCAGATGCGCGGCTACATAAGCCGCAGCTTCGGTGCTGACCGGCAGGTTGTAGGTGGCGATGCGGCTGGCCACCGGGCTGTAGAACGCATCCGCCGCCGAATAGGCACCGCAGAGCCAGGGGCCGGTGCTGCCAGACTGCGCGCGCGCCCAGGCCCAGACGGTTTCCAGCCGGGCGAGGTCTGCCAGCACCGCCTCGGGCGGTTCGCAGGTCTGATAGCTGACCCGCAGGTTCATCGGGCAATGGTTGCGCAGGGCGACAAAACCGGCGTGCATCTCGCAGGCCAGCACCCGGGCGGTGGCGCGGGCCTTCGGATCGGCGGGCCACAGACCGGCCTCGGGGTGACGGCTTGCCAGTTCCTCGGCAATCGCCAGGCTTTCCGGCACGACGCAGCCGTCGGGGGTGCGCATCACCGGCACGGTGCGGGCAGGCGGGAAATCGGCCAGCAGGCGGGGAAGCTCGTCGGTGTAAAGCCGGGCGGTGCGGGTCTGCACCGGGATGCCGAAAGCATCGAACAACAGCCAGCCGCGCAAGGACCAACTGGAATAGCCGCGGTCGCCGATCGCAAGGGTGTAGGTCATGTTACCTCCGGTTTCCGGCAGGTTAGGCGGCACGGCCTGCCTAAGCCAAGCGCGGATTTGTGCGCAGGCCGATCACGGAAGGTGATTGATCACCTCGGCCCGCCGCGCGTTCGGCAGATGCGCGATGCGGGTGACCGAAAGGTTGTCGATCTTGTGCCCAAGCGCCTGATAGGGGCTGACCCCCAGCGCCGCCTGCACCTGGGTCAGGATCACGCCGACATGCGCCACCACGATGATGTCGCGGCCCTGATGGTCGGCCAGCAGCTGCGCCACCGCCGCCGCCACCCGCGCCGAAGCCGCGTTCCAGCTTTCGCCATTCGGTGGGGTGGTATCGCCCGGCGTCTCCCAATAGGCGCGGCTGAGGTCGGGGTGGGTTTCGGCAACTTCGGTGAACAGGCGGCCATCCCAGTCGCCCAGGTTGAACTCGCGCAGGCCGGGCATGTGCGGCAGGCGCTGGCGGCCCTTGGCCACGGCATCGGCGGTGGCCGAGGCGCGGATCAGATCGGAGGACACCAGCAGCGCACGTGGCGGCAGATAGGCGTGCAGCCGGGCAATGCGGGCGGCGTCGGAAAGATCGGCGGGCACATCGCGCCAGCCGACAAAGGCGCGTTCATGCGTCGGGCCGTGCCGCACCCACCACAGCCTTGTCATGCCACACCCTTTGGCAGCGTGCCCTTCAGCACCATCGGCAAGCCCGCCATCACCGCCACCACCAGCCCGGCCTGCCCGGCAAGGCGCTGGTTCAGCCGCCCCTGCGCATCGCGGAACCGCCGGGCGAGCGCGTTTTCCGGCACGATCGACCAGCCGACCTCGTTGCTGACCACCACCACCGGGGCTGCACAACCGGCAATCGCGGCCAGCAGCGCGTCGGTTTCGGCCTCAAGATCAGCCTCGGCCAGCATCTGGTTGGACAGCCACAGCGTCGCGCAATCGACCAGCACCACAGCCCCCGCGGGCACCTCGGCCAGCGCAGGCCCAAGGTAAAGCGGCGCCTCGACGGTGTGCCAGCCGCCGCCACGGTCGCTGCGATGCGCGGCAATCCGCGCCTGCATCTCGTCATCCCAGGCCTGTGCCGTGGCGATATAGACCCGCGGGCGGCCGGAAGAAATCACCAGCCGCTCCGCCAGTCGTGACTTGCCAGAACGTGCGCCACCAAGCACCATGCAAAGATGTGGCAGGGATTCGGCTTTAAGGATTGATCCAGTCACGTCTTTGCCTCGTAGAATGTGTATCGGACGCACTACAGCCGGTGGGGAGGTTGTCATGGCGCTAGACGGATATACCGACGCAAGGCTGTCGCGCCAAGCGATGAAGGCCGAATTGCTGGACGCCGAAACCGAATTGCGGCTGGCCTATGCCTGGCGCGACCAGCGGGATGAAGCGGCGCTGCACCGGCTGATCACCGCCTACATGCGGCTGGCAATCTCGATGGCCGCGAAGTTCCGCCGCTATGGCGCGCCGATGAACGACCTGATCCAGGAAGCCAGCCTTGGCTTGATGAAAGCCGCCGACAAGTTCGACCCCGACCGTGGCGTGCGGTTTTCGACCTATGCGGTGTGGTGGATCAAGGCCAGCATCCAGGATTATGTGATGCGCAACTGGTCGATGGTGCGCACAGGCTCGACCTCCAGCCAGAAGTCGTTGTTTTTCAATCTGAAGCGGGTGCAGGCCAAGCTGGAGCGCGAGGCGGCGCAGCGTGGCGAGTCGCTGGACGGCCACCAGTTGCGCGAGATGGTGGCGCGCGAGGTCGGCGTGCCGCTGGCCGATGTCGAGATGATGGAGGGGCGGCTGGCGGGCTCGGACTTCTCGCTGAACGCCACGCAATCGTCGGAAGACGAGGGCCGCGAATGGATCGACGCGCTGGAAGATGACGGCGTGCAGGCCGCCGAAGCGGTGGAGGGCGCGCATGATGCCGCCCGGCTGCGCGGCTGGCTGGTGGTGGCGATGGCGGCGCTGAACCCGCGCGAGAGGTTCATCGTGACCGAGCGCAAGCTGCGCGGTGACGGGCGCACGCTGGAAAGCCTTGGGGCGGAACTGGGGCTTTCCAAGGAGCGGGTGCGGCAGCTTGAGGCCGCGGCCTTTGCCAAGCTGCGGCGCTCGCTGGAAGGTCAGACCCGCGAGTTGCATCATTTTCTGGGCTGAGACGTCGGGCCAAAGCCAAAAATCTTCGAAGATTTTTGCTAAAACTTTTGGAAAAGTTTTCTGCCGCTCTGCGGCATCTGCGGTGGGGCAAGAACCGGTTGAGTTCGCCTGTCTTGCCGCCTACACCTGTGACAGACCCCTGTACAGGAGCCGCAGATGCTGGCGGGCAAGCGTATTCTTCTGATCATCGGCGGCGGTATCGCGGCCTACAAGGCGCTGGATCTGATCCGTCGTTTGCGCGAACGCGGGGCTGCGGTGGTGCCGGTGTTGACGCAGGCCGGGGGGGAGTTTGTCACGCCCTTGTCGGTTTCGGCTTTGGCTGGGGCGAAGGTGTACCGCGATCTGTTCGATCTGACCGACGAGGCCGAGATGGGGCATATCCAGTTAAGCCGCAGCGCCGATCTGCTGGTGGTGGCACCGGCCACCGCCGATCTGATGGCGAAGATGGCGCATGGGTTGGCGGGCGATCTGGCCTCGACCCTGCTGTTGGCCACCGACAAGCGGGTGCTGCTGGCCCCGGCGATGAATTTGCGGATGTGGCAGCACGCCGCCACGCAACGCAATCTGGCGCAGTTGCGGGCGGATGGGGTTCTGACCGTGGGGCCGAATGACGGCGAGATGGCCTGCGGCGAATACGGGCCGGGGCGGATGGCGGAGCCGCTGGAGATCGTGGTGGCGATCGAGGCCGCACTTGGGGCAGGGCCGTTGCGTGGCAAGCATGTGCTGGTGACCTCGGGTCCGACGCATGAGCCGATTGATCCGGTGCGCTATATTGCCAACCGGTCCTCGGGGGCGCAGGGGGCGGCGATTGCCGGGGCCCTCGTTGCACTCGGGGCGCAGGTGACTTTCGTCACCGGACCTGCGGCGGTTGCACCGCCTGCGGGGGTGCGGTTGGTGGCGGTGGAAACCGCGGCGCAGATGCTGGCGGCGGTGCAGGCGGCGCTGCCTGCCGATGCGGCGGTGTTTGCCGCGGCGGTGGCGGATTGGCGGGTGGTGCGGGCGGCTGCGGGGAAGATCAAGAAAGACGCCTCGGGCAAGCCGCCAGTGCTGGAATTTACCGAGAATCCGGACATTCTTGCGACTGTGGCGCAGATGGCTTCGGGGCGGCCGCGGCTGGTGGTGGGGTTTGCAGCGGAAACCGACGACGTGCTGGCGCATGCGTCCGCCAAGCGGTTGCGCAAGGGCTGCGACTGGATCGTGGCCAATGATGTCAGCCCCGCGACCGGGATCATGGGCGGGGCTGAGAATGCAGTGACCTTGATCAGCGCCGATGGCCAGGAGGTCTGGCCACGAATGGCGAAGGCCGAGGTGGCGCGCAGGCTGGCGGAGCGGATTGCGGCGGCATTGGCGTAGCTGCGCTCCGCGCGGGGATATTTGAGCAGAGAAGAATGGGGTCAGGCATGGGGCCGGAATTGCGGGTGATCTGGGAAGATTGGGCCGACCGGTCCTTGCCCTTGCCAAGCTACGAGACGCCGGGGGCGGCGGGGGCGGACATTCGCGCCAATCTGCGGCCCGAGGATCGGGCGACGGGATTTACCCTTGATCCGATGCGGCGGGCGGTGATCGCGACCGGGCTGCGGGTGGAAATCCCGCAGGGGTTCGAGATGCAGATCCGGCCACGCTCGGGGCTGGCGCTGCAGTTCGGCATCACTTTGCCCAACACGCCGGGCACCATCGACAGCGATTATCGCGGGCCTTTGGGGGTGGCTTTGGTCAACCTGGGGTCGGAGCCTTACACCATCCACCATGGCGACCGGATTGCGCAACTGATCGTGGCGCCGGTGGTGCAGGCGCGGTTCGCGCTGGTGGAAAGCCTGAGCGATACGGCGCGGGGCGAGGGCGGGTTCGGCTCGACGGGGCGGGGCTGATGGGGCTGGTTCTGGGGCTGGCGCTGGCGATCTGGGCGCTTGGCGCGTGGATGCGGGTGCCAGGTTCGGTGCGGCTGGCGGCGATTGCGGCGCTGTGGGCGGCGGTGATGCTGGCGCATCTGGTGCTGCCTGAGGGCAATGGCTTGCGGGTGGCGGTGGGGGGATCGGCACGGGTCTGGGCAGTGCTGGGCGGGGCGGTGGCGCTGGGGCTGGGCTATGGCGCGGTGGTCAGGCGGCTGCGGCGGCGGCTGGCGCCTGTGGTGGCCACAGTGGCGCCGCCAAGCGAGGCGGAACGCTATGCCCGCCACATCATGCTGCGCGAGATCGGCGGGCCGGGGCAGAAAAAGCTGCGCGCGGCGAAGGTGCTGGTGATCGGCGCGGGGGGGCTTGGCTCTTCGGCGCTGTTGTATCTGGCGGCCAGCGGGGTGGGTTGCATCGGGGTGATTGACGATGACGTGGTCGAGGTCAGCAACCTGCAACGCCAGATCATCCACTCCGACGCGCGGCTTGGCATGGCCAAGGTGCAATCGGCCACCATCGTCATGCGGGCGCTTAATCCATTGGTGGAGGTGCGCCCCTACAATCGGCGGCTGACCGAAGATATCGCGGCGGAACTGGTGGCGGAATATGATCTGGTGCTGGACGGGTCGGACAATTTCGACACCCGCTATCTGGTGAACCGGGTCTGCGTGACCCTGGGCAAGCCGTTGATTTCGGCGGCAATCACCCAGTGGGAGGGGCAGATCGGGCTTTACGATCCGGCGCGCGGCGGGCCGTGCTACGAATGTGTGTTCCCGCTGCGCCCTGCCCCCGGTGTGGTGCCGACCTGCGCCGAGGCGGGGGTGGCGGCGCCCTTGCCGGGAGTGATTGGTGCGATGATGGCACTGGAGGCGGTAAAAGAGATCACCGGCGCAGGCCAGGGTTTGCGCGGGCGGCTGGTGATCTTTGATGGGCTATATGGCGAAAGCCGGGTGATCGGCGTGCAAAAGCGTCAGGGCTGTGCGGTCTGCGGCGGGTCGGCCTGAAGCTTGCGCGCGCCCAGCACCTCGATCAGCGTCGCGTAATGCGACAGGCCCGGCAGTTCGATCAGCGTCGCATTGGGCAGGCGGGCCTGCATCACCTGCGCCATGGCCACTGGCGTCCAGGTGTCGTCGCTGCCATGCCACAGCGTGACCGGGGTGGTGATGCCGTCCAGCACCGTGGCCCAGGGGTGGGCATAGGCCAACAGCTCGGCCTTGTAGGCGGGCAGGTGGTCAACCACGCAACCGCGGATGCAGGCCGCAATGCCGGTCTTGAAGCGCGGCTGGGTGGCAAGTGCGGCATCGGCACCGTTGGCCCCGGCAAACAGCGTGTTGAACAGGTGCAGCGGCATCTTGTGGGCAAAGGCGCGCTCGGCGGCCATCAGGGCGGTGAACTTCAAGCCGCCATCGCGGGCGGCCTTGAACACCGCGCGCCCCGCCATCTGCGGCAGGAAATCGCCCAGCTCCAGCGGGGCTGCGGCAGAGATCAGCTCGATCTTTTCCACCCGCGCGCCCAAGCGTGCCGCGACCATCAGCGCCGTCATCGCCCCCAGTGAAAAGCCCACCAGATGCAGCGGGCCTTGCGGGTGGTTTTTGGCGATTGCGGCGGCAAGGGCGTCGATGCCTGCGGCATGGTCGGCGGCCTTGTCCAGCAGCGACAGCCGAGCGACCGGGTGCAGGGCCGGGGCATCATCGGGCAGGCCAAGGGCGGCAAGCTCGGACGGGCTGCCGGGCAGGCCGTGGAAATATAGCCGGATCGGGTCGGTTGTCATCGGTGCCGGTTCCTGTTGCAGGGGCCGCGCGCAAGGTGGACCTGCGGGCGGGTCTTGTCAAACCACCGCCCGTACTGCGGGCTGCGACTGTTTCGCCTGCCGTGGCGCTGCGGGGCGGGCCGACTGCCACGTTGATTTTCGCCTTGAAACATGTATTGTGAATGAATGATTCTTGCGGCCTTTGCCGGTGTCTTGCTGCCCTGATTTTCGGGCGGATTCCTGTTGATTTCAATTGTTTCAGCGACCGACACAGCAACCGCTGTGCGCGCGCTTCTGGCTTGAAACCCATCCATTCGCCCAACCGGTTGGCCCAGCGCCAGCCGAGGGTGCCAACATGAGGATCGGAAATGTCGAGCGATGTGAAACTCAATGACGGCAGTGACGCAAGCTGGGTCACCGTCGAGGCCAATGTGCTGAACGTCAAGGGAACCGACGTGATCCTCGACTCGGCCGCGCGCCGCGGCGGGCATGGCGGGCCGTTCCGCCGCGCACTGGTGCATGATCAAAGCGACGGGCTGACGATCAATTTCAACAACGACTATCCCGGTGGCGTCACCATCAACGGGTTGCGCGCCAGCCTGCGGGTGCTGACGCAATCGACCACGCCTGCCACCGCCAGGTTGCCGAAAGACGGCGCCATTGGCGATCTGCTGGTGGTCGAGCATGTCGGTGACAACGAGGTGGTGCTGATGGAGCCGACCACCTCGCTGTGGCTCTGCGAAGGCAGGGGGCGGTCGCTGACCCTCACCTCCTGGCGGCAGATCGCGCTGGGTGCCCGCGTCACCGGCACCGAATAGGGGGGCGTGGCCATGGCACTTTACGCTTTCCGGCTGGATCTTTTGCATGTGCTGGTGAAGCGCGGCAAGCTGACCGATTCCGATGTGGTGACCTTTGCGGTGCTGGTCAACAAGGTCGAGCGCGGCGCGGGTGCGGGGCTGTTTCCGGCGCTGGCCGACAATACGCAAGTGCCGACGGCGGCGGTGGCGATGACCAGCCGGCGCGGCGCGGCACTGAACTGGATCATCGGGCCTTTCGAACTGGAGCCCGACGACGCGGTGGACGTGATCTTTACTGCAACCAATACCAGCGACAGCCAGATCTCGGATCAGGACGCCGAACGGCTGCAACTGAAGATCATGGACGAGATCCTGACCACCGCCATCGGTGCCATTGGCGGGCCGATCGGCGCGGCGCTGGGTTTTGCCTTGGGCTCGGTCACCGATCCGGTGGCAAAATTTCTGGGATGGGAGCCGCGCGGCCCCTGCAACGGCCTGGTGCTGGCGGATTCGGTGGCCTTCAGCGGTGCTGCGCTGGGACGGCTGGGCTTTGGCCCGGTGACGGTGCACAACTCGTTCAACTCGCTGCCCAATGCCACCGAATTCTCGATGACCAAGGATTATACCGACGCGGCCAACCACGACACCGAGATTTGCGGCGAGGTGGCGCGCACCGAGATGACGTTTTCGGTGCTGGCGCTGGCACCGCCGATCTCGACCGCCTTCTATGCCAAGCGCCGCAAATCGCCGGTCGGCAGTCTGGCCGGTTTGCGGCCCGGCGGTGATCCGGTGGGGGTGAAATCGCTGCTGGGAATCCTGCCCTGACGCTGGCACCCGCTTGCATACCGGCAGGGGCGCGGCCATAGTCACGCATCGCTCGTGACATGGAGTCCCCTGATGAAACTGACTGCTGCCTTTGCCGGGCTGGTTCTGGCCCTGGGTGCCAATTTTGCCGCCGCCGAAGCCTTGCCCGATCTGGCCGGGCGCGAGGTGGTGGTGGTGACCGAAAACGCCTATCCGCCGTTGCAGTTTCTGGATGCGCAGGGGGCGGCGATCGGCTGGGAATATGATGCGGTGGCCGAGATGGCCAAGCGGCTGAACCTGAAGGTCAGCTATGCCAACAGCAGTTGGGATGCGATGATCCCGGCGGTGTCGGGCGGCGAATACGACATGGGGATGACCGGCATCACCATCCGCGACGACCGCAAGGAACAGGTTGATTTCTCTGATCCCTACATGCGCTCGGAAATGGTGATGCTGGTGCGTGGCGACGAGGCGCGTTTTACCGATGCCAAATCTTTCGGCGCCAACCCTGAATTGCTGATGGCCGCCCAGCCCGGCACCACGCCGTTCTATGTGGGCGTCTACGAGGTGCTGGACGGCAACGAGGCCAACCCGCGCATCAAGATGTTCGAGACCTTCGGCGCCGGCGTCGAAGCCTTGCGCGCGGGCGATGTCGATCTGGTGCTGACCGATGGCACGGCGGGCAACGGCTATGTGGCCTCCTCGGAGGGCAAGCTGAAGATCGTCGGTGACAAGCTGGGGGCCGAGGATTTCGGCTTCATCTTCCCCAAGGGCTCGGATCTGGTGGCGCCGGTCAACGCGGCGATTGCCGAGATGAAGGCTGATGGCACCTTGGACAAGCTGAACACCAAGTGGTTCCTCGACTACAAGATGGGCCAATGACCCGTCTGGCCCCCGGGTCCGCCTAGGGGCCGGTTGACATGGCTTCACGTCACGATTCCGACCGGGATTTTCCGTGGTGGCTGGTGCTGCTGGCGGGCTTGGTCTGCTGGATGTTCTACGAGGTCTGGGCCAGCCCGGTCTATGCGCAGGTGCTGGCGACTCTGTCCAAGGGCATCCGCATCACCGTGTTCGTGACACTGGTGGGCTTTGCGCTGGCCTGCCTGATCGGGCTGGGGCTGGCGCTGGCGGCGCAATCGCGGTTCCTGGCGTTGCGGCAGGCGGCGCGGTTCTATGTCGAAGTGGTGCGCGGTGTGCCGATCATCGTGCTGCTGCTGTATGTGGCCTTCGCGGCCACGCCGGCGCTGGTGCTGGCGTGGAACTGGGCCACCGGGCCCTTGGGGTTCGACCCGCTGAAATCGCGGGATTTCAGCCTGCTGTGGCGGGCGGTGATCGCGCTGACCCTGGCCTATGCGGCGTTTCTGGCCGAGGTGTTCCGGGCGGGTCTTCTGTCGGTGGACAAGGGCCAGATCGAGGCGGCGCAGGCGCTGGGCCTGAACGGCTGGCAGCGGTTTCGCCATATCGTGTTCCCGCAGGCCTTCCGCACCATCCTGCCGCCGCTGGGCAATGATTTCGTGGCGATGGTGAAGGATTCCAGCCTGGTGTCGGTGCTTGGGGTGGCGGATGTCACGCAACTGGGCAAGGTCACCTCGGCCGGAAATTTCCGCTATTTCGAGACCTATAATGTGGTGGCACTGATCTATCTGACCATGACGGTGACGCTGTCGCTGGGCCTGCGCAAGCTGGAGGCGCGACTGCGGCAGCGCAGCGAACAGCGCTGAGGCGAGGGCAAGTCACCAACGCGACCATGGGACTGCTGATCGACGGTGGCAGCGGCGTTGCGGCTGCTTTGCAAGCCGCGCATCCAAGCCGGATCACAACGGCAGCGCCAGCCCTTGCTGCCCTGCCGAATATTCGGCGGTATCCAGCATCCGTTGCAGCGCCGCGCCCCGGGCAAAATCCGGGGTAGGCGGTCCGTCGCCGCGGATGGCGTCGATGAAGCGCTGATAGACCGTCGGCACGGCGGGGCAGGGCACCTCGGTCCAGACGGCGCTTTGCAGATCGGGGGCAAGGCAGGCGTTCAACCGGCTGATGCCGTGTTCGAACAGCACCTCCAGCCCGCCTTTGTCGCCATAAATCCGCAGCCGCAGGTCATTCAGATGGCCGGTGGCAAAGCGGCTGGCCGACAGCGTGCCCAAGGCGCCATTGGCCAGCCGAAGCTGCATGGTCACACTGTCGTTGGCGTCCAGCACATAATCGCCAATCCGCCCGCCCGGCGCCTTGTCGAATGTGGCCAGCCGGGCCGAAACCTCTACCGGGTCAAGGCCGGCTATGAAGCTGGCGTAGTCCAGAATATGGATGCCGACATCGCCCAGCACGCCCTTTGACCCATGCGCCGTGGCAAGCCGCCACAGCCACTGGCTTTCGGTTTTCCAGTCGCCCCAGGCGGGCTGGGTCAGCCAGCTTTGCAGATAAGAGGCCTCGAAATGCCGGATGGTGCCGATGGCGCCGGCAGCGACCATGGCGGCCGCCTGCTGCACCGCGGGCACGTTGCGGTAGGTCAGGTTGACCATGGCCACCACGCCCGCACGGGCCGCCGCATCGGCCATTTCGGCGGCGTCGGTGGCATTGGTGGCCAAGGGCTTTTCGCACAGCACAGGCTTGCCCGCCGCCAGCAAGGGCAGGGTGGTGGCATGGTGGGCGGCGTCGGGGGTGACGTTGGTGGCGGCGTCAAACTGGCCCCAGTCCAGCGCTTCGGTCAGGGTCGCAAAGCGGTTGGCGATGCCATGCGTCGCGCAGAACGCCGCCAGCGGTTCGGCACGCGGATCGACCCCGGCCACCAGCGACACGCCGGGAATTGCGGCGAAATGCTCGGCGTGCTGGCGAGCCATGCCGCCGGTGCCAAGGATCAGCAGGCGGATCGGGCGGGGCATGGCCTAACGCAGCCCCTTGTCGCCATCGTGGTGCAGCCGGGGGCCGTGTTCCACGATCGGCTCCAGCGCCTGCTGCACGGGCGTGTTGGGCGCGTCATTGGGGTCGGCAATCCGCGCTGCGGGGTTGTGCGCCCATCTCACTGCGTTGCAAATCACCCGCTGCACGTTGGCGTCGTGATAGGTGGGATAGGTCTCGTGCCCCGGGCGGAAGTAGAACACATTCCCCGCGCCCCGCTTGTAGGTCAGGCCGGATCGGAACACCTCGCCGCCCTGAAACCAGCTGATGAACACCGTCTCCAGCGGTTCGGGCACGCCGAAGGGTTCGCCATACATTTCCTCGTGTTCCAGCTCGAAATGCTCCGGCAGATCGGAGGCGATGGGGTGGTTGCGGCTGGTGACCCACAGCCGCTCGCGCTCGCCCGCCTCGCGCCAGGTCAGGTTGCAGGGGCTGCCCATCAACCGCTTGAAAGGTTTGGAGAAATGCGCCGAGTGCAGGAAGATCATCCCCATGCCGCCCCAGACCGCGTCGCAGACCCGGTCCACCACCGCATCCTGCACCGCGCCATGCGCGGCATGGCCCCACCAGATCAGCACATCGGTTGCGGCCAGTTTTTCGGCGGTCAGCCCGTGGTCGGGCTGTTGCAGCGTCACGGTGCTGGCATCCATGCCGTTGGCGTTCAAGGTCGCCGCGATGCAGCCGTGCATGCCCTGGGGGTAGATCTCGGCCACCACCCGGTTGGTCTGTTCATGGACGTTTTCGCCGAAAACGGTGACGCGGATGGTCATGGCAGTCTCCGAAAGCAGGGGTGCCCGCGGCGGGGCGGTGATCATGGCTGGCATGACAGGGCGGCCAATGCCCGCGCGAAAGCTTTGCTGTGCCAGCGCTTTGCGATAGGATAGCGGCAAAACAACCAAAGGCGAGGGCAGAATGAGGGCAACACGGCGGGCGGTGGGTTTCGGGCTTCTGGCAACGGTCTTGTCGGCCTGTGTGGGCGGCACACGGATGGCGCCGCGTGCGGGGCGCAGCCCTGAGGCGGCGATGCCGATGGTGCCCAACTCCGGATTCGACGCCTGGGTGGCGGCGTTCCGGCCCCGTGCCGCCGCCAAGGGCATCCCGGCGGGCACGCTGGACGCCGCCTTTCGCAGCGCCGGTTTCCTGCCCGGCGTGATCGAGCGTGACCGCAACCAGACCGAATTCACCCGCACCACCGAGGATTATCTGGCCATCGCCGCCTCGGACGAGCGGCTGTCCACCGGGCGGGCGGCGCTGGGGCAATACGGCGGCGTGCTGGCCGAGATCGAGCAGCGGTTCGGCGTTGAATCCAACGTGGTGGCGGCGATTTGGGGGCTGGAAAGCTTTTTCGGCACCAGGCGCGGCAGCGTGCCGGTTGTCTCGGCGCTGGCGACGCTGGCCTACGAGGGGCGGCGGGCGGCGTTTTTCGAAAGCCAGCTGATCGCGGCGCTGAAAATTCTGGCCAATGGCGACGTGACGCCTGCGGGCATGACCGGCAGTTGGGCCGGTGCCATGGGGCATACCCAGTTCATCCCGACCTCGTATCTGGCCTATGCCGTCGATTTCCGCGGCGACGGGCGGCGCGACATCTGGTCGGACGATCCGACCGACGCGCTGGCCTCGGCGGCGGCGTATCTGTCGCGCTCGGGCTGGACCCGTGGCCAGCCCTGGGGGGTGGAGGTGCGGCTGCCCGCAGGCTTCAATACCGGGCTTGCCGGGCGGGGCAAGGGCCGCAGTCCGGCCGACTGGGCCGCCATGGGGGTGCGCAGCGTGCAAGGCGGGCAGGTGCCGAACCACGGCGCAGGCTCGATCCTGCTGCCGGCGGGGGCCAGTGGTCCGGCCTTCATGGTGTTCCAGAACTTCAACGTCATCCTGCGCTACAACAACGCCGAGAATTACGCGCTGGGGGTGGGGCATCTGTCGGACCGGCTGCGTGGCGGCCCGGCGATTCAGGGCGCCTTTCCGCCCGATGCCCAAGGCATGACCATCGACGACCGCCAGGAGATGCAGCGCCTGCTGACCGCCGCCGGGTTCGACACCGAAGGTTCGGACGGGGTGATCGGCACCAAGACCCGCGCTGCAATCTCGGCCTATCAGGCGCGTGTCGGCATGGCCGTGACCGGCGAGCCGTCGCTTGCCTTGCTGGCGCGGTTGCGGCAGGGCTGACGGCGGCCAGCGCCTGCAACGGCGTTTTGGTCGGCGTTGTGGGCCATATCTTGTGCGTTTGTCATCAAACTTCCACATTCCGCTGCGATGCAGGGGGTATCGACCGAATGTGACTTGTCAGGATGCATCCCGGGCCGCACACTCGGGGCGTGCAACCTGCCTGCAAAAGGAGATGTTCTTGGGCATCAGCGCGCTGACCCCCCCGACCCGGCCGGAAGAGCTTGTGGAAACGCTTCTGGAATTTCCTGACAATCGGCTGCTGATCGGCCTGTGTGGCGAGTTTGACCGCAACCTGAGTCAGGTCGAGCATCAGATGGGGGTGCATGTGCTGCGCCGTGGCAACCGGCTGGCGGTGATCGGTGACAAGCCGTCGCGCGATGCGGCGGCGGCGGTGCTGCGCGGGCTTTATGCGCGGCTGGAGGCCGGGCGCGGCGTGCTGGCGGCGGATATCGACAGTGCCATCCGCCTTGGCCGCCCGATGCCCGACCGCATGACCGGGCTGGACCAGATCGAGATGTTCAGCCCCGGCTCGGTCGAATTGCGCACCCGCAAGAAGGCGGTCGAACCCCGCACCGAGGCGCAGAAGGCCTATGTCGCCAATCTGTTCGCCAACGAGCTGGGCTTCGGCATCGGCCCGGCGGGCACCGGCAAGACCTACCTTGCGGTGGCGGTGGGGGTGACGATGTTCATCGGCGGCATGGTGGACAAGATCATCCTCTCGCGCCCCGCCGTGGAAGCAGGCGAGCGGCTGGGCTTCCTGCCCGGCGACATGAAGGAAAAGATCGACCCCTACATGCAGCCGCTTTACGACGCGCTGAACGATTTCATCCCGCAAAAGCAGCTTGCCAAGCTGTTCGAGGAAAAGCGGATCGAGATTGCGCCCCTCGCGTTCATGCGCGGCCGCACGCTGTCCAACGCCTTCGTGGTGCTGGACGAGGCGCAGAACGCCACCACCATGCAGATGAAGATGTTCCTGACCCGTCTGGGCGAGGGCAGCCGCATGGTGATCACCGGCGACCGCACGCAAGTGGACCTGCCGCGCGGCACCGCCAGCGGGCTACAGGATGCCGAGCGGATATTGGCCGGGGTCAAGGGCGTCAGCTTCAACTACTTCACCTCGAAGGACGTGGTGCGCCACCCGCTTGTCGCCCGCATCATCGAAGCGTATGAAGCCGACGATGGAGCCTCTGGTTGATACAGTTTACGAAGACCCGCGCTGGCAGGACCTGAACCTGGCCACGCTGGCCGATGCGGCGGCGCAGGCCACGCTGACGGCGGTGGGTCTTGACCCGCAGGGCTTTACCCTGTGCCTGATGGGTTGCGATGATGCGCGCATTGCCGAGCTGAACGCGGCATTCCGCGCCAAGGGGCAGGCGACCAATGTGCTCAGTTGGCCCTCGGAAGACCGGGCCGCCGAGGTGCCCGGCGGCGTGCCGGAATTGCCCGAACCCGGCACGGCGGACGACCCCGAGGAGTTGGGCGATATCGCGATTGCCTGGGAGACCTGCGCCCGCGAGGCCGCCGAGCAGGGCAAACCGCAGGTGGCGCATGTGACGCATCTGATCGTGCATGGCGTGTTACATCTGCTGGGCTATGATCATGTCGATGACGCCGATGCGGAATTGATGGAAACCACCGAGGCGGGCATATTGGCGGGGCTGGGGATCGCTGATCCCTATGCCTAGGGTGCCCGGTGTGGGGCGCAGTTTTGGACAAAGGACAGATGGGCAGTAGCAACGACGACGTCTCGGACGCATTTGGCGCAGAGGCGAAAGACGCCGAAGGCGCAGACCCGGCACAGCGCGGGTTCTTCGGGCGGATCTTCCGCGGCAAGAACGCCGACGAGGGCGACGACGCCCCCAGCCGGGCGAAACCGCAGGCGGCAGGCGGGCTGACGCTGCCTGGCATGGCCAACCTGCGGAAGTTGCGGGTGGATGACGTGGCAATCCCCAAGGTCGAGATCGTGGCGGTGCCGCTGGACATCGGCAAGGATGATCTGGTCGAGGCGTTCCGCAAGTCGGGCTATTCGCGGCTGCCGGTTTACAAGGGCACGCTGGACCATCCGCAGGGGCTGGTGCTGCTGAAGGATCTGGCGCTGCTGCATGGCTTTGGTGCGGCGGGGCGATTCAATCTGCGCAAGATGCTGCGGCCGATTCTTTATGCGCCGCCGTCGATGCCCCTGGGGGTGTTGCTGCAGAAGATGCAGAAAGACCGGGTGCATATGGCGCTGGTGATCGACGAATATGGTGGCGTCGATGGGCTGGTGACCATTGAAGACCTGATCGAGACGGTGATCGGTGAAATCGAGGACGAGCACGACGAGGCCGAAGGCGCGTTGTGGAAAGAGGAAAAGCCCGGCGTCTATGTGGTGCAACCCACAGCACCATTGCAGGAATTCGAGGCGGCGATCGGCGTGCGGCTGCGCACCGACGAAGACGACGAAGAGATCGACACGCTGGGTGGGCTGGTGTTCCTGCGCGCAGGCCGGGTTCCGGCGCGGGGCGAGATCGTGGCGCATGAATCCGGCGTCGAGTTCGAGGTGGTCGATGCCGATCCGCGGCGGCTGAAGCGGCTGAAGGTGCGGCTGCCGGGCGCGGCGCGTGCGGCGGCCGCGGCTGCGGTGCCGGCACCTGCGCCGAAATCCGAAGGCTGACGGTGGTCTGGGGCTGGCCGGGGTTGCGGCTTGCGGCTTTGGCCTTTGGCCTGGGTGCTGCAATGGCGGCGGGGCAGGCGCCCTTGGGCGCGTGGTATGTCACCGTTCCGGCGTTGGCCGGGGTGATCTGGCTGGTGGGGCGGGCGGATGGGGCCAAGGCGGCGGCGTGGCTTGGGCTGTTCGCAGGGGCCGGGCATTTCGGGCTGGCGCTGAACTGGATCATTGAGCCGTTTCTGGTGGACCCCGAGCAATACGGCTGGATGGCACCCTTTGCCGTGGTGCTGATGGCCTTTGGGCTGGGGCTGTTCTGGGCGGCTGCGGCGGCGCTGGCGCGCGCCTTCGCAGCGGGTCGGGCTGCCGCCCTGCCCTTGGCGCTGACCCTGACGGCGGTCGAGGGCTTGCGCGGCGTGGTGTTGACCGGCTTTCCCTGGGCGCTGATCGGGCACATCTGGATCGACACACCGCTGGCGCAACTGGCGGCATATGGTGGGCCGAACGGGCTGACGCTGCTGACCACACTGGCGGCGGCGCTGCCGGTGGCCTTGGGCTTTGGCGGGGCGGCGGTGTCGGTGGCGCTGCTGGCGGCCACCTTCGGGCTTGGCCAATGGCGGCTGTCGCAGCCCGATCCGGCGCCGCGCGGGGTGACCTTGCGGCTGGTGCAACCAAATGCCGCACAGGCGCTGAAATGGGAACCGGGGCCGGCGCGGATCACCTTCGACCGGCTGCTGGCCTATACCGCAGCGCGGCCTGCAGTCGATCTGGTGATCTGGCCGGAAACCTCGGTGCCCTACCTTCTGCACCCCGGCGAAGGGGCGGCGCTGGCGATTGCCGCGGCGGCGCAGGGGGTGCCGGTGGCGGCAGGGGTGCAGCGGGTTGACGGCACCCGCGGCTACAACACTCTGGCGGTGATCGGCCCCGGCGGGGCGGTGACGGCGCAATATGACAAGCACCATCTGGTGCCGTTCGGCGAATACATTCCCTACGGCGATGCCATGGCCGACTGGTTCGGGCTGCGGGCCTTTGCGGCGCAAGAGGGCAACGGCTATTCGGCGGGGCCGGGGGCCAAGCTGCTGGACCTGGGCGATAAGTTGGGCAAGGCGCTGCCGCTGATCTGCTACGAGGCGGTGTTTCCGCAAGACCTGGCAGCGGCGGAGGGCCGGGCCGACTGGATCCTGCAGATCACCAATGACGCCTGGTTCGGCACGCTGACCGGCCCCTTTCAGCATCTGGCGCAGGCGCGGTTGCGGGCGATTGAACAGGGGCTGCCGCTGGTGCGGGTGGCCAATACCGGGGTCTCGGCGGTGATCGACGCGCATGGCCGAACGGTGGCGGAAATTTCGCTGGGGCAGGCGGCGTTCCATGATGCGGCGCTGCCCGGCGCGCTGCCGCCCACGCCCTACGCCCGCTGGGGCGAGGTGCCGGTCTGGCTGTTGCTCGCGGGGCTCGCCGCCGGGTTGATCGGGGTCCGCCGCCGCATGGTCGCTTGACGCCCCGGCAAAGCAGGCGTAGCGGAGGCGGCATCGACCGTCACAACGGCTTCCTGGCGTGGCGGAATTTCCCAACGGAGCACTTCCCCATGACACGCAAGAACTACGTCTTCACCTCGGAGTCGGTTTCCGAGGGCCATCCCGACAAGCTGTGCGACCGGGTTTCCGACGCCGTGCTGGATGCCTTTCTGACCGAGGAACCCAACGCCCGCGTTGCCTGCGAAACCTTTGCCACCACCAACCGCGTCGTGGTTGGCGGCGAGGTCGGGCTGTCGGACAAGAAACACCTGAAAGAGATGATGGACCGGGTCGAGGACATCGTTCGCGGCTGTGTGATGGACATCGGCTACGAGCAGGACGAGTTCCACTGGAACACGCTGAAAGTGCAGAACTATCTGCACAAGCAGTCGGCGCATATCGCGCAGGGCGTGGACAAGGACGGGGCCGGCGATCAGGGCATCATGTTCGGTTACGCCTGCCGCGAGACGCCCGAGCTGATGCCGGCGCCGATTCAATATGCCCATGCGATCCTGCGGCGTCTGGCCGAGGTTCGCAAATCCGGGCAGGAGCCGACGCTGCGCCCGGATGCCAAATCGCAGCTTTCGTTGCGTTATGAGGATGGCAAGCCGGTCGAAGTGACCTCGATCGTGCTTTCGACCCAGCATGCGCTGGAAAGCCAGGGGTCGGACGATATCCGCGCGATTGTGGAGCCGTATATCCGCGAAGTGCTGCCCTCGGGCTGGATCACCGAGAAGACCGAATGGTGGGTGAACCCGACCGGGACGTTTGTGATCGGCGGGCCGGATGGCGACGCCGGGCTGACCGGGCGCAAGATCATCGTCGATACCTATGGCGGTGCGGCACCGCATGGCGGCGGGGCGTTCTCGGGCAAAGACCCGACCAAGGTGGACCGCTCGGCCGCCTATGCCGCGCGCTATCTGGCGAAGAACGTGGTGGCGTCGGGGCTGGCGGATCGCTGCACGCTGCAGGTGTCCTATGCGATTGGGGTGGCCAAGCCGCTGTCGATCTACGTTGACACCCACGGCACCGGCAAGGTTGACGAAGCGCAGATCGAGCGTGCCGTGGCCGAGTGCATGGATCTCACGCCACGCGGCATCCGCGAGCATCTGCAACTGACGCGGCCGATCTATGCCCGGACCTCGGCCTATGGCCACTTTGGCCGGGCACCGGAATCCGATGGCGGCTTTTCCTGGGAGCGCACCGATCTGATCGAGGCGTTGAAGAAAGCGGTCTGACGCAGGGCAGCACCGCAAGGATAGGCTCCGGCGGGGAACTGCCGGGGCCTTTTGTTTGGCGGGGGGGCCGTTCCGGCGGGCATCGAGCCCGCCAGAACGGCTTTGGCACCCGGATTTCGGCGGGTGGCTTGACGGGTGTGTTGGCGGGGCATAGGTGCAGCCGGTGCCGGTTTGGGGGATGCGATGAGCGATGAGGGTCCGGGCGAAGCAGGGGTGCCGCGCCGCAATTTTTACGGGCGGCGGTTTGGCCATACGCTGCGCTCCAGCCAGAAGGGCTATCTGAGCCACGATCTGGAATCGGTTCGGCCCTGGGGGATTTCGGTGGCGGAAAACCCCGGGCGGCAGGTGCTGGACCCGGTGGCGATGTTCGGGCGGGATTGTCCGGTCTGGCTGGAGATCGGCTTTGGCGGCGGCGAGCATCTGGTGCATATGGCGCAGAGTTACCCGGACATCGGCATCATCGGTTGCGAGCCTTACATCAACGGCGTGGCGATGCTGCTGGGCAAGATCCGGGCGGCGGGGGTGGGGAACTTGCTGGTGCATCCGGGCGATGTGCGGGATTTGTTCGATGTGCTGCCCGAGGCTTCAGTGGCGCGGGCGTTTCTGAATTACCCCGACCCCTGGCCGAAGAAGCGGCATCACCGGCGGCGGTTCGTGACGCAGGATCATCTGCTGCCGCTGGCGCGGGTGCTCGTGCCGGGGGCGGAGTTCCGGGTGGCGACGGATATCGCTGACTACATGCGGCAGGCGCTGGAGGAGGTGCCTTTGGCGGGATTCGATCTGGTCGATCTGGGCGGCGTGCCTTGGGGTGACTGGATTTCCACCCGTTACGAGCAGAAGGCGCTGCGCGAGGGCCGGGTGCCGCAATACGCGACGTTCCGGCGGCAGTGAACGGGCTGGACCGGGGCGGGGGCTTTGGATAGACCGGACCCGAGTTTGACGCGAGGGAATTGCATGTCTGCTGCTGGTGATGCGCAACCGATGACCGCCCGGAAATCCGGCCCGCTGCGTGGCGTGGCCGAGGTGCCGGGCGACAAGTCGATCAGCCACCGGGCGCTGATCTTTGGCGCGATGGCGGTGGGGGAAACCCGAATTTCCGGTCTGCTGGAAGGGCAGGACGTGCTGGATACCGCCCGGGCGATGCGGGCGTTTGGGGCGCAGGTGGTGCAGCATGGGGCTGGCAGTTGGTCGGTGCACGGGGTCGGCGTTGGCGGGTTTGCCGAACCGGCGGATGTGATCGACTGTGGCAACTCGGGCACCGGGGTGCGGCTGATCATGGGCTGCATGGCGACCCATGCCATGACCGCGACCTTTACCGGCGATGCCAGTCTGCGCAAGCGGCCGATGGGGCGGGTGACGGAACCTTTGGCGCTGTTCGGCGCGCGCAGCTATGGCCGCAAGGGCGGGCGGTTGCCGATGACCGTGGTGGGTGCAGCGCAGCCTGTGCCGGTGCGCTATACGACGCCGGTGCCCTCGGCGCAGGTGAAATCGGCGGTGCTGCTGGCGGGGCTGAACGCGCCGGGGCAGACCGTGGTGATCGAGCGCGAGCCGACGCGGGACCATAGCGAGCGGATGCTGCTGGGCTTTGGCGCCGAGCTTTTCGTTGAAGACAGTGCCGAGGGCCGGGTGATCACTCTGACCGGCCAGCCGGAGTTGCGCCCGCAGGTGGTGGCGGTTCCGCGCGATCCTTCTTCGGCTGCGTTTCCGGTTTGCGCGGCGCTGGTGGTGGAGGGATCGGACATTTTCGTGCCGGGAGTCAGTCAGAACCTGACCCGGAATGGGCTTTTTCTGACATTGGTGGAAATGGGCGCCGATATCGCGTTCCAGAACCCGCGCAGCGAGGGGGGCGAGCCGGTGGCGGATTTGCGGGTGCGGTTCGGCCCGTTGCGGGGCATTGAGGTGCCGCCCGAACGGGCGCCGAGCATGATCGACGAATACCCGATCCTGGCGGTGGTGGCGGCATTCGCCGAGGGGCGCACGGTGATGCGCGGGGTCAAGGAGTTGCGGGTGAAGGAAAGCGACCGGATCGACGCGATGGCGCGAGGGCTGGAGGCTTGCGGGGTGCGGGTCGAGGAGGACGAGGATACGCTGATCGTGCACGGCATGGGGGCGGGTGGCGTGCCGGGCGGGGCCACTTGTGCCGTGCATCTGGACCACCGGATTGCCATGAGTTTTCTGGTGCTGGGGATGGCGGCAAAAGCCCCGGTGACGGTGGATGATGCCTCGCCGATTGCGACGTCGTTTCCGGTGTTCGAGGGGTTGATGACCGGGCTTGGGGCGGTTCTGGACCGGGTGCGCGCGTGACGCGGGCAGGTGCCTCCGGCGGGGATATTTTTGAACAGATGAATGGGCGGGCGGATTGATGCAGTTCACGGTGGCGATTGACGGGCCGGCGGCGGCGGGCAAGGGCACCATCGCCAAGGCGGTGGCGGCGCATTTCGGCTTTGCCTATCTGGATACGGGGCTCTTGTATCGCGCCACCGCCCGCAAGGTGCTGGACGGCATGGACCCGGTGGCGGCGGCCAAAGCGCTGTTGCCGCAGGATTTCGAGCGGGCGGGGTTGCGCACCGCCAAGGTGGGGCAGGCGGCCTCGAAGATCGCGGCCTTGCCGAAGGTTCGGGCGGCGCTGGTGGGGTTTCAGCAGCAGTTTGCCCGGCGCGATGGCGGCGCGGTGCTGGACGGGCGCGATATCGGCACGGTGATCTGCCCGGGCGCCGAGGTGAAGCTTTTCGTCACCGCCAGCGATGAGGTTCGGGCGCACCGGCGTTGGCTGGAACTGAGTGCGGGCAACGAGGCGGTCAGCGAGGCGGATGTGCTGGCGCAGTTGCGGGAACGCGACGCGCGCGACCGCGAGCGGGCGACTGCACCGTTGAAGCCAGCGGATGATGCGCTGTTGCTGGACACCTCGGGCATGAGCATTGACGAGGCGGTGGCGCAGGCGGTGGCGTTGATTGCGGCGCGGATGGGATGAGCGATTGGGAAGACCTGGTCAATCTCATTAACTCGCGCGGTCATGCGGGCGTCTTCGCGCAACAGCGCGGGATACTCGAGCGCCGTGACCTGGAACTTTCGGTGGCCTTAGAATGGGCTCGTTCCGCGGCGGCAGTTTTCGGATTGGATGTTACTGAAATCAGGTCGAATCCTGCGGACCCACCAGACTGCGTTGCTTCGGTCAATGGGCGACAAGTTGGCATTGAACTGACTGAACTCGTCGATGGTGAACTCTTGGCCGAACTCAAATTTCGGTCTGAGCAGGACGGACGGCGCATCACATCGCATCATAGCACTGTGTTCATGCGCGCCCAATGGGATGAAATGCGGTTTCGCGCGTATATCGACCGGTTGCTAGACAAGAAGGCAGCAAAGGCAAAGGTTCCGTTCGATTTCCTAGTCGTTTATTCGGCAGAGACTTATCTCTCCTGCGAATTGGTCCGGCAGTGGATGACAAATGCGCCTTTCGCGCCGCGTGCAGGCATCGGAGCGGCTCATTTCCTGATGGACTACGTCCCTGGAGTATCCGAGCATTGGCCGGTTTTTCGGCTATACTGAAGAATCGGCGGCGCGGATGGCGGCGGGCTGACCCAAACGCGGGCTTTCCCTTGCCAGCAAGGCCGCAAGCGGCTATAGGCCCCCAATCCTGTGGCAGAGTCGTTACGGCCGGTTTTCCGGCGATGATTTCCTGCATCGGGCAGACAAGACCGGCGGAGCCAACCGCATGGCCAGTGAAAACGTATGAAAAGGATCAAAACTGCATGTGCGCTAAAGCTTCCATGGAAGAATTCGAAGCCCTGTTGAAGGAAAGCTTCGAGATTGACACCCCCGAGGAGGGGTCTGTTGTCAAAGGCCGGGTCATCGCGATTGAAGCGGGTCAGGCCATCATCGACGTCGGCTACAAGATGGAAGGCCGCGTCGATCTGAAAGAATTTGCCGATCTGTCGGGCAACGTCGAGATCGCCGTTGGCGACGAGGTCGAAGTGTATCTTGACCGCGTGGAAAACTCGCGCGGCGAAGCGCAGATCAGCCGCGACAAGGCCAAGCGCGAAGAAGCCTGGGACCGGCTGGAAAAAGCCTATGCCGACGAAACCCGCGTCGATGGCGCGATCTTCGGGCGGGTCAAGGGCGGCTTTACCGTCGATCTGGGCGGCGCCGTGGCGTTCCTTCCCGGTTCGCAGGTCGATGTGCGTCCGGTGCGTGATGCGGGCCCGCTGATGGGCATGAAGCAGCCGTTCCAGATTTTGAAGATGGACCGTCGCCGTGGCAACATCGTGGTGTCGCGCCGCGCCATTCTGGAAGAAAGCCGTGCCGAGCAGCGCGCCGAAGTCATCGGCAACCTGACCGAAGGCCAGTCGATCGACGGCGTGGTCAAGAACATCACCGAATACGGTGCGTTCGTTGACTTGGGCGGCGTGGACGGCTTGCTGCACGTCACCGACATGGCCTGGCGCCGCGTCAACCATCCGTCGGAGATCCTGGCGATTGGCGAGACCGTCAAGGTTCAGGTCATCAAGATCAACAAGGACACCCACCGCATCAGCCTCGGGATGAAGCAACTGCAATCCGATCCGTGGGATGCCGTTGAAACCGCCTATCCGCTTCATTCGGTGCACAAGGGCCGTGTCACCAACATCACCGACTACGGCGCGTTCGTGGAACTGGAGCCGGGCGTCGAAGGCCTGGTGCACGTTTCCGAAATGTCATGGACCAAGAAAAACGTCCACCCCGGCAAGATCGTCTCGACCAGCCAGGAAGTCGACGTCATGGTTCTGGAAATCGACAGCGCCAAGCGTCGGGTTTCCCTCGGCCTCAAGCAGACCCAGCGCAACCCGTGGGAAGTGTTTGCCGAGAACCATCCGGTCGGCTCGTCGATCGAAGGCGAAGTCAAGAACATCACCGAATTCGGTCTGTTCATTGGCCTCGACAACGACATCGACGGCATGGTCCATTTGTCGGACCTGTCGTGGGATCAGCGCGGCGAAGACGCCATCCAGAACTACCGCAAGGGCGATACGGTCAAGGCCGCCGTCACGGAAGTGGATGTGGAAAAAGAGCGGATCTCGCTGTCGGTCAAGGCACTTGGCGACGATACCTTCTCGGATGCCGTTGACGGCGTGAAGCGTGGCTCGGTGATCACCTGCAACGTGACTGCCATCGAAGAAGGCGGCATCGAGGTCGATTACAACGGCATGAAGGCTTTCATCCGTCGCAGCGACCTCAGCCGCGACCGTGCCGACCAGCGCCCCGAGCGTTTCCAGGTCGGTGACAAGGTCGATGCCCGCGTCACCAACGTCGACAGCAAGACCCGCCGTCTGGGCCTTTCGATCAAGGCGAAAGAGATCGCCGAAGAGAAAGAGGCCGTCGAACAGTATGGTTCGTCCGATTCGGGCGCCTCGCTGGGCGACATCCTTGGTGCGGCGCTGAAAGGCGACAA
Organism: Rhodobacter ferrooxidans; assembly: GCF_000176015.1. Lineage (GTDB taxonomy): Bacteria > Pseudomonadota > Alphaproteobacteria > Rhodobacterales > Rhodobacteraceae > Pseudorhodobacter_B > Pseudorhodobacter_B ferrooxidans. The sequence goes on along the minus strand of NZ_ACYY01000001.1, from coordinate 75,426 downwards.
GAACTGATCCATCGCCCCGGCAATGGCCCCGGCAATGGAACGCAGGCCCTGCTGAAAGGCGGGGCCTGTTGCATTTCACCGCCCCTACGCGCTAACTGGCCGCTGGGGCATGACTTTTCCTGTTTGTGTGCTGAAATTTTATGCCTATAGTCGAGTGAACAGGAAAACGTGGCCCGGGCTGCAAGGCGCCACAGGGGGGATACTTCGGATGATCCGTTCGGAACTGATCCAGAAAATCGCGGACGAGAACCCGCATCTGACGCAACGCCATGTCGAGCGCATCGTGAATACGGTGTTCGAAGAGATCATCGAGGCGTTGGCCAAGGGTGACCGGGTCGAACTGCGCGGTTTCGGCGCATTCTCGGTCAAGGCCCGCGATGCCAGAGTGGGGCGCAACCCGCGGACCGGCGAGGCGGTCGAGGTTGAGGACAAGAAAGTGCCGTTCTTCAAGACCGGCAAACTGCTGCGGGACCGTCTGAACAGCAAGTGACGGGTGCCAGCGGCCCAACGGGGGCGATGCGGAACCGATGATGAGATTGTTGCGCTATGCGTTTCTCGCCGTGGTGGCGATCGTTCTGGTGACGGTGGCCATGGCCAATCGCGGGCCGGTGCCGGTAACGGCGCTGCCGCCCGATATCGCTGATGTGCTGGGCCGCAACTGGTCGCTGGAACTTCCGCTGTATCTGGTGATCTTTGCCGGTATGGTGGTGGGCCTCTTGATCGGTTTTGTGCTGGAATGGTTCCGCGAGCACAAGTTCCGCTCGCGCGCCAATGCCAAGACCCGCGAGGCCGCCCGGCTGGAGCGTGAATTGTCGCAGGTGCGGGGCGGCACCGCCAAGCCCGCCGTGCAGGACGAGGTGTTGACGCTGCTGTCGGGCCAGCGCAAGGCCAGCTGACTTGGCCGAAATCCGCGTGAAAATCTGCGGTCTGCGGACCGAAGCCGATGTGGCGGCTGCCGCTTCGGCAGGGGTGGCCTATATCGGCCTCGTGTTCTTCGCCAAGTCACCGCGCAACCTTGAACTGCCGCAGGCGCGTCTGCTGGCACTGGCGGCCCCGGTCGGGCTGGCCAAGGTGGCGCTGACCGTCGATGCCGATGACGCGACGCTGGACGCCATCACCGAGGCGATGCCGCTGGACATGCTGCAACTGCACGGGCACGAATCGCCCGACCGCGTGGCCGAAGTGCGCGCCCGCTATGGCCTGCCGGTGATGAAGGCGGTGGGCGTGGCCGATGAGGGCGACCTTGCGGCGACCTTCGACTATTCGCTGGTGGCCGACCAGTTGCTGATCGACGCCAAACCGCCCAAAGACGCCGCCCTGCCCGGCGGCAATGGTCTGGCCTTCGACTGGCGGCTGGTCGCCCAACGCCGCTGGCTGCGGCCCTGGATGCTGGCGGGTGGCCTGACTCCGGAAAACGTCGCCGAGGCGATAAGGCTGACCAATGCGCGGCAGGTCGATGTGTCCTCGGGCGTGGAAAGTGCGCCAGGCATCAAGGACCATGCCCGCATGGCAGCCTTCGTGCGCACCGCCCGGGTCTGACGCCTTTTCAATTCTTCTCTGGAAAAATATCCCCGCCGGAGGCACCCGGCCCATCCGCAGGAGCCTCCGGCGGGGATATTTGAGAACAGATGATGCACGAGGTCGGCCGGTTGCGCGATGTGGTTTTCTTCGCCCCGGCCTTGCGATAGACACGGGCGCAACGCATTCAGGGGATGACCAGCATGGCCGACGCTTCGATCAACAGCTACATGACCGGCCCGGACGAGCAGGGGCGGTTCGGCCTGTTCGGCGGGCGGTTCGTTTCGGAAACCCTGATGCCGCTGATCCTCGATCTGGAGGCGCGCTATGAATTTGCCAAGACCGACCCGACCTTCTGGGCCGAGATGGACTGGCTGTGGAAGCACTACGTCGGTCGCCCCAGCCCGCTGTATTATGCCGAGCGGCTGACCAAGCATCTCGGCGGCGCGAAAATCTACCTCAAGCGCGACGAGTTGAACCACACCGGCGCGCACAAGATCAACAACGTGCTGGGGCAGATCATTCTGGCCCGCCGCATGGGCAAGACCCGGATCATCGCCGAAACCGGCGCGGGGCAGCATGGGGTGGCGACGGCCACGGTCTGCGCCAAGTTCGGGCTGCAATGCGTGGTTTACATGGGCGCGCATGATGTCGAACGCCAGGCGCCCAACGTCTTCCGCATGCGGCTTTTGGGCGCCGAGGTGATCCCCGTAACCTCGGGCCGCGGCACGCTGAAGGATGCGATGAACGACGCGCTGCGCGACTGGGTGACCAATGTGCGCGACACCTTCTATTGCATCGGCACGGTGGCGGGGCCACATCCCTATCCGGCGATGGTGCGCGATTTCCAATCCATCATCGGCAAGGAAGTGCGCTGGCAACTGGCCGAACAGGAAGGCGCGGGTCGCCTGCCCGACACGCTGATTGCGGCCATCGGCGGCGGGTCGAACGCCATGGGGCTGTTCTATCCGTTCCTCGATGACCCGTCGGTGAACATCATCGGCGTCGAGGCGGGGGGCAAGGGCGTCGATGACCGGATGCAGCATTGCGCGTCCCTGACCGGCGGTCGCCCTGGCGTGCTGCATGGCAACCGCACCTATCTGTTGCAGGACGATGACGGGCAGATTCTGGAAGGGTTCTCGATTTCCGCGGGCCTCGATTACCCCGGCATCGGGCCGGAACATTCCTGGCTGCACGACACCGGGCGGGCGAAATACGTCAGCATCACCGATGCCGAGGCGCTGGAGGCGTTTCAGTTGTCGTGCAAGCTGGAGGGCATCATCCCGGCGCTGGAGCCGAGCCATGCCCTTGCGCATGTGATGAAGATCGCCCCCACCCTGCCGCACGACCATATCATCGTGATGAACATGTGTGGCCGGGGCGACAAGGACATCTTCACGGTGGCCAAGCACCTTGGCTTTGACATGAAGATCTGAGCGGGCGCTCTTCAAGCCCTGACGGCCTTTCATCGCTTTCTGCCAGCGAAGAAGCCTGTCAGGGCTGATGAGCGGGCGGTCAGTCGGTCGCGTAAAGCCGCAGCACCTCCAGCGGCACCACGTCCAGCGTGCGGGCATGGGTGGCGGTAAGGTTGACCTGCGGCGCCGCCCCCTCGTCATGCGCTTGCAGAAACCGCCCCGCGCACAGGCACCAGCGGTCGCCGGGTTTCAGCCCGGCAAAGCCGTATTCGGGGTGCGGCGTGGACAGGTCGTTGCCAAGGTATTTCGACAGCGCCAGAAATTCCGCCGTCATCACCGCGCAGACCGTGTGCTGCCCACGGTCCGACGGGCCGGTATCGCAGCAGCCGTTGCGGAAAAATCCGGTCAGCGGTGTGGTCGAGCAGGGCTGCAACACGCCGCCAAGCACGTTCACCGAGGGGTCTTGCATGGGGTTCTCCTACAGGCTGTTGGCGATTGCACGAAACATCGCGACGTTGGCTTCGGCAACACCGGGGGCGGTAAAGCCGCGGTCGGCGGCATTGACCGCAATCACCACGCCCAGGCCACGGTTGACGTATATATACTGGCCATAGACGCCGCGCGCCATGAACTCGCCCGGGGCGGCCCCTTCGGGCACCCACCACTGGAAGCCATAGCCGATGGCACCGGAGGCTGTCGGGGCCGTGGCCTTGGTCGAAGCCTCCACCCAGTCGGCGGGCACGATCTGCTGGCCGTTTGCTGCGCCTCCATTGGCGAACAGCAGGCCGAAACGGGCGTAATCGCGGGTGATCAGGTTCAGCCCGCCCAGCACGAAAGCCTGCCTTAGCCCGTCGGTGACGTAATAGGGTGCCACCTCCAGCCCCAGCGGCACCAGCAGCTTTTCCGACATGAGGTCGGGGATCTCGCGCCCGGTTGCACCGCGGATCACCATGCCCAGCACATGCGTGTCGATCGAGACATATTGCCAGGCCGTGCCGGGTGGTGCGCTGCGTTCGCTTAGACCGGCGGCAAAGTCGTCCAGCGAGCCGCCCAAGCCGATGACCCTGCCCATCTTGTTGATATCGCTGAAGAACGCCAGGTAATCCTCGTCAAACTTCACCCCCGAGGCCATGTTCAGCACGTTGCGGATGCTGGCGCCTTCGTAGGCCGAGCCGACCAGTTGCGGCGCGTATTTCGTCACCGGATCGTCGAGGCTGGCAATCTTGCCCTCGGCCAGTTCGATCCCCAGCAGCGCCGACAGAAAGCTTTTCGCCACCGACCACGAGATGCGCCGGTCCAGCGGCCCGGTGCCGAGGTAATAGCTTTCATGCACTAACTGGCCGCCTTTCAGCACCACCAGCGCGGTGATCGCCCGGTCTGCCACCCAGGCGTCGGTTTCGGCGGGCAGCGTCGCGGCCGGGCCGGGGGGCAGCGGCAAAGGCGCTGTGGTGCCAATGTACAGCGGCACCGACAGGAAGGCCGCGTCCATGTGGCTGAAGTTCTGCACGATGCGGTCGGGTTCGAACAGCGTCATTACCGCGTAAAGCCGGGTGACCTCTTCGCGTTTCCAGAAGGCAACGCCGGCCGTCACCACGGCCAGCAGCAGAACCAGTCGCAGCAGGCGACCGAGCAGTTTCGGCATCGGACAAACCTCGTTTGGGTCAGCCCAAGGGATCACGGCACCGCGTTTGGCGCAAGCCCCGCGTCATGTGGCGGCGCTTGCCAGTCGAGCCAGCGGCCATGGAAATCGGCCCGGCCAAGGGCGATCTGGCGGTCTTCCGGCCAGAGGTGCAGCGTCAGCGCGGCACTTCCCGGGGTGGCATCGGCCTCCATCGCCAGATGCGCCAGCGGTGCGGCGGCTGTGGCGCGGGCACCGGCTGCGGCCAGCATCGCCGTGCCGCGCGCCTGCGCTGCCGCGGGGAAATACTGCCAGGCGACAGTGTGAAAGATCAGGTGCAGCGCGCCCGGGCGCGGCGTGGCCAGCCGGGTTTGCAGCCAGTCCACCGCATCGGCGCGCTCGATCTGCGGCCGCAGTCGGGCCACGGCGTGCAGCGCCCGGTCCATCCGGGTCAGCCGGTCGGCCCAGACATAGGCCAGCAGCCGCAGCCGGTCGCGCTCGGGGTCCAGCGGGTTCAGGTCCACCCCGGCGCGGGCAATCACCTTTGGCGGGGTGGCCCGCGGCAGCGGCCCGTGCCAGTCGGGCGACAGGGTCAGCGCCGGATCGGCCGGGCCAAGCGTCCGCCCCGGCAGCGCCAGCGCGTAGGCATCCCAGATCAGGTTGACCCCGGCGCTGGCCCCCAGTTCCGAAAGCACCAGCGGCAGGTGGTAACGCGCCGTCAGCCAATGGGCGGCAGCGATTAGAACGGCGGACCGGCGCGGCTCGTTGGTTTGCGGCGGGCGGGTCAGCCAGTCCAGCAGGAAGGCCTGTTGGTGCAAAAGTGCGGCCTGCACGGCGGGCCAGAGGTCGGTTTCTGGCGTGGCCTAGGCGGGGACCAATCGGCGTCGCGCTGCAACAGCACCAGCGCGTGCAACCCTGCCGCCAGCCGCAGCGCCAGCGCATCGCCGCGGGTGGTCGGGTCGCCGGGCGAGCCCAGGATGTGGTCGGACAGTGGCGTGCCGGGGGCAAGATGATTGGTCAGCAGCCGCAGCAGCCGGGCGGCAAAGGGCGATCCGTGATTTTCGCAAGCCATGGCCTGCGCCCGAAAACTGTCCAGCACCGCGGCGGCGCTCATCGGAAGCGGTCGGTCAGGCGTTGCAGCGGGGTGCGGGTGTCGGCGGGCTCGATTGTCGGGGCGGGGGCGGGCGCGGCCTCACCAAGTGAGGCCGCGCCCGCCCGTTGCCGATCCGCAGCACCGCTGGAAACCCGCGGCGGGGCGGTGCGCAGCGCCAAGGCATTCAGGAAGCGCGCGCCGTCGCCTGCGGCCAGCAGGGCAGCACCGTCCGAGATGCCGTGCAGCAAATCCTCCAGCCAGTCCGCATCAGCCTTGGCGAAATCGTTCAGCACATAGGCCGCCACCGCATCCTTGTGCCCCGGATGGCCGATGCCCAGCCGCACCCGGCCGTAAGCCTCGCCGATATGGGCGTGGATCGAGCGCAGGCCGTTGTGGCCGGCATGGCCGCCGCCCTGTTTCACCCGCGCCTTGCCGGGGGCGAGGTCAAGCTCGTCGTGGAACACCACCAGATCGGCGGGCGTCAGCTTGTAGAACCGCAGCGCCTCGGCCACCGACTGGCCCGACAGGTTCATGAAGGTGGCGGGTTTCAGCAGCACCAGCTTTTCACCGCCCAAGCTGCCCTCGGCGGCCAGCCCCTGAAACCGCGACCGCCAGGGGCCAAAGCCGTGGTCGGCGGCGATCCGGTCCACCGCCATGAAGCCGATGTTGTGCCGGTTGCCCGCGTATTTCGCGCCGGGGTTGCCGAGGCCTGCGAAGAGTTTCATGCCGGTCTTTCCGCCGTTGCGTGTAAGGCCAGTTTCGCCGATGCAGCCCCCCCAGCGCAAGGGCTTGCGGCGCTTGACGTAAGCTGCGGCCCGGCGCAGGCTGGCGGCTGGTTTGGTAACGGTGGCAGGGCCTTGCGGTACACGGTTGTCTGTTCGATGCGCAACGAGGGGCCGTTCCTGCTGGAATGGGTGTGCTGGTATCGGCAGATCGGTTTCACCGACATCGTGGTGGTGACCAACGATTGCACCGACCATTCGCCCGACCTGCTGGACGCATTGCAATCGGCGGGCTGGGTCACGCATCTGCGTTGCGACGTGCCGGCGGGGCAAAGGATCACCCCGCGCAAGCTAAAGGCAGCCAAGCTGCATCCGGCAGTGGCGGGGGCTGACTGGCTGCTGGTCTGCGATGTTGACGAGTTTCTGGTGATCCACAGCGGCGAAGGCCGGATCAGCGATCTGTTGCCCACGGCCGATCCGGGGTTTCTGGCGATGGCGATCAACTGGAAGGTGTTCGGCACCGGCGGGCGGCAGAACTGGGCCGAGGGGCTGGTGCACCGGCAGTTTCAACGGGCGGGGCTGCTGGCCGACCCGATCTCGCGCTGGGTCAAGGTGCTGCACCGCCAGCCGGGCTGGTTTGGCGCGCTGGGCGAACACGGGCCGAAGAGGCTTGCCCCTGCGAAGGTCGGCGCCCCCGGTTGTGGCATGGTGAATTGCGATGGTGTGGCGGTGCCCGACTGGCCTCCCGCTGGCACCGGCTATCTGCGCAAGCTGCCAAGGGCGCTGGCCAGCCATACGGCGGCGCAGATGAACCACTACATGCTGCGCAGCGAGGAAAGCTTTGCGCTGAAGCGCGGCACGCTGTCGCCGGTGTCGCTGAGCGACCGTTACAACGACAGCTACTACAATTCCACCAACCGCAACGAACAGCGCGACGCCGCGGCGCTGCGGCAGGCCGCGGTCTTTGATGCGGTGCACGCGCAGGCGATGGCGCTGCCGGGAGTGGCGCTTCTGCACCAGCATTGCTGTCTGGATTATCTGGCGCAGCTTTGTGCCAAGGCCGGGCGGCCGGTGGCCGACGACCCGCGCCACGCCTATCACCTGCGGGCGATGCTGGAGGGGCCAGCGGCATAGCAAAAGGCGCGGGAGGTTGCCCTGCCCGCGCCTTTCGCTTGATGTCGTTGAAACCCGATCAGGCTTCGGCTTCTTCGCCTTCGTTGTCCGACGAGCGCAGACCCGAGGGCGCCGAGATGTTGGCGATCACGAAGTTGCGGTCGATGGTCGGGGCGGCGCCTTCCGGCAGCACCACGTCCTGGATGTGGATCACGTCACCGATGTTGCGGCCCGCGAGGTCAACCGTGATGTGATCGGGAATATCGCCCGCGGTCACTTCCAGTTCGACTTCCGGCCGCACCACCACCAGCGCGCCACCGCGTTTCAGGCCCGGCGAGGCTTCGTGGTTGATGAAGGTCACATGGATGAACAGGTTCACCCGGCTGGCCTGATGCAGGCGCATGAAATCGACATGCGTCGGCAGGTCTTTCACCACGTCGCGCTGCACGCCACGGCAGATCACGCGCACGTCGTCCTGACCCTCGATCTTGAGGTTGAACAGGGTTTGCAGGAAGCGGCCGGCCTTCAGGCGCTTCAGCAGGGTGTAGTATTTCACGTTGATGGCCTGCGGCTCTTTGCCGTCGCCATAAACGATGCCGGGTACGTAGCCCTCACGACGAGCTTGACGGGCGGCCCCCTTGCCTGTCCCCATCCGTACCTCGACGCTAAGATCCGGGATCTTACCAGTCATAGAGGTTCTCCATTGTTAATAAGTCCGCCATCCTCCAAGGGTGCATGGCGCGACCGGGGGGCATTAGCCCAGTTCGCCGCGAAAGGAAAGCGGGAATCGGTGTCGCCGCCGTTCCGGCGCGTGTCGGGGGCAGGCTTGCCGGTCTGATGGGCGCGGGGTAGGTGTCTGCCTTCACGCCGGAGCCCTTCATGCGCCTTTCGTCCACCCTTGTTGTCGCCCGTCCGGCGCTGGCGGCTTTTGCCGCCATGGGCGTGCTATGGGGCAGCTTTGCGGCGGTGTTGCCCGACACCAAGGCGATGCTGGGGATCAACGAGGCGACGCTGGGTCTGCTGATGCTGGCAGCCCCGGTGGCAGCGGTTTCTGCAATGCTGGCAGCGCCTTTTACCGCCGGGGTGCTGGGGCGGCTGGCGCTGCCTTTGGGGATGCTGGCGATGGCTGGCGCGTTCTTTCTGCCGGGGCAGGCGGCGGTTTTGTGGGTGTTCGCGCTGAGCATGGCGGCTTGTGGTGCCAGCACCGGCACGCTGGACGTGCTGATGAACGCGCGCGTCGCGGCACTGGAAAACGATCGCGGCATCCATCTGATGAACCTGTGCCACGCCGCCTATTCGCTGGGCTATGCCGCGGGGGCGCTGGCCACCGGTCTTGCCCGTGGTGCGGGGTGGACGCCGGGCATGGTGCTGGGGGCGGCGGCGGCGGTTTCGGTGGGGTTGGCGTTGCTGGCCTATGAGCGCGATGGCCGGATTGTCGGGTTGAAGAAACCCAAGGGCGAAAAGGTGGCCGGTCTGGGCGTGGTGCCGCTGATCGGCGGGGCGATTGTGCTGATCGCCTTCCTGTCGGAAAACGCCGCCGAGAACTGGTCGGCTTTGCATATCGAAAAGACCCTTGGCGGCAGCCCGACGCAGGGCAGTCTGGGGCCTGCGGTGATGGCGCTGACCATGGGGCTGGCGCGGCTGGCGGGGCAGGGGCTGCTGTCGCGCATCTCGGCGCGGATGCTGCTGACCGGCGGGGCGCTGCTGGCGGCGTTCGGGGCGCTGGTGGCGGCGGCGGCGACAGGGCCAGCGATGGCCTATGCCGGGTTCATCGTGCTGGGGCTGGGGGCCTCGGTCGTCGCGCCGACGGCGTTTTCACTGGTGGGGCAGATGGCGGCGCCCGAGGCGCGGGCGCGGGCGGTGGCGCGGGCCACGGTGCTGGGGTATTTCGGCTATTTCTTCGGGCCGCCGACACTGGGCTTCATTGCGGGCGCCTTTGGCCTGCGCGCGGCCTTCGGCTTTGCCGCTCTGGCCTTGCTCGTGGTGGTGGCACTGGCGCCGATGATGACGCGGGCCCGTTAGGCCAAGCCTGCGTTGATCGGGCGCATCTGCTGGTAAAGCTGCTGCCAGAGCGCAAAGCGTGCTTCGGCCAGCTTTGCCGCCTGCGGGTCGGGCACAAAACGCCGATCCTCCAGCACCAGCCGCTGCGCTGCCTGCGCCAGATCGGGCATCAGGCCGCTGCCCACCCCGGCCATCACCGCCGCGCCAACTGCTCCGGGGTCGCTGCCCTGCATGCGGATCAACACGCGGCCCAAGGCATCGGCGCGGATCTGGCACCAGCGGTCTGACGCCGCCCCGCCGCCACCGCAGCGCAGTCTTTCCGGCACCACGCCACCCGAGCGTTGCAACGCCTCCAACGCCAGCCTTGCCGAAAACGCCACCCCCTCCAGCACCGCCGCCGCCATCTCGGCAGGCCCCGTTCCCGAGGTCAGCCCGGCAAAGGCGCCGCGCGCCTGCGCATCCCAGATGGGCGCGCGTTCGCCTGAAAGATGCGGCAGAAACAGCGGGCTTTGCGCGGTGATCGGCGCGGCCATCGCCGCCAGTTCCGCCTCGGGCCTGCCCAACAGCCGCGACAGCCAGCCCAGCGAGGCGCCACCGCCTTGGGTCGGCCCGGCATGCAGGGTGATGCCGGACCACGGCGCAAAGGTGATCACCCCCGGCTCGGCGGTCACCATGTCCGAGATCAGCCCCAGCACCTCGCTGGTGCCGCTCAGATACATCGCCTGGCCTTCAGCGACGACACCCAGCCCGAACATGCTGGCCCAGGCGTCCATGGTGCCCAAGACCAGCGGCACCCCGGCGCAGGGAAAGCCCTTGCCGATCTGCCCCACCACCGCCAACGGATCGGCCAATGGCGGCAACCGCCCCGCCGCCCCCGGCACAAGCGCAATCAGCGCCGCGGCATAGGTCAGATCGGTGCCCACCAGCCCCACCGCCGAGATCGGATCGCTGACCACCCGCCCGCACAGCCGCGCCAGCACGAAATCGCGCGGCAGCAAGACATGCGCGGTCTGCGCCCAAAGCTCGGGATGCGCGTCGGCCATCCACCCCATCCGCGCCAGCGCGTGACTGGCATCCACCGGGATCGGCGCGCCCAGCCAGCCGATCTTTTCCGCCGCCGAAATCCCGGCATCAATCGCCACCCCGGCACCTGCCGCCCGGCCATCCTGCCAGACCAGCGCCGGGTGCAATACCGCAAGGGCGGCATCGACAAAAACATGGGTATTGACCTGCGAAGTCAGACAGATCGCCCGCAGATCCCCGCGTGCGGGGTGACGGTCGAAATCGGTTAATGCCGCCAGCACCAGCCGCAACCAGTCGGCGGGGTCCTGCTCGGCCAGCCCGGCTGCGGGGTGCGACGTGGGGTAACGTGCGCAGCTCTCCGCCAGCCGCTGCCCGTCGGTGCCGATCATCACCGCCTTGACCGAGGTCGTGCCGATGTCGATGCCGATCAGGGTCTGCCGGGACATATCGCTGCTCTCACGCAAATTGCTGGACGCGGGCAGACTGGCCTGCCAAAGATTGCCCCGCAAGCAAATTGTCCCCAGGGGAGAACGGTCCATGGCACTTCAGTTCACACGGCGCGCGGCGATCATGGCGGCCGGTTTCGCCGCCCTTTCGGCCAGCATGGCTGTGGCGCAGGGCGAGAAGGTGGCGCTGATCACGCCCTACCTCGCGCAGCCCGGCACCCAGTTCTATGTCGAGGCGTTTCAGGCCCGTGCCGCCGAATTGGGCTGGGAAGTCAACGTGATCGACACCGCGGGCGACGTGGCGGCGGTGATCGCGCGGATGGAGGATGTGACGACGCAAGGCGTCAGTGCCATCGTGATCAACGTCGATCCGGCACAGGTGGGGGCGGGGTTGGCCGCGGCTGCGGCGGCCAACATTCCGGTGATCGGCATGGACGCCGGAACCGACCCGCTGGTGCGCGCCAATGTCACCTCGAACGGCTATGCGATGGCCGCCGAAACCGCGGTCTATGTCGCCAATCGCATCGCGGGCGCGGGCAATGTGGTGATGTTCACCTTCGACGCCTTCCCGCCGGTGCAGGTGCGCGGCGTGGTGGCCGATGCGGTGTTCGCCAACTTCCCCGACATCAAGGTGTTGGACCGCATCACTCCCAACGTCGATGACGGCGGCATCGCCGACAGCCGCGCCAAGATGGAGGCGATCCTGGCCGCCAACCCCGAGCCGGGCAGCATCAAGGCGGTCTGGGCGGCGTGGGACCAGCCTGCCCTGGGTGCCTTGCAGGCGATCGAGGCGGCGGGGCGTGGCGGTGAAGGCATCGTGATCACCGGTATCGACGCCAATCCGCAGGCGCGCGACGCCATCGCCGCGGGCGGCAATTTCGAAGCCTCGGTGGCGCAGGACTTTGCCGGTATTGGCCGCACCACCGCCGACACCGTTGCGCGCGTGCTGGCGGGCGAGGTGCTGCGGCAGAACGTGGTCTATGTGCCGACCGTGCTGATCACCGCGGCCAATGTGAAGGACGCGAAATAAGGCCTTTCGGCTTCATCTTTGCGAAAATATCCCCGCCGGAGGCTCCTGCCGATGGGCTGGGTGCCTCCGGCGGGGATATTTGAGCAAAGGTGAATGCGAAGCCGGTTTCTGGTTTGCCCATGCCCCAATTGAGCCTTTCCGGTCTGGTCAAGACCTATGGTGCGGCGCGTGCGCTGGACGGTGCGGGGCTGGTGCTGCGCGGCGGCGAAGTGCATGCGCTGATGGGGGAAAACGGTGCCGGGAAAAGCACGCTGATCCGGATTCTGGCGGGGCTGGAACGGGCGGATGCGGGCGAGATTTTGCTGGACGGCCGGGTGCTGACGCTGGGCAGTCCGGCGGCGGCCGAGGCGGCGGGGCTGCGGTTCCTGCATCAGGAATTGCAGGTGGTGCCGGGCTTGTCGGTGGCCGAGAACATGCATCTGGCGCGGGACTATCCGACACGGTTCGGGCTGGTGGACTGGCGGGCGCTGCATCTTGCGGCCGAGGCGGCGTTGCAGCGGCTGGGGGTCGGACATATCGGTGCCCGGGTGCCGATGGCGCGGCTGGGGCCGGGCGATCAGATGCTGGTGCGGATTGCCGCGACCTTGCTGCAAGGTTCGGGGCCTGCGCCCTGGCTTTATGTGCTGGACGAGCCGACCGCGGCGCTGACCGGGGCCGAGGCCGCGCGGTTGTTTACGGCGATTGCGCGGTTGAAGGCGGCGGGGGCGGGGGTCTTGTATGTCTCGCACCGGATGGACGAGGTGTTGGCACTGGCCGACCGGGTGACGGTGCTGCGCGACGGCGCGCATACCAGCACCGAGGCGCGGGCCGACACCGATCAGGCGCGGCTAATCCATGCGATGACCGGGCGTGAATTGAGCGACATGTATCCGGCGCGACAGACGGCGGCTTTGGGGCCGGTGCTGCTGTCGGTGCGGGGGTTGGCGGCGGCTGGGCTGGCGTCGCTGGACCTTGATCTGCGGGCGGGCGAGGTGGTGGGGCTGGCGGGCCTTGCCGGATCGGGGCGCAACGCGGCGTTGAAGGCGCTGATCGGGGCGGTGGCGCGGCGGGGGCGGGTGGAACTGGCGGGGGCGGCACTGGCGGTCACTCCGGCGGGCACCTGGGCGCAGGGGCTGGCTTACGTTCCGCGCGAGCGGCGGGCCGAGGGGGTGATGTTGCTGCGGGCGCTGGCGGAAACCGTCAGCTTGCCACACTTGGGCGCGTTGTCGCGGCTGGGGTTTCTGGACCGGCGGGCCGAACGCGGTGCGGTGGCGGCACGCGGGGCCGAGGTGCGGCTGAAGGCGCGGGGGCCGGGGCAGCCGGTGGGGCAGTTGAGCGGTGGCAATCAGCAGAAGGTGCTGTTCGCCCGTGCCTTGCTGGGGCGGCCGAAGGTGCTGCTGCTGGACGAGCCGACCCGTGGCGTCGATGTGGGCGCGAAGTTCGATATCTACAGCCTGATCCGGGGCCTCAGCGCGCAGGGGGTGGCGGTGCTGATCGCCTCGTCCGACCTGCCGGAACTGATTGGCCTTTGCGACCGGATTGCGGTTTTGCATGGCGGCGTGCATACGCAGACCCTGGCCGCCGAAGGGTTGACCGAGGCGGAACTGCTGGCCCGCTGCTATGAAAGCCCGACCCGATGAGGACCGACTGATGGCCCATTTCCTGCGCACTTACGGCACGCTTCTGGGCATGGTTCTGCTGGTGGGGTTCTTCTGGATCAGCCTGCCCGACACCTTCATGACCGCGCGCAACTGGCTGAACATCAGCCAGCAGGTGTCGATGCTGGCGGTGGTGGCGGCGGTGATGACGGTGGTGATGGTGATGGGCGATTTCGACCTGTCGGTGGGGTCGATGGCCTCGCTGGCGGGCGTGGTGGCGGCGGTGATGTTTGTCCAGGGGTTCGGCATCGCGGCGGGGGTGGCGGCGGCGCTGGCGGTGGGGCTGCTGGGCGGGCTGGTCAACGGACTGCTGGTCAGTTTGATCGGGATATTGCCGTTCGTGGCAACGCTGGCGACGCTGACGATGTATTCCGGCCTCGCCTTCGTGATCTCGGGCGGCAAGACCATCTTCGGGCGCGACATTCCGCAGGGCTTTGCCGATTTCGCCCGCGGCGGCATTGCACTGGGCGGCGACAAGCCGTTGGTGCTGCCTTACCTGACGCTGACCGCGCTGGCGGTGGTGGCGCTGGTCTGGCTGCTGCTGGAGCAGACCAGCTATGGCCGCCGTCTGTATGCCATTGGCGGCAATATGGAGGCGGCGCGGCTGGCCGGGGTGCGGGTGACCTGGCTGCGGCTGACCGCGTTCGGTTTCACCGGAGTGGGGGCGGCGGTGGCGGGGCTGATGTATGCGGCCCGTGTCGCCTCGGCCAACCCGACGCAGGGGGCTGGGCTGATGCTGAGTGCGATTGCGGCGGTGTTTCTGGGCATGACCATGGCCGAAAACGGCCAGCCGCGGGTGCTGGCCAGCCTGGCGGGCGTGGTGGTGCTGGGGGTGATGGACAATGGCCTGACCCAGATGCAGGTCGATAGCTATGTGCGCGAGGTGCTGGTGGGGCTGATCATCCTGCTGGCGGTGTCGATCTCGGCGCTGGGGCGGCGGGCGGTGACGGGGCGGTAGCCCAACGCTGAAGCGTGGACAGCGGAGCAAGGCGGCGCTAGCCTTGGGCTTGGGTCACAGGGCCGGGAACCGGGAAAGGTCGCAGATCATGCGCAGCCTGATGTGCTTTGGCGACAGCAACACCCATGGCACCATGCCGATGGCGGAATTGTCCGATATCGGGCGCTATGGCCGCGATCTGCGCTGGCCGGGGCTGCTGGCGCGGGCGCTGCCGGGCTGGCAGGTGATCGAGGAGGGGCATCCCGGCCGCACCACCCTGCATGACGACCCGGTGGAGGGGCCGCATCGCAACGGGTTGCGGCTGCTGCCTGCGCTGCTGGAATCGCACCGGCCCTTGGATCTGGTGATCCTGAAGCTGGGCACCAATGACCTGAAGGGGCGGTTCTCGGTCAATGCCACCGACATCGCGCTGTCGCTGGAAAAGCTGATCGCGGTGATCCGCGCCTCGGGTTGCGGGCCAGAGGGGGCGGCGCCTGCGGTGCTGCTGGTGGCGCCGCCGCCGATCCTGGAGGTCGGTTGTCTGGCCGAGATTTTCGAGGGCGGGGCGATCAAGTCGCAGGCACTGGGCGCGGCGCTGGCGCGGGTGGCGGTGCGGGCGGGCGTGCCGCTGGTCGATGCCGCCGATCATATCGCGGTGTCCGATCTGGACGGCATCCACTACGATGCGGGCGCCCATGCGGCGCTGGCCGAGGTGTTGGCGCAGGCGGTGCGGCAACAGTTTGCATGACAGGAGGACAGGATGCTGAAGGGACTCGACAACCGGCTGAACGCCGAGGTGCTGTTTGCGCTGCGGGCGATGGGGCATGGCGATACGCTGGTGATCGCCGACACCAACTTTCCCGCCGACAGCATCGCGCGGCAGACCGTGCTGGGCGAATTGCTGCGGATGGACAACCTGACCGCCGCGCAGGTGGCAGAGGCGGTGCTGTCGGTGCTGCCGCTGGACACCTTTGTCGATGATTTCGCCGGGCGGATGCAGGTGGTCGGCGCGCCATCGGAAATCCCCCAAGTGCAGGCCGAAGTGCAGGCCGCGGTGAACGCAGCCGAAGGCCGGCCGCGGCCGATGGTCGGCATCGAACGCTTCGATTTCTACGAACGCGCCAAGGGCGCCTATGCGGTGATCCAGTCGGGCGAGCGCCGGTTCTACGGCTGTTTCATCTTCCGCAAGGGCGTTATCCCACCCGAAGCCTGACCTGCCGCCCAAAAGCAAACGCCAGCCCCGCGAAGGGCTGGCGCTTTTCATTTACCAACGTGCAGGCCGAAGCCCGCCCCGCACTCAGGCGCGGGTTTTGTTGTAGTGGTGGAACACCATCGCGGCGGCCACACCGAACAGCACCTTGGAGGTCAGCGAGGCGGCGTAGGGCACGATCTCGACGAAGGCCGGGTTGACGATCGGCAGGATGACCAGGAAGTTCATCGCCCAGACCGCAACCAGCGCGCCGACAACGGCGACGAATTCGGTGACGGTGCCGGCCAGACGCGGGAAGGCGCGGCTGAACAGGGCGGCAACGGCGCCACCCAGAACCACGGCCAGCGCCATGTGGATCACCAGACCCAGAACCACGGCGAACGAGGCCGCTTCGGTGCCGGGGAACACGGTTTCGGCAATGCCGCGGGCCACGTCGCTGGAGGCGCCGCCTTGCAGTTGCAGGTAGATCGCGATCCAGGCGATTTCCGCAACGCCGCCCATGATACCGGCGATCAGGCCGACGCCCAGAATTTGCCGCGTGCTGCGGCCTTTGGTCATTGCTTGCATTCAACTGTCTCCTTGTTTCACGTCATGACGTGGGTTTGCTTGCGCAGATACAGGCTCGACCCTATGCCTCGGCACGGGCAGACCCTGTGCCGAACATGCGGTTCGATCAAGGTGCAGCGTGCTACCGTTGCCCGCCCGATGCAAGCCCTTCACGACAGCGGCACTGTCGCGGGAAGCCGATATGCGGGCCTTGACACCGATCAAGTGCCGCAGGATTGGGCGGCTTGCAGCGAAAGCTGGCTTGCGGCGGTTCGTCGCGCCCGGCGATTTGGCCCGAATCTCCGGGGGTTGACGGAATACAACGGTATGCGGTGGCGTGAAATTCCCCGGCAATTCGACATTTCGAATCAGCGGGTTGCCGAACCTTGCCGCCTGCGCGGGTCAATGTCGGCCCCAACTTCGGCCGGGGCGGCAAGGTCGGGCGGCGGATCAGGGCGGGTCAGGATGGCCGCCGCCGGATCATCTCGGCGGCGCGTTCTGCGATCATCACGCAGGCGGCATTGGTGTTGCCGCCGATCAGCCGCGGCATCACCGAGGCATCCACTACCCGCAGCCCCGCCAGGCCGCGCACCCTCAGCGCCGGATCGACCACCGCCAGCGCATCCTGCCCCATGCGGCAGGTGCCGACCGGGTGATAGATGGTGTCGGCGCGGGCGCGGATATCGGCCTCCAGGGCTGCATCCGAGCCGCCATGCGGATAAAGCCGTTTGCCGACCCAGGGGGCCAGCGCCGGGCTGGCCAGCAGGCTTTCGGTGATCCGGGCGCCGCGCATCAGCAGGGCCAGGTCGCGCGGGTCCGACAGAAACCCCGTGTCGATGCGCGGCGGGCTGGCGGGATTGGCATCAAGCAGCCCCACCGAGCCGCGGCTTTCGGGCCGCAACACGCAGACATGCGCCGAAAACCCGTCGGCCAGATGCAGCTTGCGCATGTGCTGATCGACGATGCCGATGACGAAATGCATCTGCAAATCCGGCACCGGCAGATCGGCGCGGGATTTCACGAAAGCCCCACCCTCGGCCATCGGCGAGGCGAACAGCCCGGCGCCGGTCTTGCGCCAGCGCCACCCGGCCTTGGCCAGCCGCCACAGCCCGCGCGGGTTCAGCCCGACCACATCGGGCCGTCGGGAGTGGTGGCTGATGGTGTAATCCAGATGGTCCTGCAGGTTCTGCCCCACGCCGGGCAACGCATGCGCAACAGCGATGCCATGCACGCGCAACTCCTGCTCCGGCCCGATGCCCGATCGCAGCAGCAGCGCGGGGGAGCCGAAGCTGCCCGCCGCCACGATCACCTCGCGTCGCGCCGTCAGGGATTTCTCCCCGTCGCGGGTCTGCACGATCAGGCCGGTGGCGCGACCCTCGGCAAGGGTGATGCGGTCCACCAGCGCCCCGGTCAGCACCGTCAGGTTGGGCCGCCGCATCACCTGATGCAGATAGGCCGCGGCGACCGAGCAGCGTTGGCCCTTGCGCGCACCCTGATGGAACTGCGTTACCTGATACAGCCCGGCGCCCTCCTGACTTGCACCGTTGAAATCGGGGTTGGTGGGAATTTGCACCTCGGCGCAGGCCCGCACGAAAGCTTCGGTGATCTTGCGCGGTGCCGACTGGTCGCAGACCTGCAATGGCCCGGTGGCACCGTGCAGGTCGTCTGCCCCGCGCGCATTGCCTTCGGAGCGGCGGAACCACGGCAGCACCGACTGCCAATCCCAGCCCTCGGCGCCCAGATCGGCCCATGCGTCAAAGTCGGACGGGTGGCCGCGCACATAGAGCATGGCGTTGATGGCAGAACTGCCCCCCAGCGCCTTGCCGCGTGGCTGAAACCCGCGCCGCCCGTTCAGACCGGCCTGCGGCACGGTGTGCAGCGCCCAGTTGTGGATTGGCGGCCGCCCCGGCACCATCGCCGCCACCATCGCCGGGGCGCGAATGAAAAAGCTGCGTCCCATGCCGCCCGCCTCGATCAGGCAGACTGTCACTCTGGGGTCTTCGCTCAACCTTGCGGCCAGCACGCAACCGGCCGAGCCGCCGCCGGCAATGATGTAATCGAATTGCATGCCGCCTCTCCCTGGCCGCAGGCTAGGCCATGACCCTGCACCGGGCAATTGTGACGTAACGCCCTAACGCGGCAGCATTTCCGCCCCGTCCGGTCCGGCCACCTCGGCCACCAGCCAGTCGCGGAATGCCACCAGCGGCGGATAACCCGCAGCGATGCCGGGCCACACCAGGTAATAGCTGCCCGTGCCCGGCACCGGGTCGCCCCAGGCATTGACCAGCCGCCCGTCCGCCAACTCGGCCTGCGCCAGAAATTCGGGCAGCAGCGCCACCCCCATGCCATAGATCGCCGCCTGGATCATCGGCGCGAATTGATCGAACAGCATCCCCTGCGGCACGGCGCCAGCAACCCCATGCCGGTGAAACCAGTTGCCCCAGGCATTGGGCCGGGTTTCCAGTTGCAGCAGCGGCAGCCCGATCAGATCGGACGCCTGCGCCACCGGATGCGTGGCAAGGTAGGCCGGCGCACAACAGGCCACCAGCGCCTCGTCGAACAGCTTGACCGACCCGGCATTGGGCCAGCTTTCGTCGCCAAAATGAATGGCGGCGTCAAAGCCTTCTTCGGCAAAATCGAACGGCTTCAGCCGCGTGCCCAGATTGATCGTCACCCCCGGATGCGCCGCCAGAAACCCCGGCAAACGCGGCGCCAGCCAGCGGGTGCCAAAGGTCGGCAGGATGGAAAGCGCCAGCGTGCCGCCCCCGGTGGCCGAGCGCACCCGCATGGCGCCGCGGCTGATCATGTCCATCGCCCGCGCCACCTCCCGCGCGTAAGCCAGCGCGCTTTCGGTCGGCACCAGCCGCCGCCCCTGCCGCAGAAACAGCGCCACACCAAGCTGCGCCTCAAGGTTCTGCACCAGCCGGCTGACCGCGCCCTGCGTCAGGTCCAGATCGCGCGCCGCCGCCAGGGTCGAGCCGGTGCGGCACACCGCTTCGAACGCCGCCAGCAGGCTGATCGAGGGCAGAAACCGTCGCGGCGTGGCCATCCTATGCGCTCCATGCATATATAAACGCCAGAATAGCGGTATTACCGGCCTGAACAATGGCCTATAAGGCATATCAACGCAGCCTGAAAGGTTCCCCATGGCCCTGAAACCCAAAGACGCCCCCGACCTTGGCCGATTCGACTGGGAAGACCCGTTCCGCCTGAACGACCAGCTCAGCGAAGACGAGCGGATGCTGCGCGACGCCGCCCGCAGCTATGCTCAAGACCGGCTGCAACCGCGCGTCACCAAGGCCTACCGCGAGGAAACCACCGACCCCGAGATTTTCCGCGAGATGGGCAACATGGGCCTTCTGGGCACCACCATCCCCGAGGAATACGGCGGGCTTGGCGCGTCCTATGTCGCCTATGGCCTGATCGCCCGCGAGGTCGAGCGGGTCGATAGCGGCTATCGCAGCATGATGTCGGTGCAGTCCTCGCTGGTGATGTATCCGATCTACGCCTACGGATCGGAAGCGCAGCGCCGCAAATACCTGCCGAAACTGGCGACCGGCGAATGGATCGGCTGTTTCGGCCTGACTGAACCGGATGCCGGGTCCGACCCCGCGGGGATGAAGACCGTGGCGCGCAAGACCGCCGGCGGCTACGTGCTGAACGGCGCCAAGATGTGGATTTCCAACGCGCCGATCGCCGACGTGTTCGTGGTCTGGGCCAAGTCCGAGGCGCATGGCGGCAAGATCCGTGGCTTTGTGCTCGACAAGGGCATGAAGGGGCTTTCGGCACCGAAGATCGGCGGCAAACTTTCCCTGCGCGCCTCGATCACCGGCGAGATCGTGATGAAGGATGTCGAGGTTGGCGAGGACGCTCTGCTGCCCGGCGTCGAAGGGCTGAAAGGTCCGTTCGGCTGCTTGAACCGCGCCCGCTATGGCATCGCCTGGGGCGTGCTGGGCGCCGCCGAATTCTGCCTGCACGCCGCCCGGCAATACGGGCTGGACCGCAAGCAGTTCAACCGTCCCCTGGCCCAGACCCAGCTTTACCAGTTGAAACTGGCCAACATGCTGACCGAAATTTCGCTGGGCCTGCAAGCCTGCCTGCGCGTCGGCCGGCTGATGGACGAGGCCAACGCCGCGCCCGAGATGATCAGCCTGATCAAGCGCAACAACTGCGGCAAGGCGCTCGACGCCGCCCGCGCCGCCCGCGACATGCACGGTGGCAACGGCATCCAGGAAGACTACCAGATCATGCGCCACATGGTGAACCTGGAAACCGTGAACACCTACGAAGGCACCCATGACGTGCACGCGCTGATCCTCGGCCGCGCCATCACCGGGCTGCAAGCTTTCTTCTGATTTCACCTTTGCCCAAATATCCCCGCCGGAGGCTCTGACGGACGGGCCGGGTGCCTCCGGCGGGGATATTTTCGCAAAGGTGAAGCTGCAAAGGGGTCCAGATGGATCGAGCCGCCATTGTTCATGAAAACTTCCTGCGGCGCGTGGCGGCGCGGGATTTTCCGGTTGGGAATCCTCCCGGCGGGCCGCTGACGCCTGTGCAGGCGGTGGCGATCTATCGTGCTGGTTGCCTCAGCCGCGCGCTGGATCGGCAAAGCCGGGCGATGCAGAAGGCGGGGCAGGGGTTCTATACCATCGGTTCCTCGGGGCACGAGGGGATGGCGGCGGTGGCGGCGGCGTTGCGGCCGACCGACATGGCGTTTCTGCATTACCGTGATGCCGCCTTCCAGATCGCGCGGGCGGATCAGGTGCCGGGGCAAAGCATCGCCTGGGACATGCTGCTGTCGTTTGCCGCCTCCTCTGAGGACCCGATTTCCGGCGGGCGGCACAAGGTGCTGGGGTCGCGCGCGCTGAACATCCCGCCGCAAACCTCGACCATCGCCAGCCATCTTCCGAAGGCAGTGGGGGCGGCCTATGCCATCGGTGCCGCAAAGCGGCGGCCACCCGAGCACAAGCAACTGCCCGACGATGCCATTGTAATGTGCAGCTTTGGCGATGCCTCGGCCAACCATTCCACCGCGCAGGGGGCGTTCAACACCGCAGGCTGGACCGCCTATCAGTCGATCCCGCTGCCCTTGCTTTTCGTCTGCGAAGACAATGGCATCGGCATTTCCACCAAGACCCCGAAAGGCTGGATCGAGGCCGGGTTTTCCGCCCGCCCCGGTCTGCAATACTTTGCCTGCGATGGTCTGGACATCTTCGAAACCTACCGCGTGGCGCAAGCCGCCGCGCAGTTCACCCGCCAGCGCCGCAAGCCCGCCTTTCTGCACATCCGCACCATCCGGCTTTACGGCCATGCCGGCGCCGACGTGCCCACCACCTATCTTTCGCGCGAGGAGGTCGAGGCCGAGGAGGCCAACGATCCCCTGCTGCACGCCGTGCGGTTGCTGGATCAGGCCGGGGCGTTGACCCCTGCCGAGGCCTTGGCGATCTACACCGAAACCAACGACCGGGTGGCACGGATCGCTGCCGAAGCCGTCACTCGGCCAAGGCTGAAAACCGCCGCCGATGTGATGGCCAGCCTCATTCCGCCCAAGCGCCCCTGCAAGCCCACCAACGGCCCGACGCCAGCGGCGCGCGAGGCGGCGTTTGGCGGCGATCTGCGGCAGATCGACGAGCCGCAGCCGATGAGCCGCATCCTCAACTGGGCGCTGACCGACCTGATGCTGGCGCACCCCGAAATCGTGATGATGGGCGAGGATGTCGGGCGCAAGGGCGGGGTCTATGGGGTGACGCAGAAGCTGCAGGCGCGCTTCGGGGCCGAGCGGATGATCGACACCTTGCTGGACGAGCAGTCTATCCTCGGTCTCGCTATCGGCATGGCGCAGAACGGATTCATCCCGATGCCCGAGATCCAGTTCCTGGCCTATCTGCACAATGCCGAAGACCAGATCAGGGGCGAGGCGGCGACCTTGCCGTTCTTCTCCAACGGGCAATACAGCAACCCGATGGTGCTGCGGATTGCCGGGCTGGGGTATCAGAAGGGCTTTGGCGGGCATTTCCACAACGACAATTCGGTGGCGGTGCTGCGGGATATTCCGGGGCTGATCCTCGCCATTCCGTCGAACGGTGCCGATGCCGCGATGATGCTTCGGACCTGCGTGCGGCTGGCGCGCGAGGAGCAGCGGCTGGTGGTGTTCCTTGAACCCATCGCGCTTTACCCGATGCGCGATCTGCATGCCGACAAGGACGGCGGCTGGATGCGTCGCTATCCGGCGCCTGATCGCAGCATTCCGCTGGGCGAGGTGGGGGTGACCGGCGATGGCGCCGATCTGGCCATCGTCAGCTTTGCCAACGGTCATTACCTTAGCCAGCAGGCGCTGCCGCGGCTGGAAGCCAAGGGCGTGAAGACCCGGCTGATCGACCTGCGCTGGATTTCGCCCCTGCCCGAAGCCTCGCTGTTGCAGGCGGTGCAGGGGTGTCAGAACATCCTGATCGTCGATGAAACCCGCCGTTCAGGTGGGGTGGCCGAGGCGCTGATGGCGGTGCTGGCCGAACGCACCGATACCAACACCGCCCGGCTGACCGCCGAGGACAGCTTCATCGCCACCGGCCCGGCCTATGCCGCCACCATGCCCTCGGCCGACAGCATCTATGCAGCAGCTTTGCAGTTGTTGGGAGTGCGGCCATGACCACCGCTGTCGTCATCTGCCCCGGTCGCGGCACCTATGGCAAGGCCGAGCTGGGCTATCTGGGCCGCCACTTCCCCGACCGCGCCCTGCTGGCCGGTTTCGATGCCCGCCGCACTGCCTTGGGGCAGGAAACCCTTTCGGCGCTGGATGGGGCAAGCGCCTATTCGGTGGCCCGCCATACCCGCGGCGACAATGCAAGCGGGCTGATCTATGCCGCCACGCTGGGCGATTTCCGCAGCCTGAGGGGCGTGGACGTGGTGGCGGTGACCGGCAATTCGATGGGCTGGTATTCGGCGCTGGCCTGTGCGGGCGCGCTGAGCGCCGAGGCCGGGTTTGATCTGGTCAACACCATGGGCACGCTGATGCAGGATCGGCTGATCGGCGGGCAGGTGATCTATCCGTTCGTCGGCGAGGACTGGCAGACCGACCCCGCACGCAAGGCAGAACTGCTTGGGATCGTTGTCGAAATCGGCACGCGCTCCGGTCATGCTCTGGCGCTTTCCATCGACCTTGGCGGCATGCTGGTGCTGGCGGGCAACGAGGCTGGCCTTGCGGCGTTCGAGGCGGCGGTGCCGCAATTGCAGGGCCGTTTCCCGATGCGGCTGGCCAATCACGCGGCCTTTCACACCGCCTTGCAGGCCCCCATTGCCGCCGAGGGTCGCGCTCGGCTGGAACCGGACCTGTTCGCCCAACCGAAGGCTCCGCTGATCGACGGGCGCGGTGCCATCTGGTGGCCGGGCGCCACCGATCCCGCGGCGCTGTGGGATTATACGCTGGGCCATCAGGTTACCGAGCCTTACGATTTCACCCGCGCCATTGCCATTGCCGCCCGCGAATTTGCCCCCGATCTGTTCATCATCCCCGGCCCCGGCACCACGCTGGGCGGGGCGGTGGCGCAGTCGCTGATCCTGGCCGATTGGCGCCACATGCACAGCAAGACCGATTTCCAGACATTGCAAACCGCCACGCCGCTGCTGGTCTCCATGGCCATGGACGACCAGCGCGCCACCGTCACATGAGGACAAAGATGACCCACGCCGCCACCCTGACCGCCGCCGGTTTCACCTCTGCCGAACTGACCGGCGGCACGCTGACCGTGCGCTCGCCGATCGACGGCGCCGAAGTGGCGCATATCACCGAAACGCGGGTCGAGGAGATGGGCGAGATCATCGCGCTCAGCCAGGCCGCCTTTCGCCAGTGGCGCGAGGTGCCCGCCCCGCGGCGCGGCGAGCTGGTGCGGCTGCTGGGCGAGGAACTGCGCGCCGCCAAAGCCGAACTGGGCGCGCTGGTGACGCTGGAAGTCGGCAAGATCACCTCGGAAGGTCTGGGCGAAGTGCAGGAGATGATCGACATCTGCGATTTCGCCGTGGGCCTTTCGCGGCAGATCTACGGGCTGACCATCGCCTCGGAGCGCCCCGGCCACCGGATGATGGAAACCTGGCACCCGATGGGGCCCTGCGGCATCATCTCGGCCTTCAACTTTCCGGTGGCGGTGTGGTCGTGGAACGCGGCACTGGCGCTGGTGTGCGGCGATCCGGTGATCTGGAAGCCGTCGGAAAAGACGCCGCTGACCGCCATGGCCTCGATGAAGATCATGGAGCGGGCGCTGGCGCGGTTCGGTGATGCGCCCGAGGGGCTGGTGCAACTGGTGATCGGCGGGCCGGCGATTGGCGAGGCGCTGGTGGCATCGAAGGACGTGCCGATCATTTCCGCCACCGGCTCCACCCGGATGGGGGCAATTGTCGGGCCGAAAGTGGCGGCGCGCTGGGGGCGGTCGATTCTGGAGCTTGGCGGCAACAACGCGATGATCGTGGCGCCCTCGGCCGACCTTGACATGGCGGTGCGGGCCATCGTGTTTTCGGCGGTGGGCACGGCGGGGCAACGCTGCACCAGCCTTCGCCGACTCATCGTTCACAAATCGATTCACAATGAACTGGTGGCGCGGCTGACCAAGGCTTACGCCAGCCTGCCGATCGGTGATCCGCGGGTGGGAACCACGCTGATCGGGCCGCTGGTGGACCATGCGTCGCGCGACCGGATGCTGGCGGCGCTGGCAGCGGCCAAGGCCGAGGGCGGCACGGTGCATGGCGGGCAAACCGTTTCCAGCGGTGTGCCGCAGGGCGGCGCCTACATCGCGCCCGCGCTGGTCGAGATGCCTGCGCAGACCGCAACGGTAAAAACCGAGACCTTCGCACCGATCCTTTATGTGCTGTCCTACGACGATTTCGCCGAAGCGATTGCCCTGCAGAACGACGTGCCGCAGGGGCTTTCAAGCTGCATCTTCACCCTGAACCTGCGCGAGGCCGAGGCGTTCCTGACCGCCGCGGGTTCCGATTGCGGCATTGCCAACGTCAATATCGGGCCGTCGGGGGCCGAGATCGGCGGGGCGTTCGGCGGTGAAAAGGAAACCGGCGGCGGGCGCGAAAGCGGCTCGGATGCCTGGCGCGGCTATATGCGGCGGCAGACCAACACCATCAACTATTCCGCGCACCTGCCGTTGGCGCAGGGCGTGAAATTCGATTTCTGAAGGGGAATCCATCATGGCGTTCAACAAGATAGCCGTTCTCGGCCTGGGCAAGGTCGGCCATCTGGCCGCTGAATTGCTGCACGAGGCCGGGTTCACCGTTACCGGCATCGACACCCGTGCGCTGCCCGGCGCGCCCTTCCCGACGCAAGTGGCCGACCTGACCACTGCCACCGGTTTGCAGGATGCCCTCAAGGGCCAGCAGGCGGTGCTGTCCTGCCTGCCCTACCATCTGAACATCGGGGTCAGTTCCGCCGCACACGCGCTGGGCCTGCACTATTTCGACCTGACCGAGGACGTGCCGACCACCCGCCACATCCGCGAACTGGCCAAGACCGCCAAGGGCGTGATGGCACCGCAATGCGGCCTGGCGCCCGGCTTCGTCGGCATCGTCGCCGCCGATCTGGCGCATCAGTTCGACAAGGTGCGCTCGATCCGGCTGCGGGTCGGCGCGCTGCCGCAGAACCCCACCGGCCTGTTGGCCTATGCCTTCAACTGGTCACCCGAAGGCGTGGTGAACGAATACCTGAACGATTGTGAGGTTATCGAGGAAGGCGTGTTGAAAACCGTCTCGGCGATGGAATGGCTGGAGACGATCTATGTCGATGGCATGCAGTTGGAGGCCTTCACCACCTCGGGCGGGCTGGGCACCATGTGCGAAACCTTCGCGGGCGTGATCGAAAACCTCGACTACAAGACCATGCGCTATCCCGGCCACATGGCGCTGATGAACTTCTTCTTCCACGAGCTGCTGATGCGGGAAAACCGCGCCGATGCCGGGCGGATTCTGACCCATGCCAAGCCCCCCGTCGATGCCGATGTGGTGTATTTCCACGTTGCTGCCGAGGGCTGGCAGAACGGCCAGTTGCACCGCCACGAATTCGTGCGCTCGTATTACCCGTTGCAGATTGGCGGCAAGTCGCGCACCGCGATTGCCTGGACCACCTCGGCCTCGGTGGTGGCGGTGATCGAGATGGTGCGGGCGGGGGCGCTGCCGTTGCAGGGCTTCATCAAGCAGGAAGAGATTCCGCTGGCGCCCTATCTGGCCACCCAGACCGGCAATTACTACAACATCGGCCACCGCAGCCGACGGTAAAGACGCGAGTCAGGCGGCAAAACCGGTATCCACTTTTGCCTGACCCGCTTTAATGCGCACCAATCCGGGAAAGGGCGGCGTCCAGCGGCGCCCAATCGTCCAGCACCAGCCGCACCGGCAGGGTCAGCACCTTGGGGCGAAAGCTGGCGGGCAGGCGCACGGCGTCTTTCTCGGTGGTGACAAGCTGCGCGCCCAGCATTGTCGCCTCGACCTCCAGCCGCGACAGCAGGCGGCTGGACAGCGGCTGGTGATCCTCCAGCGCCTGCGCCCGCACCAGCACGGCACCTTCGGCCCGCAGGCTGGCAAAGAACTTCTCCGGCTGGCCGATGCCGGCAAAAGCCAGCAGCCGCTCGCCTTGCCAGTCCATGCCCATCTGCAAGGTTTCCAGCCGCCCGGTCAGCCGCGGCACCGGGGCGTCAAGGCGAGCGGCGAAGCTGGCCTGATCCTCGGGGCTGCCGATCGACAGCAGGAAATCGGCGCGCGCAAGGCCCACCGAAACCGGCTCGCGCAGCGGCCCCGCGGGGATGCACCGCTGGTTGCCAAAGCCGCGGGCGGCATCGACCACCACGATGGACAGCGATTTCTGCACCGAGGGGTTCTGAAAGCCATCGTCCAGCAGGATCGCCCGGGCTCCTGCCGCTTCGGCGGCCTTCACCCCTGCCGCCCGATCGCGTGCCACCCAGGTCGGGCCGAAGGCGGCCAGCAGCAGCGGCTCGTCCCCGACATCGGCCGCCGAGTGGCGCAGGGGGTCCACCAGCAGCGGCCCCGCCAGCCGCCCGCCATAGCCGCGCGTCACCACCTGCGCACCGGGCAGGTGCTGGATCAGCGCGATGGCGGTGGGGGTCTTGCCGGTGCCGCCGACATTCAGATTGCCGATGCAGATCACCGGCACCGCAGCGTGATAACCGGGCTGGCGCAACCGGCGCGCGGTGGCGGCACCGTAGGCCCAGCCCAAGGGGGCCAGCAGCCGCGCCCACAGATGCGGGCGCTCGGGCGGGGTTTGCCAGAACGCCGGTTGCGCCATCAGTCCTCTCCCAGCGTGCGACGGATCAGCTCCAGCACCCGGTCGGTCACATCCACCCCGTCAGAAGCCACGCTCCAGGCCGCCTGTGCCAGCCGCGCCGCCCGGTCGGGCGACAACAGATCGCCCAAAGCCTCGGCCATGTCGTTGGCCGAAGCCACCAGCCGCGCCGCCCGCGCCGCCCCAAGCCGCCCGAACACCGCACCGTAAGCCCCGGGCCGCGGGCCGTGGATGATGCCAGACCCCAGGGCCGCCGCCTGCAACGGGTCGGTCAGGCAGCCGCTGCCATAGAGGCTGCCGCCCAGAAAGGTGATCGGTGCCAGCCGATACCACAAGCCGTTTTCCGACGCCGTATCAGCGATGTAAACTGCGGTTTCGGCGTCGGGTTCCTGATCGGCGGCGCGGCGGGCCACCGCCCAGCCCTCGGCCTCTTCCATCCGGCGGGCAAGCTCGCCAGCCCGCGACGGGTCTTGCGGCACGATGATCAGCAAAAGTCGATGCGCCAGCCGCAACGCCGCATGATGCGCCGCGATCACCGCGTCCTCCTCGGCTGGCGGCAGACCGACCGCCAGCCAGACCGGACGGGTGCTGATCACCCTTGCCAGCGCCGCACGCTCGGCCTCGGTGCAGCGCAGGGCGGCGCTGCCCTCCTCCATCCGGCCGGACAGCTTGATCTGCGTGGGCGTGGCGCCCGCCTTGCGAAAGGCGCGGGCGGCAGCCTCGTCGCGCACCAGAACATATTGAAAACAGGCCAGACTGCTGCGGACAAGGCCGGGATACCAGCCGGCGCGCTCGCGCTGGAAATGCGGGGCGCGGCCATCAACCATCAGCAAGGGCACCTGCCGGGCCCGCGCCTCCAACAGCAGCGCCGGGCGCAACTCGCCCTCGGCCATCAGCGCGATGTCGGGCTTCCAGTGGTCCAGAAACGCCCGCGCATCGGGTTGCGTATCGGGCGGCGGCGGCTGGATGATCACGCCCGGAATAGGTGCCACCGGCACGCCGCAGGTCAACAGCACCGGGTGGCCATCCTCGTGCAGCAGCCGCCGCGCCAGTTCGGCCATCGACCTGGCATCATCGGCTTGTGGCGCGTGCAACCAGATCAGCCGCCCGGCGGGGCGCGGCGGGGCAGGTTCGGGCGCGGCCACGGTTTCGCGCCGCGCCGACATGCCGTAAAGCGTCAGGCCAAGCGAGTTTGCCATTCCGGCCCTGCGTCAGTCGCCCATTTCCTCGGTCGAGGAGGCAACCTCGGCCTCGTCGCGAAGGCGGTGGATATGGGCGATGAAATAGCGCATGTGGGCATCATCGACGCTGTGCTGGGCGGCCTTTTTCCAGGCGTTGAAGGCCAGGGCATAGTTCGGATACATGCCGACGATGTCGATGGCGTTCACATCCTTGAACACGTTCTTCGACGGATCGACAAGTTCGCCACCAAAGACAAGGTGCAGGCGTTGGGACATCGGGTGCTCTCCGGCAAGGTATATCGCCGGGCAACCTAACGCATGGTCTGGCAAAGTTAAAGCCGCGCTGGTGGCAGGTGCCGGCCAAGAGTTTTCGAAAACTCTTGGAAAATCCTTCGAAGGATTTTCGGCCGGTCTGTGGGGCTACTGCGGTTCCTGATCGGCCCCCAGTTTCGGCGCTGGTCGGTCCAGCGCCAGTTCCGCCCCTGAAAACGTGAAGGGCGAGCGCAGGCCCGGGATGCCGCCCAGATCAAGCTGCAAGCCGCGGTGCACCACCTGGGGGTCGGCAAACACCTCGGCCAGATCGTTGATCGGGCCTGCGGGCACCCCTGCGGCTTCGCAGGCGGCCAGCAGGTCGGCCTTGGCGCGCAACCGGGTGGCGGCGGTCAGCTCGCGGGTCAGCTCGGCGCGGTTGGCCACCCGGTCGGCGTTGGTCTGGTAGGGTTCCGACGCCAGTTCCGGCAAGCCCAGCAAGCCGCACAGCCGCTGATACTGCCCGTCATTGCCGGTGGCGATGATGATCCAGCCATCGGCACATTCGAACACCGCATAGGGCGTCAGGTTGGGGTGGGCGTTGCCCATGCGGTTCGGTGCCACTCCGGTCGCCAGATAATTCATCGCCTGATTGGCCATGATGCTGGTCGCCACATCCAGCAGCGCCATGTCGATCTGCTGGCCGACGCCGGTGGTCGCCCGCTGATGCAGCGCCGCCAGAATAGCCGTGGCAGCATAGACGCCGGTGAAGATGTCGGTCACCGCCACCCCCACCTTTTCCGGCGGGCCATCGGGTTCGCCGGTGACACTCATCAGCCCCGACATGCCCTGAATGATGAAATCATAACCGGCGCGGTGGGCGTAAGGCCCGGTCTGGCCGAAACCGGTGATGGAACAATAGACCAGCCGCGGGTTCACCGCGCGCAGGCTGGCGTAATCGAGGCCGTATTTCGCCAGTCCCCCCACCTTGAAATTCTCGATCACCACATCGGCATCGGCCACCAACGCCCGCACCAGCGCCTGCCCCTCCGGCGTGCGGAAATCGCAAACCACCGAGCGTTTGCCGCGGTTGGTGGCATGGAAATAGGCCGCCGAGCGTTCGCCTTCATGGTCGATGAAGGGCGGGCCCCAGCGGCGGGTGTCATCGCCTTCCGGTGCCTCGACCTTGATCACCTCGGCACCCAGATCGGCCAGCGTCTGCCCGGCCCAGGGGCCAGCCAGAATCCGCGCCAACTCGACGACCTTTACCCCCGCCAGCGGCGTCATGGCTTACTTGGCCAGTTCGGCGTCAAGGATCGGCTTCAGCTCGGCATAGCTCATGTTCTGGTATTTGGTGCCGTTGATGATCAGCGATGGCGTTCCTTCGATGCCGTCCGCCTCCATGTTGGCCTGGAAGGCGGTGACCATCGCCATCGCCATGTCGTTGTCGTTCAGGCAAGCCTCCATGGTGGCATCGTCCATCCCCGCGGCGCGGCCGATGGTTTTCAACTGGTCCACCACGGCGGTGGCATCGGAAAACGCCGCCCATTCCTTTTGGGTTTCGAACATCATGCCGCTGATGCCGAAGTAGCGCATCTCGCCGCCGCAGCGCGCGATCATCGACGCCCAGAGGCCGTATTTGTCGAAATACACCTCGCGGAAGATGAAACGCACCTTGCCGGTGTCGATGTAATCGGCCTTCAGCGGCTTGAACACGTCCTCGTGGAAATGCGCGCAATGCGGGCAGGTGTAGGAGGCGTATTCGGTGACAGTCACCTTGGCGTCCGGATTGCCGATGGCAAGCTCTGGCACGGCGGGCACTACGGGGGCCGGGGTGGTGGCGGTGTCCTGTGCCCGTGCGGCAGAGGTCAGGGCCTGCGGGGCGGCGGCCAACAGCCCCAGCGTCGTGGTCAGGGCCAGCGCCAGCGCGGTGGAGCCGAGTGTCTTGATCATGTCTTGCCTCTTCATGCTTTGGGGCGAGTTAAGATGTTTTGCGCCAGCGCTTCAAGGGCGGCGCGCAGGGTATCGTCATGCACACCGGCCGCAGAGGCGGCGGCGGCTTTGGCAATCGCCGGGTCGGCCGGTTTCGGCTCGGGTTTCGGCGCCGGGGTGAAACTGGCCTGGCCTTCGGCAAAGCCGGTGGCGGCGGTTTGCGTCAGGCTGATGCGGGCGATGGCGGCATAGCCGTAGCAGGCGTTCACCCGGTCCTTGATCTGCGGCAGTTGCATCTGCACCATCGGCGCTTCGGCGGCGCGGGTCAGCAGGGTCAGGGTGGCCCCCATGCCCTCGCGGGTGTGGCCGACCTTGACCGGGCGGGTGATGCGCGCCAGATCGGCGCCGACAATCTCGGGCCAGTGGGTCAACAGCCGGGTCATGGCAAAGCCGCGCGATTCGCCCGCCGCCCGGATGCGGTCTTTCAGCAGGCCGACAGCCGGTTCGAAGCCGCGCATCCGGCGGCCCGATGACGGGTAGCTTGGGGGGGTCGGCGGGCTGGGCGCGCGGGCCATCTGGCAAATTCCTTTTCCGGCCCTATCCTATGCAGACTGCGGGCAGGCTGGCCAGACCATTGGCAGGGCAGGGGGCATAAACATTGCGTGACGATCGGGTGATGACGGCGGGGGTGGCTCTGCTGGCATGGTATGACCGCGCCGCCCGGGTGCTGCCCTGGCGGGTTTCGCCTGGCGACCGCGCTTTGGGCGTGCGCCCCGATCCCTACCGGGTCTGGCTGTCCGAGGTGATGTTGCAGCAGACCACGGTGGCGGCGGTGCAGGGCTATTTTCACCGCTTCACCACGCGCTGGCCGGATGTGGCAGCACTCGCGGCGGCGGCAGATGCCGAGGTGATGGCCGAATGGGCCGGGCTTGGCTATTACGCCCGCGCCCGCAACCTGCTGGCCTGCGCCCGTGCTGTGGTGGCCGACCACGGCGGGCAGTTTCCGAGCCGCCGCGAAGCTTTGCAGGCGTTGCCCGGCATCGGCCCCTATACCGCCGCAGCAATTGCCGCCATCGCCCATGACGCGGCGGAAGTGGTGGTGGATGGCAATGTCGAACGGGTGATGGCGCGGCTTTTCGCGCATCCCGAACCGATGCCAGCCGCGAAACCGGCGCTGATCGGGCTTGCCGCCCAATTCACCCCCAGGCTGCGCCCCGGCGACCATGCGCAGGCGGTGATGGACCTTGGCGCCACCATCTGCACCCCGCGCAACCCGACCTGCCCGGATTGCCCGCTGGCGGAGTTTTGTGCCGCCTGTGCCATGGGCCTGCAAGCCGAACTGCCGCGCAAGCTTGCCAAGCCCGAGAAACCCATCCGGCAGGGCGTGGTCTGGATCGCCCGCCGCGCCGATGGCGCCTGGCTGCTGGAGCAACGCCCCGAGCGTGGGCTTCTGGGTGGCATGCTGGGTTGGCCCGGCACCGGCTGGGATGGCAGCGATGCCGCGCCGCCGCTGGACGCCGACTGGCAGGCGGCAGGCGAGGTGCGACATACCTTCACGCATTTCCACCTGACCCTGACCGTACTGCATGCTGAAACGCCCCAGAACGCCACCCCCGACCGTGGCTGCTTTCTTGGCGCCAACGCCTTTCGCCCCGCCGATCTGCCGACGCTGATGCGCAAGGCCCATGCAGCGATTGGCCACAGTTGAGTGCCCCGGCCACAGGCGTAGGCTGCCAAAAACCCCGGAGGTTGCCATGACCACCATACCCGATCCTGCGCCAAAGCCCGTCCCCGCCCCCGTGAACGAATTTGCCCAGTTCAAATCGGCCCGCCCCTACTGGCTGTCGCTTGGGCTGGTGCCGCTGATCATCCTCGCCGCCACGCAAGGCGGCTGGTGGCTGCTGCTGCCGCCGATCTATGGCTGGACCATGGTCACGGTGATGGACGCGATCTTCGGGCTGAACCTGAAGAACCCCGACCCAGAAACCCCCGAGGCCGACCTTTACTGGTATCGGCTGCTGACGCTGATCTGGTTCCCGATCCAGTTCCTGACGATCTATGGCGCGCTGTGGTGGGTGACCAATACCGCGGTGCTGAGCGGCTGGGAGAAGGTTGGCCTGTTCTTCGGCATCGGCGTGATGTCGGGCGTGGTCGGCATCGTCTATTCGCATGAGCTGATGCACCAGCGCACCAAACTGGAACGCTGGCTGGCCGACCTGTTGCTGGCGACCGTGCTGTATAGCCATTTCCGCACCGAGCACCTGCTGGTGCATCACTGGTATGTCGGCACCCGCCGCGATGCGGTGACGGCGCGCTATAACGAGGGGTTCCACCGCTATTTCTGGCGCATCCTGAAGGAATGTCCGCAATCGGCGTGGAAGGCGGAAAAGCTGATGCTGGCCCGTGCCGGGCGCAAGGTGCAGCACCTGTCCAACCCGTTCTGGCGTTATGCCGGGCTGCAATTTCTGGCGCTGGCGCTGGCGGTGTGGATCGGCGGTCTTGCGGGGCTGCTGCTGTTCCTGTTCCAGGCCGGGGTGGCTATCTGGCAGCTTGAACTGACCAATTACGTCGAACACTACGGCCTGACCCGGCAATATCTGGGCGAGAGCCGCTATGAACATGTGCTGCCGCGCCATTCGTGGAACGCCTCGCACAAGGCGTCGAACTGGCTGCTGATCAACCTGCAACGCCATTCCGACCACCACTACAAGCCGGAACGCCGCTTCCCCTTGCTGCAAACCTATTCCGAGGATGAGGCGCCACAACTGCCCTTCGGCTATCCGGTGATGACGACGCTGGCGATGATTCCCCCGCTGTGGCGGCGGCGGATGAACCCGCGGGTGCGGGCATGGCGACGCAAGTATTACCCCGATATCCAGGATTGGAGCGCCTACAACAAGGCCGAGAATCCCGATCCCGTCGGCTCGGTGTAACGCGGGCTGGCGCTTGGAAAACCTGCGGTGATGTGATTTGCTTTGGCGCAGAGGCCGGGCAAAGCGCTGCGCATGTCCTGCACATGCGCGTCGTCGCCACGGCGCGGCCGGAAGCGTCCTGAAAGGCACCGCCGATGCTTGCCGTCTTTCGCAATGAAACCTATGCGCGGCTGTTTTCAGCCCAGGTGATCGCGCTTCTGGGCACCGGCTTGCTGACCGTGGCGCTGGGGCTCTTGGCCTATGATCTGGCGGGGGATCGTGCGGGGCAGGTGCTGGGCACCGCCTTTGCCATCAAGATGATCGCCTATGTCGGGCTGTCGCCGGTGGCGGCGGCGCTGGTGCAGCACCTGCCGCGCAAACCGGTGCTGATCGGTGCCGATCTGATCCGGGCGGCGGTGGCTTTGTGCCTGCCGTTCATCGACGCGGTCTGGCAGGTCTATGCGCTGATTTTCGTGCTGCAGGCGGCCTCGGCCACCTTCACACCGGCGTTTCAGGCAGTGATCCCGGATGTGCTGCCCGACGAGGCCGACTACACGCGGGCGCTGTCGCTGTCGCGGCTGGCCTATGATCTGGAAAACCTGATCAGCCCGGCGCTGGCCGGGGCTTTGCTGCTGCTGGTCAGCTTTCACTGGCTGTTTCTGGGCACGGTGGTGGGGTTTCTGGGCTCGGCGCTGCTGGTCTGGCGCGCAGCGGTGCCTGGCGCCACCGCTGCCCCGCCGCGACCGTTCCGCGAGCGGTTGACCCGCGGCACAAGGATATACCTCGCAACGCCAAGGCTGCGCGGTCTGCTGGCGCTGAACATGGGGGTGGCGGCGGCGGGGGCCTTTGTGCTGGTCAACACCGTGGTGCTGGTGCGGGCGGGCTATGGCGGCAGCGAGGTGGCGGTGGCGCAGGCGCTGGCGGCGTTTGGCGCAGGGTCGATGGCGGTAGCGCTGCTGTTGCCGCGGCTGCTGGAGCGGCTGGAGGATCGCAGCGTGATGCTGGGCGCCGGGGCGGCGCTGGCGCTGCTGACGCTGGGGCATGGCGGCTGGCTTGTCGCCGGGGGCAGCGTCGGCTGGGGGCCATTTCTGGGGCTGTGGCTGCTGACCGGGGCGGGATATGCGGCGGTGCTGACGCCTTCGGGGCGGCTTTTGCGCGCCTCCAGCCAGTCCGAGGACCGCCCGGCGCTGTTTGCCGCGCAGTTCGCGCTGTCGCATGCCTGCTGGCTGCTGACCTATCCGTTTGCCGGCTGGGCCGGCGTTGTGATCGGCCTGCACGCGACGCTGCTGGCGCTGGGGTTGGTCGCGGCCATCAGCGAGGCGGTGGCGCTGCGGGTCTGGCCACCGGCGGCGGCGGAACTGCCGCACGACCACCCCGACCTTGCCCCCGACCATCCGCATCTGCGGGAAAACCCCGCCCGCCATGCCCATGTTTTCGTGATCGACGACCAGCACCGCCGCTGGCCGCATCCGGCCTGAGCCGCTCGTCCGCCCTGACAGGCGTCATCGCTGGCGAAGAGCAACCGTCAGGGCGCGATGAGCCGCCGCCAATAAAAAGCCCCGCCGTGCGGACACGGCGGGGAGGTATGCCACCGGCGGTCGGTGGCACAGGCGTTTGAAACTTATGGGAAACTCAGTGCGGCAGGCCCGCCTGATCGGCCTCCATCTCGGCCCGGATCTGCTGGCGCAGGATGTCGATCGGCACCATCTTGCCGTCACGCTTGAAGTGCCAGTAGGTCCAGCCATTGCAGGACGGTGCCCCCTCCAGCGCCGCGCCGACCTGGTGGATCGAGCCTTTCACGTCATTGCCGATCAGCGTGCCATCGGCCCGCACCTTCACCTTGAAGCGGTTGCCCAGCGAGAACAACTCCTCGCCCGGCCGCAACATGCCACGCTCCACCACCTGCCCGAACGGCACGCGGGGTTCGGCACGTTTCGACCCGGTGGTCTCCAGCCCGGTCGCATCGAACCGCCGCACCCGTGACAGCCGTTCGGTGGCGGCCTGACGGTAAATCTCTTCCCGCTCGATACCGATGAAATCACGTCCCAGCATCTTGGCCACCGCCCCGGTGGTGCCGGTGCCGAAGAACGGGTCCAGCACCACATCGCCCGGGTTGGTGGTGGCCAGCAAAATCCGGTGCAAAAGACTTTCCGGTTTCTGGGTCGGATGCGCCTTGTCGCCCGCGGCGTCCTTCAGCCGCTCGTGCCCGGTGCAGATCGGCAGCACCCAGTCCGATCGCATCTGCACCCCGTCATTCAGCGCCTTCAGCGCCTCGTAGTTGAAGGTGTATTTGCTGGCTTCCTCTTTCGACGCCCAGATCAGCGTCTCGTGCGCGTTGGTCAGCCGCTTGCCGCGAAAGTTCGGCATCGGGTTCGACTTGCGCCAGACCACGTCGTTCAACAGCCAGAACCCCTGATCCTGCAACGCCGCCCCGACCCGGAAGATGTTGTGATACGACCCGATCACCCAGATCGCGCCATTGGGTTTCAGCAGGCGGCGGGCGGCGGCCAGCCAGTCGTGGGTGAACTTGTCGTAGGCGGCAAAGCTGGAGAACTGGTCCCAGTGGTCATCGACCGCATCCACCAGGCTGTTGTCGGGCCGGTGCAGATCGCCCTTCAGTTGCAGATTGTAGGGCGGGTCGGCGAAAATCAGGTCGATGCTGGCCGCGGGCAGGCCGTTCATCGCTGCGATGCAGTCGCCCTCAAGGATCTGGTTCAGCGGAAGCGTCACCGCTTCGGCTGCCTTCAATTTTATCGCCATCTCTGCCTCTGTCCCCGGCTTTAGCGCCGTTTTGTTGCCTAGCAGGATGAGTCAAAGCTGATTCGCCGTCAAATTCTTTTTGAATCAAGGGGTTAGAGATTTATCTTGATACAAGATATTGTGGACGGGCTTGAACGAACGCCTATGCCAAGGGGTGACACCAAGATTTAGCAGCGCCGCCAGATGCGCCTTGGTCGGGTAACCGGCATTCGCCTCCCAGCCGTAGCCGGGGTGCTGTTGCGCCAAATCCACCATGATCGCGTCGCGCGTCACCTTGGCGATGATCGAGGCCGCGGCAATCGACAGGCTGCGCCCGTCGCCCTTGACGATGGCTTGCGCGGCGCAGCTCAGACCGCGGGGCAGCAGATTGCCGTCGATCAGCGCGTGGTCGCAGGGTTCGGGCAGGCCCGCCAGCGCCCGCTGCATTGCCAGATGGCTGGCGCGCAGGATGTTCAACTCGTCGATCTCGGCCACCGTTGCATGGGCGATGGACACCTGCGCCTGCTCCATCAGCGCGTGAAACAACGCCTCGCGCCGTGCTGCCGAAAGTTTCTTTGAATCATTCAGCCCCAGCGGGATGCTTCCGGGAAACAACCGCACCGCCGCCGCCGTCACCGGCCCGGCCAGTGGCCCGCGGCCCACTTCGTCAACGCCCGCGACCACCCGCGCACCACGGGCGAGGGCGGCGGTTTCGAAACTGAAATCGGGAAAGGGGGGCCGGATCATCGCGTGGCAGAAAACCTGATCCGGGCCGGAAAGAAAAGCTGCAATATCGGTGCCGTGCAATGCGCGCAGAAGTTAAGTCGGGGACAGAAGCTGCTCACCCTTCTGCCCCCGGTCGGGGTGCGGCGGTCGAGGGGATCACCCGCCACCCCCGCAACGGCGGTTCTCAGTCGTTCGGAGAAATGCGATTCGGCCGGTGGTGGCCGCGACGGCGGTAGTGCTCGATCTCGAAGCCGGCATCCAACATGCAGTTTTCGGCATAGACCCGGTCGCGATGGCGGCCGATGCGCACGTCATGGGCGCAGGCGCGCGGCAACCGGGCATTGACACCTTCGTCGCGCAGGCACCGCTCGGCGTAGGCGGTATCCTCGTGGCGCAAGCCGTCGATCGGCATGGCGCAGACCCGCGGCAAGGTCATCACCACCTGGGCAGGCTGGATCCCGGGGGTGCGGCGGTTCGGCTTCTGCGCGTCATTGACGATGATGCCGATCACGGCAAGTCCGGCCAGCGCCTTGGCCATATTGTCGCTTTCGCGGTCGGCGCGGGCCGGCAGGGCGGTGGCGGTCAGCAGGCCAAGGGTGGTGGCCGCAATCGCAAGTCCGGCAAAGAACCGGTTCTGCACGCTGCGGCGCGACGGTATCGCGTAAGAGGTGATCTCGGCAGGCATGGCGCATATCCTTTCTGACAGGGGCTGCGATGCGGGATGCGTATCGAAGCTGATGCCCCGATCTGGCGCCATTGGCAAAAGACAAGCAATAACGCCACGCTGCTATGCGATAGCAGTCGGCGGAACGCTGCCGGATATTGAATATCAGCGGCCCCGCGCGCAGGATGCCTGCAATGAAGAAACCCCGGAGCAGCCCCATGAAACCCTTCAGCTTGATTGCTGCCCTTGTTTTTGCCCTAGGCATGGCAAGTGCGGCCAACGCCGCCTGTTATGCCGACTACAAGGCCAAGCAGGACAACCCGCTGCGCCTGCATTACGGCGTGGCCGAATTGCCCGATTCCGCCTGTGACCGGGGTTCGGCCCAGGCCGTGCTGGCCGGGCGGCTGGCCAATGCCGGCTGGACCCTGCTGAACGTGGTATCGGTGTTTGGCCCCGAGGGCCTGGACGAAAGGAAAGCAAGTGCCGGAGACTATTTCCTCCGCTACTGACAGCCTGCGCGCGGGCAACCGCGTGGTGGCCGGTGGCATTGCCGCAATCGTGCTGATCCTCTTGGCGGCGGCGGTGTTCCTGTTCGTCAACCTGCCCGACGGCAACGCCTTCAACGCCAGGGTCGAGCGGATCTTCGTTGAAAACGACCGCATCACCACCGGCGCCGAGATCCGGCTGCTGGAGATATTGGCGCAATCGGGCACCTCGTTTTCCGAAGTGCTGACCAGCTACCGCATGGTGATCTTTGTGCTGCTGGTATTCGCCACGGCGCTGCTGCTGGCGGCGCTGGTGTTTCTGGTGACCATCGTCACCCTGAACCGGCGCATCTCGGCCATCCAGCGCTCGGGCATCCAGGTCGCCAGCCTGCTGATCAGCCGCGAGGCGCGGGCGGTCTATATCAACGACATGGAGTTCTCGCTGACCGAAGCCGCGATCGAAACCCTGTCGGTGCTGGCCGAGGCGCGGATGGATGACGAGGTGCTGACCGGCGCGCAGATCGAGGGCGTGATCTCGGGGCGCAACGCCGTGGATTGCGACGAGGCCGCGGGGGCGACCCGCGTCAAACGGCTGCGCGATGCGCTGGGCAACCAGTTGGTCAGCGAGCTTTTGGTGAAAACCATCGCCCGGCGCGGCTATATGCTGGCGGTCGGCAAGGATGTCATCCGCATGAAATAGCCCAAGGCGGCATATGGGCGCGGGCGCGGGGCTTGTTTCCGCCGTCGTTTCTTGCGACTGCTTTCCCCGCAAGGCTGCGGGGGCAGGCGATGGATCAACAACCGGCAATTGTCGGCAAACTGCTGGGCTGGCTGGATCAGGCCGGGCAGGTGGCACTGGGCTGGGCCAAAAGCCCCGCCGCCTGGTCGCAATTCGGGCTGCTGGTGGTGGCCTTTGTCGCCGCGGTGCTGATCACCCGCCGCCTGCAACCGCTGCTGCAACGGCTGATCACCCCGGCGGAAGGCCGCGAGGGTTTGATCGCCACCATCCGCCAATACGCCCTGCTGTTCCTGCCCTTGCTGCTGCCGCTGATCGCCTATGGCCTGACCGCCGCGGGCGAGCAGGTGACGCGCTCGATCTTCGGTTCGGGCGCGGTGATCGCCTTCGGCAAGCGGGTGTTCCTGTTCATCGCCGCCCGCATCTTCGTGCGCGAGGTGTTGACCGACGGTTTCCTGCGCCTGCTGGGCCGTTATGTGCTGGTGCCGGTGGCGGCGCTGTATGCCTTGGGCGTGCTGGACGACATCACCACCCGGCTGGACGAAACCGTGGTGGCGCTGGGCAATATCCGGTTTTCGGTGATGGCGCTGATCCGCGGGGTGATTGCGGGCAGCCTGCTGTTCTGGTTGGGCGCCTGGTCGAACCGCCAGAGCGCGGGCTACATCAAGGCGCAACCGGCGCTGCGCCCCGCCACCCGCGAACTGGCCGCGAAAGCCGCCGAGGTGCTGATCTTCGGTGCGGCCTTCCTGTTGCTGATGTCGATCATGGGCATCGACCTGACCGCCGTCGCCGTGCTGGGCGGTGCGCTGGGTGTCGGCATCGGGCTTGGCCTGCAACAGATCGCCGCCAACTTCGTCTCGGGCATCATCCTGTTGATCGAGGGGCAGACCACGGTCGGAGATTATGTGCAGCTTGACGGTGGCGAAAAGGGCACCATCGTCAAGATGACCGCCCGGGCCTGCGTGCTGGAAACCTTTGACGGCCGCTGGATCGTGGTGCCGAACGAGCATTTCATCACCAGCCGGGTCATCAACTATTCCGACCAGGGCAGCGCCAACCGCTACGAGGCGCTGTTCTCGGTCAGCTATGACACCGACATCAACCGTGTGCCGCCGATCATCGAGGCGGCGGTGGCGCAACTGCCCTTCGTGTTGCAGGCGCCGGATGGGCCGGATTGCGAGCTGAAAGGGTTTGGCGAAAGTGCGGTGGATTTCGCGGTGGAATACTGGGTGAACGGCATCGACGACGGCAAGAACAAATACGCCTCGCCGGTGCTTTTCGCGATCTGGAACGCGCTGAAGTCGGAAGGCATCGAGATGCCATATCCGCAGCGCGTGGTCGAGATCAAGCGCCGCGCGCCGGGTGCCGGGGCGTGACCGAGGCCCTGGATGCCCTGGTGATCGGTGCAGGGCCTGCCGGTCTGATGGCCGCCGAGGCGCTGGCGGCTGCCGGGCGGCGGGTGGTGATCTGCGAGGCCAAGGCGTCGCCGGCCCGCAAGTTTCTGATGGCCGGCAAGTCTGGGCTGAACCTCACCAAGGCCGAAGATTTGCCCCGCTTCACCGCGCATTACGACAGCGATTGGCTGGCACCGATGCTGGCAGCCTTCGGTCCCGATCAGGTGCAGGACTGGTGCCGCGCGCTGGGGCAGGAGGTGTTCACCGGCTCCTCGGGCCGGGTGTTCCCCAAGGCGATGAAAGCCTCGCCGCTGCTGCGGGCCTGGCTGAAGCGGCTGGGTGAGGCCGGGGTGACCCTGCGCAGCCGCTGGCGCTGGCAGGGCTTTGCCGAGGGTGGGTTGGCCTTTGATACCCCCGATGGCCCGCAGCTTCTGGCGCCGAAGGTGACGGTGCTGGCCTTGGGCGGCGCAAGCTGGGCGCGGCTGGGGTCGGATGCCGCCTGGGTGCCGTGGCTGGCCGCCAAGGGCGTGCAGATCACCCCGTTCCAGCCCGCCAACATGGGCTTTGTCGTGGACTGGTCGCCGCATATGGCGCGGTTCTTCGGCGCGCCGGTGAAGGGCGTGGCGCTTTGCGTCGGCAACCGGCGCGAGCGTGGCGAGTTCGTGATCTCGGCCCGCGGGCTGGAGGGTGGCGGCATCTATACCGTCAGCCGCGATCTGCGCCTGGGGGCGGCGCTGGTGCTGGACCTGTTGCCCGATCTGGCCGAGGCCGAAGTGGCCGCACGGCTGGCAAAGATGCGCGCGGCCGAGACCACCGCCAACCGCCTGCGCAAGCTGGGTCTGGCCCCGGCGGCGGTGGCACTGGTGCAGGAGTTCGGCCGCAGCCTGCCCATGGTGCAGGCGATAAAGGCGCTGCCGATCCGGCTGGCCGGGCCACGCCCGATCGACGAGGCGATCTCCTCCGCAGGTGGTATCGCCCGCCAAAGCCTGACCGAAGGGCTGGAACTGCGCGCGTTGCCCGGGGTCTTTGCCTGCGGCGAGATGCTGGATTGGGAGGCGCCGACTGGCGGCTATCTGCTGACCGGCTGCCTTGCCACCGGCAAATGGGCCGGACAAATGGCGGCCAAAGCTGACGGATAAACCCGACGGGCGGGCCCGCGTGAGGGGCGCAGGCCCGCCCTTTCAGGCGTTCAGCAGGCCGGAACCCCGGCGTTTACATGCCGCAGGCCTGAAGAACGACTCCGGCCACCAGCAGGCTGGCCAGCAGAGCAACGCGCGACCTGTCGAACTTGAACAGTTTCATGGCATTTCCCCATCGTTTCATCAAATGGCCGACTCGCGGCCAGCGGAAAACCCTTCCCGCGAACCCAGCATGAACCGATGCCACTTGCGCGCAATGACTTGAATCAAAACGGCTTTGCGCGGCAGGGCTGACGCGGGGCAACGCTTGTTATCGCCTATCAACCCGCTGATTTTGCCTAGCGTCGGCAAGCGGCCCATGTTGGCTGCAGGAAATACCGCAACCCGAAAGGACCATGACATGCTGTCCACTGTCATCAAGACTTCGACCCTGGCGAAAACCGCCATCGTCGCGCTTACCGCCCTCAGCATCGGCCTGACCGCCCCCGCCCCTGCCGAGGCGTTCGGCCGGAATGAGCGCAATTTCGTCCAGGGTGCCGCCGCGGCGCTGCTTCTGGGTGCCGTGATCCGCGATGCCAACCGGCATCAGCGCCAGCCGGTCTATACCCAGCCACGGCAACGGGTTTACTACGACGAGCCGCGCTACCAGCCGCCGCGTCAGCAGCCGCAGCCGTATTACGCCCCCGCCCCCAGCATCTACCGCACCCCGGTGGCGCAGGCCTTCAACTCTTACAGTTCCAGCCAGCGCCGGGCGATCCAGGCGCGGTTGGCGGCATACGGCTATTACCGTAGCGGCATCGACGGCTCATTCGGGCCGGGCACCTACAATGCCGTGGCGGCCTATGCCCGCGATACCGGCAATGACCAGCAACTGAGCTCGACCGCCGGTGCCTTCGGGGTGTTCGACGCGCTGATCTACTGACCGGACCTGCCGGGACGGGGAAAGCCCCGCCCCGGCAGACCGAAGCCACCGTATCCTCGCAGGAAAGCCGTGAAAGGTCGAAGCCGTTTGCGGCGCACCCGCAGGCGTGGCGGCCTGCCCTTCGCGGATATGCGGCGCAGAAGCGCCGGCCAGTCTCTATCCGCGGCCAACCGGCAGACCCGACCGCAGGCCGACCGGCTATATCAATCGTGGTGGCCTTCGTGTTCGTGTTGACCAAGGGCGTTGTTCAGTACCCGATCACCCACCGTTCCTTTCACCGTGTCACAGGCAGCAAGCGAGGTTGCCATGACAAGCAAAACCGCAATGGCAAGGTGCCGGTATTGGCGTTTGTTACCGTCCATGATGCCGATCCCTGGCGTGCAACCTGCCGCACGCAGGCCGCAGGGACCACCCCTGCAGCCACAGGCTACGACCGGAATCCGCCGACAAATTTGATCCAGATCATGCCCGACTGCGGCATTTGTGCTGTGATGTTGGAGCGAAATCGGGGCATCGCATGCGCCGGTCTGCACAAGGCCAAGCCGCCGACGCAGCGCCATGCTGCCCCTACCGCTCGCCGCCAAGCTGACCGCCGTTGGTCGATGCCGGTCGCTGCGCAACATAAGACAAGGCGACCGTTTGGCGGCGGCAGTCAACAGCACAGTTCGTGGTCAGACCCCGGTTGACCGCATCAATTGAATCAGAAATCAAGCCGATCCAAGCCGAAGCCGCGCGCCCGTGGCCTTGACCTGCTGCGCTGCTTTCAAAGGCAGCCTAACCTGTCAGTCGTGGTGACCGTTGTGTTCATGCTGGGGCGCGGCCGGTTCAATAGAATAGCTTATTTCCTCCTTCTTGCCGCAGGCCGAAAGCGCAATGGACAGAACCAGGAAAACCGCGATGGCAAGGTGTTTGCTTTGGCGATGAGAGCCGGTCATGATGCCGATCCTTGGCGTGCCATGCGCCGCACGCTGGCCGCAGGGGCGATCCCTGCACGCACAGGATAGGCTTGGCGAAACTGGCAAAGCTTGATCCAGATCACGCCAATCTGCGGCATTTGCGCGGTCGGGCCGGCCTCTCAGGGGCAGGGCTGATAGATGTAGGTGCCGTCGGCGTCGATCACCACCAATTCGCCCCCGATCCCGCGGCTCAGCAGCATCCGGCGGGCCCAGGTCTGCCCCTCACCCGAGCAGGCGCCGTCATAGAATGTGGCACCCGCCATGTCGGCAACAGCGGTCGGATTGGACAGCGCGCAGCGGGTCTCATAGAAGGTGATGGCGTCGCCCTGCACCTCGACCTTGCCATCGCTGTAAGGGTTCTGGCAGTCGGCCATGTCGTAACGGCCGTCGAACGGCGTGGCCAGCGCGAGGCTGGGGGCAAGGGCAACAACAAGGGCACTCAGGCGCATGGCACGATCTTTCGTTGG
Source organism: Rhodobacter ferrooxidans (assembly GCF_000176015.1). Lineage (GTDB taxonomy): Bacteria > Pseudomonadota > Alphaproteobacteria > Rhodobacterales > Rhodobacteraceae > Pseudorhodobacter_B > Pseudorhodobacter_B ferrooxidans. The sequence goes on along the minus strand of NZ_ACYY01000001.1, from coordinate 31,328 downwards.
AACAGCCAAAGCTTAGGGGGTGATCCGGCGTGCGGCAAGCCGGTGCGACGATAGGTGCGCCAACGCCTTGCGATCTCTCACCGCCGGTTCCCGCCCTTCGCCTTGTGGCTTCTTCTCTGGTCAAATATCCCCGCCGGAGGCTTTGGCCGTTGGACCGGGTGCCTCCGGCGGGGATATTTTCAAACAGATGAAACCGGTTCACGCGGCAGCTGTCCCTGTCGGTCGTTTTCGTCGCGCGGGTGACCGAAGGCTTGGATCGCGCGCAGCAGGATGGTCATGCGATCAGCAGCGGGCCGGGGAAAAACCTGTGGCACATGTGGGGTTTTCAGCGCGCCGCGGCTATTCTATGCAACGTTATGCGAATGACCCTGACCGAGATCTACGAGGCCCGCATCGAATGCGGCGATCTGCGGGCCGACCCCGGCCAGCACGCGCTGCTGCCCGATCTGGAAAGCCTGCGACAGTGGCTGGAGGCCAATGCCGTGCGCAAGATCGGCCTGTTTGCCGGCCTGTTCGCCCGCCCGGTGCCCAGCCCCAAGGGCATCTATCTCTGGGGGGGCGTCGGGCGCGGCAAGTCGATGCTGATGGACCTCTTTTACGACTCCGTCGCCATCACCGCCAAGCGGCGCGTGCATTTCCACGCCTTCATGCAAGAGGTGCAGCGCGGCTTGCACGCCGCCCGTCAGACCAATGTCGAGGATGCCCTGACCCCGGTGGCCGAGGCGCTGACCCGCGACCTGCGCCTGCTGGCGTTTGACGAGATGCAGATCGGCGATATTGCCGATGCGATGATCGTGGGTCGGCTGTTCGAGAAACTGCTGGCGGCGGGGGTGGTGATCGTCGTCACCTCGAACCGGGTGCCGGACGATCTGTACAAGGACGGGCTGAACCGCAACCTGTTCCTGCCGTTCATTGCCCTGCTGCACGCCCGGTTTCAGGTGCGGCAACTGGAAAGCCCGACCGATTACCGCCAGCACCGGCTGCGCGGCGCCCAGGTGTATTTCCACCCCGCGGGCAAGGCCGGCCCGGCCATTGGTGCGATCTGGCGCGACCTGACCGGGGGGGCGCCGGGGTCGCCGCTGGCACTGGACGTTGGCGGCCGCACCGTGGAACTGGCGCATTTCGCCAACGGCGTCGGCCGCGCCACCTTCTGGGAGCTGTGCGCCCGCCCGCTCGGCCCCGCCGATTACCTGGCCATCGCCGCCGAGGTGCGGGTGCTGATCCTTGAAGACATCCCGCAGCTTTCCGCCAGCAATTACAACGAGGCCAAACGCTTCGTCACCCTGATCGACGCGCTGTATGAGGCAAAAGTCCGCCTGGTCGCCTCTGCCGCAGACGTGCCGGAACGCCTGTATATCGAAGGCACCGGCGCGTTCGAATTCGAACGCACTGCCAGCCGGTTGCGCGAGATGCAGGCGGCGGACTGGGGGCAGTAGGGTTCAGACCGGGACGAATCCCACGGCCGGGTCATACTGCTCCAGTCCACCCTCGCCGGTGTCGGTCCACAACCCGTGCAGGGTCAGGCGTTCGGCCTCTACCGCGGCGCGCACGAACGGGAAGGTCATCAGGTTTTCCAGGCTGACCAGCACCGCCTCTTTCTCCAGCGCGCGGGGGCGGGCGGCGTCGGGCAGGTGGGCCACGCGGGCATAGCCGGGGCGCAGGATGTCCATCCAGCGGCCGACAAAGCTGGAGGCCAGCTCCAGTTCCGGCGCCGCACCGCTGCACATGTCGTGGCAGCCCTGCACGCCGCCGCAATGCGAATGCCCCAGCACCACGATATGCGCCACCCGCAGCGCCGTGACGGCATATTCCACCGCCGCCGAAGTGCCGTGCACCTGGCCATCCGGGCTGAACGGCGGCACCAGATTGGCGACATTTCGATGGATGAAGAACTCGCCCTCGTCGGCGCCGAAGATCGAGGTCACATGCACCCGGCTGTCGCAGCACGAGATCACCATGGCGCGCGGATGCTGGCCGCTTTCGGCCAGACGGCGGAACCAGGCCTTGTTTTCCTGATAGGACGTGGCTTTCCAGCCGTTGAAACGCTGCACCAGATAGGCAGGCAGGGGTTTGGCGTAGTGCATGGGGCCTCCAATGGTTGCCCATTACCTAGGGGGCGGATCGGGAAAATTCGAGCGGTTTCGTGCGCAGGGTTCAACCTTTTGTTCAACATGAGGGCGCAGGTTGGCCCTGGGTGTGTAACGGAGGTTGGGTTGATGGACGGCAATATTGTGGTGCTGCGGCCGCATGATCGGGTTCGGCAGGATGCAGAGCCGGTTGCGGCGATGTATCGCGACATGGGCACCAAGGCCGCCGAGCAGGTGGTGACGCGGGCCTTGGGCGAGCTGGCGCTGACCATGTCGGGCTTGGCGCAGAAGGTGCGGGCGCATGATCTGACCGATCTGTCGCGGCAGTTGCGGCGGTTGCAGCGGATGTCGGAGCAGTTGGGCATGGTCAGTCTGGGTCTGGTGGCGGGCGATGTGCGCAATTGTCTGGAAAGCAGCGATGTCACGGCGTTTTCCGCGGTCTGGGCACGGCTGTTGCGGGTGGCGGAGCGTTCCCTGGCCTCGGACAAGGATCTGCTGGATCAGTCGATCTGAGGCTTGCGGGTGGCCATGGAACGGCTAGGGTCGCGGGGTATCCCTGAACCCGGAAGCCGCCATGACCCTTGCCTTTGCCGCCCCCGATGCCGCCTCGCGCCCCCTGCATGTGGTTGTCGCTGATGATCTTTCCGGCTGGCTGGCCGCACAGCCCGCCGCGGTGCGGGGCTGGCTGACGGATGGGGATTTCAAGGCGGCCTTGGGCGATTTGCGGCTGCTTCCGGCGGCGGATGGTGGCGTGGCGGCGGCGGTTGTCGGCTATGGCAGCGCCAAGACCCGGGCGCGGGGGCGGTTCGGGTTGGCGCGGGCGGCGACGGCATTGCCTGCTGGCGACTGGCATTTCGAGGGCTTGCCCGAGGCTGACCGCGACGAGGCGGCGCTGGGCTGGCTGCTGGCGCAATACCGCTTTGACCGCTATCGCCCGGGTGCCGAGATCGGCCCGATTGCCCGGTTGAAACTGCCGAAGGGCTGCGATGCGAAACGCCTGCTGGCGATGGCGACCGGCGAATATCTCACCCGCGATCTGGTGAATACGCCTGCCTCCGACATGGGGCCTGCGGAACTGGAGACGGCGTTTCTGGCGCTGGCGGCTCGGCATGGGGCGCAGGCGACGGTGGTTTGTGGCGACGATCTGTTGGCACAGAATTTCCCGATGATTCATGCGGTTGGCCGGGCGTCGGACCGCGCGCCGCGGCTGCTGGACCTGCGCTGGGGCGGCAGTGGCCCCAGCCTGACGCTGGTCGGCAAGGGCGTGTGTTTCGACACCGGCGGGCTGAACATCAAGCCGTCTTCGGGCATGCTGCTGATGAAAAAGGACATGGGCGGCGCGGCCACGGTGATGGGGCTGGCCGAGATGATCATGGCGCTGGGGCTGAAGCTGCGGCTGCGGGTGATCGTGCCTGCGGTGGAGAACTCGATTTCCGACCGGGCGCTGCGGCCGCGCGATATCCTGACCTCGCGCAAGGGGCTGACGGTCGAGGTCAACGACACCGATGCCGAGGGGCGGCTGGTGCTGGCCGATGCCCTGGCGCTGGCCTGCGAAGAGGCGCCGGACCTGCTGATCTCGATGGCGACGCTGACCGGGGCGGCGCGGGTGGCGGTGGGGCCGGACCTTGCGCCCTATTACACCGATGACGAGGCGGTTTCCGACGCGCTGGCCAAGGGTGCCAAGGCCGGCTGCGACCCGGTCTGGCGGCTGCCGTTCCACACGCCCTACGAGCATATCATCGAGCCGGGGATTGCCGATCTGGACAACGCGCCCGGCTGGGGCTTTGCCGGGTCGGTGACGGCGGCGCTGTTCCTGCGGCGGTTTGTCGATGCCCCGCGCTATCTGCATTTCGACATCTATGCCCACAGCCCCGCCGATCTGCCGGCCCGACCCAAAGGTGCGGTGGGGCAGGGCGCGCGGGCGATCCTGTCGGCGCTGCCGCAGATGCTGGGGCTGTAGATGGACCGCCGTTTGACCCCCGCCAACGCCCGTGCCGCCCTGCAAAGCCTGCGCGGCAGTGTCGAAGCGCCGCGCTATACGCCGGGCGAGGCCATGCAGGTGGCGCTGCCCTTGGTCGATCTGCTGGCCAGCCCAAGTGGGGCGCGCGAGCGGCAATTGCTGTTGGGCGACGGTTTCACCGTGATCGACCGGCATCAGGGCTATGCCTTCGGTCAGGCGGCGCGCGACGGCTATTGCGGCTATCTGCCCGAGGCGGCGCTGGGGCCGCCCCAAGCACCGACCCACTGGATTGCCGCCCTTGGCAGCCACCTCTATTCCGGCCCCAAGGTGCAGGCGCCGGAAACCGCCAGCCTGAGCTTTGGCGCGCGGCTGACGGTGCTGGGCACCCAAGGCAAGTTCAGCGAAACGCCGAAGGGTTTCGTGCCGACCTGCCACTTGCGCGAAATTGGTGACTGGTTCAGCGACCCGGTGGGGGTGGCGGAAAGCTTCCTTGGCACGCCCTACCTGTGGGGCGGCAACAGCCGGGCGGGGCTGGATTGCTCGGGTCTGGTGCAGGCCTCGCTTCTGGCCTGCGGGCAGCAATGCCCCGGCGACAGCGACCTGCAACAGGCGCTGGGCACCGAAATCCCCGAAGACGCGCCGTTGCAGCGCGGCGATCTGCTGTTCTGGAAAGGCCATGTGGCGATGGCGATGGATGCCGCCCGGATGATCCACGCCACTGGTCATGCCATGGCGGTGGTGATCGAGGATACCGCAAGCGCCATCGCCCGCATCATTTCGCAAGGCGGCGGGCCGGTCACCCATCGACGGCGGCTGTAACCCGCACGAAAACGCACGTTTTGCGCCACAAACCCGCCCAAAACCCATGGTCTGTCTGCAATCTGGAAATGATTGCGGTGGAGCCGGGTGATGGAGCCGAAAACGATCCTGCTGTCTTTGGTTGGTCTTGGGGCGGCTTTTGCATTCCTGACCACCGGCGAGGGTTTCAAGCTGCCGATTGACGGCCTGTTGCCGGGCGGCATGACCACCATCGGCACCATGGACAACCGCAGCGCCCGCCTGACCGAGATCGAACGGCAGGACGGTGCGCCACTGGAACTGGCGACGCTGGCCGAAGGCTTTGACCGCGACACCGTGATGGCGATGCCCGCGGCCTTGCAGGTGCTGACCCCCGCCGCGGATTGCGCGTTGACCGCACCTGCCAAGGGCGAGCGGGTGGTGCCCTTGCTGGCCAATGGCAGCGAACAGCCGACGCTGGTCTATGCCTATGCCGAGGACATGGTTCTGACGCAGGCGGCAGCCGGGCTGGAGCATCATTACAAATACAATCTGGACGAGACCAAGCTGCCGAAGAAGGGGCTGATCAACGTGCGATCCGACCTGGCGCTGCAACTGGTGAACCTGGTGGTGCCGCCGGGGCCGGAGCCGGTCTATCTGATCTTGCAGGACCGCAATGCCGGGGTGTTGTGGAACATCCTGCCGATGCCGGGAGCCAAGGTGGCGCGGGTGGTGCTGTTGTCGGGGGTGGCCTCGGGCGTGGTGAACCTGCCCGAAGGGGCGGTGCTGGAAACCGTTGATCTGCATAGTGATGCCTGTAATGGCGTCGGCGCGCCGAAATGGGCGCTGCCGCAGACCGATGGCATCGGGCGTGACACGCCGCAACAGGATCTGGACGCCTATGCCGCCTATGACCGCTGGTATCGCGGCGCGTTCGGTCAGCCTGCCGACAAGGACTTGCTGCATCGGGGCGCCAGTAACGGCCTGCTGGCAGGCTCTGTGCCGCCGGAAACCGCGGCCAAGGCCACCTGGCGTGGCGTGGCGGGGGCGACGGTGCATCTGATGCCTGCCGATCTGGTGTTTGCCTCGGGTGCCGAAGAACATGACGCCTGGTTCATCCAGCGCGCCGAAAACCATATCCGCGCCGCCTTTGGTCTGGACGGCGCTGCCGATCTGGCCGCTGCGGTGGTGCCGGTTGTTTACGAAAGGGTGCAATGATGCTGTTCAAGGCGTTTTCCAGCAGCATGCGGCTCTTGCTGCTGATCCCCTTCCTCGGGGCGATGGGCTACGGGCTGTTCATGACAAAGTTCATGAACGAGGCGCAGAATGGCGAGCTTGGCTTTGCCGGGCGTATCCTGATGGAAGTCGGCCGGGTGGCGATTGAACACCGGGCCGACAGCCAGCGCGATGCGGTGTTCGATATGGCCGGCCTGAGCACTGACCGGGTGGTGCGGCTGGAACGCCGGGTGCCGGTGGCGGAATTATTGGGTGAGGGCGATCTGCCGCAAGGGGCGGCGCTGACGCTGGCGGTTCAGGCGCGCGGCAAGCAACTGGCCGAGGCCGATTGCCCGCTGCTGCTGGCCACGCTGGCGCAATCCTGTGCGCTGCGCGAACTGACGGTGCGGATGGCCGACCGTGAAGGCATCGTGATCGTCGAGGCCAGCCTTGCCTTCACCCCCGCCGATCCGGCAGGCGATATCGAAGGGGTCGAGGGCCGCGACATGCACAGCCGCGAGGTCAAGCTGCTGGGTGGCAACACGCGCCCGGTGGCCGCCACCGATCTGGCCGCCCGCCGCAGCGCCGCGCTGACTGAAGCCGCCGCCGCCTGCGCCGAGGTGCGCAAGACCGAGGGCAATTGCGTGGTCCGCTCCGTGTCGCTGTCCGAACGGCCGCGCGACGACGGGCGCTATGATGTGCGGGCCGAGGCGCGGCTGGCGGTGCTGGCACCGTTGCCGAAACCTCCCACCTCGTAAGGTTTAGTCCACCGGGCGGATCAGCTTGCGCTCCAGCACCCGCAGCACCGCGGCCAGATCGGGGCCGCGGCGCAGTACCTGCCCGTCCTGCCCGACCACCGCATAAAGCCCCTGTCGCGCCCGCAGCTTGGGGCGCTTTTCGATGCGATACAGCGGATGCTCGGCAGTGCGGCGGAACACCGAAAACACCGCCAGATCGCGCAAGGACGAGATGCCGTAGTCGCGCCATTCACCGCAGGCCACCATCCGGCCATAGAGCGACAGGATGGCGTTCAACTCGCGGCGGTCAAAGCTGACGACCTCGTTTATGCTGTCGGCAAGCGGGAAAGGGGTGGGTGCGGTCATCGGAAAATCTTAGCGGCTTGCGGTCACAAATCAAGCCTGCAGCCCTGCCGCGAAATTGCCGTGAAATGACCGCCAAACCGGCGCGGCGTGATCATTTCCTTGCCTGATTGCCTTGCAATAACAGCGCTGTAGCAAGTGACGTAGATCCGGTGGCGCGGTCTTTTGCCCCCGCCCAGACCACGCCACCGGGTCGCTTGCTGCGCTTCTTTGGCCGTCGTCGGAGCGCCTGCGCCCCGGCGGCGGCCGTTCCTTTTCAGGCCCTACAGGAACCCCGGCGCCAGTTGCAGAATGCCGGTCTGCTTGCCCCGCCAGTTGGTCTGAACGGCGTTCAGCCTTTTGCGGGTGGCAGGATGGTCCGCCTCCAGCACGCCCAGCCGCACCAGCAGCGCGGCAATCACCGCCTCGGAGGCGCGGCTGTTGCCATCGACAATCTTGACCGCGATACCGATTTGCCGCTCGGGCACGATCGCCACGAACACCGCCTCGGCGCCGGTCTTGATCGCCACCCGGCCATCCATCGCCCGCATCAATTCGGTGCAGGCCCTGCCCTCACCCGCCACCAGATCGGGATAACTGGCCATCGCCGCGGTCAGCCGGTTGGCGGCGCGGCTGCGGGCATCGCCACCATCACTGGCATTGGCAAAATAGGCCATCGCCCGCGCCAGCCCGTGCAAAGAGGTGGCAAAGTTGGGTGCCGAGCAGCCGTCGATGCCCCAGCCGGCGCTGGTCTCGCCGGTCACTTCCTCGAACGCCGCTTTCACCGCGCGCTGCACCGGGTGGTCGTGTTCGACATAGTCGGCATGGCCGCCCAGATGCTTGTTCAGCGTCAGGAAACCGCTGTGCTTGCCCGAGCAGTTGTTGTGGATCTGGCAGGGCGAGGTGTCGGTCTTGATCAGCCGATCCCGCTCGGCACGGTCGTAAGGCTCGTGGCTGCCGCAACGCAGGTCGGGCTCGGCCAGATCCAGCGCCGCCAGCCAGCGCGTCACCATGCCGGTATGCAGCGCGGCCCCCTGATGGCTGGCGCAAGACAACGCCACCTGCGCGTCGGTCAGGCCGTAAGCCTCGGCAGCACCACTTTCCAGCAGCGGCAGCGCCTGGATCATCTTGCACGACGAGCGCGGAAAGATCACCGCCGCAGGGTCGCCCCAGGCATCGACGACCTCACCATCCGGCCCACAGATCACCGCATGGCCGACATGGCTGCTTTCCAGCATCCCGCCGCGCCAAAGCTCGACCATCGGTATGGCTTTTGTCATGCTACCCTCCGTCACAGATGCGCGAATTTACGCCCATGGGGCTTTTGCATCCGGCCCTTTTTGCGCTAAGAGTGGGATATCGGGTTGAATTGCCCTGCGCCACAGGAAAAGCTTGATATCAAAGCGCTGTTGCATGCAGCGTGGCGCGGGCAAAGGCAGAAGGCAGCTGGAGGCTGAGATCGACATGACATCCAATTTGGGGCGCACCCTGGCCGGGGCGGTGATCGCGATGGCGCTGACCGGGTCGGCGCCGGTGGCTTTTGCGCAGGAATCCACCAATCAGGTCGCGGTGATGACCGACTGGAGCGTGTTCACCGAGAACGAGCCGAAGGAATGTTGGGGGTTTCCAAGCCCAAGGAGACCGTCAACACCCGCGACGGCAAGCCGGTGTCAGTGCGGCGCGGCGATATCCTGCTGTTCGTGACCTATCGCCCCGGCAAGCCCGGCGAAGTGTCGTTCAGCGGCGGCTATCCGTTTGCCGCCGGTTCCACCGTGAACGTCAACATCGACGGCACCACGTTCGAGCTGTTCACCGATGGCGAATGGGCTTGGCCCGCCAATACCGCCGATGACGCGGCCGTGCTGGCGGCGATGAAGAAAGGCACCACGGCGGTGCTGTCGGCGCGGTCCGGCAAGGGCACCCAGACCAAGGATACCTTCAGCCTGCGCGGTTTCACTGCCGCGATGACGGATGCCGAAAAGCGCTGCAAGTAAGCTTGCGGTTTCAGGTTCCCCAAGCGCCCCGGCAGCACCCGGGGCGTTTTGCATTTCCGCCCGGATCGACTATATCCAGCCCAACCCAGCGACGAGGATACCATGACCCCGCTTGCGCCGATCACCCAGGACGTGCTGACCCTGCCGCGCAAGCTGCCCGAGGGCGGCAAGATCAACATCGTCGGCCTGACCCGCGACCAGTTGCACGCCGCCCTGGTGGCCGCAGGCACGCCCGAGCGGCAGGCGAAGATGCGGGTGGGGCAGGTCTGGCAATGGGTCTATCACTGGGGCAAGCGCGATTTCGCGCTGATGTCCAACCTCGCCAAGGACTACCGCGCCTTTCTGGCCGAGCATTTCGTGATCGAGTTGCCGCAGGTGGTGACGCGGCAGCTTAGCGACGATGGCACGCGCAAGTATCTGGTGCGCATCGCGGGCGGCCACGAGGTCGAGGTGGTCTATATCCCCGAGGACGGGCGCGGCACGCTGTGCATCTCCAGCCAGGTGGGTTGCACGCTGACCTGCACCTTCTGCCATACCGGCACGCAGGTGCTGGTGCGCAACCTGACGGCGGCGGAGATTGTCGGCCAGGTGATGCTGGCGCGCGACGATCTGGGCGAATGGCCGGTGCAGGGCGCACCGAAGGATGAAACCCGGCTGATCAGCAATGTGGTGCTGATGGGCATGGGCGAGCCGTTGTATAATTTCGACAATGTGCGCGACGCCATGAAGGTGGTGATGGACAACGAGGGCATCGCCCTTGGCCGCCGCCGCATCACGCTTTCGACCAGTGGCGTGGTGCCGGAAATTGCCCGCACCGCGCGCGAGATCGGCTGCCTGCTGGCGGTGTCGCTGCACGCCACCACCGACGAGGTGCGGGACAAACTGGTGCCGATCAACCGCAAATGGAACATCGCAGCACTGATGGACGAGTTGCGCGCCTATCCCGGCCTGACCAATTCCGAACGGATCACCTTCGAATATGTGATGCTGCAAGGGGTGAACGACAGCAAGGAAGACGCCTACCGGCTGGTCGAGCTGATCAAGGGCATCCCCGCCAAGATCAACCTGATCCCGTTCAACGAATGGCCGGGCGCGCCCTACAAGCGCTCCAGCGGCAACCGCATCCATGCCTTTGCCGACATCATCTATAATGCCGGTTATGCCAGCCCGATCCGCACCCCGCGCGGCGAGGATATCATGGCGGCCTGCGGTCAGTTGAAATCGGCGACCGAGCGGGCGCGCAAGAGCCGGGCGGTGATCGCACTTGAGGCCGGGCAGGAGCCGGTGGCACCGATTGCCCGCGACTGGCGGCAGGGGGTGGGGAAGCGGGTGACCAAGGCCACTGCGGAAGATGCGGCGCGGTCGGCTTTGGGCGAGGATGGCGGGCACTAAGGGTTCAACGGTTTGTTAACCAGGTTCTGCCAGCATCGCGGCATGGAACCGGAAATCGTCACCCTGAAACTGCCCAAACCGATGCTGGCCGCCTTGCGGCGGATCGCGGCGGGCGATGATGTGACGGTGGGGCAGGTGATCCGCGACGCGATCAGTCGTGACATCGCGCGCCGGGAAAAAGCGAAGACGCCCGTGCGGGCGGATGAGCGGCTCGTCGCTCCCTTGCGGGCGCTTCTCGCGGACGATTTCGCCTATGCCACGGATTGGGCCGACCTGATCACCCGATTGCGCCGCAAGGGTTATGCACTGGCCGAGGCTGGCGGGGGCCTGATCCTGCAAGACCACGCCAGTGGCCAGCGACTGTGCAAGGGGTCCGAGCTGGGCCATGGCTATGCCCAGCTCTTGCGCAAGTTCGACGCCCCCTTCCCCGGCCATACTCACCAGTGGCTGCTGGACCGGGTCCGCGCCCGCGCCTGATTTTTCGGAACGCCCGCAGCATTTGCGATGAACATGGCGACATCGGCCATCAGCCCCGGCGACTGCGCGGTATGGGCCGGGTGGCGTTTGGCGATGCGTGGCGGCGCTGATCACGCGAAGGCAGGCGTGTTTCCATAAACCCAATGGCAGGCGGCGCTTAACTGAGCGTTCAGGGTTTCATGGCAAAAGCGATCCGGTAAGGGGAACCAGAAATGTCTGTCTATGCCAGCACAATGTTGATTTCGGTCTTGGGGGTTTCTGTCTTGACCGGGCTCACCTTCGGGCCAACGGACCAGTCACGCCAGATAGCAGTCTTGTTTCCACCTTGGCAAAATGACGGTTTTGGTCGTGCGGCGGCAACTGGATTGGCGATCATTGATCTGCATTGGCAGGGACACGTCGTCATCCTTGACACTGGCGGCGATCCGACCGCGTTGGCCCATCTCAAAAGTCAGGGTTTCTGGCTTTTGGACGCATCGGGAACGGTGACTTGCGGGAATCCGATCGAAAGGACGTGAAATGATTGCGACGATTGATGACCTGCAAAAACGCGCTTTGTTCTACGCGGTCATACTGTTGTGGGCGCATGTGCCGCTGGTTGGTGCGCTGGGGGTGGTTCTGGGTAAGGGCGGCTTGATTGAAGCCGCTATGCTGGCGCTGGTGGCAGGGCTGGTGACGTTTGAAAAATGGCGTCTTGGTCCGGCACTGGCGGTACAGATGGCGGCATCTGCCGGGCTGGCGGTGGCAGTTTCGACGATCGTTTACATGTTGCGCGGCCACCCGTGGCAGGCCGACAGCCACATGATTTTCTTCGCAGCCTTCGCCCTGACGGCGGTGTTTTGCGACTGGCGGCCGATCGTGACCTATGCCAGCGTAATTGCGGTGCACCATCTGGTGCTGAACTTCACCTTCACCGAAGCGGTGTTTCCAGGCGAGGCCTCGCTGGGGCGGGTGACGCTTCATGCCGTCGTTCTGGTGGTGCAGACGGTGCCGCTGATCTGGCTTTCGATGGTATTGGCGCGAATGTTCCAGACCTCGGATGCCCTTCTGTGCCAGGCAAATGAGTCGCAACAAGAAGCCATGAACAGCGCCGAATCGCTGACGAAAGAACGTGAGGCCCTGCAAAATGTCGTGCAATCCCTGAGCTGCGGCCTGCGCGATCTGTCGGTGGGCAATCTGACACGACCGATCAGCGATGCCTTTGCGGCGGGCTACGATGCGCTGCGGACCGATTTCAATACCACGCTCGAAAAGCTGTCCGACACGATCGCCCAGGTGGTTGATGCGTCACAAAGCATCCGCGCCCGTTCGAATGAAATCAGCACGGCATCCGAGGATCTGTCGCGGCGCACTGAAAACCAGGCCGCCGCCCTTGAAGAAACGGCGGCGGCGCTGGACGAATTGACTGCTTCTGTCAAATCGGCAGCAGATGGGGCACGCGAAGTGGAGGGCATTGTCCACCAGGCCCGGAAAGAGGCAGAAGCGAGCAGCGCCGTGGTGGAAGGTGCGGTTGCCGCAATGTCCGAGATCGAGAGGTCGTCACAACAAATCTCGCAAATCATCGGGTCCATCGACGACATCGCTTTCCAGACCAATCTTCTGGCGCTGAACGCCGGAGTGGAGGCTGCGCGCGCCGGAGACGCAGGCAAGGGCTTTGCGGTGGTCGCTTCTGAAGTGCGGGCACTGGCGCAGCGCTCGTCGGCCGCAGCAAAGGAAATCAAGACGTTGATTGGAACTTCCGCCCAACATGTCGGCCGCGGCGTTGAACAGGTCGGAAAAGCCGGCGAGGCGCTGCACAACATCGTCGGATCGGTGGCCAGTATCTCGACCCTTGTGTCAAATATTGCCGTGGGTGCGACCGAGCAATCGACCGGTCTTGCAGAGATCAATATCGGCGTGACGCAACTGGATCAGGTAACACAGCAGAACGCCGCCATGGTGGAAGAAACGACCGCAGCCAGTCATGCTTTGAGCCAGGATGCGACAGGTCTTGCCACGATCGTGTCGAAATTCAAGGTGGGGCAGGGCACAGAAAATCAGGGTCGAATTGTCGCGCTGTCCGCGTTTAAACGCCACACGCGCTCTGATGTTGACATCACGGAAATTGCCACTGCCGAAGATCAGGCTGCGCAGGCGCAGAAAGTGACGGGAACGAACGGAAATGCACTTTGGAAGGATTTCTGAACGTGACGATCAATTGATGGCGGCTTCAATTGGGCTTCGAGCCTTCTTTTCTGCCGGGATCCGCCGACTGACCTTGGCACATGGTGACTGTCGTCGCAGGCTCTGATCCGACCCCTTCCCGAGATGCTGTCCCCGTGCGTGGAGATGGCTATTGGTGAGATGGTCACCGGCGAAGCTCCGGTGGGGTCTGGTTGCAGACACCAACCCGGACCGGCGATTTCACCGATGCCCGCTGATATACCGATGACCCCGGATACGAGAAAGCTGCACGACCTCGCCGAGAACACCCCAGATGCGGACCTGCTGCGCGAGATGATCGGCTTGGCGGCCGAGCGGCGGATAGAGCCGTCGCTTCCGCGGCCCAACGCGGGAAGGCACCGGTCGATCTGGTGGCGGGGGCTGACATCCATCCAAACCGGATACGGCAGTGGCGTGATCCGTTCCGGAAAGGCGCAAGGATGGTGCGTGATCCAGCCCACAACCTTTCCAAAACTCGGAAACAGGTGGCGGCGCTGATAGTCATACAGCCCAGTCAGAACATCTTTCAGACCGTGACCATGGCGCAAAGGACCAACTCCATCCAGGATGTGGCAGTGTGAAGCTTGGCAACCGGCGGTGTTGCGGCTAGCTGTTTGCAGGCAGTCCTCATGCGAAAGTCCTTTCTGATGTTCCTGTTCCGCCTGGTCCTTGTGGTTTTCACCACCTTTGCCGCACTGCCGCTGGCAGCGGAAACTCCGGTGGCGACCCAGTCCGAGGCCGCGGCGGTCAGCGCCGAGGTGGTGCGGCTGGCCGACACCATGCAGATTTCCGGCGTGCTGGAGGTGATGCGCGAGGAAGGCTTGAGCTATGGCCAGACGCTGGCGGACGAGATGTTCGCCGGACGTGGCGGGGCGGAATGGCGGGCGACCGTGGCGCAGATCTATGATCCTGCGGTGATGCGGCGCGAGTTCGACCGGGTTCTGGCGACCGAACTGGGCGGCGACAAAGCGGGCATTGCGGCGATGCAGGCGTTCTTTGGCAGCGTCACCGGCCAGACCATCCTGACGCTGGAACTGGAAGCCCGCCGCGCCATGCTCGACCCGGCGGCCGTGGAGGACGCCCGGCTGGCGGCACAGGACATGATGGCCGCCAACGATGCGCGGATGGCAGCTTTGCAGCGCTTTGCCGAAACCAATGACCTGATCGAGTTCAATGTGTCGGGCGCACTGAACGCCAATCTGGCATTTTACCACGGACTGTCCGAAGGCGGCGCTTTCGAAGGCGGCATGACCGAACAGGACATGCTTGCCGATGTGTGGTCGCAGGAGGCCGATGTCCGGGGCGAGACCGCCGACTGGTTGTTTCCCTATCTGGCGCTGTCTTACCGCGCGCTTTCGGACGCCGATCTGGCCAAATATCAGGCCTTTGCCGAAACCGCCGCCGGCAAAAAGCTGAATGCCGCGGTATTTGCGGCTTTTGACGTGGTTTTCACGCGCATCTCGCATGATCTGGGCTGGGCAGCGGCCAAGCGGATCCTGGGCGAGGATATCTGATTTCCGGCCGTTCACGCTGCGTTGCGGGCCTTGACTCGGGCCGCGCGATCCGGGATAAGCCCGCATCTCGGGCGACCCTTGGGTTTGGCCCGGGATTTCATTTTGATACCGTCCCTCAGGGGCGCGCTGTCCGAGGCAAAGCCCAAACGCCGGTGATCCCGGGGCCAGAGGACGCGGAACACGAGAAGGAATGACCCATGTTCGCGGTCCTCAAGACAGGCGGCAAGCAATACAAGGTTCAGGCTGGCGACATCCTGCGCGTTGAAAAACTGGCTGCAAATGCTGGCGACAAAGTCCAGTTCAACGAGATTCTGATGGTTGGCGGCGACAGCCTGACCGTTGGCGCGCCGCTGGTGGCGGGGGCTGCCGTGCAGGCCGAAGTGATCGCCCAGATCAAGGCTGACAAGGTGATCCACTTCGTCAAGCGCCGCCGCAAGCACTCATCGCAGCGCACCAAGGGCCACCGCCAGCAACTGACGCTGCTGCGGGTGACCGACGTGCTGGCCTCGGGCGCCGATGCCTCGGGCGTGGCCGCTGCCACCGGCACCGCCGATGCCCGCCGCGCCGCCCACAACGCCGCCCCGGCCCCCGTGGCTGCGGCACCGGCGAAACCGAAACGCGCGGCCAAAGCCGCCGTTGCTGCACAGGAGTAACACCCCATGGCACACAAGAAAGCAGGCGGTTCATCCCGCAACGGCCGCGACTCGGCCGGCCAGCGTCTGGGCGTCAAGCTCTATGGCGGTCAGGTTGCCATTCCGGGCAACATCATCGTGCGCCAGCGCGGGACGACCTTTTTCCCGGGCACCGGCGTCGGCATGGGCACCGATCACACGATCTTTGCCAAGGTTGTCGGCAATGTGACCTTCAAGAAGGGCTACAAGGGCCGCACCTTCATTTCGGTCCTGCCCGTTGCCGAGGCAGCCGAGTAAGCCGAACCTTTACAAAGCACTTGTAAACGGGGGGTCGGCTGTAAAGCCGGTCCCCCTTGGTCTTTTCCGGGGCATAGCCTGCGACCGGGCAGGACAAGACCGGGAAAACACCCCCCGGCAGTATCTTACGAGGAGAAAGCCCGTGACTTTGGACATGATCGCAGCGGACGGCCAGATTGCCGCAGGCCGCTTTAGCTTGCGACCGGCGCGCAAGTCCGATGCCGGGCTGATCGAGATGTATTCGGCCGACAGCCGGGTGGCGATGGGCACCCAGACCATCCCGCATCCCTTGCCGCCCGGTGCCGCCGAGGCCTATGTCGCCCGCGCCATGGCGCCGGGGGCCGCCGAGCAGATCTGGGTGATGGATGGTGCCGCCAACGGGTTGGCCGAGGTGCTGGGGGTGATCTCGCTGAAGCGGATGGACCGCGGCCAGTCGGAAATCGGCTATTGGGTGGCCCCGGCGTTCTGGAACACCGGTTTCGCGTCCGAAGCCGTGCGGGCGCTGATCGCCGCCAATCCGCAGGCCTGCCGCACCCTGTTTGCCGAGGTGTTTCAGGACAATCCGGGGTCCGCCCGGGTGCTGACCAACTGCGGTTTTGAATATCTGGGCGATGCCGAGGCGTTCTGCGTGGCGCGCAATGCCATGGTGCCGACCTGGACCTATCTGAAAAAGCTGGACTGATCCGGCCGCAAAAGGCAAATGAGCCTTGGCTGGTTCGGCGCTCTCTGCCTGCCAGCCCCAACCTGAAAGCCTGATGCCATGAAATTCCTTGACCTGACCAAAGTCTACATCCGCTCGGGCGGCGGCGGGGCGGGCTGCGTGTCGTTCCGGCGCGAGAAGTTCATCGAGTTCGGCGGGCCGGATGGCGGCGACGGCGGCAATGGCGGCTCGGTCTGGGCCGAGGCGGTCGAAGGGCTGAACACCCTGATCGACTTTCGCTATCAGCAACATTTCTTCGCCAAGTCCGGCCAGGGCGGCATGGGGGCGCAGCGCACCGGCAAGACCGGCGAGGACATCACGCTGAAAGTGCCGCTGGGCACCGAGATTCTGGATGAAGACGAGGAGACGGTGATTGCCGACATGACCACCGTCGGCCAGCGGGTGTTGCTGGCGCGCGGCGGCAACGGCGGCTGGGGCAATCTGCAGTTCAAATCCTCGACCAACCGCTCGCCCACAAGGGCCAATTCCGGGCAGGAGGGGGTCGAGCGCACGATCTGGCTGCGGCTTAAGCTGATCGCTGATGCCGGTTTGCTGGGGCTGCCGAATGCCGGGAAATCGACGTTTCTGGCGGCGACTTCGAACGCGCGGCCGAAGATTGCCGACTATCCGTTCACGACATTGGTGCCGAACCTCGGTGTGGTCGGGATCGACGGCCATGAATTCGTGATGGCCGATATTCCGGGTTTGATCGAAGGGGCGTCCGAGGGCCGGGGCCTGGGCGACCAGTTCCTGGCGCATGTCGAACGCTGCTCGGTGTTGCTGCATCTGGTGGATGGGACGTCCAGCACCATCGCAAAGGATTACCGCACCATCATTCACGAGCTGGAAGCCTATGCCGAGGAACTGGCCGACAAGCCGCGCATCACCGCGCTGAACAAGATCGACGCGCTGGATGCCAAGACCCTTTCCACCCGCAAGCGGGCGCTGGAAAAGGCGACGGGCGGGCCGGTGTTCCTGATCTCGGGCGTGTCTGGCGCCGGGTTACAGGACGTGCTGCGGGCGATCTATGCGCAGATCCTGCAGGGCCGGGTGGTGGTGACGGAGGACGAGCCTTGGCACCCCTGACGCTGACCGCCCCGGACATTCTGGCCGCGAAACGGCTGGTGGTGAAGATCGGCTCGGCGCTGCTGGTGGACCGGGTCAGCGGCTTGCGGCACGGCTGGCTGGAGGCGCTGGCGCAGGATGTCGCGGCGGCCAAGGCGCGCGGGGCGGATGTGATTCTGGTCTCGTCGGGGTCGATTGCCTTGGGGCGCGGGGTGCTGGGGCTGCCGGATGGGCCTTTGGCGCTGGAGCAATCGCAGGCGGCGGCGGCGGTGGGGCAGATACGGCTGGCGCGGGCTTACGAGGAAGTCTTGGCGCCGCATGGCATCACCACCGGACAGGTGTTGGTGACGCTGGAGGATACCACCGACCGGCGGCGCTATCTGAATAGCCGTGCGACTTTGGAGACGCTGCTGGGCCTTGGCGTGGTGCCGATTGTCAACGAAAACGACACAGTGGCGACGGATGAAATCCGTTTTGGCGACAATGACCGGTTGGCCGCGCAGATCGCGGTGACGGTGGGGGCGGATCAGTTGGTGCTCTTGTCGGATGTGGACGGGTTCTATTCGGCCAATCCGAAGGAAGACGCGAGTGCCGAGCGGTTCGATCTGGTGGCGGCGATCACGCCCGCGATCGAGGCGATGGCGGGCGATCCGATTTCCGGCTTTTCCAAGGGCGGCATGAAGACCAAGCTGATGGCGGCCAAGACCGCGGTGGCGGGGGGCTGCGCGATGGCGATCATGGAAGGCTCGGTGCTGCGGCCGTTGCAGGCGCTGGCGGCGGGGGCGAACCGCACCTGGTTCGTGGCACATTCCGACCCGCAACTGGCGCGCAAACGCTGGATCGGCGCGATGAAGCCGCGCGGCGAGGTAAGGTTGGATGCCGGTGCCGTGCGCGCGCTGGGGCAGGGCAAGTCGCTGCTGCCGGCCGGGGTGGTTTCGGTCAGCGGGGCGTTCGGGCGCGGCGATCCGGTGGCGATTGTCGGGCCTGCGGGCGAGGCTTTGGGCAAGGGGCTGGTGCGCTATACTGCCGGGGAAGCGGCGGCGATTGCCGGGCACCGGTCTGGGGATATCGAGGCGATATTGGGGTATGCCGGGCGGGCGGCGCTGATCCACCGGGATGACATGGTGGTGTGAGGGCAGACAAAATCCTTGTGAAGGATTTTGCAAAAGTTTTGATAAAACTTTTGGCTCTGGATGGGCGAGGGCGGTGTGGGGTGGCAGGTGGCGGTGCCTCCGGCGGGGATATTTTCGCAGAGAAGAAGGCGGCAGGGCGATGGGCGAGGATGTGGCGGCACTGATGCAGGACATCGGCGCGCGGGCGCGGGCGGCGGCGGCGGAGCTGGCCTTTGCCGGGTCGGAGCGGAAATATGTGGCCTTGATCGGCGCGGCAGAGGCGGTCTGGCAGCAGCGGGACGCGATCCTTGACGCCAATTGCGAGGATCTGGCTTACGGCGCGGAAAAGGGGTTGTCGCCTGCGATGATGGACCGGCTGATGCTGGATGATCGGCGGCTGCGCGGCATCGTCGATGGCTTGCGCAGCGTGGCCGAGCAGCGCGATCCGGTAGGGCAGGTGATGGCGGAGTGGGACATGCCTTCGGGGCTGAACATCCGCCGGGTGCGCACGCCTTTGGGGGTGGTGGGGGTGATCTACGAAAGCCGCCCGAACGTCACCGCGGATGCCGGGGCGCTGTGTCTGAAATCGGGCAATGCGGTGATCCTGCGTGGCGGCTCGGAAAGCTTTCACTCCTCGACCGCCCTGCACGGCTGTCTGCAGGTGGGTTTGCAGCAGGCGGGGTTGCCGTTGGATGCGATCCAGCTGGTGCCGACCCGCGACCGGGCGGCGGTGAGCGCGATGTTGCAGGCGGTGCAGCATATCGACGTGATCATCCCGCGTGGCGGCAAGGGTCTGGTCGGGTTGGTGCAGCGCGAGGCGCGGGTGCCGGTGTTCGCGCATCTGGAGGGGATCTGCCACGTCTATGCCGACCGTGATGCCGATCTGGAAAAGGCCCGCAAGGTCGTTCTGAACGCCAAGACCCGCCGCACCGGGATTTGCGGGGCGGCGGAGTGTTTGCTGATTGATTGGCAGTTCTACACCAGGCATGGCGCGGTGCTGATCGAGGATCTGCTGCGGGCGGGGGTGGAAGTGCGCACCACCGGCGAGTTGCTGAAGGTGCCGGGCACCGTGCAGGCCGCCCCGGATGATTTTGGCCGCGAGTTTCTGGACATGATCATTGCCGCCAAGCTGGTGGATGGGGTGGACGAGGCGATTGCCCATATCCGCCGCTATGGATCAAGTCACACCGAGGCGATCCTGACCGAGAACGATGCCACCGCCGAGCGGTTCTTTCAGCGGCTCGACAGTGCGATCCTGTTGCGCAATGCCTCGACCCAGTTTGCCGATGGCGGCGAATTCGGCATGGGGGCCGAGATCGGCATCGCCACCGGCAAGCTGCATGCGCGCGGTCCGGTGGGGGCCGAGCAGCTGACCAGCTTCAAGTATCTGGTGGTTGGGGATGGCACCATCCGGGCCTGAGCCCGGTCAGAACGCCAGACGAATCTCGGACTCGGCCATCTCGACCGTCAGATTGCGGCCCTGCTGCGCCAGTTCCAGCGGCACCAGCGCGAAATGCACCTGGGCGGCGTTCACCTCGACCGTGGCATCGGGATCGGTCAGGATATCCCAAAGTTCGGGGCTGACCTTCAGCTTGGCCGCGCTGCCGGTCAGTCGCCAGCCGTCGCCGGTCTGTTCCACGGTGATGCGGCCGCCGTAAGCCATCGCGGTTTCCAGGCACTGGATCAGCAGGAAAACCAGCTTCACCTCGGCGCGCGGCAGATCGCCGGCACTTTGCCAATCAATGCTCAGCCGACCGCCGCGGGTGATGTCGGTCAGGATTGCCATCACCTCGGGGCGGCCAATGCGCTGGTCGCGGCCCGAGGCGCCAAAGGCCACCCGGAAGAACCGGATCCGGGCATTGGCATTGGCCACGCTTTCGGAAATCAGCGCAATTTCCGGGCCGCGCAAGGATCCGTCCATCATCAAAAGCTCGACCCCGTTGCCGATTGCCCCGATCGGGCTGATAAGGTCATGGCAGATGCGCGAGCCCAGCAGGGCGATCAGATCGGGATTGGCCATCGGGGTTCCTTGAAGCGGGAGGTCGGGATGAACAGCGTGCTGGAGCCGGGAATGGTGGTCCGTCATCCGGGGCAGGCCGACTGGGGCTTGGGGCAGGTGCAATCGAACATCGGCGACCGGATCACGGTGAACTTCGAGCATGTGGGCAAGGTGGTGATTGATGGCAGGCGGATCGTGCTGGTCCGGGTATTCGACATTTGACTTCGGTATATTGACAGCGGGGGGCGGAATTCAACCCCGGATGATGGCGGCGGCCTGCGGAAATCGGTTCGCGTGTGTGCGGCGGTCCGGCGGTTGCAATCGCCGGGGCCAGACTCTAAGACACGGCGACGCCCGGTTGCGGGCTGCCAGGGGCAGGCCATGAACGCCAACGATCCGCATTATGTGCTGCGCCTGGCGCGGGATGGGCGCGATCTGGCGGCAGCACAGCGGCTGCGCTACACGGTTTTCATCGAGGAACTGGGCGGTGATGGACCCCTGGTCGATCATGCGGCGCGGCTGGAGCGCGATGCTTTCGACCCGCTGTTCGACCACCTTTTGCTGATCGACGCTCGCCGTGATCCGGCGGCGCTGGAGGATGTGGTCGGCGTGTACCGGCTGCTGCCCGGCGACAGGCTGGGGCCATTGGGGCAGTTCTATTCCGAGGCCGAGTATGATCTGGACCGGCTGAAAGCCTCGGGGCGGCGGCTCGTGGAACTGGGGCGGTCTTGCGTGCATCCGCAGCATCGCGGCGGCACGGCGATGCTGCTGCTGTGGAACGCTTTGGCCGATTATGTGCTGGAGCGCGGCATCGAGGTGCTGTTCGGGGTGGCCAGTTTCCACGGCACCGATGCGCGCGCGCTGGCGCAGCCGCTGGCCTGGCTGCACCGCGAACATCTGGCACCGCCTGCCTTGCGGGTGCAGGCGCGGGCGGCGCAGCGGCAAGAGATGGACCTGCTGGCCCCCGATCAGATCGACCGTCGGGCGGCGATGGCGGCGATTCCGGCGCTGATCCGGGCTTACCTGCGGCTGGGCGGTTTCGTCGGCGATGGTGCCTGGATCGACCATGGTTTCAACACCACCGATGTCTGTCTGGTGATGGATACGGCGCGGATGTCGGAACGGCACCGCGATTTCTATCTGCGCAAGCAGGGGCGTCGGGCATGAGCGACTGGAAAGCGTCGCGGATGGCGACACGGCCAGTGGGTGTTGTGGGCTGGCTGCGGGTGGTGGCGCGCGGTGGCGTGCTGGCGACGGTGGTCTATGGCGGCCTGCTGGTGCTGTTGCTGGCCCGGCTGCTTGAGCGGCCGCTGTGCGGGTTGAACCGGCCGGTCACGCCATACATCACCCAGGGCGTGTGCCGGGCTGCGCTGGTGATCCTTGGCATCGGCTATCTGCAACGCGGCTCACCCCTGACGGCGCCGGGGGCGGTGGTGGCCAACCATGGCTCGTGGCTGGACATCTTTGCGCTGAACGCGGCGCAGCGGGTGTATTTCGTGGCCAAGTCCGAGGTGGCGGGCTGGCCCGGCATCGGCTGGCTGGCACGCGCCACCGGCACCGCCTTCATCGCCCGCAAGGGCAGTGCCGCCAAAGCCCAACAAGCGCTGTTCGAGGCGCGGCTGCGAGCCGGGCATCGGCTGCTGTTCTTTCCCGAAGGCACCAGCACCGACGCGCTGCGGGTGCTGCCGTTCAAATCGACGCTGTTCGCGGCGTTCTACAGCCTCTGTCTCGATAACCTGCTGCATATCCAGCCGGTGACCGTGGTCTATCACGCCCCCGAAGGTGCCGACCCGCGGTTCTACGGCTGGTGGGGCGACATGACTTTCGCGGGCCACCTGCTGCAAGTGCTGGCCGCGCCGCGACAGGGCCTGGTCGAGGTGCAGTTCCACGACCCGGTGCCGGTGGACGGCTTTGCCGACCGCAAGGCACTGGCCGAACATTGCGAACGGGTGGTTCGTTCTGCGCACCCGCTTGCCCCGGCCTGAGCGTCCGCTCTTCAAGCCCGGACGGGCTTTCATCGCTTGTTCCGATGCGGTTTCTCCTTTGCTCAAATATCCCCCGCGGAGCGTCTGTGCTGGCAGCGGGTGCGCGCCGCGCGGGGATATTTGAACAGAGAAGAAGTCCAGCGAGGACGCCGGTCACGGCGGAGGAGCGGCGGGGTCAGCCCAGCGGCGCCAGCAAGGCGCGCAGGGCGGCAAGGGCGTCATCGTGGCGCCAGATTTCCTCGCCCAGGCCAAAGAAATCGGTAACGGGGCCAAGGCTTGCCACCAGTTCGGCGGTCAGCGCACCTTCGGCCACCACCGGCACTTCGATCATCTCGGACCACCATTCGAACAACTCATGCTCGGCCAGACTGCCATCGCCCAGCGGCGTGGCGCCGACCGGGCCGAAGGCGACATAGTCGGCCCCCGCCTCGGCGGCGGAGATACCGTCGTGGCGGGTGGTGCCGCAGAACGCGCCGATGATCGCATCGGCCCCCAGATCCTTGCGCACCTTGCGGATCGAGCGCGCGCCATCGGTCAGGTGCACGCCGTCCAGCCCCAGCCGTTCCACCAGCAGCACATGCCGCTCGATCACCAGCGCCACGTCGCGGGCATGGGTCACCTGGCGCAGCGCGTCGGCAGCACGGGCGACGCGGTCTTCGTCGGCACTGGCAAGGGCCAGGCGCACGCAGGCTACTTCGGCGCCGTCCAGCACGGCGGCGAGGCGGTCGGGAAACACCTCCAGATCGAACGCGGGCGGGGTGACAAGATAGATCTGCGGGCGTTCGGTTTCGGGCATGGCGGCGTCCTTTGCGGCGAATTGGCCCGTCCTAGCGCAATAGCTTCGGTTTGGCCATGGGGCGGCGGCTTGGACAGCGGCGGCTTGGCAAACCGCTGCGGGCGGCGTATCTGGCGGCGATGCAAGATCCTCAAGCCTCCCCCGCCTTCATTCTGGTGCGCCCGCAGATGGGCGAGAACATCGGCGCCGCCGCCCGCGCCATGCTGAACTTCGGGTTGGAGCGGCTGCGGGTGGTCGGGCCGCGCGACGGCTGGCCCAACCCCAAGGCGGTGGCGATGGCCAGTGGCGCCGGGCGGCTGCTGGATTTTGCCGGGCCTTACCCCGACGTGCAGGCGGCGATTGCCGATTGCGACTATGTCTTTGCCACCACCGCCCGCAACCGCGAGTTGACAAAGCCGGTGATGACCCCCGAGCGCGCCATGGAACATGCCCGCGCGCTGATTGCGGCGGGCAAGCGGGTCGGCGTGCTGTTCGGGCCGGAGCGGGCCGGGCTGGAGAACAGCGATCTGGTGCTGGCCAATGCCATCGTCTCGGTGCCGGTGAACCCCGATTTCCCCTCGCTGAACCTTGGCCAATGCGTGCTGCTGCTGGGCTATGAATGGCGTCGCCAGACCGCCTGCGTTCCGCCCGAGGTGATGGCGATGGCGGGCACCGATTTCGCCTCCGGTATCGAGGTGGAAAAGCTGGGCGATCATTTCGAGGACCGGCTGGAGGCGGCGGGCTTCTTCTTTCCGGCCACCAAGGCCGCGGGGATGAAACTGGTGCTGCGCAACATGTGGTCGCGGCTGCACTTGACCCGGGCCGATGTGCAAAGCCTGCATGGCATGCTGCGGCAGATTGCCCGGCATTTGCCCAAAGACGGTGATTAGACTGGAGCGGGTCGGCGGATCGTGGTTTGCAGGATCGCGGTTTGTGGGGGGCCTGGGGGCGGCAGTCGCCGTCGCTTGGGGGTTGAAGGGCAGGGGGCGGCGGCCTAGTCTGGCCGCGCAACAGGAGACCGACGATGGCAGGCAAACGCAGCATCTTCGAGGAGGTCGGGCAAGGCAGCAGTCCCGCGCCGGTGCAGACCGGCGGCATCGACCGCGGCACCGGCGGCGGACGGTTGGCGACGCGGCTGTGGGTGTTGCTGCTCTTGGCGCTGGTGGCGGCGCTGGTGGTGCAGGGCGGGCTGATGCGGCTCTTTGACACCGGCCTGATGATCCCCGGTGGTTGGCCGCTGACCGGGTTTCTGCCACCGTTGACCGAGGCAGACTGGGCCGCGGCCTTTGCCCGCTATCAAATGACGCCTGAATACCTGTTGCAGAACAAGGCGATGAAACTGGATGTCTTCAAGTCGGCCTATCTCTGGCCCTGGAGCCATGTGCTGCTGTCGCGGCTGTCGCTGCTGGTCTGGCTGCTGGGTTTCGCCGGTTTGGGGCTTGCCAAACGCATCCCCGCGGGCTGGTCGGGCAGGCTGTTGGCGTTGGGCGTGCTGATCGGTGGGCAGGGGCTGGTGGGCTGGTGGCTGGTGGACTCCGGTCAGGCCGAAGGCGTTGTGGACAGCTCGGCGCTGCGGTTGGCGGTGCATCTGGGGCTGGCGTTCCTGGCGATGGGGCTGGCGGGCTGGTTCGTGCTGCTGCTGGGGCGACCCGAGAAAGACCTGCTGGCGGCGCGGCGCAACCGCGAGGGCAAGCTTTACGGCATGACCTCGGGGCTGATGCATTTCGCTTTTGTGCAGGTGGTGCTGGGCGCGCTGGTGGCGGGCAACAATGCCGGTGCCGCCTTCCCGACCTGGCCCCTGATGAACGGCAGCTTCTTTCCGGCGGATGCCTTCTATGCGCCGGGCCGCCCGGCCTGGGCCGCCTTTGTCGAAAACCCCGGCATGGTGCAGTTCGTGCACCGGATGGTGGCGTATCTGCTGGTGGCCTATGGGATCGTGGTCTGGCTGAAGGGGCGCAAATCGGCGCATCTGGCAACGCGGCGGGCTTATTACGCGGTGGGTCTGATGCTGCTGGCGCAGGTCGGCCTTGGCATTGCCGCCGTGCTGACCGCAGGCCAGTTGCACGCCGCCGTCAGCCATCAAGTCGGTGCCGTGCTGCTCTGGGTGCTGATCCTGCGCGCCCGTCACCTGGCGCAATACCCGATTGCCGGGTCGATCCGAAAGGGAACGCAATGACCGCCTATGACCATCTGATGGCGCATCAGCGCCAGACCGAAGCGCTGTCGAAGGTGGCCGAGCGGTTGGGCTGGGATCAGGAAACCATGATGCCGCGCGGCGGTGCCGAACAGCGCTCGGAAGAGATGGCCGCGATGGAGGGTGTGCTGCATGCCCGGCGCACCGACCCGCGAATCGCTGACTGGCTGGCCGAAGTGGTGCCTGCCGACGAGGTGGCGCAGGCGCAGATCCGCCATATCCGCCGCAGCTACGACCGCGCCACCAAGGTGCCGGGCGATCTGGCACAGGAATTGGCCCGGCTGACCTCGGTCGCGCAAGGCATCTGGGCCGAGGCGCGGGCGGCCGATGATGTGGCGGCCTTTCTGCCGACGCTGTCGCAGGTGATCGACCTGAAGCAGCAGGAAGCGGCGGCGCTGGCGCAGGGCGGCGATCTTTACGACGCGCTGATCGACGATTACGAACCCGGAGCCACCGCGGCGACCCTGGGCGCGATGTTCGACCGGATGCGCCCGCGGCTGGTCGATCTGCGCGCCGCCGTGCTGGCAGCGCCCGCCCCCGCGCCGCTGCACGGCCATTTCGGGCTGGAGGCGCAGTTGCGGCTGGCCCGCGATCTGGCCTCGACCTTTGGCTACGACTGGGGCCGTGGCAGGCTGGATATGGCGGTGCATCCGTTCTCCAGTGGTGGCGGCAGCGATTCCCGCATCACCACCCGCGTGGTCGAAACCGAGCCGTTCAACTGCATCTATTCCACCATCCACGAGGTCGGCCATTCCAGCTACGAGTTGAACATCGACCCCGATTACGCGCTGTCGCCCCTGGGCCATGGCGTGTCGATGGGGGTGCATGAAAGCCAGAGCCGGATCTATGAAAACCAGATCGGCCGCAGCCGCGGCTTCACCGGCTGGATGTTCGGCCAGATGCAGGAACGCTTCGGCGATTTCGGCGTGGCCTCGCCGCAGGCCTTCTACGCCGCGGTCAACCGGGTGCAACCGGGCTTCATCCGCACCGAGGCCGACGAGGTGCATTACAACCTGCACATCATGATGCGCTTCGATCTGGAGCGGGCGCTGATTCAGGGCGATCTGGCGGTGGACGATCTGGAAGCCGCCTGGAACGACCGTTTCCTGGCCGATTTCGGCGTGGCGGTGGACCGGCCGGCGCATGGGATGTTGCAGGACGTGCATTGGTCGGTGGGGCTGTTCGGCTATTTCCCGACCTATACGCTGGGCAATGTTTATGCCGGCTGCCTGAACCAGGCAATGCGCGCCGCCGTGCCCGACCTTGACGAGGCCTTGGCGCGTGGTGATACCTCGGGCGCTACCGGCTGGCTGCGCGAGAACCTGCAACGCCACGGCGGGCTTTATGAACCGCGCGAGGTGGTCGAACTGGCCTGCGGTTTCGCCCCTAACGAAGGCCCGCTGCTCGACTATCTGGAAACCAAGTTTCGCAGCCTCTACAACCTCTGACCCTGCGGCTTCACCTTTGCGCAAATATCCTCGGGGGTGAATGTGCCAAAGGCGCAGAGGGGGCAGACAGCCCCCTTTGCCTTCAGGCCTTCCAGCCCGGCGGTCGCCGTTCCAGAAACGCAGCAAACCCCTCGGCGGTGTCGTCCAGCAAAGCGTTCTGCACCATCGCCGCGCCCGCCACGGCATAGGCCTCGGCCAACCCAAGCCCCGCCTGCGCCCGGAACGCCGCCTTGCCCAGCCGCAACGCCGGACCAAGCTTGCCCGCCACCTGCTGCGCCAGCGCCCGAGTTTCCGCCTCCAGCGCCTCGGGCGGCACCACGCGGTTCACCAGACCCAGCGCGAGGGCGCGGGTGGCAGAGATGAAATCGCCGGTCACCAGCATCTCGAAGGCGGCTTTCGCAGCCACCGCTCGACTGAGCGCCACGCCGGGCGTCGAACAGAACAGCCCGATGTTGATGCCATTGACGCCAAACCGCGCGGCCTCATCCGCCACCGCCATGTCGCACGACGCGACCAACTGGCAGCCAGCCGCCGTGGCCACGCCCTGCACTTGCGCAATAACCACCTGCGGCAGGGCGACAATCGCCGCCATCACGTCGGCGCAACGCCCGAACAGGCCGGCGAAATAGTCGGCGCCCTGATCCGAAGCACTCCGCGCCGCCTGCATTTCCTTCAGATCATGCCCGGCGCAGAACGCCCGGCCGGCCCCGCGCAGCACCACGACGCGGATCGCCTCATTGCTGGCCAAAGCTGTCAGTTCGGCCCGCAACGCCGCCAGCATGGGCATCGACAATGCGTTGAAACTGCCCGGGCTGTTCAGTGTCAGAACCGCAATCGGCCCGTCATCCTCGCGCAGCAGCAGCGGCACGTTCAGGCCGCTCAGGCCTTGGCCAGGGTAAAGCGGCCCTCGATCTGGGCACCGCTTTCGATCACCAGCGTGGTATAGGTGCTGTCGGCCCGCACCGAGGCCGCCGCCCGCAGAGTCAGCCCGTTGCAACTGATCCGGCCATCCAGTTTGCCGCGCACCTCGACGGTTTCCGCCGAAACGCTGCCCTTCACCTTGCCCTCGGCACCGATCACCAGCGCGCGGGCGGTGATCTTGCCTTCGACATCACCCAATATCTCGACCGTGCCGTCCGAAGTGACATCGCCCTTGATCTTCAGATCGGCGGCCAGCACCGACCGGCTGGTGGCGGACCCGGTGCGCGAGGCAGGGGCGGCGGGGGCGGTCGGTTCGGCGGTTTTGGTCTGCATGATGGCTTCCTTGGGAAAATCGGCGGGCAATCCGGTGCGGGCGGCGGCGATGCGCGCGCCGCTTGCGGTTGGCTGATAGAGGCGCAAGGGGGCACATGGGTCAAGGGGCCAAAGTGAAAGCGGCGGTGTTTTGCCGGGTTGGGGCGTGACAAGGCCGGGGCGGGATGCTCAGATGGCGGCGGGAATCGGGGGACACAGATGCAGAATGACGACTTTTTCCGGCCGGTGTCGGGGTTCGATCTGCCGCGCTATGCCGGGGTGCCGACCTTCATGCGGCTGCCGCATGTCGGGCTGGACGACCCGCGGCTGGCGCGGGTGCAGGTGGGCCTGATCGGCGCGCCCTGGGATGGTGGCACCACCAACCGCCCCGGCCCGCGCCATGGCCCGCGGCAGTTGCGCGATCTGTCCACCATGATCCGGGCCGAGAACGGCATCACCGGGGTGCGGCCGTTTGAGGCGGTGCGCTGCGCCGATCTGGGCGACGTGGCGCCCAACCCCGCCGATCTGATGGATACGCTGAAGCGGATGGAAGCCTTCTATACCCGTGTTCGGGCGGCGGGCATCCTGCCGCTGACTGCGGGGGGCGACCATCTCTGCACCCTGCCGATCCTGCGGGCTTTGGCCAAGGATCGCCCACTGGGGATGATCCATTTCGACAGCCATACCGATCTCTTTCACAGCTATTTCGGCGGCACCATGTACACCCACGGCACCCCGTTCCGCCGCGCGGTGGAAGAGGGGCTGCTGGACCCGCACCGGGTCTGCATGATCGGCATCCGCGGCACCGCCTACGACCGCGAGGACCGCGATTTTGCCCGCTCCGTCGGCATCCGCATCATCCCGATCGAGGAATTCCACGCCCGCGGCCCGGAAGACGTGATGGCCGAGGCCCGCGGCATTGCCGGGACCGGCGAGACCTATGTGTCTTACGACATCGACTTTATCGACCCCGCCTTCGCCCCCGGCACCGGAACGCCCGAGGTCGGCGGGCCGAACTCGTGGCAGGCGCTGCTGGTGGCGCGGCTGCTGAAAGGCGTGAACATTGTTGGCGCCGACCTCGTGGAAGTGTCGCCGCCGTTCGACGCCTCGGGCGGCACCGCCTTTCTGGGCGTGTCGGTGATGTTCGAGATGCTGTGCGTGATCGCTGAAACCCTGGCTGCAAAAGGCATAACTGAATGACCCCCGAGATGATCCTGATCAATGGCCGCGTGCTGACGATGGACGACGGCACGCCGAGGGCCGAGGCGCTGGCGGTGGCCGCCGGGAAGATTGCGGCGGTTGGTTCCACCGCCGAGATTGCCGCCATGGCCGGGCCGCAGACAAGGGTGATCGACGCGGGCGGGCGCTCGGTGCTGCCGGGGTTCGTGGAAAGCCATCTGCATCTGGTGCTGGGCGGGGCGGAACTGGCGCATCTGCAATTGCATGGTGAAGGGGGGCTTGCCTCGATGCAGGCGGCCTTCGGCGCCTATGCTGCGGCTAACCCCGACAAGCCGCTGCTGATGGCGCAGGGGGCGGATTATGCCATGCTCGACCATCCGGTGTCGCGCCACGACATGGACGCCATTCTGGCCGACCGACCGATTGCAATGACCGCCCACGACCATCACACCGTCTGGGCCAATACCGCCGCGCTGCGGGCGGCTGGCATCCTGCACGGCTTTGCCACGCCCCCCGGGCACGAGGTGGTGATGGGCGACGATGGTCTGGCCACCGGCGAGTTGCGCGAGTTCGAGGCCTTCGCCCCGGTGGTGGCGCTGGGCGGCGAGGCGCGGCTTTACTTCGGCATCGCCACTGGCGGCGAGCCGGACCCCTGGCCATCCGAGGCCGAGCGGGCGATGGACAAGGAAAAGATCGCGCGGGGTCTGGCGCATTGCGCGGCGCATGGCATCACCTCGATGGTGAACATGGACGGCAACCGCTACACTCTGGCCTTGCTGGCCGAGATGCGCGACGAGGGGCGGTTGACCGCGCGGGTGAAGGTGCCGTTCCACTTCAAGCCGCATATGGAGCTTGATGCCTTGGACCGCGCCGATGCGATGAGTGCCGAGTTTGACGACGATTGGCTGTCTTGCGGTTTCGTCAAGCTGTTCATGGACGGGGTGATCGATTCTGGCACCGCCTACATGCTGCACGACTATCCGGGCCAGCAGGGGCATCGGTCGGTGCCGCTGTTCCCGCCGGAACGCTTCAACCGGATCGCCACCGAGATCGACCGCCGCGGCCTGCAGATCGCGGTGCATGCGATCGGCGATGGCGCGGTGCGCACGGTGATCGACGGCTATGCCGCGGCCCGTGCCGCCAACGGCCCGCGCGACAGCCGCCACCGGGTCGAGCATATCGAGCTGATCGACCGGGCCGATGTGCCGCGGCTTGGCGCCCTGGGCATCGTCGCTAGCTTGCAACCGCCGCACCCGCCCGGCGCCATGGAGTTTCCGTTGCAGCCGACGCTGGACGTGATCGGCAAGGCGCGTTGGCGCGACGGCTATCTGTGGAAAACCCTGGCCGACCACGGTGCCCCCATCGCCTACGCATCGGACTGGCCGGTGACCGATGTTTCGGTGCTGCGCGGCTTGCAGGCGTCGCAAACCCGGGTGCCCTACGGCGCTGATTGCACCGACGAGCGGCTGGGGCTGCTGGACAGCCTTTACGCCTATACCGCCGGCGGCGCCTGGGCGGCGCATATGGAAGGGCTGACCGGCAGGCTGCGGCCGGGCCTTGCGGCAGATATCGTGGTGCTGGATGGCGACATCGAGGCTATCCCTGCCGATCAATTGGGAAAAACCGCCGTCAGCCTGACAATCTGCGGCGGGCGGATCACCCATCAGGGGCCGGGATTCGCCTGAGTCGTCGGGAATCGGGGCCGGATTCGTCCCGGATTCGCCGCCAGATTCGGGGCAGGGCAGGGCGCGGGCGGGGAAAACCCGGCCCGCGCCCTGCACATTCTGGCGGCATCCTGCCGGTTCCGCCCTGTAAAAGCAGGGGTCTGCGCGGCGCCGTCAAGAAATCGTCACATGCCGTGCTTTTTGTGCTTGCGGCCCGCCGCGTCAGACCCTAGATACCGCCTCACCGAAACGAAGGGTGCAGCGAAAGCGGCGCAGTACGGTGCGGGAGCGGATGGCGAAAGCCGGATGCGAACTGAAGATCGATCGGGCGGCGCGCCTAAAGTAATA
>NZ_ACYY01000002.1 GCF_000176015.1 Rhodobacter ferrooxidans | reverse complement strand
GATCGCCGGGTTTCAGGCTGGTCACACCCGGGCCGACCTCCAGCACCACGCCCGCACCTTCGTGGCCGAGGATGGCCGGAAACAGCCCTTCGGGATCAGCGCCCGACAGGGTGAATTCGTCGGTATGGCAGATGCCGGTGGCGCGGATTTCCACCAGAACCTCGCCCGCCTTCGGGCCTTCCAGATTGACCTCCATCACCTGCAACGGTTGTCCGGCAGCGACAGCAACGGCGGCGCGGGTGCGCATGACGATTTCCTCCCGAAGTGTTATTTTGCCGCAGGTTGCGCGAAATCGCGGGCCTTGGCAACCTCTGGAGCGACAAGGAGAACCGCCATGACCGGCATGTCGATGACAGGATTTCGGGCGCCGTTTCTGGCGATGACGGTGGCCTTGCTGACCGCCGGTTGCGTCGTGGAAGCGCCGCCGCCCATGCCCGACATGAGCCCGAATTGTGGGGCTGCCGATCTGCAAGGGCTGGTCGGCCAACCGGCTTCGGTGCTGCAAACCATGCGCTTTGCCAAACCCACCCGCATCATCCGCCCCGGCATGGCGGTGACGATGGATTACAGCCCCGACCGGCTGAACATCGAGATTGATTCAGCGGAAAGGATCATCCGCGTCGCCTGCGGCTGATCAGGTCGCGGCCCCCGGGTTCAGGGGACCGCGCTGCGTTCAGCGTTTGACGCGATAGGTGGAATGACATTCCTTGCAGGCACCGCCCACCGCCATCATCCCTGCCTGCACCCCGGCCAGCGTGGTGGTATCGACGGCCTCGGCGGCCTTGACCAGATCGTTCGATTTCGCCACGAAATCATCCCACTGGGTCCAGATTTCCGGCAGTGCGTCGGTCACCGGGTCGGTGGCCTGCGGCTCGAACTTCGCCGCAATGTCCTTGGCCGAAGCCAGCAGGTCGGCGCGCGCGGCCTCGGCGGCGGCGGCATCGAAGGCGTTCTTTTCCTGGGCAAACTCCATCAGGATCTTCACGCTGTGCGATTGCACGCCCATCAGATCCATCCGCGCCTTCACGGTCGGATCCTGCACGCCTTCCTTGGCAACGGCAACGCCGCCCGCCAGAATCAGGCCTGCGACAAGGGCTTTGGTGGCAAATTTCATGGTAGTCCTCCCGGTTTTTCTGGTCTGAAAACTATAGCCGCGGTTTGAGATGGCGAAAGTGACAGGATCACTCGCCCTAAGGGGGATCACGCGAATGTCATCCTTTTCAGGGCCTCGACTCGGTCCGTCATGCCGCGCTATTGTGAACGAAAAGAGAACATGATGGCACATCGACGGATTCTCTCGCTGTGGTTTCCACGGCTGGCGGCGGAACGGCTGCTGCGGCAACGCGGCGACGTGCTGCCGCTGGCCTTTGCCGTGGTGGCCGATCAGGGCGGGGCGCAGGTGCTGGCCTCGCTGAACGGGTCGGCCGAGGCGGCGGGGCTGCGGCTGGGC
Source organism: Rhodobacter ferrooxidans (assembly GCF_000176015.1). Taxonomy (GTDB): domain Bacteria; phylum Pseudomonadota; class Alphaproteobacteria; order Rhodobacterales; family Rhodobacteraceae; genus Pseudorhodobacter_B; species Pseudorhodobacter_B ferrooxidans. The sequence goes on along the minus strand of NZ_ACYY01000002.1, from coordinate 272,988 downwards.
CAGCCGTTGCGCGATGCTACGGCGATGTGCCCCGGCCTGATCACCCGCGCCGCCGACCCGTTGCGCGATGCGGCGTTTCTGACGGTGCTGCGGCGCTGGGCGGGCAAGTTCTCGCCTTGGGTGGCCGAAGAACCCCCGGCGTCGCTGGTGATCGACCTTACCGGCTGCGCGCATCTGTTCGGCGGCGAGGCGGCGCTGCTGGCGGAGGTGGAGGCCGATTGCGCCGCCCTTGGCCTGAGCCTGCGGGCCGGGGTGGCCGATACGCCGGGGGCGGCCTGGGCGCTGGCGCGGTTTGCGGGAAAGGACGTGGTGCCGGGTCGCAATGGTGACGCGATTGCGCAGGAGGCCCGTGCCACCCGCTCGCGCGCGTCCAGGCGGCGCGGCTGGGAACGCGGCGGGGCGGTGCCGGCGCTGGCAACCCCGGCGCTGCCGCAGGGGGTGATTGCCGCCCCCGGGCAGATGCGGCAGGCGCTGGCACCCTTGCCGATGGCGGCGCTGCGGCTGCCGGGCGAAACCGTGACCGGGCTGGCGCGGCTGGGCCTGCGCCGGGTCGAGGATATCATGGGCCTGCCGCGTGCCGCCCTGGCCCGGCGCTTTGGCACCGACACGCTGCGGCGGCTGGATCAGGCGCTGGGGCTGGAGCCGGAACCGGTCGCCCCGGCCCGTGCGCCGTTGCATTTCGCGGTGCGGCTGACCTTTCCCGACCCGATCGGCCTGCTGGCCGATGTGCAGGCGGCAGTGGACCGGTTGTTGCCGGTGCTGTGCGCCAAGCTGCACGACCGCGCCCGCGGTGCGCGGCGGGTGCGGCTGCAGGCCTTTCGCGTCGATGGCGCGGTTCAGATGATCGAAGTGGGTCTGGCGCGCCCCGCCGACGACCCTGCCCGCATCCGGCCGCTGCTGGCGCTGAAGCTCGATCAGATCGACGCGGGCTTCGGCATCGACTGCCTGCGGCTGGAGGCGTCCGAGACCGAGCCGCTGACGCCGCGCCAGCACCGCGGTGCGATGGACCCGCAGCCGCGCGGCGCGGCGCAGGATGGCGATGCCCTTGACGATCTGTTGGGCAAGTTGGGGGTGCGGCTGGGGATGGAGGCGGTGACCCGGCTGCACCCCGCCGAAAGCCATATCCCCGAGAAATCGGCGCTGGTGCTGGCCGCCGCCTGGTCTGCCCCCACCACCGACCCCTGGCCCGAGCCGCGCGCCCCCCGGCCCTTGATCCTGTTCCCGCCCGAGCCCGTCATCGCCCCCGAGGAACCCCACCTGCCCGCCACATTCCGCTGGCGCAGACGCGACATGGTGGTGCACCGCGCCGCCGGCCCCGAACGCATCGCGCCCGAATGGTGGTTCGACGACCCCGACTGGCGATCCGGCCCGCGGGATTACTTTCGAGTCGATACGGGCAGCGGCGAGCGGCTGTGGCTTTACTTTGCCCATGGCGCAGCGGTGTCGGCCGGCTGGTTCTGCCACGGCAGTTTTGCCTGAAACGGGGCAGCCGACCCCGGTGGCATCGAGCCACCGTGCCCGGCGCTGACGCGGTGCGGATGACCGGGGGTATCACGCATCTTCTCTGCAAAAATATCCCCGCCGGAGGCACCCGGCCCAATCGCCAGAGCCTCCGGCGGGGATACTTGAGCAAAGGAGAATGCGAAGAGCGCCCGCAGGGTGCGCGATGAGCCTGTGGCTGGACCCCGCCGCCTGCCGGTGCTTAAGTGGCGCCGAATCGCAGGGGTTACAGACATGGCATTCGGCAAGAATATCCGCACTTTCTTCGAGGGGCGTTGGCACGAGGGCGACGTGGCGGTGATGCGCGCCGCCGATCACGGCATCTGGCAAGGCTCGTCGGTGTTCGACGGTGCGCGCTGGTTCGATGGGGTGTCGCCCGATCTGGACAAGCACTGCGCCCGGGTCAACCGCTCGGCCGAGGCCTTGATGATCACCCCCACTGTCGATGCCGCCGAAATGGTCGCCATCGCGCGCGAGGGCTTGCGCGCCTATTCCGACAAGCAAGCGGTCTATATCCGGCCGATGTATTGGGCGCTGGACGGCTCGGAACTCGGCATCGCGCCCAAGGCGAATTCCACCGGCTTTGCGCTGTGCCTGGAAGAAGTGCCGATGCCTGATCCGCTGGCGATGACCAGCCTGACCCGCACCCGCTTTCGCCGCCCGGTGCTGGAGAACAATGTCTGCAACGCCAAGGCGGGCTGCCTTTACCCCAACAACGCAAGGATGCTGGTTGAAGCCAAGGCCAAGGGATTTGGCAACGCGCTGGTGGCCGACGCCATGGGCAACGTCGCCGAAACCGCTACCGCCAACGTCTTCATGGTCAAGGACGGCGTGGCCTTCACGCCCATCGCCAACGGCACCTTCCTGTCGGGCATCACACGGGCGCGCCACATCGCCAACCTGCGCGCTGACGGCATCGAGGTGCGCGAGGCGGTGCTCAGTTTCGACGATTTCCACGCCGCCGACGAGGTGTTCCTGTCGGGCAACTTCGCCAAGGTCACGCCGGTCGGCAATTTTGACGGCACGCATTACCAGCACGGCCCGGTGGCAAAGCGCGCCTGGCAGCTTTACCGCGACTGGGCGCACTCCGCCTAGGGCTTGCCAGCCGGGGGGCGGATCGGCGATGCTGGGGGCTTGTTGGGGGAAATATCATGCGCAAGTTTCTGGTCGTGCTGGATGACAGCCGCGAATGTCTGAACGCGATGCGGTTCGCGGCCTTGCGAGCTGCCCGCACCGGCGCCGGGGTGCAGATCCTGTCGGTGGTGCCGCCCGAGGAATACCAGCACTGGCTGGGCGTCGCTGACCTGATGCGCGCCGAAGCCCGCGAGCGGATCGAGGCGCATTTCGAGGTCTTCGCCAAATGGATGCGCGACAAGAACGGCATCAACCCCGAACTGGTGATCCGCGAGGGCGACCCGACCACCGAGATTTTGGCGCAGGTGCGCGATGATCCCAGCATCGGCGTGCTGGTGCTGGGTGCCGGCACCGACAAATCCGGCCCCGGCCCGCTGGTGACACAGATGAGTCGCAACTCGGGCAGCCTGCCGATCCCAATCACAATCGTGCCGGGCGACATGTCGAAGGAACGGCTGGAAAGCATCACCTGACGCCACGTCAGGTTTGCGCCAGGCGCATTTCGCACTTGCAGCAATTGAATGACGGAAGTCATGCTGCACGTGCATCATGCCGTGGGAGGCGAACCAGAGGAGCGTGCAATGGCCCGCAAACTTCGCTACGTCAAGAAGCCCACTCCGGCGCTGGATGATGCTGTCGCCTACTTCCGCGTCGAGCCAAGCAGCGATCACAGTCTGCGTCTGATCACCGCGCTGGACCAGATGTATGGCTATTACAGCCCGGAATAGCCGAAGATCGGTTTAGAACCGTTCCAAACCTTGACTTGTCGGCGCTGGCGGCGCATATCCGACTATAACAGTTGGAGAAGCCACATGTTCATCCAGACCGAATCCACGCCCAACCCGGCGACGCTGAAATTCCTGCCCGGCCAGACCGTGCTGGAGCTTGGCACCGCCGATTTTCCCAGTGCCGAGGCTGCGGGGAAATCGCCGCTGGCGCAGCGGATCTTCGCGGCGGGCGGTGTGGCTTCGGTATTTTTCGGCACGGATTTCGTCACCGTCACCAAGACCGACACCGCCGCCTGGGACCATATCAAGCCCGGCATCCTGGGCGCGATCATGGAGCATTTCCAGTCGGGTGCGCCGGTGATCGAGGGCGAGCAGGCGGCCTCGGGTCACGCCGACCATGACGGGCCGGATTCCGATATCGTGCGGCAGATCAAGGAGTTGCTGGACAGCCGGGTGCGGCCTGCCGTGGCGCAGGATGGTGGCGACATCACCTTTCACGGTTTTGACCGCGGCGTCGTCTATCTGCACATGCAGGGGGCCTGCGCCGGCTGCCCGTCTTCGACACTGACGCTGAAGATGGGGATCGAGAACCTGTTGCGGCACTATATTCCCGAAGTGCTTGAGGTGCGGTCTGTTGCCGCCTGAGCCATGGATTCTGGGGTTCGACACATCGGCCGCGCATTGCGCGGCCGCTTTGCTGTGCGGCGACCGGCTGGTGGCCGAGGCGCTTGAACCCATGGAGAAGGGGCAGGCCGAACGGCTGATGCCGCTGCTGGCCGAACTGCTGGCCCAGGGTGGCATCGGTTGGCGTGACCTGGCCGCCATCGGCGTCGGCACTGGTCCCGGCAATTTCACCGGCGTGCGCATTGCGGTTTCCGCAGCGCGCGGGCTGGCGCTGGCGCTGAAAGTGCCCGCCATCGGCATCACCCGGTTCGAGGCGGCGGCTTTCGGTCTGCCGCGGCCCGTGGCGGTGGTGGAGGATGCCCGGCGCGGCGAGGCCTTTGTGCAGGCGTTTGCCCCTGACGCCGGTCCGGCGCATGTAGGACTGCTGGCCGATCTGGCCGAAGGGCTGACAATGCCACTGGTCGGCTCGGGTGCCGCTGCGGTGGCAGGCGCGCAAGTGCTGGCGCAACCCTTGCCGCTGGCCGAGGCGATTGCCCGGCTTGCGGCGCAGCGGCTGGGGGCCACACAACCGCGCCCGGCGCCGTTCTACCTGCGCCCCGCCGATGCCGCCCCTTCCTCTGACCCGCCGCCGGTGATGCTGCCGTGACACCGTCCGATCTGGCCTTGCTGCACTTGCGGGTTTTCACCATGCCTCGGCCCTGGACCGTGGCGGAATTCTCCGGGTTTCTGGCCGACCCCGCCTGTTTCCTGTGCCACCAGCCCGGCGGCTTTCTGCTGGGGCGGGTGATTGCGGACGAGGCGGAGCTTTTGACCCTTGCCGTAGCCCCCGAAGCCCGCAGGCAGGGCATCGCTGCTGCCTTGCTGGCGGAATTTCTGGCACAATCCACCGCGCGGGGGGCCGAAACGGCCTTTCTGGAAGTGGCCGCCGACAATCGCGCCGCCCTTGGCCTTTATCACGCCGCGGGCTTTACCGCAGTTGGGCGCCGGCGGGGGTATTACACCTCGCCCGAGGGCCGGGCCATTGATGCGCTGGTGCTGCGTTGCCGGCTGCCCGCCACAGCCTGAACAGCGAACAGTGCAGGCGATTTGATCGAAAGATCAAACCCCTGCCGCGCCTTGCGCAAATATCTATTGACCGGCCAAGCCAAACCCGCCCTAAATCGGCTACGATACGTCCGACGTTTGGTCCGCTGAGTCTGGACCGCTGATCGGGCGTCGCAACAAACAATAACCGGGAGACTTCCATGACCCTCACGAAACACCTGCTCGGCGCGGCGGCAACGCTGGCGCTGACCTCCGGCATGGCGCTGGCCGATCCGGCGATCATCTACGATCTGGGCGGCAAGTTCGACAAATCCTTCAACGAATCGGCCTTCAATGGCGCGACGCTCTGGGCCAAGGAAACCGGCGGCACCTTCAAGGAACTTGAAATGCAGTCCGAAGCCCAGCGCGAACAGGCGCTGCGGCGGCTGGCGGAATCGGGTGCCAACCCGGTGGTGATGACCGGCTTTGCCTTTGGTGACGTGCTGAACCAGGTGGCCCCCGACTTCCCCGACACCAAGTTTGCCATCATCGACATGGTGGTTGATCAGCCGAACGTGAAATCGGTGGTGTTCTCGGAGCATGAGGGCTCGTATCTGGTCGGTCTGCTGGCCGGCATGGCCTCGAAAACCGGCACGGTCGGCTTTGTCGGCGGCATGGACATTCCGCTGATCCGCAAGTTCGGCTGCGGCTATGCGCAGGGTGTCGTGGCGGCCAACCCGGCGGCCAAGGTCATCTTGAACATGACCGGCACCACGCCAGCCGCGTGGAACGACCCGGTGAAGGGTGGCGAGCTGGCCAAGTCGCAAAAGGCGCAAGGCGCCGACGTGATCTATGCCGCCGCCGGTTCGACCGGTCTGGGCGTGCTGCAAGCCGCGGCGGATGAGGGCATCCTGTCGATCGGCGTCGATGCCAACCAGAACTACCTGCATCCCGGCCAGGTGCTGACCTCGATGCTGAAGCGCGTCGATGTCGCGGTTTACAGCGCCTTCATGGAAGGGGCCGACATGACCCCCGGCATCAACGTGCTTGGTCTGGCCAACGAAGGCGTCGGCTACGCGCTGGACGAAAACAACGCCGCCCTGATCACCCCGGAAATGAAGGCCGCGGTGGATGCCGCCGCCGCCAAGATCAAGTCGGGCGAACTGGTGGTGCATGACTACATGAGCGACGACACCTGCCCGGCAGCGACGTTCTGAGCATGTCGGTTGATACCGAAACGGGGCGGCGGGCAACTGCCGCCCCACCTTCCGGCGATGTGCCGCCAGCCATCGAGCTGCGCGGCATCTCGAAGGCCTTCGGCTCGGTGCAGGCCAACAAGGATATCGACATCCTTGTGGCGCGCGGCACCATCCACGGCATCATCGGTGAAAACGGCGCCGGAAAATCCACCCTGATGTCAATCCTTTACGGCTTTTACAAAGCCGACAAGGGCGAGATTTTCATTGGCGGCAAACTGACCACCATCCCCGACAGCCAGAGCGCCATCCGCGCCGGCATCGGCATGGTGTTCCAGCATTTCAAGCTGGTGCAGAATTTCACGGTGCTGGAAAACGTCATTCTGGGTGCCGAAGAAGGCAGGCTGCTGGCGCCGTCGCTGGCCAAGGCGCGCAAGGTGCTGGCCGAACTTGCCGCGGAATACGAGCTTGACGTGGACCCTGACGCGCTGGTGCAGGATCTGTCGGTGGGCCTGCAGCAGCGGGTCGAGATCCTGAAGGCCCTTTACCGCCACGCCGATATCCTGATCCTGGACGAGCCGACCGGCGTGCTGACGCCCGACGAGGCCGACCATCTGTTCCGCATCCTGCAGGGGCTGAAGGATCAGGGCAAGACCATCGTCATGATCACCCACAAGCTGCGCGAGATCATGGAGATCACCGACAATGTCAGCGTCATGCGGCGCGGCACCATGGTGGCGACGGTCAAGACCGCCGAAACCAGCCCCGAGGATCTGGCCGAACTGATGGTGGGCCGCAAGGTCTTGATGCATGTACCCAAAGGCCCCGCCAACCCCGGCAAGGTGGTTCTGGAGGTGGAAAACCTGGCCGTGCGCGACGAGCACAAGGTGGAACGCCTGCGCGGCATCAGCCTGCAAATCCGCGCCGGTGAAATTCTGGGCATCGCCGGGGTGGCGGGCAATGGCCAATCCGAACTGCTGGCGGTGCTGGGCGGTTTTGCCAATGGCACCGGCAAGATCCGGGTCAACGGGGTCGAGCTGGACCTGACAGGGCGCCATTCGGATGGCCAGAGCCGCCGCGCCCAGGGCATCGCCCATGTGCCCGAGGATCGGCAAAGCCTTGGCCTGATCATGGATTTCACCGCCTGGGAAAACATGGCCTTCGGCTATCACAACGCCCCGGAATACCAGAAGAACTGGCTGCTGATGGACAACGACGCCCTGCGCGCCGACACCGACAAGAAGATGGCGACCTATGACATCCGGCCGCCGATTGCGACGCTGGCTGCCAAGAACTTTTCCGGCGGCAACCAGCAGAAGATCGTGGTGGCGCGCGAGATGGAGCGCAATCCCGACCTGTTGCTGATCGGCCAGCCCACCCGCGGCGTAGATATCGGTGCCATCGAATTCATCCACAAGCAGATCATCGCCCTGCGCGATGCCGGCAAGGCGATCCTGCTGGTCTCGGTCGAGCTGGACGAGATCATGAGCATCGCAGACCGCATTGCCGTGATGTTTGATGGCCGCATCATGGGCGAGCGTGATCCGGCGACCACCAACGAACGCGAGCTTGGCCTGCTGATGGCGGGCATGGGCGAGGCAAGTGCCGCCCCAACCAAAGGGGCCGCATGATGGACAGATTGCCAAGATGGGCCGACGTGGTGCTGGTGCCGCTGATCAGCCTTTTGCTGGCGGCGGGCATCTCGGCGCTGACGCTGCTGGCGATCGGGGCCAGCCCAATGGAGGCGCTGACCACCATGGTGACGGGTGCTTTGGGCACGCCCTACGCCTGGGGTTACACGCTCTATTACACCACCAGTTTCATCTTCACCGGGCTGTCGGTGATCGTGGCTTTCCATGCCGGCCTGTTCAACATCGGCGGCGAGGGGCAGGCGCAACTGGGCGGGCTGGGGGTGGCGCTGGTCTGCCTGGCGGTGCCATGGCCACACTGGACGCTGGCCCTGCCTGCGGCGATGCTGGGGGCGGCGCTGTTCGGGGCGGCCTGGGCGGCGATACCGGCCTATCTGCAGGTGCGGCGCGGCAGTCATATCGTCATCACCACCATCATGTTCAACTACATCGGTGCGGCGCTGATCGTCTACATGCTGGTCAACGTGCTGCGCCCCAAGGGCCAGATGGACCCGGCCTCGGCGCATTTTCCGCCCGGTTCCAACCTGCCGACGCTGCATGAATTGCCGGGCTTCAGCCTGATCTTCACCAAGCAGGTGCCCGCCAACGTCACGCTGTTCATCGCCCTGCTGGCCTGCTGGCTGGTCTGGGTGCTGCTGTGGCGCACCCGCATGGGCTATCAGATCCGCGCCTTCGGCAAATCCGACAAGGCGGCGCGCTATGCCGGGATATCACCCTTCAAGGTGACGATGGTGGCCATGCTGATCTCGGGCGCGCTGGCGGGGTTGATGTCGATCAACAACGTGATGGGCGAAAGCGAGCGGTTGTTGCAGAACTCGTCCGAAGGGGCGGGTTTCATCGGCATCGCGGTGGCGCTGATGGGGCGCAACCATCCGTTCGGGGTGTTTCTGGCGGCGCTGCTGTTCGGGTTCCTGTATCAGGGCGGCGCGGAAATCGGCCTGTGGACCTCGATCCCGATCGAGTTGCGCATCGTGGTTCAGGGCCTGGTGATCCTGTTCACCGGCGCGCTGGATCAGATGGTGCGGATGATGCTGGGGCTGGTATTCCGCCCCCGCAAGGCGGAGGCCGCCTGATGGATTACGCAACCCTGCTGCAAATCCTGGACAGCACGCTGCGGCTGGGAACGCCGTTGCTGCTTGCCTGTCTGGCGGGCCTGTTTTCCGAACGATCCGGCATTTTCGACATCGGGCTGGAAGGCAAGATGCTGATGGCCGCGATGTGTTCGGGGGCAGTGGCGGCGCTGTCGGGGTCGGTGTGGATCGGGCTCTTGGCCGGGATCGCCGGGTCGATGATGTTTGCGGTGGTGCACGGGCTGGCCTCGATCACCTTCCGCGGCAACCAGTTGATTTCCGGCGTGGCGCTGAACTTTGTGGCCTCGGGCATTACCGTTCTGGTGGCGCAGGATCTGTTCCATCAGGGTGGCCGCACCCCGGCGCTGACCGGGAACGCGCGGTTCAACGCCATCGACCTGCCGTTTGCCGAAAGCCTGCGGGGCGTGCCGGTGCTGGGGCCGTTCTATGCGGAAGTGGTCTCGGGCCATTCGGCGCTGGTCTATGTGGCGCTGCTGGCGGTGCCGGTGACGTGGTGGCTTTTGTATCGCACCCGGTTCGGGCTGCGGCTGCGGGCGGTGGGGGAAAACCCGGCCTCGGTCGATACCGCCGGGGTTTCGGTGGTGCGGCTGCGTTATGCTGCGGTGGGGATTGCCGGGCTGCTGTGCGGGCTGGCCGGGGCCTACATGGCCACCGGCTTGCAAGCCGGGTTTGGTCGCGAGATGACGGCAGGGCGCGGCTATATCGCGCTGGCCGCGCTGATCTTTGCCAAATGGCGGCCATGGCAGGCACTTTACGCCACCATGCTGTTCGGCTTCCTGCAGGCCTTGGCGCTGCGGCCCGACGTGATCGAGAATATTTTCGGTTTCGCCGTGCCGATCCCGCTGCTGGATGCGCTGCCCTATATCCTGACCGTGGTGGTGCTGGCCGGGTTCGTCGGCAAGGCCATCCCGCCGCGAGCCGGAGGCGAGCCTTATGTCAAAGAGCGCTGAGCTTGCCGCCCTGATCCGCGCCCGCGCGGGCGATGCGCCAGTGCGGCTGGGGCTGATCCTTGGATCGGGGCTGGGGCATCTGGCGGGGGCGGTGCAGGGGGTGGCGATTCCCTATGCCGATCTGCCCGGGTTTCCGCATGTCGGCGTTTCGGGCCACAACCCGAACCTGGTGATCGGCGATCTGGAGGGCGTGCGGGTGGCGGTGTTCGGTGCCCGCGAGCATTACTATGAAAACGGCAACCCTGCGGCGATGCGCCTGCCGCTGGAGGTGCTGAAGGCCCTGGGGGCCGAGGCGCTGATCGCCACCAATGCCGCCGGCTCCCTGCGCCCCGACATCCGCCCCGGCGATCTGATGCTGCTGGCGGACCATATCAACTTTTCCGGCCTGAACCCGCTGATTGGCGAAAAGACCGATGCCCGTTTCGTACCGATGACCGCCGCGCATGATCCCGACCTGCGGGCAGCGCTGCGGGCGGCGGCGGGTCGCGTCGGCGTGGCGCTGCCCGAGGGGGTCTATGCCTGGTATTCCGGCCCCAGTTTCGAAACCCCGGCCGAAATTCGCGCCATCGGCATCCTTGGCGGCGATGCGGTCGGCATGTCCACGGTGCCCGAGGTGATCCTGGCGCGGTTTTTCGGCCTGAAAGTCGCGGCGATCTCGACCATCACCAACATGGCGGCCGGGCTGTCGAGCGAAAGCATCAGCCACGAGCACACCAAGGCGATGGCACCGCTGGGGGCGGCCAAGCTGGAAAAACTGTTGCGCGAATTCCTGCGATGTCTGCGATGACGCCGTGAGCCGCACCGGGGTTTGACAAGCCAACCCGCAACGCGCAAGACTTTTCCCAGCGCCTGTTTTTTCAACCCGCAGCATTTCTTTCCGGCTTCGCCCATGCAGATCTTCCTACCCATCGCCGAGGTTTCCGTGAATGCCTACCTGCTGTTGGGCATTGGCGGAGTCGTGGGCTTTCTGTCGGGCATGTTCGGGGTTGGCGGCGGCTTTCTGATCACGCCCCTGCTGTTCTTCATCGGCATCCCGCCGGCCGTGGCGGTGGCCACCGGCGCCAATCAGGTGGTGGCGTCGTCGGTTTCGGGGGTGCTGGCGCAGTTGCGACGCAAGGCGGTGGATTTCCGCATGGGAGTCGTGCTGCTGGCGGGCGGCATGCTGGGGTCGGCCTTCGGCATCTGGGTGTTTGCGCTGCTGACCAAGGCCGGGCAGATCGACGTGTTCGTGCAGCTGAGCTATGTGCTGTTCCTTGGCATCGTCGGCGCGTTGATGCTGAAGGAAAGCCTGGGGACTCTGCTGCGCACCCGTGGCGGCCGAGCCCCGGTGGCGCGCGCCCATACCCACACCTGGGTGCATGGTCTGCCGCTGAAAGTGAAATTCCGCACCTCGGGGCTGTTCATCTCGGTTTTGCCACCGTTGGCGGTGGGGGCGGTGGTGGGCTTTCTGTCGGCGATCATGGGGGTGGGCGGCGGCTTCATCATGGTGCCGGCGATGATCTACCTTCTGGGGATGCCGACCAAGGTGGTGATCGGCACCTCGCTGTTCCAGATCATTTTCGTGACCGCCTTCACCACGCTGATGCAGGCTGTCACCAACCACACGGTGGACATCGTTCTGGCGGCGCTGCTGATCTTTGGCGGAGTGATCGGGGCACAGCTTGGCGCCCGCGTCGGCGTGCGGCTGAAGGCCGAGCAGTTGCGCGTGCTGCTGGCGCTGCTGGTGCTGGCCGTCTGCATCCGGGTGGCGCTGGATTTGTTGCTGATGCCAGCCGAGCTTTTCTCGATCACCGCGGGCAGGTTGCCATGATCCGCGCGCTGGCCCTTCTGATGCTGATGGCGCTGCCTGTGGCCGCCCAAACCGGACCGGAACAGACCCGACCGGAACAGCCCCGACCTGAACAGACTGCGACCGAAACCATCGTCGCCGGCCTCAGCCACAGCCGGGTGTCGATCACCACCAATTTCGGCGGCTCGGAAATTCTGATCTACGGCGCTGTCAAACGCGAAACCAAGGTGCCCGAAGGCCCGCCGTTACAGGTGATCATCACCGTCGAAGGCCCGCCACAAACCCAGATCGTGCGCCGCAAGGACCACCGCTTTGGCATCTGGCTGAACTCGGCCGAGGTGCGGATCGACAGTGCGCCCAGCTTCTATGCCGTGGCCAGCACCGGCCCGCTGAGCCAGATTCTGGCGCAGACCGATGACCTGCGCTACAATATCTCGCTGCCGCAAGCGATCCGCGCCGTCGGCATCAGCGCCGAAGCCGAAAGCGCGCCACAGTTCGTCGAGGCGCTTATGCGCATCCGCACCGGCGAAGGCAGGTTCATGGTGCGCGACACCGGTGTCGGACTGGCGGAGGACACACTGTTCCGCGCCGATATCGAACTGCCGGCCAACCTGACCGAAGGCAACTATCAGGTGCGGATTTTCCTGACCCGCGATGGCGCCGTGGTCGATACGCTGAAACGCACCATCCGGGTGCGCAAGGAAGGGCTGGAACGAACTGTCTATCGCATGGCCACCCGACAGCCGCTGCTGTATGGCCTGATTGCGCTGGCGCTGGCAGCGGTTTCGGGCTGGGCGGCCTCGGCGGTGTTCCGGCTGTTCCGGCTGTAGCCAACACCGCAGCTAGGCCGCCGCCCGTTCAACCGCCGGGTAGGCCAGTGCCATGCTGATGCCGCGCGTGGCGTTCAGCACCATCAGCGCCGCCCATAGCCCGTGGTTGCCAAAGGGCAGCAGCACCAGCAGCGCCACCGCATAGGCCGCGACCGAAATGGCCATGCAGGCCAGCATCGCCCGGGTGCGGGTGGCGCCGATGAAGATGCCGTCGAACATCCAGCTGGCGACCCCGATCAGCGGCGCCGCAACCAGCCACCAAAGATGCGCCCGCGCCACCGTGCGCACATCCGGGGCAGTGGTCATCAGGTCGATGATCTGTGGGCCGAACAAGGCAAAGGCCAGCGCCAGCAGTGCCGCCCCGCCAAGCCCCCATAACCCGGAAATCCGCGCCGCCTGCCGCACCGCCGCGACCGAGCGCGCGCCCACCGCCTGCCCCACCAGCGCCTCGGCGGCAAAGGCAAAGCCGTCCAGCGCATAGGCGGTGATCTCCAGAAACTGCATCAGCACCTGGTTGGCGGCCAGCGTCACGTCACCAAAGCCCGCGCCAAGGAACAGGAAGGCGGTGAAACTGCCCTGCAACAGCACGGATCGCAGCATGATGTCGGTGTTGACCGAGGCCATCCGCCGCAGCGCCCGCGCATCCCGCATCCGCGCCCAGACCGCCGCCAGCCCCGGGCCAAAGGCGCTGCGGCAAAGCCACAGACCGAAGCCAAGCCCGGTCCATTCGGCAATCAGCGTCGCGGCGGCCACCCCCGGCACGCCCCAGCCAAGGCCCAGCACGAACCACAGGTCCAGCGCGATGTTCAGCCCGTTCATCCACAGTTGCAACAGCAGCACCGCGCGGGTGCGCTCCTGCGCGATCAGCCAGCCGGTCACGGCGTAAAGCGCTATGGTGGCAGGCGCCCCCCAGATGCGGATGGCAAGATATTGCCGCGCCAGCCCCTCCACCTCGGCACTGGCCGGGGCCAGCGCGAAGGCGGCCCAGACCAGCGGTGCTTGCAACGCCACGAACACGCATCCCGCCGCAGCACCAATGGCCAGCGCCCGCAGCAGAATCGCCCGCAATTCCACCCGGTCCCCCGCCCCCAGCGCCTGCGCCGCCAGCCCCGAGGTGCCCATGCGCAGAAAGCCGAAGATCCAGTAGACCGAGGCCAGCACGATCGCCCCCAGCCCCACCGCGCCGATCGGGGCCGCCAGACCCATCTGCCCGACCACGGCGGTATCCACCGCCCCCAACAGCGGCACGGTGGCGTTCGAAAGCACAATGGGCAGCGCGATCTTCAGAACGCGGGTGTGACCGACCTCAGCCATCCGTGGCCATGCCGTCGCCCGTTGGCATCAGGAAATGCCCGGTGGCCTGCGCGAACAGGCGGCTGCGATTGTCCTGCCAGGCCTCGACATGCACGCTCGCATAGCGCCGCCCCGAGCGGTTGACCCGCGCCCTTGCATAGGCGTCGCGCGGCAGGCCTGCGCGCAGATAATCCACTGTGAAATCAATGGTCTTGGGCAGGCGTGGCAGATGCGCGGGGTCCAGCGCCCGCGGGTCCAGCGCGCCTTTCTCCATGTTCTCCCACAGCAGCGACCACGACAGTTCGATGATCGCCGTCACCTCCAGAAACGCCGCCGTCACCCCGCCGTGCAGCGCCGGGATCGTCGGGTTGCCAATCAGCTTTTCGTCAAACGGCAGGATCGCGGTCAACTCGTCGCCGCGGCGGTCGAACCCTATCCCCAGAAAGCTGATATAGGGCACGCCTTCCACCAGCGTGCGCAGCGCGGTATCGCGGCGCTGCTTGATCACCTGCACCGGCTCGGGCTTGGCGCGGGTCATTCGGCGGCCCTCCGGCGTTCGACGGTGAAGGCGCCGGTGGCAGTGGCGACCGGGCGGGTGGTGTCGTCGTCGGTGGTGACCACCCGCACGAAGGCCACCGACCGGGTGACGTGGTAACATTCCGCCCGGGCCGAGATGCGCTGGCCGGGGGCTGCGGGGCGCATGTAGTCGATGCGCAGGTCAATGGTGGCGGTGCTGTCGCCGGCCGCAGGGTGGCTCATCACCGCCGCCCCCGAGGCGGTATCCATCAGCGCCGAAACCGCCCCGCCATGGATGACCCCGGTCAGCGGATCACCGACGAATCGCTTGTCATAGGGCATATCGACCACGGCCACGCCATTGCCGATCTTCTGCAACTGCATGCCCAGCGCCGCACTGTGCGGCAGCGCCTCGATGAACTGGCGGGCGAATTTCAACGTGTCGCGCATCGCGGCCCCCTGCAACCTGCGCCATATTCGCCGAACCACCCGCAAGCACAAGCCCCGGCCCCTGCGGCCTTTGCACAACGATTGCGCAACCGGATGCTTTGGCCTTAGGCTGGCCGCGAAAGGAAGGGCGATGGCCGATATCCGCCTCAGCTTCAAGGACATGTGCGCGCGGTTCGATGTGACGCCGCGCACCCTGCGCTATTACGAATACATCGAATTGTTGCAGCCCGAAAAGGACGGCCGCGCCCGGTTTTATGGGGCGCGTGAGGTGGCGCGGATGACGCTGATCCTGCGGGGTCGGCGGTTCGGCTTTTCGCTGGAGGAAATCCGCCAGTGGCTGCTGATCTATCAGCAAAAGGGCACCAAGGCGCAGATGGCCGCCATGGTGGCGCTGGCCGACCGGCAACTGGCGGAACTGGAACGCCAGCGGGCCGAACTTGACGCCTCGATCACCGATCTGCGCGCCCTGCGCGATACCGCCGCCGCACAGTAACCGCTTGCCCGGCTGACATCACGTCAAGCGCGCTTTGACGTAACGTTACGTTTACGTCAACGTCAACCGGTCTGGTAACACCGGGGTTCGGCGCACATTTACCCCCTATCCCCATTCACTGCGCGAGCATGTCAATGACACCCGACCTGATGACCATCCGCGAGATGTGTGCCGCTTTCGACGTCACCCCGCGCACATTGCGGTTTTACGAATCCAAGGAACTGATCTTTCCGGTCCGCCAAGGCACCCGGCGGCTGTTCACCCGGCGCGACCGGGCGCGGCTGACGCTGATCCTGCGCGGCAAGCGTTTCGGCTTTTCGCTGGAAGACCTGCGCCAGCTTCTGGACCTTTACGACCGCGACGGCAGCCAGGAGCCGCAGTTGCGCCGCACCTACGAGATCGCTAGCGAACGGCTGGCACAGATGGAACGCCAGCGCGCCGAGCTTGATGTGGCGATTTCCGACCTGAAAGAGCAACTGGCCTGGGGCGCCGAGGTGCTGGCCAGCTTTCGCCAACCCGCCGCCGAATAGAATTCCCACCTGACCGGAGACGCCGATGCCCGTATATGCTGCCCCCGTGAAAGACCTGCAATTCGTGCTGCACAACCTGCTGGAGGTGTCGCAATCCGAGGTGCCCGGCTATCACGAACTTGACGCGGGCTTTACCGGTGCGGTGTTCGAGGAAGCGGGCAAGGTGGCCACCGACCTGCTGACCCCTTTGAACGCCGTGGGCGACCACGAGGGCTGCGTGCTGGAAAACGGAGTGGTGCGCACCCCCACCGGCTTCAAGGCGGCGTTCAAGGCGATGCAAGAGGGTGGCTGGACCTCGCTTGATTGCGACCCCGATTATGGCGGCCAGGGCCTGCCCTATCTGATGGGGGCGGCGGTTTCGGAAATCTTCTCCTCGGCCAACATGGCGTTCAACATGTATCAGGGTCTGACCCATGGCGCCTATTCAGCGATCCACGCCCATGGCACCGAGGCGCAGAAGGCCACCTATCTGCCGAAGATGGTCAGTTGCGACTGGACCGGCACGATGAACCTGACCGAGCCGCAATGCGGCACCGATCTGGGCCTGATGCGCACCAAGGCAGAACCGCAGGCCGACGGCAGCTATGCGATCACCGGCACCAAGATCTTCATCTCGGCCGGCGAGCATGACCTGGCGGAAAACATCATCCATCTGGTGCTGGCCCGTGCGCCGGGCGGTGCGCCGGGCATCCGCGGCGTCAGCCTGTTCATCGTGCCGAAGTTTCTGGTCAACCCCGATGGCAGCCTTGGCGCACGCAACAAGGTGACGGCGGGCAAGGTCGAACACAAGATGGGCATCCACGGCTCGGCCACCTGCGTGATGAACTACGATGGCGCCACCGGCTTTCTGCTGGGCGATCTGCACAAGGGCATGCGCGCCATGTTCACCATGATGAACGAGGCCCGGCTTGGCGTCGGCCTGCAAGGCTATGCGGTGGCCGAAGCCGCCTTTCAGAACGCCGTCGCCTACGCCCGCGAACGCCTGCAAGGCCGCGCTGTCACCGGCGACGCCAACCCCGCCGGCCCCGCCGACCCGCTGATCGTGCATCCCGACATTCGCCGCAGCCTGATGGACCAGAAAAGCTTCGTCGAAGGCGCGCGGGCCTTCACCCTTTGGGGGGCGCATCTGATCGACCGCTCGCGGCGGCAGGGCGACGCGGCGGCCGAGGCGATGATCTCGCTGCTGACCCCGGTAATCAAGGGCTTCCAGACCGACAAGGGCTTCGAGATGGCGGTGGCGGCACAGCAGGTCTGGGGCGGCCACGGCTATATCGAGGCCAACGGCATGAGCCAGTTCGTCCGCGACGCCCGCATCGCCATGATCTACGAAGGCGCCAATGGCGTGCAGGCGCTGGATCTGGTGGGGCGCAAACTGGCATTGGATGGCGGCAAGCCGGTGATGGCGTTCTTTGCCATGATGAAGGCCTTCATCAAGGACAATGACGGCGACCCGCGGCTGAAGGCCGACTTCCTGCTGCCGCTGAAAAAGGCGTCGAAAGACGTGCAGGCCGCGGCGATGCACTTTCTTGGAACGGCGGCGAAAGACCCCAATGCCGCCCTCTCCGGTTCTACCGATTTCCTGCACATGATGGGACATGCCTGCCTTGGCCTGATGTGGGCGCGGATGGCGAAAGCCGCTTATGCCGCACTGGACGCAGGCGGCGATACCGCATTTCTGGAAGCCAAGATCGCCACGGGCCGCTACTACATGTCCCGCCACCTGCCCGCCACTGCGCTGCATTTGGCGCGGATCGAGACCGGCGCTGCGGCGGTGATGGCGCTTCCGGCTGCAGCGTTCTAGTCTGGGTTGCACGCCCATCGGCAACACCACGAGGATACCATGCCCAAACGCTTTCGCCTGACCCGCCGCTTCCCCGTCGCCATGACCGAAGACGGCTACCGCCGCCTGAAACGCTTTGCCACCGAGGCAGGGCTGGACGAAGGCGAGGCGCTGTCGTTCCTCTTTGAAAACTTCACCTCGGTGATCAACGAAGACAACCTGACCCACCGCCTGCGGCTGTTCAATTCGGAACTGGAGGATCGCAAGGCATGACCGCCCGCCGCCCCACACCCGCACTCCACTTTTCACCTTTGCACAAATATCCCACGGGGGTGCGGGGGTGTGAAACCCCCGCTGCCGTCGCCAACAACGGAGTGCCCCGCCGATGACCACAAAACTTTATTGCTTTGGCGAATCCGGCAATGCCTACAAGGTGGCGCTGGCCCTGACGCTGGCCGACATGGAATGGCAGCCGGTCTACGTCGATTTCTTCAACGGCGAGACCCGCAGCCCGGCGTTCCGCGCCCTGAACCCGATGGGCGAGGTGCCGGTGCTGGTCGATGGCGATACCACGCTGACCCAGTCGGGGGTGATCCTCGACTATATCAGCTCCAAATCCGGCAAGCTGGGCGGGCGGTCGGCGGCGGCGCGGCGCGACATCCTGCGCTGGCTGTTCTGGGACAATCACAAACTGTCCACCCAGATCGGCACCACCCGCTTTCTGGCCAATTTCATGCCCGAAGACAAACGCCCCGCCGGCGTCATCCCCTTCCTGCAAGGCCGCCTGAAAGCCGCCTATACCGTGCTGGACGACCACCTTGCCGCGCACAAATGGCTGGTGGGCGACGCCGTCACCATCGCTGACCTCTCCTGCTGCGGCTATCTGTTCTACCCCGAGCCCTTCGGCTTTTCCCGCACCGACTGGCCGCATATCGACGCCTGGCTGGGCCGGATTTCCGCCCTGCCCGGCTGGCAGCTTCCCTATGATCTGATGCCCGGCAACCCGTCCGACCGCGCCTAAGGAGCCACCATGACCGACGCCTTCATCTACGACGCCCTGCGTTCCCCCCGCGGCAAGGGCCGCCCCGACGGCGCGCTGCACGAGGTCACGGCGTTGGCGCTTTCGGCCCGGATGCTGAACGCGGTCAAGGCGCGCAACGGGCTTGTCGGCGCTGCGGTCGAGGATGTGATCTGGGGCAACGTCACCCCGGTGGGCGAGCAGGGTGGCTGCCTGGCCCGCTCGGCGGTGCTGGCGTCGGACCTTGACGAAACCATCCCCGGCCTGGCGATCAACCGCTTCTGCGCCTCTGGCATCGAGGCGGTGAACCTTGCCGCCAATCAGGTGCGCGGCGGCGCCGGGAACGGCTATATCGCCGGCGGGGTCGAGATGATGGGGCGCGTTGCCATGGGCAGCGATGGTGCTGCGATTGCCGCCGACCCGTCTCTGGCGATGAAGGTCCATTTCGTGCCGCAAGGCATTTCCGCCGACCTGATCGCCACGAAATATGGCTTCAGCCGCCAGCAGGCCGACGCGCTGGCGGTGGAAAGCCAGCGGCGGGCGGCGCAAGCCTGGGCAGAGGGGCGGTTTGCCCGCTCCATCGTGCCGGTGCTGGATCAGAACGGCCTGACCATTCTGGCCCGCGACGAATACATGCGCCCGGCCACCGACATGGCCAGCCTTGCCGCCCTGCGCCCGGCCTTCAAGGACATGGGCGAAACCATGCCCGGTTTCGACAAGGTGGCGCTGATGCGCTATCCGCAACTTGAGAAGATCGAACATGTCCACCATGCGGGCAACTCCAGCGGCATTGTCGATGGCGCCGCTGCGGTGCTGATCGGCAACCGCGAGTTTGGCGTGAAGTTCGGCCTGCAACCCCGCGCCCGTATTCGCGCAACCGCCAAGATCGGCACCGAACCCAGCATCATGCTGACCGGCCCGGTGCCGGTGACCGAAAAGATCCTGCGCGAAGCCGGCATGTCAATTTCCGACATCGACCTGTTCGAGGTCAACGAGGCCTTCGCCGCCGTGGTGTTGCTGTTCCAGCAGGCTTTCAACGTCGATCCCGCCCGGGTCAACGTCAACGGCGGGGCGATTGCCATGGGCCACCCGCTGGGCGCCACCGGTGCCATGATCATCGGCACCCTGCTGGACGAGCTGGAGCGCAGCGGAAAATCGGTGGGGCTGGCGACGCTGTGCATCGCCTCCGGCATGGGCGTGGCGACGATCATCGAACGGGTGTGACCATGCGGCGGGGCAAGTTTTCGACCGGAATCGACGCTGATTTTCCTTTATGCGCGTCAAGCGGCATGAAAATCCCATTGATTCCCGCGCCGGTTGTCGTATTTTGCGCAAACAAGGGCGCTAAAGGTCGCATCACTTGGCCCATCCGGGTTATTCTTCGCTGTTTGAATTTTCGCTCAGGCCCGGCCCCCGATGTATGCACGCGCGCGAGATTTGATGGACCAGCATGCCCACGCCTTCAACGCGGGCAATTTCCGGCAATTCGTCGGGATCTACGACTTTCCGCTGGCGATGGAGGTCGAAGGGCAGATGATGCTGTTCGTCACCCCGGATGCGCTGGTGGCGTCCATGCGCGGCTATCGCCTGATGCTGGCCGGGCTGGACAGTGCGACCATCCGGCCGCGGGTCAAGGCGGTGGAATTGCCGCGGCACAGCCGCTTCCGCATCTGGACCAGTTGGCTGCATTTCGATGCCGCGGGCACCGAGTTCGGCGTTTCGGAATTCGTCTATCATTGCCGCGACCGACGCGACCACATCTGCGTCGAGATGGTGTCGGTGCTCAAATCCTTCGACGCCGCAATGGTGCCAGCGCAGCCGACCCAGGCCTTCCGCGCCTGACCTCGCAGGCCACCGCACCGGAGGCCGCCCATGCCCAAGCTTGACCTGACAAAGGTGCCGCTGAAGACCGGCAGCATCTATCCCGAACCCTATGCCAGCCAGATGGCCGGGCGCAGCAGCCTGCGGCTGGGTGCGGCGGGAGGCCTCACGCAATTCGGCGCCAATCTGGTGATCCTGCAACCGGGTGCGATGTCGTCCTTGCGGCACTGGCACGCCGCCGAGGATGAATTTGTCATGGTCACGCAAGGCATCTGCACCCTGGTGCAGGACGCAGGCGCCACCGACATGCACCCCGGCGATTGCGCGGCCTTTCCGGCGGGCAACTCCGATGGCCACCATTTCCTGAACCGCACCGATACCGAGGCGCGGTTTCTGGTGATTGGCAGCAAGGCCGCGCACGAGGTGGCCACCTATTCCGATATCGACATGCAGGTCGAAATGTCGGGCGGCAAGGCCCGCTTCCTGCACAAGGACGGCAGCGACTGGAGCGGCCCGCGATGATCGTCGATCCCTTGCGCGCGCCGGTCAGCGGCGAGAACGGCTGCCACACGCTGCACCTTTCGGTGGCGGGCGGACTGACCCAGTTCGGTGCCTATGTCGATACGCTGCAACCGGGGGCATATTCGTCCAAACGCCATTGGCACGAGGCCGAGGACGAGTTTCTTTTCGTTCTGGAAGGTGTCGCCACGGTGATCGACGATGATGGTGCCCATGATCTGGTGCCCGATGATGCCGCCTGCTGGCGTCACGGCGACCCCAATGCGCATCACGTCACCAACCGCGGTGCTGCCCCTTGCCGTTACCTGATCGTCGGCAGCCGGGTGGCGGGCGATGTCTGCCACTATCCCGACAGCGGCTGGCGACAGGTGAACGGCCCCACACGCTGGACGGTTTGCAACGGCGACGGCGGGGTGGAACGGCAAGGCGATCTGCCGCCGGAACTTCTGAACCTGCCGCCGGTCTGGGGCACGCCCTATGACCGGCCGATGCCACGCATCTTGCGGGCGGCCACGCGGCAATGGGTGCTGGAGGATAGCTATGCCCACCCGGTGCTGGGCGGCGGCCTTGGCCCCTATAGCCATGCCATTCTGGGCGATGTCGGCGGGCTGTCGCAATTCGGCGTGCATCTGGAGCGTCTGCCTGCAGGCAGCCGGTCGTCGTTCCGCCATTGGCACGAAGCCGAGGATGAACTGGTGCTGATCCTGTCGGGCCATCCGACGCTGATCGAGGATCAGGAAACCCGGCTGAACCCCGGCGACATGGTCTGCTGGCCTGCCGGTCAGGCTACCGCGCACCAGTTGCGCAATGATGGCCCGGGCGAGACGCTGTATCTGACCCTCGGCACCCGGCTTGCCGATGACATCATCCACTACCCCGACCACGACCTGATCACCCACAAGACCGGCCCCGCCCGACGCTACACAAGCGCCGACGGCACCCCGATCGACAGGAGGCTTCCATGACCGATTTCACCATGACCACCGACGCCGACGGCATCGCCACCATCACCTGGGACGTTCCGGCCAAGTCGATGAACGTGATGTCGCTGGCAGGCTTTGCCGAACTGGATGCAGCGATGGATGCGGCCTTGGCCGATCCGGGGGTGAAGGGCATCCTGATCACCTCGGGCAAGAAGGATTTCGCCGGCGGCATGGATCTGAACGTCATCGCCGAGATGCGGGCCGGCGGCGCTCAGGCGATCTTTGACGGGGTGATGGCGATGCACGCCGTGCTGCGCAAGATCGAGCGTGCCGGCATGGACCCGAAAACCCTGAAGGGCGGCAAGCCGATTGCCGCCGCCCTGCCCGGCACCGCGTTGGGGATCGGGCTGGAGCTTCCCCTCGCCTGCCACCGCATCTTTGCCGCCGACAACCCGAAGGCGAAGATCGGCCTGCCCGAGATCATGGTCGGCATCTTCCCCGGTGCCGGTGGCACCACGCGCCTTGCGCGCAAGATGGGGGCAATGATGGCCGCGCCCTACCTGCTTGAAGGCAAGCTGTCCGACCCGAAATCCGCCAAGGCGGGCGGGTTGATCGACGAGGTGGTGGCCCCCGATGCGCTGCTTGCCCGGGCGAAGGAATGGCTGCTGGCGGCGACCGACGCCGATCTGGTCAAGCCCTGGGACGCCAAGGGCTACAAGATGCCGGGCGGCGCGCCTTACCATCCGGCGGGCTTCATGACCTTTGTCGGTGCCAGCGCCATGGTGCTGGGCAAGACCATGGGGGTTTACCCTGCGGCGAAGGCGCTGCTGTCGGCGGTCTATGAAGGCGCTTTGGTGCCGTTCGATACCGCCCTGAAGATCGAGGCGCGCTGGTTCACCCATGTGCTGATGAACCCCTCCTCCACCGCGATGATCCGCAGCCTGTTCATCAACAAGGAGGCGCTGGAGAAGGGCGCCAACCGGCCTGCCTTGACTGACCAGAGCGTGCAGAAACTGGGGGTGATCGGCGCGGGCATGATGGGTGCCGGCATCGCCTATGTCAGCGCCAATGCGGGCATTCAGGTGGTGCTGATCGACGCCACGCAAGAGGCCGCCGACCGTGGCCGCGCCCATGCCGAAAGCCTGCTGGACAAGGGCATCGCGCGGCGCAAGGTGACGCCGGAAAAGAAGGCCGAAGTGCTGGCCCGCATCAGTGCCACCACCGATTATGCCGCCCTTGCCGGGTGCGATCTGGTCGTCGAGGCGGTGTTCGAAGACCCGAAAGTGAAGGCCGAGGTCACGGCGAAAGTCGAAGCCGCCACTGGCCCCGGTTGCATCCTTGCCACCAACACCTCGACCCTGCCGATCACTGGCCTGGCCCGCGCCAGCACCCGCCCCGAGGCCTTCATCGGCATCCATTTCTTCTCGCCCGTGGACAAGATGAACCTGGTCGAGATCATCCGTGGCAAGCAGACCGGCCCGACCGCCGTCGCCAAGGCGCTGGATTTCGTCCGGCAAATCCGCAAGACCCCGATCGTGGTCAACGACGCGCGGTTCTTCTTCGCCAACCGCTGCATCATCCCCTACATCAACGAGGGCATCCGCATGGTGGCCGAAGGGGTGGAACCGGCGCTGGTGGAAAACGCGGCCAAGCTGGTGGGCATGCCGCTGGGGCCACTGCAACTGGTCGATGAAACCTCGATTGATCTGGGGGTCAAGATCGCCAAGGCCACCAGGGCCGCGATGGGCGATGCCTATCCCGATGGCGCGGTGGATACGGTGCTGTTCGCCATGGCCGACGCCGGGCGGCTGGGCAAGAAGGCCAATGCCGGGTTCTACGCCTATGACGCGCAGGGCAAGCGCGAGGGGCTGTGGCCGGGGCTTGCCACCGCCCATCCCGTCGCTGCCAGCCAACCCGACCTGACCGAGGTGCAACACCGCCTGCTGTTCGCGCAGGTGCTGGAGGCGGTGCGGGCGCTGGAAGACGGCGTGCTGACCGACATCCGTGAAGGCGACGTGGGGGCTATCCTCGGCTGGGGCTTTGCGCCGTGGTCAGGCGGGCCGTTCTCCTGGCTCGACATGATCGGCACGCCGCGTGCGGTGGAGATTTGCGACGCCCTTGCCGCCGCCCACGGCCCGCGCTTCGCCGCCCCCACCCTGCTGCGCGAGATGGCGGCCGGCAACCAGCAGTTCTACAGCCGCTTCGCGCCTCAGGTAAACGCCGCCTGACCGCCGCCGTAACCGGTCTGATACAGGCTGCGGCCCAGGTCTTCGGCCATCATGCCAGCGACCAGCGTCCGCGCCTGCGCCGCTGTCAGCAGCGGGTATTCCGTCACCTTGCTGGCGGGCGACGGGCAATGCAGCAGCATGCCGCGCCCGCCGTAGATGATCTGATCGGCTGCAAACTGCAGCGAAAAGGCCGGGCGCGCGCCCACCGGGCACAGATCAATGCCGCGAAACCCCATCAGCGCCGCCGCTGGCACCAGCACAAAGGGCTGGCCATAAAGCTCTTCGGCGGCATCGCTTTCGATCAGCACCCGCTGTTCGGGTAACAGCACGATGCCCTGACGGTTCTCCATCGCCCCGACCGGCACCTTCAACGGCCAGACCAGCCGCAACCCGATCTCGGCCACCTCCGGCAGCGCCAACCGTTCCACCCGCACCAATGCCTGCGGCCCGGATTCAAAAGTCAGAACCACATCGCCCGGCAGTAGCGTTTCCACCGCCCGCCAGCCGTTCGGCGTGGCCACATAGGTGCCCGCCAATATTCCACCCATCATCTGTCCCACTTCGCAACCCCTGCCCCACAGCAGATTTAGCCGCGCCCACGCGTCAGAAAGCCGGGAAACCGAGCCACCCAAGCGGCCGGATTCAGGCGCGCTTTGGACACTTCGGGTTAATTTGATTCAAACTTTCGGCTTCTTCTCTGGAAACCGGCGCTCCGCGCGTTCAGGCCTGAAACGCTCCACTGGAGCGTTTCCGAGACGGCCTTCACCCCCGCCGCAGGCTCCGACCGTTCAGCCTCAAACCCGGTTCGGCACCTCGGCGCCGTCAAACAAAGCCACCAGATTGGCCACCGCCATCAGCCCCATGGCCGTGCGCACCTCCAGCGCCGCGGTGCCCAGATGCGGCAGCAGCGTCACGTTTTCCAGCGCAATCAGGGCCGCAGGCACCTTCGGCTCGAACTCATAGACATCCAGCCCCGCCCCGGCGATCAATCCGGCCTGCAAGGTCGCCACCAAGGCGCCTTCATCCACCACATCGCCGCGCGAGATGTTGATGAAAATCCCCGAGGACTGCATCGCCGCGAATTCATTGATGCCGATCAGATGATGCGTGGCCGCCCCCCCGGGCACCGCCACCACCACGAAATCCGCCGCCATCGCCTGCGCCAGGCCGACCTGCGTCGCCGGAACCCCCACATCGGCCAGCGCCGAGCGGTTGTGGAACACCACCGTCATGCCAAAGCCGAAATGACAGCGCCGGGCGATTGCCTTGCCAATCCGGCCCATGCCGATGATGCCCACCGTCTTGCCGGTGACATGGGCGCCCAGCATCTGCACCGGCCCCCAGCCTTGCCACCTGCCCGCACGCAGCAACCGCTCGCCCTCGCCCGCCCGCCGCGCCGTCATCAGGATCAGCGTCAGCGCGATATCGGCGGTGGCGTCGGTGACGGCACCGGGCGTGTTCGATACCACCACGCCGGCCGCCCGCGCGGCTTCGGCGTCGATATGGTTGTAGCCCACCCCGAAATTCGCCAGAATCCGGGCGCGGGGCTGCGGCACATCGGCAAAAACCGCGGCATCAAAGCGATCGCCAAGCGTCGGCAGCACCGCATCGAAATCGCGCAAAGCGTCGCGCAACTCCTCGGCATCCAGCGGTGCTGTTTCGTCGCGCAGGGTGACCTCAAAGGCCGCCTCTGCCGCCTCCATCACCTCGTCCGGCAAGCGCCGGGTGATCAGAAGCGCCGGTTTCAAAACAGTTTCCCCCCCAAGGGCACGTCATGGCCGGGGCCGATCAGCACCACCTCGCCCGCTGCATCCGGCAGGCCCAGCACCAGCACTTCCGACATGACCTTGCCGATCTGCCGGGGCGGAAAGTTCACCACCGCCAGCACCTGCCGCCCGATCAATTCCTCGGGCGCATAGTGCACGGTGATCTGCGCCGACGAACGTTTCTCGCCGATCTCCGGCCCGAAATCGAGCCACAGCTTGTAGGCGGGCTTGCGCGCCTCCGGGTAGGGCTCGGCCCTGGTGATCCGGCCCACGCGAATATCGACCTTCTCGAAATCGGCGTAAGTGATCACTTGCCCAGCTCCCGCCCGCGATCCGCCGCCGCCTTCACTGCCCGCCGCAGCAAGGGCGGAAAGCCGGTCTCGGCGTCCATCAGCACCGCCAAGGCCGCCGCCGTGGTGCCGCCGGGCGAGGTGACGTTGATGCGCAACTGCGTCGGGTCTTCCGGCCCCAGCCGCGCCAGCTCGCCTGCCCCCGCCACGGTTTCCAGCGCCAGTTGCGCCGCCAGCGCTGCAGGCAGGCCCTGCGCCTCGCCCGCGGCCGCCATCGCCTCGATCAGGTGGAACACATAGGCGGGGCCAGAGCCGGATACCGCCGTCACCGCATCCATCTGATGCTCGCCGTCCAGCCGCACCACCTTGCCCACCGCCGAAAGCAACGCCTCGGCCAGTGCCATGTCGCCTTCGGTCGCCACCGCATTGCCGCAGATCGCGGTGATGCCACGCGTTACTGCCGCCGGGGTGTTGGGCATGGCGCGGATGATCGGTGTCCCCACCCCAAGCACCTTTTCATAATAGGCAATTGTGGTGCCCGCCGCGACCGACAGGAACAGCGTCGCCCCACCGCCCAAGGCCGCCAGCGAGGGCAAAGCCTCGGCCATCATCTGCGGCTTCACCGCCACCAGCACGATGGCCGGCGCTTCGGGGAGGCCTGCGTTCAGATGCACGCCGGTGCCGCGCAACCACGCGCTCGGATGCGGCTCCTGCACCCAGACCGAGGCTGCGGGCAACCCCTGCCGCAACCAGCCCGCCAGCATCGCAGAACCCATCTTGCCGCAACCCAGCAGCACCAGCCCCTGACGGCCCACCTTGTCGAAATTCATCCGCAATCCCCGCGCTTGTTCGCGACAAGGTTAGGCGGGTGCCGCATCTGCCGCAAGGGCGCGTCAGGCCCGGCCGTAAGCCTCGGCAATCGCCACCTTCATTGCGTCGGCGGGGGTTTTCTCGGCCCAGGACACCAGTTGGAACGCCGGATAGAACCGCTCCGACGCCAGCACAGCATCGGAGATCAGCGTGTCGATCTGTTCGATATTGGCCATCTGCCCGCCCGCCAGCGTCAGCCCATAGCGCCAGACCATCAGCTTTTGCTCGGTCCAATAGGTGAAGCAGCCGGTCCAGACCATGTCGTTGCAGCGGTTCAGCACATCGTAAAGCTCGCCCATGCGGTGCAGCGGCGGCTCCATCTCGAAGGTGCAGATCAGCCGCAGGGTTTCGTCCTGCGCCGACCACGCGAGCGTCAGCGCATAGGTGCGCCACTGGCCTTCCACCGCCATGGCGATCTGGTCGGGGGTGACGCGGTCAAACTCCCAATCATGGTCGGCGGCCAGCGATTCCACCATGTCGATCGGGTGCAGGTCATCGCCTGACAGGTATTCTTCGGAAAGCGACATCGCCCGGCCTCACTATTAAGCCTCTGGCGGGAAACGACCCACTAGAAGCTGGGTGTCTGGCAAGGCACAGCGTTTGCCGAACTGCACCTATACTAGATATGGTGTGACCAAAGCGGAACCCTGTAAAGTGATTTCTGCAGAAATCTTCTGTGGGTAAGTTTGGCGCGTGTGTGGCTCGCCACCCGAGTTGGCACACTTTGACAACCGAGTTGGCAGCAAGCGAAATGTATCGTCGTTGAACTACTTTTCGGCCACGGCCGAGCTTGTAGAGGGGTTGAACGGGGTGTTCAACGGGGCATCAAGGCCGCCAGTGTGGCTCGCCACCAGAATTGGCAAAAGAACCTGCTGCGGAGTTGTGCCATCGCCACCAAGGGCGTGAGCTCGGCTGCAGAATGTCATGCCTACTGGCCGACACCCATGATCGGAAGGTCGATCACTGGTGTCAGACGCTCTCGACGGTGCGACGATACGACACCCAAACTGCGCATGGGCCATTCAGGTTATTCTTGCTGGTCGTAGACTCCGCCTGCATCCTCTCCCTAATTGGCCTAGGGATTCGGGGGTAGACGTTGAGTTTTTTTCGTGACGAGGAAATCGGTGCGTTGGCCATTCGCCGGATGGTGTTGCACGTCGTCGGCCGAGAACGCCCCATAGCGTTGCAGCCGGAGATCGATGGTGTCGAGCATTTGGAGTTCTTCTTGGCTCGAATACGCGAAGTTTCATCTAGCCCCGTCCATGAGTTTGCCGACCTATCACCAACTAAAGCTCTGATCGAAAAGATCGCAAGAAACGAGGTCGACTTCGCGGCAGGGGCGTTCGAACTGGCAAGGCGCTTTTCAGAAGCTCATGACGGCTCTAGCAGCGATGGTGCATTCTTCGTTGTGGAACTTGGTTGCGGGGATCCAGCGACGGCGTTCTTCTGCCTCATCAAGTATGACTACCGCTCGGTCGTTGAGCTGGCGCATGACGGCGAACGCAACATCCTGCGCGAGATAGTCCAAGCATTCGTGCGGGAAAAGCGAGCGATCCAGAAATGTTGCACAGTTCGCGTCACGAACGGCGATGCAGAAGCCGCCGTTTCGGCCGTCGATCGCATGGGCAACGCGCCGGATCTCACTAGGTACTTCGCGGTCTACTTGGATGTGACAAGACACCGAGATCAGGAGGAGTTGAGCACCAAACTCAGCGAAGCTCTCCGCAAGACGTTCATTGCGTGTTCGAATGACGTCCCAAACCTCAACCTGGGAGATGCAGTAGGGATTGCAAAGGGCATCCTCCAGAGACGAGAGCAAGTGGATGAGGACGCGGTCCTCGAGGCAGTTCGGATCGCCGTCGGGAACCCTGAGGACGAATCGGTGCGTTCTGAGATAGACAAGAAGGCCACGCGCGCGCTACGCACGGCTAACTTGGAGGGGTTGACCTTCCGACCGGATGATAAATTCTTTCGTACTCGCCCCCGAAGGAAATTGAAGACACAGGAAGATGTGACGATCGACTATCCCGGCGAACTTGAAGGCAAGGCCGTGTTCAAGGAACATAGAGCGGAGGGGGGATGGACGTTCACCATCATCACGGACGGGGAATTGGCGAAGGATGAGACCATCTCCAGCAAAGCTCGCTGACCTTCTGGACTCATGGGCGGGTGCGGGCCGTGCTGCGGTCATTGAGACTGGGGCGGAGGTACTGGTAAAGAATCTGACGCTCTCTCAAGCTCAGGAGCTTTTCCAGTTCTCGGACGAGGCATCCCTGCACACTGTTGCTGTAGATACGGGTGGGGAGGAGACCGGAATCGACGGGCTTGTAGAGGCATTCGCCCCTTTTGAGATGCGGATATCCAAGCCGACGGGTGGGTACACACATATCTTGACTGCTACCGCGCTCAGGGACTGGCTGAGAAATGATCGGCGAGATGGCCAGAGCGTCCTCGCCATTCCCGGTATCGACGTTCCTGTCGATACTCTTTCAATGCGCCTCGCTCCCTGGGGGGACGAGTCCGAATTCATCCCCACTCGTATTGATGCCAATCCGAGAAAACTGGTTCGTGAGACAGGCGATTCCCGCATGGTGGTGAGTGACCTGAGCCCATGGCTCCTTCGAGATCAAGATTTGGTCCTTAATGCACCGAGTCCGCACGTTCAGGCTTGGTGTGACCTGTCAGCAGTTCGCTTGACACATTGTCTCGCTGATGAAGTCGATCACGATGGGCGGTTCAGCTTCAGGGGTCCGCCTGTTGTCCGGTTTGGCCAGGCGACCGGAATGAAGCGGTTGGAGCCGGTCGATTTCCGGTCCCTTCAGACACTGGCCATGTGGGTTTACGACAACAACTCTGACGCCGAGACGCGGCGATCGCTCGTTGCAGCGGAGATCGCAAGATCTGCCTTTCCGGACGAAGAACCGGCGAGAATTGCCGCGCTTGCCCCAAACTTCCTCGAGGGCGCCAGAATTGCTCACCAAGTCGGCCTCAACAAGGTCAGCTTAGACACACTGAGAGCGCTGGCTGATCTGCGGAAGACTGTTTCGGACGAAACTGCTCGGTTTTCGGAGGCCACACGGCAACTTTCTACCAGCGTTGCTGGTGCAGTGTTCACCGGGATAGGGGTGATGGCTGCTCGCCTCTCCCTTCCGGTGGAAGGGACCGCCTTCAGCGTCGCTGTCTTCGTTGTTGGTGTTGTATTGTTGCTTTACGTTTGGGCGGTGATTTGGAATGGCTATCGCTTTATGGCCATCCAAAAGCAGCTCAGGTTGGACTGGCGTCAGAGACTATATCGCTACCTCCAAAAAGAAGAATATGACCTTCTGGTCACCTCACCGGCGGAATCTGCGGAGCGCGCATATACTTGGGCCGCTCGGTTTGCGATCGCCATTGCAGTATTCTTGCTTCTTGGGTTGTCCGTCGTTGCATTTTCCGACGCTTTCAGCGCCGCCCTAAGGGGTGAAGCAATGACAGATTTGCCAGTGACTGGCACCAGCGCGGCACCCTGAACCGTCGGGCATCTGACGATCGAGTGCAAACTGTCGCAGGTCCAAGCTACTGATCCACCCGCCCATCGCCCGCCCTATCCTTCGGCACCCGCCAGGGGTTCAGCTTGCAGACCATGGGTTCACGCGCTACTTCCAAAGATGCGCAGCGGGGCCGGGGAAGGCGAGCCGTCCCAGATATCTTGAAGCCGTGCTGAAAACCGCTTCTCGCGCTGCGCACCTCCGCCGATGCCAAGCGGCTTCTTCAGCTCGGCCCGTCCAGCCCCAGCGGCCAGTTCGAGATCAGCACCTCGGCCCGGTCTGGCGACGCCCCGCCTGCGCCGATCGTGTAGGTGGTTTTCACCTCGCGGAACTCGAATCCGGCGAAGGTTTCACGCACCCCTTTAACGTCGTTTAAAGACAGGATGAAACGCCCCTTCAAAGCCCCCAGAACCGCCGCCAGGCCCTCGAACCGCTCGCGGCTGAACAGCGCCTTGCCGTAGTCGGCCTCGCAGCCCCAGTAGGGCGGATCGAGGTAGAACAGCACCTCCGGCCGATCGACCCTGCGGATGAATTCGGCGAAGTCGAGGCAGGTCACCGTCACCCCCGAAAGCCGGGTGTGCAGCGCCTCCAGGTCGGACTGCAGCGTGGTCAGGTTGAACCGCGCGGGCCTATCCACCGCCAGCCCGAAATTGCGCCCCGAAACCTTGCCGCCGAACGCGCAGCGCTGCAGATACAGGAACCGCGCTGCCCGCTGCATGTCGGTCAGGGTGTCGGGGTCAACCCCCACCAGCCGGTTGAAGTTCGCCTGCGTGGTGATCTGGAATCGCAGCATGTCCAGAAAGGGCACGTAGTGCTCCTGCAGCACCCGGAACAGGTTGTAGATGTCGCGCCCGGCATCGTTGATGAACTCGGCCTGGGGCCGCATCGAGCGGCGCAGGAAGATGCCGCCCATGCCCACGAAAGGCTCGGCATAGGTGCGGTGCCGGTCGTCGGCATCGATGATGGCGCAGATGCGTTTCGCCAGGTTGCGCTTGCCGCCCAGCCAGGGGGCGATGGGGCGCACGGGGGCGACGGATGTTAACTCGGTCTTCATGGGAATCAGTGCCTCAATGGGCGGCCCGCAAGGGCGGTGCGGCCATAAGGTGATACTGGTCGGCGGGGGGTTCTTTGCTCGTTAACCCCGTGTCTGGGGGGTGTTCCACCACCCCCCGGCCTCCCTTGCAGGGAAGGCCTGATCGATCACTCGGTCAGTTGCACCAACCCGAGTCGGGCCAGCACATCGGCGAAATGCGCCGCCCCATCGGCCCCGGGGCGGACATCGACCACCAGCACTGCCAGCAGCGGCTGCGCCTCGGCCGGGGGGGCTGTCAGCATCTGGGTAAACACCTGATCCACCTGCGCGCGGCAGCCGAAATGCGTGGCCGGGGCCGCACCAGTCGGCGACAGCGCCACTGAATAGTTGCCCGGCCCCCAGCCCATCGCCAGCCCCAGCGCATCCCGGCCGCACGTTGGGCGGCAGGCAGGATCAGCACGGCAGAAAACTCGAACCCGCTCATGCCGCCACCCCGCTCTTGCGCGCCAGATACCGTTCCGTTTTGACGATTTCCGACGTGGTAGAAGACGCACCCCGCAGGGCCAGCCCATACAGCCGCCCGTTGAACGGCAAAGACGTGCCGCCGCGCCGCCCGATGTAAAGCGCGTGGTTGCCGAATGTGCCGGTGCCCTGATCCGCGATGCCATGCGGGTCGAAGGCTCGAAGACCTATGTGCGCTGCCACCGCCGCGACGCAGTGGATGCGCCATGGCAGCCGGTCAGCATCGATCTGGCGAAGGCGTGACGGCTAATACTTGAACCCCAACCCGAAAAGGAGACAACCATGAAAATCATCAGTACTGACACGATTGC
Source organism: Rhodobacter ferrooxidans (assembly GCF_000176015.1). GTDB lineage: Bacteria > Pseudomonadota > Alphaproteobacteria > Rhodobacterales > Rhodobacteraceae > Pseudorhodobacter_B > Pseudorhodobacter_B ferrooxidans. The sequence continues at coordinate 240,584 of NZ_ACYY01000002.1, read as the reverse complement.
CGACGCCATCGCCCAAGAGCCTGGCGCACTTCTGCAAATTCTGGGCGTCATCGCGACGGCCCATGAAGACCCCGTTGGTGACGAGGAAGTGAACCTCAGCAGTTTCGACAATTTCCTTTCGCGTGTCGCCACCGCGGCCAACCTTTCGCACGGCTGCCTGTGCATCCCGCATTTTCTGCGGCAATTTGCAGATGTCGTCGAAAGCCGCATGCGGGACCAGGTCGCCGAGGTTCATGCGAATCATCCGGAATTCTTTCTGGGTGAGAGCAGCGTTGACCGGCATTTGTACTTGCGGCTGATGAACCCGGTGCCGGTCTGGGTCGTCGATCAGGAAAGAACGGATGATTTTCGCGCCGCGTTGGCGAAGCGGGCGGCGGAAGAAGTTGACGATATGCCTGACGAGTCGAAGGCGTGACGGCCATGACGAACAAGCTGGCCGACCTCAACGACCACCTGTTCGCGCAGCTGGAGCGGCTGCGCGACGAAACCCTGACGCCCGAGCAGATCGCCACCGAGGTGAAGCGGGCCGGGGCCATCGTGGATCTGGCGGACCAGATCACCGAGGCCTCGAAGCTTCGGCTGGCGGACTGGCATGTCTACCAGGTGCTGACCAAGCGCAGCTCGCTGATGCGCAATTACATCCGCAGTCGCTATTATGGCGGGCGCGTCCCGCGCCATATCTGGCTTGGGGTGTCGGTCGAGAACGCGGCGCACAAGAGCCGGATCGATCACCTGAAGGAAACAAATTCAGAAGCCAGGTTTGTCTCATTCGAGCGCTTGCTGGGTCAGATTGGTGACGTTGACTTGAAGGGCATTGCCTGGGCGATCGTGGGCGGCGAGAGCGGCCCAGGTGCACGAGTCATGGAGGGAGAGTGGGCAACCGAACTGCGCTTGATTTGCGATCGAGACGGGGTAGCCTTTTTCTTCAAGCAATGGGGTGGGGCGCGACCGAAATCGGGTGGTCGTCTGCTTGACGGCGAAGAGTGGAATGGCTTCCCGACCGACATCGTCCCGCAGGCAATCCGTGACGCGATCACGGGTTGACCCGATACCCTTGCCAGTTGTCTGATCGGACAATTGGAATCGGGAATGGTGCATGGTCAAGAAGTCGCATTTAGAAAACACCGTTGGCCCGTGGGCAAGAGAGAAACTCGAGGCCCTCGAAAAGTACCTCAGATTTTACTGTTCAGTCCTTCAGAATCCGCGCCTGAAGCTTGTCTATATTGATGGATTTGCGGGCGCTCCGGTTACAACGCTTCGGGGGATTTCAGCCACAAAGAGCAAGGGCTTCCTCGACGATGACCAGCCTGAGGATCAGGCTGAGTTCGTAATGGGCTCGCCCATCCGTGCGCTGGATATCGAGAAGGGATTTGATCGGCATTACTTCTTCGACCTTGATGACCGGCGCGTCGCCGAGCTTGAAGAACTCAAGCCGGTGTGGCCAAAGAAGTGGATCTATGTCCAGGTGGGCGATGCCAACGAGCGAATTCGGGCGTTGATGCAGAAGATCGGCGGGTTTGGCGATGTCAAAGGCGTTGCCTTTCTCGACCCTTACGGGCCACACCTTGAATGGGCAACGCTCGAAGCGCTGGCCGCCACCCGGAAGTTCGAAGTGATCGTCAACCTGCCCATCCACATGGCAATAAACAGGCTGCTCGCCAAGAACGTCGATCGGAACCCCGAATGGGAGGAGATGATTGATCGCTGCTTTGGCACACCAGACTGGCGGCGCATTGTCTACCCTGAGCACCTAACCCTGTTCGGGGAGATCGAGACCCCGAAGGCAGAGGGTGTCCCCCGCATGCTGCTCGCGCTCTATGTCGAACGTCTCAGGGACATCTTCCCATGCGTGGCAACCCCTCGGTTGATCCGCGACACTCAGAAGAAGCCGCTTTACTATTTGCTTTGGGCTGGCCCTCACGCCAAAGGGAAACAGGGTGCCGAGTATATTTTGGGATACGGAGAGAAGCTCGCGAAGAAGCGTCGCTTTTGAAATCGGCTGCCGTGGCCTCAATCCATCCCTGCTGGCCTGCGCAGGCAACGCCTTCATGGTGCGTTCAGACTTGCCGTCCAACACCTACCCGATGATCGAAAATTCGTTTGCTGCCAACTCGGTTGTCAAAGTGTGCCAACTCGGGTGGCGAGCCACAGCGCGCCACCCGAGTTGGCTGGAAACGGGTTTTCCATACGGCCCGAATGTCAGGTCGGTCGCAGGGGCCATTTCGCGCGCTGGAATGGCCGCGCCGGGGTCAGTGCGCAGCGGTTCACCCGGGATGATTTTGCGGCGGCAAGACTTTTTTCCGCGCTGTGGGCCAAAAAAAACGGCCATGGCAGTGAATATCTGCCATGGCCGTTTCGGGTAGGCGACCAGCCCCCTAGCCACCTACACGTCTTGCGGGACTGGCCGCACAGGCTTTGCGCCATCCCCTTTAGCGTGAGCCGAGCAAACATCGAAGCGATGATCAAGGCAACTGACCAAGGTCTGGCATAGAGTGCATATTGTTCAGACTTAGGGCCGAATTCCGCAGCCAACCGCACAACTGATTTCCTTAACATACTGTTTTGGAATGGTTTCCTGTTTCGCAATCATCTTGATGAGTGTCAGTATCCTGCCCGCCAATGGCTTGGCTTCAGACCTTGGCCCGTCGGGTTCCGCGGACCAAGGTCTGCTTTGGGTTGAGTATTGGTCTGAGCAAACCCGGCAATGGTCCGCAGCGACTTTGCACCCGCAGCATTGGGTGTCACATCACGAAGATATCCGGCATCGCGTTCCGGTCCGCCAAAAAGGAGATGACAATGCGTGTGACCCAGAGCCTCGCTTCCCGCCTGTTCGCAACCAGCCTCGCGTCCATCGCAGCCTTCGGGCTGCTGGGCGCACCGACTTTGGCGCAGGCTGCCGCCGAAGCCGACGCTGCCACCGCAGCGCCATCCCCTTCGGTGATGCGGGTGCTGCATTTCAAGAACTGGATCGAAGTGACCATGACCGATGGCAGCTATGAACAGATCAAGAATGGCTTCTATCAGCACATCGACGCTGCCGGAACGGTGCTGGAAATCCGCGCCGCCACATCGACGGACATCACCCGTTTGCTGGCGATGTAATCTGACACCAGAATCTGAAGAACTGCGCCCCGGATCAGGAATGGTCCGGGGTGCAGTTTTTTCATGGCTGCGCGTCACAGTGCGTGCTGGCCGCGAGTCGCGCCGCAACGCCTCAGCGACCACCTGACGACCTTGTCACCCCGCTTTTTGGCCGGCTTCAGACCTTGGTCTGAGTCAATCACCAGACCAACGACCCGGGCATTTTGGGTGGAAGTCTGATCAGCTTCCGCAAAGGTCGTGTGCCGGTATTTTCGCAAAACTCGTTGTGCCATCAAGACTCATCCCCGGCACAACGCCGGATAACCAACCGGAGAACACCATGACCAAGACCCTGAAATCCCCGTCGCGCCTGATCACCCTGTTCTGCACCACCGCCTTCGTGGCCATCATGCCGCTCAGCCTTCATGTCAACGTCAAGACCGGTGCCCTTGATGTCGTGTCGTCGGTGGCATTCGCCGACAATGACGGCGGGAACGACAGCGGCTCGGACGACCACGGTTCGGACGACAATGGTTCGGACGACCATGGCTCGGCCGGCCACGGTTCGGACGACAACGGTTCGGACGACAACGGTTCGGACGACAACGGTTCGGACGACCACGGATCGGACGACAACGGTTCCGACGACAACGGCACCGACGACAATATGGACGGTCTGGACGATTCGACGGGCACTTCGGTTTCTGGCAGCACCTCGGGCTCTGGCGCGACTGCGGTTTCGGTGATCAACCTGCGCCGCTTTGCCAATGGCATTGAAGTCGAATTGAGCGATGGTTCGGTGGAATCGATCATTGATGGCACCTACACCCGCCGGAGCGCATCGGGCGCAGTTGTCGAAAACCATGCCGCCACGCGCGCTAACATCGACCGTCTGTCCGGTCTCTGATAGACTGGCAAAACAAGGTGCCCCGGACCGATGTGGTCCGGGGCAGGGTTTTTCTGCCTGGAATTGAAATGAATCGCCGGCTGATCCATCTTCTTCTGCTTTCGGCTGTTCTCGCTTCGGCGGGAGATCTCGTTTGCAGCGGTTGGAAGCCCGGAACCGGCGCGGTCTTTGCCGGTGGCAGCGACGACGGGTCAGATCACAGCGACCATGATAGCGGCGGTTCTTCCGGCGATGACCACGACAGCGATCGTGACGGAAATGACGATCAGTCTGACCAGAACGACAGTTCGGGTAACGACGGCGGATCGGATGATGGCGGCTCCGACGACGGCGGTTCCGATGACGGTGGCTCCGACGACGGGGGCTCCGACGACGGGGGCTCCGATGACGGCGGTTCCGATGACGGCGGATCAGACGGCAGCGACGCGTCCCGCGGTGGGTCTGGAGGTGATGCGGTCACGCTGAACCTCAATGGCGCTGATGGCATCCGCCTGTTTTTCAACAACGGCAGCATGGAACGTATTCTGGCCGGCACCTATCAACGGATCGACCGCCGGGGCCGGATACTGGAAAGTCGGCCTGCCACCCGCACCGAGCGCAATCGCCTGCGCGCGATCAGTTCGAATGTCCGGGCTGCCGCCAGTGACGGTGTGACCAGCGTGGTTACGGTCAACGCCTCGCGCCAGCGCGTCGAGATCGTGGACGTTGCCGGTTGGCGGGAAATGCTCGACAAGGACCGTTATGTGCTGACCGACCCCAACGGCAACGTGGTGACCCGCCGCAAAGCCAGCAAGAAAGACGTCGCCCGCGTCCTGAAGATGCTTGGCCGGAATTGACTGACACTGCAGCCGGCAACTGCGGTTGCCGCCGACTGCTGAGCCTGATCAGGCCTCCACCTTTCCCGACCGCAGCGCCCGCCGCCGCGCCATGGCATCGGCGCGGGCGTCGGCGCGATCGGCCATCGCTTGCGGCGTTTCGGCGGGTTTGCTGCCCCCCCCCAGATGCGCCGCCAGCGCCGACAACACCGGATAGCGGAAGATGTCGGTGATCGAGTGTTTTGGCAAGCCAAGCGTCTGGCTGATCTCGCGATGCACCTGCACCGCCAGCAGCGAATGGCCACCCAGCGCAAAGAAATTGTCGCGTGCACCGACCTTCGGCACGTTCAGCACCCGCGACCAGATCGCGGCAATCTGCGCCTCGATCCCCAGGTCCGGCGCCTGATAGGCCTCGGTCACCATCGCCGCCTGCGGGGCGGGCAAGGCCTTGCGGTCCAGCTTGCGGTTGGGGGTCAGCGGCATCGCGGGCAGGACCACGAAGTGGGCCGGGACCATATGCGCCGGAAGCGCAGCGCCCAGACCCGAGCGTAGCGAGGCCTCCGTCGCCGTGCCCACCAGATAGGCCACCAACCGCAGATCGCCGGGCGTATCCTCGCGCGCCAGCACCGCAGCCTGAGTGACCCCCGGCTGCGCCTCCAAAGCCGCTTCGATCTCGCCCAACTCGATCCGGTAGCCGCGCAGTTTCACCTGATGGTCGCTGCGGCCAAGGAACTCCAGCTTGCCATCGGCGCGCAGCCGCACCAGATCGCCGGTCTTGTACATCCGGGCACCCCAGGGCGTCGCATGGTCGGCGGGCACGAAGGGATCGGGCCGGAAGGCATCCGCCGTCAGATCGTCGCGCCGCCAGTAGCCGCGCGCCACACCGTCGCCGCCGATCCACAATTCGCCCGGGCTGCCCACCGGCACCGGCTGGCGGGCGGCGTCCAGCACATACAGCCGTGTGTTGGCGATGGCGCGACCGATGCTGACCGGGCCATCCGCCTCTTTCACCGCCTCGCAGGTGGACCAGATCGTGGTTTCCGTCGGCCCATACATGTTGGTGATGCTGGCGCGCGTGGCCTTTTGCAAGTCCGCCACCAGCCCGCCCGGCAGCGCCTCGCCGCCCAGCAGCAGGTGCTTCACATGCCCCAACGCCATGCGTGACTCTTCGTTCATGTTCAGCATCCGCGCCATCGACGGGGTGCATTGCAGATGCGTCACGCCGTGGCGGATGATCTGGGCGGCGATGGAATAATCGCCCGCTTCCACCGCTTCGCCGGCATTGGCGCGGCGCAGCACTTCGGCCAGCGGGAAAAGCCCCTCCAGCACCAGCTCCGGTGCAATGCCATAGTCGATCAGGCAGGCCACCTCGGTCACGCCGATGCGTTTCAATTGCTCGACCCGATCCAGCGCGTCTTCCACCGTGCCGAACAGCCCCGAATCCTCGAAGTAGCGGTTGAAGGCGAAATCGAGAATCCCCGTCACCTCGTCACCCGTCAGGGTGCGCAGGTCGATATCCGCCGGATCGCTGATGCCCTGCGGCTTCTTGAACGCCGGGAAGGCCCAGGCGTATTGCTTGACCAGCCCGGCGGCGGCGCCCAGATAGGCCTTCATCGGGCCGATGGCGGTGGCGCGGGCCTGCTCGCGGTCGCGCGTGACATAGGTGTGCAGCATCAGCGTCACGGTGAAGTTTGCCGGGTCATGCCCGGCCTCGCGCAGCGCAGAATGGTAGATCTTGATCTTGTCCGCCACCTCGTCGATCGACTGGCCCAGAAGGTGCGTCAGCACATGCGCGCCAATCTCGCCCGCCTCGCGCCAGGTGGCGGGGTTGCCTGCGATGGTGACCCAGACCGCCAGTTCCTTTGACACCGGCCGCGGCTGGGTCTGCACCCCGAAGGTTCCGGTTTTCGTTGGGAAATCAACGGTTTCACCGCGCCACAACCGCCGCAGTTGGTCAATCGCCGCAAACATGGCCGACCGGTTGTCGGGTGGCGAGTTTTCGGGACGCAGCACAAAATCGTTGGGATGCCAGCCCGCCGCCACGCCAAGCCCGGCGCGACCATTGGTCAGGTTGTCGATCACCGCCCATTCCTCGGCCACCCGCGCGGGATGGTGCAGCGGCAGCACCACCGACCCCGCGCGCACGCCGATATTTTTCGTGACCGCCGCCACCGCAGCCCCGGTCACCGACGGGTTCGGATAGGGCCCGCCAAAGGCGTGGAAGTGGCGTTCCGGCGTCCAGACCGCACAGAAGCCGTGGTTGTCGGCAAAGCGCGCGCCTTCCAGCAGCAGTTCGTATTTCTTCGGCCCGGCGCCATCGTCGTTGCCCCAGAAATAGATCGAGAAATCCATCTTCTTGGCGGAAGAAATCCGCCCCGCCGACACCAGGGCGCGATCCTCGTCCGAGGTCAGCACCAGCTTGAAGCCGCGTGCCAGCGTCCAGAACAGTTCCAGCACCGAAATGTCGAACGACAGGCTGGTGACCGCCAGCCAGACCCCGCCCTGTGCATGGTCGATGCGGTCGTCCATGCCGGCGAAGAAGTTGATGACGTTGCGATGCTCGATCATCACGCCTTTCGGGCGACCGGTGGAGCCGGAAGTATAGATCACATAGGCCAGATCGGCCGAGGTGACGCCGCTTGCCGGATTGGTTTCCAGCGCCTCGGCCAGCCGCGGATCGGCATCCAGCGTCAGCAGTTGCGCGTCATGCGGCGGCAAGGTTTCCGCCATCGCCGCATGGGTCACCACCACCGGGGCGGCGCTGTCTTGCAGGTAAAGCGCAATGCGATCAGACGGATAGGCCGGGTCGATCGGCACATAGGCGCCGCCCGCCTTCTGGATCGCCAGCGCGCCCACCAGCAGATCAAGCCCGCGCGGCACGCACAGCGCGACCAGCGTGCCGGGTTTCACGCCCATCTGCATCAGCACATGCGCGGCACGATTGGCACGGGCGTTCAGCGCGGCATAGCTCAGGCTTTCGGCCTCGAACACCACGGCAATTGCGTCGGGGGTGCGGGAGACCTGAGATTCAAAAGCCTGATGCACGCAAAGTGAACGTTCATACGGTTTTGCCGTACGGTTCCATTGCTCCAATACTAACTCTCGTTCACTATCGGGCAAGATCGGCAGATTGGCCACCAGAGTCGCTGGCCCCGTGCTGGCCGCAGCGGCCACGAATTGCCCCAGACGGGCGGCAATAGCGCGGGCTTCGTCATCCGAAATGCGGGTGCTGTCGTAATGCAGCGCCGAAGCCGTCAGCGTCAGCACCGAGCCAGGATGCACATCCTCGCCAAAAGCCAGTGGTGGCTGGGTCAGCCCGTGCAGACGGGAATCGCGCAGCAACAGATCCAGCGCGAAAGCCGGGGTTTGCTGCGCCACCGCCCGCGCCTTGGCAAAAGCCGCCTCGGCCTCGGCCAGCGTGCCTTCGGTGCATACCCGCAGCGGCACCCAGGTGCTCAGAATCCCCGCGGCCGGCGACCCCACACCATAAGCCACATCGCAGGCGGTCTTGCCGACCAGCCGCGCCAGCCCCAGCGCCAGCAGCGCCAGCAGCGCCAGACGCCGGTCATCCGCCATCGCCCGCGGCAACGCCAGCGGCAGACGGGCATGGACCGCCGGGCCAGACCGTGCCGAGACCGGCAATTCCGCCGGGTCCAGCGCCAATAGCACCCGCCGCAGCGCCGCCTCGCCGGGCACCACCGCCGCCAAGGCCGCCGTCAGCGCCGCGGCCTCGGCCACCGAAGGCGAGGCCAGATGCGACACCGCCAGTGTCGTCGGGCAGATCTTTTCCCCGGCGGCATCACGCAAGCCCGCCAGCCGCACCGCACCGGAGCCACAGGCCACCACCAGCCCGGCCTCGGTCGCCTCCAGCACCGTGCCGGGGCTGGCCGTGCCTGCCGCCGCCTCGGCAGAGCCGACATGCAGAACCGATGCGCCGATCCTGATCTTGGCCGTGCTCAAGGGATTGAAATAACTGCCATGATCCAGCGCCCGCACCAGCGCCACCACCTTGGCGGCGGGCACGGAAAAGTCGATCAACCCCGCCGCAGCTGGCCGGTCGGCGCGGGCATAAAGATGCCGCTGCGACAGATCCTGCACCTGCCGTTTCGGCGCGCCGGTTTCCAGCGCCGTCAGCAGCGCCGGAAAGCTTTCAATCGCGGCCGCAAAGCATTTGGTGTTCAGGGTCAGCGCGGTATCGGTGGGCGCGATATCGAACAGCCGCTGCTCCAGAATGTCGCCCTCGTCCACGCCACCCGCGATCAAGTGCCAGGTGATGCCATGCCGCACCTCGCCGTTCAGAATGGCCCAGACCGGCGCGTTCAGCCCGGCATAGCGCGGCAAAGGCCCGTCGTGAAAGTTCACCGCCCCCTTGGCCAGCGCCAGCACCGCCTCGGGGATCAGCGACAGGTTGGCAATCGACAGCAGCCAATCCACCCGCAGCCCGGCCAGCCGATCCGCCAGCCCCTGCCCCGGAGCCTCTTGCCGCAGACCGCGCGCTTGCGCCCAGGCCTGCACCTCGGGGTTGCGGCTGACCAGCGCCGCGATGCTGTGGCCACGCGCCAGCAGCACCTCGGCGCACTGGATGGTCAGGGATTCATTGCCGATGACGATACTGGAAAACGGCTTCATCTTGCACTCCTTGCCGCCCGTGGGCGGGAAATCATTCGGCCCCGGTCCGGGGTGGCATTGGCGGCGCTTGCGGTTTGCGACGCACAGCATGGCCGATCAGGTCTTTCAGAAAATGTGGCGGATCGCCCCGGTCCTTGCGCTGCGCCAGAAGCCGCGCGCGCCACAGCAGGCCACCCACCACATGCGCCGCCGTCGCCCCGGCCGCGTAAAGGTAGCCGTGGTTCTTGGTGAAATAATGACGCCGGGAATCCAGCCAGAAGCCAGGGATACGGGTCCAGCTTTTCATCCCCGTAGAGGCCGAACCGATATGCGTCACCCGGCTTTCCACCACGAAATCGGTGGGCCACCCGGCGCGTGCCGCCCGCAGGCACAGATCGGTTTCCTCGAAATAAAGAAAGAACGTCTCGTCGAACAACCCGATCTGATCCAGAACCGATTGCCGCATCATCAGGCTGGCACCGGCCAGCCAATCCACCCGCCCGGTTGCCGCCGGGATCGGCTGCGCCACGATATGATCGCGCAACAGGCGGCTGATCGGGCCAAACCGCGCCGCCCCCTCCAACTCGCTGGCGATCGAGGGGAAGCGGAAGGCGGTGCGATGCGGGTCGCCCTCCGGTCCGCGCAGGAAGCTGCCGGCGAAACCGGTCTGGGGGTGGGCTTGCAGATGGTCCAGCAGGGCGGTCACGGCGCCTTGGTCGGGGAAGGCATCGGAGTTCAGGATATAGACGAAATCGGGCCGCGCGCCGCCGGGCAGACCCTGACGGATGGCGAAATTGTTGCCGGCACCAAAGCCGCCGTTATGGCCTGATTGCAGCACCCGCACCGGATGCGCGCCCTTGTCCCAGCCACGGCGCTGCACTTCGGCGGTCATCACTTCGAACGAGCCATCGCCCGAGTCGTTGTCAACAATGGTAATCGCGCCGTCGATGGTTGCCACCGCTTGCAGGGCTGCGGCGCAGGCGTCCAGCGTCATCTCGGCGCTGCGCCAGTTCAGGATCACGGTCAGCAAGGTCGGGGCCATGGCTATTCTGCCGCCTGTGGCAAGGACTGCTGCGCCTCGGTTGCTGCGATCACCGCCGCCAGCCGCTGCGCCAGCACCCGCACATTCGGTTCCAGCACCATGCCGTCATGGTCGCCCGGCACCTCGATCACCTGCAGGGCCGGGGCGAACTGCGTCAAGTCATTATCGGGGAACACATATTCCTTCGCCGCGCTGACCCATTGCCCGCCCGAGACCTGCCAGCACCGGTCCAGCTTCGGGCGCAACAGCAGCGTGGCACCTGACCGGGGCTGAATCTGGTAGATCGGCAATGCGGCGCGGAAGGCCGCCTCGATGGCGGCATTGTGAAACGCCCCTTCGGCCTGCGCAGGCAGGCTTTGGTCACACCGCGCCCAGGCCCAGCGGGCACGCGCCCAGTCCAGCAGGTAGCCCGGCCCTTTGGCGCGCAATTCCGCCAGCTTGATCAGCGCCTTGTCGCGGCGGGTCAAGCTGGGGCGCATCGGCAGCGGCGTGTCCAGCAGCACCAGCAGCGCCACCTCCTCGCCTGCCGCTTCCAGTTGCTGCGCCATTTCCCAGGCGGTCAGCCCACCGCCGGAAAAGCCGCCCAGCAGGTAGGGGCCATGCGGCTGCACCTGCCGCAGTTCGGCAATGTAATCCGCCGCCGCTTCGGGCAACGTGGCATGCGGGGCCGCGTCGCCGTAAAGCCCGCGCGCCTGCAAGCCGTAGAACGGCCGGTCGGTGCCCAGAAGCTGCGCCAGATGCCGCAGGTTCAGCACGTTGCCGAACATTCCGGCCACCAGGAAGAACGGTTGCTTCGGCCCGCCTTCGCGTTCGTGCATCGCCACCAGATGGGTAAAGCGGCGGGTCGGTGTTGCGGTTTGCGGCGCGGTATCCTGCGGCCCGATGCGCGCCTCGATCAAGGCAGCACAGCGGGCGATGGTCGGCGCCTCGAACAGCACCGAGATCGGGAAATCCACCCGATACGCCTTTTTCACCATGGCAAACAGCCGCACCGCGATCAGGCTGTGGCCGCCAAGGGCAAAGAAATCATCCTCCACCCCCACCTGCCCGACGCCCAGCAGGTCTTGCCAGAAGCCGGTCAACGTGCGCTCGATATCGTTGCGCGGTGCCAGATAGGCGGTGTCCAGATCGGGGCGGGCAAAGCTTTGGCCTTCGGGGCGGGTGTCCACCACGTCAGCCTGCGCAATCAGCGCGGGCAGGTCCAGCGACGAGACGATCACCTGCGGCAGGCCCGTGGCCAGCGCGCGGCGGAAAGCCTCGGCCCCCTCGGCAGCATGGATGCCCTGCGAAAGGTTGTGCAGCAGCCGTTCCTCGGCGGGCGAGGCGGGCTTGGCACTGGCAGCATCGTCGAACACCAGATCGCGCGCTTCCGGCGGGCGCAAGGTCAGCGCGCCGTCCAGCTTGTGCAGGGTAAAGCCCTCGATCTCCATGCAGATCGTGCCGCTGGCATCGGCCAAAGTGATATCAAACGTGGCCACCGCCGACGCGGCCCGGTTCGGCCCGGCATTGCGCACCCAACTGGTGATCTGCGCGGGCAGCGCCGCATAAACCCTCGCCCTGGCATAAGAAACCGGCACCCACAGATGCGTTGGCGCATAGCCCTCGATCAGCCCCATCGCCCAGCCGGTCGCGAGGTCCAGCAGCGCCGGATGCAGCAGCCAGCCCTGCGCCAGATCGCCGTGGAACGCCTCTGGCAGCGCCAATTCGGCAATCCCCTCGCCCTTTCCCAGCGCCGCGCGGGTCAACACCCGCCAGCGCGGACCAAAGCGCAGATGCGCTTCCTGCGGCGAGCGGATGCCTTGCGCATCGGTGGTGACGGCGGTGCAACGGGCGGCAATCGGCACGGTTTCCAGCCGCCCCGGGGTGGCGGTAATCGGCATCAGCCGGGCTTGCGCGTTGGTCTGGAAACCGGTGCGCCCGGCCAGGGCAACGGCGCTTTGCAGATCGAACCCAAAGCCCTCGTCGCTGCGGATCAGCCGGGCGCGGATGTCGCGGGCGGTGCCCTCCGCCACGTCCAGCGGCCGGAAAAAGGTCAAATCGCGCAGTTCGAATTGCGCGATACCCTCGGCGGCCATTGCCTCGGCGGCCAGCTCCAGAACCCCGGTGCCGGGGATCAGCGCCTGCCCCTCCTTTGTGCGGTGGCCATCCAGAATCCATCGGTCGGTGCCAAGCCGGGCGCAGAACATCCGGTTGCCCGCGGCATCGAACGTCGCCTCGTCCAGCATCGGCGCAGAAATCGGCAGGCGCGGCGCGGGCAAGCGGGCGCCGTGGCGGTCGGCCAAGGCTTCCGCCGCCATGCCGACGCCTTGCCAGATGCCCCAGTTCAGCGCCAGCACGCGGGTCTTGCCACCCTTGCGCGATTGTGAACAGGCGTTCAGGAATTCATTCGCCGCCACATAGTCGATCTGCCCGGCAGGCCCGGTGACGGTGGATGTCGAGGCAAACAGCACCAGAAGGTCAAGGCTGCCATCGGGGAACAGCGCCTCCAGCACCCTGGTGCCGTGCAGTTTCGGCGCGAAAACCTCCTCCACCGCAGAGGGCGATTTGGTCAGCAGCGGCCCATCGTTCACCACCCCCGCCGCATGGATCACCGCGCGGAAGGGGCCAAACCGCGCCACGCCCTTGGCCACGGCCTCGCGCATGTCGTGCAGGTTGCAGACGTCAGCGCAGGCCACCAGCACCTCGCCACCCAGCGCCTGCAACCGCTGCAATGCCAGAATGCGGCGTGAAACGGGGTCATCGGGCGCATGGCCCGCCAGATAGGCCGCCCAATCCGCCGCATCCGGCAAGGGGCGGCGGGCGATCAGCACGATTTTCGCACCGTTGCGGCGGATCAGGTCTTCGGCCAGCGTCAGGCCGATGCCACCAAAGCCACCGGTGATCAGCACCGGCGCGCCTTGCGGCAGGGTGATCGCCTCGGTCTCCGGCAAAGGAACCGGCTTCACCCCCCGCTCCAGCCGCCGCGCGCCACGCAGGGCGGCGATGGCGTTGCCGGGCGTGGCCAGCAGGTCTTCCAGCACCTGCGAAGCCAGCGGCTCCAGCCCGGCCCCGGCCTTGCCCCAGCGCGATTTCGCAGCCTGCGGCAGCACCACGTCCAGCGCGGCACAAGTCAGCCCCGGCACCTCGCGCGGGATCACCTTGATCGGTCCGGCGAGGATGGCTTTCTCGGGGTAAGGCAGGCCCTCGCTGCGCACCTGCACAGCCCCGGTGCTGACGGCGGTCAGGTGGATCGGGCCGGGCAAGCCCTCGCCAGCAATCGCTTGGGCCAGATTCAGCAGGCTGTAGAAACCCTGCTCGATATTGCGGTGAAAGAAGCTCGATCCGGGGCGGCAGCTTTCGCCCGCCGTCACCAGCCAGAAATGCGCGATGCGGGTCGGGGTCTGGCCGGTCGCCACCAGATCGCGGATCAGCGCGTCGTAACCGTCGCGGCCCTGCTCGGGGGCCAGCACATAGTCCTGACCGTCGCGCCTGAAGGCATCGCCGGGGCGCACCGTCACCACACGGTGCCCGGCAGCCACCAGCCGCGCGGCACAGGCGGCGGCAAGGCCCGCCTCGTCCATGAACATCAACCAGGTCTGCGGGGTGGAGCCTTCCAACCCGGCCTCGATATCAATCTCGCAATCGGCGGCGCGGGGGCGCCAGTGCGGCTGCCAGCCCCAGGTGGCCAGATCGTCCTGGCGCATCGGCAGGGTGCTGGTGGCGGCAACGGCCTTGCCGGGTTCGATGAAATACTGTTTGCGCTGAAAGGCATAGCCGGGCAACGGCACGCGACAGCGGCGAGCCTCGCCCCAGATCGGCGCCCAATCGACCGGCACGCCGCAGGCCCAAAGCCGGCCGATGCTGGCCAGATGCCAGGCGTCATCCGCCAGCTTCTGCTCGGGGTGGCGCAGGGCGGGCACGATCTGGCCGGCCGCCACGCCGTTGGCCTGCGCAAGGGATGACATCGACCTTCCGGGTCCGATCTCGATGAACACGCGGTTCGGGGCGGCAAGGGTCTGCATGCAGTCCTGAAACCGCACGGTGTTGCGCAGATGCGCCACCCAGTAGTCGGGGTCGGTGGCCTGCGCCGCGGTCAGTTCCACACCCGAGCGGTTGGAGATGATCGGGATTTGCGGCGGGCTCAGTTTGATACTGCGCAGGTAGTCGCCAAACCGCTGCAGGATCGGTTCCAGCATCCGCGAGTGCGCCGCGATGTCGATCGGGATGCGCTGGGTCTCGACCTCCTCGCCCGCCAGCCTTGCCGCCAAAGCCCCCAGCGCCGCATCGGGGCCGGAGACGACGCAAAGGCCGGGCGCGTTGACCGACGCGAGGTCAAGATCACCGGTCAGATGTGGCGCAAGGGCGGCCTCGTCCAGCGGCACCGACAGCATTCCACCGGGCGGCACGGTGTCGAACAGGCTGCCGCGCAGATGCACCAGGCCGATGCAATCCTCGAAACTGATCACCCCGGCCAGACAGGCGGCGGTATTCTCGCCCATCGAATGACCGACCAGCGCGGTGGGCGTCACCCCCCAACTGATGAAAAGCTTCGCCAGCGCATATTCCACGATCATGATCAGCGGCAGTTGCACCGAAGGGCGCTTAAGCCGGGCGTTGGCGGCAACTTCAGCCCCCGGTTCGGGCAACCACAGCGCCCTGATGTCGTAATCCAGCTTCGGTTGCAGGATCGCCAGACCCTTGTCCATCCAGTCGCGGAACTCGGGTTCGGTGTCGTAAAGATCGCGCGCCATGCCAGCGTATTGCGCACCGCCACCGGGGAACATGAACACCACCTCGGGGTCGTCGCCAAGGTGGTCATGCGCGAACACCCGGCGCGGATCGGTGCCTTCCAGCAGGTCGGCGGCCTCGGCATGACTGTGCGCCACGATCACCCGGCGACGGTCGAAGGCGCGGCGGCCTTCCTTCAAAGTCCAGGCCACATCGGCCAGCGGCTGTTCGGGATGGGCGCGCAGATGCGCCGCCAAGGCCCGCGCCCCATCCTCCAACGCGCCGCGCGATTTGGCCGACAGCACCAGAAGCTGAAACGGCCAGTCGCTGGCCTCGGAACTCGCCCGCAGAGGCGCCTCTTCCAGCACCACATGCGCGTTGGTGCCGCCGACCCCCAGCGCATTCACCCCGGCACGGCGCGGGCCGGCCGAGGGCCAGTCCAGCAGCCGATCCGCCACCTTGAACGGGCTGGTTTCGAAATCAATCGCCGGGTTCGGCGCCTCGTAGCCCAGGCTGGGCGGGATCTGCCGATGGTGCAGCGCCAGCGCGGTCTTGATCAACCCCGCCACCCCGGCGGCGGTATCCAGATGGCCGATGTTGGTTTTAACCGAGCCAAGGCGGCAGAAGCCCACGGCATCGGTGGTCTCGGCAAAGGCCGCAGACAGCGCCGCCACCTCGATCGGGTCGCCCAGAAAGGTGCCGGTGCCGTGACATTCAACGTATGCGACGGTCCCGGCCGAAACGCCCGCCACCGCCTGCGCCTCGGCAATCGCCTTGGCCTGACCATCGACCGAGGGCGCCAGATACCCCGCCTTGGCCGCGCCATCGTTGTTGACCGCCGAGCCCTTGATCACCGCCCAGACATGATCGCCATCGGCCAGCGCATCCTTCAGGCGCCGCAGCACCACCACCCCGGCGCCCGAGCCGAACACCGTGCCCTGTGCGCGGTGGTCGAAGGCGTGGCAATGGCCGTCGGGCGACAATATCTCGCCGTCGTTGAAGATGTAGCCGCGACCCTGCGGCAGTTCGATGGTGACGCCGCCCGCCAGCACCA
Organism: Rhodobacter ferrooxidans; assembly: GCF_000176015.1. Classification (GTDB taxonomy): domain Bacteria; phylum Pseudomonadota; class Alphaproteobacteria; order Rhodobacterales; family Rhodobacteraceae; genus Pseudorhodobacter_B; species Pseudorhodobacter_B ferrooxidans. The sequence continues at coordinate 224,370 of NZ_ACYY01000002.1, read as the reverse complement.
TGTCACATTCGCCGTTCAGCAACGCCTGCACCCCGAAATGCACCGCCACCAGCGAGGTGGAACAGGCGGTCTGCACGGAAATCGACGGACCTTTCAGATCGAAGATATGGCTGACGCGGGTGGCCAGAAAATCCTTGTCGTTGCCGGTATGGCGCAGCAGGAACATGCCGGTGTTTTCCACCAGATCCGGGTTCGAGCAGATGTTGAAATAGAAATAGCTGCCCATGCCGCAACCGGCATAAACCCCGATGGCGCCGGGGAAATTCTCGGGCGGATGACCGGCGTTTTCCAGCGCCTCCCAGGCCACTTCCATGAACTGGCGGTGCTGCGGGTCAAGGATCGCGGCCTCTTTCGGGGAAAATCCGAAAAAGTCGGCGTCAAAATGGTCGAACTGATCCAAGGGCGCCGCGGCGCGCACATAGTTGCGGTGGCGCAGCCGGTCCGGCGCCTCGCCCGCCGCCAGCAATTCGGCATCAGACAGCACCCGGATCGATTCCACCCCGTCCCGCAGGTTGTCCCAGAACGCGGCAATCGAAGGCGCACCGGGCAGATGCGCCGCCATGCCGACGATGGCAATGTCGGTATCGGAAATAGCCTCAGGCCGCACTGGTGATGCCGTCATGCCGAAAACTGCCTTGCCACTTCCTTCGGGTTGCGTGCCGCATCGGCAAGCCGCACCCAAGCCTGATCCGCTTTTTCGTTAAAATACCGCAAATGCCGGGCAGGCGATACCCGCGCTGGCCGGGCTGTGCCATCATATCCCAGCGGGTGACAATGCCTTGAGATTGCCACAATCCTGCCACAATTTCCCGGCGATCAAGGCAAATCCCGCTACCAATGCCCCGGTCCGGTGCCACGCGCCATGCGGATTTGGGCGTTCAGGTAAACAATCAGATCAAAGCCGAAACCGGCGACCAGTACCGCCAGCCGTTTGGGGCTTGCAAGGGTGCCCTGCTGCCGCAGCAGGTGGATGCTGCGCTTGGTCAGGAAATGCAGCGGCACATAGCCGAAAGGCGCGCGCGGCAGTTGCTCTGCCAGCACCCGCGCCAGCCAGCCGTCATCCCCCGCCGCCCGCGCCAGTTCGGCGTGCCGGGCGGCTTGCGGCAGCGCCCGCAGATGCGCAAAGCAGGCGGCATTGATCGCCGAGCCGATGACGATCCGCGTCTGATGCCGGATCAGAGCCCCGATCCGACGTTCCGAGGCATAGACGTGATAGGCATCGCCCCCGTCGATCCGCGTCAGGTCTTCCGGCACGGTCAGCGCGTCGGTCAGTAGCATGGCGCGCAGAAAGCCGTCCTCGACCGGCAGGCCGACCGGCAGATGCAAGCCCCGCGCCGCCCCGGTCCGCAGCGCATAAAGCTGGCCGCACAGTGCGCGCCGCCATTCCTCCAAAGTGCCGCCCGCTGCCGCGATCAACCGATCCTGCGCGCCCAGTGCCGCCCCTGGTTGGGCGATATCCTTCACCGGGCGCGAGGTGAACACTTTCACCGCTGGCCGCTCCAGCAATCCCTGCACCAGAAGCCGCAGCGTGGCGGGGTCGGGCAGGGCGATATCGGCATCGCAGCAGATCAGCACCTCGGCCTCGCGCCGCGAAAGCTCATGCACAAAAGCGTTCCAGGTTCGCGACTTGCCACCCTGCGGCAGGTCCACCACCTCGGCCAAACCCGAGGCCCGCGCCACGGTGTCGTCGGTGCAGCCATTGGCCAGCACCAACAGCCGCAGGTCATAGCCCGCATCCGCCCAGATATCCTGCGCCAGCACCCCGGCCAGCATCGCGGCGATGCCTGCGGCCTCGTCATGGGCAAACACCCCGATATCGACGCAAACCGCCATCACAGCACCGTGCGCTGCGGGCCGGGGTGCATCCGCCGCCGCCGCTCGGCCTCGGCTGCCGCGCGCCGTGCCACAGCCAAAGCCTCGGCATGGCCCAGCAACGCCCCGGCCATCAGCCAGGTGAAGGGGATCAGCGTCGCATTGGGCAGCATGTCCACCATGTTGGCCGCCAGGATCAGCGCCACCGCACTGACATAGGGCGAGAACGCCGCCCGTGCCGAAAAAGCCTCGCGCCCCAGCGCCAGCAGCGGCAGCGCCAGCAGCCCGAACAACGCGATATAGCCCAGCCAGCCATAGATCCCCAAGGTGATGATCCAGGCGCCGTCGGCAATCGACAGCCCCGCGCCGGTGAACGGATCGTAAAGCAGGTTGCGCCCGTAACCGCCCCAGCCGAACAGCGGCCGCTCGGCGGCGCGGGCCAGCAGTTGCTCCTCGTTGCCGATGCGAAAGCGCAGCGAATAGGCGCGGTTGGCGTCCAGATGGTCGGCCAGCCCCAGAATGGCATCCAGCGGCACCAGATGTGCGCCGCGCAGCAAGGGATAGCTGACCACCAGCACCGCCAGCACCGCCGCCGCCAACACCTGCAACCGCCGCGGCGCCAGCAGCAACAGCGGCGCCAGCCCCAGCGCATAAACCAGCGGCCCGGCGCTTTTGCACAGGATCAGCACTGCCATCAGGTAAAGCGCCGCCGCCAGCAGCCTTGGCCGCCGCTCGGGCGGGCTGGCGCGGAACAGCACCAGTGCTGCCAGCACCGCCATCAGAGCCAGAAACGCCACCCAAAGCCCGTGCGGCAGGAACACCACCGGCCGATAACCGCCAAAGCGGATGGTCTGAAAGAAATCATGCTGGAAATAGCCGTAAACCCAGACGTTCATCTGCGGCGACAACCGCATCTCCACCAGCATCGGCAGCGAATAGGCCAGCCCCGCCGCCATCAGCGCCACCAGCAGGGCGCGCATCGCCACTGGGGTCGCCAGATAGCGCCGGGCCAGAAAGAACGGCAGCAGCGCAATCGCCTGATTGGCCACCGCGGCGATGCTGTCGTAAATCCGCATCCCCTGCAGATCGTCTCCCACCCGCGGCACCGGGTCGGTATTGGTCAGCACCGTGGCAAACGGGCTAAGGATGAACAGCGCGATCAACACCTTGCCGACGCTCGATTGCGGCAGCAGCGCCAGGCGGTCGCGCAGCACGAACAGCACCATCACCAGCGCCGCCAGATTGGGGATCGACGCCTTGTCCAGATCGGGCACCACCGGCAGGTCCAGCGCAGCCAGCGGCGGCAGCAGCAGATAGCCGCCCAGCACTGTCCAGATCAGCGCGCGATCCGGTGTCAAGCGCCGATACAGCAGCAGCGCCACCAGCGGCCAGGCCAGCAGCATCAACCAGGCAAAGGCGTTGGGCGAAATCTGCACGCCGCGCGTCACTCCACTTTGGGGCCGAACACCCCGACCCTACACCATGCGCCGCAACCCCGGCAGCCGCAGCAGCAGCACCGTGGCCGCCCAGGACAGCGCGAAACACACCAGCGCCGCCAAGGCCGGGCTGACCTGCGGCCCGAAAATCTTGTAGCACACCAGCATGAAAAACGGATGCAGCAGATAAATCCCGAACGCCGCCTGCCCCAGTGCCGGCAACCAGCGCGCCCGCAAATCCAGCCGCCAGGCCGCCTCGAACAGCAGGGCGGCGAAGCCCAGTTGCAGCGCCCACAACTGCCCCGCCCAGGCGTAGGTCAGACCCGAGATCAGCGCCATCGCCGCCAGCGGCAGCCAGACCAGGCCAAAGCGGTGACCGAACGCCGCCAGAATCCCGTAGGCAAAGGCCGGCAGCGCAAAGGCCCATTGCGGCAGCGGCCCCGGCATCGCCACCGCCCCATGCAGCCACAGAATCGGCAGCGACACCGCCACCAGCACGCCGCTGGCCAGCCACAGATCGCGCGGGCCTGCCACGCGGTTGCCGATCAGCGGCACCAAAGCCGAGGCCAGCATCACGAAGGGCAGAAACCACAGATGGATGGTTGACCCGATCAGCAGCGACCACGGATCGCGCAGCGGCACGAACCGCGCCGGATCGTCCGAGATCGCCATGTCCAGCAGCCGATACATCAGCGACCAGAACAGCCAGGGCAGGGCAATGCGCTGCGCCCGTTTGACCCAGGAAAACCGCCCCCCCGCCCGCTGCATCGACCCGATCGCCAGAAACGCCGTCAGGATCAGGAACAGCGCCAGCGCCAGATGCCCCACCCAATCCTGCGGGCTGACGAAAGCATGGGCCCAGACCACCCCGAACGCCGCACCAAAGCGCGCAAGGTCGATAGAGGCCCGGTGCTGCACGGCGCTGCTGCTCATGGCGTTTGGGTAGAGCATGGCCCGCGGGCAGGCAACCCGCATCCCCGCCGCCTCGGTGCCGCAGCGGAAACAGAGTGTTCGCCGCTTTTTCAAGATCCCGGCCCGCAGCAACTGTCGCAAGCCCGCAAGTGCCATGCTAACAAGGCGCAGGTCGCGTAAGGATGTTGCCGTGCAGTTCCGCTTTGCCGATACGGTGATTGCCGTCAACCTGCCCGACAGGGCGGCGTTGCTGGCGGCGGTTTCGGCGCGGCTGGCGGCGAAGCAGGGCTTTGCGCTGGCCACGCTCAATCTGGATCATCTGGTGAAACTGGCGCGGTCAGACAGTTTCCGCCGCGCCTATGCCGCGCAGGATCTGGTGGTGGCCGATGGCAACCCGATTGTCTGGCTGTCGCGGCTGGCTGGCGATCCGGTGGCGCTGGTGCCGGGGTCGGACATGGTGCTGCCGCTGGTGCAGGCGGCGGCTGCGGCTGAGGTGGGCGTGGCGCTGGTCGGCAGCACCGATGCGGCGCTGGCGGCTGCGGCAGAGCGGCTTTGCGCCGAGGTGCCGGGGCTGCGGATCACCGCTTGTGTTTCGCCGCGCTTTGGCTTTGACCCCGAGGGTGCAGAGGCTGTGCAGATCTTGACCGATCTCAACGCCGCCGATGTCGGCCTGTGCCTGATTGCGCTGGGCGCCCCGAAACAGGAAGTGTTTGCCGCCCTTGGCCGCAGGCTGGCGCCGCAGGTGGGCTTTGCCTCGATCGGCGCGGGGGTGGATTTTCTGGCAGGCAACCAGAGCCGCGCGCCGCTGTGGCTGCGCAAACTGGCGCTGGAATGGGTCTGGCGGATGCTGTCCAGCCCGCGGCGGCTGATCCCGCGCTATGCCGCCTGTGCCGCAATCCTGCCGGGGCAGGCCTTGGCGGCCCTGCGGCAACGCTGGCGCTGACTACTTGTATTCAATCAGCTTTGCCCGCCGCCGGAAAACCTGCCCGGCGTGATAGCCCAGCACGCCCTGCGCCTCGGGCAGCTTGCCCAGCACGCTGAAGAACGCGGCCTGCCAGGCGTGCAAACCCGCCCCGTCGCGGAAGGCCAACCGCACCACCTGCATCGGCCAGGCCACCAGCAACCACAGCGCCCCCGGATCGGCCAGCACCGCCACTGTCGCCACCCCCAGCGGCAACACCGCCCCCCACAGCAGCGCGCGGCGGGTTTCCCGGACCCAATGCGCCTCTGGCCCGGCCCCGTGCAGCGCCGCCCCTTCGGCAAAGGCATGCCCGGCGCGGCGGCTGCGCTGCCACCATTGCCGGACCGAGGTGATCCCGGCGTCATGCAGTGTCATCTCGGCCTCCAGCCGCCAGATCACACCCCCGGCGCGCCGCAGCCGCAGACACATCTCCGGCTCTTCCCCGGCAATCAGACCGGCACGATACCCTCCCGCCGCCTGCACCGCGTCAAACCGCATCAGCGCGTCGCCGCCACAGGCGCGGGCCTCGCCCACGGGCGTATCCCACTCAGCGTCGATCAGCCGGTTATACACCGACACCTGCGGAAACCGCTCGCGCCGCCGCCCGCAAACCACCACGACCTTCGGCTGATCGGCCAGAAATGCCACCGCCTTGGCCAGCCAGCCCGCGTCCAGCGTGCAATCGCCATCGACGAATTGCACGAACTGCGGCGGGTCGGCGGCAAGCTGCGCCAACCCGGCATTGCGGGCGCGGGCGGCGGTGAACGGTTGCCGCCGATCCAGCACCACCACCTGCGCACTAAAGCCGCGCGCCAGATCGGCGCTGCCATCGGTCGAGCCGCTATCGACATAGACCAGCCGCCGCACCTGCCCGGCCAAGGAGGCCAGACAATCGCGCAACCGCGCCCCCTCGTTGCGGCCGATCACCACTGCATCGACGGTCTGGGGTTTCACGCTGGAACCTTGCATCACACCTGACCTGCCATGAATTGACCGCCATTCTAAGCCGCGTCCCGGCGATTGACCACGCCCCGCAGCGGCGGTCGGCAGGCGGTCGCCGGGGGCTATCTGCTTTCAATTTCAACGCTAATCTGCTATTCACCAAGCTGCTAGGCGGGGGCCCGGGCGATTCCTTTTCCGCTTGTCCGCAGGGGCATCGCGGGGTTCTGGCTAAGCCGGTCTTCATGCCTGCTGCAAGGCGGGGCGTCGTTTTTCCGTTCGCGGCACATCGGTGTCGTGCCGCAGCAGGAGCCCAAGTTTTCGGATGGTCAAGCACAACATGTTGACAGCGCGACCAGAATCCATGGCCGATATGGAGCGTTCTGCGATGAATGGTGACAGTTCCGGCAAGAAACCCGGCGACTCCCGCACCGAAGGGGTCAGCCTGTTCCGCCCCGGCCAGCCGATCCGGCGCGAGCCGGTGACGCTGGATCAGGCCACCGGGCGCGAGATTTTTGCGGCGCCGAATCTGCTGCGGCAAAGCAATCCCGACCGGGTCTGGGACTCGCTGACCGCCGTGGCGCTGGACGCTACTGCACTGGCTGGAAACGGATTGTTCGTGAATTCGCAACCCGAGCAGCCCGCGGCTTCGGCCTTCGACATCCTGCGCACCCGGCTGTTGCAGGCGATGGCGCAGCGTGGCTGGAAACGCATCGCCGTCACCTCTCCGACCCATGGCTGCGGCAAGTCTTTCGTGGCGGCCAATCTGGCGCTCAGCCTGGCGCGGATGCCCGGCACCCGCACCGTGCTGGTCGATCTGGAACTGCGCAAGCCCGGCATGGCGGCGCTGCTGGGCATCAAGGGCACCGGGCCGATCCGCGATCTGCTGACCGGCGATCAGCCGCTGGAATCGCATCTGCAACGGGTCGGGCGCAATCTGGCGCTGGCACTGAACGGCACGGCAGTGGCCGACGCCGCCGAATTGCTGCACGAACCCGATACCGCCGCGGCGCTGGAGGCGATGCTGGAGCAGCTTGACCCGGCAGTGGCGATCTATGACCTGCCACCGGCACTGGGCAGCGATGATGTGATCACCATGTTGCCGCAGGTCGATGCAGTGCTGCTGGTGGCCGACGGCACCCGCACCACCGCCGAAGACGTACGCGCCTGCGAGCGGCTGTTCGAAGGCCGGGTGCCCTTGATGGGCGTGGTGCTGAACCGCAGCCAGGACCGCAGCGAAGACCGCTATCGCTATGGCCGGAAGTGACGGCAAGACAGGGAAACCGGCATGGGCCAGATACAGACGCTTGAAGAATTCGTCGGCCTGCTGATCCGCAGGCGCTGGCTGATCGGGCTGGTATGCGGCGCGGGCGTTCTGCTGTCGTTGGTGTTCGGCCTGTCGCAGGGCAAGACCTATCAGACCGGCGCGGTGATCCAGGTGGAAAGCCCGGCGGTGGCCGATGGCAGCGCCACGGTGGGCGGCCAGTCAGCCCGGCTGTTGCAAGTGATCGAGCAGCGCCTGACCACCCGCGAAAGCCTGACCGCGATGATCGAACGGCACGGACTGTTTGCCGACGCACCCGGCCTGACCATCGACCAGAAGATCGCAGTGCTGCGCAAGGCCGTGACCTTTGAAAGCGTGGCCTCGGTTTCCCAGCAGGCCTACGGCGCTCCGGCCAGTGTTTCGGCGCTGATCATCACGGCACAGTTGGCCGATGCCGATCAGGCGGCGCGGGTGGCCAATGATTTCGCCCAAAGCATCCTTGACCAAAGCAGCGCCGGGCAGACCGGGCGGGCGCGCGAAACCCTGGCCTTCTATCAGGCCGAGGAACAGCGGGTGGGCCAGGAGATTGTGGCGCTGGAAGCCGATCTTGCCGCCTTCAAGAACCGCAACGCCGCCGCCCTGCCCGGCAGCCGCGACACCAGGCGCGACGAGCTGGTAGCGCTGGAAAGTGATCTGCGGCGGCTGGACCAGAGCCTTGTCGCCGTCAGCGGCGAGCGGCTGGCGATCGAGGCCAAGGGCCAGTTGCGCGAAACCGACCGGCGGCGGCTGGAGGACCTGCTGGTGCAGATCGGCGTGCTGACGGCGCAGAAATCGGCACTCGCGGCGCAGCGGGCGGCGCTGGAGGCCGCGATGGCGCAGACCCCGGATATCGAGCGCGAACTGGGCAGCTATGACCGCCGCTTGCAGCAGTTGCAAAGCCAGTATGAGGTGATCACCGCCCGGCAGGCCGAGGCCGAAACCGGCCTGCGGCTGGAAGAGGCGCAACATTCCGAACATTTCAGCCTGCTGGAGCGCGCCACGGTGCCGGAAACTCCGGTGGGGGGGGGCGGCAAGAAACTGGCGGTGCTGGGCAGCCTGGCCAGTCTGCTGGCCGCTGTGGGGCTGGCGTTCCTGCTGGACTTGTTGAACCCGGTGCTGCGCACCCCCGGCCAGATGCAGCGCGAGCTTGACCTGCGGCCGGTGATCTCGATCCCCGAGGTGAAGCCGGTGCGCCATGGGCCAAACCCGGCCGAGCGGGTGAAACCGTTGCAAAGCCTGCCCCGCTATGCCGCCCTTGCCGGTGCGGTGGTGTTGTTGGTGCTGGTGGCGGCGAACCTGACCTGAGGCGCAGAAAAAACCGCCCGCGGCATGGCCCGGGGCGGTTTCGCGATTCCAGCCGATCAGAAGCCGGTGCAGGCCACCACCACACCAATCGTCCGCGCCAGCACCTTCAGATCAGTGGTCAGCGACAGCTCGGCCTCATAGGCGGTGTCATAGCCCGCCCGCGCCTCAAAGGTGGTGCGGTTGCGCCCGGCGGTCTGCCAATAGCCGGTGATGCCCGGCCGCAGCGCGTAATAGGCGGTGCCGGGATACATCTCTTGCTGGTTCAGCATCATCGGACGCGGCCCGACCAGGCTCATGTCGCCGGTCAGCACGTTCCACAACTGCGGCAGCTCGTCGATCGAGGCCTTGCGCAGAAACCGGCCCAAAGGCGTGATGCGCGGGTCATCCTTCAGCTTCTGGGTCTCGTCCCATTCCAGCCGCGCCTCGGGGTTGGCGGCCAGATGACCCTCCATCCGTGCATCGGCATCGCTGACCATGCTGCGCAGCTTCCACATGCGGAAGGCCCGCCCGCCCCTGCCAACCCGGCTTTGCGCATAGAATGGCGCGCCGCCATCACGCGCCACCGCCAGGGCCAGCCCCAACACCAGCGGCACGATCACCGGTGCGGCCAGCACCACCGCCGTCACATCGAAAATCCGTTTGAAACCGTTGCGATACAGCCCCTTGCGCCTTGGCGAAGCCGCAACAACCGCCTCCCGATCAAGCCTGACCGACGCACCGGTAACGAACTCTGAATACCTGATGGTCATTTCCGGTCAATCCGAAACAATAATGATCAAGATGCCGGGAAGGCCGCCAAAGTCAGCGCCGACTGATGTCCTGAAGTCTGTGATGATACGGCTTGGATTGCAGAACATTACTCTTACCCGGCTGTTACGCCCACACCCGCCATTTTACCGTTTGTTCAAGACGGATGGCGACACCTAACCTGTCGGGCTGACCATATTCATGCCCGATTAACCAAACAATTCTGACGTAAACTCGCCTTAATCTTGCCACATTGTCAAGCGCTTCAACTCAGGATTGAGACAACAAATCGACGCCTGCACTCTGGCAGCAACTGATTCGAATCCTGAGGTTTTTTCGTTTGGGTCAGCAGCTACGAATTGCCACCAGGGCGTGTATTTTCTGCAAGAATACCATTCTCGCACCGATGGCGGCATTGTTTCCAAACTGTCAAAAATCGGCCCCAAAAAGGCCAGTGCCGCAGTCTTGCGCAATCAGGGCGTGGTCCGGCCCGACGGACAGCGCCGCATCGCAAAGCCAAGGAACAACCCGACGCCGCAAAGCCCGGACAGCGGGTATAGCATGGCAAGCCCCAGCAGCGGCACCCCCGCGGCGATGCCCCAAGCGACCCCCGTCATGCCCGCCACTATCCCCGAGACCACCAGTCCGATCAGCACGACCTTTGCTATCCTTTTCGACATGTCTGACCAGAATCCTTGCAGGATCTGGAAACAAAGCCAGCGCAAAATGCATTGTATTTTTTGAATTGGTCTAAAAATGGGCAGAAACGTGCTGGCTGCGGCGAATTGAGCGCAATCTTCCGCTGATTTCCCAATCTCGCGTGGAGTACCGGCTTAAATCAGCACCAGCACCGCCCAGTTCACCCACAGCGCCAGCCCGATCAGCGCCGCCGCCAGCGCCCCGAACAGCGCATCATGCAGCCCGTCCCAGGCGCCATGCCGCCGCGCCAGCCAGATGATGCCGGGATGCACCGCCGCCAGCGCCAGCCCCTGCGCGGCCAGCGCCCCCGCCAGACCGCCCGCCTGCGCCCCGGCCAGAAACGCCAGGGTCTGCACTGTGGCCTTGGCGGCGATCAGCAGGAAGTAGTTGCGCGAATCCCCCGCCGCCAGCGCCGACTGGTCATAGCTCATGCCGATCACCGCGGGCATCTGCACGCAGGCAATCGCCACCACGATCGCCCCGGCGCGGGCATAGCGGTCGTCATACAGCACCCCCACCAGCGGCACCCCGGCAAAGGCCATCACCGCCAGCAAGGCCAGCAACCCACCCGTCAGCCCGAAGCGCAGCCGCCGCAGTCGGGCGAAGTTTTCGGGCGAGGCACCCGGCGGATGGTCGCGATACAGCGGGATCAGCACCCGGCTGGTCACCGCCCCGCCCAGCAGCACCGGGAACGACGCCAGGAACCAGCCGATGTTATAGACCCCAAGCTGGTCCAGCGGCAGATAGGCCCCCAGAATCGCCTTGTCGCCCTGCGCCAGCAGAAAGCCGCAGGCGGTGGACAGGAAGATCCATTTGCCGAACCGGATCAGCTCTTGCCCGGCACTGGCGTCCCAGCGCAGCCGGTTGCGCTGCCCCGGCAGATAAAGCCGCATCAGCACCAGCTTGGCCAACGACCCGGCTATCGCCCCCAGCACCAGCGCCCAGACCGAGCGCAGCGCAAAGGCCAGCGCCACCATCGCCACGATGCCGATGATCTGGCTGGCAAGGTCCAGCGCCGTCACCCGGCCCAAGCGCAGATGCCGGTTGGCGGTGTCGATGCTGGTGGGGTTGAACCCGGCGATCAGCAGCGTCAGCCCGGCGGCGGGCAAAAGTTGCAGCAGCATCGGGGCGGAGTAAAGCTGCGCTACCGGCCAGGCGATGGCACAGGTGCCCAGCCACAGCGCCGCCCCGCGGGCCACCTGAATGGTCCAGGCGGTGTCCAGGAAATCCGGGTCATCGCCGCGCCGGTTCTGCGCTATCGCCGGGCCGATGCCGACATCGGAAAACATCGCCAGCCCGACCAGAAACACCGACACCAGCGCCATCATCCCGAAGGCCTCGGGGAACAGCAGCCGCGTCAGGATCAGGTTCGAGGCCAGCCGCAGCACTTGCGCCACGGCATAAGACCCCGCCGTGATGGCAGAGCCGCGCAGCACACGGGCGAACAGGTTGGGGGCGGCGGTGGTCATGGCGGCGACCCTAGGGGGGGCGGCGGCAGGGGTCAATCCGCCGTCACAGGGCTTTGCATCCCGCCCCCCGCGCCGTAAGCTGGCGCCAAACCATCGGGGCGTTTCGCGTGAAGATTGCCTATCTTGTGAACACCTACCCGCGCGCCTCGCACAGCTTCATCCGCCGCGAGATTGCGGCGTTGGAGCGGGCGGGGCATCCGGTCCACCGCTTTGCCATGCGCTCGGACCGTGCCGCTTTGGTCGATCCCGCCGATCTGGCCGAGGATGGCAAGACCGAACATGTGCTGGCGGCGGGTGCTTGGCAGATCGCGCTGCGGGCCAAGCTTTGGATGCTGCGGCATCCGGCCAAGGCGCTGGCGGCGCTGCGGCTGGCGTGGCGTTGCGGGGCGCGGGGTGGCGGGCGGTTGCGGCATCTGATCTATCTGGCCGAGGCCGCCTATGTCGCCAACCGTTGCCAGACCCTTGGCATCCCCCATCTGCACGCGCATTTCGGCACCAACTCTGCCACCGTCGCGATGCTGGCCCAAGCCCTTGGCGGCCCGCACTACAGTTTCACCGTGCATGGGCCAGAGGAGTTCGACAGCCCCGAGGCGCTTTGCCTGCGCGACAAGATCCACCATGCCGCCTTTGTGGTGGCGATCAGCTCCTATGGTCGCAGCCAGCTTTGCCGCTGGGCCGACCATGCCGACTGGCCGAAACTGCGGGTGGTGCATTGCGGCATCGAGCCGTGGCACTATGGCGACCCGGCGCCGTTGCCGACCGGTGGCCCGCATCTGGTGGCCATCGGGCGGCTGGCCGGGCAGAAGGGCTTTGCGCTGCTGATCGAGGCTATGGCACTGGCCGCCCCCCGCCACCCCGGTCTGCACCTGACGCTGGTGGGCGATGGTGAATTGCGCGACCATATCGCGGCGTCGATTGCCGCCCTTGGCCTTGGTGATCGCATTACCCTGACCGGTTGGCTGGACGAAGTTGGCGTGCGGTCAGCCCTCGCCGCGGCGCAGGCGCTGATCCTGCCCAGCTTTGCCGAAGGCCTGCCGATGGTGGTGATGGAAGCGATGGCGGCCGGTCGCCCGGTGATCGCCACCGCCATCGCCGGGGTGCCGGAACTGGTGGTGCGCGAAACCGGCTGGCTGGTGCCAGCGGGCGACGCGACCGCCCTGGCCGAGGCGATCGACGCACTGGCCGCGATGCCTGCCGACCGGCTGACCGAGATGGGCCTGGCCAGCCGCGCCCGGGTGTTCGCCCGCCACGACATCGACACCGAGGCCGCGCGCCTTGCCACCCTGTTTGCCGAGGTGCCATGACCGGGATCGTCATAGCAGCCGCCTGCAATGCGCAGGCCATTCTGGACGCCAATCTGGCCCGCTCGCCACTGCTGGGGCAAGGCGTGCGGCTGGTCAGCGAATTTGGCGCGCCATCCGCCTCGGTCGCCTATAACCGGATGCTGGATGCCACTGACGAACCCTTCGTGGTCTTCGCGCATCAGGATGTGTTCCTGCCCAAAGGCTGGGACGCCGTGTTGCGGGCGCGGATTGCCGAGGTGGCGGCGCTGGACCCGAACTGGGCCTTGCTGGGGGCGTTTGGCGTCGGGCTGGATGGCGCGCATATCGGGCCGGTGTGGTCGTCGTCGCTGGGGATGATCGTCGGCCGGGTGCCGCTGGTGCCGGTGGCGGTGCAAAGCTATGACGAGATGCTGATCGTGCTGCGCCGGGCCTCGGGCTTGCGGTTCGACGAGGGGCTGCCGGGCTGGCACATGTATGGCACCGATATCGCGCAGACTGCGCGGGCGGCGGGGATGGGCGCCTGGGCCGGTGCGCTGCCGACGGTGCACAACGACCGCTATCATGGCGCGCTGGGGCCGGATTTCACCGAATGTTACCGCTTCATGCAGCGCAAATGGCAGGCCGCGCTGCCGCTGCGCACGCCGATCACCAAGATCAGCGGGCACGGGCTGCATCTGCTGCGCGACCAGTGGCAGAACCGCCAATCCGCCGGGTTCCGGCTGGGGATGGCGGTCGGGACGGATACCGATCCGGCGGTGTTGGCTGGGCGCTGTGGCTGGGCTGACTTGAGTGCTTGCGGATAGGCGGGGGTGAGCGCCGTCTCGGAAACGGTCCAGTGGACCGTTTCAGGCGTGAACGCGCGGAGCGCCGGGCAAAGTTGAAATGGGGTCAGCGGCCCCGGGTCCATGCGCCGTTGCGTTTTAGCCGCACGGTCAGCGCAACGGCGGCGTAGGTGGCGAAGCCTGCGGGGTCGGTGAGGGCCAGCCGGGCGAGGTGTTGGGTCGTCAGCGGCGGTTTGGCTTCGCGGGGCGGCAGGTCGGGGTAGAGCCGGGCAATCTCGGCCACGCCCGCATCCTGACGGCGGCGGACGCGGACCAGCGGGCCGAAGCCCTCGATCATCGGCCAGAGGTAGGGGGCGGGGCAGGCGATGCGTTCGGATGCATCGAAGTGCAGGCGCACGAAGGTGTCATCCGAGATGATGTCGGGGAAGGCACCCCAGCGGGCGCGACCAGCGGCGTTGACAGCGTATAGGCCGTAGCCGGGGGCGGGGCTTTGGGCGAAGGGCAGGCGTTGCCAGAACCTTGCGTAGGCGCGGGTGATGGGGCTGCGGGCGGGCGGGATTTGCGGTGTGCCGCTGGCGTAGCCGGGGGATGGAGTGGCCAGCGCCGCCGCAAGTTGCGCCATCAGGGCGGTCGAGACCTGCACATCGGCGTCGAGATAGGCCCGCATCTCGCCCCGGGCCACCGCGTCACCGGCGTTCAGGGCGGCGGGCTTGCTGCCTTCGGTCAGGTTCAGCACCGTCAGGCCCCAGCCCGCCTGCGCTGCCCTGTCGCCAAAACCGCGCGCCAGATCGGCGGTGGCATCGCGGCAACCATTGGCCACCACCAGCGCCTCGGCACCGCCCGGCACCGGGTCCGAGGCCAGCAAGGCCTGCAGGCAGGCCCCGATGTAGCCCGCCTCGTTGTTGGCCGGGATGATCACGCTCAGCATGTGCTGCAGCCCAGCGCCAGCGCCCGCCAGCGCGGGTTGTCGTCGCCCAGATGCCGCAGCGCCCCCCAACTGCCCCATTTGGTCGGGCGATAGACATCGACAAAGCCGTTGAACGGCGCGTCGGTCAACCTGGCCCAACCGGCCAGCAGTTCGTCATAAAGCGCCCCCATCTCCGGGCTGTAGTTCAGCGCCTGAAAGAAGGCGGTCAGATCGGCATCCTCGACCTCGGCACCGTAACCCACCACATGGCTGCCGCCCTCATACATCACCAGCCGCAAGCCGCGGGCCGATGCCACGGCGGCATGATGCGGCAACACCTCGCCCAGCACCTGTGCCAGACTGTCCGAGGCATCGCCAGTCTCTGACCCATCGCGCAACTCGGCGGCGGCGCGGGCGATGGCGCGGTCGTAGCGGTGCTTGGCGTCCTTGGCCGCACCCTGCGATTCCGCCAGCCATTGCCGCACCTGCGGGGTCTTGAAATCCGACCCCAGCAGCGCGCTGAAATAGCCGGTGACGGCATAGGCATCAAAGCTTTGCACCGGTGGCTTGCCGCCTTCGGCCACCAGCAGGGGCGCATCGAGGATCTGATCCTCCAGCCCCAGCCAGCCGGTTTGGGTGGCGATCACCCGCACCAGCCTGTCCTTGGCCTGCGCGCCGAACACCTGCGCCCAGATCTCGGCCACTTGCGCCGCCCGCAGCCCGTAGAACTGCACCCCGGCCTGATCATTGCCCCAGCGCGCCTTGGCCTGCGCTGCGGCCCAGCGGGATTGGGCAAACTGGCCGTTCCAGACCTCGTTGGAGTATTCCACCCAGGCGCGCAGGCCGGGGGCAAGGCTGTCGCGGGCGGCTTCGGCATAAAAGCGCACCAGCGCATCCTCGGCCAGATGCGGCAGGGTGAACCAGGGGTCGGCTTGCAGCTCGTTGGCCAGCGCCAGCATCACCTCGACCGGCACGCCGTTGCGGGCATAGGTGAAATCGTCGGGTTTGGGGCGGTCTGCCAGCTTGGCCAGGGTGGAATCGTTGGTGGCCATCCAGTCCATGAAGCGCAGGCCCCGGGCGCCACGGATGCGGTCCAACCAGTCGGGATTGAAGATCGCCCCGGCATCGAAGGCGGCCTGCCGGTCCTCGCGCACCACGGTGATGCCGCGCAGCGGGTCGGCGGCGTCGGTGGCGGTCAGGGTCAGGATCACGGCACCCTCGCCGGGGGTGTAGGTGAAGCGGATTTCCCCCGATGCCGCCTGCTGATCGGCGGCGCGGCCTTCCAGTTTCAGCGTGCCCTTGCCCTGATAGCGCAGCAGATAGCGGCCCGCGACGCCCCCGGCATCTTCGGGCAGATCGGTCAGGATCAGCGTGGCAAGGCCGGTCACCTTTGGCGGCACGGCCTTGGGCCAGCCCGCGGCATCCAGCCAGCCGCCTGCAACCAGGCTTGGGTTCTCCATGCCGCCCCATTGCCCCGGCAGATGCCCGACCCAGGGCCGCGCGGTTTTCATCACGTCCAGAAACGGCTGCTGCACCGACCAGTCGTTGATGCCCGCCAGCCCCAGCGCCAGCGCCGGATTGCTGACGCCCGCAAGCGCCACCGGTTTCGGTGCGGGGGCCGTGACCTGCCGGGCATCCTGCGCCTGCACCGCCGCCCAGGCAATGCGTTGCAGGGCCAGCGCCGTGGCATCACCGATCACCGAATCGCGGCTTTGCCAGGCGCGGGTCAGTTTCGGCGGCAGGCCTTCCGGGCTTTGGCCGGTGATCGCCGCCAGATGCAGCATCGCCAGCAGATAGCGGCCCTTGCCGTTGGGGTGGATGTCATCCGCGAACAGATCGCGCAGGGTCTTCAGACCGGGCACCTGCTGGGTGGCAATGGCATCGGCGGCCAGCCCCAGCGCCTGACCGGCGGGGATCAGCCGGACAGGTTCCGCATCGGGCGGGCGGGCGGCACTGGTGGTGGCAACCGCTGCTTGCCAGCCGGGCAGGTCGGCAGTCAGTTGCTCGCGCCAGGGCAGTACCGAACTGGTGGTCAGGCTGGGCCAGCTTTCCGTAACGAACACCTGCGCCTGCGGATTGGCCGCCCAGGCCATCGCGGCCAAGCTGGTATCGGCGTCGGATTGCCCCATCAGCACCAGCACATCGGTGCCGCCGCGCGCCAGTTCTGACGCGGCATCGCTGTCGCTGCTGCGCACTTCGGCCTGCACCGCCATCGCCGCCAGCCCGGCCTGCACCAGCGGCGGCAGGTCGGGGCCGACCAGCGACTGGCCGACGAACAGTATCTTGGTCAGAAGCGTCAGGATCGACATCGGGGATTCCCTCTGGCGGCGATCCTAGCGGCTTGCGCGGCTGGGAGCCACTGGGGAGATCGGGTTTGGCGGAAAGGCCGGGGGGCTGTCTGCCCCCCGGACCCCCCGAGGATATTTGTGCAAAGGAGAATGGAAATCGTTATTTCGGGGCGAATATCCGGTAGTAGGCCCAGTCTGGCAACAATTGCGCGCCGCGGAACAGCCAGGAAAACACCGTCGGGAAGCTGGATTTGAAGCGGTTGGTTCGCATCAGCCTCAGCATGTGGGCGGCGGCTTCTTCGGGGGTCATCAGGAAGGGCATGGGGAAATCGTTCTTGTCGGTCAGGCGGGTGCGGATGAAGCCGGGGTTGGCCAGTTGCACGTCAATGCCGCTGCCGCGCAGGTCGGCGTAAAGCGATTCCGCCAGCGCCATGCAGCCGGCCTTGCTGGCGCCATAGCCGATGGCGCCAGGCAGGCCGCGAAACCCGGCAAGGCTGCCGGTGATCACCACATGGCCGCTTCCGCGCGCCACCATGCCGGGCAGCACGGCGCCGACCACCCGGGCGCAGCCAGTGAAGTTCACGTCGCACATCGCGGTGACCTTTTCGACGTCCCACGCCTGGGCCTTGGTCGGCCAATAGACCCCGGCCAGGAACACCACGCCGTCGATGTCGCCAAGTTCGTGGCCCGCCGCCGTCACCGCCGCACTGTCGGCCACATCCAGCGGCAGGGCGCGGGCGGGGCCGGGCAATGACGCCACCGCGCGGGCGAGGGGTTCGGGCGAGCGGGCCGACAGGATCAGCTCCGCCCCCAGCGCGCTGAGTTGCTGCGCCAGGGCCAGCCCCAGCCCGTCGCTGGCACCCACCAGCCAGTAGCGCTTGCCGCGAAACTCTCTCATGCTGCTACCGGGCGCATGGTGGCCACCAGTTCGGCCACCTTGATGCCGAATTTGGAAAACTGGCTGCGGTTCATGATCGTTCCATTCTCCATCAGATACATCCAGTCCACCACGTCCAGTACATGCCCGCCCGCGTCTTTCTCCAGCCTGATCCGGTAGCAAAGCCGCAGCGCCGAGCCTTCCACCCGGCCTGCGCCGGTGCCTTCAAGATCGGCGGCATCGGCGGCAACCGCGCCGTCATTGCCCAGCCGCAACTGCCATTGCCGGGCTTGCGTGCGGCCCGAATCATAGCGGAAATGCTCGGTCAGGGTGCCGGAGTTGCCCTGCCAGTCGCCCTGCATGTCGGCGACAAAGCGCGAGGAAACCCGCCCCGTCGGGCCATAGATCACCCCTTCGCACAGGATCGGGCCGGACAGATGTTTGCGCAGATCAAGCTGCGGCGTGGTGTCCGCATAGTCGGCGGGTTTCTGGGCACGAAAGCCTGTGGTGCGGGCGGCAAGGGCCAACGCAAGCAGGGTCAGGGCGGCGCCCAGCAGCAGGGAAACGAATGGTGTCATGGGTCAGACCTCGGGAACCGGGGTGGTGGCCAGCAACGCGATGGCCAGAAGTTTCAGGGCGCAGGGCAAGGCTGCGTAAAGCAGGCTGAGGGTCGAAAGGGCCTCGGCGGCATTGGTGGCGCCGGGAGTGAAACCCTGCGCTTGCAGGATCGGCAGCAGGGTGGCGGCGGCCAGCGCCAGCGACAGCTTCGAGACGAACGACCACAGGCCGAAGGCGGTGGCGGGTCCGGCCAATGGCACCTGTTGCGCCAGATGCCGGGCGAAGATCGCGGGCAGCAGGGTCATGTCGGCACCCAAAGCCGCCCCCGAGGCGACGCAGACCAGCGCGAAGGCGGCGGTATCCCCTGCGCCCAGCGGGATGGCAAAGCCGAAGGTGAGGACAGCCAGACCCATCCCCGCCAGCAGGATGCGCTTGGTCCCAAAGCGGGTGGCCAGTCGGCTCCAGATCGGGGCCGAGGCGGCGGCGGAAAGAAAGAACAGCAAAAGCAGCGGGCCAGCAGCGTTTGGCGCATCCAGGCGGCTTTCGACGTAGAACAGGAACAGCGTCGAGGTCACCGCTACCGGGGCCGCATTGACCAGCGCCAGCAGCAACAGGCGGCGCGCGGTGGAATCGCGCAGCACCACGGCGAAATTCGGGTGTGGCGCCGAAGCCCCAGCCCATTGCCGCCGCATCGCCCAGACCGCGACGACCGCCAGCAGGGCAAACCCAAGCGCGAAGGCGGCAAAAGGTTGGTCGGTCACCGACGCCAAAGCCACCGGTGCCACGGCGGCAACCGACACGCCAATCAGCCCGCCCGCCTCGCGCCAGCCTGCCAGCCGCAGGTGGCCGGAGGGGCCAAGCGTGGCGGCCTTGGCCACACCCTCGGCATAAAACGCGATGGTCAGGAAGGAAAACGCGGTGAAGAGAACCGCCAGCGTCAGCGCGAACCACAGCAGCGGCGCCACCGGCGGCGTCACCGCAAACAGCCCCAGCATCGCCAGCGCCATCAGCGCCGCGGCACCTGCCACCATGGCACCACGTTGCCGCCGCCCGATCTCGGCCAGCCAGCCCAAGGCGGGGTCTTGCACCACGTCGAACAGCCTCAGCCCGAACAGCACCGCCCCCAGCGCCGCCAGCCCGACGCCATACTCGTCAACGTAAACCTTCGGCGCGTGGATATAGATCGGCAACCCCGCCGCCGCGATCAGCGCCGCAAACAGCGACCAGGGCGCCAGCCCGAAACTGGCAGGCCGGGCCAGGGCGGCAGTCACCGGGAAACCTCGTCCACCGGCGGTTTCGGGCGGCGGCGGAACGGCGCGCGCTTCAGCGCCAGGATCACCGCCTGCCAGTGGATCAGCGCCAGCACCCGGCGCGACCCGAACGGCCGCCGCAGCGCCGCCCGCAGGATCGCCGCATTGGTCAGCGGCTGGCGCGGCCCGACCAGCGTGGCGATCAAGCCGCCGTCGCCGTTGGAATAATCAATGCGGATGTTGATGTGATCGGGCGCGATGTCGAAGCGGAATTCATAGCCGCCCGCCACCGGCTGGAACGGCGAGACATGCAGGATTTTCTGCGCCTGCACCACGTCCTGCGGGCCGATCACGCCCTGATCCTCGCGCAGGCACAGATAGGAATGGCGGTCACCGAAGGTGTTGGACACCTCGGCAATCACCACCCGCATATCGCCCGCGGCGTCATGGCACAGCCAGAAGGAAACCGGGTTGAACACATGCCCCAGCACCCGGGGTTGCGCCAGCAGCAGCACCCGCTCGCCCCCCGGCAGGCCTTGCGCCGCCAGCACTTCGCGCACCCATGCGACGCCACGGCCTTGCCCCGGCGCGCCGCCATGATCCACGTCCCAAAGCGAGGTCAGGTTGCCGCGGTTGCGCGAAAACAGGCTTGGCCCTTCGGCGGTTTCGGGGTCCAGCAGCACATAATCCACGCCATAGCTGAAGCGGTTGGTCACCGCCCCCTTGCGACCATGAAAGGTTTTTCCCGCGATATGTTCGACCCCGGTCATGCCGCCACCGCCAGCCTTGCGGCGCGCAGGCTGCCCACCACATCAACTGCACTGGCAAAGCCGTCCTCGTGGAAACCGTTGCGCATCCAGGCGCCGCAGAACCAGGTGCCGCGGGTGCCGTTCATCGCCCGCACCGCATCACGCCCGGCCTGTGCCGCCAGATCGTAAACCGGGTGGCGGAAGGTCACGGTGTCGTGGATCAGATCTTGCCGAATCGGCCGGTTCGAATTCAGCGTCACGAACAGCGGGTCATCCTGCGGGATCGGCTGCAGCGAGTTCATCCAGTAGGTCAGGTCGATCCGGTCGGGCCGCGGCCCTTTCGGTTCGGTATAGACCCAGCTTGACCAGACCTGCTTGCGCTTGGGCATCAGGCTGGTGTCGGCATGCAGCACCGCCTGATTGTCCTGATAGCGCAAGGGCTTCAGCGCCGCGACCTCGGCCGGCGAGGCATCGGACAACAGGTGCAGCGCGTCGTCGGAGTGGCAGGCGAACACCACCTCGTCAAAGCTTTCCCATTCGCCGCCCTCACCGCGCACCTGCACGCCGCCGGCATCCCGCCGCACCCCGCCAACTTTGGCCCCCAGCCGCAGCCCCACGCCCTGCCGCAGCAATTCGGCCTGCAACCGCCGCACATATTCGACCGAGCCGCCCTGCACGGTATACCACTGATGCTGCCCCGAGGCTTGCAGCAGCGCGTGGTTCTGGAAGAACTGCACCATCGCCTGCGCCGGGAAATCCATGATGCCCTGCACCGGGGTGGACCAGATCGCACCGGACAGGGGCAGGATATAGTAGTCGCGGAAATAACTGCCGGTGCCCAGTTCGCGCAGCAACTCGCCGATGGTAAGGCCGGGATTGTTGGCCACCTGCACCGCATGGGCATTGAAATGCGCGATGTCGCGCAGCATCCGCAGAAACCGCGGGTTCACGATGTTGCGGCGCTGCGCGAACACCGCGTTCAGGCTTTTCAGCGCATATTCCAGGGAACCGCCGTTGATCGAGGCGCCAAAGCTCATGTCGCTTTTGGTGGTCGGCACGCCCAGACGGTCGAACAGCGCCACCAGGTTCGGATAGTTCACCCGGTTGAACACGATGAAGCCGGTATCCACCGGCTGATCGCCGCGCTTGCCCGCGATCACGGTGCGGGCATGGCCGCCCAGGCGCTTCTCGGATTCGAACAGCGTCACCGCATGGTCATCGGCCAGCAGATGCGCCGCGGCCATGCCGGAAATGCCGCCCCCGATCACGGCAATACGGCGGCGGGCGGGATGGGACGTCTGAAAGGACATGGCACGGCTTTCCTTGGGTTTGCAGGTTTTACGACGGGTGCAGCGGGATGGATCAGTCTTGCGCTGCCGGGAAAATGCAAAGCGGGGTGATCCAACCCGACTTGGCCCGCGTAGAAATGCCATGATGCAAAACACTCTGTCCCCCACGTTTCAGGATGCACCCCGGTCCCCGGCAGTCTATGCTGGGGTGCCGGTATTGGTGCAGCATCGGAAGGAAGCAGGCCGGGTGAGCGAACCACAAGCCGAAACCGACTGGACGGCCCTGCTGGGCCAGGTGCGCGACACGCAAGACCGCGCCGCCTTTGCGCTGCTGTTCCGGCATTTCGCGCCGCGCATCAAGGGCTTTCTGATGAAATCCGGCGCCTCGGCGGCGCTGGCCGAGGAATGTGCGCAGGACGTGATGGCGACGGTCTGGCAGAAGGCGCATCTGTTTGACCCCGCGCGCGCCTCGGTGGCGACCTGGGTGTTCACCATCGCCCGCAACCGCCGGATCGACGCGCTTCGCAAATCGCGCCGCCCCGAGCCCGAAGACCTGCCCTGGGGCCCGGAGGCCGAGCCCGACCAGCAGGACGCGCTTGAAATGGCGCAGGAAACCGCCCGGCTGGGCGCCGCCTTGGCGCAACTGCCGGAAAAGCAGCGCGCCCTGATCGAGCGGGCCTATTTCGGGGATCTGTCGCACTCCGAGATTGCGCAGGAAACCGGCCTGCCCTTGGGCACCATCAAATCCCGTATCCGTCTGGCGCTGGACCGCTTGCGCCACCACATGAGCTGAGAGCATTGCCATGACGATGAACCACCATATCTCCGAACCGATGCTGATGGCCTATGCCGCCGGAACCCTGCCGGAGGCGTTCAACCTGGTGCTGGCGACGCATCTTTCCTTGTGCGACGACTGCCGCGCCCAACTGGCCGCCTGCGAGGCGGTGGGGGGCGCGCTGTTGCAGGATGCCGGGTCGGTGGCGATGGACGCTGGCAGTTTCGAAGCCTGCCTTGCCCGGCTGGCCCGGCCCACGCCCGCGCCGCGCTTGGCGGCCAAGGGGTTGTTCCCGGCGCCCTTGCGCGATTATGTCGGCGGCGATCTGTCGGCGGTGCAGTGGAAGCCCTTGGGCATGGGCGTGCGGCAGGCGATCCTGACCACCGACAAGCTGGCCACCGCGCGGCTGCTCTATATCCCCGCAGGCCATGGCGTGCCCGACCACGGCCACCGCGGCATCGAACTGACGCTGGTGCTGCAAGGCGCGTTTTCCGACAGCACCTCGCGCTTTGGTCCGGGCGATCTGGAGATTGCCAACGAGGATCTGGATCATACGCCGGTGGCCGAGGCCGGGATGGATTGCATCTGCCTTGCCGCCACCGACGCGCCGTTGCGCTTTTCCGGGCTGATCCCGCGGCTGGCGCAGCCGTTCCTGCGGATTTAAACCGCCAGCCGCACCGCGATCACCGGCCAGCGGCCCGTGACGGTGGCGGGGCCTTCGGTGAGGATCAGATCATGCCGCGCCATCGCCACGCCGTTCACCGCCACCGGCCCCAGCGCGAACAGGCACAAGGTGCCGCCCGCCGCCAGCTTTGAGCCGTCATGTTCCACCGTGACCTGCGGCTTGGGCAGGCGGCGTGCGGTCATCACGTTGAAATCGTCCGATTGCGCGCCAGCGGTGCCCACCGCCCGCACCGCCACATCGCCGGGAAACGCCACCGGCACCAAGGCCAGCGCCCGTAGCGCAATGCCCTCGCCAACCAGATCAAACCCCGGCCCCATGATCACGGTCAGATTGCGCTCGATGCCGGGGAAGATGGAAAACGGCCCGTCCTCGACCACCGCGGCCATCGACAGCCGGTAAAGCAAGCCCTGCGCATCCTCGACCCGCAGCAGTTCCACGGTCTTGCCACGGCCATTGGCCCAAGGCATCTCGCGGTAATCCGAAACGGTCAGATGCCTCATTCCGCCGCCTGCCCGCCGACCAAGGGCACCGCGACATCCGGCGCGAGTTCCTCGAAATCGAAGTTGTCCAGCCGCCGCGCCCGCCTTGCGGCCTTGTCGGACGACACCTTGATTTCCTCGATATCCTTCACCGCCAGCCCGAAGTGGCGATCCAGATTTTCCACCCGCAGCCCCAGCCGTTCGACATCCTTGTAAAGCTCGCCCAGCTCGCGCCGGATCGCCCCGGCCTGCTCGCGCATCCGCGCATCCTTCAGCACCGCGCGCATGGTGTTCAGCGTCGCCATGCAGGTGGTGGGCGACACGATCCAGACCTTCACCGCAAAACCCTCGCGCACCAGATCGGGGAAATTGCTGTGCAATTCGGCATAGACCGATTCCGAGGGCAGGAACATCAGCGCGCCATCCGCGGTTTCGCCGTCCAGAATATAGCGCTCGGCAATCGCCTTGATATGGGCGCGAACCGAGGTGCGGAAGGCCCGCGCGGCCTCCTGCAAGGCCTGCGGGGTGGTGGCGCGGCGCAGGGCCTCGTAAGCCTCCAGCGGGAATTTGGCGTCGATCACGATCGGCCCGGGCGGGTTGGGCAGATGCACCAGACAGTCGGCCCGCCGGCCGTTCGAAAGCGTGGCCTGCATGGTGTAGGCGTCGGCGGGCAAGGCCTTCAGCACAATGTCGTGCAACTGGATTTCGCCAAAGGCACCGCGGGTCTGCTTGTTGGAAAGAATATCCTGCAACGACAAGACGTTGCCGGACAGTTTTTCGATATTGGCCTGAGCCTTGTCAATGGTCTCCAGCCGCTGTTGCAGATCACCCAAGCTGCGCGCCGTGCGCATGCTGGTGCCGGTCAGGCTTTCGCCCATCGCCCGCTGCACCTCGGCCAGCCGCTGTTCCATCACCTGCAACATGGCGCTTTGGCTGACCGCCTGGGTTTCCGACACATGCTGCAAGCCGCCCGCCAGCCGTTCCTGCCCATCCGACAGCATCTGCACCCGCTGGCCCAGCCAGCCCAGTTCGCGCAGCATTGGCGCCGCCATCTGCCCCGAGCGCGCCGCTGCCCGTAAGATCAGCCCCAGCAGCACCAGCACCACCACTGCCCCCGCGATGCCCAGCACCCAGGGGTCGTTCCACGCATAATCCTGGCCCTGAATACGGATCATCGGCGGCCAAACAATCGCTCGATATCGGCCAGCTTGAGCTCGACATAGGTCGGGCGACCATGGTTGCACTGGCCGGAAAGCGGCGTCGCCTCCATCTCGCGCAGCAGCGCGTTCATCTCTTCGGCGCGCATCTGGCGGCCCGAGCGGACCGAGCCGTGACAGGCCATGCGCGACAGCACCGCATCCATCCGCGCCTGCACCCGCGTGCTGTCGCCAAGGTCTGCCAGATCGTCCAGAATGTCGCGCAGCAGCGCCTGCGCATCGACCCGGCCCAGAATGGCGGGGGTTTCGCGCACCGCCACGGCATTGCCGCCGAAGGGTTCGATCACCAGCCCGAGGGCGGCCAGATCGGCGGCGGCATCCAGCAGGCGGCTGGCATCGGCAGGGGAAAGGGAGACGATTTCCGGGATCAGCAGGGCTTGCGCGGCAATGCCGCTGCTGTCGCGCTGCGCTTTCAGCCGCTGATAGACCAGCCGTTCGTGCGCCGCATGCTGATCGACGATCACCATGCCGCTGGCGGTCTGGGCGATGATGTAATTCTCGTGCAGTTGCGCCTTGGCGGCCCCCAGCGGGCGAGGGGGCTCATCGCTCGCGGGCGCTTGCTCTTCGAAGCGGGCCTGCGGGGCTTCGGCAAACCCGGGCGCCTGCCAGTGCAACGCCTGCGCCAGCGTCGGCTGCGACGGGCGGTCCATCTGGTAGATGCGGGGTTCCGGGCGGAAGGCGGTCAGGGTTTCGCCCGCCACGGTGGTCGAGGCGCGATGCCCCGCCGCCGCCAAGGCCTGCCGCAGGCCCGACACCACCAGCCCGCGCACCAAGGCCGGTTCCCGAAACCGCACCTCGGCCTTGGCGGGGTGGACGTTCACATCCACCTGCTGCGGGTCGCATTGCAGGTTCAGCACCGCCGCAGGGTGCCGGTCGCGGCTAAGGACATCCATGTAACCCGCCCGCAGCGCGCCGAACAACTGCCGGTCCAGCACCGGGCGGCTGTTGACGAACAGGAACTGCGCCACCGACGAGCCGCGCGAATAGGTCGGCAGGGCGGCATAGCCCAACAGCCGCAACCCATCATGTGCCACGTCGATCCGCAGGGCGTTTTCGGCAAAATCGGCGCCCAGCACCCGGGCCACCCGGCCATGCAAGGCATCGAAGAAATCGCCCGGCTCGGGGTCGGCGCGGAACAACAGCCGCCCCTCGCCGCCCGACACATCGCGCAGGGTAAAGCCGACCTGCGGCTGTGCCAGCGCCAGCCGTTTCACCACATCGGCAATCGCCTGCATCTCGGCCCGGTCGGTGCGCATGAACTTCAGCCGCGCCGGGGTGGCAAAGAACAGATCGCGCAATTCGACCACCGTGCCGCGGGTCAGCGCCGCCGGACGCACCGCCGCCATCCGCCCGCCTTCGACCGACAGCGTGGCAGCCTCTGCCCCCGCCGCACGCGAGGTCAGGGTCAGGCGGCCCACGGCGCCAAGGCTGGGCAAAGCCTCGCCGCGAAAACCGAAGGAGTGGATGTTCAGAAGGTCAGAGCCGTCGATCTTCGACGTGGCGTGCCGCGACAGCGCCAGCGGCAGGTCGGCCGCCGTCATGCCACAGCCATCGTCGCTGACCCGGATCAGGGTCTTGCCGCCATCCGCCACGTCGATGCCGATGCGCAAGGCCCCGGCATCCAGCGCGTTTTCCACCAGTTCCTTTACCGCCGAGGCCGGACGTTCGACCACCTCGCCCGCCGCAATGCGGTTGATTGCGGCTTCGTCCAACTGCCGGATCACCGGCGGGTTGGCAGGGCGCGAGCGGCCTATGTTGTGGGCATCCAGCATCATGCCACCAGTTTTAGCATGGCCGCAGAGATTCGGCCACAGCTAGGCTAGTTTCCGGTAGCCACCCCGACCGGCTGCCCAACCACCACGAAATGCAGCGCCTCGGGCTTGAACAACCCCGCCACAACCCGCTTCACCTCGGCCAGCGTCACGGCGTTGATCTTGTCGTTGCGGGTGGCGGAATAGTCGATCGGCAGGCCCTGCATCTGCATGCCGACCAGGATGTTGGCAATCGGGCCGTTGCCGTCAAACCGCAACGGATAGGCGCCGGTCAGATAGGTCTTGGCATCGGCCAGTTCCGCCTCGGTCACGCCATTGGCGGCGACATCGGCCCATTGCTGGCGCACCAGATCAATCGCCTGTGCCACGGTGCTGTTGTCCGACGAAAACTGCCCCAGCACCAGTTCGGCCTGATCCATCGGCGCAAGGTAGGTGCCGACGCCATAGGTCAGCCCGCGCTTTTCGCGCAATTCGCTCATCAGCCGCGACGAGAAGCGGTCACCGCCCAGGATTTCATTGGCGATGAAGGCGGCAAAGAAATCCGGGTCGTCGCGCTTGATGCCCTGATGGCCGAACAGAACCACCGATTGCGGCACCGGGAAATCCTGCACGGTGACGCCACCGGCCAGTGCATAATCGGCGCGGGTGGGCAATGGTGCCCCGGTGGTCGGCAGATCGCCCAGCAGATGATCCAGCAGCGCGCCCAGTTGGGCGGCATCAATGTCACCCACCGCCGCCACATAGATGCGGTCGCGGGCCAGCGCGCCCTTGTGCGCCGCCAGAATGTCGTCGCGGGTCAGCGCGGTTACCGAGTCTTCAGTGCCATCGCCGGAACTGCCGTAGGGATGGGCACCGAAAGCCGCGGCGTTGAAAATGCGCCCGGCCATCGCCCCCGGATCCTTGGCATCGGCGCGGATGTTCGACAGCACCTGCCCGCGCACCCGGTCCAACGACGGCTGGTCGAAGCGCGGCGAAACTAGCGCCTGCCGCAACAGATCGACCGCCGCATCGCGGTTTTCGGTCAGGAAACGCGCCGAGACCGAGACCTGCTCTGGCCCGGCGCGAAAGCTCATCTCGGCGGCCAGCGCGTCGCGGGCGGCGGCGAAGGCTTGCGAGTCCATCTCGCCGGTGCCTTCCTCGATCAACGCCGTCATCAGGTTGACCGCCCCGCGCTTGCCGGGGGCATCCAGAGCAGTGCCGCCGCGAAAGCGAATTTCCAGCGCGGTGAAGGGGATGCCGGGCTCCTGCACCAGCCAGGCATGGATGCCGCCGGGGGAAACCACGTCCTGTATCGCGATCTCGGCCCGCAGCGGCAGGGCGAACAGCACGAAGGCCAGCGCCAGTTTCAGCATGTTCATTGCGCCGCCTCCTGCAACAGCCAGCTGGTCACCGCCTGCCGCCGATCCAGCACCTCGCGCGCAGCGGCCATCACATCCTCGGGCGTCACCGCCTGCAACACCGCAGGCCATTCCTGCACATCGGCCACGTTCAGCCCGGTGGTCAGCGCCTCGCCATAGCGCTGCGCCAGGCCCTGCACATCGTCGCGGGCATAGATTTCGGCCGCCTTCATCTGGGTCTTCAGCCGGGCAAAGGCGGCGGGGTCGATGCCGTCTTGCAGGAACTTTTCCAGCACCGCATCCATCGCCGCCTCGGCATCGGCCAGCGCCACGCCGGGCAGCGGCATCACCACCAGGCTGAAAGTGCCGGAATCCAGCGCCGTGCCATCGTAATAGGCCGAGGCATAGACCGCCTTCGGATCTTCGAACTGCAGCGCCTTGGCCAGCACCGAGGTGGTGCCCGCCCCGCCCAGCAATTCGGCCAGATAGGTCAACGCCGCCGCCTGCGCCTGCGCGCCGCTTTGCCGCCGTGGCGCCAGATAGCTGCGGGAAAGGTAGGGCTCCGACACCCGCGCATCGGCCATGCTCAGGCGGCGTTCGGCCAGTTGCGCAGGCTCGACGGGGCGGATGCGCGGGCCAAGGCCGGGGGTCGGCTGCAACACGCCATAATGCTTTTCCGCCAAGACCTTGACTGCGGCAGGCACCACGTCACCCGCCACCACCAGCACGGCGTTGTTGGGGGCGTAATAGGTCTGATAGAACGCCAGCGCATCGGTCTTGTTCAACGCCTCGATCTCGTGCCGCCAGCCGATGACCGGGATGCCGTAAGGGTGGTTCAGATACTGCGCCGCCCGCGCCTGTTCCTGCAACAGCGCGCCGGGATCGCTGTCGGTGCGCTGGCTGCGTTCTTCAAGGATCACGCCGCGTTCGGTGGCCACCAGATCATCGGTCAGCGCCAGATCGCGCATCCGGTCAGCCTCCAGCGTCATCATCAGGTCCAGCCGGTCGGCGGCGACGCGCTGGAAATAGGCGGTGTAATCCCAACTGGTGAAGGCGTTGTCGCTGCCGCCCTGCGCCTCGATGATGGCGGAAAACTCGCCCGGCTTCACATCGTCGGTGCCCTTGAACATCAGGTGTTCAAAGAAATGCGCGATGCCGGAATGGCCGGCCGGTTCATCCGCCGCCCCCACGCGATACCACACCATATGCACCACCACCGGGGCGCGGTGATCCTCGATCACCACCACCTGCATGCCGTTCTTCAGGGTGAAGTCGGTGACGGTATCTGCCTGCGCTGCAAGCGAAAACCCAAGGGATAAAGCAGCACCAAGGCACAGGCCGCGCAATTCATTCGGAAACATCTGTCACTCCGCTGGCGTCACATCCCATAGCTACCCACAGGGCTGCCGGGGTCAAGCCGGGTGACGCTTAAGTGAACGAAGGCTTACCTTGTCGCCTCGGGCGGGGCCGAGGGGTTGCCCACGCCTGCCCGACGCCAGCGCGCCAGTTCGGCATGCTGATCCAGCGACATCTTTTCGTAGGCGCGGAAATACACCGTCACATTGAACAACCGTTCCAGCAGGCGGCCGTCATGGCTGCGGCGCCATTCCAGGTCTTCGGCGGCCAGCGTCTGCCGAATCCCGGCCTCGACACCGTTGCGGCGGGCGTGGTTGACCAACGCCCCATCCGAGGCCGGAACCCCGCGCGACACCTGCGGATTGCCGCCCAGTGCCACAATGGCGTCGTCGAAGGGATTTGGGTCGGTGCGCGACACGCCGCCCACCTCCGGTGTTGGCAAGGCGGCAAGGTCTTCGGGCATTTCCAACGGCTTGGGCGGCAGAATCGAGAACTCGTCCGGTCCGTTGCCGGTGGAGCGCAGGTTCATCAGCAATGGCTCTTTCTTGCTGCAACCCGCCAGCACGAAAAGCGCTGCCGCCGTGATCAACAAGGCCCCTCTTGCTGCCCGCATACTTCGTCTCCCGAACCAATGCCTAGTCTTTAGCGCAAAGCTTGCGCGCCGTCACGGGGTCTTTCGCCGCCCCGACCGCGGCTTTGGCGACTCTGCGGTGAACAGCACCAGCCCCACCGCGCCAAGGAAAATCGCGATGTCGGCCACGTTGAAAGCATAAGGGTTTTCAATGCCACAGCAGGACATGTTCAGAAAATCCGCCACCGCGCCATAGGCCAGCCGATCGACCACATTGCCCAGCGCGCCACCGATCAAGAGCCCCGCCGAGGCCCGCGCCCACGGCCCATGCCCCTCGCGCGCGATCCAGCGCCAGACCCAGGCCGAGATGCCAAGCGCCAGCGCCACCAGCACCCAGCGCATCAGATCGCCGGTGCTGGAGCCAAGGCCGAAGTTCACACCGCGGTTCCAGGCCATGTGAAACGAAAGGTAAGGCGGCACCACGTCAATCTCGCCGCGTTCGGCCAGGTTCAGGCCCCAGACCACGGCGATCTTGCTGGCCTGATCCAGCAGAAACGTCAGCAGCGCGATGAGGGCCACCCGCCGCATGTCAGTGCCGGAAATGCCGCTGGCCGGTGAACACCATGGCCAGACCGGCCGCATCCGCTGCGGCAATCACCTCGTCGTCGCGCATCGACCCACCCGGCTGGATGATCGCCGTGGCACCCGCCGCCGCCGCCGCCAGCAAGCCATCGGCAAACGGGAAGAACGCGTCCGAAGCCACCACCGCGCCAAAGGTCAGCGGTTTTGCCAGCCCCAAAGCCTCGGCCATGTCTTCGGATTTGCGCGCGGCGATGCGGGTGCTATCGACCCGGCTCATCTGCCCGGCACCGACGCCGACCGTGGCGCCATCCTTCACATAGACGATGGCGTTGGATTTTACATGCTTGGCGACGTTCCAGGCAAACAGCAGGTCGGCAATCTCGGCAGGCGTCGGCGCGCGTTTGGTCACCACCTTCAGGTCGGCAGCAGAGATATGGCCGTTGTCACGGTCCTGCACCAGAAAGCCGCCCGCCACCTGCCGGAAGGTCAACCCGCCCGCCCGCGGATCGGGCAGACCCGCCGTGGTCAGCAGCCGCAGGTTCTTCTTTTTGGCAAAGATCGCCATGGCATCGGCATCGGCACCGGGGGCGATCACCACTTCGGTGAATATCTCGGCAATCTTTTCCGCCGTGGCGCCATCCAGCGGCATGTTCAACGCCACGATGCCACCAAACGCCGAGGTGCGGTCGCAGTCATAGGCTCGGCTGTAAGCCTCGGCCAGCGTCGCCCCGCGCGCCACACCGCAGGGGTTGGCGTGCTTGATGACGGCACAGGCCGGGCCCTGCGCCGGGTCGAACTCGGCCACCAGTTCGAAGGCCGCATCGGTGTCGTTGATGTTGTTGTAGGAAAGCTCCTTGCCCTGCCATTGCTTGGCGGTGGCCACGCCGGGGCGGTTGGAACCATCCAGATAGAACGCCGCCGCCTGATGCGGGTTTTCGCCATAGCGCAGGGTCTGCGCCAGCTTGCCGGCAAAGGCGCGGCGGCGCGGTGCCGGTTCGTTCAACGCCCCGGCCATCCAGGTCGAAACCGCCGCATCATAGGCCGCGGTGCGGGCATAGGCAGTCAGCGCCAGCTTCTGGCGGAACGCCAGCGAGGTGGCGCCATCGTTCTGCGCCAGTTCGGCCAACAGCGCCGCATAATCCTGCGGATCGGTGACGACGTTGACGAAACGGTGGTTCTTCGCCGCCGCCCGGATCATCGCCGGGCCGCCGATGTCGATATTCTCGATGCAATCGGCATAACTGCCGCCACGCGCCACCGTCGCTTCGAACGGGTAAAGGTTGACCACCAGCAGATCAATCGGCTCGATCCCGTGTGCGGCCATCGCCAGCAGATGCTCGTCATCATCGCGCAGCGCCAGCAAACCGCCATGCACCATCGGATGCAGGGTTTTCACCCGCCCATCCATCATCTCGGGGAAACCGGTGACTTCGGCCACATCGCGCACCTTCAGCCCGGCGGTGCGCAGGGTTTGCGCCGTGCCGCCGGTCGAGATCAGCTCGACCCCGCTTGCCGCCAGCGCCCGCGCCAGATCCAGCAGCCCCGACTTGTCGGACACCGACAGAAGTGCGCGGCCAACCGGCACCAGATTGGTATGTATGGGGTGGGTCATTCGGCAGTCCCTCCTAAATATTCAGGGGCGGGACGAGGTGTCATCCCGGTCAAGATCGCGGATTGCCAGTGGCGTATCCTGTGCCTTCGCCAAGGTCCAGCCGATCCGCACCTGAAAATCCTGCAACGAGCCCGCCAGGACAATCTGTTTTGTCGCACGCGGCTTCAGACGGCCCTTTTGCAGGTAAACCGAGGGCTCCAGCGTCAGTTTCGCCTGCCCGTCATGGCGGAACACCCAGATTTCGCCAGATTTCAGCGCCATCGACACCGCAGCGCCGCCCATGTCCAGCACGGCATCGGCATCTGGGTGCAAATGGAACCGCAGGGCATAGCCCACGCCTTTCAGCTTTGCCGCCAGATCGAACCGCTTCTGCTCGGCCGGGGTGTCGGCAAACAGCGCATCCGCCCCCACCAGCCGCCGCCCGGCAGGGTCCAGCGCCAGTTCTCGCCGGTGCCAAAGGCCGTGGGTGGCGACCCAGCCATCCTGCTCGGCCTCCAGCAGACTGCCCTCCGGCCCGGCCTCGTGCCGCAGGATCACCACGCCCGCCCGGTCGGCCAGCGCCTCGGCTTTCCACGCCCCCAGCCGCGACGAGGAATAGCCCTCCACCGCCAGTGTGGAATGTGAGGCCGTGGCGCGGCTGGCGCGTTGCCAATCCGCCCCGAACGGCGCACCGGCCCCGCAGGAAACCACCAACGGGCGGCGCCCCGAGGTCAGCTCGAACGCCAGGGTCGAGGCATGGGCCTGCGCCCCCGCCCGTCCGCCCGGAGGTGGGGCTGCATCCACAATCACCGTGCTGCGCCCGCCCGCCAGCCGGGCAAAGCCCATGGCCAAACCGTCCTGCCGCATGGTCCGCCCTGGGGCGTTGGCCAAAGCCTGATCCAACCGCCCCTCCATCCCGCGACCACCACCATGAAACCGCGCCAGCCCGCCATCGGCATGGCGCAAGGCGCGCAAGGTCGGGGCAATCCGCGCCATCGCCGCCAGATGCGCCGGCAACACCTGCTGCCCGGCCTCGGTCAACGCCTGTGCGGCCCAGGTCAGCAGGGTAAAAACCTCCAGCAGTTCCTCGGGGTTGCGGGTGGGAATACCGCCCTCGGCATCCACCTCGGCGTCGCAATCGCGGGCCAGCGCCGCCGCTGCCGGGCCGACATGCGCCTCCATCCCGGTCAGCGCCAGTCCGGCGTAGATCAACCCGGTCAGCGCCTCGATCCGCGGCAGACCGGGCGAGGCCGCCTGCCAGCGCCGCGACAGGAACAGGGTCTGATGCGACAGCGAGTGGTAAAACGCCAACGACGGCTCGCGCCCCTTGCCGCTAAGCAACAGCAGCGCGTGGTTGATCCAGCGGATCAGCCGCCGCCCGGTCAGATCCGGCGTCCAGCCCGGACCCCGGCCCTTGCCGTAGCGGGCGATCCAGTCCCAGGTCCAGTCTTGCGCCCGGGTGCGCGCCGCCCCGTCGCCCACCGCCGCCAGATCGTCCAGCCAGCCGAAACCCTGCACCTCGGCGGTAAAATCGGCACCGGGCATCGTCAGATCCCACAGCCGCAGCCCCGGCGCCTCGATCAACTGGCCGCCGAACAGAAAATTCCCGGCAATCAACTGCTTGCCACGGGCGAACAGGCCGATGCTGCGCGGTTCGGGCTGATAGACAAAGCCAGTGGCGGGCTGGGCATAGGCCGCACGCCGGGCGTGCAGACGATTCATCGCCTGCGTCCCCCATGCCGAAAACCGCATGTCCCGGATCACGCTGCCTGCCTTATCTGCCAAACTGCTGCTCGTCGCCCGCTTCCGGGTCGCTTTGGCCAGCATAACGCCAAGCCCCGCGCCTGTCACCGCCGCTTTCGTCGGATGGAATATTCCTGTGCGTCCGCGCTCACGCGGGAAGCCGCAGCCGCGCCATGAAGAACCCGTCCATGCCGCCACGCTCTGCCCAATAGTCGGGCCGCAGCCGCAAACCACCCGTTTCGGTGATCCATGCAGGCTCCACCCCCGGCAGATCAGGCCGCTCTACCACCAGCCCCGGATGCCGCGCCAGCGCGCCCGCCAGTTGCGCCTCGCCTTCATCCGGCAGCAACGAGCAGGTGCAGAACACCAGCCGCCCGCCGGGCTTCAGCCAGCCCAGCGCCCGGTCGATCAGCGCCGCCTGCAGGGCCAGCACCTGCGGCAGGTCGGAGCCGTCCTTGACAAAGGGCAGGTCAGGATGCCGCCGTATGGTGCCGGTGGCCGAACAGGGCGCATCCAGCAGGATGGCGTCAAACGCCGCCGCGGGTTGCCAGACCAGCGCATCCGCCGCCACCACTTCTGCAGCCAACCCGCAGCGGGCCAGGTTGTCGCGCAACCGCACCAACCGCGGGGCCGAGATGTCCAGCGCCAGCACCTGAGCCCCCGCCGCGGCCAGTTGCAGGGTCTTGCCACCGGGGGCCGCGCACAGGTCCAGCACCCGCTCGCCCGGGCGTGGTGCCAGCAGCCCCACCGCCAGCGCCGCCGCCGCGTCCTGCACCCACCATTGGCCTTCGGCAAAGCCCGGCAGGTTCGATACCTGCACTTGCGGCGGCAAACGCAGGCTGCCGGTCGGCAAGGCTTCGGCCCCCGGAATGGCCACTTCGGCCCCCGGCTTCACCGATATGTCGATCGGCGGTGCCAAAGCCTGCACCGCCTCCATCGCCGCCACCTGCTCGCGGCCATAGGTATCGACCAAGGGCTTGCGCAGCCAGAACGGCAGGCGCTGCGGCGGCAGACCGGCAAACGGCTCGGGCACCTCGGCCACCTTGCGCAGCACCGCATTCACCAGCCCGGCCATATGGGTGGTGCGCTTGCCCAGCCGCATCAGGCTGACCGCGGCATTCACCACCCCATGCGCCGCCGCGTGCTCCACCGCCAGTTCGACCACCGCCAGCCGCAGCGCAATCCGCACCGCTTCGGGCGGCTCCTTGCGCAGATGCGGCTTCAGCACCCGGTCGGCGGGTTCGATATGCCGAAGAACCGCCAAAGCCAGCCGCTGCGCCCGCGCCCGGTCGCTGGGCGAAAGCCCGGTCAGCGGCCCGGCGGGGTCGGCCAGCACCTGCCCCAGCATCGCGCCCTGCTCCAGCACTGCCTCCAGCAGCGCCAGTGCCGCCGCCCGCGCCGCCAGACCGCCGCTTTGCTTGTCGCCCGCCATCCCTCGCACCCCGCCCTGTTCCTTGCCCCAAGCCCGGTATATCATGCCGGGTGAAGCCACAAGGAAGCCGCCATGTCTGACGCCGCCGATCTGCCCCCCGCCGCCCAACGCGCCCTGGCCGAGGCCGAGGAACGCCGCAAGAAGGCACAAACTGCCCTGCCCCCCGAGCTTGGTGGCCGCAACGGCCCGGAACCGGTGCGCTATGGCGATTGGGAGAAGAAGGGCATCGCCATCGACTTCTGACCGGTCCCTCTTTGTTCCCTCACGGTCGCGCATCGTCAGCGAAGAGGCCTGACAGGGCCGATGAGCGCGCGCTACAGCCCCAACACATCCATCATGTCATAGGCGCCGGGCTTCTGCCCCTGCCCCCACAGCGCCGCCTTCAGCGCGCCGCGGGCAAAGATCGCCCGGTCGGTCGCCACATGCCGCAGCGCGATGCGCTCGCCATCGGCGGCAAAGATCACCTCATGCTCGCCCACGATATCGCCGCCGCGAATCGATGCAAAACCGATGTCGCCGCGCCGCCGCGCCCCGGTGATGCCGTCGCGCCCCGCATCGCGCACCGCGTCCAGATCCACCCCGCGCCCGTCCGCCGCCGCCTGCCCCAGCATCAGCGCGGTGCCCGAGGGCGCATCGACCTTGCGGCGGTGATGCGCCTCGACCACCTCGATATCCCAATCGGCATCCAGCGCCTGCGCCACCTTCTGCGTCAGCCGCACCAGCAGGTTCACGCCGAGGGACATGTTCCCCGCCCGCACGATCACCGCATGATGCGCCGCCCGGTTGATCGCCGCGATATCGCCCGCCTCCAACCCGGTGGTGCCGATTACATGCACGGCGCGGGCCTGCGCGCACAGCCCAGAAAAAGCCACCGTCGCCGCCGGGGCGGTGAAATCCAGCAAGGCCTGCGCCTTGGCCAAGGCCGCCAGCGGATCATCGGTCACCAAGACCCCCACCGCCGCCCCGCCCAGACACTCACCGATATCCCGGCCAATCCAGCCATGCCCCGGCCGTTCAAGACAACCAACCAGCCGCGCCTTGCCCGAACTCAGCACCGTGCGCACCAGCATCTGCCCCATCCGGCCCGACGCCCCGGCCACCACGATCCCCGGCAAATTGTCCATCCCGCGCCCCTTTGCGTGTTTCCCCCGCTTTAGCCGCTTCCTGCGCATGCTGCAAAGCCTGCCGTTGCGGGGGGCGGCAAAAACGCCTAAACGGGCGCATGGCACAGAACCGCTCCTCCTCCGGCCCGTCTCAACGGCAGCTTCGCGTCGGCGAACTGATCCGCCGCACGCTTTCCGATCTGCTGAACCGCGGCGAGATTCACGACCCCGAACTGAACCGCATGTCGATCACCGTCGGCGAAGTGCGGCTGTCGAATGATCTGAAGATCGCCACCGCCTATGTGATGCCGCTGGGTGGCGGAGATGTGGCCGCGGCCATTGCCGCGTTGAAGCGCAACAAATACGACCTGCGCCACCGCATCGGTCAGCAGATGACGCTGAAACACACCCCCGATCTGCGGTTCCTGCCCGACGAGACCTTTGACCGGATCGAGGAAACCCGCCGCCTGTTTGCCAACGAAGTGGTGCAGCGCGACATTGCCGCAAAGCCGGACGCGGATGACCCGCTGGCGTAGCGCCCTTCTGGCCGCCGCTCTGGCGCTGGCCCCGGCTGTGGCGCAGGCGGCCTGCCGCGACATGGAGCAGGATGGTGCCAGCTACACGGTTTGCGAGGTGCAGGCGGGCGCGGACCTGCGGCTGTTCCACACCGCAGCCGATGGTGCGATCTATGGCAGCTTTCTGAAGGTGAACGACTCCCTTGCGGCCTCCGGTCAGCAGTTGGGCTTTGCGATGAACGCCGGGATGTATCACTCGGATCGCAGCCCGGTGGGCCTGCTGATCGAGGAGGGCACGCAGCGCGGTCGGCTGATCACCGCCGCCGGGCCGGGCAATTTCGGCATGCGCCCCAATGGCGTGCTGTGCATCACCGAGCATTTTGCGGTGATCGAATCGCGCCACTTTGCCAAAAACCCGCCCGCCTGCCGCGAGGCCAGCCAATCCGGCCCGATGCTGGTGATCGACGGCGCGCTGCACCCGCGGTTCCTGCCGGATTCGGATTCGCGCTATATTCGCAACGGCGTGGGCGTCAGTGCCGATGGTGCCACGGCGGTGTTTGCAATCTCGAACCAGCCGGTGACCTTCCACGAATTCGCCCGGCTGTTCCGCGACGGGCTGAACCTGCCCAACGCGCTTTACTTCGACGGCAACATCTCGCGGCTTTATGCGCCGGAATTGGGCAGGCATGACGGGGGCCTGCCGATGGGGCCGATTGTCGGCACCGTGGTGCCCGCCGGTTGACGGCACCCCGCGGCTTCGCTAGCACCCGGGCTTCGCAACGGAAGGCAGATCATGGCGCGCAAACCCAAGGGACGGGCAATTTCGGGTTGGCTGGTGGTCGATAAACCCGCAGGCATCGGCTCGACCACGGTGGTCAACAAGGTGAAATGGGCCTTCAACGCCGCCAAGGCCGGGCATGCGGGCACCCTTGATCCGGCGGCGACCGGCGTGCTGGCGGTGGCTTTGGGCGAGGCCACCAAGACCGTGCCCTACATCACCGACGCGCTGAAATGCTACCGTTTCCGGGTGACGCTGGGGGCGGCCACCAACACCGATGACGCCGAGGGCGAGGTGATCGCCACCTCGGCGCTGCGCCCGACCGATGCGCAGATCATTGCGGCGCTGGCGCAGTTTCGCGGCGAGATCATGCAGATCCCGCCGCAGTTTTCGGCGGTGAAGATCGACGGCGAACGCGCCTATGCGCTGGCCCGCGATGGCGAGGAGTTTGATATCGCCGCGCGCGCCCTGTGGGTGGAAAGCCTGGAGATGACCGGCCGTCCCGATGCCGACCATGTCGATCTGGAAATGGTCTGCGGCAAGGGCGGTTACGTGCGTGCCATCGCCCGCGATCTGGGCGCCGCGCTGGGCTGCCTTGGCCATGTGGAGCATCTGCGCCGCACCTGGTCCGGCCCATTCGATGCCGAACAGGGTATCAGTTTGACAACGCTGGACGAATTGGCAAAGACCGAGGCGCTGGACGCCTGGCTTCTGCCGCTGGAAATCGGCCTTGCCGACCTGCCCGAACTGCCCGCCACCGCCGAAGGTGCCGCCCGGCTGCGCAACGGCAATCCCGGCATGGTGATGGCGTCCGACGCCGGATATGGCGACGAGGCCTGGGCCAGCTATCAGGGGCAGGCGGTGGCCGTCGGCACTTACAAGGCGGGTGAATTGCATCCCACCCGGGTGTTCAACCGCTGATCCGGGACCATGCGGCGGATGCCTCCGGCGGGGATATTTGCGTAGAGAAGAAACCCTGCCTTGCCCATTCTCCTTTGCTTAAATATCCCCGCCGGAGGCTCCTCCCTTTCAACCTGCAAGGCCCAAGGCATGATCACCCGCAGCCACCAGAAGGCCGATGCCGCCAGCGTCGCGGTGTATTCGCCCTGCGAGGCCTACCGCTATCTGCTGACAAGGGTGTGGAACCCGGCGGGGCCGAGGGTGCTGTTCGTGATGCTGAACCCCTCGACCGCGACCGAAGTGCAGAACGACCCGACAGTGGAACGCTGCGAGCGGCGGGCGCGGGCGCTGGGGTTCGGGGCGTTTCGGGTGACCAACATCTTCGCCTTTCGCGCCACCGACCCCAAGGTGATGCGGGCGCAGGCCGATCCGGTTGGCCCCGGCAATGACGCGGCGATTTGCGAAAGTGCAGTCTGGGCCGACAGCATCATCTGCGCCTGGGGCACCCATGGCGCGCATCTGGGCAGGGGTGCCGCGGTCGAGGCGCTGTTGCGCGCCATTGGACAGCCGCTGCACCACCTTGGCCTCAGCCAGGCGGGCCACCCCAAGCATCCGCTGTATATCGGTTACGACTGCCAGCCGCAGCTTTGGGTCCAGGCTCAGGCTGCCAGCAACTGAATCTCGGCCGCCGTCAGCCCGGCACCGCCTTGCACCACCGCCAGCGGCAAGCCATCCAGCAGCAGGGTCACATCGTCCGAACCTTCCAGCTGTTGCAGGGTAATCTGCGGATCGGGATGCGCTGCAGCGTCATAGACCACCACAAGGTCATCCTCGGCGGCGTTGTAATCCTGGATCTGCGCCGCGTCGCCCTGATCAAGCCAGTCGCCCAGACGGAACTCGTCATTCCCCTGACCGCCAGTGGCAACATCACCATTGCCGACGATCAGCTGATCATTGCCTTCGCCGCCGTTCAGGTAATCGACGTTGGCATCCACCTGCCCGGCCACATAGCCCAACAGCGTGTCATTGCCAAAATCGCCATCCAGCGTATCGCTGCCCTGACCGCCGGCCAGCACGTCGTCGTCAAAACCCGCCGTCAGCCAGTCGTCGCCGCCCCCGCCATCCAGCCTGTCATTGCCCGAGCCGCCCGACAGCGTGTCAGCCCCGGCATTGCCCGCCAACCGGTCGTTTCCGTCATGGCCAGAAAGCGAATCGGCACCAAAACCACCCAGCAGCCGGTCATTGCCGGCCTCGCCCTGCAAATCATCGGCACCCGTGCCACCTCGCACGAAGTCCCTGCCCTCGCCGGCGTGAACCTCATCCCTGCCCGAACCGCCCAGGATGCTGTCATCGCCGTCGCGCCCGCCAAGCTGGTCGTTGCCCGCCCCGCCCGAGACGGTATCATCGCCCGCATCGCCGGTCAGGATGTCGTTGCCGTCGCCGCCGTTCAGTTCCTGATCGTCAGAAACGGGATCGGGGCTTTCGCCATGAGCCGACGCCGTTTCAACCCAGTTCATCATGCCTGTCGAAGTGTCGGCGCTTTCCGCCGAATCCGCTGCGGCATCATCAGACTCGGCGTCACTTTCATCAGAGCCTTTGCTGCTCATGAAGGCATCCGCGATGGCACCCGCGAAAAGCGCACCGACCAATCCAAGCATCCCAAACACCACACAACCCTCCGAACCGACGCCAGCACCCCTGCCCAGCGTTAACCAATTCTCCGTTAACCTTTTGGGTTTACGAGGAAATACAAGAAACAACATGCCACAAGCCGAGGCGAAAAACCAGTGGGTGCAACACACGCAAAAGAAGAATCGTTATACAGGGTTAAACAAACCACAATTGTGCGGCTCACAGGTGGCCCGGCCCCTGTCGGTGCGCGATCCAAAAACCGCGGGCTGGCACCCTGCACCACCGATCCGGGGCGAAATGCCTTTTCTTTTGCGCCAAATTCCCCTATACGCGCGCATCCGCCGCAGGGTGGATACCTCAAGGGCCTCGCTGGACGACATCCCGGCCTGCGCCGTCACACGCACCTCAAGGAGATCCCGATGTCGATCACTGTCGAAGAAAAAGCCCGGCTGATCACGGAATACGCAACCAAGGAAGGCGACACCGGGTCGCCCGAAGTTCAGGTTGCCATCCTGTCGTCGCGCATTGCCACGCTGACCGAACATTTCAAGATGCACCGCAAGGACAACCATTCCCGGCGCGGCCTGTTGATGATGGTCGCCCAGCGCCGCAAGCTGCTGGACTATCTGAAAGGCAAGGACGAGGCCCGCTATACCGCGCTGATCGCGCGTCTGGGTCTGCGTCGCTGAACCAAGAAAGCGCGCCCCTCGGGGCGCGTTTTTCACAAGGCCCTTCCCTCGGGTTCCGGGGCGGGGTGTCACACCAGGAACCACGGGCAGGACGCCCGTATGACCACAAGGCCGGGCGGAGGGTCCCCCGACCAGTATAGGATAGAGAATGTTCAACGTTACACGGAAATCGATCCAATGGGGCGGCGAGACGCTGACCCTCGAAACGGGCAAGGTTGCCCGTCAGGCCGACGGCTCGGTGATCGCCACTCTGGGCGAAACCAGCGTCATGGCCAACGTGACCTTCGCCAAGACGGCGAAACCGGGGCAGGATTTCTTCCCGCTGACCGTGCATTACCAGGAACGCTACTACGCGGCCGGCAAAGTGCCCGGCGGCTTTTTCAAGCGTGAAGCCCGCCCGTCGGAAAAGGAAACCCTGACCTCGCGGCTGATCGACCGTCCGATCCGGCCGCTGTTCGTCGATGGCTTCAAGAACGAAGTGCTGCTGATCGTCACCGTGCTGTCGCATGACCTGGTGAACGAGCCCGACATCCTGGCGATGATCGCGGCCTCTGCCGCGCTGACCATTTCCGGCGTGCCGTTCATGGGGCCGATCGGGGCTGCCCGCGTCGGTTTCTCCAAAGGCGCCTATGTGCTGAACCCCGATGTCGAAGACATGCAGAAGCTGCGCGAAAACCCCGAGCAGCGGCTGGATCTGGTCATCGCCGGCACCAAGGACGCGGTGATGATGGTCGAATCCGAAGCTTACGAGCTGTCGGAAGACGAGATGCTGGGCGCCGTGAAATTCGGCCATGAAGCGATGCAGCCGGTGATCGACCTGATCCTCGACTTCGCTGAAGACTGCGCCAAGGAACCCTTCGACTTTGCGCCGCCGGACTATTCGGCGCTGTATGCCGCGGTGAAAGCTGCGGGCGAAACCCAGATGCGTGCCGCTTTCGCCATCCGCGACAAGCAGGACCGCACCAACGCCATCGACGCTGCCTCGGCGGCGATCAAGGCGGCGCTGACCGACGAGCAGAAGGCCGACGAGAACCTTGGTTCTGCGATCAAGAAGCTGGAAAGCTCGATCCTGCGTGGCGACATCATCAACGGTGGTGCACGCATCGACGGGCGCGACAACAAGACGGTGCGGCCGATCACCTCGGAAACCGGCATCCTGCCGCGCACCCATGGTTCGGCGCTGTTCACCCGCGGTGAAACCCAAGGCCTGGTGATCACCACGCTGGGCACCGGCGAGGATGAGCAGATCATCGACGCGCTGCACGGCAACAGCCGGTCGAACTTCCTGCTGCACTACAACTTCCCGCCCTATTCGGTTGGCGAAGTGGGCCGCTTTGGCCCGCCCGGTCGGCGCGAGATTGGCCATGGCAAGCTGGCCTGGCGGGCGCTGCAAGCGGTTCTGCCGCCGGCGACCGAGTTCCCCTATACCATCCGCGTCGTGTCGGAGATCACCGAATCCAACGGCTCTTCGTCGATGGCGTCGGTCTGCGGCGGCTCGCTGTCGATGATGGATGCGGGCGTGCCGCTGAAAGCCCCGGTGGCCGGTGTGGCCATGGGTCTGATCCTGGAAGACGACGGCCGCTTTGCCGTGCTGACCGACATTCTTGGCGACGAGGATCACCTCGGAGACATGGATTTCAAGGTGGCCGGCACCGAGAACGGCATCACCTCGCTGCAGATGGACATCAAGATTGCCGGCATCACGCCCGCGATCATGGAGCAGGCTTTGGCGCAGGCCAAGGACGGCCGTCTGCACATCCTGGGCGAAATGTCCAAGGCACTGACCGGGCCGCAAGCCTTCAGCGCCTATGCGCCGAAGATCGAAACGCTGACCATCCCCACCGACAAGATCCGCGAAGTGATCGGTTCGGGCGGCAAGGTGATCCGCGAGATCGTGGAACTTTCGGGTGCCAAGGTCGATATCAACGACGACGGCGTGATCAAGATCGCGTCCTCCTCGGCGGAAGCCATCAAGAAGGCCTACGACCTGATCTGGTCGATCGTGGCCGAGCCGGAAATCGGGCAGATCTACACCGGCCGCGTGGTGAAACTGGTCGATTTCGGCGCTTTCGTGAACTTCTTCGGCAAGCGTGACGGGTTGGTTCATGTGTCGCAGATCGCCTCCAAGCGGCTGCAGCACCCGAACGAATACCTGAAGGAAGGCCAGGAAGTGAAAGTGAAGCTGCTGGGCTTTGACGACCGCGGCAAGGTGCGCCTTGGCATGAAGATGGTCGATCAGGAAACCGGGGCCGAGATCACCGAGGCCAAGACCGAAGAGGCGTAAGCTTCCGGTAGCAACGGCAAAAAGGCCCCGGTGGAAACGCCGGGGCCTTTTCCTATCGGATCAGCCCCCGATTACCCTGGTGTGATCTGCGGCCATTTCACTTTATGTCGAAGATTTC
This sequence comes from Rhodobacter ferrooxidans, assembly GCF_000176015.1. Taxonomy (GTDB): domain Bacteria; phylum Pseudomonadota; class Alphaproteobacteria; order Rhodobacterales; family Rhodobacteraceae; genus Pseudorhodobacter_B; species Pseudorhodobacter_B ferrooxidans. The sequence continues at coordinate 181,245 of NZ_ACYY01000002.1, read as the reverse complement.
CACTATGATTTGCACATTTTATCGAATCTTCTTCGATATAATGACTGTTTTTAGCCCGAAATCCCCAAGAAATCCCGCGTCATTTCGGCCATTCTTCTGCGAACGCGAATAGAAGAGGTTGCCATGCGGATCGTGATTCTCGGAGCCGGTGTGATCGGTGTGACCTCGGCCTGGTATCTGGCCAAGGCAGGGCACGAGGTCACGGTGATCGACCGTCAGACCGGACCGGCACTGGAAACCAGCTTCGCCAATGCTGGCGAGATCTCGCCCGGCTATGCCGCGCCCTGGGCGGCGCCGGGCATCCCGATGAAGGCGTTCAAGTGGATGTTCATGCGGCACGCGCCCCTGATCATCCAACCGCGCCCTGATCCGGCCAAGGTTCGCTGGATGGCGCAAATGCTGGCCAACTGCACCGCGCAGGCCTATGCGATCAACAAAAGCCGCATGGTTCGTCTGGCCGAGTATTCGCGCGACTGCCTGATCGAGTTGCGGGCTGAAACCGGCATCCGCTATGACGAACGCACGCAGGGCACGCTGCAAGTGTTCCGCACCCAGAAACAGGTCGATGCCGCGGGCAAGGATATCGACGTGCTGCGCGCCGACGGCGTGCCGTTCGAAGTGCTGGACGCCGCTGCCTGCGTGGCCGCCGAACCCGGCCTTGCCAATGCCCGCCACAAGATTGCCGGTGGCCTGCGCCTGCCCGGCGACGAAACCGGCGATTGCTTCAAGTTCACCTCCGCGCTGGCCAGCATGGCCGAGGCCGCCGGCGTGACCTTCCGCTATGGCGTGTCGATCGACGGGCTGGAGGCCGAGGGAGGCCGCATCGCCGCTGTCCGCACCAGTCTGGGTCGCATCACCGCCGACAGTTTCGTGGTGGCGCTGGGCAGCCATTCACCGGCGCTGGTGGCACCACTGGGCCTGCGCCTGCCGGTCTATCCGCTGAAGGGTTACTCGATCACCGTGCCGATCCTTGATGAAAGCCGGGCCCCGGTCTCGACCGTGATGGATGAAACCCACAAGATCGCCATCACCCGTCTGGGCGACCGCATCCGTGTGGGCGGCATGGCTGAACTTGCGGGTTTTGACGCCTCGCTGTCGCCCCGCCGGCGCGAGACGTTGCAACATTCGGTCGAAGACCTGTTCGGTGGCGCGGGCGACCAAAGCCAGGCGCAATTCTGGTGCGGCCACCGTCCGATGACCCCCGATGGCACGCCGATCATCGGTCGCACCACGCTGCCCAACCTGTTTCTGAACACCGGCCATGGCACATTGGGCTGGACGATGTCGGCCGGTTCCGGCCGGGCGCTGGCTGATCTGGTGTCGGACCGCCGGACCGAGATCGACATGTCGGATCTTGGCTATGCGCGCTATCTGAAACCCGCGCGGCAAACCCGGCGCAGCCAACGCCCGATTGCGATTCCGGCAGAATAAACCCGTATCACCAGACCATCGGCGCAGAGCCTGCCGGTTCTGCGCCGTTCTTGCGGTGGCTGTCGTCGCGGTTAATTCGGCGCCTTGGCAAACCGCAGATAGGGCAGACGCATGTCCAGCTTGCCGAACTTCGCTGTGGCTTGCTCGTTGGTCAGGCTCAGTGCCACGATCACATCCTGCCCCGGCACCCAGTTGGCGGGGGTGGCAATCGGCACGCCATCAGTGGCCCGCACCGCATCCAGCGCCCGCAAAATCTCGGCAAAGTTGCGGCCAACCGACATCGGGTAGGCCATTGTCAGCCTGATCTTCTTGTCCGGCCCGATGATGAACACCGTGCGCACCGTGGCCGAATGGGCGGGCGTGCGGCCATCGGGCAGATAGGCGTCGGCGGGCAGCATGTCGTAAAGTTTGGCCACAGTCAGGCTGGTGTCGTCGATGATCGGGAAATCGGCAGGGGCACCGCCAAAGGCCTCGATGTCGCGCTTCCATTTCAGGTGTTCGGCCACCGAATCCACCGAAACGCCGATCACCTTGGTGTTGCGCTTGGCGAATTCACCGGCAAGCTGCGCCACGGCACCAAATTCGGTGGTGCAGACCGGGGTGAAATCCTTCGGGTGCGAAAAGATGATGGCATAGCTGTCACCGATCCAGTCGTGCAGCCGGATGGTCCCGGCGGTGCTTTCGGCGGTGAAGTCGGGGGCAGTATCGTTGATGCGAACAGACATGATCGGCCTTTGCAATGAGAAGCGGTCTGCTTGACATATAAGCATTGCCGCAGGGAATTCATCCCGTTACCGGCGTCCCGGCAGGAAAACCGGCGGTTCTGCCACCGGTCACGCGCGCCAGATAATCCAGCGCCGCACGGTCCTCGACCTCGCCCGCCTCGATGTTCTCGACCTTGCGCAGCACCCGGCGCAGGTGGTCGGCGTCCGGCGTGGTCAGGTTCGGCCCCCGCGCGATCTTGGCGCGCAATTCGGCGTCCGAGCGGGTGTAGTAGTGGTTCAACTGGATATGGTCGGCGGAATAGAAGGCCCGCGTTTCCCGTGCCGTCAAACTGAAGCTTTCGCCGCGGTCGTTGCATGTGTCGGTCTGCCCGTCAGTTTCAATGGCGTGGACCTTGATCGCCGTCACATGGCAGGGATCGACGATCATCTTGAAATTGCGCAGGCCGCGGGTGTTGCTCATCGGGTCGGGGTTGCGGCGGGTGTAATTTTCCAGCACCCCGCCCGCCGGTGGCTGCATGTGGCCCGCGCGGCCGAACATGTGCCAGGGCAGGCTGATGCAGCGGCAGCCCCCCAGATGCGCCAAGGCTTGCGGCAGGCTATCCGCCTGTTTCGGCACCAGAAACTCATCGACATCCAGATAGCTCAGCCAGCGGTGCCGCCCGCCGAAATTGCGCGTGGCATGGGCGTAGGCCAGCACCTGATTGTGAATCTCGTGCCCCCGGCCATCGCGCAGCTTCTGGTTCCAGGGCATCACCACCAACGCTTCGCCCAACGCCGCGCGCAGCACCTCGATGGTGCCATCGGTGCAGCCATTGTCATAGACATAGAACCGCGACACCCCCGCAAGCGCGTGAAACCGCGCCCATTCGGCGGCATGGCGCGCCTCGTTGCGCACGATCAGCACCAGCGCCAGCCCGGCCCGGTCGGGCGCTGGTTTCGGCGGATCAAAGGCGATCCGGGTGATGCTTTGGCCGCGCTGCAAGAACCCGAACATGGCGCCCTCCTGTTGCCCCGGCAATATCAGCCCAAACCGGCCTTGGCAAAGCCAACCGCGCCGCAATAATTTGATCAAATCTAGCAAAGCCCCCTTGCGCCACGCCCCGGCCAGTGCCAATTTGCCGCAACCTTGGAGGGCTGACATGCTTGAGCACCGCAATTTCTATATCAACGGCCAGTGGACAGCCCCCGCCGCCCCGCGCGATTGCACCGTGATCGACCCTTCCACCGAGGAAGCCTGCGCCGTGATCTCGCTGGGCAGCGAGGCCGATACCAACGCCGCCGTTGCCGCAGCCAAGGCCGCCTTTCCCGGCTGGGCCGCCACCCCGCCTGCCGAGCGCGCGGCGCTGGTCGAGCGGATTCTGGCGCAATACGAGGCCCGCAAGGAAGAGATGGCCGCCGCCATCAGCCTGGAGATGGGCGCGCCGATCGACATGGCGCGCGACAGTCAGGCGCCCTGCCTGCCTTGGCATCTGAAGAATTTCCTGACCGCGTTCAACCACATCGAATGGGTGCGCCCGCTGGGACCGAACACCCCGAACGACCGCATCGCGCTGGAACCCATCGGCGTGGTTGGCCTGATCACGCCGTGGAACTGGCCGATGAATCAGGTGACGCTGAAGGTGATTCCGGCATTGCTGGCGGGCTGCACCTGCGTGCTGAAACCCTCGGAAGAAGCGCCGCTGTCGTCGCTGCTGTTTGCGGAATTCGTGCATGACGCCGGGGCGCCTGCGGGGGTGTTCAACCTGGTCAACGGCGATGGGCCGGGGGTGGGCAGCCAGCTTTCGGCGCATCCGGATGTCGAGATGATCAGCTTTACCGGCTCGACCCGCGCTGGTCGCGCCATCTCGGTCGCCGCAGCGCAGACCCTGAAACGCGTGGCACTGGAGCTGGGCGGCAAGGGTGCCAACCTGATCTTTGCCGATGCCGATGACCGTGCGGTCGAACGCGGCGTGCGGCACATGATGAACAACTCGGGGCAAAGCTGCAACGCCCCCAGCCGGATGCTGGTGGAACGCTCGGCCTATGCCCGCGCGGTCGAAATCGCCGCGGAAGTCGCCAGTTCGATCAAGGTCGCCTCGGCGCACGAGGCTGGCCGCCACATCGGCCCGGTGGTCAACCAGCGGCAATACGACCAGATTCAGGGCTTTATCCAGAAGGGTATCGACGAGGGTGCGCGGCTGGTGGCCGGTGGTCCGGGCCGCCCCGATGGGTTGAACCGCGGCTTCTTCGTGCGGCCCACGGTGTTTGCCGATGTCATCCCCGGCATGACCATCGAGGCCGAGGAAATCTTTGGCCCGGTGCTGTGCATGATCCCCTTCGATACCGAAGCCGAGGCGGTGGCGATTGCCAACAACACCCCCTACGGGTTGACCAACTATGTGCAATCCGCCGATGGCAGCCGCCGCAACCGTCTTGCGCGGCAGTTGCGGTCCGGCATGGTCGAGATGAACGGCAAATCCCGCAGCGCCGGCGCGCCGTTTGGTGGCGTGAAAGCCTCGGGCCGCGCCCGCGAGGGCGGCGCCTGGGGGATCGAGGAGTTTCTGGAGGTCAAGGCGATCTCCGGCTGGGAGCCGGGCGCCGACTGAGGGTTTCGTTTTCCCAACCCTTGCCGCCGGCCACGCTTCCTGAAGGCCTGCACCTGTAACCGCGCCAAATCCCTGCCGGATACTGACACGGATCAGTGCCGCTTTTGGCAAAAAGGCGCATCATTTGCGTGGCGCCGCCCCACGCCGATTCTCCGGGGCAAGGAGCTGTCCATGAACCAGATCATTTACCTTGTCGGCCTTGTCGTTGTGGTGATGGCGATCCTCGCCTTCTTTGGTCTGCGCTGATCCGCACCCCATATGCGACTTGTTGGCACCGCAAACCGGTGCCGCTTTTCCGAAGGAGAACCCCATGAGCATCGCGAAATCCGAATTTACCGACGACCTGCGCGAACAGGTTGCCGCCCTGCGTGCCGATCTGGCCAAGCTGACCACCACCGCCAGCGAAGGCGTGACCGAAGGCGTGGGTGCCGCCCGCAAGCAGGTGGAGAAGGCCGGCCATGACGCCAAGATCAGCGTGGTCGATGCCGTTGTCGCCAACCCTTTGGGGGCCATCGGCATTGCCGCCGGGCTTGGCTTTCTGGTTGGCGTGATGACGAGGCGCTAAGCCATGGCAGCGCAATTTGCCGCCCTGTTGCGCGAACTGACCGCCCGCAGCGGCGAGGCGTTGATGGGTCGCATCATCGCCTCGCTGGCCTCGGCGGTGCTGCTGATCGTGGCGCTTGGGTTTCTGACCGCGGGCGGTTTCGGCTTTCTGGCCGCCCGGATCGGCGCGCCGATGGCCGCGCTGACTTTCGCCGCGCTGTTTGCCGTTCTGGCCCTGCTGGTCGATGCGATCAGCCGGGTCAACGCCAAGCGGCGGCGCCAGCAGGCCGAGGCGGCGCGGGCGCAACTGACCTCGCAAGTGTCAACCCAGGTCGCCGCCGCCAGTCTGGTGCTGAAAAGCGCTGGGTGGCTGCCACTGCTGGCCGCGTTTCTGGCCGCCTTCGCCTTGGCGCGAAAGCAATAGGCCTCAGAACGGGCAGGGGGCGGTGAAGGTCAGGCTTTTGCCGGTTTCCGGGTGGCGGAACCGCAGGGATTCGGCGTGCAGCATCAGCCGCGGATGCTCGCAGGCGGCCCCCGAGGCATAAAGCGCATCCCCCAGGATCGGATGCCCCAAGGCCGCCATATGCACCCGCAACTGGTGGCTGCGCCCGGTCAGCGGCATCAGCCGCACCCGGGTTTCCGCCTTGCCATATTTCACCACCCGCCAGTCGGTCTGCGCCGGGCGCCCGGTGTCATGGTTCACATGCTGCCGCGGCCGGTTCGGCCAATCGACGATCAAGGGCAGGTCCACCCGCCCCTCGCGCGGCTCCAGCAGCCCGTCCAGCCGGGCAATATAGACCTTCTTGGTCTGCCGCTTTTCGAACTGCTGGCCCAGCGCCCCCTGCGCCGCCTTGTTCATGGCAAACACCATCACGCCCGAGGTATCGGTATCCAGCCGGTGCACCAGCAGCACCTCGGGAAACACCGCCTGCAAGCGGGTGATCAGGCAATCGGCCTTGTCTGCCCCCTTGCCCGGCACCGACAAAAGCCCCGCGGGCTTGCTGACCACCAGCACCTGATCGTCGTGATACAGGATTTCCAGCGGCACATCGGGCGGGGTGTAGGTATAGCTCACCTTAAACGATCTCGTGCCCCGCCGCCCGCAAGGCAGCAGCAAGGGCGGCGATATGCGCAGGCCCCACCTCGCAGCAGCCACCGACGATGGTCGCCCCCTGCGCTACCCAAAACATGGCGAAATCGGCATATTTCGCGGGTGTCAGGTCATGGCGATGCTCCAGCACATCGACCGTCGGGGCATCGGCCTTGAAGGCGGCGTTGATATGGGTAAAGCCGTTGGCATAGGCGCCGAAGGGCACGCCGAAACCCGCCACCTGCGCCAAGGCTGCCGCCATCGCCTCGGGCACCGAGCAGTTTACCAGCACCGCCGCCGGCTTGTATCGCGCCACCAGTGGCGCCAGATCCGCCACCGCCTCGCCCGAGCGCAAGCGGCTGCCATCGGCATCATCAACCGTGACCGACAGCCAGACCGGCTTGCCCGCCGTCAGCGCCCCTGCCAGCGCGCCCTCGGCCTGCTGCACCGAGGCCATGGTCTCGCACAGGAAGAAATCCACCCCAGGAGCCAGCAGGGCGGCGATCTCGGCATATTTCACCGCTGCCTCGGCCACTGGCGGGCAGGTTTCCGGACGGTAGGAGGCGACCAGCGGCCCCAGCGACCCGGCAATCCGCCCGGACCCATGCGCCGCCCGCGCCTCTTGCGCCTGTGCAAGCGCCTTGGCGTGCAAGGCGCCAAACAGGTGATCGACGCCAAACCGTTCCAGCCGGTCGTGGTGAATGGCATAGGTGTTGGTGGTGGCCACCGTCGCCCCGGCGGCGAAATAGTCGGCGTGGATCTGGCGCACCACATCGGGGTGATCCAGCATCACCTGCGTCGCCCAAAGCGGCGTCGGCGCATCGCCGGTGCGGGCCAGCAGTTCCTGCCCCATGCCGCCATCAAGTAGCGTGATCTGCATCATTCTCCCCCTGCATCCAGAACCAGCTTTGCCGCCAACCCGACGAACATCACCGAGGCCACCTTGTTCACGATCTCCATTCGCGCCCCCAGCGCCTGCCCGACATAGCCCGCCAACGCACCATAACCCATGGTCACCAGCGTGCCGGTAAAGGCAAAGATGCTGCCCAAGGCCACGATCTGCTGCCAGACCGGCCCGACCTGCGGTTCGACGAATTGCGGCAGAAAGGCCAGCACGAACAGCACCGGCTTGGGGTTCAGCATGTTGGTCAGCACGCCGCGCCGGAACGCCCGCGCCGCTGTCGGCATGCCGCGCCCCTGACCCGAAGCACCGGCCTGCCAGGCCTTCCAGCCCAGATACAGCAGGTAAGCCGCGCCGAGCCAGCGCACCGCGTCCAGCGCCTGCGGATAAAGCGCGATCAGCGCCGAAACACCCAAGGCCGCCAGCGTCACATGCCAGACCACGCCAACCCCGGCGCCAAAGCCCGCCGCCGCCCCGACCCGCGGCCCGCCCTGAATGCCGCAAGCTGTGGCAAACATCGCATCCGCCCCAGGCGCGAAATTCACCACCAGCCCGCCCGCGATGAAGGCGGCCAGTTGTTCGGGCGGCATGACAAACAGGATGTCGAACATCGGGCGGGCCTTTCGCGGTCTGGCCGCACCATCCCTGCCACACCGCGAAAGATCAAGGACCAGATACGCCGCTCGACGCTCCCTTGCGGGCGCTTCTCGTTGACCAGCGCCGAGGGCGGTCACGCCCGAGAAGCGGCCCCGCCAGACTCCGCCACATGCACCGCCGTGCCCCATTCGGCACATTTGCGCGCCAACGCCTCGGGCAACGGCTTGTCGGTGAACACCGCGTCAATGTCCGCCAGCGACGCCAGCCGCGCCGGGGCCGAGCGTTCCAGCTTTGATCCGTCCACCACCAGATATACCCGCCGCGCCTGCCGCAGGATCGCCTTCGACACCCGCACCTCGGCCAGATCGAAATCCAGCAGATCTCCATCCGGGTCCAGCGCCGAAATGCCGATCACCGCGTAATCCACCTTGAACTGCTCGATGAACTGCGTCGTCAGATCGCCCACCAAACCGCCATCGCTGCGCCGCAAGCCACCGCCCGCCAGCATGATCTCGCAGCTTTCATTGGCAACCAGAGTGTTGGCGACATTCATGTTGTTGGTCACCACGGTAATCTGGCGGTGCTGCAACAGCGCCCGCGCCACCGCCTCGGTCGTGGTGCCGATGTTCAGGATCAGCGAGCTGTTGTCCGGGATCGCCCGCGCGCAGGCCCGCCCGATCGCCGCCTTGGCATCATCGTTCATCTGCCGCCGTTCGGCGTAGCCGATGTTGGAAACCCCGGTCCGGATCACCGCCCCGCCATGCACCCGGTCCAGATGCCCGGCCTCGGCCAGATCGGTCAGGTCGCGGCGGATGGTTTGCACCGTCACGCCCAGGCGGTCGGCCAGAGCTTCCACTGCCACCCGCCCCTCGCCACGGGCAATCTTCAGGATTTCCGCCTGCCGTAAACTCAGTGCCACCTGCATCCCTCCTCTGCGTCTCTGCCTTCTGCCACAGCACAAAACGAAAGTCATCCTGCGCGTTTCCATTCGTTTCAGCAAAAAGCGCAAAATAACGAATGTCAGGCCGCCTGAACCGCGCTATGTTTGCCAAGAACAGGAGACTCCCATGCCACCGCACGATTCCCCCCCCGTTGACCTTTTCATCATCGGCGGTGGCGTCAACGGCTGCGGCATTGCCCGCGATGCGGCGGGGCGCGGGCTGTCGGTCACGCTGGCGGAAATGGGCGATCTGGCGCAGGGCACCTCCAGCGCCTCGACCAAGCTGTTCCACGGTGGCTTGCGCTATCTGGAGTATTTCAAGATCCGGCTGGTGCACGAGGCGCTGACCGAACGTGAAACCCTGCTGGTTGCCATGCCGCATATCAGTTGGCCGATGCGCTTTGTGCTGCCCTATCACCCGGCCATGCGGTTCGAGACCGATACGCCGGTGTCGAAACTGATGGCGCTGCTGATGCCCTGGATGCGCGGTCGCCGCCCGGCCTGGCTGATCCGGCTGGGCCTGCTGGTCTATGACACGCTGGGCGGCCGCAAGATCCTGCCCGCCACCCGCACGCTTGACCTTGCCCGCGATCCAGCGGGGGCGGCCTTGCAGCCGAAGTTCCGCCACGCCTTTGAGTATTCCGATTGCTGGGTCGAGGATTCCCGCCTCGTGGTGCTGAACGCCCGCGCAGCGCAGGCCCATGGCGCGCAGATCATGGTCGGCACCCGCGTCACCGATGCCCGGCGGGATGGCGACCTGTGGCACATCACCCTCGAGTCCGCCGATGGCACTACCCAGCACCGTGCCCGCGCCTTGGTCAATGCCGGTGGGCCGTGGGTCGAGGATGTGATCCGCAACGTCACCCATATCCAGTCCACCGAGGGCGTGCGGCTGGTGCGCGGCAGCCATATCGTCACCCGCCGCCTGTTCACCCATGACCGTTGCTATTTCTTTCAGGGCACCGATGGCCGCATCGTCTTTGCCATCCCCTATGAACAGGATTTCACCCTGATCGGCACCACCGATCTGGACCATGAAGGCCCGCCCGGGTCCGCCACCTGCACCGAGGCCGAGAAGGACTATCTGCTGACCTTCGTCTCGCAATACTTCGCGCAGCCGGTGACGCGCGAGGATATCGTCTGGTCCTATTCCGGCGTCCGCCCGCTTTACAACGACCACGCCAGCTCGGCCACCGCCGCCACCCGCGATTATGTCCTTTCCCTCGATACCAACGGCCCGCCGCTGCTGAACGTCTTTGGCGGCAAGATCACCACCTACCGCCGCCTGGCCGAGGCCGCCCTTGCCAAACTCGCCCCCCATTTCCCCAACCTTCCCCCCAACTGGACCGCCCGCGCCCCGCTTCCGGGCGGCAACTTCCCCCACGACGGCGTGCCCGCCCTGACCGCCCGCCTGCGCGTCGACTATCCCTTCCTGACCGACTACTGGTCCGCCCGCCTGATCCGCGCCTATGGCACCGAGGCCTGGCAAGTGCTGGGCACCGCCGGAACCGCGTCCGCCCTCGGCCAGGATTTCGGCGCCACCCTGACCGAAGCCGAGGTCCGCTGGCTGATGCAGAAGGAATACGCCCGCACCGCCGCGGATGTGGTCTGGCGCCGCACCAAGCTTGGCCTACGGCTGACGGCGGAGGAGGTGGAGGCGCTGGCGGGGTGGATGGGGAGAAAGGTGTCCTCTTCAATTTTTTAGCCGCCACCCGGTGCGTTCCTGAAGTTCGATATCCTGGTGCAAATTTGCGCTGCGACTCATCATGATGGCTTGGCATGTTGGTTGAAATGAAACCTTCGGGCAGAACCACACAGGGTGGGAACCTTCAGTCTTGGTCCAGTGGGATCTTCCGGATCATTGCTTCTGTCAACTACTTGCAAACAAACAGAAATCATTTTGCATTTCAACGGAAATGTGGAAGCGAGAACAAAGCCAGAATTCGCCATTCCGAGAACATTTTCGACTTGCACGGGGCTTCGTCCGGCGCTATGATAAGCCATCATGGATCAAAATCTTTCACTCATTCAGAACCGCCGGGACGTAGTCGAGCAGGAGATTGCACGGCATCGCAATTCCATTGCTGTCCTTGAAAACGAATTGGGCGAACTTGAAATGGCTGAGCGAGTCGTAACTCGTTTGTCTGGAGGGGGTGGGCTTGAAGCGCAGCCGAACCTTGCAACAACCGCGGTTGAGCTTCCAGCGGCGCGTGCGAGGGAAAAGCGCACTTTGCCTGAAATGATCATCACCATTCTGCAAGAGAAATTGGCAGACGGAATCAATGGAATGGAACCGAAGTTCGCAACCAAGATCATTCGGGACCGATGGGACCGGAATGTCGCGGGCACTTATGTATCCACGACTTTCTGGCGCATGTGGAAGGGAAACCTTCTGCACAAGGACGAGGGGTCGTCGGTCTACCGTCTTCCCGAAAAGAAAGAACCCGCTGACATGTTGCCTGGGGAGGCGTCAACGGGCTCTTTGTTCAACACCCAAGCGAAAGGCCGTGAAGCCGTGCCGGGGGGTGGGACATGAGATTATGACCTAAGCCACACTCCCTAGTCGCCCCGACATGTCGGGGCGACACATATTGTGGAGCATCGCGTCTTCGACTTAGATTTCGCTCGACTGCGCCAGCAATATGCAACTTTCTCTACCATGAGCGCGCGAATCAGTCAATAGAATCACGGAGTTGGGTCTGCTTGCCACTTTCTCCTCCGAGATATGGCTTCCTGCTTGGAGTGCAGGTCAGAATGAATGGTAGCGGGCGAAATGCTGAATGAATCAGCTAGCACTGCGAATCGCAAGCATCAATCATCACATCCTATACATTCTTCTCTAAAGATATTGCCACCCGGTGAGCTTGCAATTGACTGCAGGCGGTCCATCACTGAACAACAAGAAATATTGTTTCAGTCTCACACATCGTCCATTCTACCTGTGACTGACCCCCCAAGGCCACCCCCCCATGACCCAAATCCTCGCCATCGACCAGGGCACCACCTCCACCCGGGCCATCCTGTTCACGGACGGCCTCACCCCGATCACCTCGGCGCAGGAGGAGTTTCCGCAAATCTACCCGGCTTCCGGTTATGTGGAGCATGACCCCGCCGACCTATGGCGCACCACCCTTGCCACCACCCGCGCCGTGCTTTCCCGCACTGACCCGGCGAAAGTTGCCGCCATCGGCATCACCAACCAGCGCGAAACCACCCTTGCCTGGGATCGCTCCACCGGCCAGCCGATCCACAACGCCATCGTCTGGCAAGACCGCCGCACCGCCGACACTTGCGCCCGCCTGCGCGCCGAGGGGCACGAGCCGATGATCACCGCCCGCACCGGCCTGCTGCTGGACCCGTATTTCTCGGGCACCAAGCTGGCTTGGCTGCTGGACAATATCCCCGGTGCAAGGGCGCGGGCGGAGCGGGGCGAGCTGGCTTTCGGCACGGTGGACAGCTTTCTGATCTGGCACCTCACGGGCGGCAAAACCCATGCCACCGACGCCACCAACGCCAGCCGCACTCTGCTTTACAACATCCGCGACGGCGGCTGGGATGCCGATATCTGCGCCCTGCTGAACATCCCGATGGAGCTGCTGCCAGACGTGCGCGATTGCGCCGCCGATTATGGCAGCACGCAAGCCGACCTGTTCGGGCGGGCGATCCCGATCCTTGGCGTGGCGGGCGATCAGCATGCCGCCACCGTCGGGCAGGCCTGTTTCACGCCGGGGATGCTGAAATCCACCTACGGCACCGGCTGTTTTGCCCTCTTGAACACCGGCGATCAGATGGTGCCCAGCCGCAACCGCATGCTGACGACGCTGGCATATCAGTTGAACGGCAAGCCGACCTATGCGCTGGAAGGCTCGATCTTCATCGCCGGTGCCGTGGTGCAATGGCTGCGTGACGGGCTGCATCTGATTGGCGCGGCGGGCGAGACCCAAAGCCTCGCGCAAACCGCCGATCCCTCGCAGGACGTGGTGCTGGTGCCCGCCTTCACCGGCCTTGGCGCGCCGTATTGGCAGCCGGACTGTCGTGGCGCCGTCTTCGGCCTGACCCGCAACACCGGCCCCGCCGAACTGGCCCGCGCGGCGCTGGAAAGCGTCGGTTTCCAGACCCGCGACCTGTTGGGGGCGATGCAGGCCGATTGGGGGGCGGGGCAGGCGGCGGTGCTGCGGGTAGATGGCGGCATGGCGCGTAGCGACTGGACGATGCAGTTTCTGGCCGACATTCTGGGTGCGCCGGTGGATCGGCCACAGGTCACCGAAACCACGGCGCTGGGTGCCGCCTGGCTGGCCGGTCTGCAGGCCGGTATCTGCCCCGGCCCGGAGAAATTCGCCCAAAGCTGGGCGCTGGAGCGCCGCTTCACCCCCGCCATGCCCCCCGATATTCGCGCGGCGAAATACGCTCGCTGGCAACGCGCCGTCGCCGCCACGGTCAGCGTATGATCGCGCCATTCGGCATCACCGCCCCCGCGCGCATCCTGTTCGGTCGGGGCGAATCCGCCAAAGCTCCGGCGCTGATAACGGCCTTCGGCACCCGTGGCGTGCTGGTGCATGGCGCCAACCCGGCCCGCGCCCAGTGGCTGCTGACGGCGCTGCAAGACCTCGGCGCCGAAGTGCTGCCGCTGCCCTGCCCGCGCGAGCCTGACCTTGCGATGCTGAACGCCGCCGTGGCGCAGGCCAAGGGTGCCGGGGCCGAGTGGGTGGTGGGCCTTGGCGGTGGTGCGGCGCTTGATCTGGCCAAGGCGGTGGCGGCGCTGCTGCCCGCCCCCGGCGGTGCGATGGACCATCTGGAGGTGGTGGGTCGCGCCCTGCCGCTGGCCGCCCCGCCGCTGCCTTTCATCGCCATCCCCACCACTGCGGGCACTGGCGCCGAGGCCACCAAGAACGCCGTCATCGGCCTGCCCGAGCATCACCGCAAGGTCAGCCTGCGCGATGACCGGATGCTGGCACGACTGGCGATCATCGACCCCGCCCTGACCGACCACTGCCCACGCGCCGTCACCCTCGCTTCGGGCCTCGACGCCCTCACCCAGGTGATCGAGCCTTACGTCTCGTGCCGCGCCACCCCCTTCACCGACGCGCTGACTCTGCCCGCCATCGGCAGCGGCCTGACAGCCCTGATCCGGCTGATGCAGGTCGAAGACCCGGAAGCCCGTGATGCGCTGGCCTGGGTCAGCCTGTGCGGCGGGCTGGCGCTGGCCAATGCGGGCCTTGGCGCGGTGCACGGCCTGGCCGGGGTGATCGGCGGTAGCACCGGGGCCGCGCATGGCGCGATCTGCGGCGCACTGCTGGCGCCGGTGCTAAGCGCCAATCTGGCGGCAACCTCTCCCGGCAGCCCCGCCCATGCCCGGCTGACCACGGTCTGCAGCCTGATCGGCACCGCCTTCGGCACCACGCCCGAGGCCGCCCCCACAGCCCTTGCCACCTGGATCCGCGCCGCGGGCCTGCCCGGCCTCACCGCCCAGGGCCTATCCCCTGCCGATCACGCCGCCACCACCCTTGCCGCGCAAGCCTCGTCCTCCATGCAGGGCAACCCGGTGCCGCTTTCCCCCGCCACCCTGCAACAGGTGCTGGCCGCCGCCTCCTGACCTGCGCATTCATCTTTGCACAAATATCCCCCGCGGAGCGTCCGCCCTATCCGCCGCAGGGCTCTGCCAGCAGCGTCAGACAGATGCCGTCCGCCCAGCGATAGTGCAGCCGATGCTCTGCCCCGCCCAACCCGGGCACCAGCGCCAGCCGCACCTCGCCCGGCGCGATGCCGCACAGCCGCACCTCGTGAAAACCGATGATCCGCCCCAGATCGGCTGACAGCGCCTTGTAAAACGCCTCCTTGGCCGAAAACACCAGCGTCACGAAAGCGGCAAAACCCACGCCCGCCGGGCAGAACGCGGCATCCACCGGCGCCAGCAAGGTTTCGGCCAGATCGCGGGACTGCGCCTCGGGCATCAGCGGCTCGATATCCACTCCCAGCCGCCGATAGTCGCCCGCCTTCGCCACCACCGCCACCACCTGGTCGCCGCTATGACTGATCGAGCCTACAAACCCCACCGGCCAGCACGGGCTGCGGTCGGGGTTCACCGCCACCTCGACCGACTCGGCCCCGAGGTCTCGCAACGCCAGCGCGGCACAGAGCCTGCCTGCCATGAACTCCGCCTGCCGCTGAGGCACCGCCCTCAGCAACGCCGCAGGCAGCGCCAGGCCCAGATCGGCATAGGCCGCATTTGGCGCAATCCGTCCTTGCCGACAGGCCAGCCGCGGCAGCCCGAACGGCACCGCATCGCTGATCCCGTCACCCACCATCAGGAAGCGTCGCGGAAAATATCCGCCAGAATTGCCGTCAGCCGCGCCTCGTCCTCGGCGGTAAAGGCAGCCGGAGTGTTGCTGTCCAGATCAAGCACCCCCAGCAAGGCCCCGGCGCCGTTCCACACCGGCAGCACCAGTTCCGACCGCGTGGTTGAAGCGCAGGCGATATGATCTGGAAACGCCTCGACATCCGGCACATTCAACGCCTTGCCGCTGCGCGCCACCGCCCCGCAAACCCCGCGCGAGAACGGAATCACCAGACAGCCATGCCCGCCCTGATAGGGACCGATCTTCAAAAGCTTTGGCCCGACCACCCGGTAGAACCCGGTCCAGTCGGCCAGCGGGTGCGTCTGGTGCACCTCGCAGGCCACCGTCGCCATCAACGCCACCACATCGGTCTCGCCGTGGCACAAGGCATGCAGGCGGGAGTCGAGATCGTCGTAGTCCAGTGTCATGGCCGATTTCCCAAGAAAGCCGGGGGGCCGTCTGCCCCCCGGACCCCCCGAGGATATTTGTTCAAAGGAGAAAGCGAAAGGTCGGAGTGGCGCTTACCAAATCCTAACGAAGCGGCCCTAGTCTGCGGGGGTAATGATCAGCAGGAGTTGGGTTATGGACCTGAAAGCAGAGCAGCGCGGCGATCTTCTGATCGTGACCGCGATGGGCGACCGGATTGATGCCGCGGGTGCCATCCAGTTCAAGGATCGCATGCGCGAAATCACCGAAGCCCCGACCCGGCGGGTGCTGCTGGATCTGTCGCGCGTCAGCTTTCTGGACAGCTCGGGCCTTGGTGCCGTGGTGGCGGTGATGAAGGCGCTGGGACCGGACCGCAAGCTGGAACTGGCCGGGCTGACGCCGACGGTGCAGAAGGTGTTCCGCCTGACCCGGATGGATTCGGTATTCACCATCCATCCCGCCGTGCCGGACCGTGGCCAGCCCGGTCTGCGCGATGCCGGGTGACAGCCTTCGCCGCCTTGTGCCGCAGGAGGCGGCCGATCAAGCCCGAATTGTCATCCGCGCCGATCCGATGGCGGTGCGCGACGGCCTGCGCGCGTTGTTCGACATGCCGGTTTTGCGCGCCATGCCAGAAACCGAACGCGGCGTTGCCCAGATCGTTTTGGCCGAGGCGTTGAACAATATTGTCGAACATGCCTATGCGGGCGGTGATGGTGTGATCAGGGTCAGCCTGCGACGGCAAAGGGCCGACCTGCTGTGTCAGATCGAGGACCAGGGTGCGCCGATGCCGGGTGGCGTATTGCCGGCTGGGGTGCCACATCCGGCTGCGGCGCGCGAAGACCTGCCCGAGGGCGGCTTTGGCTGGCACATGATTCGCGCCCTGTCGCGCAACCTGCGCTATCGGCGGTCTGATGGTCGCAACCACTTGAGCTTCCGGTTGGACGCACGACGCCCTGCCCCATGACCGCCGATCTTGCGAAAAATCCAACTGGCGAAAAGCCCGACTCGTGAAAAGGACGCAACTTTGCCTAAATTTCCCCCTAAACCTGCCGCACACAGCAGCCATATAGAAGGCGTAGCTGCATAAAGCTTCCCTCGGTGCCGTGATCGTTTGCCCCCACCCAGATCGCGGTACCGAGGTTCCTTCCCCGCTTGGAAATCCACTCTGTGCCGCTTAGGCTGCGCCACAACAGGGGGATTTGATGCGCGATTTCCAGCTTCCGGGCCGTTCTGCCGTTTTTGCCAGCAACGGAATCTGTGCCACATCGCACCCTTTGGCCGCCAAAGTGGCGATCGACACCCTGCAGGCCGGAGGTAACGCGGTCGATGCCGCCCTTGCCGCCGCAGCCCTGCTGGGTATCTGCGAACCGCCAATGTGCGGGCTTGGCGGCGATTGTTTCATCCTGCTGAAACCTGCCGGCGAAGATCGCGTTGTGGCGCTGAACGGCTCGGGCCGCGCCCCGGCTGGGCTTTCGGCGGCGGACATGCGTGCGCGCGGTCTGACTGCGGCGCCGCTGCGCGGGATCGAGGCGATCACCATTCCCGGCGCCGTCGATGCCTTCTGCCGCCTCGCCGCCGATTGGGGCAGCCAGGACCTGACGCAGACCTTCGCTCCGGCGATCCGCTACGCCGACGAAGGCGTGCCGGTGGCGCCGCGCACTGCCCGCGACTGGGCCGATGACGCCGCAATCCTGCAAGGTGCGGCCCGCGACTTCTATCTTCTGAACGGGCAGGCACCGCGCGTGGGCCAGGTGTTCCGCGCCCCGGGCCAGGCAAAGGTGTTGCGCCGCATCGCCGCCCAAGGGCGCGCCGGGTTTTATGAAGGCGAGGTGGCCGAAGACCTGGTGACCTCGCTGCAAGCCCTTGGCGGCAGCCACACTCTGCAGGATTTCGCTGACACCGCCTGCACTTACACCGACCCGATCGGCGGCCTTTACCACGGCACCGAACTGCTTGAACATCCGCCGAACGGTCAGGGCGCCACCGCCCTGCTGATGCTGAACATCCTGAAACAGTTCGACCTTGCCGCGCTGGCCCCTTTCGGCGCCGCCCGCGCGCATCTGGAGGCCGAGGCCGCCAAGCTGGCCTATGACGCCCGCAACCGCTTTGTCGCAGATGCCGACCACACCACCCGGCTGGCGCATATGCTGGCACCCGAAACCGCAACGCGGCTGGCGGTGCTGATCGATCCCAACCGCGCCCTGCCCGCCGCCGCCCCGCTGACCGAGGCTGTGCACCGCGATACCGTCTATGTCACCGTGGTGGACCGCGACCGCATGGCGGTGTCGCTGATCTATTCGGTTTACTGGGGTTTTGGCACCGGGCTGGCCTCGCGCAGGTTCGGCCTGACCTTCCAGAACCGCGGCGCCGGTTTCTGCCTGACCCCCGGCCACCCGAACGAGGCTGCGGGCGGCAAGCGGCCGATGCATACCATCATTCCCGGCATGTTGCGGCAGGGCGGGCGCGTCACCATGCCCTTCGGGGTGATGGGCGGCAGCTACCAGCCCACCGGCCATGTGCGGTTTCTGACCAACATGGTCGATTTCGGCCTGCACCCGCAGGCTGCCATCGACGCCCCCCGCTGCTTTGCCAGCCCCGAGGGCCTTGCGGTCGAGCGCGGCTACCCGCCCCAGGTTCACGCAAGGCTGGCCGAACTGGGCCACGCCGTCCACATCCCCGACGAACCGCTGGGCGGCGCGCAAGCGATCCTGATCGACGACAGCGGCGTGTTGCAGGGTGCCTCAGACCCGCGCAAGGACGGGTGCGCGCTGGGCTACTGATTTCACCTGAGCGCAAATATCCCACGGGGGGTCCGGGGGGTGTGAAACCCCCCGGCTTCCGCAAGCTCAGTTCAACTGAAACTGCAACGGATAGCGGCCATCCTGAAAATCCCCGAACAGATCGCCCAGATCCGGGTGATCGACCGGCTCGCCGGTTTCGTCCGGCACCAGATTTTGTTCCGAAACATAAGCCACGTAATAGCTTTGGTCGTTTTCGGCCAGCAAGTGATAGAACGGCTGATCGCGGCGCGGGCGGCTTTCCTCGGGGATGTTCTCATACCATTCCTCGGTATTGGAAAACATCGCGTCCACATCGAACACCACGCCACGGAACGGGTGTTTGCGGTGCCGAAGCACCTGCCCCAGATGGTATTTGGCCTGCGTCTTAAGCATGATGTTGCGTCCCCCGACAACTCTAACTAATCCCGCACGGGGTGGATTGTCCATCTGGCAGATCGAATTTCGGGGAAACAGTCTGTGGACCTCATCCTGACAGTGCTGGGAATTGTGGCACCGGTGGCGGCGCTGGCGCTGACCGGCTTTGTCTGGGTGCGGCTTGGCTTCGAATACCGGCTGGAGTTCGTGACCCGGCTGTCGATGACCCTGGCAGTGCCCTGCCTGATCTTCACCGCGCTGATGAAAACCAGGCTGGACCCGCAGGCGCTGGCCACGGTGTCGCTGGCGGCACTGGCCGGATATGCCGGGCTGACGGCGGCGTTCTGGGGCATCACCCGGGTCATGCGCCTGGAAACCCGCACCTATCTGGCACCGCTGATCTTTGGCAACACCGGCAATCTGGGCCTGCCACTGGCGCTTTTTGCCTTTGGCGAGGCCGGTCTGGGCTATGCCGTGGTGATCTTTGCGGTGATGGTGATCCTCAGCTTTACCTTCGGCATCTGGCTGGTGGCGGGCGGCGGCTCGGTGCTGCGGGCACTGCGCGAGCCGGCTACGGCGGGCACGCTGCTGGGCGCCTTGTTCCTGTGGCAGGGCTGGCAAACCCCGCTCTGGCTGACCCGGTCGCTGGACATGGTGGGGCAACTGGCAATTCCGCTGATGCTGATCACGCTGGGGGTTGCGATGGCGCGGCTGACACCGGGCAGGCTGGGTCGCGGGGTCTGGCTGGCCGGGTTGCGGGTGGCAATCTGCATTGGCGTGGCCATCGCGGTGGGCTGGGCGTTCGGGCTGGAGCCAGTGGCTTTCGCCGTGATGATCGTGCAGCTTTCCACCCCGGTCGCCGTCACCTCCTACATGCTGGCCGAGAAATACGGCGCCGATGCCGATGCGGTGGCGGGGCTGGTCATCGTCTCGACGCTGATCTCGATTGTGTCCTTGCCGCTCACTCTCGCTTTTCTGATCTGAAATTGCCGCACGCCCCATTTCCCCAGCCGTTCTTTTGCCCTATCGTGCAGAAAAACAAACGTGCGAGGGGCAGATGAGCAGACTTCTCCGTGCGTCGATCCTGTTGATATTCCTCGCCTCCTGTGGCGGGGGCGGCAAGTTTTCGGCGCCCCGTGACCTGGATAACGCCTGCGCCATCCTGCGCGAGCGGCCCGAATATGCCCGGGCGATGAAAAGCACCGAGCGCCGCTGGGGTATCCCGATGGCGGTGCAGATGGCGGCGATCCATCAGGAATCGAAATTCGTCGGCAACGCCCGCACCCCGCACCGCTTTGCGCTGGGCATCATTCCGATGGGGCGGCAAAGCTCGGCCTATGGCTACAGTCAGGCGCTGGACGGCACCTGGGAGGAATACCAGCGCGACCAGCACCGCCGCAGCGCCAAGCGCGACCGCATCGCCGATGCCACCGATTTCATGGGCTGGTATATGGACGAATCCGCGGCGACCTTGGGCATTTCCAAGGCTGACGCCCGCAACCAGTATCTGGCCTATCACGAAGGCCGCACCGGTTTTGCCAATGGCAGCTACAACGACAAGGCCTGGCTCCTGGAGGTTGCCGACCGCGTGGCGATGCGCGCCGAAACCTATGCCGCGCAGTTGCAAAGCTGTCGGCGGTAAGGCTTAGCGCAGCCGCTTGCTGGTCTCGGTGGTGATGTTGAACAGCGACGCGGGGTAACTGCCGCCCTTGGACATCTCGCCCAGGATCACCGTGGTCTGGTTGCCGCCGTCATCGGTGATCACCCACTGGCGCAACTCGGTCGGGTTGGCGGTGAACACCATCTCGATCGAGCCGTATTCCGGGTGTTCGGGGTCTTGCGCCTGCACACGGGTGCTGGTGCCATCTTCGCTGTGGCCGGTCACCATCTTCGCCCGCCCCAGATCGACATTCGCCGCCAGGATCAGGTTCAGCGGCGTGCGCGCGAGGGGGTATTGTTCCGGCGGCTGGTTCGATTTGGCATCGAAAATCGCCACCTGACCGCCCCCCGCCATCACCAGGCTTTTGTCGGGTGGGGCATATTCGAACCGCACCCGCCCCGGACGCTTGATGTAAAGCCGCCCCGAAGTGATCGAGCCGTCGCCGTTGATCTGGGTAAACTCGGCCTCGGCGGTTGTCAGACCGTTGAGGTAGCTGGAAATTTTCGCCAGCGGAATTTTCTCGGCCAGCGCCGGGGCGGCAAAGGCGATCAGGGCAAGCGGGGCCAGCAGGGCAATGCGAATGTTCATGGCCGCAATATAGGCGATCCATTCCGCCTTCGCACCCCCCGGCATCGCGCAATGGCCCGGCCTTGCCGATCACATTGGCATGAGCCGCGCCTTCAAACCGGCGGGGAAAGTGATTAGCTGCACCGTGGGGGTCACCCTTCGACCCGGATCAAAGGAAATTCCATGCCTGACCAGACACTGTTCTCGCCGCTGCAAGTGGGGGCGATCAGCCTCGCCAACCGCATCGTCATGGCGCCGTTGACCCGCAACCGGGCGCGGCACGAGGATGACACGCCCACCGAATTGCACGCCGAATACTATGCCCAGCGCGCCACCGCCGGGCTGATCATCACCGAGGCCGCGCAAATCTCGCCCGAGGGCAAGGGTTATGCCTGGACGCCGGGCATCTATTCGCCGGCGCAGATCGCGGGTTGGCGCAAGGTGACGGATGCGGTGCATGCCAAGGGCGGCAAGATCGTGATCCAGCTTTGGCATGTCGGCCGGGTGTCGCATACCGTGCTGCAACCCGACGGCAAGGCGCCGGTGGCCCCTTCGGCAATCACCGCCGCCACCAAGACCTTTGACGGCACGCAGTTCCTGCCCACCTCGGAACCACGGGCGCTGAAGATCGCGGCCATTGCCCGCATTGTGGCCGACTATGCGCAGGCCACCCGCAACGCCCGCGCAGCAGGCTTTGACGGGGTCGAGATTCACGCCGCCAACGGCTATCTGATCGACCAGTTCCTGCGTGACGGCTCGAACACCCGCACCGACGCCTATGGCGGCCCGATCGAAAACCGCACCCGGTTTCTGGCCGAGGTGCTGGCGGCAGTGGTTGGCGCCTGGGATGCGGGCCATGTCGGCATCCGCCTCAGCCCGTTTTCCAACGCCAACGGCATCAGCGACAGCAACCCGGTGCCACTGTTCGAAGCCGCGGTCGATCTGGTGGACAAGGCCGGGCTGGCCTATCTGCACATGGTCGAGGGTCAGACCGGCGGCAGCCGCGATCTGGCGCCGGGGCAGGACATCGACGCGCTGCGCCGTCGGTTCAAGGGGGTCTATATCGCCAACAACGGCTATACCCGGGCGATGGCGATGGACGCCGTGGCCTCGGGCCGTGCCGATCTGGTGGCTTTCGGGCGGCCGTTCATCGCCAACCCCGATCTGGTGGAACGGCTGCGCCGCGATGCAGCCCTGAACCCGCTGGACGCCACCACGCTTTATGGTGGCGGCGCCAAGGGGCTGACGGATTATCCTGCCTTGGTGTGACAGATCGGGCGGGGGCAACCCCGCCCTTTCTCAATGCTCGGGCAGCAGGATCTCGCGCTTGCCGACATGGTTGGCGGTGGTGACCACATGGTTTTCCTCCATCTGCTCCACCAGCCGCGCTGCCTTGTTGTAGCCGATCCCCAGCTTGCGCTGAATGTAGGAGGTCGAACACTTGCGGTCCTTGGCCACCACGGCCACCGCCTGATCATACAGCGTATCGTCGGCCCCGTCGCCGCCAAGCCCCAGCACCAGGTCGATATCGCCTTCCTTGTCGTCGTCCACGCCTTCAACCACACCCGACATATAGACCGGCGGGCCGTAGGATTTCAGGTGGTTGACGATTTCCTCGACCTCTTCATCCGACACGAACGGCCCGTGAATCCGGGTGATCTTTGCGCCGCCCGCCATATAGAGCATGTCGCCCATGCCCAGCAGTTGTTCCGCCCCCTGCTCGCCCAGGATGGTGCGGCTGTCGATCCGGCTGGTCACCTGAAAGCTGATCCGGGTCGGGAAGTTGGCCTTGATCGTGCCGGTGATCACATCGACCGAGGGCCGCTGCGTTGCCATGATCAGATGGATGCCGCTCGCCCGCGCCATCTGCGCAAGCCGTTGAATACAGGCCTCGATCTCCTTGCCGGCCACCATCATCAGGTCGGCCATTTCATCGACCACCACCACGATATAGGGCACGGTGACCGGCTGGTATTCGTCGGTTTCGAACACCGGCTCGCCGGTATCCTCGTCAAAGCCGGTCTGGATGGTGCGCTTGAACATCTCGCCCTTGGCCAGCGCCTCGCGCACCCGGCCGTTGTAGCCTTCGATGTTGCGCACGCCCAGCTTGGACATCTTGCGATAGCGTTCCTCCATCTCGCCCACCACCCATTTCAGGGCGACGACCGCCTTCTTGGGGTCGGTGACGACCGGGGAAAGCAGGTGCGGGATACCGTCATAGACCGACAGTTCCAGCATCTTCGGGTCGATCATGATCAGGCGACATTCCTCGGGGGAAAGCTTGTAAAGCAGGCTCAGGATCATGGTGTTGATGGCGACCGACTTGCCCGAACCGGTGGTGCCCGCAATCAGCAGGTGGGGCATCTTGGCCAGGTTGGCAATGATCGGCTCGCCGCCGATATCCTTGCCAAGCGCCAGCGGCAGCCGCATCGAGCTGTCGCCGAAATCGCGGGCGGACAGGATCTCGCGCAGCACCACCTTTTCGCGGTGGACGTTGGGCAGCTCGATCCCGATCACCGTGCGCCCCGGCACCGTGGATACCCGCGCCGACAGCGCCGACATGCTGCGGGCGATATCATCGGCCAGCCCGATCACCCGGCTGGCCTTCAGCCCCGGCGCCGGTTCCAGTTCATACATCGTCACCACCGGACCGGGGCGCACCGACACGATCTCGCCCTTGACGCCGTAGTCATCCAGCACCGATTCCAGCATCCGGGCATTTTCTTCCAGCGCCTCGACCGAAAGCTGGTGGCGCTGGATATTGGCCGGGTTGGACAAAAGGCCCAAGGGGGGCAGTTCATAGGCCGGTTGCTGGTCATCGAAGCGCAAGCGGGGTTGCGCTTCGGCGGTGGCCTGACGCGAGGGGGTGGCGGCCTTCTTGGCAACCGGCTGCACCACGCGGCGGTCAGCGGTCAGTTTCGGCAGGGCGATCACTGGCGTCGGGTCATAATCCGGCTCGAAATTGGCGGAATCCCAGGCATCGTCGTCCACCAGCGGCATCGCATCTTCCAGCGGTGCTGCGGCCACCACGGGCGCTGCGGCCACCACTGGCGGCTCGGCCCGCATCCGGCTGACCGCCGGTTCACGCCGGGCAATCGCGGCGCTGATCGGTGACATCGGCGGTGCCAGCGGCCCGGTCTGGCGCACGCGAGAGCGGATAACGTCGGTGATCCGTGCCTTGATCCGCTCGTCGGTCGGCAGATCGCTGATATCGACCCCGGCCGAAAACTCCGGCGCCGCAGGTTCGACCACCCGCCGCATCAGTTGCGGCATCCGCGCCAGCAGACCCAGCTTTTCCTTGGGTGCTGTCAGCGGCGGCACGGCATATTCGGCCCGCGCATCGCCGCGCAGCACGGCGGCATGCCTATCCTCGGCCACCAGACCGCCACGCACCCGCAGCGGCTGTGGCTGCATCGCCGCCAGCGCCTCGCCACGGCGTTCGATCAGCGGCTCGCTGTCAAGCCGCCGCTCGGCCACCACCGCCTGAGCGGCGGCGGCTTCCTCGCGGCGCGCCCGCTGGCGTTCCTGAAAGGCTTTGGCCGCCGAAGCGGTGCCCGAAGCCCCACGCCCGGCCAGCGTCATCATCCCGGCATAGCCCTTCACCAGCCCCAGCAGCAGGAACCGCAGGATCGCCTGCAACTCGCCCCGATCAAAGCCGGTGACAAACAGCCCCATCGCAAGCAGCGCCAACCCGGCCAGCAGCGACATCAGCTTCAACCCAAAGGTGGCCTCGATCGGGGCCACTCCCAGCATCGCCCCCAGCACGGTATCACCGAACAACCCGCCCAGACCAAACGAATGTGGCCAGTCGGCCCCCGGCACATGGGTCGCGGCAAACACCGAGGCCAGCGCCACGCCGATCACCGCAAACACCACCCGGCCCAGCGCCCGCTCGCTGCCCCGATGCGTCACGAACCGCAGCCCCCAGGCCGCCAGCACTGCCGGAATGGCCCAAGCCCCCAGCCCGCCGATGATCATCAGGGTCGAGGCGACGGCAGCGCCAAACCGGCCCAGCAGGTTGCTGGCAGGTTCATCCGTCGCCACCATCCAGCCGGGATCCTGCGGCGAATAACTGCCCAGAAGCGCCACGAAGGCCAGTGCCGCCAGCAACAGCACCACCCCCAGAAGCTCGCGCCCCCGGCGTTCCAGCATTGCCTGCGTGTCCTGGTCCACAAGAGGTTCACGCCGCCGCGCCTGATAAGATGCCATGCCGAATGGTCCTCACTGATAAAGGCAGTCGCGCAGCCTGATCAGCCCGCGCTGCATTTCGTCTTTTGGGGCGACCAAAGCCACCCTTATGTAACCCTTGCCGGGGTTGTCCCCGGCCACGTCGCGCGAAAGATAGGCGCCGGGCAGAACCCGCACGCCGGTTTCAAGCCACAGCTTCATCGTGGCGGCCTCGCCATCAGCGACCGGCAGCCACAGGAAAAACCCGCCCTCGGGGCCGGAATAGCCCTGCATCCCGGCAAACACCTGATCGGCCAGCGCAAACTTTTCCTGATAGAGCGCCCGGCTGGCGGTCACATGGTCCTCATCGGCCCAGGCCACCTCGGACACCCGCTGGATCGGCAGCGGCAGCGGTGCGCCAGCAAATGCCCGCAGCTTGCGCATCGCCGCAATGCCCTGCACGCCGCCCGCCACAAAGCCAGACCGCAGCCCCGGCAGGTTCGAGCGTTTGGACAGCGAGTGGAACACGAACACCCGCTCGGGGTCAGCCCCCACCGAATCCGCCACATCCAGCGCCCCCACCGGCGGCGCGCTGCGCCAGATCTCGGAATAACATTCGTCGGCGAAGATGCGGAAATCGTGCTTTTCCGCCAAGGCCATGAGGCTTGCCCAATACTCGGCACTGGCCACAGCCCCTTGCGGATTGGCAGGCGAGCACAGATAGGCAATCGCCACCCGGTCCAGCACGTCACGCGGCAGGGCGGCATAGTCGGGAAGGAAGCCGTTGGCGGCGGTGGCGGGCACATAGACCGGCTCGGCCCCCACGGCGAGGGCCGCCACCGCATAGACCTGATAGAACGGGTTCGGCATCAGCACCACCGGCCGCTTGCCGTTCTTCAGTTCCGGGCACAGCGCCACCGCGGCGTTGAACAGACCCTCGCGGGTGCCGTTCAGCGCCATCAGCCGGTCCTCGGTCAGGCCGACGCCATAGCGGCGCTTGATCCAACCGGCGATGGCCGCAAGCAGTTCCGGCGTGCCGTCATTGGGCGGGTAAACGCCAAAGCCGTCCAGGTTGGCCGCCAGCACCGGGCCGACGAAATCCGGCATCGGATGGCGCGGCTCGCCGATGGTCATGGTGATCGGCGCGCCGCCCGGCGCATGCGCATCCAACAGCTTCCGCAGGCGCGGAAACGCGTAATCAGGCAGGTTCGAAAACCGCTCGGGAAAAACCATTGCCGCCTCATCTGCCGGGGTCGTATCGCCCCGTTTTGTCGCACGATAGCCAGTCTCGGGCCGTCGGTCCAGAAAAACCCAAGCGCGCCCTAGGCTTGCCCGCTGCAAATGTGACTTTTTCGCCCTTGCACCGCCGCTCATCAGCCCTGCCAGGCTTCTTCGCTGACCAAAGCGAGGACCGACCGTCAGGAAGGGACGAGCGCCCGCTCTGCCGCAGCCCCCAGCCGCAGCAGCCGTTCCTCCTGCCCCGGCGCCGCCATCAGGCTGATGCCGCAGGACACCTGACCGGTCGGCAGCGTCAGCACGCACAACCCGAACATGTTGCCGATCCTTGTGTTGCGCAGCGCCAACAGGTTCTCGGCCACGAAATAGGCCGCGTCCTGCATCAGCCGCTGCGCCTGCGGCGGCAGGATCGCCGAGGTCGGCAGGATCACCGCATCATATCCCGCCGTCCGTTCCGCCCAGACCTTGCGCAACACCTCCAGCCGCCGCCATCCGGCCACGTAGTCCGCCGCCTTCACCGACGCGCCGGACCTGAACCGCTCCAGGATCCGTGGAAACATCAACTGCGGTGCGGCTTCGATCACCTCGGCCCAGATGCCGTATGCCTCGGGGGTGAAAAGGATCCCCGCCAGTTCCATGGCTTCGACCACTTCCGGCACCACGCCTCGCTCGATCCGCGCCCCTGCTGCTGCCAGCCGCGCCACGGCAGCCTCGAACCCGCGCGCCGGGGCGTCGCGCAAATCATCCAGCGCCAGGGTCTCCAGCATCAGCAGCCGCGCCCCGCCAAGGCTGGCCCCGGTCAGATCCGCCGCCCGCCGCCCCTCCAGCGCGCCCAGCAGCAGCGCGCAATCCTCGACGTTGCGCGCCAGCGGCCCCACCGTGTCGAACTTCTCGCACAGCGGCACCACGCCCTGCAGCGACAGCCGCCCATGCGTGGTCTTCAGCCCGACCAGATCGTTCCACGCCGCCGGGATCCGCACCGACCCGCCGGTGTCCGACCCGATCGCCGCCGGGGCCAGCCCAAAGGCCACGGAAGTGGCCGCCCCCGATGACGACCCGCCCGCCACCGCCGCCGCATCATTGACGCATGGCGGCGTGGCGGTCACCGGGTTCAGCCCGAGGCCCGAGAACGCCAGTTCCGACATGTGGGTCTTGCCCAGGCAGACCAGCCCCTGCAGCGACGCCACCTCCAACACCTCGGCATCGCGCGCAGGCACCCGACCTGCCAGCAGCGCCGAGCCTGCCTCGGTCGCCACCCCGGCGCTGTCGAACAGGTCTTTCCACGACAGCGGCACCCCGTCCAGCAGGCCGATCCGGTTGCCCTCCTTGACCCGCCGCGCCGCCGCCATCGCCGCACTGCGCGCCCGGTCCGGCGAGGTGCGGGCATAGATCCGCGGCCCCAACGGGTGCGCGGCAATTGCCTCCAGAAACGCCTCGGTCAACTCCACCGGGTGAATTTCACCGGCGCCGATGCCGCGCCCCAGATCGCCCGCCGTCATTGCCAGCCAGTTTCCGCGCATCCCCGTCCCCCTGATCGCACCGGCGTGAAGGCTAACGCCATGCTGGCCCATGGACAATCCCGCCCGCACCGCCATATTTGGCCCATGACACATGACACCGATATCCTGATCGCCGGGGGCGGGCTGAACGGCCCGGCGCTGGCCCTGGCGCTGGCCTCGGGGGGCTTGCGCGTCACCGTGATCGACGCGCGGCCGGCACCCTTGCGGACCGAGGCCGGGTTTGACGGCCGGGCCTATGCACTGGCCATCGCCTCCAAGCGGCTGCTGACGGTGCTGGGGGTCTGGCAGGCGGTGCTGGCCAACGCCCAGCCGATCCTGCAGATCAAGACCAGCGACGGCATTGCCGGTCGCGGCCCGGCACCGTTCTTCCTGACCTTCGATTCCGCCGAGATCGACGAAGGCCCGATGGGCTTCATGCTGGAGGATCGCTTCCTCTATGCGGCCTTCCTTCAGGCCATGCAGGCCGACCCGAACATCACCCTGATGTCGGGTGAAACCGTTGTAGGACAAGAGGTTACCCCCGGCGGTGTCCGCATCACCCTGGCCTCGGGGCAAAGCCTTGCCGCCCGGCTGCTGGTCGGCTGCGATGGTCGCCAAAGCGGCGTGGCGCAGCGCGCGGGCATCAAGCGCACCGGCTGGGGCTATGGCCAGACCGCGCTTGTCACCGCCATTGCCCATGCCAAACCGCACCATGGCGTAGCACATCAGTTCTTCATGCCCGCAGGCCCGCTGGCGATTCTGCCGCTGCCAGGTGGCCACCATTCCTCGATCGTCTGGAGCGAGACCGACACCAATGCCGCCGCCATTCAGACGCTGTCGGATGCCGACTACCTTGCCGCCCTGCGCCCGCGTTTCGGCGATTTTCTGGGCGAGATCGCGCTGGCCGGCGCGCGCTTTACCTACCCCTTGAACCTGACACTGGCCAACAGCTTTGTCGCGCCGCGCGTGGCGCTGGTGGGTGATGCCGCCCACGGCGTCCATCCCATCGCCGGGCAGGGCCTGAACCTCGGCTTGCGTGATGTGGCCGCCCTGGCGCAGGTGCTGATCGAAGCCTCCCGGCGCGGCGAGGATATCGGTGCCGCCGATGTGCTGGACCGTTATCAGGAATGGCGCCGGTTCGACAGCACAGCCCTTGCCTTGGGAATGGACAGCATCAACCGGCTGTTTTCCAACGACAATCCGATCCTGCGAACCGGGCGCGACCTGGGCCTTGGCCTGGTAAACGCCCTGCCGTTCCTGCGCCGCCGCTTCATCCGGCAGGCAGCCGGGCTGAGTGGCGATCTGCCAAGGCTGCTGGCCGGGCAAGCCATCTGAACCCAAGCCCACATTCACCTTAGCAAATATATCCCACGGGCCGCGCAGGGGGTGTGAAACCCCCGGCTTTCGGCCATCAGCCGACCTGGCGGGCTTCCGACACCAGCATGATCGGAATGCCATCGCGGATCGGAAACGCCAGATTGGCGGCCTTGGACACCAGCTCGCCGCGGTCGGCGTCATAGGCCAGCACGGCATGGCTGACCGGGCAGACCAGCGCCTCCAGCATGCGGCGGTCGAACACCGCGGCGTCGCGGGGCGGTTCGGGGTCGGTCATTGCATCACCTCGTCTTCGCCACCGCCGCGCAAAGCAAATTCCATCAGCGTCACCAGCGTCTCGCGCCGCGTGGTCAGCGACGGCGCCTCCAGCAACGCCTGTTTGTCCTCGGGGGCAAAGGGGCACAGCATCGACAAGGAGTTGATCAGCATTTCCACCTCGGCATCCTTCAGGCTGCCCCAGTCGGTTGAAAGCTGCATCGCCGCGAAATAGCGCCCCAGCAGCGCCATGAACGGTTCGCGGCGAAAGCCCTTGTCCTCCTCGACGCTGCCCAGATCGCGGGCGAAAGGTGCCCAATCGACCGAGCCGCGCCGGTAGGGCACCGCCCCGGCGGTTTCCTGCAGCAGCCGGAACCGCGAGATGCCCGACAGCGTCACCATGTAACGCCCATCCTCGGTTTCGGAAAACCCGGTCAGCCTTCCTGCACAGCCAATGGCCTGCAACCGGCGCTCGCCCTGGCCATTGGGCACTTCGCGCGGCTGGATCATGCCGATCAGCCGCGGGCCGGTTTTCAGGCAATCCTCGATCATCTGCAAATAGCGTGGCTCGAAGATATGCAGCGGCAGCCGGGCGCGCGGCAACAGCAGCGCCCCGGGCAACGGGAACAGGGGCAAGGTTTCGGGCAGGTCTGTGGCTTTCATCATGTGCCCCAACCTAGACCGGATCGGCGGTCAGGCAAATATCATCGACGACAACCGGCGGCGACCTTTCAGCACAATCGGATCTTGTGGTTTCAGCGCCTCGAAAATGGTGAAAAGCTGAGTGCGGGCGGCGCCGTTGTTCCATTCGCGGTCGCGGCGGAACAGCTCCAGCAATTCGTCCACCGCGGCTTCCACCTTGCCCGCGGCATGCAGCGCCAGCGCCAGATCGAACCGCGCCTGCGGGTCGTCGGGGTTGGCCTGAACGGCGGCCTGCAACTCGGCCTCCGGGCCTGCGTTGGCGGCCTGCCGCGCCAGTTCGATCTGCGCGCGGGCGGCCTCGATCTCCTTGGCCTTGGTGATCGCCGGGGGGGCGGCATCGGCGAAGGCTTGCGCCTGATCCAGCTCGCCCAAAGCGATGTGGCAGCGGATCAGCCCGCCATAGGCGGCGGCATTGCCCGGCTCTTCGCCCAGGATGGCGGCAAAGGTTTCGGCGGCATCGACCACGGCGCCTTCGGTCAGCATGGCTTCGGCGGCCTCCAAAGCCTCGGCCAGCCCGCCGTCGCCCGCCAGCGCCGCGATTTTATCGACGAATTTCTTCACCTCGGACGGCGGCAACGCGCCTTGAAAGCCATCGGCGGGCTTGCCCTGCCAGAAGGCATAGACGGTGGGAATCGACTGGATCCGCAGTTGCGCGGCAATCGCCTGATTTTCATCGACGTTGATCTTGACCATGCGGACCTTGCCGCCCGCCGCCGTGACCGCCGCCTCCAGCGCCGGGCCAAGCGTCTTGCACGGCCCGCACCACGGCGCCCAGAAATCGACGATCACCGGCACGTCATTGCTGGCGTCGATCACATCGACCATGAAGCTGGCCTCATTGCCGTCCTTGATCAGCGTGGCTGCGGCACCGTTGGCCAGCGGTTTGTCACCAATTCCGAACATCATTTCCTCATGGGTCTGTGGCTTTGCCCCTATATGCGCATCACGCCGCGAAAGGCCAAGAGGCTTCGGCTCCATCAGTTTGCGCGCATTCCATCCGAAAACCGCGTCACACTTTTCGGAATGCGCTTCAAAGATCGAAGGTCGCGAACACCGGCGCGTGGTCGCTGGGCTGCTGCCAGCCCCGCGCGGCGCGCAGGATGCGGCTGGAATGGGCGGCGCTGGCGATATCCGGCGTGGCCCAGATATGGTCCAACCGGCGGCCCTTGTCGGCAGCGCCCCATTCGGCGGCGCGGTAGCTCCACCAGCTATAAAGCGGGCCTTCGGGGATATCGGCGCGGGTCACATCGACCCAGGAACCCGCCTCCATCACCGCGGTCAGATGATCCACCTCGATGGGCGTGTGCGATACGATCTTCAGCAGCGCCTTGTGGCTCCACACGTCATCCTCGCGCGGGGCGATGTTCAGATCGCCCACCAGAATGGCGCGGTCGGGCTTTTCCCAACGGCACCAGTCGCGCATCTCGGTCAGGAAATCCAGCTTCTGGCCAAATTTTTCGTTCTGGTCGCGGTCGGGAATGTCGCCGCCCGCGGGCACATAGCAGTTGTGGATGGTCACGCCGTTCTCCAGCCGTGCCGCCACATGCCGCGCATGGCCCATCGACGCGAAATCCCGGTCGCCTGCATCCATGATCGGCAGTTTCGACAGGATGGCCACGCCGTTGTAGCCCTTCTGGCCGCGCGCCACCATGTAGCGGTAGCCCAGCGCCTGAAACTGCTCCAGCGGGATCTTGTCCACCGGGCTTTTACATTCCTGCAAACACAGGATGTCGGGCGCTTCCTCGGCCATCAGCCGCGCCACCAACCCCTCGCGCAACCGCACCGAGTTGATGTTCCAGGTGGCAAGGGTGAAGGCCATGGCGGTTCTCCTTTGCCCCTTTGCACCATGAAACGGCGCTGCGGTCCAGCCGTGCCGCCAAATGAAAACGCGCCACGAGCGGCTCGCGGCGCGTTGAATTGCTGTCCTGGCGGTCGATCAGTTGCCCAATCAGTTGATCGTGTAGCTGCCGGTTTCGCAAAGGTTGCCCGACTGCTCGATCACGTCGCCATCGGCGAACACCATGCGCAGGTCATAGTCGCAGACGTCGCGGGCATCGCCGATCGTCACCTGCCCCGACGACCCGGCAGGCAGCACCGCGCCGCCCAGAATGTCTTCTTCCCAACTGTCAACGCCCACCGGCGAGGCATAAAACTCGGTCAGATCGACGCCGGAGTTGTTGGTCAGCGTGAAGGCAAGATCTTGCGCCAAAGCCGGGGCCGCCATCAAAGCGCTCGCCATGGCCACACCGACAAAACCAGAACGCAGTTTCATTCGAAGAACCCTCAAAGGGGACACTGCCCCAATCCGACGCAGATTGCGTCATTGCGGTATTTAAGCAGTTAACAGCGGAATTAAAGCCCCTGACGCCGGAATATTCGCAGGGCTGCCACGGGGGGGGCGCCCAAAAAAACGGCCGGGCAAACGCCCGGCCAGGTCCAACAGGGAGGTAGCCGCGCCATGACCCCGACGCGACAAGGGGAACTTCAGAAGATCGCCATAGCCTTCAATCCATGGTTGCACTGCAACCTCCGACTGTCCAGTCCGCTAGACACTTTCGAACTGCAGTATGGCGTTTATGCCACGAGCCGATAGCCGCCGCTTTCGGTGACCAGCAGCCGCGCGTTCGACGGATCGGGTTCGATCTTCTGGCGCAGCCGGTAGATGTGGGTTTCCAGCGTATGGGTCGTCACCCCGGCGTTATAGCCCCAGACCTCATGCAGCAGCACATCACGGGCCACAACAGATTGTGTGGCGCGATACAGATACTTCAGGATGTTGGTCTCTTTCTCGGTCAGC
The DNA here is from genome assembly GCF_000176015.1 of Rhodobacter ferrooxidans. Classification (GTDB taxonomy): domain Bacteria; phylum Pseudomonadota; class Alphaproteobacteria; order Rhodobacterales; family Rhodobacteraceae; genus Pseudorhodobacter_B; species Pseudorhodobacter_B ferrooxidans. The sequence continues at coordinate 148,299 of NZ_ACYY01000002.1, read as the reverse complement.
CGGATCTTCTTGTCCTTGGCATCCAGCAGCAGTTTCTGCGCCGGTTTGAAGGTGTAGGGGCCAAGCTGGAAGATCGCATCCTCCGATTGCTCGTGCGTGCGCAACTGCGCCCGGATGCGTGCCAGCAGCACCGGAAACTTGAACGGCTTGGTCACATAGTCGTTGGCGCCCGCGTCCAGCCCCAGAATGGTGTCGGCATCCGAATCATGCCCGGTCAGCATCAGGATCGGGCATTTTACCCCGACCTTGCGCATCCGCCGGCACAGCTCGCGCCCGTCGGTGTCGGGCAGGCCGACGTCGAGGATCACCAGATCATAGGGGCCGGCCTTGGCCTTTTCCATGCCCTCGGCCCCGGTGGCGGCTTCGAACACGTCGAAGTCCTCGGTCATCACCAATTGCTCGCTGAGGGCTTCGCGCAGGTCGTCGTCGTCATCGACCAGAAGGATTTTTCGCAAGGATGCCATGGTATTGCTCCGGTTGGGTGCGACAGACATGCGCCCGGCTCACCTTTGCGACAAGATATGCGACAGATTTCTCACGCGGACGTGTCGCAGGCGGGGGAAATGTTTCAATTTGCTGCGGCGCCCTTTAAACAAGGGGCGAAAGGACGGCGCATGACCCTGGCCCCCAGCATCATCGAACGGCTGACTCGCGCCCGCGGCGATCTGCGCATGGGCGTGCCGGTGGTGCTGACCGATGGGCCGCAGGCTGCGCTGGTGGTGGCGGTCGAGGCGCTGTCGGCGGCGCGGCTGGAGGCGCTGCGCGGCATGGGTCGGCCGGAACTGGCAATCACCGCGCGGCGGGCCGAGACGCTGAAAACCCCGGCCTATGACGGCGATCTGGTGCGGCTGGCGCTGAGCGACGATGTGGGGCTGGACTGGCTTGCGGCGATGGCTGACCCGGCCGATGACCTGCGGGTGCCGATGAAAGGCCCGTTCCACAGCCTGCGCGGCGGCTCTGCCAGCCTGCACCGCGCCGCGATTGCGCTGGCGAAATCGGCGCATCTGCTGCCTGCGGTGCTGGTGCTGCCGGTGACCGATGGTGCCGCCTTGGCCGCCAGCGGCAACCTGACCCTGCTGGCGTTGGCCGAGGCTTTGCCCGAGCTTGACCGCGCCTCGCCGCTGCGCGAGGTTATCTCGGCCCGGCTGCCGATGGCGGCCAGTCAGGCCGGGCGGCTGCATGTGTTCCGCCCCGAGGATGGCGGCGAGGACCACTATGCCATCGAGATCGGTCGCCCCGACCGGCAGCACCCGGTGCTGGCGCGGTTGCACTCGGCCTGTTTCACCGGCGACGTGCTGGGCAGCCTGAAATGCGATTGCGGCCCGCAACTGCGCGCGGCCTTGGCGCAGATGGGGGCGGAAGGCGCGGGGGTGCTGTTGTATCTGAACCAGGAGGGGCGCGGCATCGGCCTTGCCAACAAGATGCGCGCCTATTCCTTGCAGGATCAAGGCTTTGACACCGTGCAGGCCAACCACCGTCTGGGGTTCGAAGACGACGAGCGCGATTTCCGGCTGGGTGCTGGGATGCTGCGGCAGATGGGGTTTTCGGCGGTGCGCCTGCTGACCAACAACCCGCGCAAGCTGGCGATGCTGGCCGCCAACGGCCTGACCGTGACCGAACGGGTGGCGCTGCATGTCGGCCAAACCGAGCAGAACGCCGCCTACCTTGCCACCAAGGCCGCCAAATCGGGGCACCTGCTGTGAGCCCCGCCGACCTGGTTGCATCCCGCTGGGGCGCGCGGTTTCAGGGGCGGAATTTCCCCTGTTCGGTTGGTCGCGGTGGCATCGTGGCGCCGCAGAAAAAGCGCGAAGGCGACCGTGCCACGCCTGCCGGGCAACATCATATCGTCGGCATGCTTTTCCGCCCGGACCGGATTGCCGCGGCGACCCTGCCCGCTTGGGCGCAACCGATCGGCCCCGGCGACCTGTGGTCGGACGATGCCAGAGACCCCGCCTACAATCACCCGGTCCGCGCGCCGCACCGCTTCAGCCACGAACGCCTCAGCCGTGCCGACCCGATGTATGATCTGCTGCTGGTCACCGACTGGAACTTTCCGATGGCAGCACCCGGCAAAGGTTCTGCGATCTTCGTGCACATCTGGCGCAGGCCGCGTTACCCGACCGCCGGTTGTGTCGCCTTTTCTCGCACCGACCTCATGTGGATCGCGCCGCGGCTGACGCTGGGCACAAGGCTGATGATCACGCCATAACCTCTTTCCAAACCGCTTTGGAAACTCTATCTTGTGCGAAACGGGAGGATTCCATGGCAAAGATGGCGGCGGTGGACGAAATCTTCGACCTGCGGCTCGCCCGCAGTGCCCCCGACCTCTGGCCGATGCTCGACGCGCTTTTTGGCCATCGCGCCGACTATCCGACCTTTCGCGACGCCCTGTTGGGCGCCCTGCGCGCCGCCTGGGAGGCCCGCCCCGCCGACCTGCGGCATCTGGACCTGCAACGCGATCTGGAGCCGGACTGGTTCCAGCGTTCCGACCGTGCGGGCTATGTGTTCTACATCGACCGCTTTGCCGGAACGCTGCCGGGCATCCTGGAAAAGCTTGATTACTTGCAAGACCTTGGCATCACCTATGTGCATCTGATGCCCTGCCTGAAACCCCGCCCCGGCGACAGTGACGGCGGCTATTCGGTGATGGATTACCGCGCCATCAACCCGGCCTTTGGCACGATGGAAGACTTCGAGGCGACGGCCAAAGCCCTGCGCGCCCGTGGCATCAGCCTGTGCATCGACCTCGTGCTGAACCACACCGCCAAGGAACACGACTGGGCGCAGAAGGCCCGCAATGGCGACCCGAAGTATCAGGACTACTACCTGATGTTCGACGACGACAGCCTTCCAAAGCGCTTCGAACGCACGCTGGTCGAGGTGTTTCCCGACAATGCGCCGGGCAGTTTCACCCATTACCCCGAGTTCGGCAAATGGGTCTGGACCACCTTCAACGAACACCAGTGGGATCTGAACTGGGCCAATCCGCAGGTGTTTCTGGAAATGGTCGGGATCATGCTGAACCTGGCCAATCGCGGCGTCGATGTGGTGCGGCTGGACGCCGTTGCCTTCATGTGGAAGCGCCTTGGCACCCGCTGCCAGTCGGAACCCGAGGTGCATATGCTGTTGCAGGCGCTGCGGGCGTGCAGTCGCATCGCGGCCCCGGCGGTGATCCATCTGGAGGAGGCGATCGTGGCCCCCGCCGAGATGCTGCCCTACCTTGGCCGCGGCAGGCACGATGGGCGCGAGGGCAATCTGGCCTATCACAACAGCCTGATGGTGCAGTTCTGGAGCGCGCTGGCCACCCGCGACACCCGCCTGATGACCCATGTGCTGCGCAGCCATTTCCCGGCCACGCTGAACAACGCCACCTATGCCACCTATATCCGCTGCCACGACGATATCGGCTGGGCCATCACCGATGAGGACGCCAACGCGCTGGGCATCAGCGGCGGCGCGCATCGCACCTATCTGTCGGATTTCTACGAGGGCAGCTTTCCCGGCTCTTTCGCCCGCGGCGCGCTGTTTCAGGTGAACCAAACCACCGGCGACAAGCGAATCTCCGGCACATTCGCCAGCCTTGCCGGGCTGGAAAAGGCGATGGCTATGGGCGATGCGGCGGGGGTCGAGGTGGCGATCCAGCGCATCCTGCTGGGGCACGCACTGATCGCGGCCTATGGCGGTATCCCGTTGATCTACATGGGCGACGAGCTGGCCATGCTGAACGACCACGGCTATCTGGACCAGCCCGACCACGCACATGACAGCCGCTGGATTCACCGGCCCATGATGGATTGGACGGTGGCCGCCACTCGCGAAACCGCCGATACCCCGGCGGCAAAGGTATTCCGCGGCACCCGCCACATCCTGACCCGCCGCCGCGCCACCCCGGCGCTGCACGGCGCGTCACCGACCGAGGTCCTGGATTGCGGCCTGCCCGGCGTGTTTGCCGTGGCCCGCCGGGCGCCTGCGGGCACGGTGTTGTGCCTGTTCAACTTTGCCGACGATTGGCGGCATCTGCCGGAAAGCTTTGCCCGGGCGAAGGGGGTGACGCGGCTGCACGACGCGCTGTCGGATCAGCCGGTGGTGCCTTACGGTGGGCTGATCGCCTTGCCACCGCAAGCGCGGGTCTGGCTGACCTGAACCTTGCGATTTTCGCGCGTCGGGCGGCAAAACCGGTGTCCACTTTTGCCTGACGCGCTTCAGGCCCTGGCGCCGAAAATCGCGCTGCCGACCCGGACATGGGTGGCACCGGCAGCAATCGCCGCCTCGAAATCGCTGCTCATGCCCATAGACAGGCCGGCAAGGCCGTTGCGGGCGGCGATGGCGGCCAGTTCGGTGAAATGCGGCGTGCTGTCGGTGCCTTCTGGCGGGATGCACATCAGCCCGGCCAGCGGCAGGTCCATGGCGCGACAGGTGGCAATGAAGGCATCCGCATCAGCGGGCAGCACCCCGGTCTTCTGCGGCTCGGCGCCGGTGTTGACCTGCACGAAAAGCTGCGGGCAGGTACCGCGATCCTGCGCCAGCCGCGCCAGCTTTTCGGCCAGCGACGGGCGGTCGAGCGTGTGGATGGCGTCGAAAAGATCGACGGCAACCTTGGCCTTGTTGGTCTGCAACGGCCCGATCATGTGCACCTGCACCGCGCCAAACCGGGCGCGCAGGTCGGGCCATTTGCCCTGAGCCTCTTGCACGTAGTTTTCACCGAATAGCCGATGACCCTGCTCCAGCACCGCCACCACCCGCGTCAGCGGCTGCACCTTTGACACGGCAATCAACTGCACCGCCCCTGGCGCACGGCCTGCGGCGGTTGCGGCGGCGGCCACGCGGGTCTGGATTTCGGACAGCGGCATGAAACCCCCAAGCCTGGTGACGAACAAGCCCTGTATTAAAAATGAAAAGAGCGGGCACAAGGCCCGCTCTTTCCGTAGAACCGATCGTCAGATCAGAACGACAGCGACATACCGACTTGCGCACGGGTCACGTTGTCGATCGAACCGACAGCGCCCTTCACGACAGCGCCGCCGCCCAGGTCATAGGCAGCACCGATACCGTAGGAGGTGTCGGTCGAGAAGTCGTTGTCCGCGACGGCAGCCGTCAGGGTCAGAGCGTCCATCTTGTAGTCCGCGGTGATGCCCCAGGCTTCGGCTTTCGGAGCACCAGCGAGTTCCGGATCAAAGCTGGAGTACATGGCTTTAACGCCAACCGGACCAATGGTGCCACCGATGTAACCCGAGGTGGTCGCGCCATCAGCTGCGGAAGAGGCGATTTCCAGATCGGTGTCGTTGTAGCCGACGCCAACATAGTAGTCACCGAAGGTGTACTTCACGCCGACAGCTGCCGAGTCGTTCTTGGCAAGCGGGGTGGCTTCACCAACGCGGGCCGACACGGCGAAGCTCAGGCCGCCGGTGGCGTAGCTGTAGTTCACGTCGTGCGAGATGGCGTTCTTGGTGCCGTAGCCGGTCGAGTCGCCCGACAGGGCTTCTGCAACGTTGTCCAGGCCAATGCCGGTCACGCCGAGGTCGGACAGGGTGGCAACTTCGTCAGCTTCGGCAACGTCGCCGAAGGTCAGCTTGCCGAAAGCGCCCGAGATGTAAACGGTGGTGCCGTCATCCACGTAGTCCGGAGCCAGGGTGTCGTACTGGGCCAGAACGGCTTCCATGCCGAACGACAGGCCGCCATCAGTTTCACCCGAACCGGTGAAGGTCAGGTAGGTTTCCATGATGGTGGTGGTGTTGTCGAAACCGGCGGGGGCGCCATCGGTGTAGTCCAGGCCGAAATCAACCGAACCGGTCACTGCGAGGCCTTCGGCGGCGGCGATGCTCGAGGTCGCGACGAGCAGGGTGGTAGCAAGAAGAATCTTTTTCATAGTTTCCCTCATTTGTCTTAAAGGTGCGGCCCAGCCCAGGGGAATCCGAGTGGGTATGCCTCTGTTTCGTTCTTTGGGGTCGGGATTGCAATGCGCGGCTGGGTTCGTTCCGGAAACACGTGGTCGATGGTGCAGCAATGCCACAGTGGGTTTTGGCCGGAATTTGGCACCGGGAACCGCGACCCCGAGCGTCGCGTTATATAAAGCGCGTGCGCGAGGGGCGGGGCGGCGTTCGGGAAAGGTCTTGTTCGCCAATGCGCGCTGGGCTAGACAGGGCGGGAATAAATCGGGGGAACGTATGAGCTTGCACCACCTCGCGCGCGCTGCAATCGCGGGCAGCCTCATGTTTGCCCTTTCGGCTTGCGGCGGTGGTTTTGCCAGCGGCGACTCGGGTCTGTTCCGCAAGAGCGACGGTATCCCCACGGATTCGCAGCTTGCCAGCCGGCAGGCCGCCGATGCGCAACGCGCGGCTCTGGCCAAGGCCAGTGGCGAAGACAAGCCGCGGTCAACGATCTGGGATCTGTTCTCGAACTCGGCCAACCCCAACACCACGGTCGAGGTGAACAAGTATATCTGGAACGCCTCGCTGGATGTGCTGAACTTCCTGCCCATCGAATCGGTGGACCCGTTCACCGGGGTGATCGTGACCGGCTTTGGCACGCCGCCCGGCGGTGGGCGGGCCTATCGCGCCACCGTCTATGTGCAGGACCCGGCGCTGGATGCGCGGTCGCTGAACGTGGCGCTGGTGTCGCGCGGTGGCGGGGCCGTCGCACCGGAAACCGCGCAGGCGGTCGAGGATGCCATCCTGACCCGGGCGCGGCAGTTGCGCATCCGCGACGGCAATCTGTGATCTGACGTCTGGTATTGCCGCTGGCAGCCGGGGCTCTGCCCCCCGGCCTGGCCACGGGCCGGGCGTTCTCCGCTGAAAAGGGTCCACCGGACCCTTTTTCGGGCGCGGATCACCCCGGGATATTTGGACAAAGGTGAATGGCAAGCCTGCTCTGGACCTTTTGCCTGCGGTCGGTGTAACTCGGCGCCACAATGCCAGAGAACGAGGCCCCCATGTCGCGCTATGAACCTGCTGTAACCGAAGCCAAGTGGCAGGCCGCCTGGGAGGCGGCGGGGGTGTTCACCGCGCGGCGCGACCCGGCCAAGCCGAAGTATTATGTGCTGGAGATGTTTCCCTATCCCTCGGGGCGCATCCACATGGGGCATGTGCGCAACTATACCATGGGCGACGTGGTGGCGCGGCAGAAGGCGGCGGCGGGCTATTCGGTGCTGCATCCGATGGGTTGGGACGCCTTCGGCATGCCCGCCGAGAATGCCGCGATGGAGCGGGGCGGCCATCCGAAAACCTGGACCTACGGCAACATTGCCGACATGCGGGCGCAGATGAAGCCCTTGGGCCTGAGCATCGACTGGAGCCGCGAGTTTGCCACCTGCGACCCGGAATATTACGGCCAGCAGCAGGCGATGTTCATCGACATGATGGCGGCGGGGCTGGTCTATCGCAAGGCCGCGGTGGTGAACTGGGACCCGGTGGATCACACGGTGCTCGCCAACGAGCAGGTGATCGACGGGCGCGGCTGGCGGTCGAACGCGCTGGTGGAACGGCGCGAGCTGACGCAGTGGTTCTTCAGGATTTCGGATTATTCGGGCGAGTTGCTGGCGGCGCTGGATGGTCTGACGCATTGGCCCGAAAAGGTGCGGCTGATGCAGGCCAACTGGATCGGCAAATCGCGCGGCTTGCAGTTTGCCTTTGAAACCGTGGGCGCGCCTGCGGGCTTTGCGGCGCTGGAGGTTTACACCACGCGGCCCGACACGCTGCTGGGGGCGTCCTTTGCGGCGATTTCCCCCGATCATCCGCTGGCCAAGGCGCTGGAGGCGGGCAACCCAGGCTTGGCCGCTTTCGTGGCCGAATGTCGGCGCGGCGGCACCACCGAGGCGGCGCTGGAGACCGCCGAGAAGATGGGGTTTGATACCGGCATCCGTGTCAAGCATCCGCTTGATCCGGCACGGGAATTGCCGGTTTACATCGCCAATTTCATCCTGATGGATTACGGCACCGGCGCGATTTTCGGTTGCCCGGCGCATGACCAACGCGACTTTGATTTCGCCACGAAATACGCCCTGCCAATCCCGCCGGTGTTCTGCGCCGAAGGTGGTGACGAGGCCGCGTTGACCGAGGCTTACACTCCGCTGAAATCGGAACGCGTGCGCTATCTGCGCGGTTTCGCCGGGGCCGAAGTGCAGACCGGCGAGGAAGCCGTGGCCGCGGCCATCGCCCATTTTGAAACCCGTGGCATCGGCAAGGGTGTCACCAACTACCGCCTGCGCGACTGGGGGATTTCCCGCCAACGCTATTGGGGCTGCCCGATCCCGGTGGTGCATTGCGCCACCTGCGGCGTCGTGCCCGAGGCCAAGACGAACCTGCCGGTCAAACTGCCCGATGATGTGACCTTTGATGTGCCCGGCAACCCGCTGGACCGCCACCCGACCTGGCGCAACTGCGCTTGCCCGAAATGCGGTGCACCGGCGCGGCGGGAAACCGACACCATGGATACCTTTGTCGACTCAAGCTGGTATTACGCCCGCTTCACCGCCCCGCATGCCACCACCCCCACTGTGACCGAGGATGCCGACTACTGGATGAACGTCGATCAATACATCGGCGGCATCGAGCATGCGATTCTGCACCTGCTGTATTCCCGCTTCTTTGCCCGCGCCATGCACGCCACCGGCCACCTGCCGGCCAAGGCGATCGAGCCGTTCAACGCGCTGTTCACGCAAGGTATGGTGACGCATGAGATTTATATGGGATCAGTCGTGACTGAAGGCCCATCGTTGAAAGTTGATGCAGATGGTAACCAATTCCAAAGCATCGGTGTTACCCGTGTGAAGTTTTACCTTCCGGAAGAGGTTGTTAGGATTGATATTTCCGGGAAACCTGAAGCTGTCCTTCTCTCGGCACTTACTGACAAAAACATTGACCCCGCCAACCGACAAGCGGTGGAAGATTTCTGGGCGACTGAAAGATACGCACCGTTGCCGACTGTAGGGAGGGAACTTCCAATCTTGACGGTCATCCCCTCGGCCAAGATGTCGAAATCCAAGAAGAATGTCGTCGATCCGATGAACATCATCCAGGCCTTCGGTGCCGATACCGCGCGGTGGTTCGTGATGTCGGACTCGCCCCCCGAGCGCGATGTGGAATGGACCTCGTCGGGGGCCGAGGCCACCTCGAAGCACCTGGCGCGGGTCTGGCGCATTGCCGACGAGATCAGCCGCGCCGATGCCCCGGCCAATGCCGAGGATGCCGCTTTGGATCGTGCCACCGCCCGCACCATTGCCGATGTGACGCAGGGGATCGAGGGCTTTGCCTTCAACAAGGCGGTGGCGGCGCTCTATGCCTTCACCAACACAATGTCGAAATCCACCGCCGGGGCGGGTGCCAAACGCGCGGCGATGCTTGCCATGGCGCAACTGATGTCGCCGATGGTGCCGCATCTGGCCGAGGAAATCTGGGCGATGCTGGGCGGCGCCGGTCTGGTGGCGCAGGCGGCTTGGCCCAAGGCGGACCCGGCGCTGCTGGTGGAGGACTCGGTGACGCTGCCGATCCAGATCAACGGCAAGCGGCGGGCGGAGATTACCGTGCCCAAAACCATGGCCGCATCAGAGGTTGAAAAACTGGTGCTGGCGGATGAGGATGTGATCAGGTTCCTTGCCGGGCAGCCGGTGAAGAAGCTGATCGTGGTTCCGGGGCGTATCGTCAATGTGGTTGTCTGACCGCCGCACCTTTCTTGGCCTGATCGCCGCAGCCTTGGCCGGTTGCGGCTTTACCCCGGCCTATGCGCCGGGCGGGCCTGCCGAGCATCTGCAAGGGGCGATCCGGGTCGCGGCCCCCAGTGACAAGAATGGCTTCGATCTGGTCGAGCGGCTGGAGGAACGGCTGGGCCGCCCCGAAGCCGCGCGGTTCCAGCTTGCCTATACCATCACCACCAAACCGATCGGCGTTGCGATCACCCCGGAAAACGCGGTGCTGCGCTATAACCTGACGGGCGCGGTGGATTGGACGCTGACCGATGGCGCTGGCAGCAGGGTGGCGGGTGGCAAGGTGGAAAGCTTTACCTCCTATTCCGCTACCGGCAGCACCGTGGCCGGCCTGACCGCCGAGGAAGACGCAGGCTACCGGCTGATGCGCATCCTCGCCGACCAGATTGTGATGCGGCTTCTGGCCACCTCGGGGCGCTGGGCGGGATGAAGCTGTCGGGCGCCGAGGCCAGCCGCTATTTCGGCAAACCCGACCCCAAGCGCACCGGCCTGCTGATCTTTGGCCAGGATGCGATGCGGGTGGCGCTGCGGCGGCAAGAGGTGATCGCCGCGCTGATCGGACCGGAAGGCGAGGCGGAAATGCGGCTGGCCCGGCTGTCTGCCGCCGACCTGCGCAAAGACCCCGCCGCCCTGATCGACGCTTGCCGGGCGCAGGGGTTTTTCCCCGGCCCACGGGTGGCGTTCCTGGAGGAGGCCTCGGATGCCGTGGCACCGCTGGTCGCCATTGCGCTGAAGGACTGGCGGCCGGGGGATGCGACGCTGATTGTCACCGCAGGCAACCTGACCGGCAAATCGGCGCTGAAAAAGCTGTTCGACGACCATGGCAGTGCGATCAGCATCGGGCTTTACGACGACCCGCCCTCGCGCGAGGAGATTGAAGCCGTGCTGACGAAATCCGGCCTTGCCGCCATTTCTCCCGCCGCGATGACCGATCTGCTGGCGCTGGGCCGCGACCTCGACCCCGGCGACTTCCGGCAAACCGTTGAAAAGCTGTCGCTTTACAAATGGCAGGATGCGACGCCCCTGACCCCCGAAGACGTCGCCGCCTGTGCCCCCGGCAGCATCGAGGCCGAGGTGGATGACGTGCTGCACGCGGTGGCCGAAGGGCGCGGCAATGCGGTCGGCCCGCTGATGCGGCGGCTGGAGGGGCAAGGCGTGCTGCCGGTCAGCCTGTGCATCAACGCGCTGCGGCACTTTCGCACCCTGCACTTCGCCGCCGCCGATCCGGGCGGGCCTGCCTCGGGCCTGGCAAGGATGCGCCCGCCGGTGTTCGGCCCGCGCCGCGACCGGATGTTGCAACAGGTGCAGGGCTGGGGCCTGCGCAATCTGGAAACCGCCCTGTCGCTGCTGGTGGAAACCGACCTGACCCTGCGCTCCACCTCGCGCGCCCCCGCCATGGCGGTGATGGAACGCGCGCTGATCCGGCTGGCAATGATGCGGCGCTAAGGCTTTCGCTATACTTCACCGCAGTTTCCCTGTATCAGCCCCCCTCACGGCCCGAGGATTCCGGGGCAGGCGGCGAGGAGGCCGGCTTGCGATGGGGAATGAGGTGCCGCTGAATTTGGCATCATCGGGCGCCGCGCGCGCCCCATCAGGTAGAACATATGACACATATCGAGATCGCCGCGCCGCTGGCTGCGGCGTTGGCCGCCAAGGGCTATGAAACCCTGACCCCGGTGCAGGACGCCGTGCTGAGCGGCGACGTGACGGGCCGCGACCTGCTGGTTTCGGCGCAGACTGGTTCCGGCAAGACCGTGGCCTTCGGCATCGCCATTGCCGACGAACTGCTGCGCGGCGCCGACCGGCTGCTGTTTGCCGACACGCCGATGGCGCTGATCATCGCCCCCACCCGCGAACTGGCGCTGCAAGTGGCGCGCGAGCTGGACTGGCTTTACGCCGAGACCGGCGCGATCATTGCCACCTGCGTCGGCGGCATGGATTACCGCACCGAAAAGCGGGCGCTGGACCGCGGCGCCCATATCGTCGTCGGCACGCCGGGCCGGTTGCGCGACCATATCGAGCGTCGCAGTCTTGATCTTTCCGGCCTGCGCGCCGCCGTGCTGGACGAGGCGGACGAGATGCTGGACCTCGGCTTCCGCGAGGATCTGGAGTTCATCCTGCAAGCCGCCCCCGCCGAACGCCGCACTCTGATGTTTTCCGCCACCGTGCCGAAAGCGATTGCCGAACTGGCGAAGGATTTCCAGAACAACGCCCTGCGGCTGCAAACCGCCGGCGAGGCGCGTCAGCATGTCGATATCGAATACCGGGCGCTGAATGTCAGCACCCGCGACCGCGAGCATGCGATCTTCAACCTGCTGCGGTTCTACGAGGCGCGCTCGGCCATCGTGTTCTGCAAGACCCGGGTCGCGGTGAATCACCTGCTGGCCCGCATGGGCAACCGCGGTTTTCAGGTGGTGGCTTTGTCGGGCGAACTTAGCCAACAAGAACGCACCCATGCCTTGCAATCGCTGCGCGACGGTCGCGCCCGCGTTTGCATTGCGACGGATGTGGCCGCCCGTGGCATCGACCTGCCGGGCCTCGATCTGGTGATCCACGCCGACCTGCCCTCGAACTCCGAAGTGCTGCTGCACCGCTCGGGCCGCACCGGGCGGGCGGGGTCGAAAGGCGTTTCGGCGCTGATCGTGACCCCGGCCGAGTTCCGCAAGGCCCAGCGGCTGCTGCAAGGTGCCAAGGTGGTGGCCGAATGGGCCAAGGCACCTTCCGCCGACGAAGTGCAGATGCGCGATGACGCCCGCGTGCTGGAACATCCGGTGCTGATGGCGCCTGCGGGCAACGAGGCCGAGATTGCCGCGACCCTGCTGGAACGCTTCGGCGCCGAACAGGTGGCCTCGGCCTTCGTGCGGCTGTGGCGCGAGGGGCGCTCGGCCCCCGAAGAATTGCAAGACGCCAATGCCGCCCCTTCCGCCGCCCGTGAACGCACGGAGTTTGGCGAATCGGTGTGGTTCGCGCTGTCGGTGGGTCGCTCCGGCCGGGCCGAGGCGCGCTGGCTGTTGCCGAAAATCTGCGACGGCGGCGGCATCACCAAGAACGAGATCGGCGCCATCCGGGTGCAGGAGGATGAAACCTTCGTGCAGATCGCCAAGCCGGTGGCCAGCCGGTTCGGCGCGTCCTTCGAGCTGGAATCCGGCGTGGTGATGCGGCGGATGGAGGGCGAGCCGTCGATGGACCGCCCCGAACGCGCGCCCCGCAAGGTCTATGAAAAGCCCAGCCCGCGTCCCGCGCGCGATGACGACGCGCCGCGTGCCCCGCGTGCCGACAAACCCGCCTATGTGCCCAAACCGCCGCGCGTGGTCGAGGAAGGCGATGCCCTGACCGCCTACAAGCCGAAGGTGGAAGACACGCCAAAAGCGCCCTACGTCGCGCCCGAGGCCGCCGAACCCGCTCCGGCGCCGAAAAAGCCCTATGTGAAACGCGAGGCCGCGGAAACCGCCGAGGCGCCGCGCAAGCCCTACGTCAAGCGCGACGAGGCCCCCAAGCCCTACGCCCCGCGCGATGACGCCCCGCGCAAGCCCTACGTCAAACGTGACGACGCGCCGAAGCCCTATGCCAAGCGCGACGATGCCCCCGCCAAGCCATGGGCCCCGCGCGCCGATGGCCCCAAGGCCCCCTATGCGCCGCGGGCGGAGGGTGCGAAGAAGCCCTACGTCAAACGCGACGATGCGGCAGCCAAACCCTACGGTGCCAAGCCCTATGCCAAGCGCGAGGATGGCCCGGCCAAACCCTACGCCAAGCGTGACGACGCCGGTGCCAAACCCTATGCGCCGCGCCGTGCCGCCGAGGCCGGGGCCGATGCCGACAGCAAACCGCGCTGGAAGGCGGGCGACAAACCGGCGGGCAAACCGTTCGGCGCCAAACCCGCCGCCCCACGCTCGGCCGGGTTCAAATCGCTCGGTGGCGGCAAGACCGAAAGCGGCGAAGCCCGCCCCGGCCGCGCCGCCGGTTTCAAATCCCACGCCGCCGAGGGCAAGAGCTTTGGCAAGCCGGGTTTCGCCAAAGCCAAACCCGCCGCTGCCAAGGTTGACGCCAAGGACACCTCCAAACGCTTCACCCCGCCGCGCAAACCCAAAGCCTGAACGCCAAAGGCCGCGCCCGAAACCCGGCGCGGCCTTTGCATTTCATCTGTTCTCCCGGCGCTCCGCGCGTTCGCGCCTGAAACGCTCCACTGGAGCGTTTCCTGGACGGCTCTCACCCCCGCCGCAGGCTCCTGCGCCATACCCGGGAAAAACCCTCAGCCAATCAATCCCTTGATCGCCGCCACATGATGGCTGCTGGCCCCCAGCGAATCCGCGGCCAACAGCGCCGCCTCCGCCAACAAGTCCTCGGGCGGCAAGATGCGGTCGATCAGGCCCCAGGCCAGGGCCTCCTCGGCACTGGCCTTCACCCCGGCCATCAGGATCAACTTGGCGCGTGACGGCCCGACCAACGCCACCAACCGTTTGGGATCAGATGGCTGCGGCAGGAACCCCAGCTTCATCACCGGATAGAACACCTTGGTGGAAGGCACCGCCAGCCGCAGATCACAAGCCAGCGCCATGCCCATGGCGCCCCCCGCCAGCGTGCCGTTCAGACAGGCGATGGTCAGGCAGGGCAGCGCCGCGATCCGCGCCGACAGCCGCTCCCAGACCGGATCGGTGGCCAGCCCGGCGCGGGCCTCGTCCAGATCGGCACCGGCGGAAAACACCTTGCCCGTGCCGGTCAGCAGCAGCGCCCGCGCCCCCTGCGCCCCGGCGCGCTCCACCGCCGTATCCAGCCGCTCCAGCATGTCGCGGGTCAGCGAATTGGCTTTCTCGGGCCGGTTCAGCGTCAGCGTCCACAGCCCGGCTTCGGCATGCACCCCGATCATGCAACCAACCCGATGCGGCGGCGGATCGCCTCGTCGCGCAGGCTGATCTCCTTGCCCAGAAACTCGTCCGCCGCAGGCCCGCACATCCACAGCAGCGCCCGCGCCGCCCAGTCGGCGGGGATGTGCACCGAGGGATCAAGGAAGGCCACCGGGTTCACCCGGCTGGCGCGGATCTTCACCTGCATCTCGGTGGCCACAGTGCCGGGCGACAGCCCCATCACCCGCAGCCCGAAACCGCTTTCCTCCAGATGTGCCGCCCGGGTCAGCATCGCCGCCCCGGCCTTGCTGGCGCAATAGGCGCTCCAGCCTTCCAGCGGCGTCGCCGCCGCCCCCGAGGATACCGTCAGGATGCTGCCACCGCCCTGCGCCCGCATCTGCGGAATGGCGGCGCGCATGCCGTGAAACACGCCGGTGAGGTTGATGTCGATTGCCCGCCGCCACGCCACCGGATCGGCGCTGCTGATCCGCGAAATCGGCTCGATCACGCCTGCGTTGTTGATCAGCACGTCCAGCCGCCCGAACCGCGCCACCACCCCCGCCATCGCCGCCTTGACCGAAGCCCAGTCGGCCACGTCGCACTGCAGCGCCAGCGCGTTCTTGCCCAGCCGCGACGCCAGCGTGTCAATTTCGGCGGTGGACCGCGCCAGCAGCGCCACCTTGGCCCCGGCCTGCACGAAAACCTGTGCCGCCGCCGCGCCAATTCCGCGGCTGGCACCGGTGATCGCCACGACTTTACCTTGCATTTTCGTCTCCATCTTCCAACCCGCGACAATCATTGTTACGTGATCCGCCGACACGATGGAATCCCTTGACCCGTCTTTGTCGTCGATAGATGCTGCCGCATCATTTTCCAGAGGAAAGGTTTCGTTATGAACAGGTGGAATTTCATGGGCTCGACAGCCCTGTTGGCCCTGGTTTCGGGCAATATGGCATTTGCAGCGGTAACGCCCGAAGACGTCTGGAAAAGCTGGCAGGAAACCCTGACCACCGCCGGGCAGACCGTTGCCGCCGAAAGCGAAGCCCGTGAAGGCGATACGCTGGTGGTCAGCGGCGTCACCATCACCTCGGAAAGCGATGGCTCCAAGGCCGTGGTGTCGATGGACGAAGTGCAGTTCACCGACACCGGCGATGGCAGCGTCGAGATTTTCATGCCTGAGGAGTTTCCGGTCAACCTGACGGTGCCACCGGGCGAAGGCGAAACCGCGCCGACCGAGATCGAGTTGACCGTCACCCAGACCGACATGGTGATCACCGCTTCGGGGGCGGCAGATGCGACCAGCTATGCCTATGACGTGCCGACGATGGCGATGGAAGTGACGCATCTGCAGGGGGTGAAGGCCGAAAAGCTTGACCTGACTGCCAAGATGGCCGTCACCGGTGCCAAGGGCAGCTATACCTCCACCGGCACCACCGACAAGGCGCTGGCGACCGAGGGCACCGCGGCATCCGTTGCGATCAATGTCGTGGTCAATGACCCGGAGACCAGCAGCAAGGTCAATTTCACCGCCAACATCGCCGATATCGCCGGCAAATCAGCGGCCAACCTGATCGGCGGCGTCGATATGGCCGACATGAATGCGGCGCTGAAAGCCGGGTTCACCACCGATTCCACCCTGACTTATGGCAAGGTCGATTACAGCTTCGATTTTGCCGATGCCGAACAAAGCGGTGCCAGCAAGGGCACAGTTGACGGCGGCAATGTCGATGTGGCCATCGACCAAGGCCGCATGGCTTATGGCTTTGGCAACAAGGCGGTGGCGATCACCGTAACGGGGTCCACCATTCCTTTCCCGGAAGTCGCGGTGAAATTCGCTGAAAGCGCTTTCAACTTCGTGATCCCGGTGTCGAAATCCGACGCGCCGACGCCGTTTGCCATGCTGACCAAGATCGTCGATCTGACGGTGTCCGACGAGATCTGGGCGATGGCAGACCCGACCAAGACCCTGCCACGCGATCCGGTGACGGTGATCCTGGACGCCAAGGGCACGGCAAAGCTGAGCGTCGATCTGCTGGATCAGGCGGCGATGGCGGCACTGGGCGGCGCGGCACCGGGCGAGTTGCACTCGCTGGACGTGACCGAGCTGCGCGTGAAGTTCGCCGGGGCCGAGGCGACCGGCAATGGTGCGCTGACCTTCGACAACACCGACATGACCACCTTCAACGGTATGCCCGCGCCAACCGGCAAGGTTGATCTGAAGGTGGTGGGTGCCAACGGGCTGATGGACAAGCTGGTGTCGATGGGCCTGATGCCGGAAGATCAGGTGATGGGCTTCCACATGATGCTTGGCATGTTCGCCAAAGTGGTGGAAGGCGAGGCCGACACCATGACCTCGACGCTGGAGTTCAAGGACAAGGGCTTCTTCGCCAACGGCATGCAGCTGCAATAAGCGGCTTTTGCCAGCAATTCGGCCGCCTGGTGCATTGCCGGGCGGCCTTTTTTCTTGCTCCTTGAGGATGCGATGACCCTTCCCGACCAGACCTTTGCCGCCCTGCACACCGCCGCCGATTGCGCCATTGGCGTGCAGCTTTTCACCGTCACCGTGCAGGATGCGGCGGCGGGCGTGGTGCGGCGGGCCTACAGCTCGCACCCCGAGGACTATCCGGTATCGGGCACCAAGCCGCTGCAAACCGACCGCTGGAGCGCGCAGGTGCTGGGCGAAGGCCGGATGTTCGTGGCCAACACCACCGCCGAATTTGCCGACGTGTTCCCAGACCATGCGCTGATCAATGCGCTGGGTTGCCAATCGGCGGTCAACGTGCCGGTGACCCTTGGTGGCGTCGTGTTGGGCACGGTGAACCTGCTGGATGTCGAAGGCCATTTCACGCCGGATCGGCTGGCGGTTCTGCAACGCCTGATGGCCGCATGGCAGGGCCGTCTGGTGACGGCGATGCGCGCGGTGCCGATGGCATGACGCGCCCGCTTGCGCAACGCGCCCGGCCACACTAGGTGGCAAGTGAAAGCAGAGGGCACCATGACCGACAGATTGCAATCGCTGACCGCGGCCTTGCTGGACGCCGCCCGCCGCGCCGGGGCTGAAAGTGCCGACGCGCTGGCGGTGCAGGGGGCAGCGGTGTCGGTCGATATCCGCGCCGGCAAGCTGGAGCAGGTGGAACGTTCCGAGGAGCTGGAGCTTGGCCTGCGGGTGCTGATCGGCGGGCGGCAGGCCTGCGTTTCGGTGTCCGACACCTCGGCCCGCACCTTGGAGGATATGGCGCAGCGCGCCGTGGCGATGGCGCGCGAGGCGCCGGTCGATCCCAGCGTCGGGCTGGCCGAAGCTGGGCAACTGGCCCACGGCTGGGACATCGCGGCGCTGGAATTGTGCGACCCGACCGGAGAGCCCGCCGCTGCCGCGCTGGAAGCCGACGCCCGCGCCGCCGAAGCCGCGGCATTGGCGCAGGCTGGCATCACCCAGGTCGAAGCCTCGGGCAGTTATTCCACCCGCCGCATGCATCTGGCCGCCAGCAACGGCTTTTCCGGCGGCTATGCGCGCAGTTCCCGCTCGGTCTCCGCCGTGGCCTTCTGCGCCAATGCCGACGGGATGGAGCGGGACCATGCCGGCGAGGCGCGGATTTTCCAGACCGATCTGCCCTCGGCCACCGATGTCGGCACCCTGGCTGCCGAACGCGCGCTGGCGCGGCTGGGCGGCAGAAAGCCCGCCACCGGCAGCTATCCGGTGCTGTTTGACGAACGCATCGCCAGTTCGCTGATCGGGCATCTGCTGTCGGCGGTGAATGGCGCGGCAATCGCCCGTGGCGCCAGTTGGCTGCGCGACGCGCTGGGCCAGCAGGTGCTGCCATCCGGGCTTTCGGTGATCGAAGACCCGATGCGGCGGCGCATCTCGGGTTCGCGGCCGTTCGACGGCGAGGGGCTGCCGACTGCCCGCCGCGCCATCGTGCAGGACGGCATCCTGACCGGCTGGACGCTGGACCTGGCCACCGCGCGCAAGCTGGGCATGGCCAGCACCGCCAACGCCTCGCGCGGCACCGCCTCGCCGCCGACACCTTCGACCTCGAACATCGACCTGACGCCGGGCAGCTTCAGCCGCGCCGATCTGATCGGCCAGATGGGCACCGGGCTGCTGGTGACCTCGCTGATCGGCTCGGCCATCAACGGCACCACGGGGGATTATTCGCGGGGTGCCGCGGGATTCTGGGTGGAAAACGGCCAGATCAGCCATCCGGTCAACGAATGTACCATCGCGGGCAACCTGCGCGACATGCTGTTGCGGATCATCCCCGCCAATGACGCGCGGGCGCATCTGTCCACCCGGGTGCCAAGCCTGCTGCTGGAAGGGATGACGCTTGCCGGAACCTGATCTGCAGCTGTTGACCGATGCCGCGCGGGCGGCGGGCGAGATTGCGCTGCGGTTCTGGAAGCGCGACCCGCAGGTGTTCATCAAGGCCGACCAAAGCCCGGTGACCGAGGCGGATCTGGCGGTAAATGCGCTGCTGTCCGACCTGCTGCTGGGCGCCCGCCCCGACTATGGCTGGCTGTCCGAGGAAGACGCCGACAACCCGGCGCGGCTGGATGCCGAGAGGGTGTTCATCATCGACCCGATCGACGGCACCCGCGCCTTCATCAACGGCGAGGATACCTTTGCGCTGTCGCTGGCGGTGGCCGAAGGCGGGCGGGTGCTGGCGGGGGTGGTGTATCTGCCGGCGCTGGACCGGCTGTATTCGGCCACGGCGCAGGGCCCGGCGCTGAAGAATGGCGCGCCGATCCACGCCAGCGACCGTGCGGGCATCGAAGGGGCGACGTTGCTGACCAGCCATCCGCAACTGGCACCGCAGCACTGGCCGGGCGGTGTGCCCGATCTGAAACGCAGCTTCCGCACCTCGCTGGCCTACCGGCTGTGCCTGGTGGCCGAGGGGCGGCACGACGGCATGCTGGCGCTGCGCGACACCTGGGAATGGGATATTGCCGCTGGCGGGCTGATCGCGGCACGGGCGGGGGCCAGGGTCACCGACCGGCATGGCGGCGTGCTGCGCTTCAACGCCGCACCCCCGCAGTCGCCGGGGGTTCTGGCGGCAGCGCCGGGGCTGCACGCGGCGCTGCTGGCGCGGCTGCAACCGCTGGCACAGGGCTGAAACGCCAAGGGGCCGCCCGCAGGCAGCCCCTTTGAAATCCGCTGATGGCCCGATCAGATCGCGGTCTTGATCCAGGTTTCCAGTGCAGCCTTCGGCGCGGCACCGATCTTGTTCGACACCACCTGACCGTCCTTGAACAGGAACAGCGCCGGGATACCGCGCACGCCCAACAGCGCCGGGCTTTCGGGGTTTTCATCGACGTTGACCTTCACGATCTTGACGCGACCGGCGTATTGCGCCGCCAGTTCCTCCAGCGCCGGACCGATCTGGCGGCAGGGGCCACACCACTCGGCCCAGAAATCCACCACCACGGGCAGAGCGGATTTGCGCACTTCGGCGTCGAAGGTGGCATCGGTGACGGCAACGGTGGTCATGAGGACTCTCCTGACAGGAATGGGGGCCTGTCGAACCTAAGGACATGCATGGGCAGCGTCAAGGGATAGTGGCAAGCACGGCGTCGGCCTCACCATATCGGGATCGGCGCTTAGGTCCGGTCCTCTGACAGCGCCGCCAGATCGTTCAACAGCGCCAGCAGCGCGTCGATCCGTTCGGGGCCGAATTGCGCCTCAAGCTCGGCATAGGCGCGCAGGCTGTGCGGTGATACCGCGCGGATCAGCGCCTCGCCCTTCGGCGCGATTTCCAGAAGCACGCGGCGGCGGTCGCCTGCGTCGCCGGTCTTGATGATCAGGCCGCGGTCGCTCATCGCCCGGATCATCCGGGTCAGCGAAGGCGCCAGGATATTGGCCCGCGCCGCGACTTCCGACGCATCCAGCCGCCCGGCCTCGGCCAGCACCCGGATCACCCGCCACTGTTGTTCGTTGATGTCCTCCGCTGCTAGAATCGGCCGGAATCGCGCCATCACCGCTTCCCGCGCGCGCAGCAGCGACATCGGCAGAGAGGCCCGGGTGTCGCGGGTCAGGATGGTGTCGCCTTCGGGGGTCAGATCGTGTTTCATCCTGCCAGCATAGGCAGTTACACGATGCACTGGCAAGATGTTCGCGCAAACATCGTCATTGACGGCGCGTCCGGATTTACTTAACCTGTTAACAGGATTGGAGCCGCCATGCCGCATCTGACGATCGAATATTCCGCCAATCTGGGCGCTGACAGTGACCTTGCGGCGCTGTGTGCCCGGCAACATGCGGCACTGCTGGCCAGCGGGTTGGTGGAGCCGGGCGCGATAAGGGTGCGGGCGCTGCCCTGCCCGTTCTATGCGGTGGGCGACCTGCTGGCGGAGAACGGCTTTGCCGACATGGTGCTGCGGATGGGGGCGGGGCGCACTGCGGCACAACTGACCGCGCTGGGCGAAAGCCTGATGGCGGTGGCCGCCGATCATTTTGCGCCGCAACTGGCGCGGCCGCATTTCGCTCTGTCGCTGGAGGTGCAGGAAATCTCTGCCCACAGTTGGAAACGAAACGCCATCCACCCGCGCCTGCGTGCCGCCAATGCCTGAGGGGTCCATGTCCGAATTCGCCGCCAACCTTGCCCGCGCCAACGGCTTTCTCGAGCGGTTCCGCCAGAATGGCGTGCTGAACCAGATCGGCGGGCGGGCGGTGCCTGCGGCCTCGGGGCTGACGTTCGAGACCCTGTCGCCCGTGGATCGCGCCCCTTTGGCGCAGGTGGCCCGCGGGGCGGCGGCGGATGTCGATGCGGCGGCGCGGGCGGCCAAGGCGGCCTTTGCCGATTGGGCGGCCACACCGGGAACCGAGCGGCGGCGCATCCTGCACCGGATTGCCGATGGCATTACCGCCCGGGCCGACGAAATTGCTTTGGTCGAAAGCATGGATACCGGCCAGCCGCTGCGCTTCATGGCCAAGGCCGCGCAGCGCGGCGCCGAGAATTTCCGCTATTTCGCTGACCGCGCGCCCTATGCCTGCGACGGCCAAAGCCTGCGGGCGCCAGGGCAGGTGAACGTGACCTCGCGCAGCCCGCTGGGGCCGGTGGGGATCATCACGCCGTGGAACACGCCGTTCATGCTGTCCACCTGGAAAATCGCGCCTGCCCTGGCCGCCGGTTGCACCGTGGTCCACAAACCCGCCGAGTTCTCGCCGCTGTCGGCGCGGTTGCTGGTCGAGATAGCCGAGGAGGCCGGTCTGCCCGCCGGGGTGTGGAACCTGGTGAACGGCCTGGGCGAAGAGGCCGGGCGGACGCTGACCGAGCATCCACTGATCCGCGCCGTAGGCTTTGTCGGTGAAAGCCGCACCGGCAGCCTGATCATGGCGCAGGGGGCGGCGACGCTGAAGCGGGTGCATTTCGAACTGGGCGGCAAGAACCCGGTGGTGGTGTTCGCTGATGCCGATCTGGACCGCGCGGTGGATGCCGTGGTGCTGATGATCTATTCGCTGAACGGCGAGCGTTGCACCTCGTCGTCGCGGCTGCTGGTGGAGGCGTCGATTTACGATGAATTTACTGCAAGGGTGGCCGAACGGGCGGGGCGTATCAAGGTCGGCCATCCGCTGGACCCAGACACCGAAGTCGGGCCGCTGATCCATCCGACGCATGAGGTCAAGGTGTTGAGCTACCTTGATATTGGCCGCGCCGAGGGGGCCGTGGTGGCGGCGGGCGGTCATGCCGTGGCCGGGCCGGGTGGTGGCTGCTATGTGGCGCCGACGCTGTTCACCGGCGCGCATGCGCAGATGCGGATCGCGCAGGAGGAAATCTTTGGCCCGGTACTGACCGCCATTCCCTTCGCCGACGAGGCCGAGGCTTTGGCCATCGCCAATGATGTGCGCTATGGCCTTGCCGCCTATCTGTGGACCAGCGACCTTACCCGCGCCTTGCGGTTTTCCGATGCGGTCGAGGCCGGTATGGTCTGGGTCAATGCCGAAAACTGCCGCCACCTGCCCAGCCCGTTTGGTGGCGCCAAGGACAGCGGCATTGGCCGCGACGGTGGCGAATGGTCGTTCGATTTCTACATGGAAACCCGCAATGTCTGCTTTGCCACCGGCAGGCATGATATACAGAAGCTGGGTCTGTGACAGCGGGCGGTTGGCCCGGGGGAGGCGAAGATGGGGATAGTTCTGGCGGCCAAGGTCACGCATGTGCCGACCATCTGGATGTCGCACACCATGGAGAAATACCGTGGCATCCGCCAGCCGGCGATCGACGGCTATGCCCGTATCCGCGAACAGGCCATCGCCGCCGGGGTGGAAACCTTTGTGGTGTTCGACACCCACTGGATCGTCAATCAGGGCTTCCATCTGAACGCAAGGCCCCAGCATCAGGGCCGATTCACCAGCCACGAATTGCCGCACATGCTGGCCGACATGGACTATGGCTATGACGGCGACAGCGAGTTGGCGCGGATGATCGCCGACGAGGTGCGTGCATCGGGGCAGAAGGCGATGGCGCATGAAACGCCGGGGCTGGGCATGGAATACGGCACGTTGCTGCCGATGCATTTCATCAATCAGGGGGCTTACGCGCGGGTGGTGCCGGTGGCGGTGAACCAGTTCGCCTCGATTGCCGAACATGCGGCGGCCGGGGCGGCGCTGGCGCGGGCGGTGGCGGCCTCGGGGCGGCGGGTCGGGGTGCTGGCCTCGGGCTCGCTGAGCCATGCGTTCTGGCCGAACGACAAATCCGAGGCCGGGATCAACAGCCTGAACGGCGAGTTCAACCGCCAGAGCGACCTGCGGGTGCTGGAGCTTTGGGCCGAAGGGCGCTGGCCGGAGTTTCTGGCCATGCTGCCCGACTATGCCGGGCATTGCAGCGGCGAATGTGGCATGGGCGATACCGCGCTGCTGTTCGGCGCGCTGGGGTGGGAGGGATACAAGGGGCAAGCCACGGTGCAGACGCCGTATTTCCCCAGTTCCGGCACCGGGCAGACCAATGTCACCTTCTCGGTCTGACATGCCCTTTGTGGCGTTTCAGCGGGCCGGAAAGGCCGGCTGGGGGGTGGAAACCGCGGCGGGAGTGGTCGATCTATCCGCCCGGCACGGCGCGCTCTTCCCATCGCTGCGCGAGGTCATCGCTGGTGGGGCACTGGGGCGGATGGCGGAGGCGGCGGCGGCGGCGGAGATGGCGGCGGATTTTGCTGCCCGCGACATGGCTTACGCGATTCCGATCGCGGCGCCCGAGAAGATCATCTGCGTCGGCGTGAACTTTCCCGACCGCAATGCCGAATACAAGGACGGGCAGGAGGCGCCGCCCAACCCCAGCCTTTTCGTGCGGTTTGCGCGGTCCTTCGTCGGCCATGGCCAGCCGCTGCTGCGGCCACCGGAAAGTGCGCAACTGGATTACGAGGGCGAGATTGCTTTGGTGATCGGCAAGGCCGGGCGGCGGATTGCCGAGGCGGATGCCTATGACCACATCGCCGGGATGACGCTGGCCAACGAGGGCACGCTGCGCGACTGGGTGCGGCATGCCAAGTTCAACGTGACCCAGGGCAAGAATTTCGATGCCTCGGGCAGCCTGGGGCCCTGGCTGGTGCCGTTTGCGGATGCGGCACAACTGGATGATATTGCACTGGAAACCCGGGTGAATGGCGAGGTGCGGCAGACTGATCGCACGGCGCGGATGCTGTTTTCGTTTCGTCGGATCGTGGCCTATGTCTCGACCTTCACCACGCTGGTGCCGGGCGACGTGATCCTGTGCGGCACCCCGACCGGCGCCGGGGCGCGGTTCGATCCGCCGAAATGGCTGGTGCCGGGGGACGTGGTGGAGGTCGCCGCCGAAGGGCTGGGGGTGCTGCGCAACCCTGTGGCGGATGAGGTTCCGGCATGACCCCGGTGCAGGTGGCCGAGGCGGCGGCGGCGCTGTTTGCCGCCGAGCAGACCCGGGTGCAATGCGGGCTGCTGTCGCTTCGCTATCCCGGCATGACGATGGACGACGCCTATGCGGTGCAGGCGGCGTTCGTGGCGTTGAAGCGGCAGGCGGTGCTGGGGTGGAAGATCGGGTTGACCTCGAAGGCGATGCAGTCGGCGCTGGGGATTGATATCCCGGATTCAGGGGTGCTGCTGGCGGATATGCTGTTTGCCGATGGCGCGGTGGTGCCGGCGGGGCGGTTCATCCAGCCGCGGATCGAGGCGGAGATCGCCTTTGTGA
The DNA here is from genome assembly GCF_000176015.1 of Rhodobacter ferrooxidans. Taxonomy (GTDB): domain Bacteria; phylum Pseudomonadota; class Alphaproteobacteria; order Rhodobacterales; family Rhodobacteraceae; genus Pseudorhodobacter_B; species Pseudorhodobacter_B ferrooxidans. Next base: position 123,607 of record NZ_ACYY01000002.1, on the reverse strand, counting down.
TGGGGGCTGATCTGGCGGGCGATGCCACGCGGGACGCGGTGCTGGCCGCCACGGAAGCCGTTGTTCCGGCTTTGGAAATTCTGGATACGCGGGTGCAGCGGCTGGACACCGGGACCGGGCGGGCGCGGATCATCACCGACACCATCGCCGACAATGCCGCCAATGCCGGGATCGTGCTGGGGGTGCAGCGGCATGCGCCGGAAGCGTTCGATCTGCGCTGGGTCGGGGCGATTGTCAGCCGCGATGGCGAGGTGGAGGAAACCGGGCTGGGGGCGGGCGTTCTGGGCGACCCGGTGTTGGGCATCGTCTGGCTGGCGCGGCGGCTGGCGAGTTACGGTCAGCAGATCCGGGCCGGGCAGGTGATCCTGTCGGGCAGTTTCATCCGCCCGGTGGAATGTCCGCCCGGCAGCCGGATCGACGCCGATTTCGGCGGGTTTGGCAGGGTGGGTTGTGCTTTTGCCTGAGACTGCAGTTTTTATCCCCGCCGCAGGAGCCTCCGGCGGGGATATTTAGAAACAGATGAAAGGCCGAGGTCGGTCAGATGTCCTTCAGCAGCCGCAGGGCGTCGTAGATGGCGGCGTGGGTGTTGCGGGCCTCGACCGCGTCACCGATGCGGAATAGCTGGAAGCCTTTCGGACCGCCGGTCAGGGTTTGCGGGGTTCCGGCGATCAGGGCGTCGTAATCCACGGCGCCGAGGTTTTCCGACTGCGGTTTCAGGTCGAAGTAAATCTCGGCCAGCGGCTGGGTGCCGTGGTTGACCACCACCTGATCGTAGGTCGCGGTTTTCGCCAGCGGGATGTAGTCCGAGCCGATGGTGGCGCGCAACAGGTTGCCGTCGCGGGCGACCGAGGTCAGCCGATACGTCACGGTAAAGGTGACCTTCTTGTCTTGCAGCGCCCGCATGTAGGGCACGAGATTCATCGCCATCACATCGGGGGCAAAGGTGCGGTCCGGGGTCATCACCTCGACCGTCGCCCCGGCTTCGGCCAGCAGTTGCGCGGCCTGCAGCGCCGCGTGGTCGCCGGCGTCGTCGTAAAGCAGCACGTTGCTGCCGGGTTTCACGTCGCCGGACAGGATATCCCAGGCCGAAACCACCAGATCGTTGCCGCCTTGCAGAATCTCGGTGGTGGGCAGGCCGCCGGTGGCGATGATCACCACATCGGGGGCGCAGGCCAGCACATCCGCCGCCTCGGCCCAGGTGTTGAAGCGGAACTCTACCCCGCGGGCGGCGCATTGCGCCATGCGCCAGTCGATGATGCCGATCATCTCGCGCCGGCGCGGCGACTGCGCGGTCAGGCGGATCTGGCCGCCAGGAACAGAAGCGGCTTCGAACACCGTCACCTGATGCCCGCGTTCGGCGGCAACGCGGGCGGCCTCCAGCCCGGCAGGCCCGGCGCCGACCACCACCACATGGCGGCGGGTGGCGGCGGGGGTGATGGTGTGCGGCATGGTTTCTTCACGCCCGGTCGCCGGGTTGTGGATGCACAGTGCCATGCCGCCCTGATAAATCCGGTCCAGACAGTAGGTTGCGCCGACGCAGGGGCGGATATCCTCCTCGCGGCCTTCCATGATCTTGCGCACGATATGCGGGTCGGCCATGTGGGCGCGGGTCATGCCGACCATATCCAGCTTGCCCGCGGCGATGGCGTGGCGGGCGGTGGCGACATCGGGGATGCGGGCGGCGTGGAAGGTGGGCAGGCCCACCTCGGCGCGGATACGGCCAGCGAAATCCAGATGCGGCGCCGATTTCATGCCCTGAATCGGGATCACGTCGGTCATCGCCGGATCGGTGTGAATCTGGCCGCGGATGATGTTGACGAAATCCACCAGCCCCGAAGCCTTGAAGCGCCGGGCCATCTCGACCCCTTCATCGGCGGTCAGGCCACCGGCGGCAACCTCGTCGGCGGTGTAGCGCATGCCCAGCAGGAAACCGGGGCCGACCCGCTTGCGGCACGCCTCCAGCACGTCGAACACAAAGCGGGCGCGGTTGTCGAAACTGCCGCCATAGGGGTGCGCGAGGTGGTTGGTCAGCGGCGACAGGAACTGGTCCATCAGGTGGCCGTAACATTCGAATTCCACGCCATCCAGACCCGCCGCCTGCATCCGTTCGGCGGCGTCGGCGTAGTCTTCGATGATGCGGGCGATATCCCAATCCTCGATCACCTTGGGAAAGGCGCGGTGGGCAGGCTCGCGGTCGGCCCCGGCGGCCACCACCGGCAGCCAGTCGCCCTTGTCCCAGCGGGTGCGGCGACCCAGGTGGGTGAGCTGGATCATCACCGCACAGCCTTGCTCGTGGCAGTCGTCGGTGAGGCGTTTCATCCAGCCCACCACCTCGTCCTTGTAGGCCAGGATGTTGTTGAACACCGGCGGGCTGTCGCGCGACACGGCGGCGGAACCGGCGGTCATCGTCATCGCCACCCCGGCCCTGGCGCGTTCCAGATGGTAAAGCCGGTAACGGTCCTTCGGCATGCCGTCTTCGGGATAGGCCGGTTCGTGACTGGTGGTCATGATCCGGTTTTTCAGCGTCAGGTGCTTGAGTTGGTAGGGCTGCAACAGCGGATCGGTGGACATGGGATTCCCTTTGGCTGGACTGGCATCAGCCTATGCGGTGCCGCCCCGCCCGTGGAAGGGCAAATGCGGCATCCGATAGCAGGCGGGCGACCGCGGCTCAGGTATCCAGATTTTCCACGTTCAGCGCGTTCTGCTGGATGAACTCGCGCCGGGGTTCGACCACATCGCCCATCAGCTTGGTGAAGATGTCGTCAGCCTCGGCCAGATCATCGACCTTGACCTGCAGCAGCGTGCGGGCCTCGGGGTCGAGCGTGGTTTCCCAAAGCTGTTCGGGGTTCATCTCGCCCAGACCCTTGTAGCGTTGCAGGGTCAGGCCTTTTTCGCCCTCGGCAAGAATGGCCTTCAAAAGTTCAATGGGGCCGTGGATCAACTGCTCGCGGTCCTTGCGCACCAGACGCGCCGGGGTGACATAGACATCGCGTGTGGTGGCGGAAACCTGCGACAGCCGCCGCGCCTCGCCCGAGCGCAGCACGGCACCATCCAGCGTGCGCAGTTCTTCGACGCCGCGCAGGATGCGCGACAGGCGGATGCCGTGATCTTGCGTGATCCGCCCCTGCCAGCCGCGTTCGTATTCCAGCGCCACAGCATCGAGCCGGCGGGCCACGGTATCGGCCACCGCTTGCAGGTCGCTTTCGGCGCGACCGGGGTCAAACGCCCCCGCCAGCGCCGCCTGTTCCAGAATGTGCCGCGGGTAATGCGTCGGAAACGCCTCCAGCACCCGGCGGAACTGCCGCGCGCCTTCGATGACGCGGGCCAGATCGGCGCCCGCGATATCCTCGCCGGTGCCCAGCCGCAGCACGGCACCATCGACGCCCATCTGCACCAGATAATCCTCCAGCGCCGCCTGATCTTTCAGGTAAACCTCGGACTTGCCACGCGCCACTTTGTAAAGCGGCGGCTGGGCGATATAAAGATAACCGCCTTCAATGACTTGCGGCATCTGCCGGAAGAAGAAAGTCAACAAGAGCGTGCGGATATGGGCACCGTCAACGTCGGCATCGGTCATGATGACGATCTTGTGGTAGCGCAGCTTGGCGATGTTGAATTCATCGCGGCCAATGCCGGTGCCAAGTGCTGTGATCAGGGTGCCAATCTCCTGACTGGCCAGCATCCGGTCGAAACGGGCGCGTTCGACGTTCAGAATCTTGCCCTTCAGCGGCAGAACCGCCTGATTGGCGCGGCTACGGCCCTGCTTGGCCGACCCGCCCGCCGAGTCGCCTTCGACCAAGAACAGTTCCGATTTCGCCGGGTCGCGTTCCTGACAGTCGGCCAGCTTGCCGGGCAGGCTGGCCACGTCCAGGGCGGTCTTGCGCCGTGTCAGATCGCGCGCCTTGCGGGCCGCCTCGCGCGCCAAAGCCGCCTCGATGATCTTGCCGACGATGATTTTCGCATTGGCGGGGTTTTCTTCAAACCATTCGGCCAGCTTTTCGTTGACCAGATTTTCCACCGCCGGGCGAACCTCGGACGACACCAGCTTGTCCTTGGTCTGGCTGGAGAATTTCGGGTCTGGCACCTTCACCGACAGCACGCAGGTCAGCCCTTCGCGCGCGTCGTCGCCGGTAAAGTCGATCTTCTCGCGCTTGGCGATGCCCGAGGATTGCGCGTAATTGTTGATGGTGCGGGTCAGCGCGCCGCGAAAACCGGCCAGATGGGTGCCGCCGTCGCGCTGCGGGATGTTGTTGGTAAAGGGCAGCACGGTTTCATGGTAGCTGTCGTTCCACCACATCGCCACTTCAACGGTGATCCCGGCCCGTTCACCGATGATATAGATCGGGTCGGCCATGATCGAGGATTTCGAGCGGTCCAGATAGCGCACGAATTCGCGCACGCCGCCCTCATACATCAACTCGGTTTTCAGCGGCTCGGCGGGGCGCTCATCCTCCAGCACGATCTTGACGCCCGAGTTCAGAAAGGCCAGTTCGCGCAGCCGGTTTTCCAGCGTCTTGAAGACATAGTCGAGGTTGGAAAAGGTTTGCAGGCTGGCCAGAAACCGCACCTCGGTGCCCTTCTGCCCCGGCGCATCCCCAACGATGCGCAGGTGTTCGACGGTGTCGCCATGCACGAATTTGGCAAAATATTCCTTGCCGTTGCGCCAGACCCGCAGCTCCAGCCATTCCGACAGCGCGTTCACCACCGACACGCCAACGCCATGCAACCCGCCCGAAACCTTGTAGCTGTTCTGGTCGAATTTGCCGCCCGCGTGCAACTGGGTCATGATGACTTCAGCCGCCGAAACGCCCTCTTCGGCATGGATATCCACCGGGATGCCACGGCCATTGTCGCGCACCGAAACCGAGCCATCGGCGTGGATTTTCACCGAGACCGCGGTGGCATGCCCCGCCAGCGCCTCGTCGATGCCGTTATCGACCACCTCGTAAACCATGTGATGCAGGCCCGAGCCATCATCGGTATCGCCGATATACATGCCGGGCCGTTTGCGAACGGCTTCCAACCCTCTGAGAACCTTGATGGAATCGGCGTCATAGGTGGGCGTGGTCTTGGCAGCTTCGGACATGCGGATAGAACCCCTTCGGTTGGGCAGGTTTATAGCCGGATGGGGGGGGAATGTCACGCGCAAGCCACAAGATTTAGCGGTCAGATCAGGGCGATTGCACCTGCCACCGCAATCAGCAGCCAGCCCGCCGTCAGGTTCAGCCGCCGCAGCGCCGTGGGCGAGGACATCACGCGCCGCACCCGGTCCACCGTGGCGGCAAAGATCAGGTTGCCGGTCATCGGAATGGCCACCGACACGGCAAGGATGGCGGCAATGTCGGGGGCGGTGACGCGGGTCAGATCGAAGAACCCCGGCAACACGCCCATGTAGAACAGGATCGCCTTGGGGTTGCCCAGAATCGCCGCCACCCCTGCGGCAAACCCGGCCCAGCGCCCCGGCCGCGTCAACCGGCTGTCGGCCGAGATCGCCCGACCGGCGTGGCGGATCAAGAGATACCCCATCAGCAGGAAAATCCCCACCGCCACCCAGCGCAGCACCACCATGAAATCGGCATAGACCGAGGCGACCCAGCTCAGCCCGAAAATCGCCGCCAGCGGCCAGACCATGTCGCCGATCGCCACCCCCACCGCCAGCGGCCAGGCGGCGGAAAACCCGCCGGTCAGCCCGCGGGCGATGATCGCCACCCAGACCGGCCCAGGGGTCAGGAACAGGATCACCAGCGCGCCGCAATACAGCAGCAGGCCCTCGATCGTGATGGTCATGGCGCCTCGGCCAAAGTCAGGCTGCCATCTGCGGCCAAGGGCCAGAACGGGTTCATTGCCACTTCCCAGACATGGCCATCCGGGTCGGCCCAATAGCCGGAATAGCCGCCCCAGAACACTTTCTCCGGTGCTTTCAAGGCCTTGCCCCCGGCGGCCAGGGCGACGGCAAAGGCGGCATCCACCTCTGCCGCACTGGCGAAATTCTGCGCCAGCGTGATCGCCCCGGTGCCCAGCGCCACCCCCGGCCTGCCCTGATCGGCGGCCAGATCGCCCAGCCCAAACAGCCCCAGAACCGCGCCGTGCATCTGGAAAAACGCAACGCCGGGCTGGCTCTGGCCATGCTCGCGCCAGCCCAACCGCGCATAGAACGCCCGCGAAGCAGCCAGATCGGCCACACCCAGGGTGATCAGCGTCACGCGTTGCGGGGTCATGTCTCCGATATCCTCGATACGCCAGCCTCGTCGGCCACGGCAAAGGTTTGGCCGCGCGCGCCCAGAGTGTCAAACAATTCCGCCCCGGTGCCGGTCATCAAGGCCTGCGCCCCCAACGCGCAAATCTCGTCATAAAGCGCCGCCCGCCGGTCGGCATCCAGGTGTGCCGCCACCTCGTCCAAAAGCAGGATCGGCGCCACCCCCAGATCGGCGGCCAAAGCCCGCGCGTTGGCCAGGATCAGGCTGATCAGCAGCGCCTTCTGCTCGCCGGTCGAGCACTGGTCCGCCGCCACATCCTTGGCGGCAAACCGCGCCGCCAGATCGGCCCGATGCGGCCCGATCAGCGTCCGCCCCGCCGCCAGATCGCGCCTGCGCCCCTCGGCAAAGGCCTGCGCCAAGGCATCGGTAGTCTCGGGCAAATCGCCCTCCGCCACAATCGCCAGATCCGCCTGCGGAAACGCCGTCTCGGCCCCGACCTGCGCCGCCAGCAACCGCGCCACCGCCAGCCGCCGATGCGCCATGATCGCCGCGCCCGAGGCCGCCATCTGCGCCTCCAGCACCCCGTACCAATGCGCGTCCGTCACCTGATCCTTCAATAGCCGGTTGCGGTCGCGCATCGCCTTTTCATAGGCCAGCACCGCCTCGGCATGATCGGGCGCGAAACTCAGCGTCATGCGGTCCAGAAACCGCCGCCGCCCCTCCGCCGCCTCGATCCACAGCCGGTCCATCGCCGGCACCAGCCACAGCATCCGGGCAATCCGCCCCAGCATCGCCTGCGTCGCGTGCTTGCCGTCGATGCGCACCTGCCGCGCCTGCCCCGCCTCGGCCCAGGTTTCCACCTCATGCGCAGCACCAATGCCGCGCAGATCGGCGCCGACCTTCCAGCCCATTGCCTCGGGCCGCCGCGCGATCTCGTCCACCCCCGCCCGCCGCAACCCCCGCCCGGGCGACAGCAGCGACACTGCCTCCAGCACATTGGTCTTGCCCGCGCCGTTCGGCCCGACCAGCGCCACCGGCCGTCCGTCAAAATGCAGCCGCGCCGCACGATGGCTGCGGAAATGCGACAGGCTCAGCGATGTGATGGCCAGACCGCTCACACGCTACCCCATTCACCTGTTCTCAAATATCCCGGGGGGTCCGGGGGGCTGGCCCCCCGGCTGCTTGTCAAACGCGCATCGGCATCACGACATAGACCGCCGAGGTGTCATTGCCCTCGCGCATCAGCGTCGGATCACCCGAGGAATTGAACAGGAACACCGCATTCTCGCGGTCCACCTGGCTGGCAATCTCCAGCAGATACTTGGCGTTGAAGCCGATCTCCAGCCGCTCGTCGCCGTAAGCCACCGCCAGCTCTTCCTCGGCGGCGCCACTGTCCGGCGCGTTCACCGACAGCACCAGCCGGTCCTCGTCCAGCGAAAGCTTCACCGCACGCGAGCGTTCCGAGGACACCGTCGCCACCCGGTCCACCGCGCGGGCGAACTCGGCGGCGTCCACTTCCAGACGGCGGGTATTGCCGGTCGGGATGACGCGGGTGTAATCGGGGAAGGTGCCGTCGATCACCTTCGAGGTCAGCGTCAGGACCGGGGTGGCAAACCGCACCTTGGTTTCCGACACCGAGACCGCGATCTGCGCCTCGTCATCGTCCAGCAGCTTGCGCAACTCGTTCACCGTCTTGCGCGGCACGATCACGCCGGGCATACCGGCAGCGCCTTCCGGCAAGGGCGCATCAATCCTCGCCAGCCGGTGGCCATCGGTCGCCACCGCCCGCAGCACCGGACCGGACTCACCGGTCGAGACATGCAGATAGACGCCGTTCAGGTAATAGCGGGTCTCCTCGGTCGAGATGGCGAATTTCGCCTTGTCGAACAGCCGCCGCAACAACGGCGCCGGGGCCGAGAAGTTCGAGGCGTATTCCGCATTCGCCATCACCGGAAAATCTTCTTTCGGCAGCGTCGCCAGATTGAAGGTCGAACGCCCGGCGGTGATGGTCAGCCGACCCGCCGCGCCATCCTCGGCCAGCGACACCAGCGCGCCTTCGGGCAGCTTGCGCACGATCTCGTGCAGCATTACCGCCGACACCGTGGTGGCCCCGGCGCGTTCCACCATTGCAGGCGCGCGGTCAACGACCTCGATATCCAGATCGGTGGCGCGGAACGACACGTTCGCCCCCTCGGCCTCGATCAGCACGTTGGCCAAAATCGGGATGGTATTGCGGCGCTCGACAACCGATTGGGCCTGGGACAGCGCCTTGAGCAGCGTGCCGCGTTCGATGCTGATCTTCATTGGCTTATCCCCCTGAAAGCCCCGTGACCGGGACGCCAAAACTAGCGGTTTTGCCAGCTTTCACAAGGCCTAAGGGCGGCCGGGGCGGCGCATGATGGCCCGATTGTGGGCGAAAAAGCCACATCGGCCCATCAATCCCGCGGGTTCGACGCATTTATCCCGCAAACGACCCGGTTGGCGGCGTTGGCGCGGCACGCTCGATCACATGGCAACCGACATGTATAAGCATCTGCCCTCGACCCTGTCTGCCGAAGTATGCCTTGCCCCCGAATCGGCCAAGCACCGCGGCATCCGGCCGCCAGACCATCCGCAGTTCATTGTCTGCCTGAAGGGCCACGCCTGACACGCTACTGCGTCTCGAAAATATCCAGCAAAGGTAACCTCCGTTTTCGCCTCAGCAGGTTCACGGCAACATGACAGCGCTTTTTGCGGCCAGGAAATGCTCGGCTTTTGAAATATCCACCGCCGATTTTGCAGCCCCCATCAGGATCAGCCCGTAAAGCCGCCCACCGAACGGCAACGTCGTGCCACCACGCCGCCCGATGTAAAGCGGGTAGTTGCCATAGGCCCCGGTTCCCTGATCGGTGGCGACGCTGGCCACCTGCACCCCGTTCAGGCGCAGGGTCGCGCTGTCACCGGCGATGTCGCCGGTCCCGGTCAGCACTGCTGCAAACGGTGCTGCAATGCCAGCGTCGGTGTAAACCGCGTTGGCAATCGCCGTCCCGGCGCTGCTGAACGAAAACGCGGCACTGCCCGCCAGATGCGGGCCAAACAACGCCATGCTGCCCGGATTGCTGCCGGACGAGGCCGACAACTCTGCCAGAACGCCGATCGCCGCATCACTCGCCTTCCGCACGCCGGCGATGACCGTCAGCTTGTCGGTGGCGGTAAGGTCGATGGCGCCGGACACCAGACCGTCATCCACGCCGTCAAAATCAAGCCAACGCCGGCCGCCGCCGGTCTGCCAGATCGGACGGGCAGCAGCGGCGGTCTGGCTTGCATGGTTGCCCGCAAGTTCGCGAACGCTGATGTTGTCGATCGACCCGACAAACGCGGCATTGGCGAAAATCTTCAGATCCTGGTCATAAAGACCAGAAAAGATCACCGCAGAATAGCTTCCCGACGCCGAGATGGTCGGTGTCTTGATCGCACCGGTGCCACCGATGCCAATGTCGGCACCACCGGCGGTGCAAGTCGCGGTGTAGCTGACCCGGTAGAACCGGCCTGCCGTTGCGCCGACCGGTTGAAAGATGCTGGACCCGGCACCTGGCACCTTGGTCGCCACGCCACCGCTGACCGTCCAGCCCGCCCCTTTCGTCCAGGCCGTATCGCTGTCGAATCCGCCATTCGCCACCAGTTCCGGCCCCAGCATCAGGCCGCGTGATTTGTCCAGCATCAGCCCGACCGGCTGCCCTGCCGCCGTCACCGGAATGGTGCCCGCCGCATCCTGAAACAGCGTCCGCAGATCGGACGGGTCATACCAGCCCCCCTTCACCCCTGCGGAAAACAACTTGGTCGGCTTCCACCCGCGGGGTCGGTGGGGGGCCGAACTGAAGCTGAGGTCGCAGGTCAGTTTCATGCGATCACCAAGGCATGAATACCGGTTGCGGTGGTGCCGGTGGCGCGCACACGCAATGCCCCAACCGGAAGAATCGAGGTATCGGCCACAACGACCTGACGGGTTTGGCCCGCGGCCGTCACCAAGGAAACGGTTCCGCCGACTTCGACATACAGCGACAAGGCAACAATCGGCAGGTCGATGCCATCGTTCGGGCTGACCGGAAAAATATCTGTCGCAGGGCCATTCAGGGCGGCTGCACGATTGGTGAATGGGTTGGTCATGTCTTTTCTCCGATTTTGGATGGGATTCATCCGCAAGCCCAGCGGCACCGGGCAACTATTCCATCGGGTTGGACATTTTCGGTAAATGCAGCGCGCGCTGCAGGCCGCGGCTTTGCCATTCCAGAGTCAAACGGCAAAACTCACCGCGGCGTCCAGCACATCACAGGCTGGCAGCCCGGCCTTTCCAAGCCGCCAAAGCTGCGGTCGCAGCCTTTGGCAATGACAAGGCTCAGGCTTGCAGCAGGCGACGCAGCAGTTGCAGGTCGTCGGAAAGCTGACTGTCAGTGGTGATCAGCTCTTCGATGCGGCGCACGCCGTGCATGATGGTGGTGTGGTCGCGCCCACCGAACCGCCGACCGATTTCCGGCAGGCTGCGCGGGGTCAACTGCTTGGCCAGATACATCGCCACCTGCCGCGGACGGGCGATGGTGCGCACCCGTTTTGGCCCGATCATGTCGGCCAGACGGATGTTGAAATGCTCGGCCACCTTGCGCTGAATTTCTTCAATCGTGACCTTGCGATCCGAGGCGCGCAGAATGTCGGCCAGGCAATCTTGCGTAAGGTCCAGCGTGATCTCGCGGCCCACCAGGCTGGCAAAGGCGAACAGCCGGGTCAGCGCGCCTTCCAGCACCCGCACGTTGGTGGTGATGCGATGCGCCAGAAACTCCACCACGCCATCGGCCAGTTGCAGGCCCGGATACTGGCCGCGGTAGAACTCGGCCTTCTGTTGCAGGATTCCAAGGCGCAATTCGTAGTCGGTGGGGTGCAGATCGACCACCAGCCCGCATTGCAGACGGCTTTTGATGCGTTCCTCCAGATCCTTGATCTCGCCCGGCGCGCGGTCGGCGGAAATCACGATCTGCTTGTTCTGATCAACCAGCGCGTTGAAAGTATGGAAGAATTCCTCCTGCGTGCTGTCCTTGCCCGCGATGAACTGCACGTCATCGACCATCAGCACATCGACCGAGCGGAACAGCTCCTTGAAATCCATGATCTGGCGTTCGCGCAAGGCTTGCACGAAGCGATACATGAACTGTTCGGCCGAAAGATACAGCACCCGCAGATGCGGCTGGCGGACGTGCAATTCATGGGCGATGGCATGCATCAGGTGGGTCTTGCCCAGACCGACGCCGCCATACAGGAACAGCGGGTTGAAGCTGACAGGCCCGCCCTCGGCCACCCGGCGGGCGGCGGCATGGGCCAGCTCGTTCGGCTTGCCGACCACAAAACTGTCAAAGGTGAAACGCGAATCCAGCGGCGCGCCCGGCACCTCGGCCTCGGCGGCAGGACGGGCTTTGGCGGCTTTGACACCGCGCGGAGCGGCGGTTTTCGGCGCGGCAACCGCTCGGGCACTGTGTTTGAATTCGACCCGGTGCACCGTCACACCCGCAGTGCCCAGATGGGCGCGGATATGGTCGGAATAGTTGCGCGATACCCAATCGCCATGAAACTGCGACGGCACCCGGAACGACACCACACCGTTTTCCAGCCCCGACAGGGTCAGCGGTTCGATCCAGCTTTTATAATTGTTGTCGCCAATCTGTTGGCGCAGTTCTTCACACACTTTGCCCCAGGTTTCGTCGGTCATGTTTTCCTGTCCGTCGCCATTCATTACTGGCTTGATTGGGACGACAATCGTCCGCGCCACACACCACACACGACTCACCCCGAGGGCGGCACAAGGCACCGCCGAACGGATCATCATGTGGGGTCAGCACAGGGCAACACCGGCCCCGAATCCGGGCCCGGCCAAGCCGATGGTCACAGTTGGCGCCGGAACAGGCGCAGACCGCATAACCATTTGATCACGAACAGGAAATTTTCCACCGCGGCAGCGCGGCAGCTTTGCAAGCAGTCCCCCGAAGCGTGATCCTGTCATGTCCCCCAGGACAAGCGTGAATCGCTTGGACAAGCTAGCAAGCGGGCAGGTGGTGCTGCAACTGATCTTCGTTGTTGACAGAACTTTGATCGCGCGAATCCCCCGGCGCTGGCAAATCGGCAACGGCGGTGGTTTTGCGGCTTTGGCGAAATGCAAAAAGCGCACCCAGAGGCGCGCTTTTCAGATCGGAAAATGTGTCGTGATATCAGGCGGCGACGGTCGCCAGACCCTTCACGCGCGACGACAGCCGCGACATTTTGCGCGCCACGGTGTTCTTGTGCAGCACACCCTTGGTCACGCCACGCGCCAGTTCCGGCTGCACCACGCGCAGGGCGGCGGCGGCGGCATCCTGGTTGCCAGAGGCCAGCGCCTCTTCGACCTTGCGCAGGAAGGTGCGGATACGCGAACGGCGCGCCTTGTTCACGGCATAGCGTGCCTCGGACTGGCGGGCGCGCTTCTTGGATTGGGGCGAATTGGCCATGTAAGGATTCCGGTTCTTCGGTTCGTGTCTATCTTGAAGCCGCGTCTTTACGAGCGACTCGGGGGCAAGTCAACCGGGGAAACCCGGATTTGTCTTATCTGTCGCGGAATTGCGGCTGGCGCTTTTCAAGGAAGGCGGCCATGCCCTCTTTCTGGTCTTCGGTGGCAAACATCGCGTGGAACAGGCGGCGCTCGAACCGCAGCCCCTCGGTCAGCGTGGTCTCGAAAGAGCGGTTCACCGATTCCTTCACCGCCATCGCCGTCAGCGCCGACTTCTCGGTGATCTTCACCGCGGCCTTCAGCGCCTCTTCCATCAGGTTCTTGGCGGGCACCACGCGGGAAACCAGCCCCGACCGTTCCGCCTCGGCGGCATCCATGAAGCGGCCGGTCAGATGCATGTCCATCGCCTTGGCCTTGCCGACTGCCCGCGTCAGCCGCTGGGTGCCGCCCATGCCGGCCACCACGCCCAGGTTGATCTCGGGCTGGCCGAACTTGGCATTGTCGGCGCAGATGATGAAATCGCACAGCATCGCCAGTTCGCAACCGCCGCCAAGGGCATAGCCCGCCACCGCGGCAATGATCGGCTTGCGCACCCGCGAGATTGCCTCGGCATCCAGACCGAACAGATCGGCGCCATAAACATCGACGAAGGATTTCGTCGCCATTTCCTTGATGTCGGCCCCGGCAGCAAAGGCCTTGTCCGACCCGGTCAGCACGATGCAGCGCACCTGTTCATCGGCATCGGCGGCGGCCATGGCATGCGCCAGTTCGGTCATCAACTGCGCGTTGATCGCGTTCAGCGCCTCGGGCCGGTTCAGGCGGATCACGGCCACATAGTCTTCGATCTCGACGATCAGCGTCTCATAGGCCATGGCCTGTCTCCCTTGCGGATGGCGCGACTCCTAGCACCACTGGGGCCGGGATCAAGTCATCTCTGACAGACCGGGCAGTAAAAGCTGGAGCGGCCCGATTGCACCATGCGTTCGATGTGGCCGGGGCAACCGGGGGTGGCGCAGGGCTGGCCCTCGCGGTCGTAAACGTGGAAACGGTGCTGGAAATAGCCCAGTTCGCCGTCGGTCTGGCGGTAATCGCGCAAGCTGGACCCCCCGGCCTCGATGGCCTCGGACAGCACTTGCCGGATGATCGGCACCAGCGAGGCGGTCTGTTCCGGGGTCAGCGACCCGGCCTTGGCGGCGGGGTTCAGCCGGGCACGAAACAGCACCTCGCAGACATAGATGTTGCCCAGACCCGCCACCACATGCTGATCCAGCAGCGCCGATTTGATCGGGGTATTGCGGTTTTTCAGCGCCGCAGCCAGCACCGATTCGTCGAAAGCATTGCCCAAAGGCTCCGGCCCCAGGCTTGCCAGCAGCGGGTGGCTTTCGGCGCCATCCGTCGCCATCAGGTCCATCGCGCCAAAGCGGCGGGCGTCGTTGAAGGTGACGCGGGCGCCGCTTTCCATATCCAGCACCACATGGTCATGTTTAGCGGGCGCCGGATGGGCATGGTGAAACTGCCCCAGCATCGCCCCCGACACCAGCATCCGCCCCGACATGCCCAGATGGATCAGCAGCGTCTCGCCGCTGGAAAGATCGGCCAGCAGGTATTTCGACCGCCGCCGCAGCCCCAGCACCCGCGCGCCGGTCAGCCGTGCGGCCATGTTCGGCGGGAACGGCCAACGCAGATCGGGGCGGTTGACCTGTGCTGCAACGATGGTCTGGCCAGCCATTACCGGCTCCAGCCCGCGGCGGACGGTCTCAACCTCGGGAAGTTCGGGCATGGGCGGGGGGTGGCCTTTCGTCGTGCTGCAACCAGTGCTGCGCAACCTCCAGCAAACCGGCGCGGCCTACAACGAATTTCGGCACCCGCGCCGTGCTGCCATCATCAAACCGAAAGCTGAGGAACCAGGCATCTTCAGTGGTGATCGCCGACAGATCGCGCCAGGCCCGGGTGCGATTGCCAAAAAACCAGCGCGGCGCGGTCAGGTGCGTGGCGTCATAGCGCAGCTCGTAAGTGGCGAAATAGAGGGTTTGCAGCAGGGCAAAGCCCAGAATCAGACCCTCCAGCACCGGCTTTGGCTGCTGCGGGTCGGTCAGCACCTGCCAGCCATACATCCGCACGATGGTGACGGCGATCAGCCCCGTCACCACGGCCACCGCCAGCCGCGCACCAAGCGACACCCGCAACCGGTATTCATTGAAGGTCCGGCGCGGATCGGCCGCCATTCCGGCCGAAGCCAGAAGCTGCAGCGTGATCATCCCGGCGCTTTCATCGCGCAACGGCTGCGCCAGCTTGCCGTCGCGCTGCTGCACATATCGCAACGCGATCCAGCGCCAGAACACGCCAAAGCCAACGGCCAGCAGCGCAATGGTCAGAAAATCCTCCATGCCCATCCGGCACCCCTTTATCCCTGCGGCAGATTTCCGGTTTCCCCTCTCGACGTCCAAGGCTATATCCCGAGCACGGCAGTTTTGGGGCGAGGGCACGGCATGACCGGCACGGACGACAATAAGACCACCCACTTTGGCTTTCGCGATGTTCCCGAAGGTGAAAAGGCCGGCATGGTGCATGGGGTGTTTACCCGCGTCGCCAGCAAATACGACATCATGAACGACGTGATGAGCGTCGGCATCCATCGGCTGTGGAAAGACGCCATGATGGATTGGCTGGCGCCGCGACCGGGGCAGAAGCTGCTGGATGTGGCGGGCGGCACCGGCGACGTGGCGTTCCGCTTCCTGAACCGCGCGCCGGGGGCCACGGCCACGGTGCTGGACATGACCGAAAGCATGCTGATCTCTGGCCGCCAGCGCGCCGAGGCCGACAAGATGGCCGAGCGGCTGGATTGGGTGGTGGGCGATGCGATGGCCCTGCCCTTCCCCGACAACACCTTCGATGTCTACACCATCAGCTTCGGCATCCGGAACGTCACGCGGGTGCAGGATGCGCTGAACGAGGCGTATCGCGTGTTGCGCCCCGGCGGGCGGCTGATGGTGCTGGAGTTCAGCCAGTTGCCGAACCCGGCGATGCAATGGGCCTATGACCGCTATTCCTTCAACGTGATTCCGCTGATGGGGCAGATCATCGTCGGCGACCGCGACAGCTATCAGTATCTGGTGGAATCGATCCGCAAGTTCCCCGATCAGGAAACCTTTGCCACGATGATCCGCAAGGCCGGTTTCGGGCAGGTGAAATACCGCAACCTTTCGCTTGGCATCGCGGCCCTGCATTCGGGCTGGAAGCTGTAGATGAAGGGACCGCACAATATCTGGCGGCTGATCCGCAC
The DNA here is from genome assembly GCF_000176015.1 of Rhodobacter ferrooxidans. Taxonomy (GTDB): domain Bacteria; phylum Pseudomonadota; class Alphaproteobacteria; order Rhodobacterales; family Rhodobacteraceae; genus Pseudorhodobacter_B; species Pseudorhodobacter_B ferrooxidans. Next base: position 107,622 of record NZ_ACYY01000002.1, on the reverse strand, counting down.
CGGCGCGACGCTGGAGCGGACCGGTGCCATGGGCGTGGTGCTGGAGGCGTTTTCGGCACCGCCCAGCCTGCGCTTTGCCGCGCATTTTCTGGGCTGGCCGTTCAAATGGCTGGGGCTGAAGGGCGATCCGTCGCTGCCGCCCGCCACAAGGGCGCTGACCGCGCTTGGCCCGGCCTACATCAAGTTCGGCCAGATCCTGTCCACCCGCCCCGATGTGGTGGGCGACGAATTGGCGCAGCAGTTGCGCTATCTGCAAGACAAGCTGCCGCCGTTCCCGACCGCCGTCGCCAAGCAGATGATCGAGCTGGAACTGGAACTGCCGGTCGATCAGATATTTTCCGAGTTTTCCGAACCGGTCGCCGCGGCCTCGATCGCGCAGGTCCACCGCGCCCGGCTGGCCGACACGGGCCGTGAAGTGGCGGTCAAGGTGCTGCGGCCCAATATCGTCAAGGCCTTCCAGAAGGATATCGACGCCTTCTACCTGGCCGCCCGCATCATCGAGGCCATTGCCCCCTTCTCCCGCCGCCTGCGCCCCACCGACGTGATCACCCATTTCGAGGGCGTGGTGACCGGCGAATTGGACCTGCGGCTGGAATCGGCGGCGGCGGCGGAATTTGCCGCCAATACCAAAGATGACGATGGCTTTCAGGTGCCCGAGCCGATCTGGCAGCTTTCCAGCCGTCAGGTGATGACGATGGGCTGGGCCGAGGGCGCCAACATGGGCGACAACGAAGCCATCGACGCCGCAGGCCACGACCGCACGGCGCTGGGGTCGCGGGTGTTGCAACTGTTCCTCAGCCACGCGCTGCGCGACGGCTTCTTTCACGCCGACATGCATCAGGGCAACCTGAAGGTGGCGGCGAATGGCGACATCATCGCCTTCGATTTCGGCATCATGGGGCGGCTGGATGAATACACCCGCCGGGTCTATGCCGAGATTCTGTTCGGCTTCATCCGCAAGGATTACCGCCGCGTCGCCGAGGTGCATTTCGAGGCAGGCTATGTGCCCGCCGACCGCGATATCGACGAATTTGCCCGCGCCCTGCGGGTGGTGGGCGAGCCGATCTTCGGCATGGATGCCACCCGCATTTCCATGGCGCGGGTGCTGGCCTATCTGTTCGACGTGACCGAACGCTTCGGCATGCAGACCCGCACCGAGCTGATCCTGTTGCAGCGCACCATGGTGGTGGTTGAAGGCGTGGCGCGATCTCTCGACCCGCATATCAACATCTGGCAGGTCGCAAAGCCTGTGGTGGAAAGCTATATAAAACAGAATGTTGGCCCCAAGGCGCTGGTGCGCGATCTGGGGCGGACGTTGCAGGTGCTGGCGCGGTTCGGCCCGAAACTGCCAGGCATGGTCGAGGCGCGGCTGGTGGGGCAAGACGTGCCGCAGGAACCGGTGGTGGTGAAGAAGGTGCTGCATCCGGCGATCTGGATGGCGACCGGTGCCGGGTTGCTGGCGCTGGGGGTCTGGATCGGCACGCTGATCTGAAGCTCAGATCGCGGCGAGTTCCAGATCGAGAGCGGTCGCATAGTCGGTAGCGCCGCGCTCGGCCTTCCACAGGCAATGCGCCGCCATCCGCCAGTGAAACGCCGGGGCCAGAGCGTGATAGCGGGCCACGGTTTCGGCATCGGGATAGGCCTGCAGGAAAGCAGCAGCCTCGGCCGCGGTCAGCACCTTGCCTCGGTAAAGCCACTGCATCGCGGGCGACAGAAACGCTGCCAGATCCTCGGCCGGATCACCGATGGCCGGGCATTGCCAGTCGATCAGCGTCACGCCCTGCGGCCCGATGATCACGTTGCCCGGCACCGCATCGCCATGGATCAGGCAGGGGTTATTGACCGGCGGCACACCCGCATCAGGCGGCGGTGGCGGCAAGGCCGTCCGGCAATGCAGGGCGATTGCAGCACCTTGAGCGGCAAGTGCGGCACTTCCCGAAGGCTGGGCGCGCAAGCTGGCCACCAGCGGCAGTTGGTGCAACCGCCCCAGCGCTTCGGCAACCGCGGCGGGGTCCGCCTGCCAGACGACGCCCGGAACATGCGAATAGGCCAGCCAATCCGGGCCGATAGCACGAAGTTGCGGTGCCAGACCGCTGGGGGCCACATGCCGCAGCGCCAGCGCCTCGGCCGCAGGATCATTGGGAAACAACGGGCTGGCGGCCTCGCGGTCGAAAAGCTTCACCACCCAGCTTCCCACCTGCCACAACCGGTTCGACCGCCCCCCCGACAACGGCTGCCAAGGCTTGCCAGTCAGGCTGGGATTGTCCGCCAGCACTTCGGCCACCAGCGTGGCGGGCGGCGTCTGACGCAACAGAAAAACGGGCTCGGAGTCGGGGTTCATGGCCCGCAACCCCTAATCCGTCTGCCCCAGCGCTGACAAGCCCGCGCCGAACCTTAGCCGCGGATGGCGGTGACGGCGGCCACCGGAACCTCGATCCCGCCTTCCAGCACCACAGTGGCACCCGCGGCCCCGCCCCGCACCTCGACGATGCGGGCATAGCTTTCGACGTCGGTGGTGGCCAGCAGGTCTTCACCGGCATAGCTTTCCAGTTGGAAGGTGTATGTGCCCTCGGCCAGCGGCGCATCCAGTTGATCGACAGGCTCCCATTCCAGCGGGTCGGCTGACGCCGGGATGTTGACGCGATTAACCAAATTCCCCTCGAAATCCCGCACGACCAGAACTGCGGAATCGGCCCCGAAAGCCGGATTGGGTGCCAGAGAAACCGGATCGCCGCTGATCCAGACAGGTGCTGCGGCGCGGGCCTCGTGCCCAACCCATCCGGCCATCTGCGCCATGCCCATCAGCCCGAATTGTGCGCCCATCGCCTCCAGCAGGCTGTTGGTCTTGGCCTGCTGTTCGACGCTGGAAAACGTGGCCAACTGCACCGCATAATCGGCGGAATCAATCGGGTTCATCGGATCCTGATTCTTCAACTGCGTGGTCATCATCCGCAGGAAGGTTTCAAAATCAGAGGCAATGGCCGTCTTGCCGGAGTTTGACGACGTGGCGGCAGCGGTGGCGGCAGACGTGCTGGAGGCGATATCCATCAGACGATCCTTTTTTACAAACGCAGATCAAGGCCGGCCGCCCCATGCACCGAACGCGGCGAAGGGTTGGGCGACAAGGGTGGGTAGGCGGGTTCCGGCAAGACGACCGGCGGCGCCTCGGCAAGCGGTGGCGGCGGCGTGTTGCCCGAACCGGCGCCACCCCATTGGCCAAAGCTGAGACTGGCACCGGCAAAGCCCGACTGGCGGAACTCCAGCGACAACTGATCCGCGTTTCGGCGCAACAACTCGACCGTTTCGGGGCGTTCGGCGGTCAATGTGACATGCACGAGGTCGCCATGGTGCGACATCGACATCTGCACCTTGCCCAGTTCTTCGGGCGCCAGTGCCAGATTGACCGAGCCTTGTGCAGCGTCCGGGGCCATGGCAACCAGCATCGGTGCCAACGGCTTTGGCACCTGATCGGGCGCGCCGACAGGAACGGCCGTAATCCGCGACAACGGCGGAGAAGACGTGCTTTCCATGATTCCCGGACGCGGCGCATCGGGGGCTTCATGCAGAATCGCGGCGTTTGATTGCGCATCCGTGGGTGCGGCCGTCATCGGGTCGGAAACGCCATTGTCGGCAGCCGGTTCAGCCGTGCGGCGAGGGCCATCGGGTGTTGCGGGCTCGGTGACGGGCTGTTGGTTCGGCGGTGCAATGGCGGGACCGTCGGGCGTGGCGGGATTGGTCACCGCTGGCTGGTGCGACGCCGGATCGTTGGCTGCCGGATCGCGCGGGACAAGCGTCGAAGCCATGGCGAACCCTGTGGTTTCCGGCTGGGTCTTGCCAGGGTCAGACGGGAAACCACGATCAGCTTCGCCGGATGCCGCCGGTGGTCGGTCGGACAATGCTGCTGCGGCATCTGTTGCTTCCAAACGCGATGTCGTGACCGGGACGGAACCCGCCGCCACGGCAGCGTTCGGGCTTCCGATGGGCTGAGGTGCGGCGGATTGTGGTGCAGGTGTCGCCGGAACAGAGGATTCGGGAACGACGCCCTTGTGGCCAGACGGGGCGATTTCGTCTGCTTGGGCGGCAAGAGCGGTTGGGCGAACCGGAACGGCCTCGTTTGCTCCATCGGTATCCGGCTGCGCCGAAGGGGCCACTGCAACGTCGGCTGCGGGTTCATTCGACCTCAGATGCCACAAGCGCTGAAACGGCGAATCGCTGTGCGCGACCGCAATCGCCTCCGGTTTCGGTGCTGCCGGCACGGTTGTTGCGGGATTTTTTAGCCCGGGCATGACCGCCGACACTGGCGCAACCACCGCTGTCGCAACGTCTGCCGGGGCTGCAAGCCGGGGCTGCACACCAGAACTTGCAAGCGCCGAAGCCGGCGATTGGGCGGCCTCGGGCGGAACCGCAGTGATCTGTTGCGATGCATCGGGCGCTTTCAGGGTTGGCGCGACCGGTGCAGCACCCATTGGCAGACCTTCGGCAAAGCCCGCTCCTTGCCACGATGGCGTGGTGACATTCGTAACGGCGTTTGCCTGAGCTCCTGAATCGACTGGCCGTTCCGAAGCCACTTTCCCTGCTAGATCAGATTGTTGCGCCTGGATTTCCGTCATGTCCGGCAGTGCGGGGTCGGCAAGCACCCTATCCGAGCCGGGTACTTCGCCAATGGGATCAGGGTCCGCAGCGGTCGCTGTCTGCGGGATCATGGCAAGCATTTGCAGGACCGCCATTTGCCACATCGCCGGCGCGGATGAAGAGGCATCGGTATTTGCCGCTGGCGCCTGATTGGCCGATGGCGCTGCGGCATCTGCCATATCTGCGCCCGCAAACAACGCCAAAAAGCCGTTGTCCGACGTGCCGTCAGCCGGCTTTTCCGATGCAGGCGCGGAATCGGACTGCACAAGAGATAGAGCCGCGAGGAGGAAAGATTGAGGGACCATGGATTCGACTTCTGCCGTTGCGCCTCTGACTATTTGCGCAACTGGTTACTGTCTGTTTACCGCGTCCTGCCAATAGTGCGGAAAATGTGATGGAACAGGAGACGTCCGATGACCCCGCTTCTTGCCCCCCTCAGCGCGCCCCCAACCCTGCCCGGCCAACGGCCCGCCGCTGACCCGCTGCGTGAACAGGCGCAGGCACTGGAATCGGCGTTTCTATCGGAAATGCTCGGGTTTGCCGGTCTGGGCAAGGCGCGGGATTCCTTTGGCGGCGGTATTGGCGAGGAGCAGTTTTCGTCCTTCCTGCGGCAGGAACAGGCCTCGGCGCTGGTGGCTCAGGGCGGCATCGGGCTGGCCGAATCGCTGTTCCAGGCCTTGTCGAGGGCGGACCATGCAGAACGCTGACACCTTGGCCGTCCGGGCGCTGGAGGGGGTGCTGGACCGCATGCATCGTCAGATTCTGGCAGGCGCGTTGGACGATCTGTCCGGCCTCACTGGCGAGATCGAGGAACATCACGCACGGCTGACCGGCCTGACCGACAGCGCGGCGCTGGAGCGGCTGCGCGCCAAGGCCGCCCGCAACGCGACCTGCCTGCAGGCGGCGGCGCGGGGCCTTCGAGCGGCGCGACGGCGGATCAGCGACATCCATGCCGCGCGCGCGGGGCTTGTCACCTATGACGGGCGCGGCAAACGCAACGATGTGAACTTGGGCGATGGCAGCCTGACACAACGCTTTTGATCTAGCTGCCTTTCAATCAAATGCCGGTCACTTGGCGGGCACGGACGGGCGGGAATTAGCAAACTCTTAGAACTTCGCCCGCATCAATCAATCTGCATCCCAGAGCGGGGTGGCGCGGTCCGACCCAAGTCCTCCGCATCGGTAGAAAGCCTTTCCCGCCACCAATCCGGTGGCTTCCAGTGCCGTGCGCAAAGCGTCGGCTTTCAAAGAGGAAAATGACGATGTCGTCCATTCTGACCAATACCAGTGCCATGGTCGCGCTTCAGACCATGAAGGGCATCAATGCCAACATGAACAAGACGCAAGCCGAGATTTCGACCGGCAAATCCGTCGCTTCGGCCAAGGACAACGCCGCCGTCTGGGCCATTTCGAAAGTCATGGAATCGGACGTTCAAGGCTTCAAGGGCATTTCCGACAGCCTGGCGCTGGGGTCATCGACCGTGGCCGTGGCGCGCAAGGCTTCCGAAACCGTGACCGACCTGCTGACCCAGATCAAGGGCAAGATCGTTGCGGCGCAAGAAGCCAACGTCGACCGCGGCAAGATCGATGCTGATGTCAAGGCTCTGACCAAACAGATCGAATCCGTGGTCGGCGCCGCGCAATTCAACGGGCTGAACCTTGTCAACGGCTCCAAATCCACTGTCGATATTCTGGCGTCGCTGGATCGCAGTGGTGCCGGGGTGACCGCGAGCAATATTACCGTCACCGCGCAAAACCTTTCGACCAATGCTGGGGCCGCGCTGACCAACGGCACACTCTCCGCTGCATCGGTAGTTACCGGCACCGACGTGACGCTGGATGGTTTCACCTTCCAAGAGACCGGCGGCGCCTTGGCCAGCAATGATCCGCTCGCTGTCCCAACCGATTTGACGGCACTTCTTGCCGGGGATTCGATCAGCTTGAAGATCGGTTCGGTCGAAGGAAAGTATGTGGTTCAACAAGGTGACAACGCCGATTCCCTGATTTCGGGCCTGAAGAACTCGTTGTCGCAAAACGGATTGTCGGATACGGATTTCACGCTTTCGATCACCGGTGCTGGGGAATTGACGGTCGCCAACAACACCAACGTCGCAGCGGATATCTCGGTGGCGGCTTCGCGCGGAACTGGTGCATTGGCTGGCTTGAATTCTATCGATGTGCAGACAAACGCGGCTGGCGCGCTGACCGCCATCGAAGACATGGTGAAAGGTGCGATTGATGCTGCGTCTTCCTTCGGCTCAGTCCAGAAAAGGATCGAAATCCAGTCGAGCTTCGTCAGCGAACTCTCGGACTCGTTGAAAGCCGGTATCGGCTCGATGGTCGATGCCAACATGGAAGAAACCTCGGCCCGCCTGCAGGCGCTGCAAGTGCAGCAGCAGCTGGGCATCCAGGCGCTGTCGATCGCCAACCAGCAGCCGCAAAGCTTGCTGGCGCTGTTCAAGTAAGGGCACGGGCCGGGGGTTCGCCTCCGGCCCCTTCTTTCTGACCCCATTCAATCCCGGAAGGACCCTTCATGACAGCCGCCCTGAAAATGGCACGCAGTGCCTATGCCCGCCCCGAGGCCCCGGCCCGGACGTTGCGCGGCATCGAATACGATCTGCTGGCCCGCACCACGCATCAGCTGAAAGAAAGCTGGACCCGCCGCAAGGAGGATTTCTCGGGCTTCGCCACCGCGTTGAACGACAATCTGCGCCTGTGGTCGGCGCTGGCCGCCGATGTGGCCGAGCCGGAAAACGGCCTGCCCGCGCCGCTGCGCGCGCAACTGTTCTACCTTTACGAGTTCACCGCCGAACACAGCCGCAAGGCCCGGCAGGATCAGGCCTCGGTCGAGGTTCTGGTCGATATCAACACCGCCGTCATGCGCGGCCTGCGCGGCGAAGGGGGTGGGTCATGACCGGCCTTGTCCTGAAGCTGGGTCCGCACGAGCGGGTGCTGATCAATGGTGCTGTGATCGAAAACGGCGAGCGGCGCTCGCGGTTGGCGATCATGACGCCCAACGCCCATATCCTGCGGCTGCGCGACGCCATCCACCCCGAACAGGTCAACACGCCGGTTCGGCGGGTGTGCTACATCATGCAACTGGTGCTGTCGGGCGATGCGGATCCGGTCGAGGCGCGGCAACAGTTGCTGCGCGGCATCGAGCAGTTGAGCCAGGTGCTGACCGATCACGACAGCCGCACCTTGCTGTCGCAAGCCACCGCCGCCGTGCTGGAAGACCAACACTATCAGGCACTGAAGGCCCTGCGCGGCCTGCTGCCAAGGGAGGAGCGGCTGTTCGCCGCGATGCCGGCATGAGCTTCACTCCGGTCCTGCCGCTTGGGGGTTACGCCGGATGGAGCCTGCTCAAGCGGACCATGACAACACAGAAGGCGGCCTTCGCGGCCGTCTCCACCTCCAAGCGCGAGGAGGAGTATTTCCGCGCCAATATCGGCAAGATCAAGACCGCCGAGGCGTTGGTCAGTGACCGGAAACTGCTGAAAGTGGCGCTGGGGGCCTTTGGCCTGGATGCCGATATCAACAGCAAGGCCTTCATCCAGAAGGTTCTGGAAGGCGGCACGCTGAAGACAGGCGCGTTGGCCAACAAGCTGGCCGACAAACAGTATCAGGCATTCTCTGCCGGGTTTGGCTTTGGCGATTTCGCCACGCCGCGCACCCAGCTTTCCACCTTTGCCGACGAGATTTTGACTGCCTACAAGAACCGGCAGTTCGAAACCGCCGTCGGCGAGCAGAACGACGACATGCGTCTGGCGATGAATGTGGAACGCGAACTGGTTACCCTTGCCGGAAAAAGCACCACCGAAGATGCCAAATGGTTCACCGTCATGGGCTCCAAACCCCTGCGCGCGGTGTTCGAAAAGGCCTTCGGTCTGCCCAGCAGCCTGGCAGCCCTTGATCTCGATCAGCAGTTATCCGTGTTCAAATCGGCCGCCAACAAGGCCTTTGGCGCCACCAGCGTGTCGCAATTCGCCGACACGACGAAACTCGACAAGCTGGTGAAGCAGTTCCTGATCCGGTCCGAAGTGGCGGCGGGCATGACCAGCACGTCGGGCGCGTCAAATGCCTTGCAACTGTTGCAGGCCATGCAGGGCAATTGAAACCAGCTCACTTGCTAGCGAGGCACGCCGCCAGCTTGCGGAAGCTGCCTTCCACACCATCCGCAGCATCTTCCGCCAGAAACGCATCCAACGCCGGCCAGACCCGGATCGCCGCATCCACCATCGGGTCGGAACCTTTGGCATAGAGCCCGGCCTGGATCATCATCTCGGCCCGGTCATAGGCACCCAGCAAGCGGCGGGCCTCGGCGATCATGGCGTTTTCGGCCAGATTTGCCGCCTCGGGCAGGCTGCGCGACACCGAGCGCAACAGATCAATTGCCGGATAGCGGCCACGCTCGGCAATCTTGCGGTCCATCACCACATGGCCGTCCAGCACGCCGCGCAGGATGTCGGCCACCGGCTCGTCCATGTCCGACCCCGCCACCAGCACCGAGAACACCGCGGTGATGTCGCCCATCCCCTCCGGCCCCGGCCCGGCGCGTTCGGCCAGCGACATGATGGTATGCGAGGTCGAGGGCGGAAAGCCGCGCAGATTGCCCTCCTCGCCCGCAGCCAGCACCACTTCGCGATGCGCCTCGGCAAAGCGGGTGATCGAATCGGCCAGAAACAACACGTGCAGACCCTGATCGCGGAAATGCTCGGCCACCGCCATTGCCGTCCAGGCGCAGCGACGCCGGATCAGCGGCGACTGGTCCGACGTGGCGGTGACCACGACCGACCGCGCCATGCCCTGCGGCCCCAGCACCCGGTCGGTAAATTCGCGCAACTCGCGCCCCCGTTCCCCAACCAGCGCGATCACCACCACATCGGCGGTCACCCCGCGGGCAAACTTCGCCAGCAGCGAGGATTTGCCGACGCCCGAACCGGCGAAAAGCCCGATCCGCTGGCCGCGCACCAGCGGCAGAAGCGTGTCAAACACCGCCACGCTGGTAGAAAGCCGCTCACCCAGCCGCCGCCGTGTGGCTGCCGCCGGGGCCGCATCGCGCAAGGGCCGCGGTTTGGGCCCGCGAAACAGCGCCCGCCCGTCCAGCGGTTTGCCGAAGGGGTCGATGATGCGGCCGATCCAACTGTCGTCCGGGGCAATTTCGGCGCGGCCCACCAGCTCGACCGCGTCACCGATCGCCAAGCCCTCGGCCGAGCCGTCGGGCAGCACCGTCACGCCCTCGCGCGCCAGCCGCAAGACTTCGCCGCCCAGAACGGCACCCGAGCCGCGAATCAGCACACGGTCGCCCAGCGCGCTGGCCTCGGTCAGACCGGCCACCCGCAGCGTGCCACGACCGATCTCGGCGATGCGGCCAACCAGGCTTGTGGTCTGAACCCCGGCAATTTCTGCCAACAATGCATCAAATACGCCGCTCATGAGATTCTCTCTTTGTTCGCTGATTACTGTTTCTAAAGGAATCACCGTTAAGCCTTGGTGAAGTTGGTCGAGGGAGAAGCCCCGATGTTTGAAAAACTGGATGTGGTCAGAATGGCGCAGGCAATGGCGGCCCATGCGGGGGCGCGGCAAGAGGTGATTGCCCGCAACGTGGCGAACGCCGACACGCCCGGTTTCAAGGCGCAAGACCTGCCGGATTTTGCCGAAACCTATCAGGCCGGCGAAGGGGCGATGCGCGCCACCCGTCCAGGCCACATCACGGCGCCCGATCTCGCCAGCCTGCCGGTTCCCCGCACCGCCAACGGCTCTGCCTCGCCAAATGGCAATACCGTGTCGCTGGAAAGCGAGATGGTGAAGGCGGTCGAAGTGCGCCAGCAGCATGACATGGCCTTGGCGATCTATCGCAACAGTTCCGACATCCTGCGCACCTCGCTGGGCCGGAAGTAAGGGGGCATCATGGCAGACCTGCTTCAATCCCTGACCATGGCCGCCTCCGGGATGGAGGCACAGGCGATGCGGCTGCGGCATGTTTCGGAAAACATCGCCAACGCCGATACCCCCGGCTACCACCGCAAGACCATGAGCTTTCAGGAAGCGATGGATGGCGGCACGGTCGAGGCCGGGCCGGTGCGGCTGGACCGCAGCGAGTTGGTGAAGATCTACGACCCCGGCCACCCCCTGGCCGATGAAACCGGTCACTACGACGGCTCGAATGTCGATCTGGTGATCGAAATCGCTGACGCGCGCGAAGCGCAGCGCAGCTACGAGGCGAACCTCAAGATGTTCGACCAGGCGCGGCAGATGACGCAAAGCCTGTTCGAGTTGTTGCGCCGGTAAAGGAGAACCAGAATGGACGTGAGAACCTCTTTTGCCGCACAGACCTACGCGCAGGCCCGCTCGGCCGCGGCTCCACAGCCGCAGTCGGGCGGTGCCGGTGCGGGATTTGCCAAACTTGCGGGAGATTTTGCGCAAACCCTGGCGCAGGGCGAACAGACCGCCCGTGCTGCCATGACCGGCGGCGCCGATCCGCATGCGCTGGTGCAGGCGCTGGCAGCATCGGAACTGGCGGTCGAAACCGCAGTGACGGTGCGCGACAAGGTGGTCGAAGCCTATCAGGAAATCCTGCGGATGCCGGTCTGAAAGCCTTAGACCGGCACACCCTTCACAGAATGTGAGACAAACATGACCGAAAGCGAGATTTACGACACCTTGCGGCAGGGGCTGTGGATTGCCGTGCTGATCTCGGCACCGCTGTTGACGGTGGCGTTGGTCGCCGGGGTGGTGGTCGGCTTGTTCCAGGCACTGACCTCGGTGCAGGAAATGACGCTTACCTTCGTGCCGAAAGTGGGCGCCATGCTGGTGGTGTTCTGGGTGTCGATGAGCTTCATGACCTCGACTCTGGTCGGGTTTTTCAGCGAAACCATCATCCCTCTGATCGCGGGAAGCTGACGATGGACGCTGCGGGATACACCACGCTGACGCGCCAATCCGGCCTGATGCGGGAAATGCAGGTGGTGGCCAACAACATCGCCAACATCTCTACCACCGGCTTTCGCCGTGAAGGTGTTGTTTTTGCAGAATATGTCAAGCGGATGGACGGCGAGCCGTCGCTGTCGATGGCCCATGCCACGGCGCGCAACATCGACCTTGGTCAGGCCAGCATCAGCCAGACCGGCGGCGCATTTGACTTTGCCATCCAAGGTGACGGTTTCTTTCTGATTGAAACGCCACAGGGTCAAAGGCTGACCCGCGCCGGCAGTTTCACACCCTCGGCCGAGGGTGAACTGGTCAATCCCGACGGTTTTCGTCTGCTGGATCAGGGGGGTGCGCCGATCTTTGTGCCACCGGATGCAGGCGTGGTCGGCATGTCGGAAGACGGCACACTTTCGGCAGGTGGCCAGCCGCTGGCCCGCGTCGGGCTGTGGCAGCCGACCGACCCCAACACCCTGCGGCATCAAGGTGGCACCCTGTTCGAGGCCGGTGCGATGGAGCCGGTGGAGGATGGCCAGATCCTGCAAGGCTACATCGAAGACAGCAACGTCAACCCGATTTCCGAAATTGCCCGCATGATCGAGGTGCAGCGCGCCTACGAGCTTGGGCAGAAGTTTCTCGATAACGAGGATGCCCGCGTCCGCGGCGTCATCCAGACCCTTGGCCGATAGGAGTTTGCCATGAATGCTTTGCAAATCGCCGCAAGTGGCATGGCCGCCCAGCAGATGCGGGTCGATGTGGTGTCCAACAACCTGGCGAACATGTCCACCACCGGCTACAACGCCCGGCGTGCTGACTTTGCCGACTTGCATTATCAACAGCTTGCCCGTCCGGGCACGGTTTCGGCGCAAGATGGCACCATTTTGCCGACCGGTGTGCAGCTTGGTCTTGGTGTGCGCCCGGCTGCGGTTTCAATGGTGATGGCGCAGGGAACGCTGGCGCAAACCGGCGGCGATCTGGACCTTGCGATCGAAGGCCAGGGCTATCTGGAGGTCACGCTGCCGTCGGGCGCCTCGGCCTATACCCGCGATGGGGCGCTTAAACGCACCGGTGACGGGCTGATTGTCACCTCGGAAGGGCATCAGGTCGCCCCCGGCATCACCATTCCGGCCGACGCCCGCAGCCTGTCGATCAATGCCGATGGCGAAGTTTACGCCTATTTCGTCGATCAGGTTCAGCCCTCGCTGCTGGGGCAGTTGAACCTGGTCGGCTTCACCAATGAAAAGGGCCTGGAGGCGATCGGCTCGAACCTGTTTCTGGAAAGCCCGGCCTCGGGGGCGGCCATTGTCGGCACACCAGGGCAAGACGGGTTGGGCACGCTTCGGCAGGGCTATCTGGAGGAAAGCTCGGTCGATGCAGTGCGCGAAGTGACCGAACTGATCAAGGCGCAGCGCGGCTATGAATTGAACGCCAAGGTCATCACCGCCGCCGACCAGATGTTGTCGGCAACCACGCAGTTGCGCTGATGCGGTTCCTGGCCCTGATCCTGCTGTTTCCCACCCTGGCCCAGGCCGACAGCCTCGTCGCCACCCGCACCATCCGGGCGCAAACCGTGCTGGCGGAAACCGACATGACGCTGGTGGCCGCCGATATCCCCGGTGCGCTGACCGATACGGGTGCCGCTTTGGGCCTTGAGGCCCGCACCACGCTCTATGCCGGACGGCCGATCCGGCCGGGTGATCTTGGTGCCCCGGCGATTGTCGAGCGAAATCAAGTAGTTTCCCTTGCCTACCATGCCGGGCCGCTGACCATTCTGACCGAAGGCCGCGCCATGGCCCGTGGCGGGGTCGGCGACGTGATCGCCGTAATGAACCTGGATTCCCGCACCACCGTATCTGGCCGCATTGATGCCGAAGGCATGGTGCAGGTCAACACCAACCCCTGAAGGATGCCTGAGATGCGTATTTTGCTGTTGTGCCTGTTGCTTGTCGCTGCCTGCGGGCGGCTGGATCAGGTCGGGCGCGCCCCGGCGTTTTCGCCGCTGGAGGGCAGCTATCAGCACAATGCGATGTATTCCAACCCGATACCGGAATCGACCGAGCCGGATGCCGCTTCGGATGCCTCGTCGCTGTGGACCGGCGGACGCGCTTCGCTGTTCGGCGACCGGCGGGCCGGGCGGCGCGGCGATATCCTGACCGTGGTAATCGAGATCGACGACAAGGCCGAGATTTCCAATTCATCCGACCGCAGCCGCTCCAGTTCGGAAAATATGGGAATCCCGTCGCTTCTCGGCATACCGCAGCGGCTGAATTCGGCACTCCCCGCTGGCGCCAGCATGGCCGATGCGGTGTCGGCCACGGGCTCCTCCAGCTTTCAGGGCGATGGATCGGTGGCGCGCAAGGAAAAACTGACGCTGCGCGTGGCCGCCACGGTGGTGGAAGAACTGCCCAATGGCGTTCTGCGGATCGAAGGCCAACAGGAGGTCCGGGTGAACTTCGAGTTGCGCGAGCTGATCGTGACCGGCTATGTCCGCCCGGTCGATATCTCGCGCCAGAACGAGATCACCTATGACAAGATCGCCGGTGCCCGGATTTCCTATGGTGGCCGTGGGCAGATTACTGATGTGCAACAGCCGCGGCTTGGTCAGCAGGTCGCCGACATCCTGCTGCCGTTCTGAGGAGGGTGACATGGGCAAGCTTGTACCCATTCTTCTGGCGGTGATCGGCTTGGCGGTGGGCGGCGGCGCAGGGATATTCCTGCGCCCAGCCCCCGAAGCCCCCAGCCCAGAAGCTGCCGCCGATCCACATGCAGTGGCGACGCCTTCCGGCGAAGAGGTTCCTCCCGAGGCCCAGCCGGAATATGTCAAGCTCAGCAACCAGTTCATCGTGCCGATCGTGGCCGACGGGCGCGTGAACGCCATGGTGATCATGGCGCTGAGTGTCGAGGTCACGCCTGGTTCGACCGAGGCGGTCTATGCCAAAGAACCCAAACTGCGCGACGCCTTCCTGCAAGTGCTGTTCGACCATGCCAATGCCGGCGGCTTCCGCGGCTCTTTTACCGATGGTGCCAACCTGACCCTGCTGCGAAAAGCATTGCTGGAAGTGGCCCAAAGCACGATGGGCGACATGGTGACCGACGTTCTGATTGCCGATATCGCCCGGCAGGATGCCTGACTCCGACCGCTTGAGACCGGATTTAGCCCGAATCAGGCCGTGCTGCCGTCGCGCAGCCGTTGCAACACATCTGACCGACCGAAAGCCTGCCGGGCCTCGGCTTGCAGATCCAGCCATGCGGCGGTCTGCCGGGCCAGCGTCAGGTTGATCTCGGCCCGCCGCGCCTCGGCCCAGCGTTCATAAAGCAGGCCCGCCTGAGCTGCGGCAATTTCCGGCAGATCGGTGGCGGGGGTTGCCTCAAGTCCGGCAAGCCGATCCAGGCTTTCCTGGCGGGACCGGGCCGCGGCGTGAAGATCGGTCAATTTCACATCGAGGATCAACCCGGCAAGCTGGGAAAGCCGGGCCATCTGTTCACGCTTGCTCATGTACGTCTCCTGGCTTTGCGCCGCATGGCTTCGGCGAAGCGGATGGCGGCGGCCACGGCGCGGTATTGTTCGGGCCGAATTTCCTGACCGACCTCGACCGAGGCGTGCAGCGCCCGGGCGGTTGGCGGGTCACGGTGCATCGGCACTCCGGCCTCGGCGGCGCGTTCGCGGATACGGGCAGCAATCTCATCCACACCTTTGGCGACGCAAACCGGCGCCCGTTTCGCGGCGCGATCCCATTTCAACGCCACCGCATAGTGCGTCGGGTTGACCACAATCACATCGGCAGTGGCGACATCAGCCAGCATCCGATTGGTGGCAATGTCATAGCCACGCTGCCGCCGCTGCGCCTTGGAATGTGGATCGCCTTCGGATTCCTTGTGCTCATCCATCATGTCCTTGCGCGACATCCGGTTGCGGCGCAGGTGTTCGGAGCGCTGCCAAAGATAATCCAGCGCGCCGATGGCCGTGGCGATGATCAAAACCAGGAACAGGAACTGAACCACCAGCCGCAGCAGCACCAGGGTGGCACTGGCCGGTTCAAGATAAAGCGCGCCCAGCACATCATCCATGTTCTGCATCAGGAACATGCCAAGGATCACCGAGATCACAAGCAGTTTGACAAAGCTTTTCGCGAACTCGAACAGGCCGTTGCGGCCGAATTTGTTCTTGGCCGATTCTATGGGCGAGATGCGCGACAGCTTTGGCATCAGCTTGTCAGGCGAAAAGATGAAGGCACGCTGGGCAAAGACCGCAAGGAAGACCGCCAGCGCCGGCAGCAGGAAGAACGGCGCGACCGCCCAACCGATCGCAATCAGCAGCCCGCCCAGCGGCGCGGTGCCGCCGGTCAGCATCAGCGCCGACAGCCGGTCAGACTGGTCCAGCAGCACAGCAGCCGAATCGCCAATGCGGCGCAGCGAACCCTCGCCCAGCGCCACGGCGGCAAGCAGCAACCCGCCATATGCCGCGGCGGTTGACAGATCGGTCGAACGCGGAATCTGACCCTTTTCACGCGCTTGATCGAGTCGGCGCTGCGATGGCTCGTGTTCCTTTTCGGCGCTGTCGTCTTCGCCGTCGCTCATGGCGCAACCTCAAAGGGTGCCGCAAGGAAAGCATCAAACGCCTGGGACCACAGCATCAATCCCAGCGGCGTGACGATGGCCAGCAGCGCCAGACCGCCCAAAGTCAGCGCCGGGGCACCGACGAAAGCCACCATCAGTTGTGGCATGGCGCGATTGATGATGCCCAAAGCCACGTTGTAGATCAGCGAGGCGATCACGAAGGGCGAGGCCAGAACGAAGCCCAGAGAGAACACCCGACCGATCTGAAACAACCCCCAATCGGCCAGATCTGCCGAATTTGGAAGGCGACCGGCGGGAAACACTTGATAAGACTGGATGAAAAGCTCGGCCATCCGCACATGCAGCCCTGCCATTACTGCCAACGCCAAACCCGCCATGGTCAGAAGATTGCCGATGGCGGGCTGCGGTTCAGCCCCCGCCCCGGCAAAAAGCTGCGACAGCGACGCGGCCTGCGCGGCAATGGCACCGGCGATTTGCAAGGCATGGATGAACAGTCGCAGCCCGATGCCGATGATCAGGCCCGCCATCACTTCGGTGGCCAACGGCAGGGCGATGCTTCCAGCCAGCGGCACCACCTCGGTGGCCACGGCAGGCGCCACGATGGCGGTGAAGGCCAGCGCCAGCACCAGGCGCACCCGAACCGGCACCGATTGCTCGCCAAAGGCCGGCAACAGCGCCATCGCCGCGCCGACCCGCAGCAGCACCAGAAAGCCGGTCCAGAGCAGGTCTTGCCCGAGGCCGGAAAGCTGGGTCAGTGTGGCGATCAGATCGTTCATACCGGCACAAGCCCCACCATGGCGGGACGTGCCTCGACGCCAATTTCCTCGTAGGACAGCACCGGCGCGGGCAGGCCCTTGGCCCCCATCACCGTACGCAAAAACCGCCGCCGCAGGGTCGAGGTGACCAGTGCCGGATAGACCCCATTCTCGGCCGCGCGGTTCAGCTTGTCAGCCAAGCCATTGGCAAGGCGGCTGAATTGCTCGGGCGGCAAGGCCACATCACGCAGGCCGCGGTCACTGTCGATCTGGTAGGTGGCAAAGGTCTTTTCCCATTCGGGCGCCAGCTGGATCAGCGGAATGGTGCCATCCTCGCGTTTCAGCTCCGCCACCAGTTGGAAGCCCAGCCGCTGGCGCACATGTTCGCAAACCGCCTCGGGTGAGCCCATGCTGCGGGCTTCTGCCACCGCTTCAAGGATCAAGGGCAGGTTGCGGATCGACACCCGTTCCTCCAACAGCAGCCGCAGCACGGTCAGCAGCAAATCGACCGGCACCTTGTCGGGCACCAGTTCCTCCAGCAGACGACGGTTGGCTGCAGCCCGCGCTGCGTCGGAAATATTCACGAATTCATCCAGCAGCCGACGCAGGCCCTTCAGCGTCAGCAGCCGCGCGAGATTGGCCTTCATCACCTCCAGCAAATGGGTGGCCAGCACTTCGGCAGGCGACACCACGGTCAAGCCGGCCAAAGCGGCGTCTTCCTGGTGGTCGGGCAGAATCCAACGGGCGGGGGCGGAATAGACCGGCTCGCGCACGTCCAGCCCGTCAGGGGCAGTCACACCTTCGGACAGCAGTACCAGAACCCGGTCTGGCATCAGCTTGTCGCGCACCCGTTCCACCCCCTGCAGACGGATGCGGTAAGATCCGGGCGCGAGCGCGGCCTCGTCGGTCAGGCGAATCTCGGGCAGAATCAGGCCGAAGGCGCTGGCGACATGGGTGCGCATGTTCTGGATCCGGCTGTCCAGCCCGGTGGCTGGATCCAGCACCATCGCCACAAGATTTGGGGCGAATTCGATGTGGATATCGTCGAAGTCCAGCACATCGCCCAAAGATTTGCGACGTGGCGCCTCGGGTGCCGCATCGGTTTCGGGTTTCGGCTTGCCACCATTGCGATGCACCATGAAAGCCGCACCTGCCAGCACGATGGCCCCCATCACGAAGGGCAAAAACGGCAACCCTGGCACGATGGAAAACAGCAGCATCAGCACCGCCACGGTGCCCAACGCCCCGGGATATCGCCCGAGTTGCTTGAAGAACGATACGTCGGTCGCCCCGGTCGCCCCGCCCCGCGCCAGGAGCAAAGCGGCGGCAATCGAGATGATCACCGCCGGAATCTGCCCGACCAGACCATCTCCCACGGTCAGTATCGCGTAGGTCTCGAATGCCACGCCCAGCGGCAGATCGTGCACGACGACGCCCATGATCAGGCCCATGACGATGTTCAGCCCTGTGATCATCAGCCCGGCCACCGCATCGCCCTTGACGAATTTCGACGCGCCATCCAGCGAGCCGAAAAAGTTGGTCTCGGCCAGTTCGCGTTCGCGCCGGGCTTTGGCCTCGGTGTGGTCGATGGCGCCCGCCGACATGTCGGCGTCGATCGCAAGCTGTTTGCCGGGCATGCCGTCAAGTGCGAACCGGGCGCCGACCTCGGCCATCCGGCCCGCCCCTTTGGTGATCACCACAAAGTTCACGATCAAGAGCACGCAAAAGATCACAACGCCGAGCAACACATTGCCGCCCATAATGAAATTGGCAAACCCCTCGATCACGTGGCCTGCTGCGTCGGTGCCGGTGTGGCCTTGGCCGATGATCAGCTTGGTCGAGGAGATGTTCAGCGACAGGCGCAACATCAAAGAGGCCAGCAGGATGGTCGGGAACGCCGAGAAATCCAATGGCCGTTCGATGAAAAGCGTGACGGTAAACATCAGGATGGCGAGAGCAAAAGACAGCGCCAGTCCGACATCCAGTATCCAGGCCGGAACTGGCAGCACCATCATCACGATGACCGCCATCAGCGCGACGGCCAGCAAGATGGTCGGGCGGAAGAAGGCTGCTACCTTGATCGGCGGGAAATCCATTTTACGGCTGCTCCGCGAACAGGCTTTGCCCGCCGGCGACCTGCGGCACAATCGACGCGCCGATGCCCCGGGCACCGACCTTCAGCAGCGGAAAATTGTTCTGCCGCGGCACCAGTTCCGCAAAGGTCTGCGGCGCGGCAAGGTCTTGTGGCAGTTGAATATCCTGACTGCCAAAACCGGCCAGGATCGCATCAAACCGCGCGCGATAGCGGTCGGCGTATTCGGGCGTATTGGAATGATAGGCACCAGCCGCGACCGACCAGTCACCGGATTTGTCGAAAAGATCGCGCAGGAACCGGGCGGCATAAAGCGCGTTCTCTTGCGGGTCGAACATCGCCTCCAGTGAGGGAAAGGCTTGCGAATGCCAGCGGTGATTGAGCTGGAAGCAGCCGATGTCCATGTTGCTGACACCCAGATCGCGCGCCTCGGTTGCGTGGGCCAGCGCCTGTTCGAAAGAATCAAACCAGTGCCCGGCACCGCCTTCATTGATCGTCCAGGGCCATGGGCGAAGCTGGCCTCCGGCACCCGGGTCGGGTCGTCCGGTTTCGGCCAGGGCGATGGCCTGAAGTACCACAAGTGGCACGCCGGTCTGGGCCGCGGCGTCGCGTGCCGCGAGTTCGCACAGGTCCGGGGGCTGCGGGATGCTTCCAATGGCGCTGGCCACAGGCGCGAAGGACCATAAAACCGCCAGGCCCGCAAATGCGGCAAGACTGCCATTCCGCGTGATCGCCAAGACACGGCGTGTTGCCGCCTGGTCTGGAATTCGACTGACTCGGCGCACCCGGGATTCTCCCTTGTTCGGCGATTGGTTTCAACCGCTGAGGCCGACATTAGGTGCCAAAGCTTTCCAATCCGTAAGCGCCAATCAGTTGGTGGGGGCACCGGCAGCAGAAACTGCCGGAACCCGCGCCAGAAGCGATGACAGCGTTTCGCGTGCAGCGGCGCTTTCTTCGACAGCCAGACGACCGCGTGCCAATGGGCCAGGCAAGGCGGCACCTTGTTCGGTCGAGGGGCCAAGGAGAGCAGCCGCTGGTGCCCATGGCTCATCAGGCAGTTTGGAAATCGTCTGCCATTGCGCGGACAAGCGGGTGGCGCGCTGGGCCGAGGCTGAGTCGCCCACTTCTGCAAACAGGCCGGCGGCACTGGGCATGTTGCCGAGTTGCAGTTGGGCGCGGGCTCGCAGGGCGACGGCGTCCGGACCTTCCGCTCCGGCCAGAAGGCGCAGCGCGGCACGAGCGTCTTGCCGTTGCAATTCAGCGCGCGCGGCCAGAAGTCGGTCGGCTAGTTCCGACGTTGAAGCCAAATCAGACATGGCGGGCAACCAGCGCAGAGCCTTGTCTGCAAAGCCAAGGGCCAGCAGGCGTTCGGCTATCTTGCGGCGCAGCGGTGGCGCCAGAGTGACCGGGGCAGCCGAATCCGGCAGCACAGCATGGGCAAGTAGTGCCGATTCCGGGCCCTGCTCGGCCAGGATTTTCCATAGGTCCGCCTCGGCATCCGGTGCCAGATCAAGTTGGCTAAAGGCAGAATCGAAATCGCCCGCCGCCGCCAAGGCCAGCAAATAGGCTCGCTGCAACACTGGTTCAAGCTCTCCACCGCGATGCTCGAAGGCGAGGGCGGCCAATGCGGTTACGGTGGCAGGGTCAATTGGCAGGCTTTGCGCAACCCGTGTCTCTACCTGTGCGATCAGCGCTTCGGTCGATGCCGGGCCACCGGTGGCGGCTAGCGTGGCCAGCGCGGTTTCACCCGCAACCTCATCGCCCATCGCCACTTGCAATTCAGCTTCCAGCAGCTCGACATGTGGCCCCGGATTGCCCGGTGCCCGCAGGATCGCATCGGACACGCTGCTGGCGGTTTGAACATCGCCCGCGGCAAGCAGACGCTCGGCGAGTGACGGGCCAAGGTGGCGGCGCAGATGCAGTGGCAAGGCCGAGAATGTGCGCAGAACGGCGGCTGAATTCACCTGGCCCGAGTTCGAAATCTCCGCCATCGACAGCACTGACCAGAGTGCTGCAGCGGTGTCACAGACCTGCATCTTTGCAAATGGTCCCGCTGCCTCGCTGGCATCATCAAGGATTGCCGCCATAGCCAGCCATATTTCTCGGTCTTCGGCGTCGGAATCCAGCAGCGTCAGCAATTGCCGTGCCTCTGCGCCGAACCCCAGATAAAGGTAATATTTTGCCGCGCGGCCAATTGCCGAGGGGTCAGGCCGGTCAAACTCGCCGGTGAGGCCGGTCAATGTAAGAGCCATCTGTTCGGCGACCGGCGAATCCGTGCCCCAATTAGCGATATCGAGCCTTTCATCGTTCAGACATTCAGCACCAGCCGCCGTCAAGGTCTGGGGCGGGCGCCGCCGGGTTCCGGCCTCGAAACCGGATTCTTCACCTATGCGAATCTGCGGCAGCAACGCGGGTCCAGCGTCGGTGCCGGCGGGTTCGGCGGAAAAGGTCGGCTCAGTCATGTCGACAACGCCGGTTGCGGCTCCCTGGCTCATCTGTTGCAGCAATGCGTCTCGCATCGGCGCGAGGTCGGCGCGTTCGGGGATAAGCGGCACGGCAGGGCCATTGGGGATGGGTAGGGCGGCACCGGCACCGGAATCGGCAATGTTGCGCCAGTCGTAGGTGGCGCCACTTGGTTCAGTGCGCGATTGCGGCTTTGGGTCGGGCTGCGCCGTCAGTTCTGGCTGTTCGCCACCATCCAGCGTCATCTCGAAGGACGAGCCCTCCGGCGGCGGCCCTTCGCGCAAATCAATCACGATCACCCCGGGCCGAAACTCGAACGGGATGGCATGACACGCGCAGCCGATACCAAGCCGCAGGTTGCCGCTGACCGGATCGACCCAGATGGCGGCAAGCCGGTCTTTTTGAATCAGGTCATAGACTTTCGACAGGTCATAGCGGACGTCGTCTCGGTCCAGCTTCAATTCGTAGCCATCAACGGTGCGCCCCATCGTCCATTGCACCGGCCCGCCGACCTGCAACGCCAATCGGGTAAAGCCGTCATGCTCGCCGGTTTGCACCACGATGGCGCGCGCTTCGGCCATCGATGCCGCAAACTGCCAGGCCAACAGAATCAGGCTGAGCAAAAGCCGTTTCATGCCGCGTCCTGCTTGAGGCTGCGCAGGGCCTCTTCCAGATCAGCAAAGCTGGGGCGCATGTGATGGGGCGTGTTCTGGCGGCCAACCTCAATGCAGATATTCGCCGGGTGGTTGTGCAGGTTGGCCACCAGCACCTCGCGGATCAGCATGTAGAAATGTGCGTCTTCCTCGACCACGGCCTGGACGCGGGTGGAAAACGGGCCAACGATGCCATAGGCCAGAAACACCCCGAGAAAGGTGCCGACCAGAGCGCTGCCGATCATCTTGCCCAGTATCGCCGGTGGTTGGTCGATGGCCCCCATCGTCTTGATAACGCCCAGAACTGCGGCGACGATTCCCAATGCGGGAAGTGCATCGGCGATGGATTGCAAGGCGTGACTGGTGTGAAGCGCGTGGGTATGCGATGTCTCCATCCGCTTGTCCAGAACCTCTTCGACCTGGTGCGGGTCGTCATAGTTCATCGAGGCGGCACGCAATGTATCGCAGATCAGTTCGACTGATTCATGGTCCTTCTGAATTTTCGGATAGCGCCCGAAAACGCTTGATTCGGCCGGATTCTCGATATGCTCCTCCAGCCCGACGGGGTTGGCGCGCGCGATGCGAATCAATTCGAATAGAAGACAAAGCAGGTCACGATAGTCGGCAGGCTTCCACTTCGGCCCTTTGAAAACCTTGCCAATATCTTTCAATGTGTGCTTCACGGTTGCCAGGTCGTTGGCAAGCAGGAAGGTGCCAACTGCCGCGCCGCCAATGATGATCATCTCGAACGGAAGCGCCGCCAAAACGACCATGATATGACCGCCTGCCAGCATGTAGCCGCCGAAGACCATGATGAAGATCACAAGCAAGCCAACGATGCCGATCATAATTCTTTCCTTCTGTCCGCCGCTGGCGAGACTGGCAGACTCAGATTAAGAAACCCTCACTCTGTTGGTACCGTCGCATTGCGACCGGCCAACAACACGCTGACGGCATAGGCGGTATCGGGTTTCATGCCCGACATCACCGCGGCCGCAGCATCGGGACGCATCCGGCCCAGAAAGCCCGCAGCAAACTCGGGTGCCATAGAATCGAACAGCGCCGCGGCATCCTTGGGCTTCATCGCCTCGTAAACCGTGGTCAGCCGGGCAAGGTCGGCTTCGGCTGCACCGTCGGCCATAGCCAGCGTCTTGGTCAGCTCGGCTTCGGCGGCAGCCAGCGAGGCCAGACGCTGGTCGATGGCGGTGTTGGCCAGATCAAGTGCCGCCAGACGTTCGGCAAGCGCCGATTCCTGAGCGGAAACCTGCGCCTCGCGCGTCGAAAGCGCTTCGGCCAAGGCCAATGGCGGGGCCGGGCAATCAAGAGCGGCGCCTGAGTCCCCCTCAGCGGGGGCATCTGGTGCCAACGCGAAAGCCAAACCGACATCGGCACCGATGCGCAGCGCCCCGGACGATGCCAGCAACAGTGCCAGAATCAGCAAGACCCCTCGTCCGGCCCGGCGTTTGCGGATGCTCATTCGGCAGCCTCCATCTCGTCACGCGCTACCCGGCGGCGCACGAAACGCAGCTTGCGTTCGGTGGAATCGGCGGCCTCGGCGACGGGGGCGGCAACTTTCGGCTCGGGCAGATCGTGCATCGAGGCCAATAACAGTTCCAGCCGTGCCGCAACTGCCTCGGATCGGGCGGTCAGCGCCTCCAGCGAGGCGGCGGAACCGGTGGCAGCGCCGCGCGCGCGATCCAGTGCCTTGGTCATGTCATCGACCTGCGATGACAGTACCGCAATCGCCCCGCCCATGCCGGTTTCCAGCGTCGAAAACCGCTTCAGCCGCACCGAAAGCACATAGCAATAGACCGCGGCACCGAAGGTTCCGGCCACCATCAGGATATCGGCAATCAACTCCATCTCGTCCTCCCCTCAGTTCAGGACAAATTCGGTGATCAGCAGATCACGCACCCGGCCATCGCCGGTGACGATCTGAATCCGCCGCAGCATCTGCGCCCGCAGCCGCACCAGCGCCGCCGGATCTTCCAACTGCGCCACCTCGACGGCGCGCAGATAACCGTTCAGCACATCCAGCACCCGCGGCATCAGTAGAACCACTTCGGCCTCATAGGGCTTGGCAACTTCCAGTTGCGCCGTCATCCGCAGATGCGCATTCTGTGCCGCTGCCCCCAGCGAGATCACCACCGGCTCGATCGGCACAAAGGCAATGTCGGGCAACGCACTGGCCGCGTGCGCATCGGCGGCAACCTCTTCATGCGCGGCACCAAACAACAAGCCGGAATAGGTGGCATAAAAGCCGCCGCCACCAAGCAGCAGTGCCAGCACCAGCCCGATGATCAGGGGCAGCTTGGATTTCTTCTTCGGGGCCGCGTCCTGCGGTTCTTCGGCTTCTGCCATGGCCACCTCCGGCACTTTGATTGGGCCAGATATAAACCCAAGGTCACTAACCGATTGTTAAGCCCGATCCTTCAAAGCTGTGCAGGAACGGGGCAGAAGCCCCAAGGTCGGAGACAGTCGTTGCAGAACCTATTCTCGCTCTGGTCAGCACTTGATGCCCGTCGTCGGATCATCGTGATCGGGGCCACAATTGCCATGTTTCTGGCGGTTTTGGGGCTTTCGCGCATGGCAAATACCCCCAGCATGGCGCTGCTGTACGCGGGCCTCGACAATCGGGCTGCGGGCGAGGTTGTGGCCGCTTTGGACCAACGCGGGGTCGCCTATGAGGTGAAAGGTGATTCGATTCTGGTCGATGTCACCCAGCGGGATTCGCTGCGGATGACCCTTGCGACCGAAGGCCTGCCCACGATGGGCGCTGCCGGCTACGAATTGCTGGATGGGCTGTCGGGCTTTGGCACCACCTCGCAAATGTTCGATGCCGCCTATTGGCGCGCCAAGGAAGGCGAGCTTGCCCGCACCATTCTGGCCAATCCGCAGATCCGGGCGGCGCGGGTGCATATCGCCCAGGCCCCGGCGCAACCGTTCCGACGCGACGTGCTGGCCACGGCCTCGGTCACGGTCACCACAACCACCGGCTCCTTGCCTCCGCTTCAGGCCAAAGCGTTGAAACACCTGATTGCCGCCGCGGTGGCCGGGATGCAGCCCGAAGACGTATCGGTGATCGACACCGTCGGGGGGCTGATCATGGCGGCCGACGACAACACGCTCACCGGAAATGGCGGGCAGGATCGCGCCGCCGAATTGCGAACGAATGTCGAGCGGTTGCTGGCAGCAAGGGTCGGCCCGGGCAAGTCGGTGGTCGAGGTCAGCGTCGATGTGGTGACCGAACGGGAATCCATCACCGAACGCAAATTCGATCCGCAGGGGCGGGTGCCAATCTCTACCGATGCGACGGAGAAAACCAGTTCCGCAACCGAGCCTTCGGGTGACGTGACCGTCGCCTCCAACCTGCCGCAGGGCAACGCGGCAGCGGGTGGCAACGGCCAAAGCCAGACCAGCGAGACCCGCGAACTGACCAATTTCGAAGTCTCGGAGACCAGCCGCGAATTGCTGCGGGTGCCGGGGGCGGTGCGCAAACTGAGCGTGGCGGTGCTGGTGGACGGCCTGCAGGTCACGGCCGCCGATGGCACGATAAGCTGGCAGCCGCGCCCCGAGGAAGAACTGGCGGTGCTGCGCGAACTGGTGGCCTCGGCGGTCGGGCTGGACGAGACGCGTGGCGACGTGCTGACCCTGAAATCGCTGGCCTTCGAGCCGTTGGCCGAGGCCGGAACCCTGGCCGAAGCCTCGATGTTCGCCGATATCGGCCCGATAGACCTGATGTCGATGATCCAGCTTGCGGTGCTGGCCGTCGTCGCGCTGGTGCTGGGGCTGTTTGTCATCCGGCCGGTGCTGACCAACCTGCCGCGCCGCATGGCAGAACTGCCCGGTCCCGGCGCACAACTGGCCTTGCCGAATGGCGCAGGTGGCGAAAACCGGGTG
This sequence comes from Rhodobacter ferrooxidans, assembly GCF_000176015.1. Lineage (GTDB taxonomy): Bacteria > Pseudomonadota > Alphaproteobacteria > Rhodobacterales > Rhodobacteraceae > Pseudorhodobacter_B > Pseudorhodobacter_B ferrooxidans. The sequence continues at coordinate 81,622 of NZ_ACYY01000002.1, read as the reverse complement.
CTGACCGGCGAGATCGACGATGGGTTTACGCTGCCGACCATGGGCTTTGGCGATGACGTTGCCGAAGACGAGGCCGATGCCAATGACCCGATGAGCCGCCTGCGCCGCCTGATCGAAGAGCGGCAGGCAGAATCGGTGGAAATCCTGCGCGGCTGGATGGAAACCGAAGAGGAGCAGGCCTGATGCCGCTGCTTAAACTCGAAGTATTTGAAGTCACAGACAAATCGTCGCACTCGACTGTGGTCACCGACATCAGCGCATTGGAAGAGGCGCGGCTTGCCGCCTACGAGCAAGGCTATTCCGCCGGCTGGGACGATGCCAGCGCTGCCCAGGCCGATGATCAGAGCCGCATCGGTGCCGACCTTGCGCGAAACCTTCAGACGCTGGGTTTCACCTACCACGAGGCCCGCATGCATGTTCTGCGCGCAGTCGAGCCGCTGATGCAGGAAATCGTCTGCCGCCTGTTGCCGGACGTAGCGCGCGAAGCGTTGGCACCGGTGGTGCTGGAAACCCTTATGCCGATGGCCGAAAATATGGCGGATGCGCCGGTGTCATTGGTGTTGAACCCGGCTGCGCGCCCGGCTGTCGAGGCCTTGCTGGAACAGGCCACCGGTCTGCCGCTGCGCATTGTCGAAGAACCGACGCTGGGTGAGGGCCAAGTTTACCTGCGGCTGGGCGATTGTGAAACCCGCGTCGATCTGGACCGGGCAACAGCCGAAATCACTGCCGCCGTGCGCGGCTTCTTCGGGCTTTCAGAAAAGGATGCCTCCCATGGATGACGCGGCCGACTCCAACCCGTTTTCGCAAGTACCGATCGAGATCACCATTTCCGTCGGCAAGGCCCGCCCGCAGGTGCGCGACCTGCTGAAACTGCAGCGTGACGCGGTTTTGCCGCTGGACCGGCGGGTCGACGATCCAGTGGAGCTTTACGTTGGCGACCGGCTGATCGCGCGCGGCGAGTTGCAGGAACTGGACGGCGATCAGGCCGGCCAACTGGCGGTGCGGCTGACCGAGGTTGCCAATCTGCGCGGCGGGTTGTGATGCGCAATTGGTTGCCCGCCACAGCATTGGCGGTTTTGCTGATCGGCCTTGCCGGGCCGGTTCTGGCGCAGGAGCTGACGCTGAACCTTGGCGATCAGGGTTCGCTCAGCGCCCGGTCGATCCAGCTTCTGGTGCTGATCACCGTGCTCAGCCTTGTGCCGGGGCTGGCGGTGATGATCACCTGTTTTCCTTTCATCGTCACTGTGTTGTCGATTCTGCGGCAGGCCATCGGCCTGCAACAATCGCCACCCAACATGCTGATCGTCAGCCTCGCGCTGTTCCTGACCTGGTATGTGATGGACCCGGTATTCACCGAGGCCTGGACCACCGGGATGGAACCGCTGACCCGCGGCGAAACCGATCTGCAAACCGCGATCCCGGCGATTTTGGCGCCGTTCCGGGTGTTCATGTCGGCACGAATGGATGCCGATACCTTCGCCGCCATGCAGGCGCTGCGGCCCGGCGAATCTTCGTCGGTTGCGCAAGCGCCGCTGTCGCTGATGGTGCCGTCGTTTCTGCTCAGCGAGATTCAGCGCGCCTTCGAGATCGGCTTTCTGATTTTCTTGCCGTTCCTCATCATTGATCTGGTGGTGGCTGCGGTGCTGATGTCGATGGGGATGATGATGGTGCCGCCCTCGATCGTGTCGCTGCCTTTCAAGCTGGCATTCTTCGTGGTGGCCGATGGCTGGAGCCTGGTTTCCGGCGCGCTGGTGCGAAGTTACTTCTAGTCAGCGCAGCAGGGCCTGATCGACACCCCATTCCGATTGCAGCGCAGTTCAGGCCAAAGCACCCCCGGTTTCCAAAGAAAAAGCGCAGCTCCGAGTGTTGCGCCTTTTGCCATTCGCCCGAATGGTGGAAGACCCGATGTGCACGGTCGACAGGTTGCCTTCCGTCAGCGCGACAACCCGCGCGGCGCGCCACGGTCGGCCCTCCGCACGAACTTCCGCGCGGCGTTACTGCACCAGGAACTCGGCGTGCAGCGCACCTGCCGCATTGATGCTTTTCAGAATGTCGATCATGTCATGCGGCGCCACGCCAAGCGCGTTCAGGCCGGCCACCACTTCTGAAAGGTTGGTGCCTCCAGTGATTTCGGCCAACCCGGTGCCATCACCCTTGTTGATATCGGCCCGGGTCCGCGGCACCACGATGCTTTCGCCATCAGTGAAGGGGTTGGGCTGGACCACCATCGGCGATTCCTCGATGCGCAGGGTCAGATTGCCCTGAGCCACGGCAACACGACTTATCCGCACATCCTCGCCCATCACGATGGTGCCCGACCGCTGGTCCACCACCACCCGCGCCCGGGTTTCCGGCTCGACCAGCAGGTTCTCCACCCGCCCCAGCACATGCGCGGGCGAGGCCATTCGGGCCCCCGAAAGATCCAGCGCCACGGTGCCCGAATCCAGCATCACCGCGATACTGCGACCAAACTCCTGATTGATAACCTGTTCGATCCGTCCGGCGGTGGTGAAATCGGCGGTGCGCAGCGCCAGCCGCACCGAGGTCAGGCTGGAGAAATCAAATTCGACCTCACGTTCCACCCGCGCGCCGGAGGGGATAACCCCCGCTGTCGGCACGCCCTGCACTACCCGCGCCGCATCGCCCTCGGCCGAGATACCACCAGCGATGATAGTGCCCTGAGCCACGGCATAAATCTGGCCATCAGCGCCGTTCAGCGGCGTCATGATCAGCGTGCCGCCCAACAGGCTTTTCGAATCGCCAATGGCCGACACCGAAACGTCGATCTGCCCGCCCGCGCGGGCAAATGGCGGCAACGCGGCCGTGACGAACACCGCGGCGACGTTCTTGGGCCGGTATTGTTCGCCCGCGACGTTGACGCCCAGCCGCTCCAGCAGGTTCGACATGATCTCTTCCGTGAAGGGCGAGTTGCGGATGCCGTCTCCGGTACCGTTCAGCCCGACCACCAGACCGTAGCCCACCAGATCGTTGCCGCGCACCCCGTCGAACTGCACCAGATCCTTGATCCGGATCGGGCTGGCAGCCGCTGGAAACGCAAGGCAAAGGAACAGAAAAACAGCGCGAATCATCGCAGGAAATCCATCAGGCTGAGGCGCGAAAGCCGCGCGGTGATCGTGTAAAGCGTTTCCAGCTGGGTCTGGGTCGATTCAAGTTTGGTCGCTGTGTCATAGGGATCGACCGACACGATGCCGAGCCGGGCGATCTGCAAAGCCGTGGTTTCGGCGCCGTTGCGCGCCTTGGCGGATTCGATCTGACCCTCGACCACGCCAAGGTCGGCGGCAAGGTAGGCGCGATCCGTGGCGGTGCCGACCAGTTTCTCGCCGGCCAGGCGGGCCAAGTCGGCGCGGGATTCCGGAGAGCCGGCCAGCGCGCCACGATCAAGCATCGCCGCCATGGCAAAGCCTTTCAGGGTCTCGCGCACCGCCGGGTCCATCGCCGTGACCTTGATTTCGGCCGATTCACCCGCGGCAATCGCCAAAGGCGACAGGGAAGCATCGCCCTGGTAGGCCACGGACGCATATCCGGCCGGGTCGTCGAACCAGGTCGAAATCGCGGTTGCCACATCGGTCGCGCTCACCGCGCCCAGGATGGCGGTATCCAGTGCGGCAAGAATGGTTTCAGAATTGGCAAGGGCAGGACCGTTGGTGGCCTGCCCGGCAAACAGACTTCGATCGCCGACGCGCGCATTCAGCGTGGCAATTGTGGTTTCGAACTTCTGACGCGCCGTGTTGCCGATATTGCTGATGGAGACATCCAGACTGGACTCTGCCGTCTGCAGCAGGGCCGGGCCGAATTCCGCAGCCATTTCTTCGATGGTGGACAGGGCTGTTTGCATGGCTTCGGTGAAAAGACCGGATTCGGACGTCGCCGCACCATAAGCATCCAGCCGAGACAGTGAAGCGTCGATTGCACTTAGCGGTGCCAGATCACCCCTGGTCTGCCGCCCGGTATCAGAGGCGATTCCGGTGGTCACTTCGGTGGACAGGGTCTGCAACTGGGCCTTCAGTGCCGCGTTCTGCCGCCGCAACATGAAGGATTGGGCCATGTCACCCAGGGAAACCAGGGTCATTTCAAATTCCCATCAAGATGTCGATCATGTCGCCCGCAGTCTGGATCACCCGGGCGTTGGCCGAATAGGCCTGTTCGATCAGCAAAAGTTTCTGCATTTCCTGGTCGGTATCAACGCCATTCTCCAGCTCTTGCTGTTGCAGCGCCGTTGCCCGCGCCGTGGCGAAGCTTGATTCCGCTTCGGCACCCAGCCGTGCGGTGGACACGCCCGAGATCACGTCGGCATTCAGCGATGAAAAGCTGCGGGCGCCCGGCATGAACCCGCCCGAAACCGGTGCGCGCGGGGCAGCAAGCGCCGTTTGCAGGCTGGACAGCAGCGCGGAGTTGCCGGAAAGGCCGGGAGCAACCGCGCCCATGCCATCGCGCAGCCGCCACAGCGCACCGCCCTGCGCCGGATCGACCGCGCCATTCAACGCCAGCCGCTGTGAAAGACCGACCTCATCAGTGGCGACAAAGGCGCTACCGGCGTCGGTGAACAGGCCCGGATCGCCCGGCGCGCGGGTGGTGTCGATGGCGGGATCGGCGAAGCGTTCGACCAGATCGCGGGCGACGGCGTCCAGCTTGGTTTGCGCGGCAGGGGCAAGTTCGTCGCGCACCGCGAAATGCGCAGCCAGACTGCCGCCGCCGATCATGCTGGCGGCGCCCGATGTCGGCAGGGAGCGGCCGTTCAACGTCAGCCCCGAAAGGCTTCCCGAGGCCAAGGTCATGTCGGGCGTCACCACGCCGACCGGCGTGAACTCGATCACCGCGGCACGCCCGTCGAGCAACTGGATGCCGCCGGTGGTGTAAAGCGCGATCTGGTTGTGGCCGCGGTCCACCTCGCGCAGCGGCACGATGCTGGCAAGCTGATCCACCAGTTGCTGGCGCTGGTCCATCAGGGCAGTGGCATCCCGGCTGACCCCGAACTGCGCGCGGATCTGAACGTTCAATTCGGCAATGCGCGCCAAACCGGCGTTCAGCGTGGCGACCTCGGTTTCGATCTGGTCATCGGCGGATGCGCGGGCGGCCTGGATATCGGTCGAGGCCGCATTGATGCCACTGGCCAGCGATTGCGCCGCCACCAGCACATTCGACAGACGCGCCTCGGATTCGGGGCGGCTGCTGGCCTCGATCAGCGCGGAATCGAAAGCGGCCACCCGGCCCAGCACCGAACTGGCGCTGTCTGAGGTGCCCAGCGTCGATTCCAGCCGTTGCAGAAAGGCGGTCCGGGCGTCGCGGTCGCCCACCCCGGCCTCGGCCACCCGTCGGTCCGCCAGCAGCGACTGGTTGACGACACGGTTGATGCCCGTGACCACCACGCCTTTGCCCGCACCGCCCAGCGACAAGGCCGCAAGGTTGATCTCGCGCCGGGCATAGCCTTCCGTCATCGCGTTGGCGACGTTGGACGACACCACTTCGGCTGCCCGCGAGGAGGCGGTCAGGCCGGACATGGCATTGGAAAGCGAGGCTGACAGGCTCATGGCTCAGGCCCCTAGCGTTTGATGTTGGTGGTTTCCTGCAACATTTCGTCAACGGTCTGGATGACCTTGGCATTGGACGAATAGGCGCGCTGGGTCTGGATCAGGTTGGTCAGTTCGGCGGCCACATCGGTGGTGGAGCCTTCGCGGGAATAGCCGACCACAGCGCCGGTCGGGCCGTCACCCGCATCCCACAGGAAGAACGAGCCAGAGTTGGGCGATATCTGGTAGGTCTGGTTGTTCAGCGCGATCAGGCCGTTCAGGTTGGGCGTATCCACCAGCGGAATCTGATACAGCCGCCGGGTAAATCCGGTATCGTAGCTGGCGGTCAGATAGCCGTTTTCATCAACTTCAACCTCCATCAGGTTGCCCACGGGCGAGCCGTTCTTGGTGATCGAGGTTGGCGCAAAGCTGTCGGAAAGCTGGGTCAGGCCATTGGGGTCGCCGACCTTGCCGATGGTCATGGTCAGCGGGCCACCGGCAACAGTCAGCGCCAGCGTGCCGTCGGCGGCATTGTAGGCGCCGCCCGACACCGTGGTGACCGAAGCGATGGTGCCGCCGTTGCCGCGACTGTCATCAAAAACGATCGTGTATTCGCCGACCAGCGCGCCGCCTTGCGCCGAGTCGCGAATTTCCATCTTCCATTCATTGGACGACCCGGTGGCCGGTACCGTTGGCGTGAAGGTGACATCCAGCGTTTCCGAGGTGCCGAGGTTGCCGAAATACTCGATCGACAGCGGCAACGTTGTGCCCGCAGCACCAGCTGTGGTCTGCGTTGCGGGCAAGTTGACCCCCAGTTTCATTTCCGTGGTCGGGTCGCCCGCCTGCTGGTTGGAGTTGATCACCACCGGCGTCAGCCCCGCGATGGTATCGCGCGGCAGGACCGGAATCGTGCCATCGGCATTGGCAGGCCAGCCCAGCAGCACCAGCCCGGATTGGGTGCGCAGCACCCCGTTGGCATCGGGGCGGAACGAGCCGGTCGTGGTCATCATCAGGTTGGTGCCTGCCAGATCGGTGCCAAGACCAGCGGTCGCTGAAACCGGCAACATGCCGCGACCGGAAACCGCAAGATCAAGCGCGTTGGAGGTGGAAACTAGCGCGCCGCGTTCGTCGATCAGCCGCGTTGTAGATGCGCGCACACCACCCGCCGAATAGGTGCCCGCACCTGCCGCCTGAGTGATGACCATGCTTTCAAAGTCGGTACTGGCGCGTTTGTAGCCGTAAGTACCCGAGTTGGCGATGTTGTCGGAAATGGACGCGAGCCGGGTGGCATTGGCATTGAGCCCGGCCACCCCGGCACTGAGCGCGGAGGAAATCGTCATGTGTTGCCGCCTTTCTGCTGCATCGACTTGTGAATCGACCCTGCGGGCAGCGGCTTAAGATCCAGCTAACAGATAAAATTCTATCTGTTTCCTCAGCGGTCCCGGCGCAGCAAAATGACCTCCACCCGGTTGTTGCGGATCGCCGTCGGGTCGGCGGTCACCGGCTTGTGGTCGGCATAGCCGCTGATGCGCTGCACGCGATTGGCAGGCAGACCGGCAGTCTGAATCAGATCGCGCATCGCCTGCGCCCGTGCGGCCGACAAATCCCAGACCGGATTGTCGATCATCATGATCGGATAGGCTTTGACATAGCCATTGACCGCCACACTGTTGCTGGCCAGCCCCAGAACCTCGGCCAGCATCTTGGCAATGTCGCGCAGGACGGGTTGCGGATCGTCCGTGCCTTCGGCAAACAGCGGTGCCTCTTGCAGATCGAAGATTTCAATCACCAGACCCTCGTCAGTGACTTTTGTCACCACATGACGCAGTGCAGCTTCCATCGTCATGCTTTCGCCGCCAAGTGCCGTCAGCGCCTTTTCGACCGATGCGATCTGGGCTGCGGCCTGGGCTTCGGCATCGGCGTTCTCTCCGCGTGCCTGATTCTGCTCGGTCGGGCTGCGGTCCGAGGCACCGGTGCCCGATTGCGGCATGGTTTGTTCGGAAAACACGCTGTCGCCGCCAAACATGCCCTCGCCACCGCCCGAGACGCGGTTGATCGGGATGGTGGGGCTGAAATAATCGGCCACACCCTTGCGTTGCTTTTCCGTCGTCGCGCCCAGAATCCACATCAGCAGGAAGAACGCCATCATGGCGGTCACAAAGTCGGCATAGGCTACTTTCCACGCCCCACCGTGGTGCCCGCCGCCCTTGATGATCTTCTTCCGTTTGATGATGATCGGGCGGGCGTTCGATTGCCCAGCCATACCCACACCCATGTTTTACACCCGGGATCAGATATAGTCGGGTGCGGTGAACACCGGCTTAACCGGTAAAAATGTCCGGGCTTTTCGGGCCGGGCGGCAGGGCATTTGCGCCCGCGGTGGCTTTCGGTGTAGGTCTGGGGGCAACCCGAAGCCGTCGGGCCAACCCGCAGGAGCCTGCCATGCCGGATCAGTTGGAAATGCTTCGCCGCATCACCGATGACCCCAGCCTGAGTTCGGCGCAGAAAGCCCGCGCGCTGTCGCTGGCCGCCGAGAACATGCTGCCCTACCCCGCGCTTGACGCCGAAACCGCCAAGGCGCTGGACGCCCGTGTGATCTGCGACATGTTCGAAGGCCATGCGCCCTACAAGCCGCGCTATGTGTTGCCCGACTATGCCGTTGTGCTGACCAAAGGCAGCGACTGGCTGGAACTGCCGGTGCCGCAAGACCTGGACGAGGCGCTCAACACCCTGATGATCGCCTATCACCATGTGCCCTCGGTCACCGGGATGCCGGTCTATATCGGCAAGCTGGATGACCTGCTGCTGCCGTTCTGCACTGGCGTCAGCGACGATGACATCTACCGCAAGATCAAGCTGTTCTGGCGCTATATCGACCGGGTGCTGCCGGATGCCTTCCTGCACGCCAATATCGGCCCGACCGACAACCGGGTGGCGCGCACCATCCTTCGGGTGGATGCCGAGCTGAAACAGATCGCGCCCAACCTGACGCTGCTTTACGACCCGGCGACCAGCGGCGACGCTTTGCTTTCGCAGGCCACCGGCAATATCGTCGAATGTTCGAAACCGCATGTCGCCAACCATCCGCTGCACGCGGCCACCTTTGATGCTCGCGGCTATGGCATCGTCAGTTGCTACAACGCGCTGCCGATTGCCGGTGGCGCCTCGACCCTGACGCGGATCAACCTGAAGGAAGTGGCGCTGCGGGCGCGCGACACCAGGCATTTCTTCACCGAAGTGCTGCCGCACTACGCCGATCTGGCGTTCCGGCTGATGCGGGCGCGGATCGACTATCTTTTCAATCACTCGGGCTTTTTCGACAGTTTTCTGGTGACCGAAGGCTGGATCGAGCGTGACCGTTTCACCGCGATGTATGGCATCTTCGCCATGGCCGAGGCGGTGGATGTGCTGCAAGCCAAGGCCGGGCAAACCGGCCGTTACGGCCATGATGCCGCCGCCAACGCCCTTGGCCACCGGATCAGCCGCGCGCTTTCCGATCTCGTGCAGGCGCAGCCGATGGAAAACGTCTGGCGTGGCCGGGCGATGCTGCATGCCCAGGCCGGCCTCAGCACCGATACCGGCCTGACCCCCGGCGTGCGCATCCCCTACGGCACCGAGCCGGACCCGGTGGCGCATGTGCAGGCGCTGGCGCCGCATCACGCCTATTACCCCTCGGGCATCAGCGAGATCCTGACGCTGGATGAAACCATCAAGGCCAATCCGCTGGCGGTGTTCCAGCTTTGCAAGGGCGCGCTGGCCAGTGGTTTCCGCGAGTTCACCGCCAATGTCGCCAGCAACGATCTGGTGCGGGTGACCGGCTACATGATCCGGCTGTCGGACGTGGCGAAACACAACGCGCAGAAAGGCTCGCGCACCAACACCACCGGCCTTGGTGCCGAGGCGGCGGCAAAGACCGCCATTCTGCAACACCAACCGCGCGTCATGGGGCAAGAGTTCGTTGCAGGCCATCGTCAGTAAGACCCTGCTGTTTTCCTGCGTCGATGGTCCGGGCAACCGGATGGTGCTGTTCCTGCAGGGCTGCAACTTCTCCTGCCCGACCTGCCACAACCCGCACACCAAGCGGCGCTGCAACGATTGCGGTCTGTGCATCCCGGTTTGCGCCCCCAAAGCCCTGTCGCTGGTCGAGGGCAAGATTGCCTTCGATGCCAGCCTCTGCACCAATTGCGACGATTGCCTGCGCATCTGCCCGATCTCGGCCAACCCGATGGTGTCGCTAATGGACGTAGGACAAGTGCTGGCGCTGACCCGCCAGAACCTGCCGTTCCTGACCGGCATCACCCTGTCGGGCGGCGAGGCGACGGCGCAGTTGAAATTCAGCGTGGCGCTGTTCACCGCGATCAAGGAAGCGCGCGACCTGGCGCATCTGACCTGTTTCGTCGATACCAACGGCCATCTTGGGCCTGTGGGCTGGGACAAGCTGTTGCCGGTCACCGACGGGGTGATGCTGGACATCAAGGCGTTTGACGAGGGCCAGCACATCTATCTGACCGGGCGCGGCAATGACAAAAGCCTGGCCTCGGCGGAACTGCTGGCGGCCTCGGGCAAGCTGTATGAATTGCGGCTGCTGATGATCCCCGGCAAGACCGATACGCGGCGCGAGCTGGAGGCGCTGGTGGCGCTGGTCAAGCGGCTGGGGGCGCATACGCGGGTCAAGCTGAACGCCTTTCACAATCACGGTGTGCGCGGCCCGGCCTCGGCCTGGGAAACCATGACCAAGGACCGTCTGGAGCAGATCGCCACCACCCTGCGCGCCGCCGGGCTTTCGCAGGTGATCACGCCGGTGGTATGGCTGTAACATGCCGTGGGATCGTGACGCATGGCGCAAGTGCCGCTTCAACCCGGCCGCAAGGGGCAGGCGGTGAAATCGTTCTTCGAGGCACCGCATCGGCCGTTCTTTCCGCTGTCCGCCCTGTGGGCGCTGATCGGCGGGGTGTTCTGGCTGTTGTCGCTGCAAGGCAGCGGGCCGGAATATGCCAGCATGGCCGCCTTTCACGCGCCGATGCTGATTTTGGGGTTTGGTGGCGCGGCGACGGCGGGTTTCATGCTGACCTCGCTGCCGGGCTGGACCAAGCGGCCACTGGTCAGCGGCGCGCTGCTGACGACGCTGGTGCTGGCTTGGGCGCTGGGGCAGATCGCGCTGGGCTTTGGCATCGCAACACCGCTGGTGGTGCTGTTCCCGCTGGCTCTGGGTGCCGTCATGCTGCGCAGCATTTATGCAGCGAAGGTCTGGCCACGACTATGGGCGCTGCTGGCGCCGGTGGCGCTGGGCGTGGTAGCGCTGGCCTATATGGGCTGGCCGAAAGCGGCAGGCGATTGGCTGGCATTGCACCCGCAAGCCCCTGTATTGATTTACCTTGTGCTGCTCTCCCTCGTCGGTGCCCGCTCGATCATCGGCTTTGGCCGGAACTTCCTGCTGCGCAGCGAAAGACCGGCGCCCGAGGTGGCCGGGCGCTGGGAGGAACTGCTGGCGCTGGGGTTTCTGATCCTTGGCATTGCCTCCTACCTGGCCACCGAAGGCGCGTTAGGCGCTGTCGGTTTGCTGGCAGCGGCGGCGGCGCAGGTCTGGCGGCTGCGGCGGTTCTGGCTGTCGCCGGTCTGGCGCGAGCCGTTGCTGGCGGTGTTGCTGGGCGGCTTTGCCTGGTTGCCGATCGGGCTGTTTGCCCTTGCCCTGGCGCGGCTTGAAATCGGGCCGCTGACCCCGAAAGACGCGCTGCACGGCCTGACCATGGGCCTGATGGGCGGCATGATCGCGGCGATGGCCGGGCGGGCGGCGGCGCGGCGGGTGGCAGGCGCCTTGGTGGCGCGGCCCGGACTGCTGGTGGCTTGCGGGCTGATCTGGCTGGCCACCGCCTTGCGGATGGCAGCCCCATTCTGGCCGGAAACCGCGGTGCTGGTGATGAGCACCGCCGCCGCACTCTGGTGCCTGGGCTGGCTGATCTGGCTCTGGGCCTTCATCCCCGCCCTGCGCGGCCCGGTGATCCGCCCGGTGCTCAGCGGCAGCAAGGTTTCCGTCTAGCTGGGGTTCCAGACCCTGCTGACCGGTGGTGCCAGCCGCAACAGGTCCACCGCGCGGGCGGCGATCTGCTCCACCACATCCGCCACGCTTTCGGGATGCAGGTAAAACGCCGGCACGGGGGGCAACACAATCGCCCCCATCTCGGTCGCCTGGGTCATGTTGCGCAGATGCGCCAGCGTCAGCGGCGCCTCGCGCGCCAGCAGCACCAGCGGGCGACGTTCCTTCAACTGCACCGAAGCCGCGCGGGTCAGCAGGTTGTCGTCCAGCCCCAGCGCAATCGCCGCCAGGCTGCGCATCGAACAGGGCGCCACGATCATCCCCGCCACCGGGGTCGAGCCGGAAGCAATCGCCGCCCCCACATTGCCCAAGCCATGCACCGTGGTCGCCAACCCCTGCAATTCGGCCAAAGCCCCCGGCCCCACCTCCTCGGCCAGGGTCCGCTCGCCCGCCCGGCTGACCACCAGATCGACCGCCGCCCCGACCTGCCGCAGATGCCGCGCCACCGCCAGCGCCAGCGCCGCCCCGGATGCGCCGGAGACCCCCAGAACCACCCTCATTTGCCCGCCCCGATCTGCGCCAGCAGCGCATCGGCAAAAGCCTCTGCTTCGGGGCTTTGCGCCATCACCTGCCCCCATTCGCGGGTGGTTTCGGTGCCGATCTTTGTGGTGGCATCAAAGCCGATCTTGCCCGCCAACCCGGCCTCGGGCGAGGCGAAATCCAGGTAATCCATCGGCGTGCGCTCCAGCAGCACCACATCGCGCGACGGGTCCATCCGGGTCGAAAGCGCCCAGGCGATATCGTCCCAGTTGCGCGGGTTGATGTCGGCATCGACCACGATCACCATCTTGGTATAGCTGAACTGCGCCAGCATCCCCCACAGCGACAGCATCACCCGACGCGCCTGCCCCGGATAGCGCTTGTCGATGCTGATCACCGCGATGCGATAGGAACAGGCGGCAGGCGGCAGCCACAGATCGCGCATCTCGGGGATGCTTTGGCGGATCACCGGCAGGGCCAAATCGTTGAACACCTCGGCAATCACCGAAGGCTCATCCGGCGGGCGGCAGGTGTGGGTGGTCAGATACAGCGGGTCGCGGCGGTGGGTGATGGCACTGACGCGCATCACCGGGAAATTCTCGACCGAGTTGTAATAGCCGGTATGGTCGCCATAAGGCCCCTCGGGTGCCTGATCGCCGGGATGGACCCAGCCTTCCAGCACGATCTCGGCCAGCGCCGGCACCATCAGCGGCACGGTCTTCGCAGGCACCAAAGCCGTCCGCGCCCCCCGCAACACGCCCGAGAATGTCAGCTCCGATACCGCCTCGGGCAGCGGCAAGGCGGCGGCCAGCAACAAGGCCGGATCGGCGCCCAAAGCGATGGCCACTGGCGCCGGTTCACCCGCCTGCGCCCATGTGCGCTGATGCGCCGCACCGCCGCGATGCGGCAACCAGCGCATGATCAGCCGGTTCCGGTCCAGCACCTGCGCGCGGTAAACCCCGCAGTTGTAAGTCTCGGTCTGCGCTTGCGTCGAGCCGTAAGGCCGGGTCAGCACCACCGGCCAGGTGATCAAGGGCGCCGCATCGCCGGGCCAGCAGATCGGCACCGGCAGGCGGGAAAGATCGACATCATCGCCGGTCATCACCTCGGCCTGCACCGGGCCTTTGCGGCTGATCTGGGCGCGGGTGTTCAACGCGGCCTTCAGATGCGGCCAGCGCGACAGCGCATCGCGCATGCCGGAAACCGGCGCAGGCGTGCGCAAGGCGGCCAGAAATGCCCCGAAATCAGGCACTTGCTCCAAGGCCAGCCCCAAACCCGCCGCCACGCGCGAGGTGGTGCCGAACAGATTGCCGATCACCGGCATCTGTGCGCGCACGCCATCGAAATGGCCGTGATCAAACCGCAGCACGGGCCCGCCGCTGCGCAGCACCTTGCTGGCCACGGCGGTGGATTCGTGCCGCAGCGACACCGGCGCCGCGATCCGCAGAAAATCGCCCTGCGCCTCGCACCAGGCCAGAAAATCCCGAAGCTCGGGGAAGGGGGGAAGAGAGCGCATGTTCAACCTCGCGTTACCGCACCCGCATAACAACCCCGCATAAGCCCCGAGTTGACAAGGATCAATTGCGCGGGCGCTTTCGGATGATAGCAGGGTCGAGTCCCGTTCCGAGGCAGGTGAGCCATGCCCGAATTCTTTGCCATTCCCAAACCCTTCGCCCAGGCGCTGCGGTTGCTGCCCAATCCGCCGCTGTCGCTGATGCTGACGCAACTGACGCGCGGCATCCTGCGGCGGCATCCGGGCATCGTGTCGCGGTTGGGCGATCAGGCGGGGAAAAGTTTCGCGCTGGCGCCGACCGACCTGCCGCTGGTGCTGGTGCTTTCGCTGCCGGGTGGCGTGGCCAAGGTGAAGGTGCAGCGCGACGGCAAGGGCGCCGATTGCATGATTTCCGGCAAGCTGTCGGCGCTGCTGGGGCTGGTGCACGGCGCGGTCGATGGCGACGCGCTGTTCTTTTCCCGCGATCTGGTGATCGAGGGCGATACCGAGGCGGCCTTGGCCCTGCGCAATGCGGTGGACGATGCCGAGCTTGATCTGGCCGAGGAAATCACCCGGCTGGCCCCGCCCCTGGCACCGATGCTGAAACGGCTGGTGGCGGCTGCCGAACGCCGCACCGGCGTGGCGCTGCACCGCGCGGGAGGTGTGCTGTGATGGAACTGGTCTGCCCGGCGGGCACCCCCGCCGCCCTGCGCGCTGCGGTCGAGGCCGGTGCCCATGCGGTCTATTGCGGCTTTGCCGACGAGACCAACGCCCGCAATTTTCCCGGCCTGAACTTCTCGCGCGCCGAACTGACCGACAGCATCCGTTATGCGCATCAGCACGGTGCCAAGGTGCTGGTGGCGATCAACACGTTCCCCCGCGCAGGCGCCCAGGATCTGTGGCACCGCGCCGTGGCCGATGCCGAACGCGCCGGGGCCGATGCAGTTATTCTGGCCGACGTTGGCCTGCTGGCCTATGCCACCAAGAACCACCCCAACCTGCGGCGGCATCTGTCGGTGCAGGCGGCGGCGGCCAATGCCGATGTGATCAACTTCTACGCCGCCGAGTTTGGCATCAAGCGGGTGGTGCTGCCGCGCGTGCTGACCGTGGCCGAGATTGCCGCGATCAACAAGGAAACCGAGGTGGAGACCGAGGTTTTCGTGTTCGGCGGGCTGTGCGTGATGGCCGAGGGGCGGTGTTCGCTGTCCTCCTATGCCACCGGCAAGTCGCCCAACATGAACGGCGTCTGCTCGCCCGCAAGCCACGTGGTCTATGATCAGGAAGGCCCCGATCTGGTGGCGCGGCTGGGCGGTTTCACCATCCACCGGGTCGGCAAGACCGACCCGACGCCCTACCCGACGCTGTGCAAGGGCTGCTTCACCTCGAAGGGCGAGACAGGGCATGTGTTCGACGACCCTGCCAGCCTCAACGCCACAGACCTGCTGCCGCAACTGGCGAAAGCCGGGGTGACCGCGCTGAAGATCGAGGGGCGGCAACGCTCGCGCGCCTACGTGGCGCAGGTGGTGCGCAGTTTCCGCGATGCGGTGGACGCGCTGGCCGCGGGCAAGCCGATGCCCACGGGCGCGCTGGCGGCGCTGTCGGAGGGTCAGGCGATGACCACCGGCGCCTATGCCAAGAAATGGCGGTGACGACATGGACCTGACGCTTGGCCCGATTGCGTTTTTCTGGGATGCGCCGCGCATCCGCGATTTCTACGCGCGCATTGCCGACGAGGCTCCGGTGGCCCGCGTGGTGCTGGGCGAATTTGTCTGCTCCAAGCGCCTGCCGTTCTGGCAGGACGAGATTCCCCGCGCGGTGGAACGGTTGCAGGCGGCGGGCAAGGAGGTCTGGCTGACCTCGCTGGCCCTGGTGACGCTGAAGCGCGAGCGGCAAATGACCGACGATCTGGGGCTGGCCGGGCTGGGGGTCGAGGTGGCCGATCTGACGGCGCTGGCGCATCTGCCTGCCGGGGCCGGGTTCAGCATCTCACCGCTGGTGAACGTGTATAACGAAGGCACGCTGGAATGGCTGGCGGCCAAGGGGGCCAAGCGGGTCTGCCTGCCGCCGGAACTGCCACCGGCGGCGATTGCCTCGCTGGCAGCCACCGGCGCGCGGTTGGGCGTGGCGGTCGAGGTCTGGGGATTTGGCCGCTTGCCGCTGGCGATCTCGGGCCGCTGCTATCACGCGCGGCTGACCGACCGCAGCAAGGACAACTGCCAGTTTGTCTGCGGCGTCGATCTGGATGGCCGCACCATCGATACGCTGGACGGCCAGCAGTTTCTGGCGGTGAACGGGGTGCAGACCCTGTCGGCGGCCACCGCCTTTGCCGGCCATGATCTGACGACGCTTGCCGATGCCGGGGTGCAATCTCTGCGGCTCTCACCGCAGACCGGCGACATGGTGGCGCTGGCGCAGGCGCTGACCGATGCGCTGGCAGGCGCCGACAATGCCGCAGCTTTGGAGGCGGCAGCACGGGCAGCATCGCCCGATGGCTTGCTGGCCAACGGCTATCTGCGCGGTCAGGCCGGAGCAAACTGGGTCGCCTAGCTTCCCATGCGCCGTTGGCCTAGAAGGGTCGCATGATGCATGCGCGCGACCTTTCGGTGGCTTCCTACAACATCCACAAGGGCATCGGTGCCGACCGGCGCCGCGATCTTGCCCGCACCGCCGCGGTGATCGCGGAAATCGGTGCCGACATTCTGGCGCTGCAAGAGGCCGACATGCGCTTTGGCAGCCGCGCCGGGCTGCTGGATCTGGACCGCTTGCGCCATGACCTTGGGCTGGTACCGGTGGCGGTCAAGGGTCAGCGCGACTCGCATGGCTGGCACGGCAACCTGCTTTTGGTGCGCGACACGCTGGTGCAAGAGGTGCATCAGCTTGCCCTGCCGGGGCTGGAGCCGCGCGGCGCGTTGATGACCGATCTGGTGATCAAGGGGCAGCCGCTGCGGGTGATCTCGGCGCATCTGGGGCTGTTGCCGGGGTCGCGCGCGGTGCAGGCACAGGCGCTGCTGGCCAAGCTGAACACGCTGGAGCGCCGCCCGACCCTGCTGATGGGCGATCTGAACGAATGGCGCGATACCGGCAGTGCCGCGATGGGGCATTTCGCGCGGCATTTCACCCCGGCCAGCCCGCGCGCCAGCTATCCCGCGCGCTATCCGCTGCTGCCGCTGGACCGGATGATGATCTGCGATCAGGGCCAGTTGCTGGATATCGCCACGCATGACAGTCCGCTGGCCCGCCGCGCCTCGGACCATCTGCCGATCAAGGCGCGGCTGCGGCTTGGCGCGGGAAAATGACCGCCTTCGGCATCAAGCTGTTGATCTGGCTGGCCGTTCTGACGGTGCTGGTTCTGGTGGCCTCGTGGCTGGGCTTCCGGTCTTACGCAAGGTTCGCCAAGCGGGCGCGCGGGCCGATGATGGTGGCGATGCCGCGCGCAGGCGCCGATACCGCGCTGGACAGCTTCTGCGACCCGCTGGAGGCGGCGCATCCCGGCCAGACCGGGCTGATGAACGTGCTGGAAAATGCCGAAGCCTTCACCCTGCGCACACTCGCGGCGCGGCAGGCCGGGCGCAGTCTGGACCTGATGTATTACGCCTGGTCCACCGACACCACCGGCTGGCTGATGCTGGCCGAACTGCTGGCGGCGGCGGATCGTGGCGTGCGCATCCGGCTTTTGCTGGACGATGTGAACGTGCAGGGCTTTGACCCGGCGTTTCTGGCGCTGAACCAGCATCCCAACGTGCATGTGCGGCTGTTCAACCCCACCCGCAACCGCGGCCATGCTTTTCGCCGCGGGCTGGAGATGCTGCTGGGCCTGTCGCGCTTTACCAAGCGGATGCATGGCAAGATGTGGCTGGCCGACGGGCGGCTGGCCATCGTCGGCGGTCGCAACATCGGTGACATGTATTTCGGCGCGTTGGAGGGCGGCGGGCGCAATGCGCAGGATGCCGATGTCCTGCTGATCGGGCCGCCGGTGGCCGATCTGGCGGTGGTGTTCGACGGTTACTGGAACCTCGGCCTGGTGCTGCCGATCCTGACGCTTTCGCCGCGGTTCAAGGTCAACATGAAGCGGTTCCGCCGCAGGCTGGCCAGGCACGTGAACGACGGTGCCGCGCAGCGGTTTCAGGCCGCGGTGGGTCGCGCGGATCTGGCCGCGCTGCAGCAACGGCTGCGCTGGACCGACAAGGCCAGCGTGCTGGCCGACCCGCCGGAAAAGGCCTTCGGCAAGCGTGTGACGCCCTGGATGTCGGAAGGCATCGCCACCCTGCTGGACGGCGCGCAACACGAGGTGCGGCTGATCACCCCCTATTTCGTGCCGGGGATTCCGGCGTTACAGGCGCTGTCGCGGCTGGCCCGGCGGGGGGTGCGCGTGACCTTGCTGACCAACGCGCTGTCGGCCACCGACAATGTGCTGGTGCATGGCGCCTACCGCCACTACCGCCAGCCGCTGCTGGCCGCCGGTGCCAACCTGCACGAATACGGCCCGCCGCGCCGCCCCGAAGGCAAGCGCGACGTGCTGCACTCCAAGGTGTTTCTGGTTGATGGCCGCACCGCCGTTGTCGGCTCGCTGAACTTCGACCTGCGCTCGGCCTTGATGAACACCGAGCTGGGCTTGCAGTTCGATCAGCCCGAGTTGGTGGCCGAACTTGAGGCGATGATCGACAGGCTGTCGGCACCCGAGAATTCCTATGCTTTGTCACTTCGCGGCAAAAGGCTGCTCTGGGCAGTGGCAAGGCCCGGTCATGCACCGCTGCTACGGGTGGAACCCGAGGCACCTGCCAGCCTGCGCGCCATAAGCTGGGTGATCGGGCATCTGCCGATCCACGGCTATCTTTAGCCCGCAACCAGCAGGGAAAACACGCCCGCCCCGGCCAGCAGCGCCGCCAGGCTGGCCAGCGCCACCCGGCTGCCCACCGCCACACCGCCCACCCAGGCGGCAATCACCGCTTTCGACACGGTATTGACCGTCACCGCCAGCAAGATCGCCTGCGCCGCCAGCGCCAGCCCGTCATTCATCCGCGCCATCGAGATGGTGATGGCATCGACATCGGCGATCCCCGAGGCCGCCGCCACGATCAGCACCCCCATGTCGCCATAGGCCCGCTGCACCAGCGTCGCCGCCAGCATCACCAGCGCGATCAGCCCCGCCAGCTTCAGCGAGGCGCCCAGCACCAGCGGGTTGGAGATCGTCAGATGCGGCCCCGGCTGCGCCGCATGCGACCGATGCGGTGCATAGATCATCGCCAGCGCCGCCGCCGCCATCACCAACGCCGCCGCCAGCAAGGGTTGCCACAACAGCCCCAGCAGCGCGTTGTTCAGCGCCACCGCGATCACCCCCACCCGCAGCAGCATCACCATACCGCTGATCAGGATGCCGCCGGCCAGCAGGTTCTCCGCCCCCGGCGCCTCGCGCCCCAGTCGCGCGAAGGTCAGCGTGGTGGCCGTCGATGATGCCAGCCCGCCCGCCGCCGCCGTGACGATGATCCCCAGCCGGTCACCGAACAGCCGCACCGCGACGTAACCGGCGAACGAGATCAGCGCGATCATGATCGCCAGCAGCCAGACCTCATAAAGGTTCACCGCGCCCCAGGGGTCCAGCGCCCGGTTGGGCAGCATCGGCAGCAACAGAAAGCTCATCACCAGCAGGATCAGCGCCGCGCGAATTTCCTCCCAGGTGACCGAGGCGACCCAGCGGTGCAGGGGTTCGCGCAGCGCCAGCAGCACCGTCATCACCACCGCCGCGGCGATGGCCAGCTGGATATCTCCCGCCGCCGCCAACACGCCCAGCAGGAAGGTCAGCATGCCCGCCACTACGCTGGTGGCGCTGAAAACGCGGTTCTGCCGGGCCTCCAGCCAGAAAAATCCGCCGAACACCGCAGTGAAAGCCAAGAACGCCAGTCCGACGAACAGCGGCCCGAGGTTCGGCACCAGAACGCCGCAGACGCCGCCCATCAACCCGGAAATGCCAAAGGTGCGCAGACCGGCAGCGCGGCTGTTATCCTCGGTCCCGCGGGTGCGCCAGCCGCGTTCTAGCCCCACCATCAGGCCGATGGCCAAGGCCACGCCCAGCCGCATGAAGGGATCGAGTTCGGACATGGCGCAGGCCTTTCCTGACGCGTCCAGTCAATGCCGCATCAGGCGCGGCCGCACTGATCTGGGTCAAGCCTGCCTGGCACCCGCAGATGCCGCCAGCCGTGCCACGATGCCCGGCAGTTCTGCGAAATCCGAAAACGCCACGTCATGCGGCAGATCGGCCACCGGGGTCTTGCGATAGCCTTCGGTGTAAAGTGCAAAGGGCATGCCTGCGGCGGCGGCGGTCTGGGCGTCGATCTCGCTGTCACCCACATAGACCACCGGGCCGCCGCCAAGGGCTGCCAGCGTGGCAAACAGCGGCGCCGGGTCGGGCTTGCGCTGCGGCAGGCTGTCGCCGCCCAGCACGGCGTCGAACGACGCCAGCAACCCCAGATGCTGCAACACCGCCTTGGCCGGGGCCAGCGGCTTGTTGGTGCAGACGCCCAGCGGCATGCCCTGCGCCCGCAACGCCGCCAGCGCCGCCACAACGCCGGGGTAAGGCACCGTCAGCCCCACCGCAGTCTCATACCCTTCGGCAAAGCGCGCGATCATCGGTGCCAGCCGCGGCCCCGCCGGATCCTCGCCCGAGGCTTGCAGCAACTGCCCCACCAGATGCGGCACGCCCTTGCCGATGAAACTGCGCACCTGCGCCATTGTCAGCGGTGCAAAGCCTTCTTCCAGCAGCACCCGGTTGGAGGCCGCGTGGATATCCGGCGCGGAATCGATCAGCGTGCCGTCCAGATCGAAGATCACCACCGTCATGTGCGCACCGCCGACAACCCGGCCAACCCGCCCAGATCGGTGAAACAGCCCAGAACCAGCGTGGCTGCACTGAAATCCTCGCCCGCGGTATAGACGCCCGGCGACACCACGCAGGCCAGCTTTGCCGCCCGTGCCGACCGAAGGCCATTGCGCGAATCCTCCAGCGCCACGGCGCGATCGGCGGTCAGGCCAAGCCGCTGCAACGCCAGCAGATAGATGTCGGGCGCCGGTTTCTTGGCCGGAACCTCGTCGCCCGCGGCGATCACGTCGAACACCTGCGCCGCAGGTTTGCCGAACACCGCCAGGCATAGGGCCTCGACATTGGCCGGGCTGGTGGTGGTGGCAATCGCCAGCCGCCGCCCCGCCGCACGCGCCTCGTCGATCAGATCGGCAATGCCGGGGCGCAGGGCGATCTGGCCGCGCGCCATCAGATCGACGTAATGCGCGGTCTTGGCCTTGTGCAACTCGGCCACCGGCACCGTTGCCGGATCGCCACCGCGTTCGGTGACATAGCGCGCGATGCGTTCCTTGCCGCCCGTGGTGGTCAGCAGCGCGCGATAGTCGTCCTGGCTCCAGTTCCAGCGCAAACCGGCATCGGCGAAGGCGGCGTTGAAGGCACGGCGGTGCAACTCTTCGGTTTCCGCCAGCGTGCCATCCACGTCGAAGATCAAAGCCTCGGGCCAGCCATCAGGCACGGGCGGCCTCGGCGGCTGCGCGGATGGCGCGAATATTTTCACCGTAGGGTGCGGGGTTGCTGACCGAGCCGCCCTTGAACACCGCAGAACCCGCCACCAGAACATCGGCACCCGCCGCAGCCACCAGCGGCGCGGTTTCCGGGGTGATGCCGCCGTCAATCTGGATATGGATCGGCCGGTCACCGATCATCTCGCGCAAGCGCCGGACCTTGTCGACCTGGCTGTGGATGAATTTCTGCCCGCCGAAACCGGGGTTCACGGTCATCACCAGCACCATGTCAACCATGTCCAGAAGGTAAGGCATATCCTCCAGCCCGGTGCCGGGGTTCAACGAGACACCGGCCTTGGCACCGGCACCGCGAATGGCCTGCAAGGTGCGGTGAATGTGCGGGCCCGCTTCCAGATGCGCGGTGATGATATCCGAACCGGCCTTGGCAAAGGCCTCGATATAGGCATCGACTGGCGAGATCATCAGATGCACGTCCATCACGCCCTTGATGTGCGGACGAATCGCAGCACACATCGCCGGGCCGAAGGTCAGGTTGGGCACGAAATGCCCGTCCATCACATCGACATGCACCCAATCGGCCCCTTGCGCTTCGATGGCGCGACATTCGGCACCGAAATTGGCGAAATCGGCCGACAGGATCGACGGCGAGATCTTGATGGAACGGTCAAACATGGTTTCCTCCCCGGAAAAATGCGGCACCGCCAGCGCGGCGGTGCCGTTTTGCTATCAGACGCCCAGCGCTTTGCGCCAGCCGGGATACAGCTTGTCGGCGTCACCCGGGAAGCTTTCGAAGGCACGGGCAAATTCGCGATGCGATTTGGCGAACTCGATCGGGTCGGCCCCGGATTTCCAGCACTGCTCGGCCTGCCGCAACGAGGTCGCGCCAGCAATCGCGCCGTCGATATGGCCGAAGGCACCGCCGCCCGCCGTCAGGATCAGGTTGGAATGGCCCAGGTTCTTGAAGAACCCCGGCATCCGCAGCGCATTCATCCCGCCCGAAATGATCGGGGTGGTGGGGTTCATGCCGTTCCATTCCTGCTTGAAATACGGACCCATCGCCACGTCGTCGGTGATCATGAAGGCCATCAGCTTGTCGGAAGCCTCGCCCTCCATCTTGCCAAAGCTCATGGTGCCGGTGTGGATGCCCGAGGCGCCTTGCAGACGCGCCATCTTCGACAGCACGAAAGCGGTGTAGCCGCGCATCGACTGCGGCGAGGTCACGGCGCCATGGCCAGCCCGGTGGTAGTGCAGGTATTGGTCGGGGAAGCGGCGGCGGGCGGTGGTGATCGCCGCCGGGCCGGTAACGTAGCCATCAACCAGGAAAGCGACGTGGCGGGCGTTTTCGCCAAACACTTCAAGGATATACTCGCCGCGGGCCACCATTTCGTAATGGTCGTCGGCGGTGATGTTGAACGAGAACAGCTTGGCCATCCCGGTCTTGTCCTGCGCGCGTTTCATCGCATCGGACACCAGTTTCACCGTCTCGCGCATCGGCGCGAAAATCTGGTTGCCTTGCGGCTCGTCGTTCTTGATGAAGTCGCCGCCCAGCCAGAAGTCATAGCAGGCATCGGCAAACGGCTTCGGGCGCAGGCCCAGCTTCGGCTTGATGATGGTGCCGACGATGAAACCGCCGTTCACATGCGGCCGCCCCAGCACGCGCCACAGATCGGCGATGGTGGTCGAGGGGCCGTCGAAGGCATTCAGATACACCGGCGGCACCCAGAAGTCGTGCATCTTGGCGTATTCAACGTCGCCCATGCCCTGGTTGTTGCCGATGGTCAGCGTCAGGAACGAGCAGATCATCGCCCGGCCGTCGGTGATGTTGTGGTCGAACAACTCCACCGGGTAGGCGATCTTCATCAGGCCGGTGGCCTCGTTGATCTCATAGACCAGCGCATCGACGCCGCGGGTGAAATCGTCGGTGGTGGACACTTCGACGTTGGTGCCGGTGCTGCTTTCGGCGGCGAAATGCGCCGCGGTTTCCAGAAAGCCGCCAAAGCCGGCTTTCGGTTTCATGATATAGGCCACCAGCACATGACGGCCGCCGGCCATCAGGTCGGCTTCTTTCAGGCCAAGGTTGGCATAGCGATCAGATTGGTCCATTGGTCTTCTCCTTCAAGGGCTGGTGGCCAGATGGGCCGAATTACTTCACGGTCGGGTCAAGCGCGCCCGAGGCATAGCGTTTGGCCATGTCGTCCATCGAGATGACCTTGATCTTGCTGGCATTGCCGGCAGTGCCAAAGGCTTCCAGACGCAGTTTGCAAAGGTCGCGCATTGCGTCCATCGCCGGTTTCAGGAACTTGCGCGGGTCGAACTCTTTCGGGTTCTGCGTCGCGATCTTGCGGAACTGCCCGGTCATCGCCATACGGCAATCGGTGTCGATGTTGACCTTGCGCACGCCCATCTTGATGCCGCGCACGATTTCCTCGACCGGCACACCAAAGGTCTGCGGCATGGCGCCGCCGAACTCGTTGATGATGTCCTGCAGTTCCTGCGGAACGGAAGACGAGCCGTGCATCACCAGGTGGGTGTTCGGCAGCTTCTTGTGGATCGCCTCGATCACGCTCATCGCCAGAATGTCGCCGGTGGGTTTGCGGCTGAACTTGTAGGCGCCATGGCTGGTGCCGCAGGCGATTGCCAGCGCGTCAACCTTGGTTTTCATCACGAAATCAACGGCTTGATCCGGGTCTGTCAGCAACTGGCTGTGGTCCAGCTTGCCAACGGCGCCGTGGCCATCCTCGGCCTCGCCTTCGCCGGTTTCCAACGAACCCAGGACGCCCAGCTCGCCTTCGACCGAAGCGCCAACCCAATGCGCCATCGCCGACACCCGGCCGGTGATGCCGAGGTTGTATTCATAGCTCGCCGGGGTCTTGGCGTCGCCCATCAGGCTGCCGTCCATCATCACCGAGTTGAAACCGTGCTTGATGGCCGACATGCAGGTGGCTTCGTCGTTGCCGTGGTCCTGATGCATGCACAGCGGGATCTGCGGATAGATCGCCGCCAGCGCCTCGATCATCTTGGCCAGCATGATGTCGTTGGCGTAAGACCGGGCCCCGCGCGAGGCCTGGATGATCACCGGCGCATCGGTGGCCTTGGCGGCCTCCATGATGGCCAGACCTTGTTCCATGTTGTTGATGTTGAATGCCGGCACGCCATAGCCATTTTCGGCAGCGTGGTCCAGCAGTTGACGCAGTGTAATCAGTGCCATCGTGGCCTCCTGTCAGATCAATTTGCCCATCGCCACGGCGGTATCCGCCATGCGGTTGGAAAAGCCCCATTCGTTGTCATACCAGGACAGGATGCGCACCATCGTGCCAGCCATCACCTTGGTCTGATCGGTGTGGAACACCGAGGAATGTGGATCGTGGTTGAAGTCGGACGAGACGTTCGACTGATCGGTATAGCCAAGGATGCCCTTCAGGCGGCCATTCGCGGCGGTGCGGATGGCGGTGTTGATTTCCTCGACGGTTGTAGCGCGGGCTGCTTCGAAAACCAGATCGACCACCGAGACATTCGGCGTCGGCACCCGGATCGCCACGCCGTCCAGCTTGCCGTTCAGGTCGGGCAGCACCAGACCCACGGCTTTCGCAGCGCCGGTGCTGGTCGGGATCATCGACAGGGCGGCGGCACGGGCGCGGTACAGATCCTTGTGCATGGTATCCAGCGTCGGCTGATCGCCGGTATAGCTGTGGATCGTGGTCATGAAACCCTTCACGATGCCCACGGTTTCATGCAGCACCTGCGCCACCGGCGACAGGCAGTTGGTGGTGCAGGACGCGTTGGAAACCACCAGATCGGCGGCGGTCAGCGTGCCATGGTTGACGCCGAACACGATGGTCTTGTCAGCACCGCCCGAGGGGGCCGACACCAGCACGCGCTTGGAGCCATTCGCCAGATGCAGTTCGGCTTTCGGCTTGTCGGTGAAGATGCCGGTACATTCCAGCGCGATATCCACATCGCCCCAGGGCAGGTCTTTCGGATCGCGGATCGCGGTGACGCGAATCTTGCCCTGGCCGGCGTCGATCCAGTCGGTGCCGGTGGTCACGGTGCCGGGAAAGCGGCCATGCACACTATCGAACCGCAAGAGATGCGCGTTGGTTTCCACCGGGCCAAGGTCGTTGATCGCCACCACCTGAATATCGGTGCGGCCGGATTCGACGATGGCGCGCAGCACGTTACGGCCAATGCGGCCGAAGCCGTTGATTGCTACTTTGACTGTCATTTCAATTACATCCCTCAGAGTCTTGCTTTGGCGGCAGCGACCACGGCCTCTGCCGTGATGCCGAAGTGTTTGTAAAGCTGCGGGGCCGGGGCCGAGGCGCCAAAGCCGGTCATGCCGATGAAACCATCGGTATGGCGCAGCAGGTTATCCCAGCCCTGACGGATCGCGGCCTCGACGCCGACGCGCGGGGCGTCGCCCAGAACCTGCGCCTGATAGGCGGCGGGTTGTGCGGCGAAGGTCTCGAAGCACGGGGCCGAAACCACCGCGGCGCGGATGCCATCGGCGGCCAGAGCATCGGCGGCAGCCAGGGCGATTTCAATCTCGGAACCGTTCGAGATCAGCGTCACCTGCCGGTTGGCCACATCGCGCAGCACATAGGCCCCCTTGGCGGTCAGGTTTTCGCCCGCCGCAGTGCGCACCAGCGGCAGGTTTTGCCGCGACAGCACCAACAGCGTCGGCGTGCAGGTCGAGGCCATCGCCATTTCCCAGGCTTCGGCGGTTTCCATCACGTCGCAGGGCCGGATGACGTTCAGGTTTGGAATGGCGCGCAAGCTGGCCAGATGTTCCACCGGCTGGTGGGTCGGGCCGTCCTCGCCCAGACCAATCGAGTCATGGGTCATTACATAGGTCACCGGCACGCCCATCAGCGCCGCCAGACGGATCGACGGGCGGCAGTAGTCGGCAAAGGCCATGAAGGTGCCGCCATAGGTTTTGAACAAGCCGTGCAGCGCGATGCCGTTCATCGCCGCAGCCATGCCGTGCTCGCGGATGCCGTAGTGGATGTAGCTGCCGGAATAGTCGGCCTTGGTCACCGATTTCTGGCCCTTGGTGCGGGTCAGGTTCGACCCGGTCAGGTCGGCCGAGCCGCCGATCACGAAGGGCAGCGTGCCGTTCACCACGCCCAGCGCCATTTCGCTGGCCTTGCGGGTGGCTACCTTCGGCTTGTCAACCAACAGTTGCGCCTTGTAGGCGGCCATCGCCGGGGTCAGTGGCGCCGGATCGCAGGCCAGCGCCACGGCAAAGGCGTCGCGGTTGGGCGAGGTGGCCAGTCGCGCTTCCCAGGCCGCGTGCGCTGCGGCACCGCGGGCGGAAACCTTGTGCCAGGCGTCATAGACATCTTGCGGGATCACGAAGGGCGCATGCGGCCAGCCCAGGAATTCGCGGGCGGCGGCAATCTCGGCATCGCCCAGCGGCGCGCCATGCACATCGTGGCTACCTTGCTTGTTGGGCGCGCCAAAGCCGATGATGGTGCGGCAGGCGATCAGGCTGGGCCGCGGATCGACACGGGCGGCGGTGATGGCCGCGGCAATCTCTTCCGGGTTGTGGCCATCCACGGCCTGCACATGCCAACCGGAGGCTGCAAAACGCGCGGCCTGGTTGGTCGAAGTCGAAAGCTCGGTATCGCCGTCGATGGTGATCTTGTTGTCGTCCCACATCACGATCAGACGGCCAAGGCCAAGATGCCCCGCCATATCAATGGCTTCGTGGCTGATGCCTTCCATCAGGCAACCGTCACCGGCGATGACATAGGTGAAATGATCCACCAGATCGGGGAAGCGCGCCGCCCCCATCCGTTCGGCCAAAGCCATGCCCACCGAGGTGGCAATGCCCTGCCCCAGCGGGCCGGTGGTGACCTCGATGCCCTTGGCGTGGCCATATTCCGGGTGGCCGGCGGTGCGGCTGCCCAACTGGCGGAACGCCTTGATCTGGTCGATCCCCATGTCGCTGTAGCCCATCAGATGGTTCAGCGCATAGATCAGCATCGAGCCGTGGCCCGCCGACAGGATGAACCGGTCGCGGTTCATCCAGCGGTCCGCCGCCGGATCAACCGTCATGAAGCGGTTGAACAGCACGGTCGCCACGTCGGCCATACCCATCGGCATGCCGGGGTGGCCCGAGTTGGCGGCCTGCACCGCATCCATCGCCAGGGCGCGGATGGCATTGGCCATGGTCTTTTCGGTGACAGCAGTCATGGTATCCCCCCTCAGGCGCGTTTCGCTTCCCGCACCAACCGCTCGATCAGCGGGGTGAGGATCAATTGCATGGCCAGATCAAGCTTGTTGCCCGGAATGACGATCGAGTTGGCGCGGCTCATCCAGGACCCGTGGATCATGTTGGTCAGATACTGGAAGTCAATGCCGCGCGGGTTCTTGAAGCGAATGACCACCAGGCTTTCGTCGGCGGTGGGGATCCAGCGCGCCACGAACGGGTTCGAGGTATCGACCACCGGCACCCGTTGCACGTTGATGTCGGTTTCCGAAAACTGCGGCACGATGCAATGCACATAGGCGTGCATGCGGCGCAGGATCACGTCGGTAACGGCTTCGGTCGAATAGCCACGCTGTGCGCGGTCGCGGTGGATCTTCTGGATCCATTCCAGGTTGATCACCGGCACCACACCGATCTTCAGATCGGCGAGCTTGGCCAGGTTGACCTGATCATTCACCACAGACCCATGCAGGCCTTCGTAGAACAACAGGTCGGTGCCTTCTTCAAACGCGGTCCAGGGGGTAAACTCGCCCGGCGGCACGCCCAGTTTGGCAGATTCGATATCGTCATGCACATAGGTGCGGGTGCGGCCCTTGCCGGTATCGCCGTATTCGCGGAATACCCGCTCCAGCTCGTCCAACGCATTGGCCTCATAGCTGAAATGCGAGAAGGTGGCGTCGCCCTCGGCGGTGCGGCGGATCAGTTCGGCGCGCATCTCGACACGGTTGAAGCGGTGGAAGGCATCGCCTTCGATCGACACGGCCTTCACGCCTTCGCGGCGGAAAATCTGGTCGAAAGTGTGCTTGACCGTGGAAGTGCCCGCGCCCGAAGAGCCGGTGACGGAGATGATGGGGTGTTTCTTGCTCATGTTGTTAGCTCCGGAACAGGCCACGTTTGCCGAAAAGGGCGGATGTCTCAGTGTCGGGAAGGTCGTGATAGGCGGCGATGCGGGCAACTTTTTCGGCCGAACCGAAAATGAATGGCGTCCGGGCATGCAGATGCGTCGGTACATGCGGCAGGATCGGATCTTCGCCGTCGGTGGCGCCACCCCCCGCCTGGGTGATCACGAAGGCAATCGGCGCACATTCGTAAAGATAGCGCAGCCGCCCTTCCTTGTAGCCCTTGCGATCGTCACGCGGATACAGGAACACGCCGCCGCGGGTCAGGATGCGGTGGGTTTCCGCCACCAGGGATGCCACCCAGCGCATGTTGAAATTCTGCTCGCGCGGTCCTTCCGACCCGGCCACGCAATCGTCGATATAGGCGCGGATTGCTGCGGGCCAGTGGCGGTAGTTCGAAGCGTTGATGGCAAATTCGTTTGACCGCAGCGGCACTTGCGCGCGGCGTGTAACCAAGGTCCACGAGGCGGTGAGCGGGTCGAGCACCAGCTTCAGCACACCGTCGCCAAAGGTCACCACCAGCGCCACTTGCGGGCCGTAGATCACGTATCCACCGGCCAGCAGATCGGTGCCGGGCCGCAGAAAGCTGGCCTCGGGCGTGGCTTCGGCGGGGTAGATCGCGAAAATCGTGCCGATAGAGACGTTGGCGTTGATGTTGGAAGATCCGTCCAGCGGGTCGATGGCCAGCGCCAGCGTGCCCGCCGGGTTGACCTCGACCACGGTTTCCTGTTCTTCCGAGGCGTAAAAGCGCACCGGCGTATCGGCCAGCGCCAGCCGGAAGGCGTCGTCGGCAATCACGTCCAGCGCTTTCTGCGCGTCGCCGTCCGAGTTGACGCCCTCGGCCCCCGCAAGGTCTTCTTCGATGCCGCCACGGGCGATGCGCAGCGCGATCTGCGCTGCAACCTCGGACAGCCGCGCCATCACCGCCTGCATGTTTTCGGGGATACCCTCGGTCGGGAATGGCTTGGCTTCGAGTTGCACGATGTTTCCTTTCACACGCAGCTGCCGTGGCTGCTTCTTGCGCGTTTCGCCATTTTGTGAAATTTAATAGTTGTAAACTTTCATTCAGGAAAATTGAATGATCCGCCTCGATGCCGTTACCCTGAAACAGTTGCGGTCGCTGCGCGCCATCGCCGAGCACGGTTCCATGACGGCGGCTGCCAATGAACTGGGTCTGACGCCCCCGGCGATTCACAGCCAGATCAAGAACTTGGAGGCGGCTTTTGCCAAACCCCTGCTGTTTCGCAGTGCGGATTCCGCCGGGTCCGGTCTGACGCCACACGGACTTGTGGTGCTGGAGGCGGCACGGCGGATCGACGTCACTATGTCGCAATGCGCCGATCAGATGCTGTCTTTGTCGCAGGGCCACAGCGGTCGGGTGACGCTGGGCGTGGTGTCAACCGCCAAGTATTTCGCGCCAAAACTGGTGCGTTTGCTGAACGAAACCAGCCCCGACGTGAAAATCACCCTGCGGGTGAAAAATCGCGAGGGAATCATCGACGATCTGACGCGGCACAATGTCGATCTGGCGATCATGGGCCGTCCGCCCCGGGTGCCCGAGGTCATCGCGACGCCGCTGGGGCCGCATCCGCATGGCCTGGTGGCACGGCCGGGGCATCCGCTGGCCGGCAAGCCTTCGGTGACGGCGGCCGAGATTCTGTCGCAGACCTTCCTGGCGCGCGAACCGGGGTCGGGCACCCGCATCCTGATGACCCGCTATCTGGAACGGCTGGGCGAGGGAGATCAGCTGGATCTGATCGAGATGAACTCGAACGAGACCATCAAGCAGGCCGTGATTGCCGGGATGGGCATCACCTTCCTGTCGCTGCATACGGTGATGGAGGAATTGCGCTTTGGCACGCTGGTGCAGCTTGCAGGGCCGGGACTGCCGATCGAGCGGCACTGGTTTCTGGTGCATCCCACCGCCGCCGAGCTTGGACCCGCCGCCGAGCGCTTGCATGAAGAGATCGTGGCGCTGAACGGCAGCTATCTGCCGCGCTGAACCCTAATGCAGCGGCACCCCCGGCAACTCGCGGCGGATCGGCCAGCCGGGGCGTGGGGTGGGCGCAGGTGCCAGCGGTCGGCAGAACACCGTCTGCGTCACCCTTTCGCGCCAATACCGGGGATCGTCACGGATTTCCTGCGGCAACAACTTGGCGTCAAACACGCGGGCCCGCGTGGTTCCGACCTCAATCCGGCTCCAGCGACCAATCAACGCCTCGTCAGGGCTGTTAAGAAAAATCGTGCGCAGCACCGCCTCGCGCGCTTTCAGCCTGGAAATCTCGGCCCGGATTTCGGCAAGCTCGTCGGCGGGGCTCAACTTGTGCATCTGCGACCTCCTGGTTCGGTTTTCCTGCTTGCAGCCTGACGCAACAGGGTAAAAGAATCGCTAACGACTTACCCCGAAAGGACAGGCCATGACCAAGCTTCCCGTCGCGCGCAGCCTTCGCCATCAGGGCGACTGGGACGGCGCCTATGATCTGGTGGTGCTGGAGTATGACGACCGCCTGTTGCGCAAGAAGCGGCTGGAAACCGTGCATGAGGAAAGCTTTGTCGTCGATCTGCCAGAGATCGAGGCGGTGGGCGCAGGCGACGCCTTCCTGCTGGACGACGGGCGGCTGATCGAGGTGATCGCGGCAGAGGAAGACGTGCTGGTGCTGACCGGCGATCTGCCGCTGCTGACCTGGCATCTGGGGCGGCGGCAGGCGGCGGTGCAGATCGAGGCCGACCGGTTGCTGGTGCAGGCCGACAAGGTGCCCGAGGCGCTGATGCGCGATCTGGGCGCGCAGGTGACGGCGGCGCGCGAGCCGTTCACCCCGGATGTTCACCCCTCGACCGCCGCTGCCGAACACGGGCGCAGCCATCCGCGGGTGCATCACCACGGGGCGCATATCCACCCCGAGGACGATGACATCGAACCCGCCGCCGACTAGTTATTCCGGCACAAACCGCACCGCACCCTGCGCGGCACTGGTGGCCATCGAACCATAAGCCCGCAGCGCCGCGGTGATCTTGCGCTTGCGCGGATGCGCCGGTTTCCAGCCCGCCAGATCCTGCGCGGCCCGCCGCGTGGCAAGCTCGGCCTCCGGCACCGCCAGAGTGATGCTGCGATTCGGAATGTCGATCTCGATCCGGTCGCCGGTTTTCACCAGACCGATCAGGCCACCCGACGCCGCCTCGGGCGAGGCATGGCCGATGGAAAGCCCCGAGGTGCCGCCGGAAAACCGCCCGTCGGTGATCAGCGCGCAGGCCTTGCCCAGGCCTTTGGACTTCAGATAGCTGGTCGGATACAGCATTTCCTGCATCCCCGGCCCGCCCTTTGGCCCTTCGTAGCGGATCACCACCACGTCGCCCGCCTTGACCTTGTTGGTCAGAATGGCGCTGACGGCATCATCCTGGCTTTCGAACACCTGCGCCGGGCCGGCAAATTTCAGGATGCTGTCATCGACCCCCGCGGTCTTCACGATGCAGCCTTCGGGCGCCAGGTTGCCGGTCAGCACCGCCAGCCCGCCATCCTGCGAGAACGCCGAAGCGACCGAGCGGATCGCCCCGTTCTCGCGGTCCAGATCCAGCGCCTCCCAGCGGCGGTTCTGGCTGAAGGCGGTCTGCGTCGGCACCCCACCCGGGGCGGCCATGAAGAACTGCTGCACCTCGGCGCTGTTGGAACGCGAGATATCCCATTGGTCAATCGCCGCCCCGATGGACCGGCTGTGCACCGTCGGCACTTCGCGGTGCAGCAAGCCGCCGGCATCCAGTTGGCCCAGAATCGCCATGATGCCGCCGGCGCGATGCACGTCTTCCATATGCACATCGGCCTTGGCCGGCGCGACCTTGCACAGCACCGGCACCTTGCGCGACAGCGCGTCGATATCGGCCATGGTGAAATTCACCCCGCCCTCATGCGCAATCGCCAGAATGTGCAGCACGGTGTTGGACGATCCGCCCATGGCGATATCCAGCGTCATCGCATTGTCGAACGCCTCGCGCGTGGCGATGTTGCGCGGCAGGGCGGTCACATCGTCGGTCTCGTAATAGCGCCGGGCCAGATCGACGATCCGCCGCCCGGCCTCCAGGAACATCGCCTCGCGGTCGGCATGGGTCGCCAGCATCGAGCCGTTGCCGGGCAGCGAAAGCCCCAGGGCTTCGGTCAGGCAGTTCATCGAATTGGCGGTGAACATGCCCGAACAGGAACCGCAAGTCGGGCAAGAGGCCTTCTCGATGGCGTCCAGATCGGCGTCGCTGATCGAATCATCGGCCGCCGCCACCATGGCATCCACCAGGTCCAGCGCCTGCACCTTGCCGTTCAGCACGACTTTCCCGGCCTCCATCGGCCCGCCGGAAACGAAGATCGCCGGAATGTTCAGCCGCATCGCCGCCATCAGCATGCCGGGGGTGATCTTGTCGCAGTTGGAAATGCAGACCATCGCATCCGCGGTATGGGCGTTGACCATGTATTCCACCGAATCCGCGATCAACTCGCGCGAGGGCAGCGAATACAGCATGCCGTCATGGCCCATGGCAATGCCGTCATCCACCGCGATGGTGTTGAATTCCTTGGCAACCCCGCCCGCCTTCTCGATCTCGCGCGCGACCAGTTGGCCCAGGTCTTTCAGATGCACATGGCCCGGCACGAATTGGGTGAAGGAGTTGACCACGGCGATGATCGGCTTGCCGAAATCGCCGTCCTTCATGCCGGTGGCGCGCCACAGGCCACGGGCGCCGGCCATGTTGCGGCCATGGGTCGAGGTGCGGGAGCGGTATGCGGGCATGATCATCGTCCTCAGAATGGCGGTGTCGCTGAAATGTCAGCCGGGCGGGCAAAGTTCAAGCCTTTGCACCGCCCTGCCGGTCTTTAGCGCGAAAATCCGGCACTGGCTATTCGGCCACATGCAGCGTGGTGCCGGGTCTGCGCGGCGGATCGGCGGCCTCCAGCCCCTTCACCCGCTCGGCCAAGGCGGCAATCCCGGCCTCGCCCGCCGCGATCCTGGCGGCCAGAACCGCGGCCGCGGGCGCCTCGGCTTCGACCTCGCCCTTGCCGATCAGCCGCCCGAAGGCCCAGCCCAGCAGCCGCGAAAGATCGTCCATGATCAGATAGAACGACGGCACCACCACCAGGCTGAGAACGGTCGAGACGATAATCCCGCCGATCACCGCCGTGGCCATCGGTGCACGGAAAGACCCGCCCTCGCCCACGCCCAGCGCCGAAGGCAACATGCCCGCCGACATGGCAATCGAGGTCATCACGATGGGCCGCGCCCGTTTGTGCCCCGCCTCCAGCACCGCGGCAAAGCGGTCGAAACCCTGCCGCCGCGCCTCGATGGCATAGTCGATCAGCAGGATGGCGTTCTTGGTGACGATGCCCATCAGCATCAGGATGCCGATCAGCACCGGCATCGACACCGCCGACCCGGTCAGGATCAGTGCTGTGGCCACGCCGCCAATGGCCAGCGGCAGGGAAAACAGGATGGTGAACGGCTGGATCAGCGATTTGAACAGCAGGATCAGCACGGTCAGCACCAGCATCAGCCCCATGATCATCGCATTGCCGAAAGCGGTGACCAGTTCGGTCTGCACCTCGGCATCGCCTGATTCGGCAATGCGCACGGTCGGGGGCAGGGTCACGCTTTCGACGATTTCCTTGAAGCGGTCGGTGGCGGTGCCCAAGGCCACACCCACCGGCAGGTTGGCGCCAATGGTGGCGCGGCGCTCGCGGTTCAGCCGGTCCACCATGCTGGGGCCCTCGGCAATGGCGATATCGGCAATCGAGCCAAGCGGCACCGTGGAGCCGCTGGCCGTCGTGATCTTCAGCGCCGCCAGCCGCGACAGATCCTCGCGCGTGGCATCGTTCAGCCGCACCCGCACCGGGATCAGCCGGTTGTCGATGGACAGCTTGGCCAGCGCCGCATCGCCATCGCCCAGCGTCGCCACGCGCACCAGATCGGCAATCGCCCTTGTGGTGATGCCCAGCCGCGCCGCCTCGGCCGGGCGGGGGGTGATCTGCACTTCCGGTCGCGGCAAGGCGCCTTCCGAGGCCACCTCGGCCAGCAACGGGTCGCCCCGCAGCGCCGCTTCAAGCTGCGCCACGGCGGTATTCAGATCGGCCTCGTTGGTGGACAGCACCGAAAAGCTGATATCTCGCGCGCCCCGGTCGTTCAGCTTGAAGGCCCGCACATCCGGGATCACCGCCAGTCGTTCGAATATTTCCGCCTCGATCACCCGCTGCGGGTTGGTGCGGCCATGCACCGGCGCCTCGGGCAACAGGTTCAGCACCGGGATGCCCTGCGCGATATCACTCAGCCGATGGATCAGCGAATGGTCCAGCTTTTCCAGCACCACGGTCAGCGTGGCACGCCGCACGTCGCGGTCGCCGGTGGGCGAAGACCCGCCCAGCACGAACAGGTTCTCGATCCCGTCGATATCGCGGATGGTATCCACCATCGCCTGCGTGGTGCGGTCGGTCTCCTCCAGCGTCGAGCCGGGCGGCAGTTCGACCGATACCGAAATGCGGCTGACATCCTCGGGCGGCATGAAAGAGCCGGGGATTCGCAGCATGAAGAACACCGAAACCGCCAGCACGCCAATCGCCCCCAGCAGCGTGAGATAGCGCAGCCGCAGCGACACCCGCACGAAGCCCTGATAGGCCCGCATGATCCGGCCATCCTGATGCTCGTCGTCCTGCGCATCCTTGGCGCGCATGATGTAGGCGGCCATCAACGGCGTGATCAGCCGCGCCACCAGCAACGAGAACAGCACCGAAATGGCCACCGTCAGCCCGAACTGCCGGAAATACTGCCCTGGAATCCCCGGCATGAACGACACCGGCACGAACACCGCGACGATGGTGAAGGATGTGGCGATCACCGCCAGACCAATCTCGTCCGCCGCCTCGATCGCCGCGCGGAACGGCGTCTTGCCCATGCGGATATGCCTGGCGATGTTCTCGATCTCGACAATCGCATCATCGACCAGAATCCCCGTCGCCAGCGTCAGCGCCAAAAACGACACCAGGTTCAGCGAGAAACCCAACAGGTCCATCACCAGGAACGTCGGAATCACCGACAGCGGCAAGGCCACGGCGGCAATCGCCGTAGCGCGCCAGTTCTTCAGGAACGCCAGCACCACCAGAACCGCCAGCAAGGCCCCCTCGATCAGCGTGTTCAGCGCCGATTCGTAGTTGCCGCGGGTGTAGAACACCGTGTCATCGACCAGTTTCATGCTGACATCGGGATGCTTGGTGCGCAGGGTATCCAGCGTCGCATTCACCTGTTCCGAAACTGAAACCTCCGACGCCCCCTTGGCGCGGAACACCGAGAAGGTCACCACCTGCTCGCTGTTGAACTTCGAAAACGAGCGCAATTCCTCATAGGTATCGACCACCGAACCCAGATCGCCCAGCCGCACATGTTGCCCGGTGGGCAGGCTGATGGTGGTTTCCGACAGCCGCGCCACGGTTGCGGCGTCGCCCAGGGTGCGGATCGCCTGTTCGGCCACGCCAAGGCTGGCACGCCCGGCCCCCAGATCGGTGTTGGTGGCCCGCAATTGCGCGTTGACCGCCTGCGCGGTGATGCCAAAGCTGTTCAGCTTCACCGGGTCCAGTTCCACCCTGATCTCGCGTTCCGCACCGCCGAACCGGTCCACCCGGCCGATGCCGGGACGGCCCTGCAAGGCGCGGATGATGGTGTCGTCAACGAACCACGACAATTCCTCGATGGTCATGTTGGGGGCGGCGACGGCGAAGGTCATGATCGCCTGGCCTTCAACGTCGATCCGGCTGACGATCGGGCTTTCGATGTCGCCCGGCAGGTTGCCGCGGATCTGGTCAATGGCGTCCTTGACCTCTTGCACCGCCTTGTCGGTCGGCACTTCCATGCGGAATTCGACCGCCGTGGTCGAGACCCCGTCACTGACGGTCGAGATGATGTTCTTCACCCCGGAAATTCCCGCCACCGCGTCTTCGATCTCCTTGGTGATCTGGGTTTCCATCTCGGCGGGGGCGGCACCCGATTGCGCCACCGTCACCGCCACCAGCGGCACGTCGATGTTGGGAAACCGGGTGATCGGCAGCGCGTTGAAGGATTGCCAGCCCAGCACCAGCAGCATCAAAAACCCCAAAAGCGGGGCGACGGGGTTGCGGATGGCCCAGGCGGAAAAGTTCATGGCCACCCCCTCAGTTGGTCATCGGCGCGGGCACCGGGTTCACCCGGTCGCCATCGCGCACAAAGGCCGCAGCCTTGGTCACCACCAGATCGCCCGCCGCCAGACCCGAGACAATCTCCACCAACCCGGCGTCACGGATTCCGGTCACCACCGGCACCCGGCTGACCTGACCCTGTTGCACCCGCATCACCGTGGCCCCCTCGGCACTGGAGCCGACGGCCGTGACCGGCACCGCCAGCGCCTGACGTTCGGCCACCAGAATTTCCGCATCGACAAACATGCCGTCGCGCAACCGGTCGGGCGCGTCGATGCTGATGCGGGCGCGGCCAAGCCGGGTCACGGTGTCGATGCTGGGTTCCACCAGCCGCACCGTGCCGGTCAGCGGCTCGTCAGAGCCGACTGCCTGCATGGTGGCAGTCTGCCCGGGCACCAGCCGCAGCAGATCACGTTCGGCGATATCGGCGCGCAGTTCCAGCGCACCATCGCGGATCAGCACGAACATCGGCGAACCGGCGGCACTGGCCACCGACCCCACCTGTGCGTTGCGGGCAATCACTTCGCCCGCCACCGGTGCCACCACCTGCGTGCGCGAGCGTTGCAACTCCACATTATCCAGTTGCGCCTGCACCAGCGCAAGCTGCGCCCGCGCCGCCTCCAGCGACTGCGTGGCCACCGACACCCGCGCCGTGGCGGAAATCGCCGCCGCCTGCGCCTGATCGGCAGCGGCCTGCGAAGCCGACCCCTGTTCCTTCAGCTTGGCGGTGCGCACATTCACCCGCTGCGCCTCGTCGGCACTTGAGGTCGCCTCCAGCAGTTGCGCCTCGGCCTGCGCAATGGTGGCGCGGGCCGCGGCGAGGGAGGCCAGAAACTGGCTTTTCTGCAAATCCAGCGCGGTGCCCGACAGCACGGCCAGCACTTGCCCTGCCGCCACGGTATCGCCCACATCTGCCGCCAGCGTCTGGATCGGCTGGCCTTCAATCAGCGGCTGCACCTGCACCTGCTCCACCGGCCCCACCAGCCCCGAGGCCAGCACCCGGTCGCGTAACAGAGCACTGCCCACAGTCGAGACGGTGATAGCCGGCAGCACCGGCGCCGCGGGCGGGATTTCGGTCTGGGCGAAAACCGGCAAGGCAAGCAGGCTTAGAACAGCGGCAATCGGCAAACGCATCATCACAGGCTTTCTTCAAGGGCGGCCAGGGGCGCGCCGGTAATGTCATCCAGGATCCGGTCGATGATCCGCAGGGTAAGCGCCATCAGATCGGCGCGCGGATTGCAGGCGTCGGGGTGTTGCATGCTGGCGGCCTTGATCAGCATCACGATCATCGCCGCATGGGCACCGTGACGCTGCCGGGTGGTTTCGATGTTCAGCCCGGTTTCGCGGGCGAACACCGCCACCAGATTGTCACCAACTGCGGCTTCCATGCGGCAGACCAGGGTCAGAATCTCGGGTTTGCGCAGGGCGGCGGCGGTAATTTCGGCCCAGATCGGCCCGTCGTCCTTGCAGCCATCTTCACACAGCCGCGCCGCCAACCCCTCGCGCAGGCTTTGCATCGGGCGGGGCGCTTGCAGGATGGCGGCGAAATCCTGCTCCATCATTTCCAGGTCATGGGTGACCAGCGCCTCGACGATCGCGGCCTTCGACGGAAAATAGCGGTAGAAATTGCCGACGCTCATGCCCGCCGCCCGCGCCAGATCCTGCATCGAGGCGCCGTCAAAGCCCTTTTCGGCAAAGGTCTGGCGGATGCTGCCCAGGATACGGGCGCTGCGCAGATCGGCGCTGGCGGAGTGCATGTTCATGGTCGGTCTCGGGTTGTGGTGGGTGCGAATGAACGTTCATTCAGCGAAATAGGCGATATCGCCGCTGCGTCAAGAAAAAGTTTCCGCCTGGACGCGGGCGGCGCGGGTCTTGACCGACAACAGGCTTTGACCGCAGATAGGCGCGTGCCCCGCGGGCGCTGCCAGCAAGGATTGCCGATGCCGCTTCCTCCCAAGCCGATTGCCGAAACCGGCGTGCTGATCCGGGCGGAAAACGGCGATGTGGTGACCTGGGATGCCACCGGGCTGACGCTGCGGCTTTCCGATACCGTGCTGGCCGATCTGCGGGCGCGGCTGGCGTTGCAACCTGCCGAAGCGCCCGATGTGACCGCGGCGCTGGGCGATATCGACGCCTGGAACCTGCGCAGCGACGGCGGTTGGCTGCGTTTTACCGGCGTGCTGGAGCCGGGGCGTGGCCCGCGCGAATACCAGCGCGCGCAGGCAGGGGGCGACATCATCGCCGCTGCTCCGGGGCCCCTATATGCGCTGCTGGCCATTGGCGGTGCCCGCCGCGCCGGGTTCAACGATGGCCCGCCGGGGTTTTCGCACAATGTGCTGGCTCCGGGAGATGATGTGGGCAGCGTCGGGCTGGAGGGCACGGCGCAGGCGCAACCCACGGCAAGCTTGCAACGCCTGCCACATTGCAGCCGCGAGGCGTTGACCGCCGACACCCTGCTGGGCTGGCGGCAAGACGCGCTGCGCGGGATGCCGCTGTTCTTCGTGCGCGCCGAAACCGATGGCGCGGCCAGCATTACGGCTCTGGCCAGCGGTGTGGCTTATGGTAACTTTTTGACCGCGCTGGACAATCTGGTGGCAGCCGCCACAAGTTCGGGCAAGCGGCCCAAGGTGCTCGCGGTCGGCCTCGACTATGGGCTGGAGGATATCCATTCCCCCCCCGACGTTTTGGCCGAAGGACTGCGTTCGCTGATGCGGCAGATCGAGCGCGACATGGCGGCGCGCGACCTGCAACGCCCGATCTTTCTGGCCAATTTCGACAGCGGCACGCGCTGGCTCACCGCTCCTGCCGCCACGCTGGCGCATTGGCAGTTGGCATGGAGCCATGGCAACCACGCCTTCGCCTTTGCCGCCCCCGGCTACATGTTCGACCAAGACCGCTTTGGCCGCCCCAGCGAGGCCGCCCGCCTGCAGATGGCGGAAATGGATGCCCATGCCATCGTGGCGCTTTCGGCGCGCGAAAGCTGGGCCTGCCCGCTGTTCCTGCTGGCGGAAAGCGAAGGCCGCGAGGTTCGGGTGACAGCGCGGGCAATGGCCGATCTGGTGTTGGATGCCGCCGACCCTTTCGGCGCCGGGGTCGCCTGCGGGTTCAGCATCGCGGGCAGCACGGCACCGGTGCAGATCACCGCGGTGCGGCTGGCCAAGGATGACCCGCAATCCCTGATCCTGACCTGCGACCACGCGCCGGAAGGCGATGCGACGCTGCACTATGCCTATGGCGGCCCCGAAGGCCGGGCCAATTCCGGCAGTGTCAGAGACGCATGGGCGGCCCCCTCCAGGTCTGGCGGGCAGTTGCACCGCTGGGCCTATCCGGCAATCCTGCCGCTGCGCCGGGGTGAAACGTGAGCGGCGTGATCCTGTTTCCCGGCAGCCTGCCGCCCGGTGCGCTTGTGCGGGGTGACTTGCCCTCTCCGGCACCGGTCTGGTTGACGGCGCGCGCCGACAGTCTGGCGTTTTCGCCCATCCTGCCCGGTCGGGTGATCGAATGGCGGGCGCAGGGCGGCCCGGTGGCGCAGGCGGTAGCGGCCAACGAGCATGGCACGGTATTTGCGACCGGCGCGCTGCAATTCCAGGCCGAGGTCAACGGCGGGCTGGTGGTGCCTGACGCGATTGCCGACGCATCCTGCCTGACGCTTGGCCTGATCTTCCGCGCTGGAACGCCCGAGGCCCGCACTTTGCTGGCCTTGCAGCCGCTGCGTGCCGAAGGCTCGCTGTTTCTGGATGCCAAGGCCGAGGTGTTGCGGCTGGCGCAGAAAGGCGGCACCACGCAACTGCCGCTGACCGCCGAAGGGGCTGCGGATCAGGTGACGCTGGTGCTGCTGGCGCTGCAGGGCGGGCAGGTCTGGCTGGCGGCCAATGGCGGGGCGGCGGTGTCGGCGCAGTTCAGCCTTGAAACCGCAGGCCCCGCGCATCTGTTCCTGGGCTGTCGCGGCCCGCGCGCCGGGTTGCGCAACAAGCTGGGCACATTCGCCTTGTCGGATGTGCTGCTGTGGCCGGGGCAAAACCTGCTGGCCACACCCGGAAATGCGGCTCTAAACGGCGCAATCACGCTTTGGCAGCACAGGGCGCGCCATGGGCTTTGATCGCGCCAGCACGCAAGGCGGCAACATCTGCGTCATCTGGATTGATGACATGATCGACATCTTCACCTGGCGCCAGGCCTTCGGCGTCACGATCCAGACCCCGAACATCGACCGTCTGATGGCGCAGGGCACCCGTTTTGCCAACGCCTATGCCACGGTGCCGCTGTGCGCCCCCTGCCGGGCCGAGCTTGCCACCGGCCTGTCGCCGTTCCGCACCGGGCTGGTCGATCTGAACCGGTTCTGGCGCGACGTGCTGCCGCCGACCGCCAGTTGGGTCTATGACCTGCGCCGCGCCGGGTTTCGCACCTTCACCACCGGCAAGACCGACGCCAACTACAAACCGATGCCCACCGACTACAGCCGCGTGCTGTTTCACGAGGATGTCGAGGCGGTGGAAAAGGGCCGTCGCGGCGGTGTTAGAGACTACTTGGACAAAGGGCCGGGCATTTCCGGCGTCAATGCGCCGGATGATGACGGGTCTTGCGACCACACGTTCTACGATCATTCGGTGGCGCAGAATGCCATCGACTACCTGACCCGCGCCGACCCCGCGCGGCGGCATCTGATCCAGTTGGGCTTCAAGCATCCGCATTTCAACCTGACCTGCCCGGACCGGTTCTATCAACTCTATGACCCGGACGCGATCCGCTGGCCCGCCTGCGCCCACCCCGAGGATCAGTTCGGCCCGCAGCCCGGCATGGCGGTCTATGAAGCCGCCTATATCGCCAACGGCCAGTGGACGCCGGAAAAGGCTGGCGATGCAGGCTGGCGGCAGGTGGTGCGCGGCTATTTCGCCGCCTGTAGCCATGTGGACCATGAGATTGGCCGGTTCATGGACGCTCTGCGCGCCTCGCCCCTGGGCGAAAACACCACGGTGGTGCTGCTGTCGGACAACGGCTTCAACCTGGGCACCCACGACAGCTTTCACAAGATGAGCCAGTGGGACTCGGCGGCGCATGTGCCGCTGGGTATCTGGCATGCGGGCATGGAAGGCGGGCAGGTGGTGCAGATGCCGGTGTCGCTGCACAACGTGCCGAAAACCATCCTCGATCTGGCAGGCTTGCCGCCACGGCCCGACTGGGTTTCGGGCCAAAGCCTGCTGCCGCTGGTGAACCCGGATTTTGGGGACTATGACGGCACAAAATCGCCGCTTACCGCGGTGTTCGGCACGCTTTCGGTGCGCCCCTCGGTGCCGGGCCTGTCGCAGTTCCGCTACTTCCGCCACCCCAATGGCGAAGAGCATGTCTATGACGTGATCGCCGACCCGGGCGAGACCACCAATCTGGCGGGCGGGCCGCAAACCCCGGCGCTGCGGGATGAGCTGGTGCGGGCGGCGCTGGACCTTGGCCTTGATCTGCGCGGGATGGAACGCCCCGAGACTGGCATCAACGCCATGATGGCGATGGATGGCGCGGTGGTGCTGGCGGGCGGCAATGCCGACAACGACTATTGGGCTTATGGCGAGGCGGCGGAAAAGATCGTCGAAACCCCCGATGGCGGCCATGACACGCTGTGGTATCTGGCTGGACCCGATGGCTATACCCTGAGGGTTCCCGCGAATATCGAGGTGGTGCGGATGGGCACCGTGGTGGCACGGGCCGAGGCCGACCGGACGCAGGGCAAGGTGGTGCGCATCGTGGCGCATCCGGCGAGTGCGATCACCTTTGAATCCTCGGAACGGGTGTCTGTGCATGTCACCGGCAGCCACGGTGACGATGTGATGATCGGCCCGGTCTATGCCGGGGCAACCTTTGAAGGCGGCGCGGGGCATGACCTGCTGGTGGCACAATCGTCGCGGCGCAATGACCGGCATGGGTTTTACGGCGGCGCGGGCAACGATACGCTGCGCGGCGGAAATGGCCGCGACACGCTGGATGGTGGCGCGGGCGACGATGTGATCGTGGGCGGCGACGGTTTCAACAAGATTTACGGCGGCACCGGCAACGACCAGATTACCGATGGCGACCACAGTTCGGAGATTCACACCGGGCCGGGGCGCAACCGGGTGATCTCGGGCGAGGGGCGCGACCAGTTTCATGTCGGGCCGGGCGAGAATGTGATCACCGGCGGGCCGGGGGGGGTGTTTTATCACATCGCCTGGGGCGGGGTGTGCCGGATCACCGACTGGCGGGCGGGCGATGTGCTGGACCTTGCCGCATGGCCGGGGCAGCCCGAGATTTTGCGCGACGGCAAGGATGTGCTGATCCGGCTTGGGCTTTCGGTCGTGGTGATCGAGGGCTGTACGGATGCCGAGGCGGTGCGCCGCGATGTGACGCTGCCTGTCGCGGTCTGACGCTTTGCGACAGCGGTGCCGCTGGAGCCTCCGGCGGGGATATTTAAGAACAGATGAAAGGGTTTAGCGCAGAAGCTGCGGGTTGGGGCCCATGTCCAGCGCCGGGAAGACGTGGCCTTCGATATCCGAAGTTGCCAGCCCGAACAGATCGTGCAGCGCCCAGCCGGCATAGGCGCGCAGGTCGGTGGTGGGCATCAGG
Source organism: Rhodobacter ferrooxidans (assembly GCF_000176015.1). Taxonomy (GTDB): domain Bacteria; phylum Pseudomonadota; class Alphaproteobacteria; order Rhodobacterales; family Rhodobacteraceae; genus Pseudorhodobacter_B; species Pseudorhodobacter_B ferrooxidans. Next base: position 38,597 of record NZ_ACYY01000002.1, on the reverse strand, counting down.
TCGCGGCGGGCATAGAGCGCGGATTCGTTCAGGCCCGGCCATTGGCCCAGCACCCGCTTGCCACGCAGCGCCCCGCCCGCCAGCAGCGACGCACCGCCGGTGCCGTGGTCGGTGCCGGCGGAGCCGTTCTCGCGGGCGCTGCGGCCAAACTCGGTGACGGCCAGCACCAGCGTGGTGGCCCAGTTGGCCCCGAGGCCGGCTTTCAGTGCCAGAATGGTATCGGCCAGATCGCCCAGCCGCCGGGCAATGCCCGGGCCTTGCTTGTTGTGGGTATCCCAGCCGCCAAAGGAAAACGCGGCAATGCGCGCCTCGGCGTTCAGGCGGGCGGCGACATAGGCGCCCAACTGGTCGCGCTTGGCATCGGCATTGGAAATCCGTTGCGCCTCGGATTCCGCGCGCAGGGCCACGGCTTTCAGATAGGCCTCGGCAAAATCGGGGTCGGCGGCGTGCAGGCAGCCAAGCAACGCCGTGCCCTGGCCTGACAGCGTGCTGTCGGCCACCGGCAGCCACTGCCGGGCGGGGGCATCGCCTTCCAGAATCAGCATCGGCTCGCGCCCCACTGCCACCGCCATATCGGGGGCGGCACCCCTGATGCGGCCAACGGCGCGGTTCAGCCAGCCGCCATCCACCGGCGCGTCGGCAGCCAGCGCGCCACTTTCCAGCAGGTCTTGCCCGACGAAATGGCTGCGTTGCTGGCGGTAAGGGGTGGCCACCGCATGGGCAAAGCCCAACTCGCCCGCCTGCCAAAGCGGCATCAGACCGGCGGCACCGGGGTTCAGGCCGAAGAAGCCGTCAAGGTCCAGCGAGGCGGAATCGGTCAGCAGCGTCGGGCGCAATGCGGCATAGTCGGAATCGCCCAGGGGGCGCACCACATCCAGCCCGTCCATGCCGCCACGCAGCACCATCACCACCAGCCGGTTTTCACCCGGTGCCGCAGCAAAGCTGACCGGCGTCAGCAACGGGCTGGCGGCCAGCGAGCAACCGATCAGGAACGACCGCCGCGACAGCAAAAGATCACCCATCGCCTACCTCCGCATGAAATCGGGCGAGCCCAGCAGCACCGCCACGCCCTCCCACCGCTGTTCGGCCAGACCAACGGCGCGCAGCGTGTCGGGATGCGCCAGATCGCCCAGCACCTGCCGCGCCAGCGCCACCGGGTCGGCGCGTTCGCCGCGCAGCCGGGCCAGCCGTTCCGCCCAATCCAGCCGCGCCACCATATAGGGCGGCGAGATCCATTCGGCGGCGGTGTCGGGCCAGCCATCCGGGCCGCGCGGGCGATAGACCGGTTGACCCATCTGCGCCAGCGCCGCCTCGGCGCGAAAACCGCCCTTGGGGGCGCCCTGCGACTGGGTCTCAGCCCCGGTCAGATCAAAGGCGCGCAGGCTGGCCACCACAAATTCATGCGGCGAGCGGATCTTGCGCAGCACCGGGTCGCGGGCGGCGGGGTCTTGCAGCAGCAGGCGATAGACCGGCACCAAGGCGCCGCTTTCAGCCAGATAAGTCTGCGCCATGCGGGCAACCAGGGCTTCGGGCGGGGTGTCGGACAGGAAATGCCGGGCAAGGGCGAGACAGACGCTTTGGGCGGTTTCGGGCCGCATCGACAGGTCTTCGACAAAGTGGGCAATCTCGTCTGCGCCCTCGCCATAGCTTTGGCCCAGCACGGTTTTCTGGCCCGGCTCGGCGCGGTTTTCGTCATAGGCCGCACCTTCAGGCGTGAAGGTCAGGCCCGTCAGCAAGGCCGCCAGCGCCGTTACATCGGCCTGAGTATAGCCGGTGGCCATTGTGTGCAGTTCCAGCAATTCGCGGGCGAAATTCTCGTTCAGCCCGGCCCGTCTGCGCAGGCCAAAGCGCGAGTTGGGCCCGACCGAGCGCGCCTGGTCCAGATACAGCAGCATCGCCGGATGCCAGACCGAGGCCAGCAACAGCTCGGCAAACCGCCCGGCAACATGTGGTCGCACTGCCTCGTCACGATAGGGCTGCACCAGATAGACCAACTCGCCCCTGGTGCTGGCCACGGTCAGCCGGTTGGCCCAGAAATTCACCAGCCGTTCATGAAAGCCTGCCTTGGTCGCGGCAGCCTGCGGCACCCAGACCAGCGTATCCTCGCGCTGCATCTGCCGCAGTGCCTTCAGCGTGGTGTCGGTCTTTGGCCCGCCAGCCTTTTGCACCTGCCGTTCCTGCCGCAGCGCCACCAGCATCTGCAGGCGCGCGGCAAGGCCGGGGCGGGCAAAGGCAACCGGCGCGGGATCGGCAAGCTGCGCCAGCAGGCGGTCAGGTTCAACCGACCCTTTCAGCACGGATGAGCCGGCTTTCGGCCCATAGCCAAAGCGGATCAGTTCGATCGCCGATGCATCCATGTGCGACCCCTTTGTCTGGCTTTCAGATGGAAGTTTTGCGGCGGGGCGTCAAGTCGGCGGGGCGGAATCGGCCATTTCGCGCGAACTTCGGCCAGATTGACAGCCCGCATCGCGCTGCCTATCCTCAAATCCATGAAAACAGCGTGAAAAACGCGGGGCTTTGAGGGAACGAGTGCAATGTCGCAAGATACGCCAGGCGTGGCGGCGCAGGTCTATGCCGATGGCATCACCGATCTGCGGCAAGTTCAGGCCGTCGTCATCAACATGCCCAAACAGCGCAAGCGTCGCCGCCACATGGAGCGGTTGCTGACCGGGCTGGGTATTGCGCACAGCTTTTCCGACGGCGTTGACAGCACCGAGTTCAAGGTGCTGAACGCCACGCTGGCGCATCAGGGGGCCATGGCCAAGGCCAAGGGCCTGCCCTTCATGATCCTGGAAGATGATCTGGAGTTCTGTGCCGGAAGCACCGCCTTGCCGGGTCTGCCAGCCGATGCCGATATCGTTTACCTGGGGCTGAACACGGCTGGCTGCTTTCCGCGCATCCGCGAGATTCACGACCAGATCGGCCACAGTGCCGTGCCGGATTTCGTGCTGGCCCGGGCGCATGACGCGCGCTTTGCCCGATTGTTTTCGATGGTGTCGGCACATGCCATTCTTTTCGTCAGTGCGCGCGGGCGCGCCGCCTATGCCGAAGCCCTGCAACTGGCTGCCAACCGGCGGATGCCGCTGGACGTGTCTTACGCCTATGTCATGGGCGGGCTGAACACCTACGCGGTATTGCAACCGATGTTCCGCGAGGCGATGGCCCTGCAGATTCGCACCAAAAGCTCGGAGGATCGCGCAGCGATGACGGCAACGCCGCTGCGGTTGGCCAGCCTTGGCGAAAGGCGGGTCGGGCTGAAGTCGAAATGGGAGGTCGAAGCCGAGGTCGTGGATGACGGGCGGGGTGGCTTTGCCTGGAGCATGCTGCGCTGCGATCCGCGCTGATGACCCCCGCGCTGCCCGGACAAGTGATCTACGCATCAAGCGGCTTGCTGATCCGCCATGTTCCGGCGGTATCGCCGCCCGGGGATGCGGTGGTCGTCACCTTTCCCGACATGCTGCATCCGGGCATCCAGAGCGGCACGGGTTTTGCCGAAAGCTCGCTGGCCAAGCGCGGGATTTCGCAAGTGGCGGTGCTGCCCCGCCGGTCAGACTGGTTCCAGACCGCAGATTTTCTGCCCGCCATGAAGGCAGTGCGGCAGCATCTTGGGCCAGAGGTGCCCCTTACCACCTATGGCTTCAGCATGGGGGGATACGGCGCTATTCTGGCGGCAAAGGCGCTTGACGCGCGGCTGGCCGTGGCACTGGCACCGCAATTCTCGCTTGATCCCGCCGTGGTGCCCGGCGATCTGCGCTTTGCGCCGCAGGCCGCCGAAATCGGGCCATTCTGCTGGGATGTGGCTGCCGAAATGGCGGATGGGTGCTGCTATCAGGTGCTGCATGACCCACTGCATCGGCTGGACCGGCTGAACGCCCGGCTGTTCGGCCAGGCTGGTGCGCGGCTGATGCCCGTTCATGGCGCGCGGCATCATATCATCCCCTGCCTGATCGAGGCCGGGGTGATCGAAAGCCTGTTCGACGTGCTGCGAGGAGCGGCGGCACCGCAGGCGTTGCGGCAGGCTTACCGGGCCGGGCGCCGGACCAACCGGCATTGGATCAGGCGGGTGGGCAAGTATTGCGCCGCGCAGGGCCACCGGCTGGCGCTTGCAGGCCTGATCGAACTGGCGGATATGCGCGGGATGCGCGGTCCGGCAAGGGATTGGCGCGAGGTTCTGGCCAAACCAGCGCGGCGGGTCAGATCCAGTCGAGGTTGACCCGGTTGCCGGGATACTTCTCGGCAAAGCTTTCGCGCAGTGCCTTGTAACGGGGGCGCAAATCCTTGAATTTTCGCTCGTGGGTTTCGACCACGATCACCCTGATCTGCGCCAGCAGGCCATCGCGGTCCAGCACTTCCAGAATCTCCAGCTCGGCGCCTTCGATGTCCATCTTCACCAAGGCCACCTCGCGCCCCGCCGCGATCTTTTCGCGGATCAGGTCGGGAAAGCTGATCAGCGGCACGTCGAAACCGGTGCTGGCGTCGATGGACCGCCCGCCTTGCAGGATGGTGCTTTTCACCGAGGCACCGGTGGGATTGTCGTCGAAATTCTGCGCCCGCATCAGCCGCACGGTGCCTGCGCTGGCACCCACGGCGGCGTTGATCAGGGTCACGCGGGGATGGTCGGCAAACTTGGCCGTCAGTTCGGCAAAGGCAAAGGGGTCGGGTTCGAAGGCCAGCACATCGGCACCGGTATCGGCCAGAATCGCGGTGATAGAGCCTATATTGGCGCCGCAATCCATCACCAGATCGCCGGGACGCAGCATGGCGGCAACACCGGCCAGAAAGCCTTCGGCGCCGGCTTTGCGCAGGTTGCGTTTCTGACGGCGGATCATCGCCTCGGCGCGCAGTTCGGCCTTGGAGCGGCCATCGCCCGCGGCCGTCGGTTCGTCGTCAGCGTCCTGCATGATCGGCACTCGCATGTTTGGCACCTTTGGGAAAGCCGGTCATTCGATCTGCCCGGTTTGCGCCAGACCGGTGCCGGGGTCTTCTGGCGCGTCTGGGGTCAGGCGGCGCACGAACCGCACGCCGGTTTGCGATTTCAGCGTGGCCTGCGCCACCTCGTGCAGACCGGCTTCCTTCAGCACGGCAAGCTGGCGGTAATGCACGGTATAAATCTCGCGGCCCTTGGGCAGCGGTTCGCCGCGCAACCGGCCCCCCAGGATATAGTGCTGTTCCTCGGGCAGGATGTTCCAGCCCAGACCGGCGCGTTGCATGGCGATGGGCAGGGTCATCTGGTCCAGATAGGGGCGGCGCTTGTCCAGCGTCTCGACCCGGTCAAGCCGCCGCGCGGTATCATACCAGACATCGGGAAACCGCCCGCCCGGCCCCGGCGTTTCGGGAAACACCACCAGACCGGCGCTGAAATACGGGATCACCGGCTTGCCCGATTGCCGCATCAGCCGGATACGCTCGGTCGGGATCGGCATGCCGAAAGTGCCATAGATTGTATCCCAGATCGTCTGTTCCGCCCAGACCATCGAGGCGGCAGCCGAGGCCGAAACCTTGCCCGGCTTGCACAGCGCCGCCGAAGTGTTGGGCCGCAGGAACAGCACATCGGAATCGACAAAGGCCGAAAATGCGCCATCGCGCGGCTGCATGGCGGCGATGATCTTGTTGCCATGCGGATAGGGGGGTATCCCACATGCCTTCCGTCTGCATCGGCCTGATCTCGGCGCCCATCATCTCGTGTGCCTTGATCACCGCCGGGTGCAGATTGGCCATCCTGTGCGCCGGGCAATAGCCGATCGCCTTCACCTCCGGCGGGAAATAGCGGCGGATCGAGGCCAGCAGCGTGCAGGCGAAAATCTGATAATCCGGCGGCTCGACGATATAGACAAAGGTCAGATCGGGTGCGGCCATCGGCTATTCTTCCAGCGCGTCTTGCGGATTGACCCCGATCTCGCGGCACATCCGGTCGGCGTAGGAATTGGCAAGCGGCGGGTTCTTGCGCCACCAGGGCTTTGTGCCGTTGGTGTAAAGATGCACCGACAGGGTGTTGTCGGTAAAATGCCCCTCCACCCGACCGTAAGGGTCGTAGAACACGTCGTTAAGCTGGAACGGCACCGGATAAAGGAAATCCGGCGACAGCGCCTTTTCATAATCGCCAGTCTGCTGGGCAAACCAGGTGAAAGCCTGCGGGCCAAAGCTGGTGCGCTCGGCATTATAGATCCGCACGGCATGCGGCAGCGACGGATCCTGCTTTTCCAGCCGCTTGCGCTGCTGCTTGTTGAACCAGGCGGGAGCTGCGGGCAGGTTGTCATAGTAATCCAGCAACTGATCAATCAGCGCGCCCTTCGGCGGAATATACACCACGCCGCAGTTCAGCGCGCCGCGAAAGCCGTGGCCGGCAAAGATGTTCTGCATCTCGTCCGGGAACGGCTTGTGGCAGAAGGCGTCGCAGTCGATCCACACCGCATCGGTCTTCTGGATCATCTTGTAGCGGAACACGTTCGACAGAAAGGATTCAGAGGTCTGCCGCACGATCTCCATATCAATCGCCATGATGTCGGTGGCGGGTTTGACGATCACGCCCTCGGGCACGTTGGTCACGGTATCGGTGCAGTAAAGCGTCGTGGGATGGCCCTGTTTCACATGGCTGAGCAGGCAAAGCTGGTTCAGGTAATGCAGCCGCTCGCCGATCCAAAGCGATGCAACCGGGCGGCGGATGGGGCCTGTCATTGTTCCCTCATTAACTACAATCACATTGAAAAGTGATTTCTTTTGCGTTGCTTGGGATAATGCCCTAACCCTTGCGCCATGTCCAGCAGGGCGGACCCCGCGCAAGAGGCAGAGCTTGGCCAGCAAGAAGAAAACCGGTTCAAATGCTGCGCAAAAGCCTGGCCTGACCAAACACATCAGCCCGCATGGCCGCCTTACCGCCGTGTCGATGATGAAGGACGAAGGCCCCTTCGTGCTGGAATGGATCGCGCATCATCTGGCGGTCGGTTTCACCGATATCGTGGTCTATACCAACGATTGCTCTGACGGCACCGACGACATGCTGATCCGGCTGGAGGAGATGGGTCTGGCCTATCACCGCCGCAACGATATCCCCGAAGGCATCCGCCCGCAGCCCTCGGCCTTGAACTATGCGCAGGACGAGCCGCTGGTGGGCAGCAGCGACTGGGTGATGGTGTTCGATGCCGACGAGTTTCTCTGCATCAAATACGGCGACGGCACACTGGATGACATGATCACTGCCGCCAAGGCGCGCGGCGCCAATGGCATCGTGGTGACCTGGCGGATTTTCGGCTCGGGCGGCGTGCATGACTGGTCGCGCGCCCCGGTGACCGAGCAGTATCTTTATGCCGCCCCGCCGATGTGGAACCGCGGCTGGGGGGTGAAGACGCTGTTCCAGTTCGACCCCAAGTATTGGAAACTGGGCATCCACCGCCCCAGCATCAAGAACAAGTGGCTGGAGGGCGAGTTTCCCGAAACCGTGAAATGGCTGAACGGCTCCGGCGCGCCGATGGAGGATTATTTCAAGTTCCGCGGCTGGCGCTCGATCGTGCGCACCATTGGTTATGACTGGGTGCAGTTGAACCATTACGCGGTCAAATCCATCGACAGCTATGCGATCCGCAAGTTCCGCGGCAACGTCAACCTCAAGAAAGACAAGTATAATTCCGACTATTGGGCCTTGCAGGACCGCAACGAGGTGCGCGACGACGCCATGCTGCGCTATTCGGGCGAACGCAACCGGATCATGGCGGCGTTGCTGGAAGACCCGGTGCTGAACCGGCTGCATTTCGCAGCACTGGATCGGGCCGAGGCGCGGCTGGCCGAGTTCAAGGGCACCGAAGCCTATAACGAGATGGTCGAGGGGTTGAAGGCCGCCAGTCTGATCCCGATTGATCAGGTGGAAGCCAAGCCGCCACAGGCCCGCGACCCGGAAAAGATCGCGGCCCTCATGAGCCGGGTCGAAAAGAACACTTCGGAAAAGCAGAAGGCCGACCGGCAGAAGCCACCACCCGATCGCAAGCCGGGCACGCTGGGGCTGTATGTGACCGGGGCGGTGGATATGTCGGTCGATCCGCCGCTGAGCTGGCACAAGAACCACGAGATCGAGGTGCCCGCCGACCCGCGCATCTTCACCCCGCCGGCGCTGTTGCTGATTGCCGAGGGCAAGTTTGAACGCAATCTGGCGCGCAGCCTGCCCAAGATGCTGCCCAAGGGTGGCACGCATCTGGAGATTGGCGCAGGCTGCGGGTTTCTGGCGGCGCTGCTGTCACGCACCCGCCCGGACATGCGGTTGGTGGTGCAGGAGGAATCCGCTGGCCTGCACATCGCACTGACCCGGCTTTGGGCGCGCAACGGCATTGCCGCGGGAGAAAAGCTGCGCCTGCTGCAAACGCCCGTGGCGGACGATGCGGCGGCGCTGGCGGGGCTGCTGGCCGAGGTGAAGCCGACCACGCTTTCCCTTGGCGATCCGGGGCTGCGGCCTGATGTGCTGCAGGCGGCATATGCGCAATCGGGGGTCGCTCCGCCCTTGCTGCTGATCCTGACCTACCGGCTGCTGGCCGAACACCCCGACGATCTTCCGGGGTTCGAGGCGCTGTGCCAAAGCTGGGGCCTGACCGCCCGGCTGCCGCTGGATGCCACGCTGGCGGTGGCATTCTGCCGCGCCGCCCAGGTTGCGCAGCCGAAACCCGAGGCGACTTGACGGCACGGTTTGAAATGCCGGGTTCCGGGTCTATGCTGGCAGCATAAGCCAAAGGACGCCCGCCATGCAGATCACCGTGAACGGCACCAGCCACGAGGTGACCGCCGCCCCCGACACCCCGCTTTTGTGGGTGCTGCGTGACGAGTTGAACCTGACTGGCAGCAAATATGGCTGCGGTGTCGGGGTCTGCGGTGCCTGCTCGGTGCTGCTGGATGGCTTGGCGGCGCGGTCGTGCCAGACCCTGCTGGCCGATGTCGGCGAGGCGCAGATCATCACCATCGAAGGGCTGGCCAGCCCCGACGCGCTGCATGCCGTGCAGCAGGCGTGGTTGCAGCATCAGGTGGCGCAATGCGGCTATTGCCAGTCGGGGCAGATCATTCAGGCGGTGGCCTTGCTTAAGGAAATTCCGCAGCCGACGGATGCCGAGATCGACACGGCGATGGCCGGGAACCTGTGCCGCTGCGGCACCTACCCGCGCATCCGTGCCGCCATTCACGATGCCGCCCTTCGGCTGGCGGTGACACCATGAGCCGCCTTGCAACCATCGCCCGGCGCAGCTTCCTGATCGGCTCGGTCGCCATTCTGGGCGGGGTGGCGTTCGGCACCTATGCCTATCGCAAGCCCTGGCCCAACCCGCTGCTGGGCGGTGAAGACGCGGCGCTGACCCCCTATGTGCTGATCGACGCCACCGGCGTTACCATCATCGCCCCGCGCGCCGAGATGGGTCAGGGCGTGCATACCACGCTGGCGGCTTTGGTGGCCGAGGAGATGGACCTGCCCTGGGATCAGGTGCGCGTGATCCACGGCCCGGCCTCGAAAGCCTATTTCAATGCGGCGGTGCTGGAGGAAGGTGTGCCCTTTGCCCCCACCGATACCGGCTGGATGGCGGAAAGCCTGCGCAAGGCGATGCAGGTGCCGGGCAAATTGCTGGGGTTGCAGATCACCGGCGGCTCGTCGTCCACCCCCGACGCCTATGAAAAGATGCGCGCAGCAGGTGCCGTGGCGCGGGTGGCGCTGATTGGCGCGGCGGCGCGGCGGCTGGGGCTTGACGCGGCGGTGCTGAAAACCGAAGGCGGCGCGGTGGTGGCCCCCGATGGCACGCGGCTCAGCTATATCGAACTCGCGACCGAAGCAGCCTCGGTGCCGCTGCCCGACACCCCGCCGCTGAAACCCCGCGCCGAGTGGAAGCTGCTGGGCACATCGCTGCCGCGCCCCGACATGCCTGGCAAGATCACCGGGGCGGCGCAGTTCACCGCCGACCTGCGGCTGTCCGGGATGCTGTTCGGCACGGTGCGCTGCAATCCCGGGCTTGGTGCGCCGATGAAGTCTTATGACGCCACTGCGGCGCTGGCGATGCCCGGCGTGGTGCAGGTGGTCGAGGTGGAAAACGGCGTCGCGGTGCTGGCGCGCTCGACCTGGGAGGCGTTTTCCGCAGCCAATGCGATCACCTTCGACTGGGCTCCTGCCGCCTATCCCGCCGATACCGCCGCGATGCTGGCCGCCGTTGATGCCGCCTTCGATGCCGACCGTCTAGACAGCCGCAGCCGCGACGATGGCGATGTGGAAGCCGCGCTAACCGTCGGAGACATCTTCGAGGCCCAATATTCCGTGCCCTACCTCGCCCACGCCACGATGGAGCCGATGTGTGCCGCAGCCCTGCTGACGGACGGCCATTTGCAGGTCTGGACCGGCACGCAACTGCCGACGCAGATCCTGAAGGAAGGGGCGGCGCTGACAGGCCTGCCGGTCGAGGCCATCGAGGTTCACACCATGCTGATGGGCGGCGGTTTCGGGCGGCGGGCCGAAATGGATGTGGCGCGGCAGGCCATCACCGTGGCCAAGGCGGTCGAAGGCACGCCGGTGCTGCTGACCTGGAGCCGCGAGGAGGATACCACGCATGACGTCTATCGCCCGATGGCCAAGGCACGGCTGCGCGCGCGGGTAGAAGCAGGCAAGGTCGCGGCCTTCGATCTGCATCTGGCCGCCCCTTCGGTGATCGCCTCGCAGGTGGGTCGGCTCGGCTACTCGGTGCCCGGACCGGATTCGTCGATCGTGCAGGGCGCGTGGGAGCAGCCCTATGACTTCACTAACCACCGCGTCACCGGCTACCGGGTGCCCGCCGGGGTGCCGGTGGGGTCGTGGCGCGCGGTGGGTGCCTCGCAGAACGGGTTCTTCCACGAAAGTGCGGTGGACGAGTTGGCGCATCTGGCGGGGGTGGACCCGCTGGAGTTCCGCCTGGCCCACATTTCCCATGAGCCGTCGCGCAAGGTGCTGGAGGCGGTGGGCCGGATGTCGCATTGGGGGGCGGCGCCGATCGAGGGCCGCGCCCGTGGGCTGGCCTTCAGCCTCAGCTTCGGCGTGCCGGTGGCCGAGGTGATCGAGATCGAACAGACCACCGTGGGTATCCGCCTGATTGCTGCCTTTGCGGCGGTGGATGTGGGCACAGCACTTGATCCCGGCATCATCGAGGCGCAGGTGCAGGGCGGCATGGTCTTTGGGCTGAGTGCGGCGATCATGGGCGAGATCAGCTTTGCGCAAGGTCGCGCCCAGCAAAGCAATTTCACCGACTACGACGCCTTGCGCCTGCCGCAATGCCCGCCGATCAGCGTGACGATTCTGGAAAACGGCGACCGCATCCGCGGCATCGGTGAACCCGGCCTGCCACCTGCGGCCCCGGCGCTGGCCAACGCCATCTTCGCGCTGACCGGCCAGCGCATCCGTGACCTGCCCTTGAACAAGTCCATAGCCTTCGCTTGAGGCTTTCATCTGTTCTTCAAATATCCCCGCGCGGCGCGCTCCCGCTGCCAGCACAGACGCTCCGCGGGGGATATTTTAGCAGAGAAGAATGTGCAGAGAGTCAGCGCAACCGCAGGCCTGCGGCGTCGAAATGGAAGGCGCGGGCGGCTTCGGGGGTCAGTTGCACGGTCTCGTCCACCCGGTAGTCATGCTCGCCGAACAGCCGCACGGTCAGCAACCCTTGGGTGGCGGTGTTGATATAGACCAGCGTCTCGCCGCCCAGCTTTTCGACGTGGGACACCGTGCCTTCGATCTGCCCCGCCGTGCGCGAAATCGCCAGATGTTCGGGCCGCACCCCCATGGTGGCGCTGCGCATCCCCAAGGCCCCGGCGTGCAGGAAGTTCATCATCGGCGAACCGATGAAGCCCGCGACAAAGGTGTTGTCGGGGTCGTTATACAGGTCCATCGGCGCGCCGACCTGTTCCACGCGGCCATCTCGCAGCACCACGATGCGGTCGGCCAGCGTCATCGCCTCGATCTGGTCATGCGTCACATAGATCATCGTGGCATCCAGATCGCGGTGCAGCTTGGCAATCTCGATCCTTGTGGCCACGCGCAATGCGGCATCGAGGTTCGACAGCGGCTCGTCGAACAGGAACAGTTTCGGCGTGCGCACGATGGCGCGGCCGATGGCAACGCGCTGACGCTGGCCGCCGGAAAGCTCGGACGGGCGGCGGGCCAGCAAGGGTTCCAGCGCCAGCATCGCCGCCGCATGATCGACCGATTTTGCCACCGCGGCCTTCGACTGCCCCGCCTGTTTCAGCGCCAGCCCCATGTTGTCGCGCACCGTCAGATGCGGGTAAAGCGCGTAGCTTTGGAACACCATGGCGATCTCGCGCTTGGCCGGGGCCACATCGTTGACCCGCGCACCGTTGATCATCACCTCGCCGCTGCTTACATCCTCCAGCCCGGCGATCATCCGCAACAGGGTGGATTTGCCACAGCCCGACGGCCCGACAAACACGCAGAACTCGCCGGTCTGCACCTCCAGATCGACGCCCTTGATGACATCGGTCTTGCCGAAGGATTTGGTGACATTGACAAGCGTCAGCGCGGCCATGGCGGCTCCTTACAGTTTCACGGGCAGGCCCGAGCGCACGCTTTCATCCGCCGCAAGGCAGATCGCCAGCGAGCCGACGGCATCCGCCATGTGGCGGGTGAGGTCCAGGTTTTCGGCGATGGCGCGGGCGACGAAGGCCTGCTCGCGGTCGCACAGCTCCTGATGGCCGGGTTCGTCGGCCATCGAGATATCGGTGTCGCCGGTGGCCACCTTGTGCACCCGCAGCAGCGAGGTCTTGGTATGCGTCGCCATATCGTCGGAGCGCGCATTTTCCGGCATGCGGATCGATACGGCGCCATTGGGGCTGACCACATCCTTCACGAAGAACGCGGTGTCCGACATCATCGGCCCCCAGCCGGCCTCATACCAGCCCAAGCTGCCATCATCGAACAGCACCTGAAAATGGCCGTAGTTATACATGCCCGGCGCGATTTCGTTCGAAAGCCGCAGGCCCATGCCGCGCACCTCCAGCGGTTTGGCGTCGGTGATCTGGCACATCACATCGACGTAATGCACGCCGCAATCGACAATCGGCGGCGTGGTCTGCATCAGCGCCTTGTGCACCCCCCACGTCGGGCCGGAGGATTGCTGGTTCAGGTTCAGCCGGAACACATAGGGGCCGCCCAGCGCCCGCGCCTCGGCGATCAGCCGGATCCAACTTGGGTGATGCCGCAGGATATAGCCCACCACCACCTTGCGCCCGGTCTGAACGGCCTTGGACTGCACCCGCCGCGCATCGGCAACCGTGGTGGCCAGCGGCTTTTCCACGAACACGTCGGCCCCCGCCTCCATCGCCGCGCAGGCGTAATCAGCATGGCTGTCGGAATAGGTGGCCACACAGACCAGATCGGGTTTAAGCCGTGTCAAAGCCTCATTGTAGTCGGCGCTCAGCGGGTAGCCCTGCAACTCGGGCGGCAAATCCACCACCGAGCGGTTCACCAACCCGACGATCTGGAACGCCGGGTTATGATGATAGGCAAGCGCATGGCTGCGCCCCATGTTGCCCAGACCTGCCACCAGAACCCGGATCATTTCACCGCCCCCGCCGTGATGCCGCGGATCAATTGCCGCGAGAATATCAGATACAGCACCAGCACCGGCACGATGGCGAGGCTCAGCGCCGCCAGCACCGCGTTCCAGTTGGTGACGAACTGGCCGATGAACACCTGTGACCCAAGCGTGATGGTCTTCACCTCCTCGGCCGGGGCCAGGATCAGCGGGAACCACAGGTCGTTCCAGATCGGGATCATGGTGAACACCGCCACCGTCGCCATCGCCGGGCGCACCAGCGGTAACACCAGGGTGAAGAAAATCCGATACTCCGACAGCCCGTCGATCCTTCCGGCGTTCTTCAGATCATCCGACACCTGCTTCATGAACTCCGACAGGATGAACACCGCCAGCGGCAGCCCCTGCGCGGTATAGACCAGCACCAGTGCCGTCAGCGTGTTCACCAGCCCGCTTGCCACCATCATCTGCAGAATCGCCACCGTGCCCAGCCGGATCGGGATCATGATGCCCAGCGCCAGATACAGCCCCATCAGCGTGTTGCCGCGGAACCGGTATTCCGACAGCGCAAACGCCGCCATCGCCCCGAACAGCAGCACGAAAAACAGGCTGCCACAGGTCACCACCATCGAGTTCTGGAAATACTGGAAGAAATCGCCCTGCTTCAGCACGGTGGTATAACCGACCAGATCAAAGGTGTCGGGCGTCGGTATCGCCAAAGGCTCGGCAAAGATCGCCCGGCGCGATTTGAAGCTGTTGATGACGATCACGAACACCGGGAACAGCGCGATCACCGTATAGGCGATCAGCACCGCATGGGCGGCGATCGAACGGGAAAGCGGTGTGCGCGTGGCCATGTGCCCCCCTAGAACTGATAGCGACGCAGCCGCGTCTGAATGGCAAACAGATAGAAGCACACGCCGACCAGAATGATGCCGAACATCGCGGTGGCAATGGTGGCGCCCATATGCGGGTCGCCCAGTTGCAACTGGAAGCCAAAGAAGGTGCGGTACAGGAAGGTGCCCAGAATATCCGTGGCAAAATCCGGCCCCGCCAGCGCCCCTTGCGAGACGTAGATCAGATCGAACGCATTGAAATTGCCGACGAATGTCAGGATCGAGATGATGCCGATACTGGGCAAGATCAGCGGCAGCTTGATCTTCCAGAACTGGCTCATGCCGGTGATGCCATCCATCTCGGCCGCCTCCAACACCTCGTCGGGGATGCTGAGAAGGGCGGCATAGATCAGCATCATCGGGATGCCGACGAACTGCCACACCGACACCAGCGCCAGGGCGGTCAGCGCGTATTCCTCTTTCCCCAGCCACGGCGCGAACAGGCTTTTCAGCCCGACGAAATCCAGCATCCCCGGCGCAATGCCCCAGATCGGCGACAGGATCAGCTTCCACACGAAGCCGACGATCACGAAGCTCAGGATGGTGGGAATGAAGATCGCCGTCCGGTAAAACGCCGCCATCCGCAGCCGGGGCGAGGACAGCAACGCCGCCAGCACAATCCCGATCGGGTTCTGCACCAGCATATGGATCAGGAAAAACCAGCCGTTGTTGCCCAGCGCATTCCAGAACGCATCCGCCCAGCGCGGATCGCCAAACAGCGTGCGGAAATTGTCCAGCCCGGCAAACTGCGAAATCCGGTCAACCGAGGTGTAAAGCGACAGGTTCAGCGTGCCGAACAGCGGCACGATCATCATCGCCGTGTAAACCAGCACCGCCGGGGCCAGAAACACCGCGATATGCCACCGCACCGGCTTGCGCCCCGCCATGCCCGCTCCTGCCTTCATCTGTTGAAAAATCTCCTCGGGGGGTGCGGGGGGCAGACAGCCCCCCGCTTCTTTTCAGCCAACCTTACTTCTGCGGCTCATACCAGGACGCCAACCCCTCTTGCAGCCGCGCCGCCGCCGCCTCGGGCGTCTCGGTGCCCTTGATCACGGCCGCCGAGGCGTTCCAGGTCTCGTTTTCCAGGTTCGGCGTGCCGCGCGACAGGATCTGGTAGGTCGAACGGATCGAGGATTGGCACTTGGTCCGCCAGGACATGAATTCCTGCGCCAGCGGGTCTTCAAGGGCCACCGGCTCGTTCGACAGCGGGAAAAAGCCGGGCAGCGCGTTGGCATAAAGCTTGGCAAACTCGGGGCTCGCCACCCAGTTCAGGAAGGTCTTGCCAGCTTCGGCATTGGCCGAAGCGGCGTTCAGCCCGATGCCGATATCGGTGTGATCCGAGATATAGCAGGTGTCGCCCGCAGCCGCGACCGGCGGCGGGAAGGCGCCCATCTCGAACCCTGCCTGAGTGCGGAAGCCCGAGATTTCCCACGACCCGGCCGGATAGATCGCAGCACGGCCCAGGGTGAACAGGTTCTGGCTGTCGGGATAGGTCTGCGCCTCAAAGCCGTCGCCCAGATAATCCTTCCACTTCGCCAGTTGCGCAAACGGCGCCACCCATTGCGGGTCGGTCAGCTTCTGCGTGCCGGCAATCAGCGCCAGACGCCCCTCTTCGCCCTTCCAGTAGTTCGGGCCGATATTGTTGTAGCCCATGGTCGCGGCTTCCCACTGGTCGTTGGTGCCCATCGCCATCGGGATATAGGTGCCGTCGGCCTTGATCTTGTCCAGCGCGGCAAAGAACTCGGCCTCGGTCGTCGGCACTTCGATGCCCAGCGCCTTGAACGCGTCCTTGTTGTAGATGAAGCCGTGGATCACCGATGCCATCGGCACGCAGAAGGTCTGCTTGCCATCATCCGTCGACCAGCCCGATTTCGCCACCGAGCTGAAGTTCGCCATGCCCGGCAGATCGGTCAGATCGGCCAGCTTGCCCTTGGTGAACAATTCCAGCGAGGCGTCGAACGGACGACAGGTGATCAGGTCGCCCGCCGACCCCGCATCGAGTTTCGAGTTCAGCACGGCGTTGTATTCGGCGGGGGCCGAGGGCGCGAACACCACCTTGATGCCGGGATTTGCGGCCTCGAACGCCGGGATGATCTTGTCCTGCCAGATCGTCAGGTCGTCGTTGCGCCAGCTTTCGATGGTCAGCGTCACGTCGGCAGCCTGCGCCGCACCTGCCAGCAGCGTGCTGGTCAGAAGGGCTACACGAAGGGTCTTCATGGTCATGGTCGTCTCCCTGGTTACGGGCTTTTGCCCGGTCTGGTTGGTCAGTTCGTCGTCGCGGCCAGCGCCGGGGCCAGATGGCCCCCGCTGGCATCAAGTGCCGCTCTTGCATGTTCTGGTGCGGTGCCGCGGGCGATCAGGATCGCGGGTTTCACCGCGCCCTCGGATTGTTCCAGCGCATCGCGCGCCACCGCGATATCCTGCCCGGAAATCGCCGCCACAATCCGCGCGGCCCGGTCGCGCAGCTTGGCATTGTCGGCCACCACATTCACCATGTAACCATCATGCACATGGCCCAGCCGGATGCCGACAAGCACCGACATCAGGTTCAGCGCCACCTTCTGCGCCGTCGCCGCCGCCATCCGGGTCGAGCCCGCCACCACCTCTGGCCCGGTGTCCAGCAACAGCGGAAAATCGGCCATATCCAGCAGCGCCGAGCCCGCCACATTGGCGATCCCGATCACCTGCGCGCCGCGCGCCTTCGCCCCACGCGCCACCGCCAGCGTGTAAGGCGTGCCGCCCGAGGCCGAAAGGCAGATCACCACATCGCCCGGCCCAAGGGCGGCCCTTGCCAGATCGGTTTCGGCCAGGGCCGGGTCGTCCTCGACAGCGCCCGTCATGTGCAGCAGGGCGCTGGCCCCCCCGGCAAACAGCATCGGCGTGCGGTCAGGGGGTATGCCAAACGTGCCCGCCAGCTCCAGACAATCGGCCAGCGCCATCAGGCCGGAACTTCCCGCCCCGGCATAGGCCATCCGCCCACCACCTGCCAAAGCGCGGGCGGCGGCCTCGGCGGCCTTTTCCAGCGCGGGCAATGCCGGGCGCAGCGCATCAACTGCATCAGCCTGCGCGTTCAGAAGGCGGGAAAAAACTTCCGCAGCAGGAACTGCATGTAGCCCCTCGGCGCTTGGATGGCGTGCCTCTGTCGGTCGCTCTGCCATCTGATTCCTCCCCCGCGTTTACAATGCCAAAATAATACCAATTGTAAAGCATCATGTTGTTGCAGCACCGTAGCGGGCAGAAAGACGGCTGCGGAAGATATCCCTTCCCATTTGGTATTGTTTTGGTATCTTGCGGAAAGGGAGAGTCGGCATGGCACTGTTTCTGGGCATCGACGGGGGCGGAACCAAGTGTCGGGCAGCCATTGCCGATGCGTCGGGCCGGATTCTGGGCCAGGCGCAGACCGGTTCGGCCAATATCGCATCGAACGCCGATGCTGCGCGCGACAATATCCTTGCCGCGACCACACAGGCGTTGACCGAGGCGATCGGGGCGCAGGGCGTCGCCGCCGAACTGCCGCGGCTGACTGCCGTTATGGGGCTGGCCGGGGCCAATATCCCGTCAAGTTCGGCGCGGTTGCAGGCCGCCCTGCCCTTCGCCGCCCGGATCATCAGCGATGCGGTGATCGCGGTGAAGGGGGCGTTGCTGGGCGGCGACGGCGTGGTGGCCTCGCTGGGCACCGGGTCGGTGTTTGCGGTGCAGCGGGCGGGAGTGGTGCGGCAGATCGGCGGCTGGGGTTTCATTCTGGGCGACGAAGGCAGCGGTGCCTGGCTGGGGCGGGCGCTGCTTTCGCGGGCCTTGCGGTCGGTTGATGGCCTCGTGCCGCAGACGCCGTTGCTTACGGCAGTGATTGCCGAGCTGGGCGGGCCGGACCGGGTGGTGACCTTTGCCCGCGACTCGCGCCCCGCCGATTTCGCCGGGTTCGCGCTGCGGATTGCCGCGTCGGATGACGTGGCGGCGCGGGAAATCATGACGCAGGCCGAGGCCGATGTTGGCGCCGCGATTGCGTTGTTGCAGGGCGACAGGCCGGTGCCGCTGGTGTTTCTGGGCGGGCTGGGGGCCAGCTATGCGCCGCGGTTTGCCGGGCGTTACCAGATTGCCGAACCGCTGGGCAGCGCACTTAATGGCGCACTGTGGCTGGCCCGGCAGGGGGGTGCCTGATGGAGGCGATCTTTTCCCCCGACGGGTTCGATGGCGCCGGGGCGGGGCCGCTGTATCTGCAACTGCACCGGCGGATTGCCGAGGCCATCGCCTCGAGCCGTCTTGCCCCCGGCGACAGCCTGCCGCCGGAACGCGACATGGCGCAGATGACCGGGCTGTCGCGGGTGACGGTTCGCAAGGCGGTGCAGGCGCTGGTGGCCAGCGGGCAGTTGGTGCAACGGCGCGGGTCGGGCACCTATGTCGCGCCCAAAGTAGAGCGGCTGGAGCAGGCGCTTTCGTTGCTGACATCCTTTACCGAAGACATGGCCCGGCGCGGCAAATCGGTGGAATCGGTGTGGATTGCCCGTGGCTTGCACGCCCCCGCCCCCGAGGAGGTGATGGCGCTGGGTCTTGGTGCGGGCGAACGGGTGGCGCGGCTGGAGCGGGTGCGCCGCAGCGATGGCGTGCCGCTGGCCATTGAGCGGGCGGCATTGTCGGGCACGGTGCTGCCGCATCCCGACCAGGTGGAAGGCTCGCTTTACAAGGTGCTGGAGGAAAAGGGCCTGCGTCCGGTGCGGGCGGTGCAGCGGATTTCGGCGGCCAATCTGGGGCCGCGCGATGCCGGATTGCTGGGCGTGGCGCCGGGGGTGGCGGGGCTGAAGATCGAGCGGGTTTCCTATCTGCCCTCGGGTCGGGTGATCGAGTTCACCCGGTCGCTCTATCGCGGCGATGCCTATGATTTTGCGGTGGAACTGACGCTGGCGCCGGAAGGCGAAAGGATCCTGCGATGACCCAAAGCTTCATGGCTGCCGAGGTGGCCGAGATTCCACAAGCGGCGGCGCGGTTTCTGGATCGCTCGGGCGCGGCGGTTCACGATGCCGCTGCCGCCCTGCGCGCGCTGGACCCCTGGCTGGCGGTGACGGTGGCGCGGGGGTCTTCCGACCATGCGGCGACCTATCTGAAATATGCCATCGAGCTGGCGGTGGGCATCCCGGTCGCCTCGGTCGGCCCCTCGATCGCCTCGATCTACGGGCGGCAATTGCGGCTTGGCCATGCGGCCTGTATCGGCATTTCGCAATCGGGCCAAAGCCCGGATATCGTCGAGATGATGCGGGCGGCGGGAACGGGTGGCGCGCTGACGGTGGCGATCACCAATGACGCCGCCTCGCCCATGGCCGAAGTATCGGCGCATTGCCTGGCCTTGCAGGCGGGGGCCGAGCGGTCGGTGGCGGCGACGAAGACCTTTGTGACCTCGGTGCTGGCGGGGCTGTCGCTGCTGGCGGAATGGCGGCAAGATGACGGCTTGCGTGCTGCGGTGGCCGATCTGCCGCGGGCGTTTGAATTGGCGCTGAAGCTTGATTGGGAGCCGCTTTCGGCGCGGCTGGCGCGGGCGCAACAGGCCTTCGTTCTGGGGCGCGGCCCGGCCTTTGCCATCGCCAACGAGGCGGCGCTGAAGTTCAAGGAGACCTGCGGGCTGCATGCCGAAGCCTATTCCGCCGCCGAGGTGCTGCATGGCCCCGCCGCCATCGTGCAGGCGCGGTTTCCGGTGCTGGCGCTGGGGGTCGCGGATGCCGCCTTGCCGCAACTGATTGCCACGGCTGAAAAACTGGCGGCACAGGGGGCCGATGTATTCCTGACTGGTGGGCAGGCGAAGGGGGCGACCACCCTGCACTCGGTCGCCGGTCTGCATCCGCTGGTGGCGCCGCTGGTGCTGGTTGTGGCGTTCTATGGCTTTGTCGAAAGCCTGGCGCGGCGGCGTGGGTTCGACCCCGACACCCCGCCGCATCTGCGCAAAGTGACGGAAACCACATGAGCACCCGCATCTTCCTTGGCGCCAGGGTATTCGACGGCACACGGCTGCAAGAGGGCAAGGCGGTGCTGCTTGATGGCGGGCTGATCGTCGGGATCGTTGATGCCGCAGCGCTGCCGCCGGGCGAGGTGGTTCAGCTTGCAGGCGGGATACTCGCGCCGGGTTTGCTTGATTTGCAGGTGAATGGCAGTGGCGGGGTGATGGTCAATGGCCACACCGATCTGGCGGCGCTGCAGGCGATTTGTGGTGCGCAAGCGTCGCTGGGCGCGCTTGGCGTGCTGCCGACGCTGATCACCGATACGCCACAGGCCACCGCTGCGGTGATTGCCGCAGGGATTGCTGCGGCCAGGGCAGAGGTTCCCGGGTTTCTGGGCTTGCATCTGGAGGGGCCGCATCTGGATCCCCGGCGCAAGGGTGCGCATGATCCGGCCCTGATCCGGCCCATGCAGGCAGAGGATCTGGCGCGGCTGTGCGATGCAGCCAAGGCGTTGCCGGCGCTGATGCTGACCGTGGCACCGGAATCGGTGACGCCAGAGCAGATTGCGGCATTGGCAGCGGCGGGGGCGGTGGTCAGCCTGGGCCACAGCGATTGCACTTCTGCGCAGGCGCAGGCGGCGATGGCGGCGGGGGCAACTTGCGTCACCCATCTGTTCAACGCGATGAGCCAGATGAGCAACCGCGCGCCGGGACTGGTGGGCGCGGCGCTCAGTGGGTCTTGCCATATTGGGTTGATTGCCGATGGCCTGCATGTCGATCCGGCAGTGATGCGGGTGGCGCTGGCGGCGCGGCCAACGGGGGTGTTTCTGGTATCGGATTGCATGGCCGTTGCGGCCACCGACCTGACGGAGATCACCCTCGGCGGCAGGCGCATCCTGCGGCGTGACCGGCGGCTGACGCTGGAGGACGGCACGCTGGCGGGGGCCGATCTGACGCTGCCGCAGGCGATGGCGGTGTTGGTGACCCGGGTCGGGATCGCCCCTGAACGGGCACTGGCCATGGCAACCTCGGAACCGGCGGCGGTGATCGGTGCGGCAGGCCGCCTTGGCCATCTGGCGCCTGGTCGCGCCGCCGACATGGTGCATCTGACCGACGACTGGCGGCTGGGCGGCATCTGGCGCGGGGGAAACTGCGTTGAAATTTCACGGTTTACACCGCCCGCTTTCCGCGCCTAGATCGCAACATGCTTAATCATCCCGACAGTTTGCTTCACACCATCCTGACCTGGATCGACCTTGGTCGGCTGAACCCCGGTGACGTGATCGAGGAACACAGCCTGGTCGAAGAATTCGGCATCTCGCGCACGCCGGTGCGTGAGGCGTTTCTGCAACTGGAGGCGATGGGGCTGATCAAGCGGCTGCCGCGCAAGGGCGCTGTGGTGTTCCGCCCGACCCTGCCCGAGTTTCTGGCGATTCTGGAAGTGCATTCCAAGCTTGAAGGACAGGCGGCCGGGCTGGCGGCGCGGCGGCTTTCTATCGCAGGCGCCGAGGCGCTGGAAGCGGCGGTGCGGGCATGCGAGGCGCATGTGGCCAGGCATGGCGACAGTGACCCCGATGCCTATTACCAGTTGAACCTGCAGTTCCACGAAAACGTGGCCATGGCCGCTGGAAACCCCTTCCTGACCGAGATGATCAAGACCAACGCCCGCAAGCTGCTGGCCTACTACCGGGCCCGCTATGCCTATGCCGGGGCGATTGCCACCTCGGCCCGCGAGCATCGGGCGATTGCCGAGTTGATCCTGTCGCGCGATTCGGCAGGTGCCGAGGCGATGATGCAGCGGCATGTGCAGTTCGATCAGGTGACGGCGATGGACCTGCTGGCCATGCTGGCCTGAGTTCGGTTGAACCCGCATGTTTTCGCCGGTGTCCCCGACCGGAACGGCCGGCCTTCGGCGGTTGCCGACAATTCGGGCCGACCTGGCGAACCGCCCGACGCTTCGGCTGGCAACGCGGTGGAAATCGGGTCGCGGCGGCGAATCTGCGACCTTTTTATTCATGCCATTAAAACGAAAGACCCCGCCCGAAGGCAGGGTCTTCAACGTGGCTCAAGCCCGGCTCAGGCGTGGGTTTTCTTGACCTTGACGCGCGACCACAGTTGCTTGTTGGTCAGATACAGCAGCACGCTGAGGATGGTCAGCATCAGCACGGCCACAAAGCCCATCTGCTTGCGCGCCATCAGCTTCGGCTCGGCGGCCCACATCAGGAAGGCGGCCGCATCATGCGACATCGCCTCGACGGTTGCGGGGCTGCCATCGGCAAAGGTCACCTGATCGTCCATCAGCGGCGGCGGCATCTGAATCCAGCTGCCGGGTGCCATGCGACCCACCTCGACCTTGTCGGTGCGGGTGGTCACGGTGCCGTCGGGGTTGGTGACTTCGGTCACCGTCTCTTCGAAAATCTTGCACTCGTCCGGATAGCCGCCCGGCGCAAATGCGCTGTTGTAGTAGTTCGGAAAGTCGGCCGGCGCACAAGCCGGGGTTTCCGTATAGCCGTTGAGGATGGCCGCGATGTATTCGGGCCCGCCCATGCCTTTGAACAACTGGTTGAGGCCAGAACCATAGGGACCATGGAACCCTGCCCGCGCCTTGGCCATCAGGCTGAGGTCCGGGGCCCCGATCGTGTTGTTGACCGGAAAGTTGTCCGAGGGCTTCAGCGGGCGATACTCGCCCTTGTCCTGATCGAACAGCTGGTGGTTTGAGGCCTCGTCCAACACCGTGAACGCCTCGGCGTAGTCGCGCACCTGCTGATCGGTCAGGCCGGGGCCACCGGCCTCGCTGAGCGACCGGATCGGCACATACTTCATGCCGTGGCAGGCCGAGCAGACCTCGGTATAGACCTGAAGCCCGCGTTGCAGCTGGTTCTGGTCGAACTTGCCGAACGGTCCTTCGAAGCCGAACGCCACATCATGAATGTGGATTTCTGCGGTTTCCGCCGTGGCAGCCCCCGCCGCAAGCGTCAGAGCAGAAACGGCGCTGATTGCGATTTTACGAAACATCTCAGTCAGTTCCTTTCTGTCACTCAGCCGGGGTGGCGTAGTGGGACTTGAAGTCTTCCTCGATCGTCGCCGGTTCCGGCAGCGGCTTTTCAATCAGCCCCAGCACCGGCAGAACAATCAGGAAGTAGCCGAACCAGTAGTAGGCCGCATAAAGCGAGATCGTCGGATAGATGCCCGTGGTCGGCATCGAGCCCACCCAGGTCAGCACCACGAAATCGACGCACAGCACCGCAAACCACCATTTGAACATCGGGCGATAGCGGCCCGAACGCACCCGCGAGGTATCCAGCCAGGGCGCCAGCGCCATCACCGCGATCGACCCGAACATCGCCAGCACGCCGAAGAACTTGGCGTCAACGATGCCGAAGGTCAGGAAGTCGGTGATCTGCACGATCAGCACGTCGGCGGTAAAGGCGCGCAGGATTGCGTAGAACGGCAGGAAATACCATTCCGGCACGATGTGCGACGGCGTCACCAACGGGTTGGCCGGGGTGTAGTTGTCCGGGTGGCCCAGGTAGTTCGGCATGAAGCCGACCACGGCGAAGAACACCACCAGGATCACGGCCAGCGCGAAGAAGTCCTTGATCACGAAGTAGGGCCAGAACGGCAGGGTGTCTTTCTCGGCGTCGGCCTTCGAGGTGCGCCGCACTTCGACGCCGGTCGGGTTGCCATTGCCGGTGGTGTGGAAAGCCCAGATGTGAGTGATAACCAGTGCCGCAATCACGAACGGCAGCAGATAGTGCAGGCTGAAGAAGCGGTTCAGCGTGGCGTTATCCACCGCCGGGCCGCCCAGCAGCCAGGTTTGCAGCGACTCGCCAATGCCCGGAATGGCGCCGAACAGGCCGGTGATCACCGTGGCCCCCCAGAACGACATCTGGCCCCAGGGCAACACATAGCCCATGAACGCCGTCGCCATCATGGCCAGGTAGATCAACATGCCGATGATCCAGGTCACTTCCCGCGGCGACTTGTAGCTGCCGTAGTAAAGCCCGCGGAAAATATGCAAGTAAACCGCCAGGAAGAACAGCGAGGCACCATTGGCGTGCAGATAGCGCATCGCCCAGCCGCCGTTCACATCGCGCATGATGTGTTCGACCGATTCGAAGGCCATCGCCACATGCGGCGTATAGTGCATCGCCAGGATGATGCCGGTCACGATCTGCAGCGCCAGCGTGAAGGCCAGGATGATGCCCCAGATCCACATCCAGTTCAGGTTCTTCGGCGTCGGGATCGTCATGGTGGCATGAGCCAGCCCGACGATGGGCAGACGATCGTCAAGCCACTGCTCGGCGCGCGTGCTGGGCTCGTAATGGTCGTGCGGAATTCCGGCCATGATGTCTTTCCTTAACCGAGCTTGATCGTGGTTTCGTCAAAGAACGCCGCAACCGGAATGTCCAGGTTGCGCGGCGCAGGGCCTTTGCGGATACGGCCGGCACTGTCGTAGTGCGAGCCGTGGCAGGGGCAGAACCAGCCGCCAAAGTCGCCCGAATCGCCCAGCGGCACACAGCCAAGGTGGGTGCAGACCCCCATCATCACCAGCCATTCGCCAGCTTCGTCCAACGTGCGGTTGGCATCCTCGGCGGTGGCGCCGGGATCAAGGTTGGCGTTTTCGGCATTGGTGTCGCGCAGGTCCGTCAGCGGGATGCTGCGGCCCAGATCAATGTCTTCCTGATTGCGGCGGCGGATGAACACCGGCTTGCCGCGCCATTTGACGGTCAGTTGCGTGCCAACCTCGACCGCGCTGACATCGACAAAGATCGACGACAGGGCGGTGACGTCCGCCGAGGGGTTCATCTGGTTGATCATCGGCCAGACCGCCGCACCCGTTACCACAACCCCGGCACCACCAGTGGCATAGTACAGGAAATCCCTGCGGCTACCGGCAAAATCATCTGCTTGGGACACGAACACTTCTCCCTATCCGAGGCCACGATGCGCGGCCAATGCCTGTCTTGGGCCACGGTTTCCCGTCGCCTTGTTGCCCGGCTTTTAGCCAACCGGAGCGCTGTCGTCCAGCGGTCATAGCCGCACAGGGGCGTCTGTTTTCCCCAATTTTTGTCATATACCATTTTTGGCACATATTGCGAAGATGCCAACTGCGACTCAATCGCACCGTGCAGAGCGGATCGACGCGTATCATGCGGCGGGCGGCTGCGTGGCCAACATCGACGCCCGGCCGGAAAAGCCCGCCTCCCAGGCGGCAAGGTCCGGTCGCCGCGCCCGCCAGTCACGGGCGGAATGGCGGAAATCCAGATAGCCCAGCGCGCAACCGATGGCGATCTGGCCGATGTCCAGCGCCCCGCCCAGATGGTCAATCCAGCGGCTTTCCAGCGCATCAAGCGCCCGGTCGATCTTGGCCCATTGGCCATCGACCCAGGGTGCGAACTGCTTGTCCTCGGGGCGCAATCTGGTCTCATAGACCATCAGCACCGCCGCCTCCAGCATGCCATCCGCCGTCGCCTCCAGCGTCAGGCTGTCCCACAACCGCGGCGCTTCGGGGTAAAGACCGGCCCCGGCAAGGCCGTCCAGATAGCGGCAGATCACCCGGCTGTCATACAGCGCCGGACCATCGTCACGCTCCAGCGCCGGTATCTTGCCCAACGGGTTCTGCGCCAGCGGCATGGAACCGGCATCGACCGGCGTGCCGACGGCCGCAATCAGCGACACCTGCGAAAGCTGCCCGGTTTCGTGCAGCAGCACCATGACCTTGCGCACAAAGGGCGAGGTGGGCGAATGATAGAGCCGCAATCCCATGAAATTCGAACCCATTCCAATCACAGCTTTTTGATGCGCAGGCGCGCCAGTACCCCGGCGTCGATCTCGACCCCGCGTTTGCCCCAGCGAATCGTGCGACGCAGGCGGACTCCGGCGTTGGTCTGGCTGTCGCCCTCGTCGCCGCGATCAGCCGGGCGGTGCAACGCCAGCCCCTCGCCCAGATCGTCCAGCGCATCCTCGGCCCGCTGATCGGTGCGGCCGGAAAACCGCGTGGCCTTCACCGCCCGGCGCAACGCCCAACCGGCGGTGGCCACCGCGCCAAGGCGCAAGGCAAGCGGAACGAGCGGGGCAAGTGGCAACGGCATGGCAACCTCCGGTCTGGAACTGCGACATTAGGGCTGGGACGGCAAACTGTAAACGTCAACGCCGCACATCATTTCGGCCAACCTTGCGGCCTCGATGCCAACCGGGCAACCGATGATCCCCGCCGCCGCCCCGGCCCGCTGCCCGGCGGTCTTGTTCTGGTTCAGCTTCACCGTGCTGTCGATCCGGCTGATCTGCAACCGGAACGGCAGAATCATCCGCATCATCCGCTCCATCACCCCGGGGGTCATCTTGGCGCCGGTCCAGGGCTGTTTCGGCGCCAACCGCGCCTCGAACAGCGCCGAAAGCCGGTCCAGCATTGGCGCCAGATCAGCCTCGGGCATCGGTTGCAACACGCCGCGCAGATGCACCGCGACATAGTTCAGCGTCGGCACCTGATCGGTCGCGCCATACCAGTCGGGCGAGACATAGGCATCCGGGCCGCTGACCGCCAGGACGGCCGCCATCGGCAAGGCCGCCCGGGCGATTGGATTGCCGCGTGCCAGATGCAGCAGGGCGTGACTGCCATCGGCTGCCAACTCGAACGGGACATGCGACAGCAGCGGCCCCTCGGCGCCGTTCAGACACAACGTGCCGAAACTGCGGCTGCGGACAATGGCAATCGCTTCGGCCGCAGGGGTCTGGCGGAATGCGGGATTGCTGTGCATGGGCGTCGCCTATGGATGGAAAAAGAAAAAGGCCGCCAGTGGTTTCCCGCGGCGGCCCCGATCCCGAATGTCTGAAGCGGCTCAGCCCTGACGGGCCTTGAAGCGCTTTTGCGTCTTGTTGATCACATAGACGCGACCCTTGCGGCGCACGACCTGGCAGTCGCGGTGACGCAACTTCAGCGAGCGGAGCGAGTTCTTGACCTTCATCGGTCGTCTCCTTCTTCGCGGCGCGCGTGCGCCTTGAAACCAAAATGCCCCCGGAAGGGCGGTGAATGGTGGGCGGTACTGGGATCGAACCAGTGGCCACTACGATGTCAACGTAGTGCTCTACCGCTGAGCTAACCGCCCACTTGGAAAAACGCCCCCCGCCCTGCCCAAAAAAATAGGACGCGGGCGGAACCGCGTCGATGGCTGGGTCTATAATTAGAGTCGCGCCGGTGTTCAAGGGCTTTCAGCACGTCAAAAAATACCGCACAGTCAGCGGGAAAGGCGAGTCCATGTCGGCTGACAGTTATACCCTGATTTCCCCGTTGCGGTGCGATACCGCCGTGATCTTCTCGTCGCCGCACAGCGGGCGAGACTACGGGGCGGCGTTTCTGGCGCAAAGCCCGCTGGATGCGATGGCGATCCGGTCCTCGGAAGATGCCTTTGTCGATCAGATCTTTGCCGCAGCCCCGCTGCATGGCGCGCCACTGCTGGCCGCCTGCGCGCCGCGCGCCTTCATCGACCTGAACCGCGCCTGCGACGAGCTTGACCCGGCGGTGATCGACGGCGTTGCCCGCACCAGTCACAACCCGCGTGTCAGTTCCGGCCTTGGGGTGATTCCGCGCGTGGTGGCCAACGGGCGACAGATTTACCGCCAAAGGCTGGCACTGGCCGAGGCGCAGGCCCGCATCGCCCGCTACTGGCACCCCTATCACACCGCGCTGCACGGGCTGATCGAGGCCGCCCATGCCGCGCATGGTCAGGCGGTGCTGATCGACTGCCATTCGATGCCGCACGAGGCGATTGAAAGCCACATCCGCCCCGGCAATCCGCGCCCCGACGTGGTGCTGGGCGACCGCTTTGGTGCCGCCGCCGACCGCGAGGTGATGGACCGGGTGGAAGCCGCCTTTGCCGGCACCGGCCTGACCGTCGCCCGCAATGCCCCCTTTGCCGGGGCCTATATCGCCCAGCACTATGGCCGCCCCTCGCGCCGCCAGCATGTGGTGCAGATCGAGATCGACCGCGCGCTCTATATGGACGAAGCCAGAATCACCCCTCGCGCCGATTTTGCCGCGTTCTGCGCCCTGATGGCCGGGGTGGTGGCCGAAATCGCCTGCATCGGCCGCCCCGAGGCGATGCCGCTGGTGGCCGAATAGCCCTTACCGCAGGCTGCGCCCCTTGATGATCGCATCGCGGCCAAACCGCGCGCGAATCGCATCGGTCGCCCGTTCCGCCGCCTGCCGCTTGCCGGCATCCGGGTCCAGCAGATCGCCGGTGCTGTCCGCCGCCGACCCCGGCCCCAGATCGGAAATGCCGACGCCGATCAGCCGGAATGGCCCCGGCTCGCGGCAGGCATCCAGCAGGGCGCGGGCCTCGCGATAGATGCGGTCGGCGGTCTGGGTCGGGCTGTCCAGCGCGTGCCGCCGGGTCAACCCGCTGAAATCGCCGCGTTTCAGCTTCAGCGTCACGGTGCGGCCCGCCATGTCCTTGGCCTTGGCGCGGTCAGCCACCTGTTCGGCCAGCCGCCACAGATGGCCGTCCAGCAGGTCGCGGTCGGTGGTGTCGGTGTCAAAGGTGGTCTCTTTCGAGATCGACTTCACCGCTTCGTCGCGTTGCACCCGGCGATTGTCCTGCCCGCGCGCCAGATGCCACAGCCGGTCGCCCATCTGGCCGAATCGGGCCGAAAGATCGCGGCGGTCCCAGCGCAAAAGGTCGCTGATGCCGCGAATCCCCGCCTGCTCCAGCGCGGTTTGCGTGGCGGTGCCAACGCCCCAGATGATCCGCACCGGCTGCCGCGCCAGAAACGCCTCGGTCTCGGCCCGCCCGATCACTGAAAACCCGCGCGGCTTGTCCAGGTCCGAGGCAATCTTGGCCAGGAACTTGTTGTGGCTAAGGCCGACCGAGCCGGTGATGCCCAACTCGGCCTCCATCCGCGCCACCAATCCGGCCAGCATCGCCGCCGGTGGCGCGCCGTGCAGCCTTGCGGTGCCGGTCAGGTCCAGAAACGCCTCGTCAAGGCTGAGGGGTTCGATGGCGGGGGTCAGGTCTTCCATCATCGCCCGGATGGCGCGCGACACCTCGGCATAGACCGCCATCCGCGGCTTCACCACCACCGCCTTGGGGCACAGCTTCAGCGCCTGGAACATCGGCATGGCGGAGCGCACGCCGCTGATCCGGGCGATGTAGCAGCAGGTCGAAACCACCCCGCGGGTGCCGCCCCCCACGATCACCGGCTGATCGCGCAGGGCCGGATTGTCGCGCTTTTCGACCGAGGCGTAGAAGGCGTCGCAATCCATATGGGCGATCGACAGGCCTTCCAGTTCGGGGTGCGAAAGGATGCGCGGCGAATGGCAGGCGGGGCAGCGACCGCCCTTTGGGGTGGCGCTGTCGAACCGGGTCAGGCAATCGCGGCACAGGGCTTGCATGGCGGCAGTATAGGACGGGCGCCGATATGCGGCCAGCCGTCACCGCCGCCAGGGGCCGAAACCGTAGCCCATGTAATCGCGCTGATAGGCGTCATGCGCCGCCGCCTCGATCTCGGCATCATAGACCGATGCCAGCGGGTGCGGCGCATCCTCGGGCATCGCGGCCAGCGGGGGGGCCACAATCCCCACTTCGCTGGCCAGAACCGCCAGCCCCTCGGCCAGCCGATCCTCGCGCAGCACCATGTCGGGGCCCTGGAACTGCGCGAAGCCTTGCAGCACCGCGGTTTGCGTCGCCCAATGCGCATCGACCCGCAACCCGGTCTGACCGGAAAGGTTCAGCTTCAGGAACCGCAGAAACCCCAGAAACGCCGCGCGATGTGTCGCAAGGTCATGCGCTTGCCCCGGTTCGGGCAGTGCAAGCTTGTAGGTCTTCACCAGACCCATGCGCAACTCCGGCAAGGCGTTGCTGAGAATCTGGCCGCAGAACGCCGCATGGGCCCGCGCCACCGGATGCCGCAACACGGTAAAGCTGCGATGCGGCACATGGGCGCGTTTCCACTGGCGCAGCGATTTCTGCGCAAAATCGCGGATCACCCCGCCCGTGCCACAACGCGACAACCAGTCGGCCACCTGCGCCTCTGGCCCGCCGCGCACCGGCATATACAGCAGCCCGGCATCAGCGGCAGTCACGAAACTCGGCACCGCCGCCGCGCGCCTTGGCTCGAAATTCGGGGTGCGGGCCAGGTTGAAACGATCCAGCCGGGCCAGTGCCGCCTCCATCGCCGCAAGGTTCAGCACCTTGGCGCCAATCTCCTCGGGGTTCTGCTTTTTCAGCGTCGAATCCGGGGCCTCCAGCCGCGTTGAGACTCCCAGAAACGCCGCCAGACCGTTCAGCACGGCGACATCCTGAATATCCTCGTAGTCGATGTAGAACGCGGTCTGGCCGGTGGTCTGCAAGCCATGCATCAGCCGGATCTGAAATTCCTGCATCGCCGCCAGATGCGCCTCGAACTCGGCTGCATCGAACGGCACCTTGCTGGATTTCAGCTTGCTGGCGTTGGTCAGCTTCCACTGGCCGGTGGCCTGCGCGATCTTCCACGACACATAGCTTTCCACCGGATTGCGGGTCAGGATGATCTTGGCACAGGCCGGATCGGGCAGAACCGCGTCCAGCACCCGCGGATCGTGGTCGTGAAAGAACCGGAAACCGCCCAGGCCTTCGGTCTGCGCCCGCAACGCCCCAAGCAGCGCCAGCGGGTCGGCGGCACGGGCGGCAAGGTCGATGCCGAACATCTCGGTATGATCCTTGATGCCGATGAAATACGGGTTGAACACCTCGCCGTGGCATTTCACGCCGGGAAGCGCGTTCAGATTGGCCTCGAGGAAATTCGAGCCGGTGCGCATTTCTGCGAACATCACGAAACTGGTGAACCGCCCGGCCATGTCACTTCACCAGATAGGGGCGGCCGCGGCGGATGGCAGAGGGCATCTGGTCGTTCCCTGCCGGAAAATCGCCCATCAACACCGGCTGCATGCCCTGATTGCGCAGGTTCTGCAAGAACTGGCCAAAGCCGGTCAGATCAATCATCAGCGGCGCCTCGGTCAGCCGCCGCAGCGCCCGCGGGCTGATTTCATCGACGATGGTCTGCAACGGTTCCATCGGGTTCTGCACGAAATCGGCCAGCGTCCAGATCCGCACCCGCGCCTTGGTCCAGGGGGAACGCAACACCTCCAGATGCTCGGATTCGATCTTTTGCAGCCGCGCCGCCTCGCGCCGGATATCGGAAAAATTGCGGTTGGAATGGAACAGGGGCACCGCCCAGGCCCCCGAAACCACCGAAACCTGCGCATTGGCATCGCGGGCGATCAGCCAGCTTGGCGCCTGACTGTCGCCGGGGCCGAACTGGAAGCATTGCCGCTCGCCCCGGGTGTTCCAGATCAGATTGCTGAGGAAGGACCGCGGATTGTAGTCGCGCTGCGCCGCACCGGCAGGCAAGGCACCGTTATAGACAGCCTCGCCACCGGCAAATTCCACCCGGTCTTCGGCGAACAGGTGGCCATGCACCCGGGTGCCCGCCACCTTGGCCAGCCAACTGTCGAAATTCTCGAACAGCTCGGAAAAGCCTTCGAACACCGAATAGGGCGCGGCGGTCACGCCATTTTCCCAATCCTGGTTGGGAAAGCGGCTTTGCATGTAAAGCCCGGCCCGGCCCTTGGTGCGCCGTTCCACCGCCTTGGAAAACAGCCGGTCGATCTTGCCGGGGTTCGGTTCGGCTGGCACCTGACTGCCCGCTTCGGGCGACAGGAAGGTGCGGTAAAGCTTGCCCGCCTGCGGCCAGATCTTGCGGGCAACAAAGCAATCCGACCGGCGCAGCAGTTGCAGGTGGTCATCATAGAAGATGTGCGGCTTGCCCTGGAAATCGAACTTTGACAGCGTCAGCGACCGGCTTTCGACATGCTGCGAATACTGCCGCACCAGCGTCTGGAAATAGGATTCGTCGGGAATCCAAACCCGCTTGAAATAGCGGTCGTAAGCCTCGCGTTCCGGGTCTTCCAGAATGGCACTCAGGGTCTGGCGGGTCAGGCACCACCACTGGCTGCCCAGATGCGGCACCAAGGCGGCGGGTATCTTGCGGCGGAAATGAAAGCGGCGTTGCAGCCGCACATAGCCGTCGAACAGCCGCCGCTGCTTGCGCCAGGAAAACGGGAACCGCAGGGTGAAACGCTCGATGTTCAGCCCGCCGATGGTCCAGCCGACATCCTCGGTGGTCACCGATTCGATGAAATCGGTGCGCGGGCGTTCGTCCAGATAGGCCACCAGTTCCTTGACCGGGCGCAGCGGCAGGCAGGACCCCGAGGCCAGATAGACATGCCGCACATTGGGGAAATCGCTTAGCAGCACCGTTGCCGCCCCTTGCGTCGCCGCCACCAGCCCCCAGGTGCCCCATTCGCAATCGAAGCGTTCGGAAAACCGGATGTCAGGCACATCCGCCAGATCGCGTTGCAGCCGCACGAAGGCCTTGCGCGTCACCTTGCGGTCAAGATGTATCACCACCGGGCAGCCATTGGTCGCCCAATGCCGCGCCACCTGGGCCGCGCGGTCCAGCGCCGTATGGCACAGCATGATGAATCCGACGCTCACGCCCAGTTGCCCTTCGACATCAGCCCCAGAATCTCAAGTTGCCGCCAATTGATGTATTTCTCACTCCACTTGCACCACATGTCGGGCTGATCGTCCAACGCTTCCTTGTAGGCGCGGTATTCGTGGCTGTTGGCATAGTGCTGCTGGCGGGCCATTTCCTCGTTGGCCTTGACAGCAAAGGTATCCAGAAACTTGGCATGCAGCAGGCAGCCACTGGCCTTTTCGCCACCCCATTCGTCATAAACCAGGTTCAGACCGCGCGGCAGCAGCATGTGGGTCGAACTGGCATAGGCATAATCGCGGTGCCATTTCACCAGCGGGATCTTGTTCAGCGCCGGCGCCCGTTCCGGCACGTCGGAAAAGAACAGCCGCGCCCGCGGGCCGCCCTGAATCCACAGATTGCCGTAATGGCCATTGCGCGAGATGGTGTAGTTGCCGCTGTCGAACCAGTTGGCAATCTCGAACGGGTCTTGCCCCTCGTGATAGGGCTGCGCCCCGATCGGCCCTTTCGGATACATGTCCAGCAGCATCGCCGAAAACGACTTGATCGAGGAGGCGTCCAGCCAGTCGGTCAGCGCCCGCAACGGCCGGGTGTCGCAGAATGGATAGACGAAGAATTCATCCGGATCGACCACCAGTGTCCAATGCCCATGCGCATGGCGCATCTGCAACCAGTTCAGCCAGTCCACCCCGAAACGCGACCGTTTATAGCTGTGATCGGTGGTCCAAAGCGACACATCCTCCTGCGCCTCCAGATACTCGCGCGAGCCGTCGTCCGAGCCATTGTCCACAATCAGGAAATGGTTGACGCCCAGATCGCGGTAATACTTCAGGAAAAACGGCAGCCGCACCTTCTCGTTGCGCAGGGTGGAAAACAGCAGGATGTCGTCGGGCCGGATGGCGGCAACCCGGCTGGCCACCGGCCGCAGCTCGCGCCGCTTGCGGATGGCCCTGATCCGCCAGCGTTTCCGTGCCAGACGCAGCCGATATCTGGAGAAGATGCTCACGCGCTTTCCGTTCCCCGGGGCCGAGTGCCCCCTTGTCGCCGCAATATCAGACGATGGTTAACACGGCCTTGAAATGCGTGGGCCAATCCGGCCCGGCGCATCGCGCGTTTTCCTGATTTTTCAGGGTGTCGTCCCGCCCGCCTGCCGTCACATTCTTCTCGATTGTTTCCATCCAAGAATAACTGTCTCTGGCACTCAGGTAAACCGGGTAATCGCCCATGGTCTCTTGGAAAACCGCCAAAGGCGGGCAAATCACCTGCACGCCCAGCGCCATAGCCTCCAAAGGCGGCAGGCCATAGCCCTCGGCCAGACTGGGAAACAGCAGCGCCTGCGCCCCCGCCAGCAACGCTGCCACTGCGCCGTCGGGCAATCCGGGCAGTTCGGTGATCGCCTGACCCGCGGCAACGGCGGCATCCAGCCGGGCGAACACCGCGTCGTTGGCCCAACCGCGACTGCCCAGAATGAACAAATGCGGCACCTCTGCGGCTGGCAACCGCTGGTGCAACATCTCCCAGACATCCAGCAGCAAGGCATGGTTCTTGCGCGGCTCGATGGTGCCAATGGTCACGAAATACGGCCGCGCAAGGTTCAGCCCATGCGGCAGCAAGCTGGCATCCGGCTGCGGGGTCGGCACCCCCAGCGGCGCCAACACGCCCGGCGGCACCCGGCCAAAGGCAGCCAGATGCGCCTCGGTCTTGCGGCGGGCATCTTTGGTGGAATGAATAACCAGATCGGCATGACCCGCCACCACCGCCAGCTTGCGCGCAAAGACCGGCGGAATGTCCGGGCGAGAAAACTCTGGGTGATCCAGCGGAATGGTGTCGTGGACCAGCACCGCCGCCCGCGCGCCGGCCACTGCATGAATTGCCCGCATCACCCGCGGCGTCAGATTGGCGTGGCCCACGTTCAGATAGCTGAAACCGGCAGGCAAGTGCCGCCGCAACATCCGCGCCAGTGTCAGTCGCCCACACCGCGCCAGCGCCAGCCGCCGCAGATCGGCCTCGGCCCGCGCCCGCAGCGGTTCGCGCCGCCAGGTCAACCGCCCCAGCAGATCGACAGGACCCAGAGGCACCTCGCCGCGCGCCCGCAGACAGACCGCCCGCGCCCCGCCCGCGTCCAGCAGCACAAACCCCAGCGCCGTGCGCACCAGCGCAAACAGCGGCACCGGCCCAGCCAGCAGCGTTTGCAGATAGGCCAGTTCCACCCGGTCCACCCCGGTCAGCGCCCCCCGCCCCAGCCGCGAGACCAGCCGGGTCAGATCAAGCAGACGCGCCGCGGGTGGCAGCAGCACGGCCTATTGCGCCGCCTTCTGCTGCGCCATCATGTCGTGCAGATAGCTGCCGAATTCGTCGCGCAGATCGGGGCGGGCCAGCCCGAAGGCCACCGTGGCCTGCAGGAACCCGGCCTTGGAGCCGCAGTCATAGCGCTGGCCGCGGAAGCGGAAGCCATAAACCTTGTCCGGCCCGTCCACCTCGGCGGCAATGGCGTCGGTCAACTGGATCTCGCCGCCGACGCCCTGCTTGGCGCGGTTCAGGTTGTCCAGCACCTTTGGCGTCAGGATATAGCGCCCGATCACCGCCAGGTTCGATGGCGCAGTGCCGGCTTTCGGCTTTTCCACCATGCCCTTGGCGCGCACCATGGTCCCCATGTCCTCGGCCACGTCCAGCACGCCGTAGGACGAGGTCCGCTCGGGGGCCACTTCCATCGCGGCGACCATGTTGCCGCCGGTTTCGGCATAAGCCTCGACCATCTGTTGCAGACAGGGCTTTTCGGCGGCAATCACGTCATCGGGCAGCAGCACGGCGAAAGGCTCGTTGCCGATCAGCCGCCGCGCGCACCAGACCGCATGGCCAAGCCCCATCGGCCGGTTCTGCCGCACATAAGCGATGGCACCGGAATCCATGTTGGTGGCTTTCAGGATCTCCAGCAACTCGTCCTTGCCGGCGCGTTTCAGCGTGGCTTCCAGTTCGGGCGAATGGTCGAAATAATCCTCCAGCGCCGATTTCCCGCGCGAGGTGACAAAGATGAATTCCTTGATCCCGGCGGCGCGGGCCTCGTCGATGGCGTATTGGATCAGCGGGCGATCGACCAGGGTCATGATCTCTTTCGGGATCGCCTTGGTGGCCGGAAGGAACCGGGTGCCTTGCCCTGCGACCGGGAATACCGCTTTCGTAACCTTCTTGACTCGCATCTGTCTTCTCTTCTGCCTGCTTCGCTGAACGCGATTGTGGGAAAGCCATATCCTGAAAGCACATTCCGCGCCAGTATTTGCCCTCAAATTGGCGGCGATGGGTCGAGCGGGTCGCAGTATCCTTCCCGCGCAGCACAAAATCCGCGCAACGAGGCCGGATTTTCTACCCTTGGTTGTGCGCGGGAATTGGCCGAACCCGCGCCAGATGCCGGGCTTCCTGTGCCACCCGATCCGGAAATCGCCATAGCCGGACCAGTGGTTGCTGCCGGTCAGACCGCCCGAACAACCCGCCTGTCTGCCGCCAGATGCCATCGGCATCGAACCGCAGGCTATGGAAAAGCGCGGTCGGGCTGAGGCGGATCAGCGTCACCACCGCGCCCCGGTCAGCGGCGGCGCGGGCTTCGGCCTCCAGCCGACCGCGTTGCCAGCTTCGCCCTGTGATCACCCGGCCCGGGCGCGGGCCGGTGCCGGGTAGCGGCAGCAGCCCCGAGTCGCTGGTCTTTAGCGGCAGTTGCGCGCCCAGCGGCCGGGTCTCGCCCGCCGCCAGCCCGGCCTGCAAGCTGTGCATAAGCCGCCCCACATCGCCCGGTGCAATTCGCCCCGCCACCATCGCCCGCAACGCCCTTGCCCGCTGATCGGCCCACAGCCGCGCCAAGGCCGGCGCATGGTCGGCCAGCGGCGCATGGCGGCGCAAGAACAGCATGGAGGAAGCGCCGATCTCGAACAGCGACAGCGGCACCCGGTCGGTACGGCGGCGGGCACTGGCAGCAAAGCCGTGGTGCACCTCGGCCAGCGGCACCACCGCGGTCAGCCCGCCCAACGCCGCAAGCCGCAGGTTCACATCGGCCTCGTCCAGATAGAACCTGAACGCCGGATCAAAGCCGCCAATCGCCCGCAACGCAGCCGCCCGAAAGGCGCAGTTGGTGCCGCAGGTCTTGACCGCCCGGCTTGGTGCGCCGTGATGCAGGCTGACCGCCACCGGATCAACCGACAGCGGATGATCCTGACCGCAGGCATCGACCTCCATCGCCCGCCATTGGAACGATAAGCCATTGCGCCCGCGCACGAATCCGGTAGCCGCGACAACGCGATCATCGGCAAACGGCGCTACCAGACGCGACAGCCAAGTGGGTTCCGGCACCGCATCGTCATCGAGATACGCCACCACTTCGCCCGCCGCCTGCGCCAGCCCAATGTTCCGCGCCGCCGAGATATTGGCCTCGTCGAACGCCACCACCTTGGCCACCACCCCCGCCGCCTGCACCTGCGTGCAAGCTTCCGGATCAGCCACCAC
This sequence comes from Rhodobacter ferrooxidans, assembly GCF_000176015.1. Taxonomy (GTDB): domain Bacteria; phylum Pseudomonadota; class Alphaproteobacteria; order Rhodobacterales; family Rhodobacteraceae; genus Pseudorhodobacter_B; species Pseudorhodobacter_B ferrooxidans. The sequence goes on along the minus strand of NZ_ACYY01000002.1, from coordinate 1,230 downwards.
GATCAGCTCGAACCGCGGATGATCCATCTGCCGCACCCCGGCAATGGCGCGCAGCAGCGCTTGCGGGCGGTGGCGGCTGACGATGATCAGGCTGACCTCGGGCAGCGCCATCGGCTAGCCGCCCGCGGCCATTTCGGCCATCATCGCCTCGATCCGCGGCACGTCTTCAGGGTTGTTCAACTCCCAGAACTGCCGCCCGCGGGCCTGCACCGTCACGCAAAGCACCGGGCGGCCGTTTTCCAGAAACCGCAACTGCTCCAGCCCCTCCAGCGTCTCCAGCGGCCCGGTGGCCCAAGCCGGATAGGCCGCCAGTGCCGCCGGACGATAGGCATAGACGCCGACATGGTGAAACACCGGCGTCGGGTCGGCATCGGCATAGGTCTTGCCGGTATAGGGGATAACTTCCTTGGAGAAATAGAGCGCCCGCCCGCCCGCACCGAACACCGCCGTGGTGCCGCCGACCCTGCCAGCCCGCCTGTCGGCCAGAAACCCGTTCAGCGCCCGCCCGTCGCAGCGCAACACCGGCGTCGCCACTTCCGCCCCCGGATCGGCGCGCAAGCCCGCGATCAGGTCTTCGACGAACCACGCAGGGGTCAGCGGCGCGTCGCCTTGCAGGTTCACCACGATGTCATGCCCCGGCAGCAGCGCCGCCACCTCGGCACAGCGTTCGGTGCCGTTCTGGCAGGCAGCGGAGGTCATCACCACCTCGGCACCAAAGCCTTCGGCGGCAGTGCGGATGCGGTCGTCATCGGTGGCCACCACCACCCGCGCCACCCCGCGCACCGCCATCGCCGCCTCCCAACTGCGCTGGATCAGGGTCTTGGCGCCATCGGGGCCTTTGAGCGAAACCAAAGGCTTGCCGGGATAGCGGGTGCTGGCATAGCGGGCGGGAATGGCGATCAGCACGCTCATGCCTGCAACTCCACCCCCGGTGCATAGGCGATGAAGAACGGATTGTCCCAGCCGGGTTTGCCGTAGGCCAGAGTGGTATGGTCGTCAAACCGCACCACATGGCCACCGGCACCGCGCAGCACGGCGTCACCTGCGGCGGTATCCCATTCCATCGTGCGCCCCAGCCGCGGGTAAAGATCGGCCTCGCCAGTGGCCACAAGACAGAATTTCAGGCTGGACCCGGCGCTGCGCATGTCCTTGACCGCGTATTTGCCGATGTAGGCGTCGGTCGCGGCATCGCGGTGCGATTTCGACGCCACCACCATCAGGCTGGCATTG
>NZ_ACYY01000003.1 GCF_000176015.1 Rhodobacter ferrooxidans | reverse complement strand
TCAGCCCGACCTGCCAGCCCGCCGCCAGAAATGCCCGCGCCGTCACCCGGCCAATGCCGCTGCCCGCGCCGGTGATGATGATGCTGCCCGCCATGCCCTGCCCCGCTGCCTGATGCCCGCTTATGCCATGCCCACCGCCGCAGGCCAACCGCCTGCCTCGGCGTTTTGCCCGTTTTCGCAGCCCCGATGTCGCGGATCGCCTAGCAATTCGTCGCCCCGCAACCGACGATGCGGTGAACCCGCTGCAAGGAACTGCCGATGACTGCGCCGAAATCGCTGGCGATGATCCATACCGTCGCCGGGCTGATCCCGACCTTCGAGGCCCTGGCCAAACAGCACCTGCCCGGCTGGACCGCGTTTCACATGCTGGATGAAAGTCTTTTGCGCGCCACCCTGCGCGACGGCAGCCTGTCGGCGCTGACCATGCGCAGGCTGGCGGGCATGGTCTGGTCGGCGGTCGATGCCGGGGCCGATGCGGTGGTGGTGACCTGCTCCACCCTCGGCCCGGCAGTGGATGCCGCCCGCCCCTTGTGCCCGGTGCCGCTGGCGCGGATCGACGAGGGCATGGCGATGGCCGCCGTGCGGCTTGGCGCCCGCATCGGCGTGCTGGCCACCGTGGCCACGACGCTGCAACCCACCTCGGATCTGATCCGCCGCATGGCAGCCGCCGCTGACCGCGACATCAGCCTGACCGCCAAACTGGCCGAGGGTGCCTTTCAGAAACTGGCGCAGGGCGACACCGCCGCGCATGACGCGATGGTGGGCCGGGCCTTGCGCAACCTTGCCCCGCTGGTCGATGTGATCGTGCTGGCACAAGCCTCGATGGCCCGCGCCCTTCCGGCGGTGCAGGCCGAGCTTGGCGCCCTGCCGGTGCTGACCAGCCCCGAGCTTGGCATGCAACACCTGGCCGCCACCCTGGACGACATTCCCCCGCTTTGAAGGAGACGACGATGCACTACAGAACCCTCGGCCGTTCCGGCCTGAAAGTTTCCGCGATCACCATGGGCACCTTCACCTTTGGCGGCAGCGGCCCGTTCGGCATGGTCGGCAAACAGGGCGTGCCCGAAGCCCGCAAACTGGTTGATCTGTGCATCGACCACGGGGTGAACCTGTTCGATACCGCCAACATGTATTCCGCCGGATTGTCGGAAGAAATCCTTGGCGAAGTGCTGGATGGCAAGCGCGACGATGTGCTGATCACCACCAAGGCCCGGATGCGGATCGGCACCGGCCCGAATGACGAGGGCACCTCGCGTTTCCATCTGATCCGCGAATGTGAACGCAGCCTGAAACGCCTGCGCACCGACCATATCGACATCTACTACATGCACGAATGGGATGGCACCACGCCGGTCGAGGAAACCCTGTCGGCGCTGGATACCCTGGTGCAGCAGGGCAAGGTGCGCTACACCGGCTGCTCGAACTACTCGGGCTGGCATGTGATGAAATCCCTCGCCGCCGCTGACCGGCTGCAATTGCCGCGCTTCGTAACCCAGCAGATCCACTACACGCTGGAGGCGCGCGAGGCCGAATACGAACTGCTGCCGATCTCGGTCGACCAGGGCCTTGGCGTGCAGGTCTGGAGCCCGCTTGCCGCGGGCCTGCTGACCGGCAAACACCGCCGCGGCAAGCCCGCCCCCGCAGGCTCGCGCCAGGCCAACGGCTGGACCGAACCGCCGATCCGCGACCAGGAACGGCTGTGGACCGTCGTCGATACACTGGTGGAAATCGGTGACGCCCGCGGCGTCTCGGCCGCCCAGATCGCGCTGGCCTGGCTCTTGACCCGCCCCGCCATCAGCACGCTGGTGGTCGGTGGCCGCACCGAGGCGCAGTTCAAGGACAACTTCGCAGCACTCGATCTGCACCTGACGGCCGAGGAGCTTGCCCGCCTGAACAGCGTCAGCCTGCCGCCGCTGATCTACCCCTACTGGCACCAGGGCAACTTTGCCACCGCGCGTTTTACCGACGCCGACTGGGCGCTGCACCGCGACCACCAGCCGGGCTGACAGGCCCGATTGCCGACCGGCAGGGTTCAGAAGGTGGCGTTGGTGGCGCCACCGTCCAGCAGGATGTTCTGGCCGACGATGAAACCGGCGTGCTGGCTGCACAGATAGGCGCAGGCGGCGCCGAATTCGGCGGGCGTGCCGTAGCGGCGGGCGGGGATGGTGGCCTCGCGTTGTTTCCGGGCCTCGGTCAGGCTGATGCCCTGCGCCTGCGCCACGCCGGTATCCAGCGCCACGGCGCGGTCGGTGGCGTGGATGCCGGGCAGCAGGTTGTTGATGGTCACACCCGACGGCGCCACCTGCCGGGCGGTGCCCGCGACATAGCCGGTCAGGCCGGTGCGGGCGGCGTTGGAAAGGCCCAGTTGCGCGATCGGCGCCTTGACCGATTGCGAGGTGATGTTGACCACCCGGCCCCAGCCTTGGGCGATCATCCCGGGCAGCAGCGCCGTCATCAGCGCGATCGGCGTCAGCATGTTGGCATCCAGCGCCCGGATGAAATCCTCGCGGCGCCAGTCCGACCACAGGCCGGGCGGCGGGCCTCCGGCATTGGTGACCAGAATATCCACCGCGCCCGCGGCGGCCAGCACCTCGGCGCGGCCTGCTTCGCTGGTGATGTCGGCGGCCACCGGGGTGACCTGCACCCCGAAGCGGGCGCGCAGATCGGCGGCGGCGGCTTGCAGCGGGCCCGCGCTGCGGGCGTTCAGCACCAGATCCACCCCGGCCTCGGCCAGCGCCTGCGCACAGCCAAGCCCAAGCCCCTTGCTGGCGGCACAGACCAGCGCCCGTTTGCCGCGAATTCCCAGATCCATGCCACTTGCCCCCTGCTGTTCGCCCGCAGGCTAACAGTGCGCTTGGGCAAACGAAAGCCAAGCAACGGTTGACGCCGCAAGTCCAGAGTTGCTAAAGCAAGTGCAGGTGGGGAAGACCGGGTGCAAAGGTTCTTTGCGCCGCAGAAACTTTGGTGACCTGCCGTGAAGCCCCAAACCCCTCCCCCGCCCGGTCAGGCCGTCATGCTGTTTCGCGGCGATGACATCTATGTCACCAGCGGCGTCAATCTGGACGATGGTCTGGGCGTGCCGGATCAGGTCTGCCCCGGCGATACCTATGAACTGGCCGAAGGGGCGCAGCCGCTGCGGCTGATGGTGGCGCGCAGCGCCGGGGCGCAGACCGTGGCGCCCGGGTCCGAGATCGGCGCGCAGGGCGATCCGGTGCAGCTTGTGGCGCGCTACACCCTGATGGGCGAGGATGGCAACGCGGTCGAGCTGATGCTGTTGCGGCTGCCGGGCGGGCTTTATGCGCTGCCGCTGTCACCGATGGGCGCAGGCATCGGTTATGCGCTGGTCAAGGTCGATGACAGCCCGGCCGAAGCGCCGCTGGCTGACCTGCTGTGCCTCGCGTTCGTGCGCGGCACCCGCATCACGCTGGCCGGTGGCGCGCAGGTCGCCATCGAGGCGTTGCAGCCCGGCGACCGGGTGCTGACCCGTGACCATGGCGGCCAGCCGTTGCGCTGGCTGGGGCGGGCAACGCTGCGCGGCGTCGGGGCCTTTGCGCCGGTGGTGATCGGCAAGGGGGTGTTGGGCAACGAAGGTGATCTGATCGTCAGCCAGCATCACCGGATGTTCCTCTACCAGCGCGACCGCAGCCCCGGCCTGCCCACCGCCGAACTGCTGGTGCAGGCCCGGCATCTGGTGAATGGCGAGACGATCTACATCCGCGACGGCGGCTTTGTCGATTACTTCAGTCTGGTGTTCGACCGCCACGAGATCATCTATGCCGAGGGGATCCCCGCCGAAAGTCTGATGGTGAACGAGGCCACGCTTGCCCGCCTGCCCGCCGAGCTTGCCGCCGAAGTGCAGGCGCGGTTTCCGGGTCTGGCGCAGCCGCAGCATTTCGGCACCGAGGCCGGGGGGCAGGCGCTGGCGCATATTGCCGCCACAAGGCGCCCGAAAGCCTGAGTGGTTTACGAAGCCGCCCGCTTGCGATAAACGCGCCGCATGCTGGACAATCGCCCCCCCCTTTCGCCCGAAATCGCCCGCCGCCGGACCTTCGCGATCATCTCGCACCCCGACGCCGGCAAAACCACGCTGACCGAAAAGTTCCTGCTGTTCGGTGGCGCGATCCAGATGGCGGGTCAGGTGCGGGCCAAGGGCGAAGCGCGGCGCACGCGGTCGGATTTCATGAAGATCGAGGCGGACCGGGGCATCTCGGTCTCCGCTTCCGCCATGTCGTTCGACTTCCGGCAGTATCGCTTCAATCTGGTCGATACCCCCGGCCACAGCGATTTTTCCGAGGATACCTATCGCACCCTGACCGCCGTCGATGCCGCCATCATGGTGATCGACGGCGCCAAGGGCGTGGAAAGCCAGACCCGCAAGCTCTTTGAGGTTTGCCGGTTGCGCGATCTGCCGATCCTGACTTTCTGCAACAAGATGGACCGCGAAAGCCGCGACACCTTTACCATCATCGACGAGATTCAAAGCAATCTGGCGATCGACGTGGCCCCGGCAAGCTGGCCGATCGGCATGGGCCGCGAGTTCATCGGCTGCTATGACATCCTGCATGACCGGCTGGAGCTGATGGACCGCGCCGACCGCAACCGCGTGGCGGAAACCATTGCGATCAATGGGCTTTCCGACCCGAAGCTGGCCGAACACATCCCGGCGGACCTGCTGGCCAAGCTGCTGGAAGACCTGGAGATGGTCGAGGCATTGCTGCCGAAATTCAACCGCCAGTCGTTTCTGGAAGGCCATCTGACGCCGATCTGGTTCGGCTCGGCCATCAACTCGTTCGGGGTGAAGGAGTTGATGGACGGCATGGGCGAATACGGCCCAGAGCCGCAGGTGCAAAAGGCGCGCGAGCGGCAGGTGGCCCCCGAGGAAACCGCCGTGACCGGTTTCGTGTTCAAGGTGCAGGCCAACATGGACGCCAAGCACCGCGACCGGGTGGCCTTTGTGCGCCTTGCCTCGGGGCACTTCACCCGCGGCATGAAGATGCTGCATGTGCGCACCAGGAAACCGATGGCGGTTTCCAACCCGGTGATGTTCCTGGCCGCCGACCGCGAACTGGCCGAGGAAGCCTGGGCTGGCGATATCATCGGCATCCCCAACCACGGCCAGTTGCGCATCGGTGATGCGCTGACCGAAGGCGAAAGCCTGCATTTCACCGGCATCCCCAGTTTCGCGCCGGAACTGCTGCAAGGGGTGCGGGCGATGGACCCGATGAAGGCCAAGCATCTGGAAAAGGCGCTGATGCAGTTTGCCGAGGAAGGTGCTGCCAAGGTGTTCAAGCCGATGATCGGCTCTGGCTACATCGTCGGCGTCGTGGGCGCCTTGCAATTCGAAGTGCTGGCCAGCCGGATCGAGCAGGAATATTCACTGCCCGTCCGGTTCGAGGGCAGCCATTTCACCTCGGCCCGCTGGGTGGCCGGGCCGAAACCCGAGGTCGAGAAATTCATCAACGTCAACAAGGGCCATATCGCCCATGACAGCGACGGCGACGTGGTGTTCCTGACGCGCCTGCAATGGGATATCGACCGGGTGGGGCGCGACTACCCCGAGGTCAAGCTGACCGCCACCAAGGAAATGATGGTGTGACGCAGTGGTGAATTGCCGATCCGGGTGGCCGGTCTATGCTTTGGCAAGGACACCACCGGGAGCGGGCAGATGAACCGGTTCAATGCGGCGCTGGGGGCGGGGCTGGCGCGCTTTCTGGAAAAGCAGACGCCGGGCTATGTGCCGTTTGCCGTCACCGCACCAAAGGCGCTGCGGGCCAATCTGAAACCCGGCGACGTGCTGCTGGTTGAAGGCGACAAGCGCATCTCGGCGGCGATCAAGTATCTGACCCATTCCACCTGGTCGCATGCGGCGTTCTTTACCGGCGGCCCGGCGGATCAGGAACTGATCGAGGCCGATCTGCAAGCCGGGGTGCGGGCGGTGCCGGTCTCGGCCTATCAGCATCTGAACACCCGGATCTGCCGCCCCGTCGGCCTGTCGCCCGAGGATATGGCCAAGGTGATCGGCTTCATGCGCGGCTCCATCGGCAAGCACTATGATCTGAAAAACGTCATAGATCTGGCACGTTACCTGTTGCCCACCCCGCCGGTGCCGCAGCGGTTCCGCCGCCGGATGCTGGCGCTGGGGTCAGGCGACCCGACCCGCGCCATCTGCTCCAGCCTGATTGCCGAGGCGTTCCAAAGCGTGCGCTACCCGATCCTGCCGCGGCCTGCCGCCAACGGCGACAGCCATGCCGCCGAAGAGATCGAACACATCCGCCACTACTCGCTTTACACGCCGCGCGATTTCGACCTGTCGCCGTTTTTCCGCGTGGTCAAGCCGACGCTGGAGGCGATGTTCGACTACAAGCAGGTGGTCAATTACGGCGGGTAATTCCGTGCAATCCCGGCTGCGCCGCATCGCCGCATCCTTGACCTTTCAGGGAATTTCCTCTAATCCCCTTGGCATCCCTTTGGGGATATGACGCCGGGACGCCCGGATAATCAGCGTCCCTTACCCTTCTGCGGTCCGATACCGCATCCACAGGACGCCCATGACCAAATTCTCCGACCTCGCGCTGGACCCGCGCGTGCTGCAAGCCGTGCTGGAAGCCGGCTACGAAACCCCCACCCCGATCCAGGCACAGGCCATTCCGCATGCGCTGGCCGGGCGTGACGTGTTGGGCATCGCCCAGACCGGCACCGGCAAGACCGCAAGCTTCGTGCTGCCGATGATCACCCTGCTGGGGCAAGGCCGTGCCAAGGCCCGGATGCCGCGCAGCCTTGTGCTGTGCCCGACCCGCGAGCTGGCGGCACAGGTGGCCGAAAATTTCGAGACCTATGCCAAATACTCCAAGCTGACCAAGGCCTTGCTGATCGGTGGCGTGTCGTTTGGCGAGCAGGACAAGCTGATCGACCGCGGTGTTGACGTGCTGATCGCCACCCCCGGCCGCCTGCTGGACCATCACGAACGCGGCAAGCTTCTGCTGACCGGCGTGCAGATCATGGTGGTGGACGAGGCCGACCGCATGCTCGACATGGGCTTCATCCCCGATATCGAACGCATCTTCAGCCTGACGCCGTTCACCCGCCAGACCTTCTTCTATTCCGCCACCATGGCACCGGAAATCGAGCGGATCACCAACACTTTCCTGTCGAACGCCGTGAAGATCGAGGTGGCCCGGCAGGCCACGTCCTCCGAAACCATCGAACAGGCGCTGATCCAGATCACGCCGACCCGCAAGGACCGCAGCTTTGCCGACAAGCGCGCCGTGTTGCGGGCGCTGATCCGGGCCGAGGGCGAGGCCTGCACCAACGCCATCATCTTCTGCAACCGCAAGATGGATGTGGATGTGGTGTCGAAGTCCTTGAAACAGCACGGGTTCAACGCCTCGCCGATCCATGGCGACCTGGACCAGTCGGTGCGCACCCGCACGCTGGACGGCTTCCGCGATGGCACGGTGCATCTCTTGGTCGCCTCGGATGTGGCGGCGCGCGGTCTGGACATTCCGGCCGTCAGCCATGTGTTCAACTTCGACGTGCCCAGCCACCCGGAAGATTACGTCCACCGCATCGGCCGCACCGGTCGCGCCGGGCGCAAGGGCAAGGCCTTCACCATCGCCACGCCCTATGACGACAAGTATCTGGCCGCCATCGAACATCTGGTGAAACAGCCGATCCCGCGCGGCAGCCTGCCCGAAGGCTTCGTGCTGGCCGATGCCGGCGAGGCCCCCGCCCCGCGTGAGGGGGGGCGCGATGGCAAATCTTCGTCCAGCCGCAGCCGCTCGTCCTCCAGCCGTGATCGTGGTCCGGCCCGTGAACGCGACGAGCGCCGCCCCGCGGCAAGCGAGGCAGCAGCCCCGGTGGTCGAAGCCGAAGCCGCGCCGCAACCCGTCCGCGAAGAACGCGCCCCGCAAGCCCCGCGTGAAGAGCGTCGCTCGGAACCGCGCCGCAGCGAACCGCGCCGGGATGAGCCGCGTCGCGATGAACCGCGTCGGGACGAACCGCGCCGCGACTATCGCCGGGAAGACCGCGGCGAGCGGGTGCTGGGCATGGGCGACCATGTGCCCGATTTCATCCTGCGCAGCTTCAAAATCGCGGACGCGCCGCAAGACGAGTCGCATGACGCGCCGGAAGCCGAAGAACCGGCTGACAGCAGCGAAAGCTGACCCCGCCTTCAGACAAACGGAAAGGGGCGCAACCGCGCCCCTTTTTCATTGCGATATCAATAAGATCAGCTTTCCATCAACCGGCTGACCACCACCGTCACCTCGGGCTTCTTGCCGATCTCTTCCATCGCCACCTGCCGCGCGATGCGCCGGATCGCCTCGTCCAGCTTCTCGTCGTCGCGCATCACCTTGGCAGGTGCACCGGCCAGAAACTCGCCCAGTTCCTCCTCGATCGCCTCGGCCAGACTGCCGCCGCGCTTGCCGGTCTGCGGCAGGCCCATCAGCTCGACCCAGGCATCGCCCAGGGCCGCGTTGCTTTCGTCCAAGAGCACGGTGATCAGCGCATGACCGTTCAGCGCCATGCGGATGCGGTCGCGCACCACGCCGTCGCGCGCCCCGATCAGCACCGAGCCGTCCAGATAGATCCGCCCGGTTTCGATGTATTCCGCCACCTCCGGCTCGTCGCCCGTCAGGTCGATCATCATGCCGTTGGTCGCCACTTCCGAGGCAATGCCGCCCGCCTCGGCCAGCCGACAATGCTCGCGCAAGTGCCGGTGCTCGCCATGCATCGGCAGCAGCATTTCCGGCTTCAGGATGCGGTGCAGCGTCTGCATGTCGGGCCGGTTGGCGTGGCCGGAAACGTGATACTTGCCCGACGGGTCATCGACCACATCGACGCCCATTTCCGAAAAGGCGTTCATGATGCTGATGACGCCGCGCTCGTTGCCGGGAATGGTTTTCGACGAGAACAGGAAGGTGTCGCCCTCTTTCATCTCCAGCCCCAGATACTTGCCGCGCGAAAGCTGGGCAGTGGCGGCGCGCCGCTCGCCCTGGCTGCCGGTGACGATCAGCATCAGGTTGCCGCGCGGCACATCGACCGCCTGTTCCGGCGGGATCAGCGGCGGGAAATCGGTCAGCACGCCGGAATCCTGCGCGGCCTTGACCATCCGCTGCATCGCCCGGCCCAACAGGCAGACCGAGCGGTCCGCCGCCCGTGCCGCCTCGGCCAGCGTTTTCAGCCGCGCGACGTTGGAGGCAAACGTGGTCGCCACCACCATGCCGCGCGCGCCCTTGATCAGGTCGCGGATCGGCTCGCGGATCGAGGCTTCGGACCGGCCCGGATTGGCCGAAAACACGTTGGTCGAATCGCACATCAGCGCCTTCACCGGGCGTTCGGCGGCGATGGCGGCGAAAGCCTCCGGGCTCCACGGCTCGCCGACGATCGGCGTGGCGTCCAGCTTGAAATCGCCCGAATGCACGATGCGCCCGGCAGGCGTGTCGATGATCAGCGCCGCCGATTCCGGGATCGAATGCGCCACCGGCACGAACTGCACCTTGAACGGCCCCGCCGTCACCACCGCAGGCCGCGGCTCGACCACGGTGATCGCCTCAACGGGATGGCCCGCCTCTTCCAGCTTCATCCGGCCAATGGTGGCGGTGAAGCGGCGGGCGTAGATCTTCGATTTCAGTTGCGGCCACAGATGCGCCAGCGCGCCGATGTGGTCCTCGTGGGCGTGGGTGATGAAGATCGCCTCGATCCGGTCGCGCCGGGCGGTCAGCCAGGCCAGATCGGGCATGATGACATCGACACCGGGGGTGCTGTCCATATCGGGGAAGGTGATCCCCAGATCGACGACGATCAGGCGTTCCTTGTCTTCCGGCCCGTAGCCGTAGACATAGCAGTTCATGCCAATCTCCCCCGCGCCGCCGAGGGGAAGGAAGATCAGGCGGTTGGTGGCCATGGGTTCAGAGTCCTTGTTCGGTCATGTTCAGTTGGCTGACAAGCACGAGACCCTGCATGGTCAGATCGTCCTCGACAGCATCAAATAGCGTTGTGTCCTGCGCAAACAGCGGGGCCAGCCCGCCGGTGGCGATGACCTTCATCGGGCGGTCACGCTCCAGCTTGATCTGGCGCACGATGCCTTCGACAAGGCCGATGTAGCCCCAATACACGCCCGACTGCATGCAGGCCACCGTATTCGTGCCGATGGTGCGCGCCGGTTTCGAGATATCGACATGCGGCAGGGCGGCGGCGGCCATGTGCAGCGCCTCCAGCGACAGGTTGACGCCGGGGGCGATGACGCCGCCGATATAGGCGCCGTCGGTATCGACCACGTCAAAGGTGGTGGCGGTGCCGAAATCGACCACGATCAGGTCGCCGCCATGCCGCGCAAAGCCCGCCACGGTGTTCACCAGCCGGTCCGGCCCGACCGTGGTGCCCTGATCCACCCGCGGCGCCACCGGCAGCCGGCATTCCGGCTTGCCCACCACCAGGGGTCGGCAGTCGAAGTAGCGGTTGCACAGCACCCGCAGGTTGAACACCACCCGCGGCACCGTCGAGGAGATGATGGCCTCGGTGATCTTCGCCTCGGTTTTCGTCAGCATCAGCAGGCTGCTGAACCAGACGAAATATTCATCCGCCGTGCGTTTGTGGTCGGTGGCAATGCGCCAGGTCGCCAGAAACCGCGCGCCGTCCCAGATCGAGAACACCGTGTTGGTATTGCCGCAGTCGATGGCCAGAAGCATGGCGCGCCCTTTCAGAAAAACACCTCGGCGGCCGGAATGGCCACCCGCCCCTCGGGCGTGGTCAGCACCAGCGCGCCGGTGGCGTCCACGGTTTCAAATATACCCGTCCGGGTCTGGGTGCCAGTGCGGGCGCGGATGGTTTGGCCAAGCCGGGCGGCATGCCGCAGCCATTCGTCGCGCAGGGGGGCGAAACCGTAGGTGGTGAACACCGCCTCCCACCGCGCATAGGCCGGGGCGAGGGCATCAAGGAAGGCTTCGGGCGTGATGCGCAGCCCGGTTTCGGCCAGCAAGCTGACCGGGGTTACCGCCCCCGGTTCCACCTCCGCAGGATCGGGGGCGGTCGTCAGATTGACGCCGATGCCGATCACCAGATTGCCCAACCGCCCGTTGGCGCCGGTGGATTCCAGCAAGATCCCCGCCAGCTTGCCGCCGTTCAGCAGCACGTCATTCGGCCATTTCAGCGCAAACACCTGCGGCAGGCCGGTCAGCCCCACCAGCGCCTCGCGCAGCGCCAGTGCGGCGGCAAAGGACCGCAAGGCCACCTGCTCGGGCGGTTCCGCAGGCTGCATCACCAGCGAGGCATAAAAGTTGCCGCGCGGGCTGGCCCAGGGCCTGCCCCGCCTGCCCTTGCCCGCGGTCTGCTCGCCCGCAAGCACCCAGGCCGGCGAGGTCAGCCCGGCAGCGGCCAGCCGAGCCGCCTGCGCCGAGGTGCTGTCAACCGATGCCAGCACATGCCGGGCGACGCCCTCGGGCCAGCTTGCCTTAACGGACAAGAGCTTCGGCTGCCACGGCGGCAATCGGGTCGATGCCGAACAGGTTGATGATCCCCGCCACCATGATCACCGCAGACCCCATCAGCATCAGCCATTGCACCGGCACCATCCGGCTGCCGACGCCTTCGGTTTCCTTGCCGAAATACATCACATAGACGATGCGCAGGTAGTAGAACGCGCCGATCACCGAGGCCAGCACCCCGGCAATCGCCAGCCAGGTCATGTCGGCGTTGATCGCGGCTTTCAGCACATAGAACTTGGCAAAGAACCCCAGCATCGGCGGCAGACCGGCCATGCTGACAAACAGCACCATCACCGCCAGCGCCTTCAACGGCGCGGTTTTCGAGAACATGTTCAGGCTGTCGATGCTGGTGACCGGGGCGCCGTCCCGCTCCAGCGACAGGATGAAGGCGAAGGTGCCGATGTTCATCGTGACGTAGATCGCCATGTAGATCATCGTCGCCTGCACACCAAGCGCCGTTGCCGCCGCCAGCCCGATCAGCGCGAACCCCATATGGGCGATCGAGGAATAGGCCATCAGCCGCTTCAGGTCGCGCTGGCCGATGGCGCCGATGGCACCGATGAACATCGAGGCCACCGAGAGGCCCGCAATCACCTGCCCCCAGTCGCCCGGGATGCTGCCAAAGGCGTCATGCACCAGCCGCGCGATCAGCGCCATCGCCGCCACCTTGGGGGCGGTGGCAAAGATCGCCGTCACCGGCGTGGGCGCACCTTCGTAAACGTCAGGCGTCCACATGTGGAACGGTGCCGCCGAGACCTTGAACGCCAGCCCCGCCAGCATGAACACCAGCCCGAACAGCAGCCCCAGCGGCACGCCATTCGCCACCGACCGCAAGATGCCCGAGAACAGCGTGGTGCCGGCAAAGCCATAGGTCAGCGAGGCACCATACAGGAACAGCCCCGACGACAGCGAGCCAAGCACGAAATACTTCAACCCGGCCTCGGTCGATTTCGGGCTGTCGCGGCGCAGGCTGGCGATGACGTAAAGCGCCAGCGATTGCAATTCGAGGCCCATATACAGCGCCATCAGGTCGCCCGCCGACACCATCATCATCATGCCGACCACCGACAGCGCGATCAGGATCGGGTATTCGAACCGCGCCAGATTGCGGCGGCGCAGGTAGTCCTGGCTCATCACCAGCACGGCGGCGGCGGAAAGCAGGATCGTCACCTTGGCAAAGCGGGCAAACGGGTCGTCGTTGAACATGCCGCCAAAGGCCATGTGCTCGCCACTGCCCGCAGCACCAATCCAGATCGCAAGGCCGGTGAACAACGCCGCCGTCACCCAGGTCAGCAGCGTCGTGGTGGCGTCCTTGCTGGTGAAGGCACCGAACAGCAGCGCCAGCATGGCAAACAGCGCCAGGATCACTTCGGGAAGGACGGTGGTGAAATCGACGTAAGTCATTGTGCGTCCCTCAATTCGTGACCTGCGCTGCGGCGTCGGAGACACCAGGCGCAGTATGATAGTCAGCGACCAGCGCACCCACCGACGGCCCGATCAGATCGGTGACAAGGCTGGGATAGACCCCCAGCAGCAACGTCATCACCACCAGCGGCGCAAAGATCGCCCGCTCGCGGCCGGTCATGTCGGTGATGGTTTTCAGCGCTTCCTTGATCAGGTCGCCGAATACCACCCGGCGATACAGCCACAGCGCATAGGCCGCCGACAGGATCACCCCGGTGGTCGCCACCGCCGCCACCCAGGTGTTGACCTGGAAGATGCCGACCAGCGTCAGAAACTCGCCCACGAACCCCGAGGTGCCCGGCAGCCCGACGTTGGCCATGGTGAAGAACATGAAGATCAGCGCATAGACCGGCATCCGGTTGACCAGACCACCATAGGCGTCGATCTCGCGGGTGTGCATCCGGTCATAGATCACCCCGACGATCAAAAACAGCGCGCCCGAGATGAAGCCGTGCGACAGCATCTGGAAGATCGCGCCATCGACGCCCTGCTGGTTCACCGCAAAGATGCCCATGGTCACAAAGCCCATATGGGCCACCGACGAATAGGCGATCAGCTTTTTCATGTCCGATTGCGCCAGCGCCACCAGACTGGTGTAAACAATGGCAATCACGCTCATCCACAGCACCAGCGGCCCCAGCACCTCGGCGCCCACAGGGAACATCGGCAGGCTGAAGCGCAGCAGGCCATAGCCGCCCATCTTCAGCATCACCGCAGCCAGGATCACCGAGCCTGCGGTGGGCGCCTGCACGTGGGCATCGGGCAACCAGGTGTGCACCGGCCACATCGGGATCTTCACCGCGAAACTGGCGAAGAACGCCAGGAACAGCAGCGTCTGCAAGCCGCCGACGATCTGGAAGCCGCCGATCCCCAGCGTTTCATGCGCGAAGTCGAACTGCATCAGCGCCACCATGTCGGTGGTGCCCGCCTGCACATACATCACGATCATCGCCACCAGCATCAAGACCGAGCCGAGGAAGGTATAAAGGAAGAACTTGAAGGCGGCGTAGATCCGCTCCTTGCCGCCCCAGATGCCGATGATCAGGAACATCGGGATCAGGCCGGCCTCGAAGAACAGGTAGAACAGCACCAGATCCAGTGCGGTGAACACCCCGATCATCAGGGTTTCCAGCACCAGAAAGGCGATCATGTATTCCTTCACCCGCACCTCGACCGGCCAGCAGGCGGCGATGGTGATCGGCATCAGGAAGGTGGTCAGCAGCACGAACAACACCGAGATGCCATCGACGCCCATCTTGTAATGCAGGCCGACGATCCAGTCGTAATCCTCCAGAAACTGCATCCCGGTATCGGCGGGGTCGAACCCCGCCAGCAGGAACAGCGACAGGATGAAGGTGGCCGAAGTGGCGACCAGCGCCAGCCATTTGGCATTGCGCTGCGCTGCCGCATCGTCGCCACGCAGGAACAGCGCCAGAATGGTCGCCGCCACCAGCGGCAGGAAAGTGATGATGGAAAGCAGGTTTTCCATTACTGCGCGCCCCCTGCCAGCACCATCCAGGTGACGAGGACCACAATCCCCGCCACCATGGCGAAAGCGTAGTGAAAGATGTAACCGGACTGCGCCCGACCGGCGAGCCGGGTCAGCATCGGAATAAGGCCAAGGGCCACGCCGTTGATGGTGCCGTCGATCAGGCTGCCATCACCCTGCTTCCACAGGAAGCGGCCGATCGCCTTGGCCGGGCGCACGAAGATCGCGTCATACAGCTCGTCGAAATACCATTTGTTCAGCAGGAACAGGTAGATCGGCCGCATCCCGCGCGCCAGCATCCCCGGCAGTTGCGGCGAGGTGACATACATCCAGAACGCCAGACCCAAGCCCGCCAGCATGGCCACGAAGGGCGCCAGTTTCACCCATTCCGGCACAAGATGCGCCTCGTGCAGCACATGGTTGTCCGGGCCGATGAAGATGCCGCCCTGCGGCGCATGGGCTGCGGGTTCGGCTGTGGCGGTATCAGCCACTACAGCGGGCGCCTCGGTCGCGGCGGTATCGGCGGCGGCGGCGGGAGCTTCGGTTTCGGCGGCGGTCGCCTCGTGGCTGACCGCCTCGCCCGCGGCTTCGTGCTGGGCGGCTTCCATGCCGAACCAGTTGCGCATGGTCTCTTCGTTGCCGAAGAAGGAATTATACCACACCATCCCCGAGAACGTCGCCCCCAGCGCCAGCACGCCCAGCGGGATCAGCATGGTCTTCGGGCTTTCATGCGCGTGCTCATGTGCGTGATGATCGCCGCGCGGCTTGCCCCAGAAGGTCATGAACATCAGCCGCCAGGAATAGAAGCTGGTCATGAAGGCCGCCACCACCAGCGCCCAGAACGCCGGTTGCGAGCCGACATAGGCAGACTCGATCACCGCGTCCTTCGACAGGAAACCGGCGAAACCGATATGGGTGAACGGGATGCCCACCCCGGTGATCGCCAGAGTGCCGATCAGCATCGCGGCAAAGGTCAGCGGGATCTTTTTCCGCAAGCCGCCGTAATTGCGCATGTCCTGTTCGTGGTGCATCGCGGTGATCACCGAGCCTGCGCCAAGGAACAGCATCGCCTTGAAGAAGGCGTGGGTGAACAGATGGAACATCGCCACCGAATAGACCCCAACGCCTGCCGCCACGAACATGTAGCCAAGCTGCGAGCAGGTCGAATAGGCGATCACCCGCTTGATGTCGTTCTGTACCAGACCCACCGTGGCGGCAAAGAACGCGGTGGCGGCACCGACGACGACGATCATGGTCTTGGCATCGGGCGCGTATTCGTAAAGCGGCGACATCCGGCAGACCAGAAACACCCCGGCGGTGACCATGGTCGCGGCATGGATCAGCGCCGAAACCGGCGTCGGGCCTTCCATGGCGTCGGGCAGCCAGGTGTGCAGGAACAGTTGCGCCGATTTGCCCATGGCGCCGATGAACAGCAACACCCCGATCAGATTGGCGGCATTCCACTCGGTCCACAGGAAACTCAGGTTGGTCTGCGCCAGCACCGGCGCTGCGGCGAACACATCATCGAAGCGGATGCTGTCCGTGAGGAAGAACAGCGCGAAAATCCCCAGCGAAAAGCCGAAGTCCCCCACCCGGTTGACCACGAAAGCCTTGATCGCCGCGGCATTGGCGCTCGGTTTCTTGTAATAGAAGCCGATCAGCAAATAAGAGGCGACGCCCACGCCTTCCCAGCCGAAGAACATCTGCACCAGGTTGTCGGCGGTCACCAGCGCCAGCATCGAGAAGGTGAAGAACGACAGATAGGCAAAGAACCGCGCCTTGTAGGCCTGCTTCGGCTCCCAGTTCTCGTCATGTGCCATGTAGCCAAAGGAATAAAGGTGCACCAGCGCCGACACCGTGTTCACCACCACCAGCATGATCGCGGTCAGCCGGTCCAGCCGGATCGCCCATTCGACATCCAGACTGCCAGACTGGATCCAGTTCAGGATGTGGATGTGCTGGGTCGGGCCTTCGAAAGTCAGAAAGATGATCCAGGACAGCAGCGCCGACAGGAACACCGTGGCGGTGGTCAGGACGGTGGCGGTTTTCTCGCCAAGGATGCGCCAGCCGAAGCCGCAGATCAGCGCGCCGATCAGCGGCGCAAGCAGGATGATCATTGCCATGAGGTCAGCCCTTCATCACGTTGGCGTCTTCGACGTCGATGGTGCCGCGGGTGCGGAAGAAGCTGACCAGGATCGCAAGGCCGATCGCCGCTTCGGCCGCCGCCACCGTCAGCACGAACAGGGTGAACACCTGCCCGACCAGATCGCCCAGATGCGCCGAGAACGCCACCATGTTGATGTTCACCGCCAGCAGCATCAGCTCGATCGACATCAGGATGACGATGACATTCTTCCGGTTCAGGAAAATGCCGAAGATGCCGATGACGAACAGCACCGCCGCGACCGTCAGGTAATGTTCCAGTCCCACCATTTCTCAGTCCCTCCGGGCGTGGCCCGTTGTTGTTCTTGTCCCCGGCAAGGCCGGCGTCTTGTCAGCCCGCCGGTTTCAGATCGGGGTAGTAGGTCGTGCAGCCACAGCGCAAGGGCAGCTTCTGGCCGTTCAGATTGATCGCGGCATCGGCCTTGATCCGCAGCAGGTCGGGCATCCCGGCCTTGGTCGCCAGCGCCGCCACCGCGTCAAGCGAGCCATCCCCGGCCTGCACCGCCGCCGCCACCTGATCTTCCAGAAGCGCCGCCGCAGTCTTGGTGCCTTCAAGGTCCATCAGGCTCCAGCGCGTCGGCCCGGCCACGGCGGCAAGGCCTGCGTTGCAATCCAGCACCACCAGATTTTCCTCTGCGCCACAGGCGGTGCCGTCAAAGGCCACCTGGCTCAGGAAGCCATGCCCCAGATCGCGGATGCTGCCCAGACCCACCGTGCGGTATTCCGACAGGTTATAGGCAATCGCACAGCCCTCGCCGCGCATCGGCGTGGCCGAAGCCACCACCGGCATGGGCGAGCAGGCCAGTGCCGGGGTGGCGGCCATCAGTGCAACAGCAAGGGCGGCAAGTGTTTTCACAGCCCCTGCCCCGGTTTGATGTCCTTGATTTCCATGGTCTTGGCCGGGTCGCGCCACATCTGGTGCAGCACGTTCTGCCGCTTGATGTCCTTGCGGTGCCGCAGCGTCAGCAGGATCGCCCCGATCATCGCCACCAGAAGGATCAGCCCGGCGGCCTGGAACAGGTAGATATACTTGTCATAGATCAACAGCCCCAGCGCCCGGGTGTTTTCCACCTGGCCCGGATCGGGCGCCACCGCCTGCCGCATCGCCACCGCGCCGTCGGCCTGCACCCAGACAAACAGCGCCATGCTGAATTCCAAGAGCAACACCACCCCGAAGGCCAGCCCGATCGGCAAATAGCGCGTCATCTTGCCCCGAAGGGCGGCAAAGTCGATGTCGAGCATCATCACCACGAACAGGAACAGCACCGCCACAGCGCCGACATAGACGATCATCAACAGCATCGCCACGAACTCGGCGCCCAAGAGCACGAAGAGGCCAGCGGTCGAGATGAAGGCCAGGATCAGCCACAGCACCGAATGGACCGGGTTGCGCGACACCGTGACCAGCAGCGCCGAAGTCAGGGTGACGAAGGCAAACAGGTAAAAGGCGTAGTCCGCAACGTTCATGCCTTGTCCTCCTCGGTTTCGCTGAATACGCCCTGGGCGATTTCCAGCGCCTTCTGCATGGCGGGAAGGCCGCCGAACATGCTCATCTGCCAGATCACTTCCGCCACCTCGCGCTTGGTGGCGCCGGCGGTCAGTGCCTGCCGGATGGTCAGCCGCAACTGCGCATCGGCCTGCGCCCCCAGCACGGTCAGCGCGGCGATGGTCACCAGAAGGCGGGTGCGCGCGTCGAGGCCTTCGGGGTTGAAGGTCTTGCCGAACCACGCCTCCAGCATTTCCTTGGGCATGGTCGGGAACAGCTTTTCGAAGCCCTTGACGTCAAAGCCTTCCAGCGCCGGGGCGAAGGCCTTGGCCATCTGCTGACCCTGCTCGAACATCTGGCGGAAGATCTGGTTGAATGCATCGTTCATCTGTAGGGCGCGTCCATTTCAAGGTTGCGGGCGATCTCGGCTTCCCATTGCGCGCCGTTGGCCAGCAGCTTTTCCTTGTTGTAGAACAGCTCCTCGCGGGTCTCGGTCGAGAATTCGAAGTTCGGGCCTTCGACGATGGCATCCACCGGGCAGGCTTCCTGACAGAAGCCGCAGTAGATGCATTTGGTCATGTCGATGTCATAGCGGGTGGTCCGCCTGCTGCCATCGGCACGCGGTTCGGCGTCGATGGTGATGGCCTGCGCCGGGCAGATCGCCTCGCACAGCTTGCAGGCGATGCAGCGTTCCTCGCCATTGGGATAGCGGCGCAGCGCGTGTTCGCCGCGGAACCGCGGGCTGAGTTTGCCCTTCTCGTGCGGGTAGTTCAGCGTGTCCTTCGGCGCCAGGAAATACTTCATCCCCAGGCCGAAGCCCTTGATGAAATCCCACATCAGGAAATACTTGACGGCGCGGCCGTAGTCGATGTTGCTCATTGCAAGTCCTCACTAGCGCATGCCGATGCAGCTTTCGACTGTTCTTCTCTTAAGGCACGCAACTCGGTCGCACCCATGTCGGTAAGCATCGCCTCATAAACAATATTCGCACGAGGGATATAGCATTCAGCCGACTGTATAATTTCGGCCGCATCCGGAGGACCGTCCATCTTGTAAACGTCCAATTGTGCCGAACTGGGCATTAAGCAACGGGTTAGGTCGAGTGCCCGACCAAGGCTCGAAGCTACATCGCGTCGCTGCTCCGGCCGTAACGGTGCCTTCCCAATTAGGAAGGCATCAAGCAGCGGATACACGGTACTTAGCCACGCACCAACTTGGTTTATGGATTCCCGCGAGGGGTCGAGTTCAAACTCGCCTCCTCGGCCCTGAAAAATCGAAATGCCTGCCGGAACTGTTTCTTCATACGATGCGAGTTCTGCGCCACACCGCGCCAAAACTAAACTCCGCAATGTCAGGCCATCATTCTGTGCCGCAGCACTTGTCGGCACAAGTTGGAGCGATGCGGCGAAGAGCAGCGTGGGCGTTGCAAAGGCTGGGGAAAACATTCCCATTAACCCCCCACCGTCCAGCGTGCCCAAAGCCCGCCCATCACGCCGAATTTCGCCAGGAACGCCACGATCACCACCCAGGCGAGGCTGAGCGGCAGGAACACCTTCCAGCCGATCCGCATCAACTGGTCATAGCGGTAGCGCGGCACGATGGCCTTCACCATGGCGAACAGGAAGAAGAAGAACGCCATCTTGCCGACCATCCACAGCGAGCTGTCGGGCAGGCCGGGGATCGGTGACAGCCAGCCGCCGAAGAACAGCAGGCTCATCAGCGCGCACATCAGGAAGATGGCGATGTATTCGCCGGCCATGAACAGAAGGTAGGGGGTCGAGGAATACTCGACCATGAACCCCGCCACCAGTTCGGATTCCGCCTCCGGCAGATCGAATGGCGGGCGGTTGGTTTCGGCCAATGCGCTGATGAAGAACAGCACCACCATCGGCAGATGCGGCAGCCAATACCAGTTCAACAGGCCCAAAGACCCCTTCTGCGCCTCGACAATCGCCGAGAAGTTCATCGAACCGGTCGAGATGATGATGCCGATGATGATCAGCCCCAACGACACTTCGTAGGAGATCATCTGCGCCGCCGACCGCAAGCTGCCAAGGAACGGGTATTTCGAGTTCGAAGCCCAGCCGCCCATGATCACGCCGTAAACCTCCAAGGAGGAGACGGCGAACACGAACAGCAGGGCCACGTTGATATCCGACAGCACCCAGCCCTGATTGAACGGAATGACCGCCCAGGCCAGCACCGCCAGCACGAAAGACAGCATCGGTGCCAGAAAGAACACCGGACGGTCGGCGCCTGCCGGGATGACGATTTCCTTGACCACGTATTTCAGCGCGTCGGCCACGGTTTGCAGGATGCCCCAGGGCCCCACCACGTTCGGCCCGCGCCGCATCTGCACCGCCGCCCAGATCTTGCGGTCGCCATAGACCAGGAACAGCAGGCTGACCATCACGAAGGTGACGACCAGCATGCTTTGCGCCGCGATCAGCAGCGCCGTCCCCAAGCCCGTCTGGAAAAACTCAGCCATGGTGCCTCACATTCCTCATACCGTCGGTATCCCCTGGGCGCCGCAATCGCGCACCGTCACTTCGGCGTCGATGGTTTTTAGCCCGCGAGGCAGCGCCGGCGATATGGTATAGACCGCATCGCCGCGCCAAACGTCCCCTGATTTCGCCACGTTGGTCCGCACATGCCGCGCGAAGCCGAAACCGCGGATCAGGGCGTATTGCGCCGCCGCACAGCGTGCGTAGGCGGCCACATCCTCGTTGTCGCGCGCGCCTTTCATGGCGACACGAAAGTTGACCAGATCGCCGTCCAGCAGGATGGTCTCGATCCCGTCATAGCCGGGCGCGAAATCGCCCTGCGTCACATCCGCGGTTTGCGCGCAGCCACTGACCGCCAGGGCGGTGATCAGGGTCGCGGCAAGGCTGCGGCTGGCTTGCATCGGTTACTCCGCCGCCATCTGGGTCTTGGCCCGCGCGGCATGGTTGGCCGACAGTTCGGCCATCACGGCGCTGGCACGGGCAATCGGGTTGGTCAGGTAGAAATCCTTGATCGCATTGCGGAAATCGGCATCCGCCGGGGCGCGCAGCGGCAGCGGTTGCCACCGGTTTTCCGGCACCACGTCCACCGCCCCCAGATGCGGGTGGGCGGCGATAAGCGCCCGGCGCAGGGCTGCCAGACTGTCCCAAGGCAAGGTCTGCCCCAGTTCGGCCGAGACCGCCCGCAGGATCGCCCAGTTCTCCTTGGCCTCGCCCGGCGCGAAACCGGCGCGGAACGCCAGTTGCGGCCGACCTTCGGTGTTGACGAACAGGGCGTTTTCTTCCGTATAGGCGGCGGCGGGCAGGATCACATCGGCCCGCATCGCCCCACGGTCGCCGTGGCTGCCCTGATAGATCACGAAGGGGCCAGCGGCGATTTCCACCTCATCCGCCCCAAGGTTAAAGATAACTTCCGCGCCCTCGGTCGCGGCCAGCAGCCCGCCTTCAGTGACAGCCCCCACATCCATCGCGCCAACCCGGCCCGCCGCCGTATGCAGCACCAGCAGCTTGCCGTTGTTGCGCTCTGCCAGCGACATCGCCTGCGCCAGCACCGCCTCGCCATCCGCCTCGTTCAAGGCACCCTGCCCGATGATGACCACCGTGCCCTTTTCCGGCGTGCCGACGATCTGCTGCGCCGCCAGCGCCACCAGCGCCTTGCGCCCGGTGCCGACATGCACATAGTCATAGGTCAGATCGACCGCTTCACCGATCAGTTCCACCGTGGCCCCGCGGGCCCAGGCCTTGCGGATGCGGGCATTCAGCACCGGCGCTTCCAGCCGCGGGTTGGTGCCGATCAGGTGGATCATCTCGGCGCTGTCGAGGTCTTCAATGCTGGCGGTGCCGACGTAAGCCGAGCGGTTCCCGGCAGGCAGCCGCGCGCCATCGGTGCGACATTCGACATGGCCGCCCAAGGATTCCACCAGCAGTTTCAACGAATAAGCCGCCTCGACCGGCACCAGATCGCCCACCAGACCGGCAACCTTTTTACCCTTCACGGCCTTCGCCACCGCCGCCAGCGCCTCGGGCCAGCTTGCCTTGCGCAGCTTGCCATCCACCCGGATATAAGGCACGTCCAGCCGCTGCCGCCGCAAGCCATCCCAGATGAAGCGGGTCTTGTCGGAGATCCATTCCTCGTTCACGCCGTCATGGTTGCGCGGCAGGATGCGCATGACTTCGCGGCCCTTGGTGTCGATGCGGATATTGCTGCCAAGCGCATCCATCACGTCGATGGATTCGGTCTTGGCCAGTTCCCACGGCCGGGCGGTGAAGGCATAGGGCTTGGAAGTCAGCGCGCCCACCGGGCACAGGTCGATGATGTTGCCCTGCATGTTGCTGTCCAAGCTGAGGCCCAGATAGGTCGTAATCTCGGCATCCTCGCCGCGCCCGGTTTGCCCCATCTGCAGGATACCCGCGACTTCCGAGGTAAAGCGCACGCAACGGGTGCAGGAGATGCAGCGGGTCATCTGGGTCGAGACCAGCGGCCCAAGGTCCAGATCATCGCTGGCGCGTTTCGGTTCGCGGTAGCGGCTGAAATCGACGCCAAAGGCCATCGCCTGATCCTGCAGGTCACATTCGCCGCCCTGATCGCAGATCGGGCAATCCAGCGGATGATTGATCAGCAGGAACTCCATCACCCCTTCGCGGGCTTTCTTGACCATCGGCGAGTTGGTCTTGACAACGGGAGGCTCACCATTCGGGCCGGGGCGCAGGTCTTTCACCTGCATCGCACAGCTTGCGGCAGGCTTCGGCGGCCCGCCCAGCACCTCGACCAGACACATCCGGCAGTTGCCGGCGATGGTCAGCCGTTCGTGATAGCAGAACCGCGGCACCTGCACGCCCGCCACTTCGCAGGCCTGGATCAGCGTCATCGCGCCGTCAACCTCGACCACGGTGCCATCAATGCTGATTTTCTTGAGGTTGGTCATTCTATCAATCCCGCTTGAACGTATCTGACGTGGCACTGCCATCGGCAAAAGTCTGATGAATCGTCACACTGCCGCTTTGCAAAGTGAAGGTCACAACTTCATCGTCAGGGTGTGTCCGCCACCGTCCAACAGAACCATTATCTTCAAGAGACGCCCAAACAATTCTTGAGCCTTCCACGCGGCAAACATTCTGCCAGATTTTCCCATCAGTCGGGCGGCGGTAGTTGGTGCCTACCGTACCGTCCAACCGCCTAACCGCTTTGACAATTCCCAAGTCGCGTCCCATCATTTCTGCAATTGCGGCACGGCAAAGAAAAATTTCGTCGTCCGGCGTCGCCTCGACTTCGGTGACCGTATCCGAAACAGCGGCTGATTGCGCTGAAACTCGTTGTTCGGGTCCGCCTGTCGAAGAAAGCGTTTCCGATGCCCAGTTCCAGACCGAACTGACGCCCCAAACGAAGAAGACGACTGGAACAACCAACCAACCACTCAATTTCTGCGTTCCACTCATGCGCAGGCCCCGTTGAATATCCAGTTGCCCGAGGCATAGCGCCCCAAGGCCGAGCCGTCGAACCGGCGGTTCTGCGCAAGGCAGGCCGCTTGCGCCA
Organism: Rhodobacter ferrooxidans; assembly: GCF_000176015.1. GTDB lineage: Bacteria > Pseudomonadota > Alphaproteobacteria > Rhodobacterales > Rhodobacteraceae > Pseudorhodobacter_B > Pseudorhodobacter_B ferrooxidans. The sequence continues at coordinate 192,366 of NZ_ACYY01000003.1, read as the reverse complement.
CGTCCTTGGCCAGCTTGCCCTGATCGCGCGCCAGGGCCGCCACCGCCACCGTCAAGCCCGCCACCGGCTGCGCGCCGTTGGCCGTAAAGCGATGCCCCGCAGGCCCCGGCTCGATCCGCGCGGCAAAGCTTGCGCCGTTCAGCGACACCGGCACCGCCACGGGTTCGGCCAAAGGCCGCACCGCTGCCGCAGGCGAGACGCAGGCCGACAGCCCCGCCATTGCCAGAACCAGCCCCGATGTTGCCCTGCCCCGCTTCATCCGCAGAACCCGTCAAACCACCAGTCGCCGGACTTCGGCTCCTGATAGACATATTGCGTGTCGAACCCGTCGGGGTCGATCTCGCGGCCACAGAACTGCGCCAAGGCTGCAATCGCCAGCGCCCGGCTGTCCGGGCTGCCGGAAATGATCACCGTCTCCGCCGTGCCCGATTGCACGATCACGGTCTGGCCGGTTTCGGCGCTGACCGGGGCGATCATCTGCGGCCAATCGCGCATCTGCCGCGCCACCAGCACCTTGCCGCCAACCTTGATCGAGGTGCCGTCCGGCAGCCCGTCGGGCATGCCCACGGGCGGCGCGGCCTGAACACAGGCCGCCAGCAACACCGGAAGGATCAGCGCGCGTTTCATGCCCTACTCCGCCGCCATCGCGCCCATGCGCCCCGATTTCCTCGCCTTGATCCGATCCTCGATCTCCTCGCGGAAATGCCGCACCAGACCCTGAATGGGCCAGGCCGCCGCATCGCCAAGCGCGCAGATGGTGTGACCCTCGACCTGCTTGGTGACCGACAGCAGCATGTCGATCTCCTCGATCTCGGCCTCGCCCTTCACCAGGCGGTCCATCACCCGCATCATCCAGCCGGTGCCCTCGCGGCAGGGGGTGCACTGGCCGCAAGACTCGTGCTTGTAGAACTTCGACAGCCGCCAGATCGCCTTGATCACGTCGGTCGATTGGTCCATCACGATCACCGCCGCGGTGCCAAGGCCGGACCGCTGCTCGCGCAGCCAGTCGAAATCCATGATCGCCTCGTCGCATTGTGCGGCGTTCAGCATCGGCACCGACGAGCCACCCGGGATCACCGCCTTCAGGTTCTTCCAGCCGCCGCGCACACCGCCGCAATGCTTGTCCAGCAACTCGCGCAACGGGATCGACATCGCCTCCTCGACCACGCAGGGGTTCACCACATGGCCCGAGATGCCGAACAGCTTGGTGCCGGTGTTGTTGGGCCGGCCAAAGCCCGCGAACCACGAAGCGCCGCGGCGCAGGATGGTCGGCACCACGGCGATGGATTCGACGTTGTTCACCGTGGTCGGGCAGCCATAAAGGCCGGAGGCGGCAGGGAACGGCGGTTTCATCCGCGGCATGCCCTTCTTGCCCTCCAGGCTTTCCAGCATCGCGGTTTCCTCGCCGCAGATGTAGGCGCCGGCGCCATGCACCAGGTAAAGGTCGTAGTTGTAGCCCGAGCCGCAGGCGTTCTTGCCGATCAGCCCGGCGTCATAGGCCTCGTCAATCGCCGCCTGCAACGCCTCGCGCTCGCGGATGTATTCGCCGCGGATGTAGATATAGCCAGCCACCGCCCCCATGGCGAAACCGGCGATCAGCGCGCCTTCGACCAGCGTGTGCGGGTCGTGCCGCATGATCTCGCGGTCCTTGCAAGTGCCGGGTTCGGATTCGTCGGCGTTGATCACCAGATAGGCCGGGCGGCCATCGCTGACCTTGGGCATGAACGACCATTTCAGCCCGGTGGGAAAGCCCGCGCCGCCCCGGCCACGCAGACCGCTGGCCTTGACCTGATCAACGATCCAGTCGCGGCCGTGGGCCAGAAAACCGGCCGTGCCATCCCAATTGCCCCGCTTGCGCGCGCCGGCAAGGCTGCGGTCATGCATCCCGTAAAGGTTGGTAAAGATCCGGTCCTGATCTTTCAGCATGTCGTGCCCTTCGTTGCGCAGGTGCGGGGCATCTGCCCGCACCGGATCGGAAATGTGTCAGTCCGCGTCGTCATCACTCAGTAGTCGTTGGTCTTGGCGCGGATGCGAAAGACCTCCAGCCCCTCGGACCCGATCAGCCTGGCCTGCGCCACCCATTTGTCGCGCACGATCCGGCCCTTGAATTTCGCCATGTTCTGGTCAACCCAGGCCACGTCGGCATCGGTCCAGGCGGCGATCTGGTCAAAGTGGTAGAACCCCAAGCTGTTGCACAGCTTTTCCAGCGCCGGGCCGATGCCCTCGATTTCTTTCAGATCATCGGCCTTGCCACCGCGCGGCGCATCCAGCCGCAGCGGGCCGTCAGCCTTCTTCGGCTTTGCGGCGGGTTTTTCAGCTTTCGGGGCGGCGGCTTTCGGGGCGGCTTCGACCGCAGGGGCAGCCTTCACGGCGGCTGCGGGGGCGGCTTGCGGCATCGCGGCAACGGCGGCCATCGGCGCCGCAGCAGGTTCGGCAACCGGCGCATGCGTCACCGCCGCCGCAGGCACCGGCCTGGCCGAGCCACGACAGAACAGCACCGCCAGCACGGCACCGACAAGGCCGAACACTCCAAGCCCGATGAACTCGGCGCCCGGCGTCGAGATCAGCGCCGGGTCCAGCGCCGTGCGCTGCAAGAACGCCGGGTCCGCCGCCAGCCGCGGCAAGGCAAGCGCCGTGGCCACCCCGGCCATCGCGCCGACGATCCAGCTATTTTCCGTGCAATTCTTCATCTCAGCCTTCCCCCGTCCCTTTGGCGTTTGCCACTATTTTCAGTCCTGTCCGCTTTCAGTCCTGTCCGCCGTCCTTGCGAACCCGTGCGGCCAGTTTCGGCGCCACTCCCCCCCGGCCCAGCCAGGGCGTCAGCAGCGGCACCTCGGTGCCGTCGATCCGCTTCACCGTATCCCCCAGCGCCACCGCCCGCGCCACCGAGGCGTTGTGCGGTGCCCGACCGGCAGCATGATCCTTCAGCGAGGTCAGCCCGGCCAAAGGCTCGCTGGCATAGCGGCCATTCTGCGGCCCCGGCACCGGCACTTCGCCGTTGGAGAACCGCGCGATCAGCGCCCGCAACCGCTCGGCGTTCAGATCCTCGTAGTAGTCCTTGCCGATCTGCGCCATCGGCGCATTGGTGCAGGCGCCCAGACATTCCACCTCTTCCCAGGAAAACTTGCCGTCAGCCGACAGCGTATGCGGCTTGTCGGCAATCAGCTCGCGGCAGACCGCGATCAGGTCTTCGGCACCGCAGATCAGGCAGGAGGTGGTGCCGCAAATCTGGATATTTGCCACCGAACCAACGGGTTGCAACTGGAACATGAAGTAGAAGGTGGCGACTTCCAAGGCCCGGATATAGGCCATGCCCAGCATGTCGGCGACGTGTTCAATGGCCGGACGCGACAGCCAGCCTTCCTGCTCCTGCGCGCGCCACAGCAGCGGAATGATCGCCGAAGCCTGACGCCCCGCCGGATATTTCGACACCTGCCCCTCGGCCCAGGCCTGATTGGCAGGGGTGAAGGCGAACGAGGCAGGCTGGGTGTGGTGCAGACGGCGCAGCATGAATTTATCCTGCCATTTCAGATACAAAGGCCAACGGGGTGCAACGGGACATCAGCGGTCGATCTCCCCGAACACCACGTCGATGGTGGCCATGATCGCGGCCACATCGGCCAATTGATGCCCCGCGGCCATGAAATCCATCGCCTGCAGATGCGCATAGCCCGGCGCGCGCAGCTTGATGCGGTAGGGTTTGTTGCTGCCGTCCGACACCAGATAGACGCCGAACTCGCCCTTCGGCGCCTCGACCGCGGCATAGATCTGGCCGGCGGGCACGTGGAAGCCTTCGGTATAAAGCTTGAAGTGATGGATCAGGGCTTCCATCGAGGTCTTCATCTCGCCGCGTTTCGGCGGGGTGATCTTGCCGCGGGCCAGCACCTCGCCGGGTTCGGCGCGCAACTTGGTCAGCGCCTGCCGGATGATCCGGGTCGATTGCCGCATCTCTTCCATGCGCAGAAGATAGCGGTCATAGCAGTCGCCGTTCTTGCCGATCGGCACCAGAAAGTCGAATTCGTCATAACATTCATAGGGTTGGGCGCGGCGCAAATCCCAGGCCATGCCCGAGCCGCGCACCATCACCCCCGAAAAGCCCCAGTCCAGCGCGTCCTGCTGGCTGATGATCGCGATATCGACGGTGCGCTGCTTGAACACCCGGTTTTCGGTCACCAGACCGTCAAGGTCGTCCAGCAGTTTCGGGAACCCGATGGCCCAGGTCTCGATATCGTCGATCAGCCGCGCATCCAGATCCTGATGCACGCCGCCGGGCCGGAAATAGGCCGCATGCATCCGCGCGCCCGAGGCCCGTTCGTAGAACCCCATCAGCTCTTCGCGGGCGGTAAAGCCCCACAGCGGCGGGGTCAGCGCGCCCACGTCCATCGCCCCGGTGGTCACGTTCATCAGGTGGTTCAGCAAGCGGCCGATTTCGGAAAACAGCACCCGGATCAGACTGGCGCGGCGCGGGATCACCGTGCCGGTCAGCCGCTCGATCGCCAGGCAATAGGCATGCTCCTGGTTCATCGGCGCCACATAGTCCAGCCGGTCCATGTAGGGCAGGTTCTGCAGATAGGTGCGGCTTTCCATCAGCTTTTCGGTGCCGCGGTGCAACAGGCCGATATGCGGGTCGGCGCGTTCGACAATCTCGCCGTCAAGCTCCAGAACCAGCCGCAAAACCCCATGCGCCGCAGGGTGTTGCGGGCCGAAGTTGATGTTGAAGTTGCGGATGCGCTGCTCGCCCGTCAGCACATCATGCGAGCCGTCATCATAGCTGTTCTGAATGATGTCGTCGCGCATGGCTCAGGCCCCCTGCTTTTCGTCGCCCGGAAGGATGTAGGCAGCCCCCTCCCATGGCGACATGAAATCGAACTGGCGGTATTCCTGCGTCAGGCTGACCGGTTCGTAGACCACGCGCTTTTGCACATCGTCATAGCGCACTTCGGTATAGCCGGTGGTGGGGAAATCCTTGCGCAGCGGGTGGCCGCGGAAACCATAGTCGGTCAGGATGCGGCGCAGGTCGGGGTGGCCCGAGAACAGGATGCCGAACATGTCGAACACCTCGCGCTCGTACCAGTTGGCGCCGGGGAACAGCGACACCAGCGAGGGCACCATCTCGTCCTCGCGCACCGCCGCCACCAGCCGGATGCGCTGGTTCTGATACATCGACAGCAGGTGATACACCACGTCGAACCGCGCGGCGCGGCCGGGGTAATCCACCGCCGTGATGTCGATCAGTGTCGAGAACCGGCAGGCCGCATCGCCGCGCAGGAAATCCACCAGCCCATGCAGCCGCGCAACGGAAACTTCCACCGTCAGCTCGCCATTCTCGACCGCATGGCCCAGCACGGCGTTCGACTGCTTCAGTTCCAGCAGGCCGGCAAGTTCGTTCAACGCTTCGGGCATGGGGCTTTTCCTTAGCGGGTTATGGTGCCGGTGCGGCGCATTTTGCGTTGCAACTGCAGGATGCCATACAGCAACGCCTCGGCGGTGGGCGGGCAGCCCGGCACATAGACATCGACCGGCACGATGCGGTCGCAACCGCGCACCACCGAATAGGAATAGTGGTAGTAGCCGCCGCCATTGGCACAGCTACCCATCGAGATCACATAGCGCGGCTCGGGCATCTGGTCATAGACCTTGCGCAGCGCCGGGGCCATCTTGTTGGTCAGGGTGCCCGCGACGATCATCAGATCGGACTGCCGCGGCGAGGCGCGCGGGGCAGTGCCAAAGCGTTCCAGATCATAGCGCGGCATCGAAAGCTGGATCATTTCCACAGCACAACAGGCCAGACCAAAGGTCATCCAGTGCAGGCTGCCAGTGCGGGCCCAGTTGATGATGTCCTCGGTCGAGGTCAGCAGAAACCCCTTGTCCGAAAGCTCGCGGTTCAGCGCGTCGGTCGCAACCTCGGCATCAGGCCCCGCGGTATTCGCCCCGGTCATCACGCCCATTCCAGCGCCCCCTTCTTCCATTCATAGGCAAAGCCTACGGTCAGCACCGTCAGGAAGATCATCATCGACCAGAACCCCAGCATCGAGATCTGCCCGAAGGCCACCGCCCAGGGGAACAGGAACGCCACTTCCAGATCGAAGATGATGAACAGGATCGACACCAGATAGAACCGCACGTCGAACTTCATCCGCGCGTCGTCGAAGGCGTTGAAACCACATTCATAGGCCGAGACCTTTTCCGGGTCGGGGTTGCGGATCGCCAGCACCACCGCCGCCAAAATCAGCACCAGGCCAAGGCCGATGGCCAGGGCAAGCAGGATCAGGATGGGAAGATACTCTCGGAGAAGTGCGTCCACGAGGTTGCTCCTTCAGCTGGCGACGGCAAGACGGCCACTGTTGAGGCGCCTGCACTGTTCGGCAACCGTTTATCCCGCCCCCCACCTGCGGTCAACCGACGCAGCCCGGAAAAGCGGCACTTCAAAGGCATCATTCCGGGGAAATTGTATGCGATTGTGCACCGAAATTCATCGGGTGCCGTTTCGCGGGGCGGTGACGGATCAGATTCGGGGCTGATTTGCGGGAATCAGCGCCTCGGCCAGCGCGGGCAGATCGGCGAAACGGTGCAGCAGGGCCTCAGGCTGCATCCGCGCCACGCCCATGCCTTCGGGGCCAAAGCTGACCAGCACCGCAGGCACCCCCGCCGCCCGCGCGGTTTCCCGGTCGGTCACGGTATCGCCCACCAGCAAGGACCGCGCCACCGCCCCGCCCGCCCGGGTGACGGCTGCCACATAGGGCGCGGGGTCGGGCTTGCGGGTGGGCAGGGTGTCGGCACCGATCAGCGCGCCGAACAGATCGCGGATGCCCAGACGGCGGGTCAACGTTTCGGCCAGCCCTTCCGGCTTGTTGGTGCAGATCGCGGTGGCGAAACCGGCATCGCGCAGCGCCTGCACCGCCTCGGCCGCACCCGGATACAGCCTTGTATGGGTATCAATGGCATCCGCATAGGCCAGCAGCAGCACCGGGTATTGTGCGTCCACTTCCGCCTCGCTGCCCTGCCCCAGGCGCTGAAACCCCAGCCGCAGCATCGCCCGCCCCCCCTGAAACGCGGTCAAGGCATCGGCTTCGGGGTGCAGCACATCGCCCAGCCCCAGCCCGCGAAAGCAGGCATTGGCCGCGGCAATCAGGTCGGCACTGGTATCGGCCAACGTGCCATCCAGATCGAATACCACCGTGCGCATCGTCGCCTCCTGTAACCGACTGAAAACTGCCGTGAGGCGCTTGCCCTTGCGCATCGGCCAAACCGGGTTAGAACGGGCCGACCACAAAGAAAAGGTGTGTTGATGACGATTTCCGCCCCGGTATCCCTGATCGTGCTGGCGGCAGGCCAGGGCACGCGGATGAATTCCGACCTGCCCAAGGTGCTGCACAGGCTCGGTGGCGCACCGCTCTTGCATCACGCGCTGGCCGCCGGGCGGGCGCTTGACCCGGCGCGGGTGGTGGTGGTGGCGGGGCATGGGGCCGAGGCCGTGACCAAGGCCGCCCGCACCTTTGACGCAGATGCCGAGGTGGTGGTGCAGGCCGAACAGCTTGGTACCGCCCACGCCGTGGCGCAGGCGGCAAAAGTGCTGGACGGCGAGGATGGCGATGCGGTGGTGCTGTATGGCGACACCCCCTTCATCACCGGCGAGACGCTGGAGGCGCTGCTGGAAGCCCGGGCGCGGCATGATGTGGTGGTGCTGGGGTTTCAGGCCGCCGATCCGGGGCGCTATGGGCGGCTGATCGCGGACGGCGAAGACCTGCACAGCATCGTCGAGTTCAAGGATGCGACAGATGAAGAACGCGCTATAAGCCTTTGCAATTCCGGCGTTGTCTGCGCCGATACCCACCTGCTGTTCGACCTGGTGGCGATGGTGGAAAACCAGAATGCCGCGAAGGAATACTACCTGACCGATATCGTCGGCCTCGCCCGGTCGCGCGGTCTGTCGGCGGGCGTGGTGGTCTGTGACGAGGCTGAAACCCTTGGCATCAACACCCGCGCCGAACTCGCTGCCGCCGAGGCCGCCTTCCAGACCCGCGCCCGCGCCACAGCGCTGCAGGATGGCGTCACCCTGACCGCCCCTGACACGGTGTTTTTCGCCCTTGATACCTTCATCGGCCGCGACGCCATCATCGGCCCCAACGTGATCTTCGGCCCCGGCGTCACCATCGAATCCGGCGCCGAGGTGCTGGGGTTCTGCCACCTGGAGGGCTGCCACATCAGCCGCGGCGCCACCATCGGCCCCTTCGCCCGGCTGCGCCCCGGGGCGGAACTGGCCGAGGATGTGCATGTCGGCAATTTCGTCGAGATCAAGAATTCGGTGCTGGACGAGGGCGTCAAGGTCGGCCACCTGACCTACCTCGGCGACGCCCATGTCGGTGAATTCACCAACATCGGCGCCGGCACCGTGACCTGCAACTATGATGGCGTTGCCAAGCACCGCACCGAGATCGGTGCGCATGCCTTCATCGGCTCGGACACCATGCTGGTGGCACCGGTGACGGTGGGGGCGGGTGCGATGACCGCCTCGGGCTCGGTGATCACCGAAGACGTGCCCGCCGAGGCCCTCGCCCTGGGCCGGGCCAAACAGGTAAACAAACCGGGTCTGGCGACGCGGATGATGGAAAGCTTCCGTGCGGCCAAAGCCGCAGCAGCGAAAGGCAACTAGGATGTGCGGCATCGTCGGAGTGCTTGGCAACCATCAGGTCGCCCCCCTGCTGATCGAGGCGTTGAAGCGGCTGGAATACCGCGGCTATGATTCGGCTGGCATCGCCACGGTCAACGACGGCCACCTCGACCGCCGCCGCGCCACCGGCAAGCTGGTGAACCTGTCGGATTTGCTGGTGCACGACCCGTTGGCGGGCAAGGCCGGCATCGGCCACACCCGCTGGGCCACGCATGGCGCGGCCACCGTCTCCAACGCCCATCCGCATCAGGCTGGCCCTGTGGCGGTGGTGCACAACGGCATTATCGAGAACTTCCGCGAGTTGCGGGCCGAACTGGCCGAGGCCGGGTTTTCCTTTGAATCGGAAACCGACACCGAAACCGTGGCGCTGATGACCCGTTTGCACATGGAACGCGGTCTCTCGCCCATTGAAGCCGCCCGCGAGACCCTTGGCCGCCTTCACGGCGCCTTCGCCCTGTGCTTTCTGTTCGAAGGCCAGGACGACCTCTTGATCGCCGCCCGCAAGGGCAGCCCGCTGGCCATCGGCCATGGCAACGGCGAGATGTTTGTCGGCTCCGACGCCATCGCCCTGGCACCGATGACCGACCGCATCACCTATCTGGAGGAAGGCGACTGGGCGGTGATCACCCGCAAGGGGGCCGAGATTTTCGACGCCGCCGGCAACCGCGCCAACCGGGCCGTTACCCAAATCCAGATCGACGCCACCCGCATCGAAAAGGCCGGCTACCGGCATTTCATGGCCAAGGAAATTGCTGAACAGCCGGTGGTGCTGGCCGACGCGCTGCGCGCCTACCTTTCGGCGGATGGCAAGGTGATGAACCTACCAGAAGCCATTGATTTCAAAAGCGTTTATCGGCTGACGCTGGTGGCCTGCGGCACTGCCTCCTATGCCTGCCACGTGGCGAAATACTGGTTCGAGGCGCTGGCAGGCCTGCCCTGCGATATCGACGTCGCCTCGGAATTCCGCTACCGCGAGCCGCCGCTTTCACCCGCCTCCTGGGCGCTGTTCGTCAGCCAGTCGGGCGAGACCGCCGATACTCTGGCCGCCCTGCGCTATGCCAAGGGCAAGGTGGCCAAGGTGCTGGCGGTGGTCAACGTGCCGACCTCCTCCATCGCCCGCGAAAGCGATCTGGCACTGCCAATCCTGGCCGGGATCGAGGTGGGCGTGGCCTCGACCAAGGCCTTCACCTGCCAGTTGGCCGTCCTGGCGCTGCTGGCGCTGAAAGCGGGGCTGGATCGCGGCCGCCTTGATGCCGCGACGCTGGCCACCCATCTGGCCGATTTCGCACTGCTGCCCGGCCTGATGAACCACGCCTTAGGCCTTGCCGCCGAGATCGAGGCGATTGCCGACCAACTGGCCAAGGCGCAGGACATCCTGTTCCTGGGGCGCGGCGCGATGTTCCCCCTGGCGCTGGAAGGCGCACTTAAACTAAAGGAAATCAGCTACATACACGCCGAAGGTTATGCATCAGGTGAACTGAAACACGGCCCCATCGCCCTGATCGACGAAGCCGTGCCGGTGATCGTTCTGGCGCCGCGCGACGCGCTGTTCGACAAGACCGTGTCGAACATGCAAGAGGTGATGGCGCGGCACGGCAAGGTGCTCTTGATCTCGGATGCCAAGGGCGTGGCCGAGGCCGGGGTCGGCTGCTGGAAAACCCTGACCATGCCGCAGGTGCCGGGGTTCCTGGCGCCGATGGTCTATGCGCTTCCGGCGCAACTGCTGGCCTATCACACCGCCATCGCCAAGGGCACCGATGTCGATCAGCCGCGCAATCTGGCGAAATCGGTGACGGTCGAGTAATGGCAAATAGATTCAAGGAGTTCCAACCCGAACATCAAGCGTTTGTTGAAGAACAGGCGGTGTATTTCGTGGCCTCCACCGCGCCGAGTGCCCGCATCAACCTCAGCCCCAAAGGCATGGACAGCCTGCGGGTGCTTGGCCCCAACCGGCTGATCTGGCTGAACCTGACCGGCTCGGGCAACGAAACCGCGGCGCATCTGGCGCATGATGCCCGGATGACGGTGATGTGGTGCAGCTTCGGGGCGCGCCCGCTGATCCTGCGCGCCTTTGGCACCGCCCGCACCCTGCACCACAACGACCCCGACTGGGCCGACATGCTGCGGCATTTCCCCGATCTGCCGGGCGCGCGGCAGATCTTCGACATGACGGTCGATCTGGTGCAAACCTCCTGCGGTTACGCGGTGCCGCTGATGGACGAGGTCCGCGAACGTCCGGTATTGCGCACATGGACCGACGACAAAGGCGCCCAAGGCATCAAGGCCTATTGGGACCAGACGAACCGCACCTCGATCGACGGCCTGCCGACCGGCATCGACGCCAATCTGGGAAAACCCCGATGACCCCCGAACAGGCGATCGCCGCCCTGACTGCACAAGCTTTGCCCGGCAAGGCACTGGAAATGCAAGCCTATCACAAGGTCGAACGCCCGTATCTCGGCGTCTCGAACCCCGAGATCGACGCCTTGGTCAAAGACTGGCGCGCCACCCTGTCGCTGCCTGACCGGCTGGCGCTGGCCGACGGGTTGTGGCGCAGCAACATCCACGAAGCGCGGATTGCCGCCGCCAAACTGCTGAGCCAGGCCCGCATCCGCCCCGATGACAGCGGCGCCTGGGCGCTGATCTGCCAATGGCTGCCGGATTTCGACGCCTGGGCCATCGCGGACCACGCCTGCATCGCGGCGCAAAAACGCCTGATCGCCGACCCGTCGCGGCTGGACGAGGTTGAAACCTGGACCCGGTCGGAAAACATGTGGCAACGCCGCGCCGCTTTGGTCGCCACCCTGCCCTTCGCCAAGCTGCCCAACCCCAAAGCCGCCGAGATCGCCGCCCGCGAGCGTATCCTCGACTGGGCCGCCGGCTACTGCACCGACCGCGACTGGTTCATCCAGAAAGCCGTGGCTTGGTGGCTGCGCGACCTCTCGAAGCACGACGCAAACCGCGCCGCCGCCTTTCTGGCCGAGCACGGCGCCTACCTGCGCGCCTTCGCCCGCAAGGAAGCGGCGCAATACCTGCCAACTCCCTGACTTCATTCACCTTTGTGAAAATATCCTCGGGGGTGTGGGGGCAGACAGCCCCCACGCCTGTCCGCAATCCCGCCGCCTAGCGCCCGAACACCGTCACCTCGGGCAGATCGGTCAGCCCCAGCCCCAGCGCCCGGAACGCCGCCAGCGACAGCTGCGCCGCCCCTTCGCCCGGCAACAGATCAACCTGCACCGATGCGCCTGACGCCGTGACCACCGTGCCCGGCCGCGCCGCGCTGACCAAGGCCGAGCGCAACCAGAACCCCGGTTCCGTCACCTTGCCCAAAGCCACCACCACCTTGCCCAAAGCCGCATCCGCGGCGGGCGCCGGGGCGGCCAAAGCGGCGGCGCGCTGCTCGGGTGTGGTGGTGTCCAGCGCCTCGGCGCTGGAAGCCCCGGCGGGCGGCGGCGGCGCGGCAAGCTCGGGCGAGGGCAAGGGTTCTGGCACATCCGGCACCTGCGGCCCGCGCAGCGCCGAGCACCCCGCCAACAGCGACAAACCAAGCACAAGACCAAGGGCGCGTATCATCATGGCCGCAGGATAATCCGGCGCCCGCCTTCCGGCAACCACCTCATTGCTGCTTGCCACAATCGCCCCCTCGCCCTAGCTTTGCCCGATGAAGCAGCCGCTGACCGACCCCTTCGCCCGCGCCATCCGCTATCTGCGGGTCTCGGTCACCGACCGCTGCGATTTCCGCTGCGATTACTGCATGGTCGAGGACATGCAATTCCTGCCGCGCGCCGACCTGCTTTCGCTTGAGGAGCTTGACCGGCTGTGCAGCACTTTCATCCGGCTGGGGGTGCAAAAGCTGCGGATCACTGGCGGCGAGCCTCTGGTGCGGCGCAACATCATGGCGTTCTTCCGCGCCATGCAGCGGCATCTGGCCAGCGGCGCCTTGCAGGAACTGACGCTGACCACCAACGGCTCGCAACTGGGAAAATATGCCGCCGAACTGGCCGAGTGCGGGGTGAAGCGGGTCAATGTCTCGCTGGATACGCTGGATGCCGCCAAATTCGCCGCGATCACCCGGCGGGGTCGGCTGGATCAGGTGCTGGCGGGCATCAAGGCCGCCACGGACGCGGGCCTGCGGGTGAAGATCAACGCCGTGGCGCTGAAGGGGGTCAACGAGGACGAGTTGTTCCCGCTGGTCGAATGGTGCGCGGCCCAAGGCCATGATCTGACCTTCATCGAAGTGATGCCGATGGGCGACAACGGCGCGCTGGACCGCTACTGGCCGCTGACCGACCTTGCCGCGCGGCTTGCCAGCCGCTTCACCCTGACCGAGCTTGCCGAACGCTCGGGCGGGCCTGCGCGCTATGTCCGGCTGGAGCAGACCGGCCAGAAGATCGGCCTGATCACGCCCTTGACCCATAATTTCTGCGAAAGCTGCAACCGGGTGCGGCTGACCTGCACCGGGCAGCTTTTCATGTGCCTTGGCCAGGAAGACAGCGCCGACCTGCGCGCCCCGTTGCGGGCCAGCCCATCCGATGCCGGGCTGGAAACCGCGATCCGTGCCGCCATTGCCCGCAAGCCCAAAGGCCACGATTTCGACTATTCCCGGCAGCAGGTCACCGGCCGGATGAGCCGCCCGATGAGCCACACCGGCGGGTGACCCGGTGACCCCAGCCGGACGGCTTTCCAGCTTTTTCAGCCACCTGGCCCCCGCGATGTCGCGCCCTGCCCCGCGCGAGGCGGTGCGGGCGGCGATCGGCTGTGGCCTGGCCCTGGTGTTCTGCGGCGGGCTGCTGCTTTGGGCCTATCCGCATGACCCCGGCGGCTTCGTGCTGATCGCCCCGCTGGGCGCCACGGCGTTTCTGCTGATCGCGGTGCCCAACAGCCCGCTGGCGCAGCCGTGGTCGGCGCTGGTCGGCAACACGCTGGCCGGGCTGATCGGCGCAGGCGTGGTGCATCTGGCCCTGCCGGTGCCGCTGGCCGCCGGGCTGGCGGTGGGGCTTTCGGTGCTGGCGATGGCCCTGAGCCGCGCCATGCACCCGCCCGCCGGCGCCGTGGCCTTGCTGGCGGTGCTGAACGCGCCCTTCACCTTGCAGCTTGGCCTTGGCTTTGCGCTGGTGCCGGTGGCGCTGGACACCGCCCTGCTGATCGGCTTTGCCGTGGCCTGGAACCACGCGACCGGCCGGGTCTATCCGTTCCGCCTGCCCCCCGCCACCAGCCCGCATGCCACCGCCGACGCCGCCCCCGAGCGCCGCCTGCTGCCGCCGCCCGACCATCTGGAAACCCTGCTGGCGCAGATGAACCTGGGCGCCAACATCGGGGTCGAGGATTTCAGCCGCCTGCTGGTCGCCGCCGAGGCCGATGCCGCGACCCAACGGCTGGGCGGGCTGACCTGCGGCGCGGTGATGTCGCGCGATCTGATCACCGTGGGGGCGGACGCCTCGCTGCGGCAGGCGGCGGCGCTGTTCCGCCAGCACGGGCTGAAAACCCTGCCGGTAACAGGCGACGCCGTGCTGCTGGGCATGCTGTCGCTGATCGACGTGATCCCGCCCGCCGACCCTGCGGACCCGGTGCGCCTGCACATGTCCACCGACGTGCAGCCGGTGTCGCCACTGGCGCCGGTGGCGACGCTGATCCGGCAGTTGGCCGATTCCGGCCAGCAGGCCGCCCCGGTGGTCGAGGCGGGCCGTCTGGCCGGGCTGATCACCCGGTCCGACCTGATCGCCGTGCTGGCGCGGCAGGGGCTGGGTGGCACGTTGACGGATTAAGCGGCAGGCATCCGGCTTTCCACCATCCCGGCATACCAGCTTGACCCGAACGGAATGGCGTTGTCGTCGAAATCATAGGCCGGGTGGTGCACCATCGCGGTGTCGCCATTGCCAAGGAAGATATAGGCCCCGGGGCGTTCATTCAGCATGAAGCTGAAATCCTCGGCCCCCATCAGCGGCGCTGTATCGGTATCCACCTGCCCCGAGACCGCCTTGGCAACCTCGGCAGCAAAGCGGGTGTTTTCGATGGCGTTCACCGTCACCGGATAGCCGCGCTGATAGGCGACGTTGGCGCTGGCCCCAAGGCTGGCGGCGATGCCGGTCGCGACCTCGACCACCCGGCGTTCCACATAGTCCTGCACGCCCGGGTCCATGGTGCGCACCGTGCCCTTCATCACCACCACCTGCGGGATGACGTTATGCGCCGGGCTGTCGGTGGCAAAGGTGCAGACCGACACCACCACCTGTTTCAGCGGGTCCACCCCGCGCGAGGCGATGGTCTGCAAGGCCACCACGATATGCGCCGCCACCACCGTGGTGTCGATGCAGTCATGCGGCTTGGCGGCATGGCCACCCTTGCCGGTCACCGTGATCTCGAACTGGTCCGCCGCCGCCATCATGGCACCGGGGCGGATGGCGAAATGGCCGACCGGGATGCCGGGCATGTTGTGCATGCCGTAAACTTCCTGAATACCGAAACGGTCCATCATGCCTTCGGCGCACATTTCGCGGCCGCCGCCACCGCCCTCTTCGGCGGGCTGGAAGATCAGCACGGCGGTGCCGTCGAACTGCCTTGTTTCCGCAAGATATTTCGCCGCCCCGAGCAGCATCGCAGTATGGCCGTCATGGCCGCAGGCATGCATCTTGCCGGGGGTCTTGCTGGCGTAAGCCGCCCCGGTCGCCTCGATGATCGGTAGCGCGTCCATGTCGGCGCGCAGGCCCACCACCCGGCCCGAAGTATCGGTCTTGCCCTTGATCACCGCCACAACACCGGTGCGGCCGATGCCCTCGACCACCTGATCGCAGCCGAATTGCCGCAAGAGGTCCGCCACCTTGGCGGCGGTGCGATGCACCTCGAACAGCAGCTCCGGGTTTTCGTGGAAATCGCGGCGCCAGCCGGTGATTTCGGGCAAGAGTTCGGCAAAGCGGTTCTTTACAGGCATCTCAGACTCCGGTTTGTTTGCCCCAGCTTCCGCCAATCGCCCGCCGCCCGCAAGCCTACAACCCCGGCCCCGGCGCGATTTTCGACCCGTCGGTAAAACGCGAAAGCCGGAAGCGGCGGATGTCGTGGCCCAAGGGCTGCCCCGCCACCAGATCGGCCACCACCCGGCCCAGCCCGGGGCCGATGCCGAAGCCATGGCCGCTCATGCCCGTAGCCAGGGTCAGGCCCGGTAGAGCCGCCACCCGGTCGATCACCGGCACCACATCGGGCATGGTGTCGATCATCCCGGCCCAGACCGATTTCAGCCTTGGCCGCCCCAGATGCGGGAAGGCGCGGGCGAATTCGTCCTGCACCCGACCGATGACGCCCATGTTCGGCGCGGGGTTCAGCACCCTTATCGCCTCGAACGGACCGGGGCGGTCCATGCTCCAGCGCCGGGGCGTGCCCCAGGCGTCGGGATAGGCTTTCGGGGCAGCAAGTTGGAAATGCGTGGAACGGAAATCCTGTTTCAGAACCGGCAGATAGGCGGCGAAGTTGCGGAAGGCGTCGGGGCCGAGGAAGAAGTCATGCTCGGCCCCCGGCGCCAGGCTGTAGCCACCGTCCGCCCGCCTGCGGAAGGCAAATTCGCTGTCCACGGCATTGCCCGCAAACACCTCGGGCATCGGTTCGGAAGCGGCAACCGAGGCCAGCACCGACAGTTGCGGGATCGCCACGCCATGCGCCCGGGTAAACAGCGACGACCAGGCGCCACCCGCCAGCACCACCTGATCGCAGGCGATCCGGCCCTGTTCGGTGATCACCCCCGCCACCTTGCCCGCCGCCAGATCAAGCCCGCGCACAGCGCAGGCTTCCACGATCACCGCGCCACGCGCCGCAGCACCCTGGGCCAGCAAAGGCACCGCCGTCCAAGGCTCGGCCCGCGCGTCGGACGGCGTGAATAGCCCGCCTTTCCAATCCGCCTGCGCCCCTTGAATCCGGTCGTCCACCGCCCCGCGGCTGAGCAGCTCGGTGTCCAGCCCATGCGCGCTTGCATGGGTCAGCCAGGCCTCGTAGCCCGCCATCTCGGCCTCGGTGCGGGCCAGATACATCACGCCTTCCTGACGGAATCCCAAAGCCTCGCCAAACTGTTGCGCGAGGTTCTTCCAGTGCCGCAGGCTTTCCACCATGATCGGCAATTCGTCCAGATCGCGGCCCTGCTGGCGGATCCAGCCCCAGTTGCGGCTGCTTTGCTCGCCCGCGATCCGGCCCTTTTCGCACAGCGTGACCCGCAAGCCGCGTTCAGCCAGATGCCAGGCGGTCATCACCCCGATCACGCCGCCGCCGATCACCACCACGTCGCAGGCGGCGGGGATCGGGCCGGGAAATTGCACCGGGCTGGATTCGGAGATCGGAAACGCCGTCATGCCGCCAACTCCGCCACCAAACGCTGCATCAGCACCCATCCGGCCTCGAACTGCGCCAGCTCCAGATATTCATCCGGTTGATGCGCCTGCGCAATGTCGCCGGGGCCGCAGACCACCGCCGAATAGCCCGCCGCCTGAAACTGCCCGGCCTCGGTGCCATAGCTGACCACCGAAGTGCTATTGTCGCCGGTCAGCCGCCGCACCAGCGCTTCGGCGGCACCATCGGTTTCGGGCTGCAACGGCGGCAGCACGAAATCCTGTTCAAGTGAAATGGCAGCTTCGGGGCGTATTGCCTTGATTTCTTTTTCTATCCTGTCAACCTCGGCCCGGAAGGCCGCGACCCAGTCCTCCAGCCGCTCGCCCGGCACCACGCGGAAATCGAGGCCGAACCAGCAGTCGCCCGCAGTGATGTTATGCGCCGTGCCGCCATGGATCACGCCGACATGCACCGTCGTCCAGGGCGGGTTGAACAGTGCGGCCAGCGGCGAGGCCGGTCGGGCGCGGTTTTCGGCGTTCATCCGGTTGGCCCAGTCGATCAGCCGCGCCGCCACCATGATCGCGTTGACGCCTTCATGCATGATGGAAGAATGAACCTCGAAGCCCTTGACGTGGCAGGAAAACTTGGTGCCACCCTTGTGGCCGTTGACCATTCGCAGCATCGACGGCTCGCCCACCAGCACCGCCGAGGCCCGCGGCAACACCTGCGCCATTTCCGCGATCATCGCCGGTGCGCCGGTGCAACCCACCTCCTCGTCATAGCTGATGGCAATCTGCAACGGCCGCTTCACCCCCGCGGCCAGCGCCAAGGGCACTGCCGCCAGGGCCAGCGCCACGAAACCCTTCATGTCGCAAGTGCCGCGACCATAGAGCCGCCCGTCGCGTTCGACCACGCTCCAGGGGTCGGTGGTCCAGCTTTGCCCGTCCACCGGCACCACATCGGAGTGGCCGGAAAGCACAACGCCGCCAGTCACTTGCGGGCCGATATTCGCGTAAACGGCGGCCTTGGTTCTTTCCGTGTTCCATACCCGCTGCGCCGCCACGCCGTGGCTGGCCAGATAGTCTTCCACCCAACCTATCAGCGCCAGATTGCTGTCGCGGCTGACGGTGGGGAAGGCCACCAGACGGTCCAGGATCTGGCGCGGGGTCAGCAGCATCGGCATTGGCAGGCTCCTTCAACGATGCCGCAGGTTGACGCTTTGGCGGTGGCAGGGTCAAGGCCAGCCAGCGTGACGTCGGGGAAGAAACTGCCAAAGCCACGGCTTGCGCAAAACCGCCTTGCGGGGCGGCGAAAAATGTCTAACACTCGGTAAAATTCCGGGTCGTGCAACGACATGCCTGGCAAATAACAAAGAAAAACAAAGACCTGGGGAGTATCCTATGCCCGATGGGGCAATGCCCGTCCTTGATGTCAGGGGTCTGAAGACCGTTTTCCGCACCCGCGGCGGCGAAGTTCATGCCGTCAATGCGGTCAGCTTTCACCTGATGCCGGGCGAGCTTCTGGGTGTGGTGGGCGAAAGCGGCTCTGGCAAATCGGTCACCATGATGTCGCTGATCGGCCTGTTGCCCTCGCCCCCCGCCGATGTGCGGGAAGGCCAGGTGCTGCTGGGCGGCGTGGATATCCTGAAGGTGTCGCCCGAGGAACTGCGCCGCGTGCGCGGCGCCCGGATCGGTTTCGTGTTTCAAGACCCGATGACCAGCCTGAACCCGGTATTCACCGTCGGCAACCAGATCATCGAGCCGTTGCGCGCCCACATGGGGCTGAACAAGGCGCAGGCCGAGGCGCGGGCGGTGGAACTGCTGGAACTGGTCGGCATCCCCGACGCCCGCAACCGGCTGCGCAGCTATCCGCACCAGTTTTCCGGCGGCATGCGGCAGCGGGTGATGATTGCCATTGCCCTTGCCTGCGACCCCGAAGTGCTGATCGCGGATGAACCCACCACAGCGCTTGACGTGACGATTCAGGCGCAAATCATTGAATTGGTAAAGGAACTTCGCCACAAGCTGGGCATGGCAATTGTCTGGATCACGCATGATCTGGGGGTGATTGCCGGGATCGCCGACCGGGTGATGGTGATGTATGGCGGTCAGGTGGTCGAACAGGCGCCGGTGAAGGATCTGTTCGCCGACCCGCGCCACCCCTATACGCGGGCGCTGTTGAAAACCATTCCCAAGGTCTCCGGCGTGCGCGAGGCGCGGTTGCAGGTGATCGACGGCCAGCCGCCGATCCTGGCCGGTGCCCCTACCGCCTGCCCGTTCCGCGCCCGCTGCGCCCATGCCTTCGCCCGTTGCCATGCCGAGAACCCGCAGCGCCGGGCCATCGGCGCCGGGCGGGTCGGTTATGGCCATGACGTCGCCTGCCACTGGGACCCGGAGGCTACCGATGCTTGACGCTGGCCGCCGCAAGCTGGTCGAGGTGCGCGACCTGAAGATGTATTTCCCGATCTATTCCGGCTTGCTGCGCCGTCATACCGGCGACGTGAAGGCGGTGGACGGGGTCAGTTTTGACATCTTCGAGGGCGAAACCCTTGGTCTGGTGGGCGAATCCGGCTGTGGCAAATCCACGGTCGGTCGGGCGCTGCTGCGGCTTTACGAACTCACCGGCGGCTCGGTGGTGATCGACGGCGACGATGTGGCGAAGCTGTCGCCCGAGGCGTTGCGGCAGAAGCGTCCGACCATGCAGATGGTGTTCCAGGACCCGCAGGCCAGCCTGAACCCGCGGATGACCCTTGCGGGCATCATCGGCGAGCCGCTGGACGAACACACCAGCCTGACCGCCCCGGAAAAGCTGGCGCGGATTTACCAACTGATGGATCAGGTCGGCCTGAACCGCAACTTCGCCAACCGCTATCCGCATGAATTCTCGGGCGGTCAGCGCCAGCGCATCGGCATTGCCCGCGCCTTGGCCCTGAACCCCAAGTTCATCGTCTGCGACGAGCCGATTGCGGCGCTGGATGTGTCGATCCAGGCGCAGGTGGTCAACCTGCTGGAGGAGTTGCAGGACCGGCTGGGGCTGACTTACCTGTTCATCTCCCACGACCTTTCGATGGTGCGCCATATCGCTGACCGGGTGGCGGTGATGTATCTGGGGCAGATTGCGGAACTTTCCCCCCGCGACGAGCTTTATGCCCAGCCGCTGCACCCCTATGCCATTGCGCTGCTGTCGGCGGTACCCGAGCCTGACCCGTCGCGCGAAGGTGCGCGGCAGCGGATCATCCTGCAAGGCGATGTGCCCTCGCCCGCCAATCCACCCAAGGGGTGCAATTTCAGCACCCGTTGCCCGCAGGTGCAGGCCATCTGCCACCGCCTGCAACCCGATCTGATCGAAGTGGCCCCCTTGCGCTTTGTCGCCTGCCACTTCGTGCAACCGCAACAAGCCCAGCCCGCCGGATCAACCGGCGGCACCGAGGCAACCGAGCCCACACAACAAGGAGTGAACGCATGAAACTCAAGACCGCCCTTCTGGGGGCAGCCGCCGCCTTCGCGATGGCCCCCGCCGCCTTTGCCGAACGTGGCGCGGATGGCCAGTTGAACATCATCTACTGGCAGGCGCCGTCGATCCTGAACCCCTACCTGTCGTCGGGCACCAAGGATGTCGAATCCGCCTCGATGGTGCTGGAGCCGTTGGCCGGGTTCAACGAAAAAGGCGAGGTGATCCCGCGCCTGGTGACCGAAGTGCCGACGGTCGAAAACGGCGGGGTGTCTGCCGACCTGACCTCGATCACCTGGAAGCTGACCCCCGGCCTGTTGTGGTCGGATGGCACGCCGGTCACTTCGGCCGATGCGGTGTTCACCTGGCAGTATTGCACGCATCCCGAAGGCGGCTGTGCGCAGG
Source organism: Rhodobacter ferrooxidans (assembly GCF_000176015.1). GTDB lineage: Bacteria > Pseudomonadota > Alphaproteobacteria > Rhodobacterales > Rhodobacteraceae > Pseudorhodobacter_B > Pseudorhodobacter_B ferrooxidans. The sequence continues at coordinate 171,533 of NZ_ACYY01000003.1, read as the reverse complement.
CCGCGCGCTATGAAGGCGTGACCTCGGTCGAGGCGCCGGACGATCTGACCATCAAGGTCAATTTTGCGGCCCCCAAGCCGAACCCCTATCAGGCCTTCGTCGGCGCCACCTCGCCGCTGCTGCAGGCCAAGCAGTTCGCTGAATGTCTGGGCGCGAAAGCCCCGGAATGCACCGCCGCCAACTTTGGCCCGATCGGCACCGGCCCGTTCATGGTGACCGAGTTCAAGACCAATGACACCGTGCAGATGGTGGCCAACCCGAACTACCGCGACCCGGCGAAACCGGCGTTTGCATCCGTGAACTTCAAGGGCGGCGGCGATGCGCAGGCGGCGGCGCGGTCGGTGCTGGAAACCGGCGAGTTCGATTACGCCTGGAACCCGCAACTGGCCCCCGAGGTGCTGGCAGGCATGGAAGCCGCGGGCAAGGGCAAGGTATTTGCCGCCTTCGGCACGCTGGTCGAGCGGATCGAGATCAACATGACCGACCCAGATCCGGCGCTGCCCGAAGGCATGCGCTCGACCGCGGCCCATCCGCACCCGATCCTGTCGGATATCCGCGTGCGGCAGGCGCTGTCGATGGCCATCGACCGCAACCTGCTGGTCGAGGTCGGCTATGGCTCGTCGGGCCGCGCCACCTGCAACCTGGTGCCGGCGCCCGAGCTTTACGCCTCGGATAACACCGGCTGCCTGACCCAGGACATCGAAGGCGCCAAGAAGCTGCTGGAAGAAGCCGGCTGGATGCCCGGCGCCGATGGCATCCGCGAAAAGGACGGCAAGAAGCTGAAACTGCTTTACCAATCCTCGACCAACGCGGTCCGGCAGGACTTTCAGGCGCTGGTCAAGGGCTGGTGGAACGAGATCGGCATCGAGGTCGAGTTGAAGAACGTCGATGCCTCGGTGTTCTTTGGCGGCGACCCCGGCTCGCCCGACACTTTCCAGAAGTTCTATGCCGACGTCGAGATGTATGCCAACAACTTTGACGGCACCGACCCGGAGCCCTACCTCGCGCAATACACCTGCGAGAAGGCGCCGAAGCCGGAAAGCCAATGGCAGGGCGAGAACATCAACCGCTTCTGCGACCCGGCCTATGACGCGCTGGTGGCCGAGCTTGGCAAGACCGGCGAGATGGCCAAACGCGGCGAGATCGCCCGGCAGTTGAACGACATGCTGACCAAGGACAGCTTTGTCGTGATCCCGCTGGTCGATCGTGGCCGCACCTCGGCCGCCTCGAATACCCTGGGCGGCGTGGTGATGAACGCCTGGGATTCCGAGCTGTGGAACACCTCGGACTGGTATCGCGTGAAGTAAGCTGACAAGCGGCGCGCCGGGGTCTCGTTCCCGGCGCGCTCCTTTTTCATCCCCCACCCCGACTACTGAACCCCCGACTTCTGAACCGAGGCGTCGCCCATGCTGACCTTCACCATCCGACGGCTGCTGCTGGCGATTCCGACGCTTCTGTTCATCAGTCTGATCATCTTTTTGCTGCTCGACATGGCGCCGGGCAGCCCGATGAGCCAGATCCCCCTGACCGTGCCTTTGGAAGTGCGGCTGAAGATGATCGAGGCGCTGGGGGCCAATGATCCGATTTTCTTTCGTTACATCAACTGGTTGCACAAGTTTTTCGTGATCGAGCCGCTGCATGTCTTTGACGGGCTGTTCGGCACCACCTTCGCCGGCGATTCGCTGCGCGAGTTGTCCTGGCAGTCGCGCAGCCCGGTGGCCGACGTGATCGCCCAACGCATCCCGCAGACCCTGACGGTGATCGGCATGTCCTACCTGCTGGGCATCCTGATCGCGCTGCCGATCGGCATCTATTCGGCCTACCGGCAGTATAGCTGGTTCGACCAGTTGGGCACCTTCATCTCGATGATCGGGTTTTCGGTGCCGACCTTCTTTACCGGCGTGCTGCTGATCGTGGTGTTTTCGGTGAAACTGCACTGGTTCCCGTCGATTTACGACACCACGCTGAAAGTCACCGACTGGGCCAGTTTCGGCAAGCAGGTGAAACAGATGACCATGCCGGTGGCGGTGCTGGGGCTTTACAACGCCGCCCAGATCAGCCGCTACATGCGGTCCTCGATGCTGGAAAACCTGACGCAGGACTATGTGCGCACCGCCCGCGCCAAGGGCCTGTCGGAGCGGGTGGTGGTGCTGAAACACGTGTTGCGCAACTCGCTGATCCCGGTGGTGACGGTGATCGCCCTGGGGATCCCGACGATCTTTGGTGGCGCCATCATCACCGAGCAGGTGTTCAAGGTGAACGGGTTGGGGCAGCTTCTGATCACCGCGATCTATGCCAACGACCTGCCGATGGTGCAGACCCTGACCTTCATCTTTGCGGTGCTGATCGTGCTGTTCAACCTGGTGGCCGATATCCTGTACGGCATTCTTGATCCGAGGATCCGCTATGACTGATCTGGCACCGATGAAGCTGGACGAGGCCCTGAAGCCACCGCGCAACCAGTGGTGGGATGTCTGGGACCAGTTCAAGACCCACAAGGGCGCGCTGATCGGCGCCTTCGTGCTGGGCGTGCTGGTGCTGGCGGTGGTGGCGGGGCCGTTGTTCTGGCGCATTGACCCGGCTTTCATCGAGCCGGATGCGGTGAAGATGATCCGCTCGCGCAATCAGGGCTTCAGTCTGGCGCATCCGTTCGGCACCGACCAGTTGGGCCGCGACATGCTGGCGCGGATGATCGCGGGCGGCAAGGTCAGCCTGGCGGTGGGGCTGGTGGCGATGCTGATCTCGATCTTCATCGGCACCACGATCGGCGTGCTGGCGGGCTATTTCAAACGGCTGGACGGGCCGTTGATGCGGATGACCGACCTGTTTCTGGCGCTGCCCTTGCTGCCGTTGCTGCTGGTGATGGTGATGCTGTTCCGCGAGACTCTGGCGGGGATGTTCGGGCCGGAGTTGGGGACGTTCTTTTTGATCGTGTTCGCCATTGGCGTGACCAGCTGGATGCAGGCGGCACGGATCGTGCGCGGCGAGGTGCTGGCGCTGAAGGAACGCGAATTCGTGCTGGCGGCGCGCTCTATCGGCACGCCGTCGCGGCGGGTGATCCTGCGCCACATCCTGCCCAATGTGATGAGCCCGATCATGGTGGCGGCGACGCTGGGGATTGCCAGCGCCATCATCACCGAATCGGCGCTGTCGTTCCTGGGGCTGGGCTTCCCGCCGGATTTCCCGACCTGGGGGCGGCTGTTGTTCGACGGGGTGGAATACATGACGCAGTTTCCCGACCGGGTGATCTGGCCGGGGCTGGCGATCTCGCTGACGGTGCTGTCAGTGAACTACATCGGGGATGGCTTGCGCGACGCGCTGGACCCGCGAATCCGGGGACGCTGAGCCTGTCAGGCAAAAGTGGGAACCGGTTTTGCCGCCCGACAGGCGAAAAATCGAAAGGCGGGATTGTTGACAGGCTGGGGAGAGGGCTGTCTGCCCTCTCCCCAGACCCCTCACCCGAGGATATTTGAGCAAAGGTGAATGGGGGTCAGCTTTCCATCCGGCGCTTGATGCGCTGGACAGTCAGCCAGACCACAAGAACGATGATCGGGGTCAGGATCGCGGTGGCCATGCCTTTGGAAATGCCGAAGGGTTCGGTGAAGGGATAGGCGGCATAGGAGGCAAGGCTGACGGCGTAGTAGCTGACGGCGACCACCGACAGGCCCTCGACCGTGTGTTGCAGCCGCAGGGCCAGATCGGCGCGGCGGTCCATGCTTTCCAGCAATTTCTGGTTCTGCGCCGAACGATCGACATCGACCCTGGTGCGCAGCAGTTCGGCGGCGCGCTGGGCGCGTTCGGCCATGCGTTGCAGCCGCAGTTCCGCCGATTTCACCGTGCGCATCGCCGGATCGTAGCGGCGCACCATGAATTCGCCAAAGGTCTGGCGGCCGGCCTGACGCACCTCGCGCAGCGCGTCGATGCGTTGGGTGACGATGGCTTCGTAGGCATTGGTGGCACTGAAGCGGAAGGAAAGCTGCACCGACAGGCTTTCCAGTTCGGCCGAGATCGCCAGCAACTCGTGCAGCGTGTCCTCGGGGTTGCGGCTGTTGGAATCAATGGCGTTGACCAGCGCCGACAGGCTGGGGTCCAGCGCATTCAGCCGCTGGGTCAGCAGGCGCGTCCGCATCAGGCCCAGCATCGACATGGCGCGATAGGTCTCGATCTCGCACAGCCGCTGCACGATGCGGCCCACCCGGCGCGGGCTGGTGCCGGGGCGCACGAAAACCGCAAAGCGCATGTGGCCCGCCGGGTCGATGTGGAAATCGCCGGCGACGATGGCCGCGCCGTCGATCACCCGCGCCGAGGCCAGGCTTTCGGGCACGAACCAGCCGTCAAGGCTGGTGTTCAGCGCCGCTTCATCCTCGGGCAGCGGCTCGATGCGGATCAACAGCGACACCAGCCGCTTGCCGGGGCCGCTGGCCAGCCAGTCCTCGGGGAACACCCCGGCTTCGGCGGGGTCGAAGGCCCGGGGCGACACACCGGGGGTGTAGCCTGCGTAGGTGACAAACTCGGTGTGGCTTTCCCAGTTGAAATCGGTGCGACCGATCCGGCCCGAGAAATGCGTGGCACCGGGCGGCGGGTGCGGGCTGGCGTGGCGGTCGAGCAGTGCCAGCAGATGCGCCAGATCAAGGCTGCGGTCGCGGTTGGCGGCATCGACCGGTTCCTTCAGCGCCACGAACACCGCGGTGCAGGGCACCTCCAGCGACGGCAAAGGCCGGGCGTGCAGTTCGTTGGCCAGGGCATAGCGCAACGGGTGGTCTTCGATGGGCGGCATGGCAACCTTTGGCGACAAGAGCGGTTGCAGGATATTTAGGGGCAATGCCGCCCCAGAACCAGTGGCTTAGCGCCGCTGGGCGGCGAATTGCAGGCCGATGACGCCGATTGCGGCAAATCCGGCGCCGGCAAGGAAGGTGGTTTGCGGGCCAAGGGCGGTCCACAGCCCGCCGGCCAGGGCGTTGGCGGCCAGCAGCACCAGCCCGGTGACCAGATTATAGACCCCGAAAGCCGTGCCGCGCAGCGCCGCCGGGGCTGCCGCCGCCACCTGGGTTGCCAGCAAGCCTTGGGTCAGCCCCATGTGCAGCCCCCACAGCGCCACGCCCAGCAGCACCGCCGTCAGCCCCGGTGCAAAGGCCAGCACCAGATCGGCCGCCACCAGCACGGCAAAGCCGAAGGCCAGCAGCCCGGCCTTGCCGATGCGGTCGGACAGCACGCCGACCGGCCAGGCCGAGGCCGCGTAGATCACGTTCATCACCACCAGCACCATCGGCGCGAAGGTCAGGCCCAGCCCCGCGCCTTCGGCCCGCAGGATCAGGAAGGCCTCGGAAAACCGCGCCAGCGTCATCACCGAGGCCAGCGCCACCACCGCCCAGAAGCCGCGCCCCAAAGCCGCAAGGCTGGCGCGGTCAAGCTTTGGCCGCACTGCGGGTTTGGCGGCGGCCTCGGGTTCGCGGACATAGATCACCAGCACCGCCACCGCCATGGCGGCTGGAATGATCGCCAGCCAGAACACCAGCCGCACGTTGCCCGCGAAAGCCAGCATCAGCGCCATCGCCAGCAAGGGGCCAAGGAAGGCGCCGATGGTGTCCATGCTTTGCCGCAGACCGTAAGCCGCGCCGCGCTGCGCCTCGGGCACCAGGTCCGCCACCAGCGCGTCGCGGGGAGCACCGCGGATGCCCTTGCCCACCCGGTCGGCAAAACGCGCCGTGGCCACCATGCCCGCCCCACCCGCCAGCGCGAACAGCGGCTTGGTGAGCGCGCTGAGGCCATAGCCCAGCACCGCCAAAGGCTTGCGCTTGCCCATCCGGTCGCTGAGGAGGCCGGAGAACAGCTTGGTGACCGAAGCCGTGGCCTCGGCCATGCCCTCGATCAGCCCCAGCATCGCCGCCGAAGCGCCAAGGGTGCCGACGATGAACACCGGCAGCAGGCCGTGGATCATCTCGGACGAGACATCCATCAGCAGGCTGACAAAGCCCAAGGCCACGATGCCTGCGGGAAGTTTTGCCAAGTTCCGGCCTTTCATGCAAAAGGCCCCGGTGTTGCGACCGGGGCCTTGGGCAAGTTGCACGCAGAGCGCGTGAAGATCAATCAATCATCGGCAGCAAGGCATCCAGCGATTTCTTGGCGTCGCCATAGAACATCCGGGTGTTTTCCTTGTAGAACAGCGGGTTCTCGATGCCGGAATAACCGGTGCCCTGACCGCGCTTGCTGACGAACACCTGCTTGGCCTTCCAGCATTCCAGCACCGGCATCCCGGCGATGGGGCTGTTGGGGTCTTCCTGCGCTGCCGGGTTGACGATGTCGTTGGAGCCGATGACGATGGCCACGTCCGTGCTGGGGAAATCCTCGTTGATCTCGTCCATCTCCATCACGATGTCGTAGGGCACCCGCGCCTCGGCCAGCAGCACGTTCATGTGGCCGGGCAAGCGCCCCGCAACCGGGTGGATGGCGAACCGGACGGTCTTGCCCGCCGCCCGCAGCTTGCGGGTCAGTTCGGAAACCGACTGCTGCGCCTGCGCCACCGCCATGCCGTAGCCGGGGATGATGATGACGCTATCCGCCTCGTTCAGCGCCGCGGCGACACCTTCGGCATCAATGGCAATCATCTCGCCCGAGATTTCCATGGCAGGACCGGTGGGGTTGCCGAAACCGCCGAGGATCACCGAGATGAAGCTGCGGTTCATCGCCTTGCACATGATGTAGCTCAGGATCGCACCCGACGAGCCGACCAGCGCGCCGGTGACGATCAGAAGATCGTTGCCCAGCGTGAAGCCGATCGCCGCCGCCGCCCAGCCCGAGTAGCTGTTCAGCATGGAAACCACCACCGGCATGTCGGCGCCGCCGATGCCCATGATCAGGTGATAGCCGATGAAGAACGCCGCCAGCGTCATCAGGATCAGCGCCGAGATGCCGCCGTCGTTGAGATAAGACACCAGCATCGCCACCGAAAACAGCGCCGCCACCGCGTTCAGGATATGGCCGCCCGGCAGTTTGGTGGCCTTGCCATCGACCTTGCCCGCCAGCTTGCCAAAGGCCACCACCGAGCCGGTGAAGGTCACAGCGCCGATGAACACGCCCAGGAACACCTCGACCTTCAGGATGGCAACTTCCACCCCGGTCTTGTGCGCCAGCACCGCGGCAAAGCCGTTCAGGCTGGCCCGCGCCGCCTCGTCCATGCCCTGCACGGCGCCCAGTTGCAGATGGGCGTTGAAGCCGATCAGCACCGCGGCCATGCCGACGAAGGAATGCAGCGCCGCCACCAGTTGCGGCATTTCGGTCATCTGCACCTTGCCCGCAACATACTGCCCGGCATAGGCACCGACCGCCAGCATCGGCAGCACCGCCCACAGCTTGCCCGCATCCGGGCCCAAGAGCGTGGCCCCCACGGCGAAAGCCATGCCGACGATGCCATACCAGACGGCGCGCTTGGCGCTTTCCTGGCCCGACAGCCCGCCCAGGCTCAGGATGAACAGGATGGCAGCCGCAACATAGGCCGCCCCGACAATTCCGATGCTCATGGCTGACCCCTCACGACTTCTGGAACATGGCAAGCATCCGGCGCGTGACCAGGAAACCGCCGACGATGTTGATGGTGGCGATCAGGATGGCGGCCATCGCCAGCACCGACACCACAAAGCCGCCCGAGCCGATCTGCAACAAGGCCCCCAGCACCACGATGCCGGAAATGGCGTTGGTCACCGACATCAGCGGCGTGTGCAGGCTGTGAGAGACGTTCCAGATCACCTGGAAGCCGACGAAACAGGCCAGCGCGAACACGATGAAATGCGACATGAAACTGGCCGGAGCGGCGTAGCCCACCAGCGCCAGCAGCAGGCCACCCACGCCCAGCAGGGTCACCTGCGTCACGGTCTGCTTGCGGAAGGTCGCAACCTCCAGCGCCCGCTTTTCCACCGGGGTCAGTTCCTTGACCTTTTCCTTCGGCTTGGCCGCGGCAATCGCTGCCACTTTCGGCGGCGGCGGCGGGAAGGTGATGGCGCCGTCATGCGCCACCGTGGCGCCGCGGATCACGTCATCTTCCATGTTGTGGAAGATCACGCCATCCTTCTTCGGTGTAAGATCGGCCAGCATGTGGCGGATATTGTTGGAATAAAGCGTCGAAGCTTGTGCGGCCATCCGGCTGGGGAAATCGGTATAGCCGACCACCGTCACGCCATTGTCGCTGACGATCTTCTGGTCGGGCACCGTCAGGTCGCAATTGCCGCCACGTTCCGCCGCAAGGTCGATCACCACCGAGCCGGGCTTCATCGCAGCCACCATGTCGGCCAGCCACAGCTTTGGCGCCGGGCGTCCGGGGATCAGCGCCGTGGTGATGACGATATCCATCTCGGGCGCCAGCTCGCGGAACTTCGCCAGTTGCTTTTCGCGGAACTCGGGGGACGAGGGCGCCGCATAGCCCCCTGTCGCCGCGCCATCCTGCGTCGCTTCGAAATCGAGATAGACGAAATTCGCCCCCATCGATTCGATCTGCTCGGCCACTTCGGGGCGCACGTCGAAGGCGTAGGTGATGGCCCCAAGGCTGGTCGCGGTGCCGATGGCGGCAAGACCCGCCACCCCTGCCCCGATCACCAGCACCTTGGCGGGCGGCACCTTGCCAGCCGCCGTCACCTGCCCGGTGAAGAAGCGGCCAAAGTTGTTGCCCGCCTCGATCACCGCGCGGTAGCCCGCGATATTGGCCATCGACGACAGCGCGTCCATCTTCTGCGCGCGGGAAATCCGCGGCACCATGTCCATGGCGACCACGGTGGCACCGCGGGCCTTCACCTGCTCCAGCAGGTCGGGGTTCTGGGCGGGCCAGAAAAAGCTGATCAGGGTCTGGCCCTTGCGCAGCATGTCGGCCTCGGCAGGCTCCGGGCCGCGGACCTTGACCACCACGTCGGCTGCCTCGAACACGGCCTTTTCATCGGCCAGCACCTCGACCCCGGCGGCGGTATAGGCCGCGTCCGAGAACCCGGCTTTCGCCCCGGCGCCCGCCTCGACCACGCAGACATGGCCCAGCTTTTGCAATTGCAGCGCCGACTCGGGCGTCAGCGCCACCCGCGCTTCGCCGTCGAAAATCTCTTTGGGTGCCCCGATCTTCACAGTATCTCCCCCTTTGCCGCGACCATCCGGCCCGCCAACGCTTTAGCCGCACCCTATAACACCGCGCAACAAAATTTCACAAGCCGCTTGCTGCTATGCGGCATGATGCGCGCCCGGGCTTACAACCAGCGCCGGGTGCGGCGCGACCAGGCCTCGAATTCCGGGCCGAACTTGGCCCGCAGCCGATCCTCCTCGGCCAGGATGAACCGAACCTGAATGATCGCCATGAAAACCGGTACCAAGGGCAGCGCCAGTGGCACGTCCCACCACAGAATCACGCCCGTCAGCACCAGCGCATCGCCCAGATAGATCGGGTTGCGGCTGAAGCGGAACACCCCGCTGCTGACCAGCGCCCGCGGCACCTCGTGCGGAATGACCGTGGTGCGCGCCAGCATCATTTGCAGGCTGGCCAGCCCCATCAGCCCCAGCCCGGCCAGGATCAGCCCGCCACCAACCACCCGCCCGGCCGCGCCAAACAGCCCGAACGGCAGCACCCGGTCTATCCCCCAGACCAGCGCCAGCGCCGCCGCCAGCCACAGCGGCGGCCATTCCAGGTTTCGCATGTCGATGCTCCTCTTGTCTGGCGGCATTGTGCGGGCGGGGGCGGCAATTGCAACGCCAATCACCGTGGATGCCGCTTGAACCCCTGCGGCAATCGGTGCAGCTTGCCCGGCAACCGAAAGGAGCCTGCCATGACCACCGATTTCACCGCCACCCGCGCCGCCTTTGATCTGCCGGAAGGCATGATCTACCTCGACGGCAACTCGCTGGGGCCGATGCCGAAGTCCGCCGCTGCAAGGGTGGCGCAGACCATCACCGCGGAATGGGGCAAGATGCTGATCACCGGCTGGAACAAGGCGGGATGGATGGAGCAGCCGGCAAAGGTCGGCAACCGCGTGGCGCGGCTGGTCGGGGCGGAACCTGGCTCGGTGGTGATGGGCGACACCCTGTCGATCAAGGTTTATCAGGCGCTCGCCTCGGCGCTGGAGATGAACCCGAAGCGGCGGGTGATCCTGTCCGACACCGGCAACTTCCCCTCCGATCTGTATATGGCGCAGGGTCTGGTGCGCACGCTGGGGCCGGATTACAGCCTCAAAACGGTGGCGCCAGAGGATGTGCTGGCGGCGATCGACGACAGCGTGGCCGTGGTGATGATCACCGAGGTCGATTACCGCACCGGGCGGCGGCATGACATGGCGGCGCTGACCGCGCGGGCGCATGACGTGGGGGCGCTGGCGATCTGGGATCTGGCCCATTCGGCGGGGGCCTTGCCGGTGCATCTGGCGGCCGAGGGCGCCGATTTCGCGGTGGGCTGCACCTACAAGTATCTGAACTCCGGCCCCGGCGGCCCGGCCTTCATCTATGTGGCCCCGCGCCATGCCGACCGCGTGCGCCCGGCGCTGTCAGGCTGGCTGGGGCACGAGGCGCCCTTTGCTTTTGAGCCCGGCTATCGCCCCGGGGCGGGGATCGAGCGGATGCGGGTCGGCACGCCCCCCGTGCTGCAACTGGCGGCGCTGGAGGCGGCGCTGGACATCTGGGATCAGGTGGACATGGCCGATCTGCGCGCTGCATCCTTGGCGCTGACCGACCAGTTCATCGCCGGGGTCGAGGCCGCCTGCCCCACGCTGACCCTCGCCACCCCGCGCGACCACGACCGGCGCGGCAGTCAGGTCAGCTTCCGCCACCCCGAAGGCTATGCCATCATGCAGGCGCTGATCGCCCGTGGCGTGATCGGTGATTTCCGCGCCCCCGACATCCTGCGATTCGGCTTCACGCCGCTGTTCATCGGCGCCCCCGAGGTTTCCCGCGCCATCGAGGTGCTGGCCGAGGTGATGCAGGGCACCCTGTGGGACCGCCCCGAATACCGCACCCGCGCTCGCGTGACCTGATCGGAACGAAAGATGGCCTGCCGGCCGATTGCGCCAAACCCAATGAAAAATGCTGCGGCAGAGGCGGCCCGGCCCAAACGCCGCGCTTCGGCTTGCCAGGTGAAAACCCTATTGCGGAAAAACTGTCGCAGCCATAAATCCGCGCCTGAAACATTAACCTGATATATACCTAAAATTCCAAGGCAAACCGACGCAGATTTGGAATGGCAGCGTCAGGATCATTCTGACGAACCCGGCGGGAACGGCATCGGCCTGCGGGGTTGGCGGGGCGATCTCAGGCGCTGATGCGGCGGGAAGCGGCGATTCGATACCATTCATGGACAACATTCCGGTCATTACCTCAACATGTTGCCTGCCGGACCGCGGGTGCCGCAACACGGACCCGGACAATCGGGCAAGACGGGTTTGCCGGGGACGGCCCTCGAAAAACGGGAAGGACGCGCCGCCGACAATGGCGCGCCTGACCACCGGCGCCGGCCTCGCGGCAGCAGTGTCGCGAAGAGTCGTTGCGGCGACGGTGATCAATATAAGGCAGAATTCCTGCAAAATTGATTTGCGTCGTTTCCAATTCCCGTAAAATCGCCCCACGGGTTTTAATTTACATGTTCATGTTAACCTTTAAAAAAATGAACAAAATCAATCCAAAATTCCCCCCAAACAACCATAGGCTGTAACGCGCTGTTTTTGTGACATAATCTCGAACCCGTATTGACACATTTGCCCAAAATCACCATATTTATGCCATAAAGTTTTGTCGTTGTGTGGAATCCTGGTCGTTTCAGGGCAGTAAGCGCAAAGTCGACGAAAACGTGTTCCGCCGGCAAAAGACGCAAAATGAGGCAACACCAGCTTTCTGCACCCGAAAGGGGACAGGAAAGTGGACGGAAACAAATTCCCAGCCGAGATCGGCCCGGACGACCACGGCGCTGCCACCTATTCGGCGCGCCAGAAGACCATACTCGTTGCCGGTGGCGCGGGCTTTGTCGGCTCGCACCTGTGCGACGCGCTGATCGGCGCGGGCAATCATGTGATCTGCGTCGATAACCTGGAGACGGGGCGCGAAAGCAATGTGGCGCATCTGTTCGCCAACCCGCGCTTCAGCTTCATCCGCTGGGACATCATTGATCCGCTGCCGATCGACGGGCCGCTGGACCAGATTTACAACATGGCCTGCGCCGCCTCGCCACCGCTGTATCAGAAGCTGCCGATCCACACCTTCCGCACCTGCATCGAGGGGTCTTACAACCTTCTGGAACTGGCGCGGCAGAAGCGGGCGCGCATCCTGCAATCCTCGACCTCCGAGGTGTATGGCGACCCCGAAGTGTCGCCGCAGTCCGAGAAGTATCGGGGTGCGGTCAACACCATGGGCCCCCGTGCCTGCTATGACGAGGGCAAGCGTGCGGCCGAGACGCTGTTCTGGGAATATGGCGCGCATCAGGGCGTGGAAACCCGCGTGGCACGGATCTTCAACACTTACGGGCCGCGGATGAACCCGCAGGATGGCCGGGTGGTGTCGAATTTCGTGGTGCAGGCGCTGACCGGCGACGACATCACCATCTATGGCGACGGCCTGCAGACCCGGTCTTTCGCCTATGTCGATGATCTGGTCGATGGGCTGATGCGGCTGATGGCGTCCGATTGCACCCAGGCGGTCAACCTTGGCAACCCCGGCGAGTTCACCATGCGCGAGCTGGCCGACATGGTGCTGGCGCAGACCGGATCGAAATCGCGGCTGGTGACACGGCCGCTGCCGGTGGATGACCCCCGGCAACGCAAGCCCGATATCCGGCTGGCGCAGACCCTGCTGGGCTGGAGCCCGACCGTGCCGCTGGAAGAGGGGCTGACGCGCACCATCGCGCATTTCGCCGCCGAACTGGCCCAAAAGCGGAGCCGGAAAGAGCTGGTGTAGGGTGACCGGCGATCTGACGGTTCTGGTCACCGGCGGCGCGGGCTACATCGGCTCGCACGCCTGCAAGGCCTTGCGCCGGGCGGGCTTTACGCCTGTGGCGTTTGACAATCTGTGCAACGGCCACCGCGATGCGGTGCGCTTTGGGCCTTTCGTGCATGGCGACGTGCGTGACGGCATGGCGGTGCAGCAGGCGCTGCGCGATCATGGCGCGGTGGCGGTGATGCATTTCGCCGCCTTCGCCTATGTCGGCGAATCGATGCAGAAGCCGCAGCTTTATTACGACAACAACGTGGGCGGCATGTTGGGCCTGCTGGCGGGATGCCGTGGCGCCGGGGTCAACCGGGTCGTGCTGTCCTCCAGTTGCGCCACCTACGGCCAGCCCGCGGTGATGCCGATCACCGAAGCCACGCCGCAGCAGCCGATCAACCCCTATGGCCAGACCAAGCTGATCTGCGAGCATATGCTGCGCGACATCGGCGCGGCTTCCGACCTGACCCATGTGGCGCTGCGCTATTTCAACGCCGCAGGTGCCGACCCGGACGGCGAGTTGACCGAACGCCACGACCCCGAGACCCATCTGATCCCGCTGGCGCTGCTGGCGGCGGCGGGCAGGCGCGGTGCGCTGGGGATTTTCGGCACCGATTACCCGACGCCCGACGGCACTTGCGTGCGCGACTATATCCACGTCAGCGATCTGGCGCGGGCGCATGTGCTGGCGCTGCGGCACCTGCTGGCGGGCCGGGGCAGCGTGGCGCTGAACCTGGGCACCGGGCAAGGCACCTCGGTGCGTCAGATCGTGGCGGCGGTCGAAAATGTGACCGGCAGGCGCGTGCCGGTGCAGGATCTGCCGCGCCGTCCGGGCGACCCGCCGATTTTGCTGGCCGACCCCGGAAAAGCTGCGCAAGTGCTTGATTTTCGTCCTGATCACTCCGATATCACTAGTATGGTGCGGCACGCTGCACCATCATTCGGATTGGAAGTGGCGAATGATCAGGGCGCATGAAACAGGGAACGCCGCGTTTCTAAGCCCGATCCTGTGGGGGCGCATCCGGGTGAAGTACGGCCTTGGGGTCGTGCTGTGGCTGACGGCATCTGTGTATTTCTGGCAATGGTGGCTGCGTCCCGACCATGTGCTGGGCTGGGGCCGCTATGGGCTGATCACCGCCCTGCTGGTCTGGACCTATCTGTTGCAGGTCTATTTCCTGTTCTTCCTGATGCGTGCCAGCCGGTCCTCGGCACCCGCCCCCTACCCGGGGAAATACCGGGTGGCGATGATCGTGACCAAGACGCCGTCCGAGCCTTTCGCCATCGTGCAGCGCACGCTGGAGGCGATGCTGGCGCAAGACTATCCGCATGACACCTGGCTGGCCGACGAATCTCCACAACCCGAGACGATCATCTGGTGTCGCAAGCATGGCGTGCTGATCTCCAGCCGCAAGGGCCGTTCGGCCTATCACCGCCCGACCTGGCCGCGCCGCACCCGCTGCAAGGAAGGCAATCTTGCGTTCTTCTACGACCAGTGGGGCTATGCCAATTACGATATCGTCAGCCAGCTGGATGCCGACCATGTGCCGCAACCCGGCTACCTGCGCGAGATGCTGCGGCCGTTTGCCGACCCGGGCGTGGGCTATGTCAGCGCGCCGTCGATCTGTTCGTCGAACGCCGGCACCAATTGGGCCGCCCGCACCCGGCTGGACACCGAGGCGGCGTTCCATGGGGCCTTGCAGGCCGGCTACAGCGACGGGTTCGCGCCGATGTGCATCGGCTCGCATTACGCGGTGCGCACCAAGGCGCTGAAGGCGGTTGGCGGGCTGGGGCCGGATCTGGCCGAGGATCACTCGACCACGATGATCCTGAACGCCGGTGGCTGGCGCGGCGTCCATGCGGTGGATGCGATTGCAATTGGCGACGGTCCGGCCTCGGTGGCGGACATGATCACCCAGGAGTTCCAGTGGTCGCGCAGCCTGGTGACGCTGCTGTTGCAACACACACCGCGCTATCTGGGGCATCTGACGCCGCGGCTGCGGGCGCAGTTCCTGTTCTGCCAGATGCTGTATCCGCTGCTGGCCCTGACCCTGACCGCGATGTATCTGGTGCCGATCACCGCCGTGGTGTTCGATATCCGCTATGCGGCGGTCACTTACCCCGACTATCTGCAACATGCCGTGCCGACGGTTCTGGTGATGCTGGTCATCGCGACCTCGATCCGGCGGGACGGGTTGTTCCGCCCGGCCGATGCCAAGGTGATCAGTTGGGAAAAGGTGCTGTTCGTGCTGCTGCAATGGCCTTGGGTGCTGTGGGGCAGCGTGATGGCGCTGCGCGACGCGCTGACCGGGCAATTCGTCGATTTCCGCATCACCCCGAAGGGCGAGGCCGCCAGGGCTCGGCTGCCGATGAAGGTGATCATGGTCTATACCGCGCTGGCGCTGGGGTGCATCGTGCCGGTGCTGTTGTTTGGCAACAACCAGAACGCCCAGGGGTTCTATCTGCTGACGCTGCTCAACGGCCTGCTTTACGGCGTGACCGTGATCATGACCGTGCTGCGCCACATCGCTGAAAACGGCATCGCCTGGCACGGCAACGTGTTGAACACCTTGGGGCAGTTCGCCGCCGTGGCGCTGGTGCTGGTCTTGCTTGGGACCGGCTTTGTGTGGCGTGGCATCGAAAGCCTGCATGCCCTGACGTTCGGGCTTTCACCGATCCGGGTGACCCGGGCCGAGTTTTCAGTGTCGGGTGCGGGCAGCGACACCAAACCAACGATCCATTTCCGGTTCGAGCCGGGATGGACAAGATGACGACAACATAGCTTGAGAAGGAGACGGATCATGTCACGAAAACTCGCTGAAACGACAAACGGTATCACGCTGCGTCGTGCGGTTGGGGTGGCTGCGGTTCTGCTGATGACGACCGTGGTTCCCGCCGCGCAGGCAGCACCGCCCGGTCCGATGCCTTACGGCGCCTATGACCCGGGTGGCGACTATATCGACGACCCGGCATTGGCGATCGAGCATCTGTTCCTGCCCTGGCAGGACGTGTTCCTGCCCTCGCTGCAAGAGGCCGATACCTATGCCCTGGCCCGCAAGCGCGCGCTTCTGGTGACGCTGGAACCCTGGACCTGGACCCGCGACGAGCGCAACACGCCCGAATTCCTGCGCAAGGGCATTGCCGACGGGCTGTTTGATCCCAACGTCACGGCGATCTGCGAAATGCTGGGCACGCTGAAAAGCCCGGTGACGCTGCGCTGGGGCCATGAGATGGACGACGACAACGGCCAGTTCATCTGGTCCGGCTGGAAGCCCGAGGATTACATCGCCGCCTACCGGCATGTGATCACCCTTTGCCGTGAAAAGGCACCCGGCATCAACGTGATGTGGTCGCCGCTGGGCGACGAGGGCATGGAGGCCTATTATCCGGGCGATGAATTCGTCGATCTGGTCGGGGTCTCGGTGTTCGGTTTGCAGGCCATGGACCAGTTGCAGACCGGCGCCGACCGCAGCTTTACCGACATCCTTGGCCCGCGCTACGAACGGGCCGCCAGCTTTGGCAAGCCGGTCGTGGTGGCCGAACTGGGCTATTCGGGCAGCGCCGCCTATGTCGATGCCTGGGAACAGGAGGTCCGCAAGGATCGCCCCGAATACCCGCGTCTGGTGGGTGTGGTCTATTTCGATCAGCGTGAAGTCTATCCCTGGCCCGACAACATGGGTCTGCCCGACTGGCGCCTGGCCGAGCGTGTGACCGAATGACGTGTCGGCCCTGACCCGGCGGTTTCTTGCCGAGATCGCCGGGTCAGAGGCGATTCTTTGCTGCCAAACGACGACAACCTGTGGAAAATTATCCACAGGTTGTTGATCAAGTGGGTTTGACTTCAAAATATTGTTTGCGCTGACGGCGCTACCGCATTATCGCCCTATTCGGGCCAAACTCGCGTCAGAATGTTCTTCTTAACTGTTCGGTGAAACGTTCGCGCCAATCTGCGCAACAAGGGGTCCGAAGGGTTGCAGCGTGCAGCCGGGAATTCCTGTCGTTGCGGCACGACGTTCGCACAGTGAAGGAGAACTGACTTGGCTCATACCCGTGGCTTGATCGCCCGTCTGACCTTTGCGCTCGCCGCTGCCGCGACGCTGGGGCTTGCTGCCCCGGACAGGGCCTTGGCGCAAAGCATCAGCTTCCACGCCCCGCTGATGGCGCCATCGCTGGTGACGCCAGCCGCGGTGCGCATCAACGGCTTCAACTGGATGTCGCACAACCCGCGCGCCAAGCTGGTGCGCAGGGCCAACACCGCCCCGGCACAGCGCCCGCGTCTGGCCCGGCAATTGGGGCGTGGCAGCTACATCTGCTCGCCCGCCGGCTTTGGCAAACGCTCGCGCTGCTATTCCAACTGACCGGCTCAGAACAGCCGTTGGCGGGCCTTTGACAGGCTGAAGCCGTGACCTGCCGGGTTGGTGCAGGTCATGCCGGTCTGGTCCGAGGTGCAGCTGAAACCGCCCGATGTGAGCGTGTTGCCATAACCCAGCACCGCCGCGTCGGGCATCATCACGGTGTCGCCAACGCAGGCCAACTGGCCCTGGCTGTCGTTCAACCCGACGCTGAAGGCGCTGCCCCAGTCCAGATCGCACCCCGCCGGGGGCTTGGTGAAGCTGGGCGTCAATTCAACCATGTCGCAGCGGGCTTGCGCATAATCATCACCCGTTGCGATCATGCAGTGGATGTTGCCCGAAGGCGCACGGAACGCCAGAAACTCGTCGGCCAGCGCCGGGCTGGCGGTCAGCAGCAAGACAACGGCAAGACGCAGGTCCATGGCGGTTCCTTTCGCTCAAGGCATCGGCTGGGCGCGTTCGACCAGCCGGGCAAAGAAACTGGCGCCGATCGGGGCGGCCTCGTCGTTGAAATCATAGGCCGGATGGTGCAGCCCTGCCCCCGGCCCGGTGCCCAGGAACAGATAGGCACCCGGCCGCGCCTCCAGCATATAGGAGAAATCCTCGGAGCCCATCTCGCGCACCGAAGCCGCGTTGACCGCCGCATCGCCCGACACCTCGCGCGCCACCTCGGCGGCGAAGTTCGCCTGCTCGGGGTGGTTGACGGTGGCCGGATAGCCCCAGTCATACTCCACCCGCGCCTCGACGCCATAGGCCGTCGCATGGCCCGCCACGATCTCGTGGAAGCGTTTCTTCAGCAGCGCCCGCACCTCGGGGCTGAAACAGCGGATGGTGGCGCAGAACCAGGCGGTTTCGGGGATGATGTTGGAAGCGGTGCCGGCGTGGATTTGCGTGACCGAGATCACCACCTCATCCAGCGCATAGACGTTGCGCGGGATGATGGTCTGGATCGCCGCCACCATGCCCACCACCGCCACCACCGGATCGACACATTCATGCGGCGTCGCGCCATGGCCGCCCTTGCCGGTGACATGCACATAGGCGGTATCGACCGAGGCCATCAGCGCGCCGGGCGTGGTCTGGAAATGCCCGAACGGCACGTTCGGGGCGTTGTGGATGCCAAAAACCTGCGCGATGCCGAAGCGGTCCATCACACCTTCCTGCACCATGACGTTGCCGCCACCGCCGTCTTCCTCGGCCGGCTGGAACAGCAGCGCCACCCGGCCTGCGAAGCGCCGGGTTTCGCACAGGTATTTCGCCGCCCCCAGCAGCATGGTCACATGGCCGTCATGGCCGCAGGCGTGCATCTTGCCCGGCACGGTCGAGGCATAGGGCGCGCCGGTGGCCTCGATGATCGGCAAGGCATCCATGTCGGCGCGCAACCCGATGGTCGGGCCGTCGCCCTGCCCCTTGATGATCGCCACCAGCCCCGAGGTGGCGATGCCTTCGTGAATTTCATCCACCCCGAACTCGCGCAGCCGGTCAGCGATGAAGGCGGCGGTCTGCTGGCACTGGAACTCCAACTCGGGATGCTGGTGCAGATGCCGCCGCCAGCCCTGCATTTCCGCGGCATAGTCGGCGATCCGGTTCAGAACGGGCATGAAAGATTCCTTTTTTGCAGGGCGGCGAGGGTGTTCGGCCCTGCATCAGACCGCAAATCCGCCCGGGCCGCAATCGCCGATCCTGCGCCCCAAAGGTGCCAATACCACCGACATCCGTGCAAGACCTGACCGGACAGGCAAGGAATCGCCGGTAGGCCGGGGGGGCGCCAAATCCGGTCATGCAAACTGATCTGTATCAGCACCCTTTAGAAACAATACCTTAGACAGGCGCAACGGACCAAACAGAATGTGCCATCCCGCACTGAAGGTTTCCGCATCCATTGGAGAAAGAGTGATGAACACTTCCCGGACTTCCCGATTCGCAGTCGCCGTCGTGGCGGCTTCTGTCCTGACCACAGCCGCACAGGCCGGCGGGCCGGTTGTCGTTGCCGAAGAACCGCAGCTTGCCTATGTGCAAACCGTGCAACAGCCGACCGCCGACTGGTCCGGCTTCTACGCCGGTCTGGGCTATGGCGTTTCGTCGGGCGATATCGACTTTACCAATCCCGACGTCGCCAACAAGCTGGACGACGGTCACGCAGCCTCGGCCTTCGTGGGCTACCTGGTGCAGCGCGATGCGCTCGTCTATGGCGCGGAACTTGCCTATACCGGGCTGGACAAGAATACCGTGACCGGCTTTGCCGACGAGATCGACCAGACGATCGACCTGAAGGGTAAGGTTGGTTATGCCGCCAACCGGGCGCTGTTCTATGGCGTTCTTGGGTACTCGGTGGCCAGCTTTGACACCGCTGGCGGCAGCTGGGATCCGGCAGGCGTCAACTATGGCCTGGGCATGGACTATCTGGTGACCGACCGCATGACCGTCGGCCTGGAATATCTGGCACGCGACCTGACCGGCGACAACCCGGATGGTCTGGGCCAGCAAGCCAAGATCGACCTCGACACCGTGTCGTTGCGCGTCGGCTTCCAGTTCTGATCCTGACCGGCACCGCGTGACAGCGGCGGCCAAACTGCTACTCTGCGCCTGCACAACAGCGGGCGCAGAGACATGACCACATCCCCCCTTGCCACCGACCCGGACGGCGGCCTGCCGCGGCTTTTGCACATCATGGCGCGGCTGCGCGATCCGGTCAGCGGCTGCCCCTGGGACATCGTGCAGGATTTCGCCTCGATCGCCCCCTATACCATTGAAGAAGCCCACGAAGTTGCCGACGCCATCGCGCGCGCGGCCTGGGACGAGTTGCCGGGCGAGCTGGGCGATCTGTTGCTGCAGGTGGTCTATCACGCGCAGATGGCCGCCGAGGCCGGCTATTTCGGCTTTGACGATGTGGTGCGGGCGATTTCCGACAAGATGGTGGCGCGGCATCCGCATGTGTTCGGCACCGAATCCCGCGACAAATCCGCCGAACAGCAGACCGCCGACTGGGAAAGGATCAAGGCCGCCGAGCGCGGCCCCGCCGGGGTGCTGGACGGCGTGGCGCTGGGGTTGCCCGCGCTGACCCGGGCGCTGAAGCTGCAGAAACGCGCGGCCCGGGTGGGGTTCGACTGGCCCTCCACCGATCAGGTGCTCGACAAGATCGTCGAGGAGGCCCACGAGCTGGTCGAGGCCCGCGACAGCCTGACCGCAGTTGAACTGGCCGAGGAATACGGCGATCTTCTGTTCGTGATGACCAACCTTGGACGGCATCTGCAGCTTGACCCCGAGGCCTGTCTGCGCGCCGCCAACACCAAATTCACCCGCCGTTTCAAGCGGATCGAGGAGGTTCTTCACGCGCGCGGCAAGACCCCCGCCGACAGCGATCTGACCGAGATGGACGCGCTCTGGGATCAGGCCAAGGCCGAGGAAAAATCCGGCTGACCCCGCTCCACAGCTTCTTCCTGGCTTAAATACCCCCCCGCCGGAGGTGTCTTTCTTTTCCGACAACTTCACTCAGGTATTGACCGCGCGCCCGACTCAGGGGTAAATCAACGCATCAAATCCGACGAAAGAGGTCAACAATGCGCCTGCCCCTGATTGCTCTTGCCCTGATCAGCACCGCCCTGCCCGCCTGGGCCGATGAGGTGAACATCTATTCGCACCGCCAGCCCGAACTGATCCAGCCGCTGCTGGACGCCTTCACCGCCGAGACCGGCATCGCCGTCAACGTGGCCTATGTGGACAAGGGCATGGTGGAACGGCTGGTGGCCGAGGGCGACCGCTCGCCCGCCGATCTGGTGCTGACCGTCGATATCGCCCGGCTGATGCAGGTGGTCGAGGCCGGGGTGACGCAGCCGGTGGTATCCGACACCCTGACCGCCAACATCCCCGCCGAATACCGCGATCCGGGCAACCAGTGGTTCGGCCTGACCAGCCGCGCCCGCGTGGTTTATGCCAGCCGCGACCGGGTGCAGGACGGCGAGGTGACCACCTACGAAGACCTCGCCAGCCCGAAATGGCAGGGCCGCATCTGTAGCCGCTCGGGAACGCATGACTACAACATCGCCCTGCTGGGGGCCGAGATCGAGCATCACGGCCCCGAGGCCGCCCGCGCCTGGGCCGAAGGGCTGCGCGCCAATCTGGCCAAGAAACCCGATGGCGGCGACCGCGATCAGGTCAAGGCGATCTGGGCTGGCGAATGTGATATTTCGCTGGGCAACACCTATTACATGGGCGAAATGCTGGCCGACCCCGAGCAGGCCGAATGGGCCGGTGCGGTGCGCATCGTGTTTCCGGTGTTCGAAAATGGCGGCACCCATATGAATATCTCGGGCGTCGCCATGACCAAGGCCGCGCCCAACCACGACGCGGCGCTGAAGCTGATGGAGTGGCTTTCCTCGGACGCCGCACAGGCGATCTATGCCGAGACCAATTATGAGTTTCCGGTGAAACCTGGCGTGCCTCGGTCGGCGCTGGTGCAAGGCTGGGGCGCGTTTACCGCCGATCCGCTGCCGCTGGTCGATGTGGCGCGGCACCGGCTGGAGGCGCTGAAGCTGATGGAGGCCATCAACTTCGACGGTTGAACCATTGCGGATGGACAAAGCCTTGCCCATCCGCTTTCCTGCCGCCAAAGCAGGGAGAACGCCATGAGTCCGCCACGCAAGATCATCATCGACACCGATCCCGGTCAGGACGATGCGGTGGCGATCCTGCTGGCGCTGGCCAGCCCCGAGGCGCTGGAGGTGCTGGGCATCACCGCCGTGGCGGGCAACGTGCCGCTGGCACTGACGCAGAAAAATGCACGCATTATCTGCGAGTTGGCTGGCAAAGCTGATGTGAAGGTCTTTGCCGGATGCGATGCCCCACTGCACCGCAAACTGGTAACGGCCGAGCATGTGCATGGCAAGACCGGCCTCGATGGCCCGCAGCTTGCCGCCCCGACCATGCCGTTGCAGGCTCAGCATGCGGTGGATTTCATCATCGACACGCTGCGCCGCGAGCCGGCGCATACGGTGACGCTGTGCCCGCTTGGCCCGCTGACCAACATTGCCACCGCCTTCCTGCGCGCCCCCGACATCATCGCCCGCGTGCAACAGATCGTGCTGATGGGTGGCGCCTATTTCGAGGTGGGCAACATCACCCCGGCGGCGGAATTCAACATTTATGTCGACCCGGAAGCCGCTGATATCGTGTTCAAATCCGGCGTGCCGCTGGTGGTGATGCCGCTGGATGTCACCCACAAGGCGCTGACCACCCGCGCCCGGATCGAGGCGTTCCGGGCCCTGGGCACCGAGCCGGGCCGGATGGTGGCCGAATGGACCGATTTCTTCGAGCGTTTTGATATGCAGAAATACGGCAGCGAAGGCGCGCCGCTGCACGACCCCTGCGTGATCGCCTATCTGCTGCGCCCCGATCTGTTCACCGGGCGCCATATCAACGTCGAGATCGAGACCCAAAGCCCGCTGACCCTGGGCATGACGGTGGCCGACTGGTGGGGGGTGACCAAGCGGCCCGCCAATGCGCTGTTCATCGGCGGCATCGACGCTGACGGGTTTTTTGAACTGCTGATCGAGCGCGTTGGTCGGCTGTAGAAAGACAAAATCCTTCGAAGGATTTTGGCAAAAGTTTTCTGAAAACTTTTGCGCCTAGCCCAGAGCGTAGCCTGCACCCCGCACCGTGCGCAGCGGGTCGTCCCCGCCGAAGACGCACAGCGCCCGGCGCAGCCGTCCGACATGCACATCGACGGTGCGGGTTTCGACGTTGATGTCGCGGCCCCAGATCCGGTCCAGCAACTGCTCGCGCGAGAATACCCGGCCGGGACGCTCCATGAAGGTGGCAAGCAGGCGGAACTCGATCGGCCCCAGCTTCAGCACCTTGTCGGCGCGGTAAACCCGGTGGGTCTCGCCGTCCAGCCTTATGTCGCCATGCTCCAGCACCACGCCGACACTGGCGGGGCGGGCGCGGCGCAGGTTGGCGCGCACCCGCGCCATCAGTTCGGCCACCGAATAGGGCTTGATCACGTAGTCGTCCGCCCCGGTTTCCAGCCCGCGCACCCGGTCCACTTCTTCCGACCGCGCCGACAGCATCAGGATCGGCACGGCGCGGGTTTCGGGCCGGGTCTTCAGGCGGCGGCACACCTCCAGCCCCGACACCTTGGGCATCATCCAGTCCAGCACGATCAGGTCGGGCAATTCGTCACCGATCAGGTCCAGCGCCTCTTCGCCGTCACCGGCCTGCACCACCCGGTAGCCCTCGGCAGCCAGGTTGTAGGCCAGCACCTCGCGCTGTGCCGCCTCGTCTTCCACCAGCAAGACCAGCGGTTTGTCGATCTCGGCCATGGATTATGCCTCGCCGCCCGCCGCCCGGGTGGGATCCGATTTCGGCCGCGCCTCGGCCGGGGCGCTGCCGGTCACCAGATAGATCACCTGCTCGGCGATGCTGGTGGCATGGTCGCCCATCCGTTCGATGTTCTTGGCGATGAAATGCAGATGCATGCAGGCCGAGATGTTGCGCGGGTCTTCCATCATGTGGGTCAACAACTCGCGGAACAGGCCGTTATACATCTGGTCCACGTCCAGATCGCGCAGCCGCACTTCGGCGGCCAGTTCGGCGTCGCGGCGGATATAGGCGTCCAGCGCGTCCTTCAGTTGCAGCTGCACCGCCTTGGCCATCCGCCGCAACGCACCGGGCGCCGAGCCGATCGGCGGCATCCGCGCCAGCAGGGCGGTGCGTTTGGCCATGTTCTTGGAATAATCGCCGCAGCGTTCCAGCGCCGCCGCGATCTTCATCACCGTCAGCACGGTGCGCAGATCGCCCGCGGTGGGCGAGCGCAGCGCAATCAGCCGGGCGGCCTCGGTGTTGATCAGGTTTTCCAGCGCGTCGATGGCGGTATCTCCGGCGCGCACCTGTTCGGCCAGTTCCTCGTCGCGGCTTTCCAGCGCCAGGGCGGCGTTCAGGATGGCGGTTTCCACCAGCCCGCCCATTTTCAGGGTCATGGCCTGCACCGCTTCCAGGTCGCGGTCAAAGGCGGTGGCGATATGGCGTTCGGTGTTCATGGCGTTCCCCTCAGCCGATCCGGCCGGTGATATAGCTTTCGGTGCGCGGATCGCGCGGATTGGTGAAAATCTGGCCGGTTTCGCCAAACTCCACCAGGTTGCCCAGGTGGAAAAACGCGGTTTTCTGACTGACGCGGGCGGCTTGCTGCATCGAGTGGGTGACGATCACCACCGAAAACTGGCTGCGCAACTCGTCGATCAGTTCCTCGACCTGCGCCGTGGCGATGGGGTCAAGCGCCGAGCAGGGCTCGTCCATCAACAGCACCTCGGGGTTGGTGGCAATGGCGCGCGCAATGCACAGCCGCTGCTGCTGACCGCCCGACAGCCCGGTGCCGGGGGCATCGAGCCGGTCCTTCACCTCGCCCCACAGCGCGGCACGGCGCAGCGATTTCTCGACGATGGCATCAAGTTCCGCCTTGCCCCGGGTCATGCCGTGAATTTTCGGGCCGTAGGCCACGTTGTCATAGATCGACTTCGGAAACGGGTTCGGCTTCTGGAACACCATGCCGACCTTGGCGCGCAACTGCACCGGATCGACCGATGCCGCATAGATGTCTTGCGCATCGAGGGTGATCTTGCCGTCGATCCGGCAGCCGACGATGGTGTCGTTCATCCGGTTCAGGCAGCGCAAGAAGGTGGATTTGCCACAGCCCGACGGCCCGATGAACGCCGTCACCGTCTTGTCCAGAATATCGACATCGACATCCTTCAGCGCGTGATTGGTGCCGTAATGCACCTGCACGCCGCGCGCGGTCATCTTGGTGGTCTCGATCTGCACGCTTTTCTCCAGGGTATGCATGTCTTTCATGGGGGTCACTCCGGTTCTACCATTTCCGCTCGAAGCGGGCGCGCAGATAAATCGCAACGGCATTCATGATCAGAAGAAAGCCCAGCAGCACCAGAACCGCCGCCGAGGTGCGGCTGACAAAGCCGCGTTCAGTGCTGTCGGCCCAGATCAGGATCTGTGTCGGCAGGGCGGTGGCGGGGTCGAACGGGCTGCCGGGGGCGGCGGTGATGAAGGCGTTCATCCCGATCAGCAGCAAGGGGGCCGCCTCGCCCAGCGCGCGGGCAAGGCCCAGGATGGTGCCGGTCAGCACGCCCGGCATCGCCAGCGGCAGCACATGGTGGAACACCACCTGTTGCCGCGATGCGCCGATGCCCAGCGCCGCCTCGCGGATCGACGGCGGCACCGCTTTCAGCGCCGCTCGGGTGGCGATGATGATGGTGGGCAGCGTCATCAGCGCCAGCGTCAACCCGCCGACGATGGGGGCCGAGCGCGGCAGGCCGAAGCCGTTCAGAAACACCGCCAGCGCCAGCAACCCGAACACGATGGACGGCACTGCCGCGAGGTTGTTGATGTTGATCTCGATGAAATCGCTGATGCGGTTTTTCGGGGCAAACTCTTCCAGATAGATGGCCGAGCCGATACCCAGCGGAAAGGCCAGCACAAAGCAGGTCAACAGCGCGTAGAAAGAGCCGACCAGCGCGCCGGTCAGCCCGGCCAGCTCGGGAAACCGGCTGTCGGCATTGGTGAACAGCGCCCAGTTGAACGGCTTGGAGATGCGGCCATCGGCGGCAAGCGCGTCAAAGGCGGCCACCTGCTCGTCGCTCAGGCGGCGGTTGGCGGCAGGGGTGGCGCGGTCGATCAGGCCCTTGTTCAACTGGTCATAGGGGTCAGAGGCGGGCACGGTCAGCGTGATGCTCTGGCCGATCAGGCCGGTGTCGGCCACCACCCGGTCGCGCAGGGTGAACTGGGCCGAGTTCGACACGATTTCCGCCAGCTTCTTGGCCTGTGCTGCAGGCACATCGGGCAAGGCCGCCACCATCGCGGCCTGCACGAGGGCGCGGTAATTGCCGGCCTCGGGCTTTTCGGCCTTCACCTTGGCGGGGTCGATCGGGAAGGTGATGGTGACATGGGTCTGGGTGAAGGCCTGCCAGCCGGTCGAGACCAGCGAGCCGACCAGAATGGCCAGCATCAGGAAGGCAATCGCGATGGCCGCCATGCCAAGCGATTTCAGCCCGGTTTCGCGGCGATGCCGGCGGCGCAGATTGGCACGGACCGAGTCAGCGCGCGCGGCGGCTGGGGCGGCGGCAGGGGTCGGGGTGATGACGGTCATGGCGGCCCTTCTCAATCGTAGATTTCGCGGTATTTGCGCACGATGCGCAACGCCAGGATGTTGATGGCCAGCGTCACCAGAAACAGCATCAGCCCCAGCGCAAAGGCCGCCAGGGTCTTGGGATTGTCGAACGCGGTATCACCGATCAGCAGGGTGACAATCTGCACCGTGACGGTGGTCACCGAATCCAGCGGGTTGATGGTCATGCTGGCAATCAGACCTGCGGCCATCACCACGATCATGGTTTCCCCGACCGCCCGGCTGACCGCCAGCAGCACGCCGCCGACAATGCCGGGGATCGCCGCCGGAATAAGCACCTCGGTCACCGTCTCGGCGCGCGTCGCCCCCAGCGCCAGACTGCCGTCGCGCAGGCTGCGCGGCACAGCGGCCAGCGCGTCATCGGTGAAGGACGAGATGAACGGGATCAGCATGATCGCCATCACCGATCCCGCCGCCAGCGCCGTGTTGGGCGACAAGACCAGCCCCATGGCATCTGCCCCGTCACGCAGCGCCGGCGCCACTGTCAGCACGGCGAAAAAGCCGTAAACCACGGTCGGGATGCCCGCCAGAATTTCCAGCAGCGGCTTGGCCACGGCGCGAAACTTGGGCGAGGCGAATTCGAACAGATAGACCGCCGAAAACAGCCCGATCGGCACCGCGATCACCAGCGAAATCACCGTGATCACGATGGTGCCCAGAATGACCGGCAGCCAGCCAAAGGCCCCTGCCCCGGCAATCTGGTCGGCACGCAGCGGGATCTGCGGCTCCCAGTTGGTGCCGAACAGGAACTCGGTCACCGGCACCATGCTGAAAAACCGCCAGCTTTCGAAGGCCAGCGAGGCGACGATGCCGATGGTGGTGACAATCGCCACCAGCGAACAGCCGATCATCAGCGCCAGCAGGATGCCTTCAACACCCTGACGCGCGCGAAAGGCCGCCCGCACGCGAAACCGCGCAAACGCCAGGCCCGCGACGGCGATCAGCGCCAGCAGCCCCAGCATCAGCCAGCGCGAGGTGGCTTGCAGCGCGACCATGTGATCGGCTGCGTCCAGCTTCCACGGCGCGGGCGCACCGAACACCTGACCCTTGGACAGCGAGGTGATCTCGGTCTGCACCAGTTGCACCGCCCCGGCGTCCAGCCCGCTCAGCGCATCGGCAGGCAGCCGGCCCATCACCAGCGCCATGATGACACTGCTCTGGAACAGCAGCCAAAGCAGCAGGAAGGTCGCCCCCGGCAGCAGCACCAGCAGCACCGAATAGCCGCCATGATAGCTTGCCAGCGAGTGCAGGCTGCCGCCCCTCGCCCGGATGGTCTGCGCCGCACGACGGTTGACCAGATAGCCAAACGTTGCGGCGGTCAGCAACAAAAGAAGGGCAATAAGGGTCATGCGCGGCCTCGGGTCAATGAAAAACGGCCGCCCGCGCGTTTGGCGCGGGCGGCGGTCATGGTCTTACTTTTCCGGCGCGGTCATCGCGACGGCCCCGGTCGCGACCGCTTGCTGGGCGGCCAGCTTTTCCGCGTCCAGCGGCGTCAGCCCGCGTTCCTGCATGTAGCCGCCGTCGCCCATCGCCGCGTCCGAGACGAACTCCTCCACGAACTCGTTCAGGCCCGGGATCACGCCGCGATGCGCGTTCTTGATGTAGATGAACAGCGGCCGCGCCACGCCATAGCTGAAGTCGGCGATGGTCTCGGCCGTCGGCTCGACGCCATCAACCGGGATGCCTTTCAGCTTGTCGCCGTTCTCGAAAAGGAACGAGTAGCCGAAGATGCCGACAGCGGTCGGGTCGGCTTCGATGCGCTGCACGATCAGGTTGTCGTTCTCGCCGGCCTCGACGAACGGCCCGTCCTGGCGCATCCGCGAGCAGCTGTCGGTGATGAACTTGTCATAGTCTTCCTTGGACGCGGTTTCCTTCATCGCCTTGACGTAATCAAGCTGCTTGCAGCCGTCATGCATCGCCAGCTCGACAAAGGCATCGCGGGTGCCCGAGGTCGGCGGCGGGCCATAGGCGATGATTGCCACATCGGGCAGGCTGGGGTCGATTTCCGACCATTTCTTGTAGGGGTTGGCCACCCATTTGCCGTCCACGTCCACCTCGGCGGCCAGCGCCTGGTAGATCTGCTTTTCGGTCAGCGCCCAAGCGTAGGTGCTGTCGCGCGAGACCGCCAGGGTCAGGCCGTCATAGCCCAGCATCACTTCGGTGATGTCGGTCACGCCGTTCTTGGCGCAGAGTTCGTATTCCGATTTCTTCATGGCGCGCGAGGCGTTGGTCACATCGGCAAAGCCTTCGCCAATGCCTTCGCAGAAAATCTTCATGCCGCCGCCGGTGCCGGTCGATTCGACCACCGGTGCCGCCATGCCGGTGGCATTGGCAAAGTTTTCCGCTGCCGCCTGCGCATAGGGAAACACGGTGGAAGAGCCGACGACGCGCACCTGATCGCGCGCCGCAGCGGCGGTGGCGGAAACGGCGGCAATAGTCAGCACGGAAGCAGCAAGTTTCATGGCGGACATGAGGTTCTCCTGATCTGTCACAACGACCGCCCGGATGGCGATCCCGGCACCTGCAGTAAGCGGGCTTGACCACGGTTTTGCGACAGCAATGTAACAGTTTGATGAAGCCGCACAGCCGTTCGCGCCTAGGTCAGCCCGCAGGCAGGATCACCGAAAACCGGCTGCCCTTGCCCTTTTCGCTGTCGATCAGCAGTCGCCCGCGATGGCGGTTGACGATGTGCTTGACGATGGCCAGCCCCAGCCCGGTGCCGCCCATCTCGCGCGAGCGGTGGCTGTCCACGCGGTAGAAACGCTCGGTAAGCCGCGGCAGATGCACAGGATCAATGCCCTCGCCCTGATCGGTGACGGTGATCCGCACGCCCGGGCCACGCAACACCGGGTCGCGGGCAATCAGACTGGTCTCGATGGTGACGGTCTTGCCCGGACCGCCGTATTTCACCGCATTTTCGATCAGGTTGTGCAGCACCTGGGTGATCTGGTCAGCATCGGCGGCCAGCAGCACCGGCGCCTCGATGCCGGTCATCTGCACCGTAACCGCCGTCGCATCGGCCAATTGCCGCAGCGTGGCCTTCACACCGCGAATCAGCGCCACGATGTCCAGCATCTCGGTCGGGCGCAGCCGCTCTTCCGATTCGACCCGGCTGAGTTGCAACAGATCCTGCACCAGCCGGTTCATCCGCCCGGCCTCGCGCGCCATGATGGTCAAGAACCGCTCGCGCGCGCCGGCGTCGTCGCGGGCAGCCCCCTGCAACGTCTCGATGAACCCCACCAGCGCCGTCAGCGGCGTGCGCAGTTCGTGGCTGACATTGGCCACGAAATCGCGGCGCACCTGCCCCACCAGTTCGGCCTCGGTGGTATCCTGAAAGGCGCAGAGCGCGGCCCGGCCACCGGCGGCGGCCACCGGCGTCACCGCCACCCGGTAAACCGCCTCCTGCGCCGCATCGGAGGCCACGAATCGCACTTGCCCGGCCTCGCCGCGCAACAGCGCCGCCTCGATGGCGGCCAGCAGCCCCGGCGCGCGGATCGCGAGACCGTGGTGCCGCCCGATCTGGTCGGTGCTCAGCATCGCCAGCGCCTGCGGATTGGCCACCGCAAGCCGTCCGCCTGCATCAATCAGCAGCACCGGCACCGGCACTGCCGCCAACACATCTTCCAGCCTGACCCCATCCATGCCCGTTCCTCACTTTGGCGCCGGCGCGCCGTCTGGCCATTTTGTCCCACCTGCCCCGATCAGGGCTTGCAGCTTTTCCCGGCGGCCAATACCCTTTCTACGCGAAAATCTCTTTTTCCCGCCCCCATAGGGTGAACCCTCGACCCGACCAGGACCACGCCCATGCGCCAGCCCCTCCTATCGCGCCGCCCCGCTCGGGTGCCCCATGTCGGCTAGTTCGGTGCTTTCCAGTGGCAAGACCTCGGGCCAGAACCCGCAACTGCCGATGGCGCAGGTGTTCCTGCTGGTCGATGCGCCCGAGGCGCTGGCCTTGATCGACATGCGGGTGCCGCGTCCTTCGGTGGTGATGGCAAGTTTCGGCGCACTGGATCACGAAATCCTGACCCAGGTAAACCCCGATTGCATCGTGCTGCCGCTGTTGCACCCCGGCATCGACATCGAGCAGGCGCTGCTGGTGCTGGCGGCCCTGGGTTTTGGCGGCTGCATCTGCGCGCTGTGCCCGGCGCTGCCAAATCGCCGCATGGTCGAGTCCGAGCTGCGCGCCTTTGCCCCCGGTCTTGATGTGCGGTTGATCGAGCTTCCCGAAGCCGCCGTCTGATTGCGCCGACCCAGGCAGGCGGAAGTGCTGCCCTGAAACATCCCATGGTGCGCCGGGCAAACACCTCGCTTGCAAGGACCGTGCCCCGAAAACTGTCGCATCACGCCGAGAGCCAAAATCCTTCGAAGGATTTTGCAAAAGTTTTCCAAAACTTTTGTTCAGAGCGCCGCCAGCCCCGCACGAAACCGCCGCATGTTGGCCTGATACCCCAGCGCCGAGGCGATCAGCCGTGCCTGCGCCGCTGCATCCAAGGCCCGCACCACCCGTCCCGGCGCGCCCATCACCAGTGACCCATCGGGAATTTCCTTGCCTTCGGTGATCAGCGCGCCCGCGCCGATCAGGCAGCCAGCCCCCACCTTCGCGCCGTTCAGCACCGTGGCCCCCATGCCGATCAGACTGCCCGTGCCGATGGTGCAGCCATGCAGCGTCACCCGGTGGCCGATGGTGCAGTTGGCACCGATGGTCAGCGGATAGCCCATGTCGGTGTGCAACACGCAAGCCTCCTGCACATTGCTGCCCGGCCCGACCATGATCGGCTCGTTGTCGCCGCGCAGCGTCGATCCGAACCAGACCGAAGCCCCTGCCGCCAGCACCACCCGGCCGATCACATTGGCATCGGGGGCCACCCAGGTGTCAGGGTCGATCTCGGGCAGCAGGCCTTCCAGCGCATAGATCATCGGGCTTCAAACTCCCTGTTCAACCCGCGCACAAATTCCGACAGGCCGGGCTGGCGGTCGCGCCGCAACCTTTCGGCCTGCAATATCGTGACCAATCGCGCAAAGGCCTGATCAAGATCGGCATTGACCAGCACATAGTCGTATTCCGCCCAATGGCTGATTTCGTCCCGGCTTTTCGCCATCCGCCCGGCAATCACCGCGTCGCTGTCCTGGGCACGGCTGCGCAACCGCCGCTCCAGTTCGGCAATCGAGGGCGGCAGCACGAAGATCGACACCACGTCGCGGCCCAGGCTGGAGTTGCGGATCTGCTGGCCGCCCTGCCAGTCGATGTCGAACAGGGTGTCGCGGCCTTCGGCCATCGCCGCCTGCACCGGGCCTTTGGGCGAGCCGTAGAAGTTGTCGAACACCCTGGCATGTTCCAGCATCTCGCCCGCCTCCACCTCGGCGGCGAAGGCGGCGTGGCTGCGGAAATGGTAATCCGTGCCATCCACCTCGCCGGGGCGCGGCGGGCGGGTGGTGGCGGAAACCGAAAAGCGGATGGTCGGATCCCAGTCCATCAACCGCCGCGCCAGGGTGGATTTCCCGGCACCGGAGGGCGAGGACAGGATCAGCAGCAGCCCGCGGCGTTGGGGATCGGCCATGCTCACTCCACGTTCTGAACCTGTTCGCGCATCTGATCTATGACGGTCTTGAGGTCAAGCCCGATGCGGGTCAGCGCCAGCGCCTGCGCCTTGGAGCACAGGGTGTTGGCCTCGCGCATGAATTCCTGCATCAGGAAATCGAACTTGCGGCCCACCGGGCCTGCATCCTCCAGCAAGGCGCGGGCGGCGGCGATATGGGCGGTCAGGCGGTCCAGTTCCTCGGTCACGTCGGTTTTCACCGCCAGCAGCGCCAGTTCCTGCGCCAGGCGCGTGGCGTCCACCCCGTCGCTGTTGGCCAGCACGCGGGCCAGATTGTCGGCCAACGTGGTGGCGGCGCTGTCGGCCCGGGCGGCGGCCTCGGCTGCGGCAAGCTCGGTCAGGGCGGCGATGCGGTCCAGTTGGGCGGCGATCACCCGGCCAAGGGCGGCGCCTTCGGCGGCACGGGCGGCGTGGAAATCGGCCAGCAGCGGCGGCAGATCCGCCAGCAGGGTGGCGCGCAGCGGCGCGGTATCGTCGTCACTGGCACCCGATTCCAGCACGCCGCGCAGGGCCAGCACATCGGCCTGGCTCGCCTGCGCCAGCGTCATGCCACATTCCATCGCCGCGGCTTCGACCTGCGCCAGTGCTGCCAGCACGCCGCGCAGCACCGCAGGGTTGACCCGCAGCGCCTCGGCCTCGCCGCCATCGCGCGCCAGTTTCAGCGTCAGGCTGACATTGCCGCGCTGCAAGGCCCGGCCAAGTTCGGCCCGCAACGCCAGTTCCAGCCCGTCGATCCAGTCCGGCACCCGCAGCCGCAGATCAAGCCCCTTGCCGTTCACCGAGCGGATATCCCAGGCCCAACTGTGGCCGTGGCCCTGCCCCTTGCGGGCGGCAAAACCGGTCATCGAAACTGTCATGGTTACGCGATCCTTCTGCCGCCTGCGGACGGCTTGTTGCGGTGGCATCGCAGCAGGTGCGGTCCCCCGGTTTACCAATTCTACAGATTGTGCCCCCAATCGTTCGAATTTGGTGTAAATTCATATCTGGGTAATCTGTGTTGTTCCACGGTTAATCCTGTTGTCGCAGCAAAGGCGGCCTGTCGTTGATCTGGTATCCGGGCGTGGCCCGCATCGCAGAGGACCGCAGGGCCAGTGCGTTGGCAGCCGGATCGGGGGCACGGGTCCGGGGCTGAGGGTTGCGAGATGTCGATTTTCTTTTTGAGCGGAAAGCGCGGGGCGTCGGACGCCGAACCGGCGGTTGCCAAGGGTCCGCTGATTGTGCGCGATCCGGCGGCGCGGCTGATCTTCGCCCAGACCGCCGAGGTGCGGGCCTATTGGGAGGCGCTGCGCGACGGTGCCACCCTGCCCGCCCGGGCGCAGATCGACCCGCGCGGCATTGCCGGTGCGCTGGATTGCGCCTTCATCATCGAACGCATTGCCCCCGGCATCGCCCGATTCCGGCTGGCGGGGATGCATCTGGTCGAGTTGATGGGGATGGAAGTGCGCGGCATGCCGCTGTCAGCGATGTTCGACCCGATGGGCCGGGCGGCGCTGGCGACCGGGCTGGAGCAGGTGTTCAAAGGCCCGTCGATCCTTGATCTGCGGCTGGCGGCGGAGCGCGGGCTTGGCAAGCCGTCGCTGCACGGGCGGATGCTGATCCTGCCGTTGCGCGGCGACAGCGGGGCCGCCGATCTGGCGCTGGGGTGCCTTGCCACCATAGGCGAGATCGGTCGCAAGCCGCGGCGGTTCCACATTGCCACCACGACGCAGGAAATGCTGAGTGATGCGCCGAA
The DNA here is from genome assembly GCF_000176015.1 of Rhodobacter ferrooxidans. Lineage (GTDB taxonomy): Bacteria > Pseudomonadota > Alphaproteobacteria > Rhodobacterales > Rhodobacteraceae > Pseudorhodobacter_B > Pseudorhodobacter_B ferrooxidans. The sequence goes on along the minus strand of NZ_ACYY01000003.1, from coordinate 137,741 downwards.
AGCGCGTGTGCCGGAGCCGGGGTTTGCCGAAGCGGTGCCCGGGTTTGCTCCGGCCCCTGTCAAACGCCCGCATCTGCGGCTGGTGCGGTTCGACGACTGAAATGGCAAAGGGCGGGCGCGGCACCCGTTTGGGTGCCGCGCCCGCCCTGCTTGATGCAGATCACAAGGCGATGCGACGATCGGCGTGGCGCAGGCTGGAAAGCTCTTCGGCCACCAGAAACGCCAGTTCCAGCGACTGACTGGCGTTCAGCCGCGGGTCGCAGGCGGTGTGATAGCGGTCGGCCAGATTTTCATCCTTCACCGCCCGCAGGCCACCGGTACATTCGGTCACGTCCTTGCCGGTCATCTCGAAATGCACGCCGCCGGGGATGGTGCCCTCGGCCTTGTGGATGCCGAAGAATTCGCGCACCTCGCGCAGCACCTGCTCGAAAGGCCGGGTCTTGTAGCCCGAGGCGGATTTCACGGTGTTGCCGTGCATCGGGTCGCAGGTCCAGACCACGGCAGCGCCCTCCTCCTGCACCGCCTTGATCAGGCGCGGCAGGTTTTCGGCCACCTTGCCGGCACCAAAGCGGGCGATCAGGGTCAGCCGACCGGGCTCGTTGGTCGGGTTCAGCTTGGCCATCAGCGCCTTCAGGTCGCTGGCAGTGGTGGTGGGGCCGCATTTCAGCCCGATCGGGTTCAGCACGCCCTTGGCAAATTCGACATGCGCGCCATCGACCTGCCGGGTGCGATCACCGATCCAGATCATGTGGCCCGACCCCGCCACCGGCAGGCCGGTGATGCTGTCGATCCGGCACAGGGCTTCCTCGTATTCCAGCAGCAAGGCCTCGTGGCTGGTGTAGAAATCCACCACCGCCAGATTATGCGCGGTTTCGGCGTTCACCCCGGCAGCGTTCATGAAATCCAGCGCGTCGGAAATCCGGTTGGAGATTTCGCGGTAGCGTTCGGCCTTGTCGCTTTCGGCAAATCCCAGCGTCCAGCTATGCACCCGGTGGATGTCGGCAAAACCGCCGGTGGAGAAGGCGCGCAGCAGGTTCAGGCTGGCGGCGGCCTGGGTGTAGGCCTGCAGCATCCGGGCCGGATCGGGGATCCGCGCCTCGGGGGTGAAATCGAAGCCGTTGATGATGTCGCCGCGGTAGCTGGGCAGTTCCAGCCCGTCGATCACCTCGGTCGCGGTAGAGCGCGGCTTGGCAAATTGCCCGGCCATGCGGCCGACCTTGATCACCGGCACCTTGGCGCCATAGGTCAGCACCACCGCCATTTGCAGCAGCACGCGGAAGGTGTCGCGGATGTTGTCGGCAGAAAACTCGGCAAAGCTTTCGGCGCAGTCGCCGCCTTGCAACAGGAAAGCCTTGCCCTCGGCGGCCAATGCGAGCTGCTTCTTCAGCCGCCGCGCCTCGCCCGCGAACACCAGCGGCGGATATTTGGCCAGTTGCGCCTCGACGCCGCGCAGCGCCGCTGCATCGGTATAGTCGGGCATCTGCACCCGCGGCTTGGCGCGCCAATCCGATTTGGTCCAGCCGGTGGTCATCGGTGTTCTCCGTGGTTCAGCGGTATCGCGGGGCATATAGGGCAAATGCCGGGTGAAAGCAAAGCCTCAAACCCCCGGTTCCGCTTGAAGGGGGCGGGAAATGCTGTATCCATGTGCCAGAAACGACGCAAACACGTCGCGTAAAATGGATGACCGCATGTCCGCCCACGCCCGCAAGGCCACCAACGTGACCAAACCCGCCGAACCCCGGCGCTTTGTGTTCCTGCTGCTGGACCGTTTCACCATGCTGTCCTTTGCCGGCGCGATCGAACCGTTGCGAATTGCCAACCGGGTGGCCGAGGAAACGCTGTATGCCTGGAAACTGGCCGGCGAGTCCGGCGACACCGCCATCTGTTCCAACGGCACGGCGTTCAAGCTGGACATGGGGCTGGACGAGGTGACGCGCGAGGATACCGTGCTGGTCTGCGGCGGCATCGACGTGCAGCGCGCCACCTCGCGCGGCATCATCGGCTGGCTGCGGCGCGAGGCCCGGCGCGGTGCCACCATCGGCGGGCTTTGCACCGGGGCCTATGCGCTGGCCAAGGCGGGCTTGCTGGACGGGCGCCGCGCCACCATCCACTGGGAAAACCAGGACGGGTTTCTGGAGGAATTCGAGGATGTGAAGCTGACGAAATCGGTGTTCGTGATCGACGGCAACCGGCTGACCAGTGCCGGCGGCACCGCGTCGATCGACATGATGCTGAAGATCATCGCGCAGGACCACGGCGAGGACCTGGCCAATACCGTGGCCGACCAGTTGATCTATTCGGCGATCCGCACCGATCAGGACACCCAGCGGCTGTCGATCCCGACCCGGATCGGCGTGCGGCATCCAAAGCTTTCGCAAGTCATCCAGATGATGGAAAGCAACATCGAAGACCCGATGAGCCCGGCCGATCTGGCCGAGGAGGTCGGCATGTCCACCCGGCAGCTGGAACGTCTGTTCCGCCGCTATCTGAACCGCAGCCCCAAGCGCTATTACATGGAATTGCGGCTGTCGAAGGCGCGCAACCTGTTGATGCAGACCGACATGAGCGTGATCAACGTGGCCCTCGCCTGCGGCTTTGCCAGCCCGTCGCATTTTTCCAAATGCTACCGGGCGCATTACAACACCACGCCTTACCGCGAGCGCGGCACCCAGGGCGGCGGCACCGGGGTGCGGCTGTCGATCTGATCGCGGTTTGACGGACAGAGGGGGGCTGTCTGCCCCCCACGCCCTGCGGGCTCCCCCCGAGGATACTTTCGAACAGATGAAGCCCAAGCGGGGCGAGTCGCGGCTGACGTAGGGTCAGATTTCGTGGCATCCGGGGGCAGGGATGCGAATTGCATCTTGCGGTTGAAAACTAGGGCCGGATCGGCGCTATCGCCGCAGGATAGCCACTTTTCTTTTGTGGGCTCTGGCTCTAGGTTCGCGGACAGGAATTTTTTCCGACCAGGGAGCGAAACATGAAGAAACTGCTTTTGGCCACCACGGCGACCGTCCTGATGGCGGGCGTTGCCGGTGCCGAGGAAATCAAGCTGGGCGTGCTGCTGGGCTTTACCGGGCCGCTGGAATCGATCACCCCGCACATGGCGGCGGGTGCCGAACTGGCGATGAAGGAAGTGTCGGACTCGGGCAAGTTCATGGGTGGCACCACCGTGACCTCGGTGCGCGGCGACAGCACCTGCGTTGACGCGGCGGCGGCGACGGCGGCAGCCGAACGTCTGGTCACCGCCGACAAGGTGGCGGCGATCATTGGCGCCGACTGCTCGGGTGTGACCGGGGCGGTGTTGCAGAACGTGGCGCGGCCGAACGGCATCGGCATGATCTCGGCCTCGGCCACCTCGCCGGCGCTTTCGGATGCCGAGGATGACGGGCTGTTCTTCCGCACCGCGCCTTCGGATGCCCGTCAGGGCGTGGTGATGTCGGATGTGTTGATGGCCCGCGGCGTGAAGTCGGTGGCGATCACCTATACCAACAACGACTACGGCAAGGGTCTGGCCGAAAGCTTCCAGAAGGCCTACGAGGCGGCGGGCGGCAAGGTGACGATCTCGGCCGCGCATGAGGACGGCAAGGCCGACTATTCCGCCGAAGTGGCGGCGCTGGCGGCGGCGGGCGGCGATGTGCTGGTCGTGGCGGGCTATGTCGATCAGGGTGGCAAGGGCGTCATCCAGGCCTCGCTCGACTCGGGCGCGTTCTCGACCTTCTTCCTGCCGGACGGCATGTATGGCGACGCGCTGATCGCAGCCATCGGCGACGGGCTGAACGGCTCTTACGGCACCGTGCCGGGCACCGATTCGGCGGGGTCTGCGACGTTTGCCGAAATGGGCAAGGCGGCGGGCTTTGATCCGACCTCGTCCTACACCGGCGAAAGCTATGACGCGGCGGCGCTGATGCTGCTGGCGATGGCGGCGGCAAACTCGACCAATGCCAAGGACTGGACCGCCAAGGTCAACGACATTGCCAACGCTCCGGGCGAGCCGATCATGCCGGGCGAACTGGGCAAGGCGCTGGACCTGATCGCGGCGGGCACCGACATCGACTATGTCGGCGCCACCGCGCTGGAACTGATCGGGCCCGGCGAAAGTGCTGGCAGCTTCCGCGAATATACCGTCAAGGACGGCGCTTTCGTGACGGACGGGTTCCGTTGATCGCCAGCATCGGTTGAAATCGGCAACGGCCCGGGGCAAACCCGGGCCGTTGCTTTGACAAAAAGCCCCAACGGCGCGCAGGGCTGGCGCGAAACGGCGGAGCAAAGGGGAACCGGATGATCGTCGTCGAGAATCTTCACCGGCATTTCGGCAGTTTTCGCGCTGTGGACGGCGCGTCGCTGCACATCAAGGCCGGGTCGATCACCGGGCTGATCGGGCCGAACGGCGCGGGCAAGACCACGCTGTTCAACGTGATCGCCGGGCGGTTGCCGCCAACTTCCGGCCGCGTGCTGATGAGCGGCGAGGATATCACCGGCCTGCCGCCGCATGAATTGTTCCACAAGGGCGTGCTGCGCACCTTTCAGATCGCGCATGAGTTCGGCTCCATGACGGTGCGGGAAAACCTGATGATGGTGCCCGAGGGCCAGACCGGCGAGACGCTGTGGAACACCTGGTTCCGCCGCGGTGCCGTGGCCGCCGAGGAGCGCCGCATCCGCGAGCGCGCCGACGAGGTGCTGGAGTTTCTGACCATCCGCCATCTGGCCGACGAGCGCGCCGCCAACATCTCGGGCGGGCAGAAGAAGCTCTTGGAACTGGGGCGCACCATGATGGTGGACGCCAAGATCGTGTTTCTGGACGAGGTGGGGGCCGGGGTGAACCGCACGCTGCTGAACACCATCGGAGATGCCATCGTGCGGCTGAACCAGGAGCGCGGCTATACCTTCTGCGTCATCGAGCATGACATGGATTTCATTGCCCGCCTGTGCAACCCGGTGATCTGCATGGCCGAGGGCCGGGTGCTGGCCGAGGGCACGGTGGACGAGGTGAAGAACGACGAGCGGGTGATCGAGGCCTATCTGGGCACCGGGTTGAAGAACAAGGTGGTGGCCAATGGGTGAGCCGGGGGGGATTGCGGCGGCGGCGGGAGCCTCCGGCGGGGATATTTTTGAACAGATGAAAGCGATGGCGCATGGCTGAGCCGTTTCTGATTGGCGAGGCGATGACTGGCGGCTACGGGCCGGTGGACATCTTGCACGCCTGCACCATTGCCGTGGAAAAGGGCCAGATCGCGGTGATCGTCGGCCCGAACGGGGCGGGCAAATCCACCGCGATGAAGGCGGTGTTCGGCATGCTGCGGTTGCGCGGCGGCCATGTGAAGCTGGCGGGTGAGGATATCACAGCACTCAGCCCGCAGGCGCGGGTGGCCAAGGGCATGGCCTTCGTGCCGCAGACCCACAACATCTTCACCTCGATGACGGTCGAGGAAAATCTAGAGATGGGGGCGTTTCTGCGCCGCGATGATATTCAGGGCACCATGGAGCAGGTCTATGATCTGTTCCCGATCCTGAAGCAGAAGCGCTATCAGGCGGCGGGGGAATTGTCGGGTGGCCAGCGCCAGCAGGTGGCGGTGGGGCGGGCCTTGATGACCCAGCCCAAGGTGTTGATGCTGGACGAGCCGACCGCAGGCGTCAGCCCGATCGTGATGGACGAGTTGTTCGACCGCATCATCGAGGTGGCGCGCACCGGCATTTCCATCCTGATGGTGGAACAGAACGCCCGGCAGGCGCTGGACATTGCCGACAAGGGCTATGTGCTGGTGCAGGGGGCCAACCGTTTCACCGACACCGGGCAGGCCTTGCTGGCCGACCCGGAGGTTCGCCGCAGTTTCCTGGGGGGTTGAGATGCGTCTGTCTGTTTTGCTGTTGGCCATGCTGCCGACGTTTGCCCTGGCCGAAGATGGCGTGGTGACGCTGGACTGCCGGGTGGTCACCGCCTGCGACGCCGATGGCAAATGCACGCCGCAAGACCGCCCGGCCAGTTTTCGCCTGCAACGGCAAGCGGGATCGGATGTGCTGCTGGTTTACGATGCCGTGTCGGCACCGGTGACCAGCGGCGGTGATGACAATGGACCGCTCAGTTGGTCGGAGGGGCGCGGCGACAGCCAGACCATGCTGGCGACCGGCTACAGCGATGATGATCGGGTGAACATGGTCTGGCACAGCAGCAACAGCGGCACCGATGACACCCCCGGCCAGACCCGGTTTCTCAGCTGTGTGGACCCGGAATGATGGATATTCTCAACGCCCTTGTGGTCTTTCTGAACTTCGTCTTTGTCCCCGGCCTGGCTTACGGCGCGCAACTGGCGCTGGGGGCGCTTGGGGTGACGCTGATCTACGGCATCCTGCGGTTTTCCAACTTTGCCCATGGCGACACCATGGCGATGGGCACCATGGTGACGATCCTGTTCACCTGGTGGTTCCAGTCGATGGGGATCAGCTTTGGCCCCTTGCCGACGGCGCTGCTGGCGCTGCCGTTCGGAATTGCGATCACGGCGGCTTTCGTGCTGGGCACTGATCGGGTGGTCTATCGGTTCTATCGCAAGCAGAAGGCGGCGCCGACGATCCTGGTGATCGTGTCCTTGGGCGTGATGTTCGTGATGAACGGCATCGTGCGGCTGATCATCGGGGTGGGTGATCAGGAATTTGCCGATGGCGCGCGGTTCATGGTCACCGCGGCGGGCTTCAAGAAAGCCACCGGGCTGGACGAGGGGCTGGCGATCAAGGCCACACAAGGCATCACCGTGATCACCGCGGTGCTGGTGGTGGCGGCGCTGTTCTGGTTTCTGCAAAAGACCCGCACCGGCAAGTCGATGCGGGCGTTTTCCGACAATGAGGATCTGGCGCTGCTGTCGGGCATCAACCCCGACCGGGTGGTGGCGGTGACCTGGGTGATCGCGGCGGCTTTGGCGACGATTGCCGGGGTGCTTTACGGGTTGGACAAGTCGTTCAAACCCTTCACTTATTTCCAGTTGTTGCTGCCGATCTTTGCCGCGGCCATCGTGGGTGGCCTGGGCAACCCGCTGGGGGCGATTGCCGGCGGCTTCGTCATTGCCTTCAGCGAGGTCACGGTGACCTATGCCTGGAAGAAGGTGGTGACCTACGTGGTGCCCGACAGAATGGCGCCGGACACGCTGCTGCAACTGCTTTCCACCGACTACAAGTTTGCGGTCAGTTTCTCGATCCTGATCCTGGTGCTGCTGTTCATGCCCACCGGGCTGTTCAAGGGGAAATCGGTATGAACCTGAAGAACATCGGGCTGTTTGCCGGGGTGGCGGCGTTGTTCGTGGCCACCGGCATGTTGCAAAGCTGGAACCTGTCGCTGTCGATCCTGAACATGGCGCTGTTGTCGTCGATCATGGCGCTGGGGGTGAACATGCAATGGGGCTATGCCGGGCTGTTCAACACCGGGATCATGGGGTTCACCGCGCTGGGCGGGCTGGCGGTGGTGCTGGTATCCTCGAAACCGACGCCGGGGGGCTGGAGTGCGGGCGGGCCGGGTGTGCTGCTGGCCTTGGCGCTGGGGGCGGCGACGCTGGTGCTGGCCACCCAGCTTTACAAGCGGATGGCACCGGGGGTGCTGCGGGGCATCGGTCTTGTGGCGGTGCTGACGGGCGGGTTCCTGCTGTTCCGCGCGGTGCTGGACCCCGCGACCACGGCGATCGAGGCCAACAACCCGTCGCTGCTGGGCAGCCTTGGCGGGTTGGGCCTGCCGGTGCTGCTGGCCTGGCCGGTGGGGGGCTTGCTGGCCGCCGCCGCGGCCTGGGCCATCGGCAAGACCGCCCTTGGGCTGCGGTCGGACTATCTGGCGATTGCAACACTGGGGATTGCCGAGATCATCATCTCGGTGATGAAGAACGAGGACTGGATGGCGCGCGGCGTCAAGAACGTCATCGGCCTGCCGCGGCCCTGGCCGGTGCCCTACGAGGTGGAATTGCAGCAAAGCCAGGGGTTTCTGGGCTGGGCGCAAAGCTGGGGGTTTGATCCGGTCACCGGCTCGTCGATCCTGGTCAAGCTGATCTATGCCGGCATGTTCGGGCTGGTGTTGCTGGCGATCATCTGGCTTTCGGAACTGGCGCTGAACTCGCCCTGGGGCCGGATGATGCGGGCGATCCGCGACAACGAGGTGTCGGCCGCCGCCATGGGCAAGAACGTGACCCGGCGGCATTTGCAGATCTTCATCATCGGCTCGGCCATCGTGGGCGTGGCGGGGGCGATGATGACCTCGATGGACGGGCAGTTGACGCCGGGCACCTACAACCCGTTGCGCTATACCTTCCTGATCTGGGTGATGGTGATCGTCGGCGGCTCGGGCAACAACTGGGGTGCGGTGTTGGGCGGGTTGCTGATCGGCTGGCTGTGGCTGATTGTCGAAAGCCTGGGGCCGCAGGTGATGGGGGCGATCACGGCGGGGATGGCGGACGGGGCGCTGAAGACGCATCTGATTGACAGCGCGCAGCACATGCGGTTGCTGACGCTGGGGATCATTCTGCTGCTGGTGCTGCGGTTCAGCCCGCGCGGGTTGATACCGGAGAAGTAGCTTTGCCGGGCAGGCAGCCGGGGGTTTTCCACCCCCGGACCCCCGGAGGATATTTGCGCAGAGAAGAAGCCGGGAAGCAGGTGCGGGCCGTGTGATTGCGCGACATATTTTGTCGCAAGTGAGCATGATGCCTGCCCGGCGCGCGGCCACTCTGGCGCAAATCCTGCGAGGAGGCCGCGATGAAGACCCATACCCGTGTTCTGGTGATCGGCGGCGGCGTCGTCGGCTGTTCGGTGCTTTACCATCTGACCAAGCTGGGCTGGTCGGACGTGACGCTGATCGAGCGGTCGGACCTGACCTCCGGCTCGACCTGGCATGCGGCGGGCGGCTTTCACACCCTGAACGGCGACACCAACATGGCGGCGCTGCAGGGCTACACCATCCGGCTTTACAAGGAACTGGAGGCGATCACCGGCATGTCCTGCGGCTTGCACCATGTCGGCGGCATCACCCTGGCCGACACGCAGGAGCGGTTCGACATGCTGCGGGCCGAGCGGGCCAAGCACCGCTACATGGGGCTGGACACCGCGATCCTGACGCCTGCAGAAGTGGAGGCGATGACCGACGGGCTGGTGAATACGGCGGGGGTGATCGGCGCGCTTTATGATCCGCTGGACGGGCATCTGGACCCCTCGGGCACCACGCATGCCTATGCCAAGGCCGCGAAAATGGGCGGGGCAGAGATCATTCTGCACAACCGGGTGCTTTCCACCACCCAGCGTGCCGATGGCGGTTGGGACGTGCAGACCGAGAAGGGGCTGATCGTCGCCGAGCATGTGGTGAACGCCGGTGGCTTGTGGGCGCGCGAGGTGGGGGCGATGGCCGGGGTTTATCTGCCGCTTTTGCCGATGGCGCATCAGTATCTGGTCACCGATGACGTGGCCGAGGTGATTGGCCGCGCCAAGGAATTCCCGCATGTGATTGATCCAGGTGGCGAATCCTATCTGCGGCAGGAAGGGCGCGGCTTCTGCATCGGGTTCTATGAAAAGCCCTGCGAGGGCTGGTCGATCGACGGCACGCCCTGGGGCTTTGGCCATGAATTGCTGAACGAGCAGTTCGACAAGATCGCGGATTCAGTGGAATTTGCCTACAAGCGCTTCCCGGTGCTGGAGCGGGTGGGCGTCAAGCGGGTGATCCACGGCCCCTTCACCTTTGCCCCCGATGGCAACCCGCTGATCGGGCCGGTGCCGGGGTTGCGCAACTACTGGTCGGCCTGCGCGGTGATGGCCGGGTTCAGCCAGGGTGGCGGCATGGGGCTGGCGCTGGCGCAATGGATGATCCATGGCGAGGTCGAACGCGACCCGCGCGGCTTTGATGTGGCGCGCTTTGGCAACTGGACGACACCCGGCTACACCGTGCCGAAGGTGATCGAGAATTATCAGACCCGGTTCTCGGTGGCCTATCCGAACGAGGAGAAACCGGCCGCCAGACCGTTCCGCACCACGCCGATGTATGACACCTTCACCGCGATGCGGGCGGTCTGGGGCCAGCAATACGGGCTGGAAGTGCCCAATTACTACGCCCTGCCCGGCGAGCCGGTGTATGAGACCCCGACCTTCCGCCGCTCGAACGCCTGGGGTGCCACGGCGGCCGAGGTGGCGGCGGTGCGCGGCGGTGTCGGCATCAACGAGGTGCAGAATTTCGGCAAATATCGGGTGACCGGGGTGAAGGCGCGGGCTTGGCTGGACCGGATGATGGCGGGGCTGATCCCGCAGCCGGGGCGGTTGAGCCTGACGCCGATGTTGGCGGAATCGGGCAAGATCATTGGCGATTTCACGGTGTCGTGCCTTTCCGAGACCGAGTTCCAGTTGACCGCCAGCTATGGCGCGCAGGGTTGGCACATGCGCTGGTTCGACCAGCACGCCGAACATGGGGCGCGCGTCGAAAACATCTCGGACGCGCGGTCGGGGTTCCAGATCGCCGGGCCGAAGGCGCGGGAGTTGCTTGCGCGCTGCACCCGCAGCGATGTCTCGGCGCAGGCGTTCAGGTTCATGGACGTGAAGCGGCTGACCGTGGGGATGGCCAACTGCATCGCCCAACGGGTCAGCTATACCGCCGATCTGGGCTATGAGATCTACTGCGACCACATGTCGGTGCGGCATCTGTGGGACACGCTTTGGGCTGCCGGGCAAGACCTCGGGCTGCGGCCCTTCGGGATGCGGGCGATGATGAGCCTGCGGCTGGACAAGTTCTTCGGCTCCTGGGGCCGCGAGTATTCCCCCGACTACACGCCGCTGGAGACCGGGTTGGACCGCTTCATCCGCTGGAACAAACCGGCGGACTGGATCGGCAAGGCGGCGGCTTCGGCGGAAAAGGCGGCGGGGGCGAAGCGGCGGCTTTCCGCCTTTGTGGTCGATGCCAACGGCGCCGATGTGGTGGCCTGGGAGCCGATCTGGCTGGACGGCGAGGTGGTGGGCTATTGCACCTCGGGCGGTTATTCGCACCACACCGGCCAGTCGGTCGCCATGGGCTTTGTGCCGACGGCGCGGGCGGTCGATGGCTTGCAGGTGGAGATCGAGATATTGGGCGAGCGCCGCCCTGCCCGGCTGGTCAGCACGCCGCTGTTCGATGCCGATGGGGCGCGGATGCGGGGCTAACCCGTGCCCGCGATCCTGATCCTGGCGGCGGGGGCCTCGGCGCGGATGCGGGGGCGCGACAAGCTGCTGGAGCAGGTGGCGGGCGTGCCGCAACTGGGCCGGATTGCCCGGGCGGCGCTGGAAACCGGGTGCCGGGTATTGGTTGCCTTGCCGCCCGAGGCGGGGGCGCGGGTGGCGGTGCTGGCGGGGCTTGCGGTGACGTTGGTCACCGTGGCCGATGCCGCAACCGGCATGGCCGCCAGCATCCGCGCCGGGGTTTCAGCCGCAGGTGATGCGGCGGGGTTGATGATTCTGCCTGCCGACATGCCGGACCTGGATGCCGCCGACCTTGGCGCGCTGCTGGGTGCCTTCCTTGCGGCACCGCAACTGATCCACCGTGGCACCAGCCGCGATATCCCCGGGCATCCGGTGATTTTCCCCCGCGCGTTCTTCCCCAGCCTCGCCAGCCTGACCGGCGACAGCGGCGCGCGGGCCGTGCTGGCAACGCATCCCGACCGGGTGCAGGGCGTGCCGCTGCCCGGCCGCCATGCCATCATTGATCTGGACACCCCCGAGGACTGGGCGGCCTGGCGCGCGACCTAGGACGCCAGCATCACCCGCGCCTCGTGGCTGCGCAGGGTGCGCCGCGCCGCCGGATAAAAGCTGCCCATGTCGGCCAATTCCGGGAACAGCATCAGCAACTCGTCGCGTTGCGCCTGATCCAGCCCCTTCAGCGTCAGATCGCCCGGCTGGAAGCTTTCGGTCCATGCACCATCGGCGCTGATGATCTCGTGTTGGTCGAACATGATGTGGATGTAGCTGACGCCATTGGGGAAGATGCGCTCCACCCCGGCTTCGCCGACCAGATGAGTGGCGGCCACCAGCACCTCGTCCTCGCCAAAGAACATCTCGGCCCGCGCGCCGGAAAACAGCATCCGGTGCTGCGGCGACACCAGCATGTCGCGGTCGGGAAGTGCGCCGCCCAGCGCCCCCTTGCGGATGCGCACCGGCGACAGCCGCGGTTGCCGCGCGAGGTCGGCCCGGCTGAGGTCGCGCCGCCCGACCCAGCGGATGGTCTGCAAGCCGTGGTCGCGGGTCAACACCTGGTCGTCCACCACCAGATCCTCGACCCGCACCTCGCCATGCGCGGTCAGGATCAGCGTGCCGGGGGTGAAACAGGGCACCACATGCTCGATATCGGTGAAGGCCATGGTGCCGGTGACAGCGCCGGTGCTGTCCAGAAACTGCACCGTGCCATTTTCGCTGTTGCCGGGGTCATAGATGACGTTGGTGTTGCCCCAGCCATAGGCCGAAAGGTCCAGCGTGTCGTAATCGTCGCCGCCATTGCCGCCATCGACGACATCACCCGCGCCGACCAGGAAGGTATCGCGGTCGTCGCCACCCAGCAGCGTGTCGGCGCCAAGGCCGCCGTCCAGCGTGTCGGCCCCGGCCTCGCCCAGCAGGCTGTCGTCACCGGCATCGCCCGTCAGCAGGTCGTTGCCCCGGTTGCCGAGGATGGTATCGCTGCCGTCGCCGCCTTGCAGCGTATCGTTGCCGCCGATGCTGGAATAGATGCCCAGATCGCCTTCCAGCCAGTCGGCGCCGCTGCCGCCCTGCACCAGATCGTCACCGAGTCCGCCGTAAAGCTCGTCGTTGTCGGCACCGCCGTCCAGCGTGTCGGCACCGTCGCCGCCCTCGATGTAATCCGCCCCGGCCTCGCCCAGCAGAGTGTCGGCCCCTGCCCCGCCAAAGATGCCGTCGGCCCCGTCGCCACCCAGCACGGAATCGTTGCCCAGACCGGATTCGATGGTGTCATCGCCCGCCCCGGCCAGCACATAATCGTCCTCGGGTGCGGCACCGGGCAACAGCGCGTCGCTTGCGTCGATGCGGTCGCCACCCGGATCGCCCAGATAACTGGTGTCGATCAGATCACCGCCTGCGGTGCCTTCGACAATGCCATCGGGCGGCACCGGCGGGATGCCCAGCGCTTCCAGCGCCGCCGGACTGGAGACCGCGGCCACCGTCACCCCGACCAGCGTCAGGCTTTCGCCACCGGGGAACAGCAGCACGGCATTGCCCATGCCATCGTCCAGCACGGTCACGTCGGCCACATTGACCGGATTGCCCAGCGCATCGGTCATGCCGCTGACGTCCAGCGTATCGACGCCGCTGTAGGTGCCATCGCCATTGTCGATCGGCGCATCAAAGCCCAGCAGCGTATCCGCGCCGTCGCCATCGGCAAAGTTGATCACATCGGCATCGCCGTCGAACTCCATCTCGAAGGTGTCGTTCCCGGCCCCGCCGTCGATGCTGTCAGCACCCCAGCCGACCGCAACAAAATCGTCACCGCTGGAGCCGATGACCACATCGTTGCCACCCCCCAGCACGATGGCCTCGATCTGCGAGAAGCTCAGGCTATCGGTGCCCGAGGTCAGCGTGCCGTCTTCGTCGCTGGCCGGATTGCCGGCGCTCAGGTCCAGCACCACATCGCCGGTCATGCTGCTGACGTTCAGCACATCGCCAAAGGTCTCGCCGGTTTCGCCGCCCACCACCACATCGGTGCCAAAACCATCGGTGATCTGGAAACTGTCGTCGCCGCCCTCGCCCAGCAGGCTGTCGTTGCCTGCATCGGTGAACAGAAGGTCGGCGTTGTCACCGCCCAGCAGGCTGTCGTCGCCCTCGCCGCCGTAAAGCACATCCTGCCCGGCGCCACCGTAAACGGTATCGTCGCCAAGCCCGGCCATCACCGTATCAAACCCGTCGCCCGCCACGACCAGATCGTCGTTGGGGGCATGGCCCACCAGGCTGGCGTCATTGTTGTCGATCCGGTCGCCATCGGGGTCACCCAGATAGGCGGTGTCGATCAGGTCATTGCCCGCCGTGCCCGACACCGTGCCATCGGGCCGGGTGGTCAGCACGCCATCGACGAACAGGTTTTCGATGTTGTAGAACGCCAGTGTGCCACCGGCGGTGAAGGTGATGGTGCCGTTTTCGCTGTTGAACGGATCCCAACTGACCGAGGCCACGCCTTCCACATGCAGCGTGTCGTTGTCGGTGCCGGTGGTGACGGTCTCGTAGCCGTCCACATAGTCGCCCGCGCCGCCATAGAAGCTGTCGGCGTCCTCTTCGCCCAGCATGGTGTCGGCGCCAAGGCCGCCGATCAGCGTGTCGGCGCCGTTCGAGCCTTGCATGAAGTCGTCGCCGTCATCGCCATAAACCAGATCGTTCTCGCCCGAGCCGGTGATGGTGTCGTTGCCAGCCCCACCATAGACGGTATCGTCACCATAACCGCCATAGATGTAGTCGTTGCCGTCGCCGCCGAACACCTGATCGGTGCCAAGCCCGCCATAGACCGAATCGTTGCCATCACCGCCATAAACGCTGTCGCTGCCGGCATCGCCGCGCAGGAAGTCGTCGCCCGCGTCGCCGTAAACCGTGTCATCGCCGGTGTCGCCCTGAGCATAGTCGTTGCCGATGCCGGTGTGGATCACGTCCTGATCATTGCCGCCGTAAACGTCATCATCGCCAGCGCCGGAAAACACCGTGTCGTTGCCGTCACCGGCGAAAACCTCGTCGTCGTCCGGCCCGGCACCGGCAAAGATCGCGTCGCCGTTGTCGATCACGTCGCCGTTGACATCGACATAGCCCGCGCCGATCAGGTCGGCCGCCGCGGTGCCATAGACGATGCCATCCGGGTTGCCGCCGTTCAGGATCAGATGCTCGATATTGCTGAAGGTCAGGGTCGAGTTGTCGATGAAGGTGATGGTGCCGTTTTCCGGGTTGCCCGGATCGAAGGCGATGGTCAGCACGCCGCTGGCGGTCAGGGTGTCCTGATCGGTGCCGCCCTCGCCGCCATCGACCACATCGCCCGAGGCGCCGCGGATCAGGTCGGCATCATCGCCGCCCACCAGCACGTCGGCCCCCAGCCCGCCTTCCAGCATGTCGGCGCCGGTGCTGCCGAACAGGGTGTCGGCCCCATCCTCGCCGTAAAGCGAATCCTGTCCGGCACCGCCGTAAACCACGTCATCGCCCAGACCCGCCACCACGGTGTCGTTGCCGTCACCGGCCACCACGATATCGTCCTCGCCCACCTGCCCGGCCAGCAGCGCATCACCGGCGTCGATCCGGTCGCCATCGGGGTCGCCCAGATAGGCGGTGTCGATCATGTCATCGCCGCTGGTGCCATCGACAATGCCATCGGCAGCAGGGGCGGTGGTGGTGTTGACGGTGATGAAGCCGATGTCGGTGTTGCCCAGCCCATCCTCGACCGTATAGGTGAAGCTGTTGGCGCCGATGTCGCCATCGGTGGTCACCGTCACCGTGCCATCGGCGTTCAGCGTCACCTGCTCGCCCGTGGCCAGCGTCACCGTGCCCCCCACGGCAATCGGCTGGCCGTTGATATGGGTGATGTGCAGGCCGGTGTGGTTCAGGTCGGTGTCATTGGCCAGAATGTCATAGGTGCGGCTGGAGTTGGCCGCCATGTTGATGGTGTCGTCATAGGCCAGCGCCACGGTCTGGATGCTGTCGCCCATGATCAGCAGGTTGCTGTCATAGACCGGGTCGCCGGCATCGGCGATGCCGATCCTGATGGTGTTCACCTGCCCCGAATTGACCGGTGCCTTCAGCGACAGGGTGATGGTAAAGCCGTCCATCTCGGTGTTGTAGGGGTCGGTGGCAGCGGGGTTGTTGACGTAAAGGTTCTGGTTCGAGGTGGTGTTGACGTTGTCGATCGACACCGATTCATGCACGATCGACAGCGGCACGAAGTCGCCGTTGACCCAGACCCCCACCGCATCATTGAAGCCGCCATTGACGTATTCCAGATACTCCTCGGACGAGAACACGAACTGCATCGTGATGAAATCGCCGGTCGGGATGAAGTTGGCCTCGAAGATCGCGGCGTCGAAGGTGTTGGTTCCGGCAATGGCGTTCAGTTGCGCATCGCCGTTGACCCCGGTGGTGTCGGTCGAGGTTCCGGCCTGCAGGTTGGTGTCGGCGGTGCCGCTGCCGTTGGTAAAGCTGCCGACATTGCCGGTGGACAGGATCACGCCGCTGTCCGAGGGCACCACGCCCGGGATGGTGCTGGTGGCATCGGAATAAATGCCGGCCGAGACCGGGTCGCCGGTGTAGGTGGCGCTGACGATCTGGATGCCGTCGCCGAACATCTCGTTGGCCATGTCCAGCGCCGTGGCGGAGGTGTTGATGGTCAGTTCGGTCGCTGTGGCCATGCCAGATACTCTTTCACACTATGCCGAAAGCCGGACCGGGCCGGACAACCCGCTGCATCGACCGCAGGCGGGCAACCGGGCCGCTGAAGATTTGCAGGTTCGACAGGTTCGGCTTCATTTCCATATCCATACGGGCCCCCTGCCACCGTCTGGTCGCAGGTCACGCCGCCTTGATTTCCGGGTTAAGCAATGATCGTGGCGTAAACGTGCAGGATCTGGGTTCGGTTCATGGAATTTTGCGGCGAAAATATGCGCAATTTTAGGCAGTTAGCGGTTCCGGTCCCCAATGGCCCGTAACCGGGGTGATTGTTTCCGCACCAGCCGCAATCTTGCGCGGTTCGATAGCGAAAATGGCAAAGGGCCCCGAGATCGAGGCCCTTTCCCTGTGCAGTCCGGGCCACGACACGCGTCGCCCGGTCCGCGCTGCATAAGCCGTTACTTCACCAGCAGCCGCGCTTCGTGCTTCTTCAGCGTGCGGCGGGCGGCGGTGTAGCTTTCGATGCCTTCCTCGGTCTTCAGTTCGGGGAACAGCTCGTAGATCTCGCTGCGCTGGGCGTTGCCCATGCCCTTCAGCGTATAGTCGCCGGGCTGGAAGCTTTCGCTCCAGGCGCCGTTCGACAACAGCACTTCGTGGCGGTCGAACATGAGGTGCAGATAGGTGGTGCCGATGCTGTCCACTTCGTGAACGCCCGCGCCGCCGACCAGATGCTTGGCCGCCACCAACACTTCGTGCTCTTCGAAATAAAGTGCCGTGCGGTCGTTGGCCACCAACATGCGGTGGTTGGGGCTGACCATCATGTCACGCTCGGGCAGACCGTCGCCCAGGCTGCCGCGCCGCACCAGGATCGGCTTCAGATGCGGATTGACCGCCAGATCCTGCCAGCTCAGCGCTTTGCGGCCAGCCCAGCGGATCTCCTGGATGCCGTTGTCGCGGGTGATCACCCGGTCGCCAACCGCCAGGCTTTCCACCGGAACCTCGCCCTTCGGCGTCGCGATCAGCGTGCCGGGGGTGAAGCAGGGAATGACATTCTCGATGTTGCGGAAGGTCATGCTGCCGGTGGTGTTGCCGTCGGCATCAAGGAAGTTGACCACGCCGTTTTCGGCATTGGCCGGATCATAGACAATGCGGAACGGCCCGGTGACGCCATGCAGGTCCAGCGTGTCGTAGTCGTCGCCGCCTTCGTTGCCATCGACGAAATCGCCGGCATTGCCGCCCAGGAACACGTCGCGGTCATTGCCGCCGGACATGCTGTCAACCCCGGCACCGCCGATGATGGTGTCGTTGCCGCCACCGCCCAGGATGGTGTCTTCGTCGATGCCGCCGTCGATCAGGTCATTGCCGCGGTCGCCGAAGATCAGGTCGTCGTCGTCCTGGCCAAAGATGGTGTCGTTGCCGTCACCGCCGCGGATGGTGTCGCGGCCATTGTCGGGCCGGGCGTCATAGGCATCAGGAATGTTCAGCCCGTCCGGGAACACCGGCGACAGCCCGCCATAGATGATGTCGTCGTCCTGACCGCCGTCGATCAGGTCAGAGCCTTCGCCACCGATGATGCTGTCGTTGCCCTGACGGCCCTGAATGGTGTCGTCGTCAAAGCCGCCGTCAACGGTATCGTTGCCGTAACCGGCCTCGATCCAGTCGTTGTCGTCGCCGGTGGTGATGCGATCATTGCCGGTGCCGCCATAAACGGTGTCACGGTCATCGAACGGGTCGGCATCGGCAGGGAACAGGCCGGGATAGCCGCGGTCGGGCAGCGGGTTGCTGCCGCCGCCGCTGGTGTCGATCACGTCATCGCCATCGAGGCCCGCCACCTGATCATTGCCGTCGCCACCGATCACGGTGTCGTTGCCACTTTCGCCGTTCAGGATGTCATCGCCCACACCGCCGTCGATCAGATCGTTGCCAGCGCCACCCACAACCATGTCGTCGCCCAGGCCCGCCAGCACGGTGTCATTGCCGCCACCGGCACGCACGCGGTCGTCGTTGGGCGCATCGCCCGGCAGGATCGCGTCGCCCGCGTCGATGAAGTCGCCATCGGGGTCGCCGGCATAGGCGGTGTCGATCAGATCGCCGCCCGCGGTGCCATCAACATAGCCGTCGCGCACCGGGCCTGCGCCCACGGTAACCGTGACAATGCCGGTAGCGGTGCCGCCATTGCCATCGGTGATGCCGTATTCGATGGTCGCCTCGCCGGTAAAGCCCGGGTTCGGCGTGAAGGTCAGCGTGCCGTCACCGTTCACCACCACCGTGCCATTGGGCGAGGTGGGCGTGCCGAACAGCGCCACGCTGTCGCCATCGACATCGGTATCATTGGCCAGCACCGGAATGATCACCGCCACACCCGCCGTGGTGCTGGCGCTGTCGGGGTTGGCCACCGGATCGTCGTTCACCGGCCGCACCGTCACGGCGACGGTGGTGCTGGCCGTGTTGCCGTCGGGGTCGGTCACGGTATAGGTGATGGTATCGGGGCCGTTGTAATCGGCATCGGGCACATAATGCAGGCTGCCGTCGGCGTTCACCGTCACCGTGCCATGGGCTGCGTTGCCACCAGTCACGGTCAGGGTCTGCCCATCGGGATCGGTGTCATTGGCCAGCACCGGAATGTCGATCGCCACGTCTTCATCGGTGGCGGCCATGTCGGGCTGCGGCTCGGGGTCGTGATCGCAGTTGTCCACGCTGTCCGACAGGGTGAATTGCGACACCGTGCCGTGGAAATGCTGGTTGATGTTGTCCAGTTGCCCGGGATGCGAGGCCGCCTGCCCGGCACCGATGATCCAGGGCTGGCTGACGCTGCCCTGATCCATGGTCACAGTGTTCGGCACCGGCGCATCAAAGGTGGTGCCTGCGGTGACGTTCTCGATCACCAGCCGCCCGCCCGCGCCGCCCTCGTCCCAGGAATAGCTGAGGTTGATTTCGTCGCCCAGCGCCATGAAGCCCGCAGGCGTGCCGAAGGTTACCGGCACGCCGCCGGTCTCGTGCACGATCTGGATCGAGCCGTCGTTCAGCACGTCGATGTGAAAACCGCCCGCGGTGTTGCCAAGGTAATCGCGCGACAGCAGCGTGTCGCAGCCGCATTTGTCATGCGCGGTCTGGGTGAAATTGATCTCCAGCGTGCCGCGATCCATCTGGAACGTCGGGTTGGCATAGAGCTTGGCGATATCGTTCACGCCATCCAGCACCAGATTGCCACCGCTCGCCGCCGCACCGTTGAGATAGAGGCCGTCCTGCGCACCATTGCCCAGTGCCGAATCCGCCACGTGCGTTCCCGTGTCATCGAAGTTGTATTGTGCAAATACCGGCATCGTCTTTTCCTCACATCAGCAGAGCGCCAAAATTCTGGCCGCATCCGATCCACACCCCGACGCCTTCCACCGGAAAGCGCTCGATCGGCGCGGCCCGGTTGCCCGGACCCTGCGCCACGCTGCCTGTCGTCAGGACGTGAAGAAGTGATGCAAAAAGCGCGCCTTGCCACGTTGGGCAGACCTTCCAAGGCCCCAGAAGCCGCAAGGGCTATGGGTCATGCCGGACTGAAATCTCCGAAACCTGGCAGCGCTTTCGAAACCACTCCTGCGCCAAACGGCGCTTCACCACTGAACGACCGCCCCCACGGCCACAATGTCTTACCCAGCAAGACACCTGTTAAATACTCTCTGTTAAGGTTGCCGGAAAGTAAAAAACGGCCGATCTGTGGCAGCGCAATCGACGGAAAATCGCTGTGCGCCGCCGCCGCTGGCAAGAAAATTACCAAACCGTTGATCCAACTGTTTCCAGTTCCGCCGATAGCCCAGAACCAGCAAAAGGCTAACGCGCAGAACTCGCTGGGATTCTTGCAAACGCCTTACGGGGCACTTCCGCCAGTGTTTCCATTTCCGTAACATTCAGAGGCCGTCAAGCTCGCGTTAAGGATGAACATGATTTTGCCATTTTTCCTGTGCAGCCGTCTTGGGCTTGTTCACACAGACGCACCAATCGGCGGTTTTTCGACGGATCGGTGAAAGTTAACGCACTGTTTAGCTTAACAAACCCGAATCACCCAAGAGAATTGGGGCGAAACCAAGGCAGGCTCGGGCGCGCCAGGCCATCTCGTCGCGGCTGGATGTTCGCCCTTCATCTGCCGCCCAAGCTTGCCTAGACTGTCGCTGAACCAGGGTGTCGGCAACCGCAAGAGGCAGTATCAGATGCACACTTCAGAAACCGCCCCGGACGCACCGGCACCGCAACCCCGGCGGGTGTTCCTGCTGGGGGCCACCGGCACCATCGGCCGGGCCACCCTGGCCGCCTTGCTGGAGCGCGGTCATCAGGTGGTCTGCTTTGTGCGGCCCGGTGCCAAGGGCCTGCCCGATGCCGCCCTTTTGCGGTTTGGCGATGTGACCGACCCAGGCGCGCTGGCCCGCGACGGCTTTCGCGGCGAGCGGTTCGACGCGCTGGTGTCCTGCCTGGCCTCGCGCACCGGCGTGCCGCGCGACGCCTGGGCGATTGATCATCAGGCGCATGTCGATGCTTTGGCCGCGGCACAGGCGGCGGGGGTGACGCAGGTGGTGCTGCTGTCAGCGATCTGCGTGCAAAAGCCGTTGCTGGCCTTCCAGCAGGCCAAGCTGGCGTTCGAGACGGCGCTGATCGCCTCGGGTCTGACCTACAGCATCGTCCGCCCGACCGCGTTTTTCAAATCGCTGTCGGGCCAGGTGGCGCGGGTGCAGCAGGGCAAGCCGTTCCTGCTGTTCGGCAACGGCGCGCTGACCGCCTGCAAGCCGATCAGCGACGCCGATCTGGGCGGCTATATCGCAGATTGCCTGCACGACCCCAGCCGCCACAACCGCATCCTGCCGATCGGCGGCCCCGGCCCGGCCATCACGCCACGGCAACAGGGCGAAGAACTGTTCCGCCTGCTGGGCCGGGCGCCGAAGTTCAAACAGGTGCCCGTGGCGCTGATGGACGCCGCCATCGCCGTGCTGTCCACGCTTGGTCAGCTGTCTCCCAAGCTGCGCGACAAGGCCGAGCTGGCGCGGATCGGCCGCTATTATGCCACCGAATCCATGCTGGTGCTGAACCCCGCCAGCGGGCGCTATGATGCCGAGGCCACGCCCTCGACCGGCAGCGACACGTTGTTCGACTTCTACGCCCGGCTGTTGGGCGGCACGGCAACGGTGGATCTTGGCGACCACGCGGTGTTCTGACCCGGGGTCAGGCCGGACCCATTGCCGCAGAATCCGGGCCTGCCGATTGACGTCCGCCGCTGCCGCCGCCATACCGTAAACAAAACAGTGCGCGTTTGCCGGACAACGGCGAACAGGGGAGGTCTGAGATGAACCTGTTGCTCGCCCTGACCCGGGCCATCGACAAGCTGACCGAAATCATCGGCAAGGCGGTGGGCTGGCTGATCCTGGTCGCGGTGCTGGTCAGCGCCACCAATGCGGTGATCCGCAAGATCTTCAACGATTCGTCGAATTCCTGGCTGGAGTTGCAGTGGTATCTGTTCGGTGCCGCGTTCCTTCTGGCCTCGGCCTACACGCTGCGGCAGAACGAGCATATCCGCATCGACATCGTCTATGGCCTGTTCTCGCGCCGGGTGCAGCACTGGATCGACCTGTTCGGCCATCTGTTCTTCCTGATGCCCTTCGTGCTGCTGATGATCTGGTATTTCGTGCCCTATGTGGCGATGTCGATGCGCAACGGCGAGGTGTCCACCAACGCGGGCGGGCTGATCCTGTGGCCGGCCAAGGCGCTGCTGCTGGCGGGGTTTTCGTTGCTGGCGCTGCAGGGGGTTTCCGAAATCATCAAGAAAATCGCGGTGATGCGCGGCATCATCCCGGACCCCACGCCGTTCATCTCGGTCCACGAGGCGGCAGAGCTTGAAGGCCGCGCGCTGGTCGAGGAGATCAGCAAATGATGCTGGAATTCATCGCCCAGAACCTGGCGCCGATCATGTTCGCCAGTCTGGTGGTGTTCATGCTGCTGGGCTATCCGGTGGCGTTTGCGCTGGCGGCGAACGGCTTGTTCTTCTTCTTCATCGGGGTGGAACTGGCGCCACTGTCGGCGGGGTCGATCAACCTCGACTGGCCGTTGCTGGGCGCGCTGCCCGAGCGGTTCTGGGGGGTGATGTCGAATGACACCCTGCTGGCCATACCGTTCTTCACCTTCATGGGCATCGTGCTGGAACGATCGGGCATGGCCGAGGACCTTCTGGACACCATCGGGCAATTGTTCGGCCCGGTGCGCGGCGGGCTGGCCTATGCGGTGATCATCGTCGGCGCGTTGCTGGCGGCCACGACCGGCGTGGTGGCGGCATCGGTGATCGCCATGGGGCTGATTTCGCTGCCGATCATGCTGCGCTATGGCTATGACCGGCGGGTGGCTTCGGGCGTCATCGCCGCCTCGGGCACGCTGGCGCAGATCATCCCGCCGAGTCTCGTGCTGATCGTGCTGGCCGATCAGTTGGGCAAGTCGGTCGGTGACATGTACAAGGCGGCGCTGCTGCCGGGGCTGATCCTGACCGGGCTTTACATGCTTTATGTGCTGCTGGTGTCGATCTTCCGGCCCAAGCTGATGCCTGCCCTGCCGCTGGAGGCGCGCACACTGGGCAATGGCGTCACCTCGCTTTTCGTGGCGCTGGCGGTGGCGGTGGGCTGCTCCTGGGGCGCGCACAAGCTGCTTTACGCGACGCAGGGGGCCAATGCCGACATTCTGGGGGCCACGGTCGGCGTTGTGGTGATCTATATTGCTGCGATCATCGACCGGGGCTTGAAAACCAACCTGATGTCGCGGCTGGCGCAGCAGGTGATCATCGTGCTGATCCCGCCGCTGGCGCTGATCTTTCTGGTGTTGGGCACCATCTTCCTTGGCATCGCCACGCCGACCGAGGGCGGGGCCATGGGCGCTGTCGGCGCGCTGCTGCTGGCGCTGATGAAGGGGCGGCTGAACTTCGGTGTGGTCAGTCAGGCGCTGACCTCGACCACGCGGCTGTCGGCCTTCGTGATGTTCATCCTGCTGGGCGCGCGGGTGTTCTCGCTGACCTTCTACGGCGTCAACGGCCATATCTGGGTCGAGCATCTGCTGACCTCGCTGCCCGGCGGCGAGACCGGCTTTCTGGTGGCGGTGTCGCTGCTGGTGTTCCTGCTGGCGTTTTTCCTCGATTTCTTCGAACTGGCGTTCATCATCGTGCCGCTGCTGGTCCCGGCGGCCAACGCGATGGGGATCGACCTGATCTGGTTCGGGATCATTCTGGGCGTGAACATGCAGACCTCGTTCATGCATCCGCCCTTCGGGTTCGCGCTGTTCTACCTGCGCTCGGTGGCACCGAAATCGGCCTTCATCGACAAGGTGACCGGCATCCGCACCGCTCCGGTGACCACCGGCCAGATCTATTGGGGGGCGGTGCCCTTCGTGATCATCCAGGTGGTGATGGTGGCGCTGGTGATCGCTTTCCCGCAGATGGTGATGCATTACAAGGGGCCGGCAATCGACACCACCAACGTCAAGATCACCCTGCCGACGATGATGGGCGGCAGCGGTCTGGGCAGCGGCGGCGCGCTGGGCGGCGGCGGTCTGGGTGGAGGTTTGGGTGGCGGTCTTGCCCAGCCTCCGGGACTGGCACCCCCGCCCGGACTGACCCCGCCCCCCGGTCTGGCCCCGCCTCCCGGGCTTGCACCTCCTGCGCCGACCCCTGCCCCGGACGCCGCCACAGCGCCTGCCCCGGAACCGGCGGCAGAGCCTGTGCCTGCGCTGGAACCGGCACAGGAACCCGTCCCCCCGCCTGCGCTTTCACCGGCGCCGGTCGGGCAGCCGCTCATCCTGCCTGCACCGGCTCCCGCCTCGCCCTAGCGGGACAGGCAAAATCCTTCGAAGGATTTTGGCAAAAGTTTTGGAAAACTTTTGGCTCTGGCTGACGCAGCGCGCCGCAATCCGCAGCAAATGGCCCCGAAGCATCGCTGCCTCGGGGCCTTTCTTCAGCCGTCCGACCCTGAAGGGATCAGAGCTTGCCCGCGTTTTGCTGCACCATCATGAAGGTGTCGTAGTTGTATTCGGCGATCTGCGCCCAGGTGTAGTTTTCCGAGCGGAACGCCTTGATCGAGCCCCACAGCTTGGCAAAGGCCGGGTTGGTGGCCTCCATCTCGGCATAGACCTCGTTGGCGGCCTTGAAGCAGGCGTCAAGGATCTCGGTGCTGAAAGGCCGCAGTTGCGCGCCCTGCGCCACCAGCGACTTGATCGCCGTCGGGTTCTTCCAGTCATACATCTGCAGCATGTTGGCATCGGCGGCCTGACAGGCGGTGCGCAGCAAGGACTGATAGGCCGGCGGCAGGCCTTCGTAGGCGGCCTTGTTGAACATGAAGTGGACGGTCGGGCCACCTTCCCACCAGCCGGGATAGTAGTAGTAGGGCGCCACCTTGAAGAAGCCCAACTTCTCGTCGTCATAGGGGCCGACCCATTCCGAGGCGTCGATCGTGCCCTTTTCCAGCGCCGGATAGATGTCGCCACCGGCGATCTGCTGCGGCACCACGCCAAGGCGTTCCATGACCTTGCCGGCAAAGCCGCCGATCCGCATCTTCAGGCCCTGCAGGTCGGCCACCGTGTTGATTTCCTTGCGGAACCAGCCGCCCATCTGCACGCCGGTGTTGCCGCCGGGGAAGCCGATCAGCCCCTGCTGGCCAAGGAATTCGTTGTAAAGGTCGATGCCGCCGCCGTGGTAGTGCCAGGCGTTGATGCCGCGCGCCGACAGCGAGAACGGAATCGCCGCCGCCACCGCCCAGGCCGGATCCTTGCCCCAGTAGTAGTAGCCGACGGTGTGGCAGGCCTCGACCGTGGCCGCGGTCACCGCGTCAGCCGCTTGCAGGCCGGGCACCAGTTCGCCCGCCGAGAACACCTGAATCTGGAAATTGCCGTCGGTGGCTTCGGAGATGTATTTCGACAGCACTTCGGCGGCGCCATAAATGGTGTCCAGCGACTTGGGGAAAGACGACGTCAGCCGCCAGGTGACCTTGGGGGCAGCTTGCGCAATGGCCGGAGCGGCCAGTGTTGCCGCCGAGGCGGCCCCGACACCGGCGATACCGGCCTTGGTCAGGAATGAACGACGATCCATGGTAACCTCCCGTTGATTTTGCACTAGCCCGAATGGTGTATCTGATGTGCCGCACAGGCGTGGCCAAAGACTTGCACGCCATTGCGCACCTGTCCAGAAGGCACGGCGAAACATTGTGTCGCGCTGGCGCCTGACCCAGCGTCGGGCGGCAAGGGCAGGCCAAAGCCCGCCCGCAAGCGGCCGTCAACCGGGCCAAACATCATCGGATAAGGTGGTGCCCGAGGTCGGACTCGAACCGACACGCCTCGCGGCGGAGGATTTTGAGTCCTCTGCGTCTACCATTCCACCACTCGGGCACGGAGGGCGGTTTAGCCCGCCCCGCCGCGTGCGTCAATTCCCCTTTGGCCCCGCGTTCAATCGGGCGCTACAGCCGGTTGGTGCCGAAGGTATCGCACTGGTCCAGACGGCCCGAGTTGTAGCCGCGCACGAACCAGGTCGAGCGCTGCTTCGAGGTGCCATGGGTAAAGCTGTCGGGCGAGGGCCGCTGGCCGGCGCTGGCTTGCAGGGTGTCGTCACCGATCTTGCGGGCGGCGTTCACCGCCTCTTCCAGATCGCCGGGCGAGATCGAGCCGAACTGCGCCTCGGCCTGACGCGCCCAGATGCCCGCCAGACAATCGGCCTGCAACTCGATGCGCACCGAAACCTGATTGCTGTCGGCCTCGGACATGCGCGCACGGGCGGCATTGGCCTCGCCCAGAATCCCCAATTCGTCCTGCACATGATGCGCCACTTCATGCGCCACCACATAGGCGGCGGCGAAATCGCCCTTCGCCCCCAGACGGTCCGACAGCGTGGTGAAAAACGCGGTGTCGAGATAGATCTTCTTGTCACCCGGGCAGTAGAACGGCCCGGTGGCCCCCGAGGCGCCGCCGCAGGGCGATTGCGTCACGTCCTTGTAAAGCACCAGCACCGGCTGGTTGTAGGTGGCACCCAGTTGGTCCTTGAACACCTTGTCCCAGACCTCTTCGGTATCGGCCAGCGTCACCGAGACGAACTCGCCCGCCTGCTGGTCGGCGGCAGTGATCTCACGCGGGGGGCCGCCGGTGTTGAGGCCGGGGTCGTTCAGCAGCGGCGTCAGATCGACCCCGAGGAAATAGCCGATCAGCAGCACGGCAACAGCGCCAACGCCGCCGATACCGCCGACCCGGCCGATGGATGCGCCACGGCGATCCTCGATATTGCCGCTGCCGCGTCTGCCTTTCCACTCCATGCCGTCACCCCCTAATGATTGTGCGGCCAAGTGTAGCCAAAGCGGCGGCCAAAGTAACCCCCAAGCTGGCTTGACCTTGCCGCCCGGCCATGGTGCAAGCGGCGGGCAACCCTGGAGGCATGATGTTTCGCGCGCTGTATCACTGGACCCTGCGTTGGGCGGGGTCGCGGCAGGCCCCGGTGGCGCTGGCGGCGGTGTCCTTCGTCGAAAGCTCGGTCTTCCCGATCCCGGCGGATGTGCTGTTCGTTCCGATGTGCCTGTCGCGCCCCGAAAAGGCGATGCGATATGCGCTGATCGCCACCGTGACCTCGGTGCTGGGGGGGATACTGGGCTGGGTGATCGGGTTCTATTTCTTCGACATGATCGCCCGGCCGATCCTGGAATTCTACGGCAAGCTGGCGGCGTTCGACGCGTTGCGCCAGGGCACCGGGGCCGAGGCGATCCTGCTGTTGCTGGTAACGTCGGGGCTGTCGCATCTGCCGCCGATGAAGGTGGTCACGATCCTGTCAGGGGTGGTTGCCTTCGATCTGAAACTGTTCATCCTGTCGGCCATCGTGGCCCGCGGGGCGCGGTTCTATCTGCTGGCCTGGCTGCTGCGACGCTATGGGCAGGCCATTGTCGGTTTCATCGAGCGACGGTTTCCGCTGGTGGTGGCCGGGGTGGCCGGGGCGCTGGCACTGGTCTGGGCGGCGGTGAAATACCTGTAAGGAGGCGCTGATGCGCAACATCCTGATCTTGCTGGCCGTGGGCGGTTCGGCGGCCTTGCTGATCGCGGCCTTTGCCGCCCCGCTGTGGGGTGGGCCGCCGCCCTGCGAGCTGTGCCTTTGGCAGCGCTATCCGCATATGGTGGCGGTGGCGATCGGGGT
Organism: Rhodobacter ferrooxidans; assembly: GCF_000176015.1. Taxonomy (GTDB): domain Bacteria; phylum Pseudomonadota; class Alphaproteobacteria; order Rhodobacterales; family Rhodobacteraceae; genus Pseudorhodobacter_B; species Pseudorhodobacter_B ferrooxidans. The sequence goes on along the minus strand of NZ_ACYY01000003.1, from coordinate 110,251 downwards.
GCTGGCACTGCTGCTGCGGGGGCGGACGCTGCCGGTGCTGGGCGGGCTGGCGGCGCTGACCACGGCGGGGATCGGCGCCTATCACACCGGGGTCGAGCGGCACTGGTGGGCTGGCCCTGCCTCTTGCACCTCCGGCTCGGTGGCGGGGGTGTCGCCGGAAGATCTGCTGAACCAGATTCTGGCCGCCCCGGTGGTGCGCTGCGACGAGGTGGGGTTCGAGTTCCTGACGCTGTCGCTGGCAAGCTGGAACACGCTGCTGGCGCTGGGGTTTGCGGTGCTGTGGTTCGCCGCGGCTTCGGTGCGGCGGCGCTGAGCGGCTGAAACAGAGCGGGGGGCTGCCTGCCCCCCGCACCCCCCGGGGATACTTGAGAACAGGCGAAATGGATCAGCCGCAGAGCCTTGCGTGTTCCTGGAGCGCGAAGCGGTCGGTCATGCCGGCCACATAGTCGGCGACGATGCGGGCCAGCGCCGTCTGATCCGCCGCCTGCGCCACATCGGCGCGCCATTCGGCGGGCAGGTGTTCGGGATGCGCCAGAAACAGCGGGAACAGGTCGTTGATCACGATGGTGACGCGGGCGCGTTCGACCATCACCGAGGGCGCGCGATACATGTGGGTGAACAGGAAGCCGCGAATGGCCTTCAGGTCCTGATACAGCGGTTTGGAGAACCGGATCACCGTGGTGCCAAGGCCGCGAATCTCCTCGACCGATTTCGGTTGTGCGGCGTCGAGGCGGTTCTTCGCCACCGCGATCACATCCTCGACCATGCGGCCGAACACCCGGCGCAGCGCCTCGTGGCGGCGGCGCATCGGGTCGAGGCCGGGGTAGCGAGCGTCCACCTCGGCAAAGGCCGGGCCGGTCACCGGCAGGTCCATCAGGTCGGCCTCGCTGAACAGGCCGGAACGCAACCCGTCGTGCAGGTCATGGTGCGAATAGGCCACGTCATCGGCAATCGCCGCCACCTGCGCCTCGGCCGATGCATGGGTGGAAAGCTCCAGATCCCAGGCGGCGTTACATTCGGCCAGCGCGTAGGGCAAGGGCCCCGCGTGCTTGGCATCGGCGTGGGGGCCGGTGACCGGGCCGTTGTGCTTGGCCAGCCCTTCAAGGGTTTCCCAGGTCAGGTTCAGCCCGTCGAAATCGGCGTAGTGGCGTTCCAGCTTGGTGACGATCCGCAGCGCCTGGGCGTTGTGGTCAAAGCCGCCGTAAGGCGCCATCAGCGCGCCAAGGGCATCCTCGCCGGTATGGCCGAACGGGGTGTGGCCCAGATCATGCGCCAGTGCCACCGCCTCGGCCAGATCGGTGTTCAGGCCCAGCACCCCGGCGATGGTGCGCGCCACCTGCGCCACCTCGATCGAATGGGTCAGCCGGGTGCGGTAATAATCGCCCTCGTGTTCGACGAACACCTGGGTCTTGTGCTTCAACCGCCGGAAGGCCGATGAATGGATGATCCGGTCGCGGTCGCGCTGAAAGGCCGAGCGAAAGCTGGACATGGTTTCGGGGTAAAGCCGCCCGCGGGAAGCTTCGGGGTGGCAGGCATAGGGGGCCAGCATCATGTCGCCTGTTCTTGTCGGGGCATCCTGTTCAACCTATATGTTCCGGGTGACAGAATTGACACGGGGATTTTCATGGCCATCACGCTGACCTTGCCGCCACGGGTGACCGACCGCGCCTTTGCCCGGCTGGCCGAGATTGCTGCGGCCTCGGGCGAGCAGCGCGCCCTGCGGGTGGCGGTCGAGGGCGGCGGCTGTTCCGGGTTCCAGTATGACATCAAGCTGGATGACCCCGCTGCCGACGATCTGGTGCTGGAGAAGGATGGCCAGAAGGTGCTGGTCGATGCGGTGTCGCTGCCGTTTCTGGCCAATGCGGTGATCGACTATTCCGAGGAACTGATCGGCGCGCGTTTCGTGATCGACAACCCGAACGCCAGTTCGTCCTGCGGCTGCGGCACCTCGTTCTCGATCTGAATCTCGGCGGAAATCGCCTGCGGCCCCTCGCCCTTGGCCGGGCGCGCGCTATCTGAACGCCTTGCCGAGGTCACCGGGGGCGTGCGATGCGGACTGTTCTGATCCTGGGGTCCGGCCCCAATGTGGTGCAGGCGCGGGCCTGGCCGCGGGCGGCGTTTGATCATGTTCTGGCGATCAACAATGCCTGGCGGGTGCGGCCGGATTGGGATGCGCTGATCACGCCGTGGGATTTCCCGCCCGATGGGCTGCCCGAGGCTGTGACGGGCAAAGTATTGGTATCGCAAGAGGATTTCGTGCCTGCCCAGAACGCCTTGGGCGGCTTTGTCTATGCCGGCGGCACCATGGCCTTCACCGCCGGTTATTGGGCGCTGTTTGCCCATCGCCCGAAAGTGATCGCCATGATGGGCTGCGACATGCATTACCCGAAGGCGGGCGCCACGCATTTCTACGGCATCGGAAGCGCCGACCCGTTGCGCCCCGACATCACCCTGCGCAGTCTGGAGGCGAAATCGGCGCGGCTGATGCTGCTGGCGGCGATGCGCGGCACGGCCATGGTCAACCTGTCGGCGGGGCCGTCGCGGCTGGTGTTTCCGCGCGCCTCGCTGGCGGGGCTGGCGCAGCCGCGGCCATTGGCGTTTGACACCGCTCTGGCGGAACGGGCCTTGGCGCTGGAAGCCTCGCTTGGCTATTTCGTGGCCTCGGGGCGGTATTGGGAACAGGCCGACCAGTTCGACCCGCAGGCGCTGGCCGAACTCGACGCGCTGTGGCTGGCCGCCGCCCGCCCGGCACAGGCCCGCAGCGCCTGAGCCTTGCCCCGCCGCGCAACGCCGCCTAGAACGGAACAAACCGGATGGGTGCGCGCATGAAGATCGCCAGTTTCAACATCAACGGCATCAAGGCGCGGATCGAGGCGCTGCCCGCCTGGCTTGCCGACGCCGCCCCCGATGTGGTGGTGTTGCAGGAAATCAAGTCGGTGGACGAGGGTTTTCCGCGCGGGCTGTTCGAGGACCTCGGCTACCGGGTGGAGACCCATGGCCAGAAGGGCTTCAACGGCGTGGCGATCCTGTCGAAACTGCCGCTGGAGGATGTGACCCGCGGCCTGCCCGGCGATCCTACCGATGAACAGGCGCGCTGGATCGAGGCGACGGTGATCGGCGCGCGTGCGGTGCGGGTTGCTGGGCTTTATGCCCCCAATGGCAACCCGGCGCCGGGGCCGAAGTATGACTACAAGCTGGGCTGGATGGCGCGGATGCGCGAGCGGGCGCTGGGCTTGCTCGCGACCGAGGAGCCGGTGGTGCTGGCCGGGGATTACAACGTGATCCCGCAGGCGATGGATGCCGCCAAGCCCGAAGCCTGGCTGGAAGACGCGCTTTACCTGCCGCAAAGCCGGGCGGCGTTGCAGCGCATCGTCAACCTTGGCTACGCCGACGCCTTCCGCCTGCGCCACCCCGGCCCCGGCCACTACTCCTTCTGGGACTATCAGGCCGGCGCGTGGGAGCGCAACAACGGCATCCGCATCGACCATCTGCTGCTGTCGCCGCAGGCAAGCGATCTTTTGCGCGATGCAGGGATCGACAAGGCGGTGCGGGCGGGCGACAAGCCCTCAGACCATGTGCCGGTCTGGATAGATCTGGACGCCTGACATGCCCGCCCCTGAAACGTATTACAGCCGCACGGTTGCAACCCCCGGCAGCCGCCCTGCCCTTACCGGGAAGATCGAGGCCGATACGGTGATCGTCGGCGGCGGTCTGGCCGGGCTGACCACGGCGCTGGAACTGGCGCGCGCCGGGCAATCGGTGGTGGTGCTGGAGGCCGAAAGCATCGGCTTTGGTGCCTCGGGGCGCAATGGCGGCATCGTCAGCCCGTCGTTTGCCTGCGGCAACACCGCGATTGCCCGCAGGGTCGGCATCCGGGCGGCGCGGGAATTGCACCGGCTGACCATCGAAGGCGTCGAGCGGTTGCGCGCCACCATCAGCGATCTGAAGATCGACAGCGCCGACCCCTGCCCCGGCGTGCTGCATCTGCGCCGCCACGATGCGAAAGCCGATCTGATCGCCCATGCCGAGGAATTTGCCTGCGATTTCAACTACCGGCTGGAGTATTTGGACCGCGACGCCCTGCGCGGCCTGCTGGTATCGGACCGCTATTTCCACGGGCTGCGCGACAGCCGCGCCTTCCATATCCACCCGCTGAACACCCTGCGCGGCATTGCCGCCGAGGTGGAACGGCTGGGCGGCAAGGTGTTTGACGCCTCCCCCGCCACCGGGGCGGCACTGACGGGGGCTGTGAAAACCATCACCACGCCACAGGGTCAGGTGCAGGCCCGCCGGGTGGTATTTGCCATGGGCGGCTATACCGGGGCGCTGGTGCCGCGCCTGCAACGCGCGGTGCTGCCGATTGCCACCTACATGCTGCTGACCGAAGCCGCCCCCGACCTGCTCAGCGCGGCGATCCGCACCAGCGACGCGGTGCTGGATGACCGCCGCGCCGCCGATTACTACCGGCTGGTCGAGGGGGGCACCCGGCTTTTGTGGGGCGGGCGGATCACCACCCGCGCGGCCTCGCCTGCCGAACTGGCACGCGAATTGCGGCGCGAGATGCTGGGGGTGTTTCCGCAACTGGCTGACCTCAAGACCGATCTGGCATGGTCCGGCCAGATGGGCTACGCCCGCCACCTGATGCCGCAGATCGGCCAGATGGCGCCCGACGTGTGGCATTGCACGGCCTTCGGCGGCCATGGGCTGAACACCACGGCCATCGGCGGCAAGGTGCTGGCCGAGGCGATCCTGGGCGAAACCGACCGCATTGCGATGTTCGCCCCCTTCGGCCTGCCCTGGGCCGGTGGGCCGCTGGGGCTGGCCGCGGCGCAACTGACCTATTGGAAGCTGCAGGCGCAGGACTGGTGGCGCGAGCGGCGCCGCTAAACCTTGGTCACGTCGAAGTCATAGACCCAGTCGAACCGGTTCAACGCCAGTTGTGGTGCCAACCGGCCGCCGATCTTCAACGCCAGATGCGCCATTTCGCGCAACGGTCCGCGCAGATGGTAGGCGCGGGCATTGCCGTTGGCGGCCTCGACAATCCGGGCTGTGCGCGGGGCGCGGGCGGCCTGATAGGCGGCCAGAGCCTCGGCCTGCGGTCGGGTGCCGTCCAGCGCCTTGGCCAGCGCCCAGGCATCCTCCAGCGCCATGCAGGCGCCTTGCGCCAGGAACGGCAGGGTCGGATGCGCCGCATCGCCCAGAATCGCCACCGCCCCCTGCGGCAAGGCCTTTTGCCAGACCTTGGCCACCGGATGCCGGAACAGGCCCCACAGATAGACATCCTCGATCTGGTCCAGCCAGCCACGCACCTGCGGGTTGAACTCGGCAAAGGCCAGTTGCACCGTCAGCGGGTCGTCCTGCATGTTCCAGCCTTCTTCGACCCAATGGCTGCGCTCTTCCACCGCCACGATGTTGCGCAGCGCACCGTTGCGCAGCGGATAGCTGACCAGATGCCGCCCCGCCCCCATATGCACCTCGGCCACCGAGCGCGCGCCGGGTTCGGCCGGGATCACCGCCCGCCAGGCCACCTGCCGGGTGAAGAACGGCGCCACCACGCCATTCAGCGCGCTGCGCAGTTTCGAATGAAGCCCGTCCGCCCCGATCACCAGATCGGCCAGGCGGGTCGCGCCATCCGCCATCTTCAGCCGCGGCTTCGGGCCGGAAAGATCGACGGCATCGACCTTCTGCGACAGCTCGATGGTCACCCCCGCCGCGCGGGCACCGTTTTCCAGCAGCGCGATCAGATCGGCGCGATGCAGCAGGTGATAGGTCTGCCCGGCACGCAGCCGCGCCAGATCCAGCCGCAGCACCACACCGCCATCGCGACCGTCGCGCAATTCGACCGCCGTGGCGCGGATCGAGGCAGCATCCAGCGCCGCCCCCAAGCCCAGCGCGCGCAGCACCACTGCGCCATTCGGGCCGATCTGCAAGCCGGCCCCCACTTCGCGCACGGCATCGGATTGCTCCAGCACCGTGACCTGCGCCCCGCGCATCGCCAGGGCACGCGCCACCGCCAGCCCGGCAATGCCGGCCCCAAGCACGGTGATCTCTGTTCCCGTCAACGCCATTCTGTCCCCACACAACCAAACGCCGGACCGACAATATCCAACGTCAAGTGTGAGCGTCCGCCCGGCCTGCTGCAAGCACCAAGCCCGGCCTGCCCCCGTGGTCAGTCGTCGCGGTGCACCTTTTCGCGGCGTTCGTGCTGTTCCTGCGCTTCCAGCGTCATGGTGGCAATCGGGCGGGCATCCAGCCGCTTCAGGCTGATCGGTTCGCCCGACACCTCGCAATAGCCAAACTCGCCGTTTTCGATCCGCCGCAGCGCCGCGTCGATCTTCGAAACCAGCTTGCGCTGGCGATCCCGGGTGCGCAGTTCCAGCGCCCGGTCGGTTTCCTCGGAGGCGCGGTCTGCGATGTCAGCGACGTTGCGCCCGGAGTCCTGCAGGCCCTCGATGGTTTCCGCGCTTTGCGACATCAATTCCTGTTTCCAGACCACCAGCTTGCGGCGGAAATACTCCAGTTGCCGCTCGTTCATGAACGGCTCGGTTTCGGCCGGACGGTAGTCTTCGGGAATAAAGACCTCTGCCTTCATCACTGCACTCTCCATCTCCCCGGACCGCACCGACAGGCGGCGTTTGAGGTCGGGCGCTCCTGCTGGCGGTGCCATATCGCAAGCCAAAGCCGTTGTCACTAGCGTTCAGCCGGGGTTGCGGGTGGGTTGGGCCGTGCTAGTCTGTGTCTTCCCAAGCTGCGAAGGCCAAAGATGAAATTCCGCTCAACCGCCAGTTACATCGCCACCACCGACCTCGCCCATGCGGTCAATGCGGCGGTGACGTTGCAACGCCCCTTGCTGGTGAAGGGCGAGCCGGGCACCGGCAAGACCGAACTGGCGCGGCAGGTGGCGCTGGCGCTGCAACTGCCGATCATCGAATGGCATGTGAAATCCACCACCAAGGCGCAGCAGGGGCTTTACGAATACGACGCGGTCAGCCGGTTGCGCGACAGCCAGTTGGGCGACGCGCGGGTGAACGATGTCGCCAACTACATCCGCAAGGGCAAGCTGTGGCAGGCCTTCGAGGCACCGGGCCGGGTGGTCTTGCTGATCGACGAGGTGGACAAGGCCGATATCGAGTTTCCCAACGACCTGTTGCAGGAACTCGACCGCATGGAGTTTCACGTCTACGAGACCGGCGAAACCGTGCGGGCGCAGCATCGGCCGGTGGTGATCATCACCTCGAACAACGAAAAGGAACTGCCCGACGCCTTCCTGCGCCGCTGTTTCTTCCACTACATCCGCTTCCCGGACATCGACACCCTGCGCGCCATCGTCGAGGTGCATTTTCCCGGCATCAAGGAAGCCTTGCTGACCACGGCGCTGACCCAGTTCTATGAGCTGCGCGAGATGCCGGGGCTGAAGAAAAAGCCCTCCACCTCCGAGGTGCTGGACTGGCTGAAGCTGTTGCTGGCCGAAGACCTCGGCCCCGAGGATCTGAAGCGCGAGGGCAAGGCGGTGTTGCCAAAGCTGCACGGCGCGCTGCTGAAAACCGAGCAGGATCTGCATCTGTTCGAGCGGCTGGCCTTCATGGCGCGGCGCCAGGGCTAGGCGGCGCGGCGCCGCTTACCCGGCGCCCGCGGCCTTGACCTACCCCCCGCGCGTGCCGCAAGGTCCAGAAGTTGCCGCACCCCGGTCGCCTTGCTGCCGCAGCCCCGGGGTTAGCTGCGGCAAGCCCTTTCAGAACCAGACAGATTGCGCCATGACCCAAAGCCTGCCCGTCGCCATCCGCCCCATCACCGAAGCCGACCGCCCGGTCTGGCAGGCGCTGTGGCACGACTATCTGTTGTTCTACAAGACCGCCCTGCCGCAGGCGGTTTATGACAGCACCTTCGCGCGGCTGATCGCGGGCAACGCAGGCATCCATGGCTTGCTGGCCGAACGCGGCGGCGTGGCGCTGGGGTTGACGCATTTCATCTTTCACCCCTCCTGCTGGAAGATCGAGCCTGCCTGCTATCTGCAAGACCTGTTCACCACCCCTGCCGCCCGTGGCTCGGGCGTGGGCCGGGCGCTGATCGAGGCGGTCTATGCCCGCGCCGATGCCGCCGGAGCGCCCGGGGGTCTATTGGCTGACCGCCGAGAACAACTATCCGGGGCGGATGCTTTATGATCAGGTTGCAGTGAAATCGCCGTTCATCCGCTACAACCGGCCCGCGTAAGATGCGGCGGCTGTGCCTTGCCAGTGTCCTTGCCCTGTCGGGCTGTGTCGCCGCCGCCCCGCCGCTGGTGACGATGACCCGCGCCACCGACGTGCTGGCGCTGGACGGGTTGCCCGCGATGAAAACCTTCGGGCCGCAGCGCGCCCCCGCCCCCACCCGCAGCAATGCCGAGATCGCGCAGGACTTTCTGGCGCTGGAGTTTCGCATGGAAAGCGGGCGGGCGCTGCCGGTGCTCAGCCGCTTTGACGGCCCGATCACCGTGGCGCTGACCGGCGCCGTGCCTGCCACCGCCGCCCGCGATCTGGCCGCCGTGGTCGCCCGCTTCCGGGCCGAGGCCGGGATCGACATCCGCCAGACCGACAGCGCCGCCCGCATCACCGTTGAATTCATCCCGCGGGCGCAAATCCAGGGCGTCTATGCCAATGTCGCCTGTTTCGTGGTGCCAAGGGTGTCGTCCTGGGCCGACTACCGCGCTGCCCGTGGCGCGGCCAGGCTGGATTGGGCCACAGTGACCGCCCGCGAGCAGGCCGCGATCTTCGTGCCCGCCGACACCAGCCCGCAAGAGGTGCGCGACTGTCTGCACGAGGAACTGGCGCAGGCGATGGGGCCGCTCAACGATCTGTATTCGCTGTCGGATTCGGTGTTCAACGACGACAATTTCCACACCACGCTGACCGGCTTCGACATGCTGGTGCTGCGCGCGCATTACGCGCCGGAACTGCGATCCGGCATGACCGAGGCCGAGGTGGCGGCGCTGTTGCCCGACCTGCTGGCGCGACTGAACCCAGGCGGCCGCCATGCGGGAAACCCGGTCAGCAGCGCCACGCCGCGGGCCTGGATCGACGCGATGGAAAAGGCGCTTGGCGGGCAGGCACCGGTCGCCGCCCGCCGGGCCGCCGCCCGCCGCACGCTGGAAATTGCCACGGCGCAAGGCTGGCACGACAGCCGCCTTGCCTTCAGCCAGTTCGCGGTGGGGCGGCTGAACATCGGCCACGACCCCGCAACCGCCCTTGTGGCCTTTACCGCCGCCGCAGCACTTTACCGCAGCCTGCCCGGCGGCCAGATCCATGCAGCCCATGTCGATATGCAGCTTGCCGCCTTTGCCCTGCGGCAGGGCGATGCCAAGGGCGCGCTGGTGCTGGCCGATCGGGCCATTCCGGTGGTCACCTCGGCGCAGAACGCAGCCCTCTTGGCCACGCTGCTGATGGTCAAGGCCGAGGCGCTGGAGGCGCTTGGCCGCACGGCGCAGGCGCAGGCCGTCCGGCTCGACAGCCTTGGCTGGGCGCGCTATGGTTTCGGCTCGGCGCAAGCGGTGCAGACCCGGATGGCCGAGATTGCCGCCCTGACCCCGCCACGGGAAAAGGGCTGATCCGCCGGGGGCCACATGTTCGTGCCGTTCTTCCAGACCCTGCGGCAGTTCGGCGTGCCGGTCAGCTTGCGCGAATACCTGTCGTTTCTGGAAGGCATGGCCGCGGGGCTTGCCACCTATGACCCGGACGGCTTCTACCACCTCGCCCGCCTGACCATGGTCAAGGACGAACGCCACCTCGACCGCTTCGACCGCGCCTTTGCCAGCAGTTTTCACGGGCTGGACAGCATCACCGCCGAACAGGTGCTGGAGGCGGTCGATCTGCCGCGCGACTGGCTGGAAAAGCTGGCCGAATCCACCCTGACGCCGGAAGAACGCGCCGAACTCAAGGCCCTGGGCAGCTTTGATGCGCTGATGGAGGCGCTGCGGGCGCGGCTGGCCGAACAGCAGGGGCGGCATCAGGGCGGCGCGAAATGGATCGGCACGGCGGGCACCTCGCCCTTCGGCGCCTACGGCGCCAACCCCGAAGGCGTGCGGATCGGTCAGGACGGCTCGCGCCACCGCACCGCGGTCAAGGTCTGGGACCAGCGCCTCTTTCGCAATCTGGACGACCGGGTGGAACTGGGCACCCGCAACATCAAGGTCGCCCTGCGCCGCCTGCGCCACTGGGCCCGCGACGGTGCGGAACAGGAGCTTGACTTGGCCGGCACCATCCGCGCCACCGCCGAGCATGGCTGGCTGGACGTGCAAACCCGCCCCGAGCGGCGCAATGCGGTCAAGGTGCTGCTGTTCCTCGATATCGGCGGCAGCATGGACCCGCATGTGCAGGTGATGGAGGAGTTGTTCTCCGCCGCCCGCGCCGAGTTCAAGCACCTGATCCCGTTCTACTTTCACAACTGCCTTTATGAAGGCGTGTGGCGCGACAACGCCCGCCGCTGGGATGCCCAGACCCCCACCGCCGAGGTGCTGCACAGCTATGGCGCGGATTACAAATGCATTTTCGTAGGCGACGCCAGCATGAGCCCCTACGAGATCCTGCACCCCGGCGGCGCCAACGAACACTGGAACCCGGAGACCGGCCAGACCTGGCTGACCCGCGCCGCACAGGCCTGGCCCGCGCATCTGTGGATCAACCCGGTGCCCGAGGCGCATTGGTCTTACACGCCGTCCATCCGGCTGATCCAGCAGATATTCGACGGCCGCATGGTGCCGATGACGCTGGAGGGCATCGCCCGCGGGATCAAGGCGCTGGGACGATGAAACATCTGTGGCAGACCCACCGCTGGCTGGTGCTGGCTTTCCTTGTCGCCGCCAGCCTGTCGATGTTCTTCGGCATCCGCGCCGCCCTGTTCGTGCCGCGCTGGCATCTGCACCTCGACTATGCAGCCCAGCCGGTGCAGCCCTGGATGACGCCGAAGCTGATCGTCAAGACCTACGGCGTCCCGCCGGAAGTTCTGGAACAAGTGCTTGGCCTGCCTGAAAAATTCCACCCGCGGCAAACCCTGGCCGAGATTGCCGCAGATCAGGGCATCGACTCTGCGGCGCTGGCAGCAAGGGTCGAGGCGGCAGTGCGCGCCGCCAGAGGCCACTTGCAGCAATGACCGAAACCCTGTTGGAACTGGTGCCGACCTGGGGCGCCTTGCTGGTGCTGGTGGCCACCTTGCTGTCATGCCTCGCACTTCCCGTGCCATCGTCGCTGATCATGCTGGCGGCGGGGGCCTTTGTCAGTGCCGGCGATCTGAACTTGCTGGCGGTCGCCGCGGCGGCGCTGGGCGGGGCGCTGCTGGGCGATCAGTTGGGCTACTTCGCCGGCCGCTTCGGTGGCACGCCGATCTGGGCACACTTCACCCGCCGCCCCGCCACCGCCGCCCTCGCTGCCCGCGCCGAAGCCAACCTGAAGCGGCATGACCTGCTGGCGGTGTATTTCAGCCGCTGGCTGTTCAGCCCGCTGGGGCCGTATGTCAACCTCTTGGGCGGCGCCACCGCGATGAACTGGGCCCGCTTCACCGCCGCTGACCTTGTGGGCGAGGCCACCTGGGTGGCGCTTTACGTCGGCCTTGGCATGGCGTTCTCCAGCCAGATCGAGGCGGTCAGCGCAGCACTTGGCAACATCGCAGGTGCCCTTGCCGCAGGCCTTGTCACCCTCTTGCTGGCCCGCGCCCTGTGGCACGCCGCCCGCGAACCCCGCGCCTGACCCATTCACACTCGCCTAAATATCCCCGCCGGAGGCTCCTGCCCTTCCGCCATCCTGCCGTTGCTTTCCGGCCCCGAACCCCCATATTCCCCCCATGCTGAAATTCACCCCGCTGATCCTCGCCCTGCTTTACGCCTTCGCGATGTATCGCTTTTCGGTCTGGCGCACGCTGAAGGCGCTGGATGCGCAGTCGCATCCGCTGGCCGAACCCGAGATCACCGCGCTGACCGACCGGATGGCGCAGGCGCTGGGGCTGCCGCGTATCGCGGTGCAGGTCTATGAGGTCGATCCGGTCAACGGCCTGGCCGCCCCCGATGGCCGCATCTTCCTGACCCGCGGTTTCTTGCAGAAATACCGCGCGGGCGAAGTGACGGCGGCGGAACTGGCTTCGGTGATCGCCCACGAGTTGGGCCATGTGGCGCTGGGCCATGCGCGGCGAAGGATGATCGACTTCACCGGCCAGAACGCGGTGTTCATGCTGCTGTCCACCCTGCTGAACCGCTTTTTGCCCGGCATCGGCGTGCTGATCGCCCGCACCGTCGCCAACACGCTTGCCGCCAGCCTGTCGCGGCGCGACGAGCACGAGGCCGACGCCTATGCCTCGGCCTTGCTGGTGAAATCCGGCATCGGCACCGCGCCGCAGAAGTCGCTGTTTCGCAAACTGGAGGCGCTGACCGGCGCGCCCGGCGCCAACGCCCCGGCCTGGTTGCTGAGCCACCCGAAAACCCAGGACCGCATCGCCGCGATCGAAGACCGCGAGGCCCGCTGGGATCAGGCCTGAGCCACCGCCTTGGCCAGACGCGGCAGTTTCGCGCGTTTGAGCAGGGATTTCAGCGTCACCGGCGCGCCGGAAAGGCGTTCCGCCTCGGCGCGCACCGCCTCCAGCACGAGGCCCATCGCCTGCGGCTGCGACGACCACAACTCCCACAGAAACCCGTCCGGCTCGCGCCGCTGCACCCCTTCGGCGGCCAGCACATGCCGGGGGAAATCGGCGTTGTTCAGGGTCAGGATGGCATCGGCGCTGCCCGCCACCGCCACCGCCAGAACATGCGTGTCATTCTCGTCCGGCAGATGCAGCCGCGCCTCCAGCCCCGGGGCGGCGGCCAGCATCGCCTTGGGAAAGCCAGCCTTGGTCAGCGCCACGCTGATGCGGGCCTGCGCCTCGGCCGCTGGTCCCAGCTTGCGGGTGGCGCGGGCCCATTCTTCCAGAATCCGTTCCGACCAAAGCGGTTCAAAAAGCCCGGCCTTGGCCGCCCCCAGCAGGATGTCCCGCAGGATCGGCGGATAAAGCACGCAGGCGTCGAGAACCAGCTTCACCCGTCAAGCCGGAAGAACAGGGCCTTCAGGTAACCCGATTCCGCCAGTTGCGGCAAAAGCGGATGGTCCGGCCCGGCAAAGCCGGTGTGCAGCAGTTGCGCCCGCCGCCCGCCGCGGCCGATGCCACGCCCGCAGGCGTTGCGGAACGCGACAAGATCGGCGGCATGGCTGCACGAGCACAGCACCAGATAGCCGCCCGGCGCCACCAGCGGCGCCGCCAGCCGCGCCACCCGTTCATAGGCGCGCAAACCAGCTTCCAACGCGGGCTTGTTCGGAGCAAAGGCCGGCGGGTCGCAAATCAGCAGATCGAACTGCGAAGCTTGGGTGCCCAGATCCTCCAGCACCGCGAAGGCATCGCCCTGCCGCGTGGTGAACTGGCCCGAAAAGCCCGAAACCGCCGCCCCCTGTTCGGCCAGTGCCAGCGCCGGGGCCGAGCCATCCACCGCCAACACCGACGCCGCCCCGCCAGCCAGCGCCGCCAGCCCGAAACCGCCGACATGGGCGAACACGTCCAGCACCCGCGCACCCTGCGCGAGGCTCGCGGCAAAGGCGTGGTTCGGGCGCTGGTCGAAGAACAGCCCGGTTTTCTGGCCGCCGATCACATCGGCCAGATAGGTGGCGCCGTTCATCGGCACCTTGATCGGCGCATCGACAGCGCCACGGATCAGCAGGGTTTCTTCCGAAAGCCCCTCCAGCCCGCGCGCGCGCCCGGTGCCGTTCTTGACCACATTCGCCACCCCGGTTACCGCCACAAGCGCGGCCACCAGCGCCTCCAGATGCGCCTCGGCCCAGGCGGCGTTGGGCTGCACCACCGCCGTATCGCCAAAGCGGTCGATCACCACACCGGGCAGCGCGTCGGCCTCGGCATGCACCAGCCGGTAATAGGGCTGCGGATAAAGCCGCGCCCGCAAGGCCAGCGCCCGCCCGATCCGCGCTTCGAACCACGCCTGATCAATCTGCGCCAAAGGATCACGGTCCAGCACCCGGGCGATGATCTTCGAGGCCGTGTTCACCGTCACCAGCGCCAGCGGCCGCCGATCGGCATCCTCCAGCACCGCCAGCGCGCCGGGGACAAGGTTTTGGGTGCGCCGGTCGGTCACCAACTCATCGGCATAGACCCACGGGAACCCATGGCGGATGGCGCGGGCCTCGGCTTTCGGTTTCAGGCGGACAACCGGGCGTCCCGCGTAACCCGAAGGTTCGGCGGCGGTATCGGCATCGGGGCGGGGCACATGCGGCAGGGAGGGCGTCATGCCCTCCCTCCTACTGTGTTCTGCGGGCTTGGGAAAGAGCCGCGGTCAGTCGCGCAGCGCCACCGGCGTCAGGATCAGATCGCTTTCCAGCCGCGAGGTCGGCACGGCACCGGCATCCGGCAGCGGCTGCGGTTGCGACAGTTCCTGCCGGATCACCTGTGCCAGACGTTCCAGCACCACCACGCGCTGGGTGCGCCCGGCCAATTCCTCGGCCAGCGCCCGGTTGCCGCCGGATGCCTTGACATCAGCCACCACAAGTCGCGGCCCGTCGATGATCTGGCCAGTCGCGGCGTCGCGCAGCGTCAGGGTGAATTTCATCGAATGGGTGCCGCCAACGGTATAGCGGGTCTTTTCGGTCAGGCAGTGAAACCGCGTGACTTCGGCCTCGACGATCACCTTGCGGCCCTGGTGCATGGCCTGGGTGCCAGTGGCAAAGGCTTCCTCGAAGATCGCCTTGACCTGGGCATGGCGGTCGCCCAGCGGTTCGCCGCGCCAGACGATATCGGCGATCGGATAGAACATGTTGGCTTCCGACACCCGCAGGTTTTGCGGCACGCTGATGCGCACTTCGGCCACGTCATATTGCGCAGCGGGGGCCACCATGTTCGGCCCGCTTTTCGAGGTGATCGACAGCGCCGTGGCGTCGGGCAGGCTGGCCCGCGACACCGGCTGCATCCCGCCGCACGCGCTCAGCGATACGGCCAATCCCAAAGCGGCGATCAAACGAAGCGTTTTCATCTCGGGTTCCTCCGGGGGAATTCCCCCTGTTCGACTGCCCCCGTGATGCGCGGCAATTGCGACTGAATTGCGAAAACCTTGCAGCAAAGTTGAGGTTTCGTTAACCTTGTTCCAGCGCCCCGACAGGATAACGCCGCGGCGGAAGGCAGCAGTTGTTAGCGGTAACAGCATCTGCTAGACCCGGCGCAACCAGAGCTCGCGAGGACGCAAATGACGCTTGACCGCACCATCGCCCGGGTCACCGACCGCATCCGCGCCCGCTCGGAAACCAGCCGCGGGGCGTATCTGGAGCGGTTGGGCAAGGCCGCCGCCGCGGGGCCGGCGCGGGCGCATCTGTCTTGCGGCAACCAGGCGCATGCCTATGCGGCGATGGGGGTGGACAAGGCGGCACTGGCGGCCGCACGGGCACCCAATCTGGGCATCGTCACCGCCTATAACGACATGCTGTCGGCGCATCAGCCCTATGAAGCCTACCCCGAACTGATCCGCGCCGCCGCCCGCCGCGTGGGTGCCACGGCGCAGGTGGCGGGCGGGGTTCCGGCGATGTGCGATGGCGTGACGCAAGGCCAGCCGGGGATGGAATTGTCGCTGTTCTCGCGCGACGTGATCGCGCTGGCCGCGGCGGTGGCGCTGTCGCACAACACCTTTGACGCCGCGCTGTTTCTGGGGGTCTGCGACAAGATCGTGCCCGGTCTGGTGATCGCGGCGGCCAGTTTCGGCCATATCCCGGCGGTGTTCGTGCCGGCCGGGCCGATGGCCTCGGGCCTGCCGAATGACGAAAAATCCAAGGTCCGCAATGCCTTCGCCGCCGGCGAAGTGGGCCGCGAGGTGCTGATGGCGGCGGAAATGGCCAGCTATCACGGCCCCGGAACCTGCACCTTCTACGGCACCGCCAACACCAACCAGATGCTGATGGAGTTCATGGGGCTGCACCTGCCGGGCGCCTCTTTCGTGCATCCCGGCTCGCCCCTGCGCGCGGCGCTGACCGAGGCGGCGGTGGAACGCGCGGCGAGGATCACCGCGCTTGGCAACGATTTCCGCCCGGTGGGAGAGTTGCTGGACGAGCGGGCCTTCGTCAACGGGCTGGTCGGGCTGATGGCCACGGGCGGCTCGACCAATCTGGTGCTGCACCTGCCCGCGATGGCACGGGCGGCGGGTATCGCGCTGGATTTGCAGGATTTCGCCGATGTGTCGGACGTGGTGCCGCTGATGGCCAAGGTCTATCCCAACGGGCTGGCCGACGTGAACCATTTCCATGCGGCGGGCGGCTTGGGCTACATGATCGGCCAGTTGCTGGACGCAGGCCTTTTGCACCCCGACGCCCGCACCGTGGCGGGCGACGGGCTGAGCCATTACCGGCAAGACCCCAAGCTGGCCGATGGCAAGCTGGTCTGGCAAGACGGTGCCGCGGAAACCCTGAACGACAGAATCCTGCGCCCGGTCGCGGCGCCCTTCGCGGCCTCGGGCGGGCTGAAGCAACTGACCGGCAATCTGGGGCGCGGCGTGATCAAGGTCTCTGCCGTGGCGCCCGAGCGGCAGGTGATCGAGGCCCCGGCGCGGATATTCCACGCGCAGGACGCGGTGAAGGCGGCGTTCAAGGCGGGGGAATTCACCTCCGATGTGGTGGTGGTGGTGCGGTTCCAGGGGCCGCAGGCGAATGGCATGCCCGAGTTGCACTCGCTGACGCCGATCCTTTCCGTGCTGCAGGACCGCGGCTTGCGGGTGGCATTGGTGACCGATGGCCGGATGTCGGGGGCTTCGGGCAAGGTGCCCGCCGCCATCCACGTCTCGCCCGAAGCTGCCTGCGGTGGCCCGCTGGCCCGGCTGCGCGATGGCGACATTGTGCGACTGGACGCGCCGGCGGGCACGCTGTCCGTGCTGGGGGCCGAGGACTTCGCAACCCGCAGCCCGGTGGTCGCCGATCTGTCCGAAAACGGTCACGGCATGGGCCGCGATCTGTTCGACGCCTTCCGCCGCAATGTCGGCCCGGCCACCGAGGGTGCCGGCGTGGTGGTGTGACGGAAAAATAGAGAACTTCTGGCCTTCGGCGAGGATATTTGAGAACAGATGAATGCCTCGTGATTTCATCTGTTTCTAAATATCCCCGCCGGAGGCACCCGCAGTTTCCGCCCGAGCCGTGGCGGACCACAAGGAGCCGATGATGACCCCCGCCGAACAATCCGCCCGCGCTGCCGAAATCTGCCGTCTGGCGCCGGTCATTCCGGTGCTGGTTATCGAGGATGTGCGCCATGCCCGACCTTTGGCCGAGGCTCTGGTGGCGGGCGGCTTGCCGGTGCTGGAGGTGACGCTGCGCACGCCGGCGGCGCTGGAGGTGATCCGTGCCATGGCCGGGGTGCCGGGCGGCGTGGTCGGCGCGGGCACATTGCTGACGCCCGAGGATGTGCGGGCGGCCAAGGCGGCGGGGGCGACCTTCGGGGTGTCTCCGGGGGCCACCGACCGTTTGCTGGCCGCCTGCGAGGCCGAGGGCTTGCCGCTGCTGGCGGGGGCGGCGACGGCGACCGAGGTGATGGCGCTGCTGGAGCGCGGCTATACGGTGCAGAAGTTCTTTCCCGCCGAAGCCTCGGGCGGGGCGGCGGCGCTGAAGGCGATTGGTGCGCCGTTGCCGCAGGTCAGTTTCTGCCCCACCGGCGGCATCGGGCTGGGCAATGCGCGGGACTATCTGGCGCTGTCCAACGTGCTGTGCGTCGGCGGCAGTTGGGTGGCACCCAAGGCGATGATGGTCAAGGGCGACTGGGCCGGGATCACCCGGCTGGCGCGCGAGGCCTGCGATCTGCGCTAAGTTTTCAATGCCTTGCAAAAGGGGGAAATGCCGATGACCGAGCCTTCGCTGTCCACCTGCCTGTGGTTCGACACCCAGGCCGAAGCCGCCGCGCGGTTCTATTGCAGCCTGTTCGAGGGCGCCCGCATCACTGAAATCCTACAAAAGCCCGACGACCCAGGCCAGGCGCTGGCGGTGTATTTCGATCTGCTGGGCCAGCGCTATCTGGCGCTGAACGGCGGGTCGCATTACGCGCTGACGCCCGCGGTGTCGCTGGGGGTGCATGTCGATACTCAGGCCGAGGTGGACCGGCTGTGGGACGCCTTGCTGGAAGGCGGTGTCGAAAGCCGCTGCGGCTGGCTGACCGACCGCTTCGGGCTGTCCTGGCAGATCACGCCGCGGGTGCTGCCGCGGCTTTTGCAGACCGACACCTCGGGGCGGGTGATGCAGGCGATGATGGGCATGGTGAAGATTGACATTGCCGCACTGGAGGCCGCTGCCCGCGGTTGACCTCAGGCCAGCGGGCGCAGCTTGCGCGAGCCGCCTTCGACGCGGGTGGAGCGGCCACCCTTGCGGCGGGGGGCCTCGGGCGCGGCAAGGCCTGCCTGCAGCACGCCGCTCATCGGGTGATCCGGCAGGGCCGCCGCGTAATGCGCGATCAGTGCCGCCAGCGCCTCGGGGGTGGATAGCGTCAGCGGCAGGCTCAGCGCCCAATCGACGAAGATCGAGCGGCATTCGGCGGCGGTGATGCCGTCGATGGCATAGCTTTCGCGCACCAGCCCCTTGGGGTCCGCCTCAGTCAGTTGCATCGCCTGCCCCGTCCTTTTCGCCCAGCCGTTCCGAAATCACCGCCGCCGCTGCCGCCACCAAGGCCTCCAGCCGTGCCGACAGGGCATCGGCGTCGGCCTCGCCGGTTTCGCGCACCAGAAACGCCCGGCCACCGCTGCCCAGCCGGTCCAGCTCCAACTTGCGGTCGGTCAGAAGCCGGGTGCCCGCCTGCAACCGCCAGCACAGCCTGTAGGCCGCCAGCAGCGCCGTCTCGCCCGCTTGCGACAGGAAACCGCCCTTTACGCCGGCCCGCAACTGCGCTTCCACCCGCCGCGCAGGGTCGGCCAGCCGCAGCGCGCAGGTCTGCGCCAGCAGTTCGATGTCCATCAGGCGCCCCGCGCCGTTCTTCGCCTCCCAGGCGCCTTCGGGGGGTTTGGCGGCTTGCAGGCGGCTGCGCATCTCGGCCACGTCGGCCAGCACCTTCGGCCCCTGCCCGGTGGCGGCGAACACCTCGCGGCGGAAGGCCTCGACCTCGGCGGCCAGATCGGGGTTGCCCGCCAGCGGCCGGGCGCGGGTCAGGGCCAGGTGTTCCCAGGTCCAGGCCTCGGTCATCTGGTAGGCGCGGAAGGATTCGATCGAGGTCGCCACCGGCCCTTGCCGACCGGAGGGGCGCAGCCGCATGTCCACCTCGTAAAGCCGACCTTCGGCCATCGGGGCGGTCAGGGCTGTCACCATGGCTTGCGTCAGGCGGGCGTAGTACAGGCGCGGTGGCAGCGGGCGGGGGCCGTCCGAGGCCTCGGCATCGGCGCTGTCGTAGATAACGATCAGGTCGAGGTCGGACCCGGCGTTCAGCCGCGCCGCACCCAGGCTGCCCATGCCCAGCAGCACCGCCCCCCGCCCCGGCGCTGCCCCATGCTTGCGGGCATATTCCGCGCCCACCACCGGCCAGAGGGCGGCCACCACCGCCTCGGCCAGATCGGCATAGTGCTTGCCCGCCTCGAAAGCGTCGATCAGCCCGCGCAGGTGGTGGACGCCGACGCGGAAGTGCCATTCGCGGGTCCAGCGGCGGGCGGCGTCAAGCTTGCCTTCGTAGTCAGTGACCCCCGAAAGATGCTCGGCCAACAGCCCGGTCAGGGCGGCACAGCCCGGCCAGGGCGCGAAGAAACTGCCGCCGATCACCGCATCCAGCACTGCGGCGTTGCGCGACAGATACCGCGCCAGCACCGGGGCGGTGGCGGCGATATCTACAATCAATTCAACGAGTTGCGGGTTGGCTTCGAACAGCGAGAAGATCTGCACGCCCGAGGGCAGGCCGATCAGAAAGCCGTCAAACGCCACCAGCGCCTCGTCGGGGTTGGCGGCGGCCATCAGGCTGCGCAGCAGGCTGGGGCGCAGGCGCTGAAAGATCGCCACGGCACGATCCGAGCGCAGGGCGGGATAGTTGGCCCAGGCATCGACGATGGCGCGGGCGCTGTCGGAAAGCTCGGGGCCGTCTTCGACCTGGCCGGGGGCAAAGAAGCCTTCGGTCAGGAAATCGGTCTGCTCCAGCCGGGCGGTCAGGGCGGCACGAAAGCCTGCCACATCCTCGGTGCCGCTGAAAAAGGCAATGCGGGCAACGCCTTGGGCGGTGGCGGGCATGTCGTGGGTCTGGGCGTCACCGACCATTTGCAAGCGGTGCTCGACCTCGCGGTGGGCGCGGTAAAGCGCGGTCAGATCCTCGGCCACCTCGGGCGGCACCCAGCCTTTTTCGGCCAGCGCCGCAAGGCTGCCAACGGTGGTGCGACCGCGCAAGGCGGTGTCACGGCCCCCGGCGATCAACTGGCGGGTCTGGGTGAAGAACTCGATCTCGCGGATGCCGCCGACGCCGAGTTTCATGTTGTGACCCTCGATCACGATGGGGCCGTGAAGCCCGCGATGGTCGCGGATGCGCAGGCGCATGTCGTGGGCGTCCTGGATGGCGGCGAAATCCAGATGCTTGCGCCAGACGAAGGGGGTCAGGCTGTGCAGGAACCGCTGCCCGGCGGCAAGGTCGCCGCCGCAGGGCCGGGCCTTGATATAGGCGGCGCGTTCCCAGGTGCGGCCGACGCTTTCGTAATAGCTTTCCGCCGCCGCCATCGACAGGCACACCGGCGTCACCGCCGCATCGGGGCGCAGCCGCAGGTCGGTGCGGAACACGTAGCCCTCGCCGGTCAGGTCCGACAGCAGGGCGGTCATCCGCCGCGTGACGCGGATGAAGGCCGCCCGCGCCTCGGGGGCATCGCCGCCATAGCGGGTCTCGTCGAACAGACAGATCAGGTCGATGTCGGAGGAATAGTTCAGCTCGTGCGCGCCCATCTTGCCCATGGCCAGCGCCACCATGCCCGCGCCGGTTTCGGCATCATCCGGCCCCTGCCCCGGCAGCTTGCCGCGCCTGATTTCCTCGGCCACCAGCCGCGTCAGGCACAGGTGCACCGCCCGGTCGGCGAGTTGCGTCAGGGCGCCCGTCACCGCCTCCAGCCGCCAGACGCCGCCCAGATCGGCGAGGCCGATCAGCAGCGCCACCCGCCGCTTGGCGATGCGCAGACCGGCGCCGAGGGTATCGACGGACAGGGTGTCGAGCGGCTCCAGCACTTCGGCCAAGGCGGCTTCGGGCGAGATCGTCAAGGCCGCACGCAGCCAGTCGGCCTCGCGCAGCATCAGGCCTTTCAGGTAGGGGCTGCACCCGGCGGTGCCGTGGATCAGCGGCAGAAGGTCCGGGCCTAGGTCGGCAAGGCTGCGGGCGGCATCGGCGGCGGCATCGGCGGCGAAGGCGATGGGATGGCGGGTCAGCCGGGCGGCAAAGGGCGCATGGGTCATGGCGCCAGCATGGCCGGGGCCGGGTGCCGGGTCAACCGGGGGGATTGCAAGCGTCACCCGGCTTGCGGATAAAGCCGGGGAAGGAGACGCCGATGAGCAAAAGCCTCGCCCGGGTGAAAGCCGCCCTTGCCGCGCATGGGATTGACGCCCCGGTGCTGGAAATGCCGCAGGAAACCCGCACCGCCCCGCAAGCTGCCGAGGCTGCGGGCTGTGCGCTGGACCAGATCGTGAAGTCGATCCTGTTTCGCGGCGAAGGCTCGGGGCAGTTGCGGCTGTTCCTGACGGCGGGTGGCAATCAGGTCTGCGCCGACAAGGCCTCGGCGCTGGCGGGCGAGGCTTTGGGGCGGGCCGATGCCGATCAGGTGCGCAAGACCACCGGCTTTGCCATCGGCGGCGTGGCCCCCATCGGCCACCTGACCCCGCTGCCCTGCTGGTTCGACGCGCGGCTGCTGGAGTTTCCGCAGGTCTGGGCCGCCGCCGGCACCCCGCGCCACATCTTCGCCGCCCCGCCGCATCTGCTGTTGCGGATCACTGCGGCGCATCTGGCCGATTTCACCGCCTGAGGCCCATGTAAAAATGTTTTACATCGGGTCTTGAACCTGCCCCCGGCAATACCGATCTCCGTTCATGTGAAACACCTTCACATCGACCTGCAACCCTGAACGGGAGACCGCCATATGTATACCGCTTCTTCCCCTGCCGCATCTGGCAGCGTCACCACGTGGTTCAACCGCGCGGTCGCCTGGCTGGATGACCGTGGCAAAGGCGCCTGGATCGCCGCCATGGTGCTGTCCTTCATCTTCGTCTGGCCGCTTGGCCTGTTCATCCTTGGCTACATGATCTGGAGCAAACGCATGTTCAAACGCAATGGCTGCGGCCACCATCACGCTTTCCACGGCGCTTACCGCAGCAGCGGCAACACCGCCTTCGACGCCTACAAGGCCGAAACCCTGCGCCGCCTGGAAGACGAACAGGACGCGTTCAATTCCTTCCTGCAGCGTCTGCGCGACGCCAAGGACAAATCGGAATTCGACGCCTTCATGGCCGACCGTGCCAAGGCCGCAACGGCGGTTGCCGAAACCAGCGGTTCGGGCGCAAACTGATGCTGAAGGGAGGGCCCCTTGCCGGGGCCTTCCCCCTTTCCACAAGGAATGGCTGCGATGACCTACGACACCATGCTTCCCGACCCCGACCGCCATGCCGAGTTCTATGCCGGCGTGCCGACCAAGCGCGCGCTGGCCTGGGTGGCGGATATGGTGCTGATCGCCGTGGTCACCGCGATCATCGTGCCGTTCACCGCCTTTACCGCGCTGTTTTTCCTGCCCTTCCTGTATCTGGTGGTGGGCTTTGTCTATCGCACCCTGACCCTTGCGGGCGGCTCTGCCACCTGGGGGATGCGGCTGATGGCGATCGAGTTGCGCGACTATCGCGGCCAGCGGTTTGATCTGGCCACCGCGATCCTGCACACGCTGGGCTACAGCATTTCCATCGGCATGGTGGCGCCGCAGGTGCTTTCGGCCGGGCTGATGCTGGTCACGCCGCGGGCGCAGGGGCTGACCGACCTTTTGATGGGCAGCGTGGCGATCAACCGCGCCGCCCGCTACTGACCCTTGGGGGCGCGGCAAAGACAGTCCTTGGCGGCAGCCGCGCGGCTTGCTAACGTGGCGGCGGATCCCCTTTGAATGTCGATCATGCGCCACACTCTGCCGATCGCGCCGCAATTCTATGTCACGGCCCCGCAGCCCTGCCCCTATCTGGATGGGCGCATGGAGCGGAAGCTGTTTACCGCGTTGCAGGGCGATCATGCGCAAAAGCTGAACGACACGCTGTCGAAACAGGGGTTCCGGCGCTCGCAGAACGTGCTGTATCGCCCGTCCTGCGCCGAGTGTTCCGCCTGCCTTTCGGCGCGGATCCGGGTGGCGGATTTCGTGCCCTCGCGCACGCAAAAGCGCATCGTGCGGCGCAACATGCACCTGCGGCGCAACGCCACCAGCCCCTGGGCCACCGAGGACCAGTATGCGCTGTTCCGCCGCTATCTGGATGACCGCCACGCCGATGGCGGCATGGCCGACATGGACATCTTCGAGTTTGCCGCGATGATCGAGGAAACCCCGGTGCGCAGCCGGGTGATCGAATATACCACCAGCCAGCCCGACGCGCAGACCCGCAGCCTTACCGCGGTGTGCCTGACCGACGTGTTCGATGATGGCCTCAGCATGGTCTATTCGTTCTACGACCCCGATCTGGCGGCGCAAAGCCTTGGCACCTATCTGATCCTTGACCATATCGAGATCGCCCGCGACGCCGGTCTGCCCTTTGTCTATCTGGGCTACTGGGTGCCGGGCAGCCGCAAGATGGGCTACAAGGCCGGGTTTTCGGCGCTGGAGATCTACAAGGCCGGGCAGTGGCAGCCAATCGGTGACCCCGCCGACCACCGGGCCGAGTTGCATCCGC
The DNA here is from genome assembly GCF_000176015.1 of Rhodobacter ferrooxidans. Lineage (GTDB taxonomy): Bacteria > Pseudomonadota > Alphaproteobacteria > Rhodobacterales > Rhodobacteraceae > Pseudorhodobacter_B > Pseudorhodobacter_B ferrooxidans. The sequence continues at coordinate 86,393 of NZ_ACYY01000003.1, read as the reverse complement.
TGTCGGTGGACCCGATTTCCGAACAGGTGGCGCGGATCAGCCTGCCCGAAGCCCGCCTGGCGCGCGACTGAAATCGGCTTGCCTGAGGCCGCGCCCTCTGGCTGTTGAAAAACATCCGCTTGGCCCGCAGGTTCTTGCGATAGACCGCCCGCTGCGCGCAAACCCGGAAGTGGAAAAGCAGAAACGGATTGTTTCCGAAGTTGGAGGCCTGAGGCCTGCGCTGCTTATGTTCCCGTTAAGTTCTTGGCTTGATGCTGGTTCGGCCAGCCCTTGCAAAGAAGCGGATATCATGCGTTTCCCCGACATTCTGCCACAAGACCAGATCGACGCTCTGCCGCCGCGGCGGGTCGCAACCCGGCACCTGCAACTGCCTGCGGCACCCTGGCTGGAACTGACCGGCTTGCTGGTGCTGCTCTCGGTCTTGATCGGCCATTCCGGCTGACTGAAGCTGTCGGGTTGCTGTGCGACCGGGCAACGCCGCCGGTATGCGCTCGCCATGACGGGTGCTCCGGTGTCAGCCGGTGGCATTGCGGAAAAAAGGGGGGCTGTCTGCCCCCCACGCCACCGAAAAATCGGTGGCCCCCCCGAGGATATTTTCACAAAGGAGAAATTCCTCGTCGAAAGGGGTTTGGTGCCGCAGCATGGCTTGCGGTGCTTGCCAGCGCGGCGCGCGCGGTCTAGGACGACCCCGCCTGCTGTCCGAACCCCGAAAGGCCCGCCCGATGATCCCGCGCTATTCCCGCCCCGAAATGGTTGCCCTCTGGGCGCCGGAAACCAAGTTCCGCATCTGGTTCGAGATCGAGGCGCATGCCTGCGACGCGCAGGCGGCCTTGGGGGTGATCCCGCAGGCCAATGCGGCGGCGGTGTGGAAGGCGCGCGATGTGACCTTCGATGTGGCGCGGATCGACGAGATCGAGGCGGTCACCAAGCACGATGTCATCGCCTTTCTGACCCATCTGGCCGAGCATATCGGCGCCGATGACGCGCGCTTCGTGCATCAGGGCATGACCAGTTCCGACGTGCTGGACACCACGCTGAACGTGCAATTGGTGCGGGCCACCGACCTTTTGCTCGCCGGCATGGACCGGGTGCTTGCGGCGCTGAAAACCCGCGCTTACGAGCACAAGGATACCGTCCGCATCGGCCGCAGCCATGGCATCCATGCCGAACCCATCACCATGGGCCTGACCTTCGCGCGGTTCTACGCCGAGATGGCACGCGGTCGGGCGCGGCTGGTGGCGGCGCGGGCCGAGGTGGCCACGGGGGCGATTTCCGGCGCGGTCGGCACTTTTGCCAACATCGACCCCTCGGTCGAGGAACATGTCTGCAAGATGCTGGGGCTGACGCCGGAGCCGATCTCCACCCAGGTGATCCCGCGCGACCGTCATGCGATGTATTTCGCCGTTCTGGGGGTGATTGCCTCCAGCATCGAGAATATCGCCATCGAAATCCGCCACATGCAGCGCACCGAAGTGCTTGAGGCCGAGGAGTTCTTTTCCCCCGGCCAGAAGGGTTCGTCGGCCATGCCGCACAAGCGCAACCCGGTGTTGTCGGAAAACCTGACCGGTCTGGCCCGGCTGGTGCGGATGGCGGTGGTGCCGGCGCTGGAAAACGTGGCGCTGTGGCACGAACGCGACATCAGCCATTCCTCGGTGGAACGCGCCATTGCGCCGGATGCCACGATCACGCTGGATTTCGCGCTGCACCGGCTGGCCGGCTTGCTGGAAAAGCTGGTGATCTATCCTGCCAACATGCTGGCCAACATGAACAAATTCCGCGGCTTGGTGATGAGCCAGCGGGTGCTGCTGGCGCTGACCCAAGCGGGCGTTTCGCGCGAGGACAGCTATCGGCTGGTGCAACGCAATGCCATGAAGGTCTGGGAGAAGGGCGCCGATTTCAAGACCGAACTGCTGGCCGACCCGGAAGTGACCGCCGCCCTGTCGCCCGCCGAGATCGAGGAGAAATTCGATCTGGGCTATCACACCAAACATGTCGATACGATTTTCCGCCGGGTGTTTGGGGCGTAAGTCCCGGATATTTGCGAAACTAAGCCCGCGTTAACCGCAACCTGCCAACCTGCCTCCAGATGAGGGAATCGGAGGGGCGGAATGGCTCAGGTGCTGGCGCAGATCAAACCGGTGCAACGCATCGCAGGCGGGCAGCGGGTGCTTTCCAACCGCGAAAAGGCCGCGATCATCGTGCGGCTGATGTTGGCCGAGGGTGCACCGCTGCCGCTGTCGGCGCTGCCTGAACACATGCAGGCGGCGCTGGCCGAGCAGATCGGACTGATGCGCAGCATCGACCGCACCACGCTGGGGGCGGTGGTCGATGAATTCATGCATGAATTGCAAGAGGTTGGCCTGTCTTTCCCCGGCGGCATCGAAGGCGCGCTGAGCATGATGGATGGTCACATCTCGACCACCGCCGCCAGCCGGTTGCGGCGTCTGGCCGGGGCCAGTTCGAAGGCTGACCCCTGGGACCGGATCATGATGCTGCCCTCGGACCGCTTGCTGCCGGTGCTGGAGCAGGAAAGCACCGAAGTGGCGGCGGTGATGCTGTCGAAACTGCCGGTGCCGAAAGCCGCCGAACTGCTGGGGCGCTTGCCGGGCGAAAAGGCGCGACGCGTGGCCTATGCCGTGTCGATGACCGGCAATGTCGATCCCGAAACCGTGCGCCGGATCGGGCTGTCGCTGGCCACGCAACTGGAAAACCTGCCCGCCCGCGCCTTCGAGGCAGGACCTGTGGAACGGGTCGGCGCCATCCTGAACGTCTCGCCCGCCGCCACGCGCGAGGATGTGCTGAAAGGGCTGGAGGAAGACGACGCCAGCTTTGCCGAACAGGTGCGCAAGGCGATCTTCACTTTCGTGCATCTGCCGAAACGGGTGCTGCCGCGCGATGTGCCGAAGGTGGCACGGATTGTCGATCAGCCGGTGCTGGTGACGGCCCTTGCCGCCGCCATGGCCGACCCCGGCAAGGTGGATGCCGCCGAATTCGTACTGGCCAACATGTCGCAACGGCTGGCGCAAGCGTTGCGCGAAGAGGTCTCGACCCGCGGCAAGGTCAAGGAAAAAGATGCCGAGGAAGCCATGAGCGCCGTGGTGCAGGCGGTGCGGCAACTGGAATCCACTGGCGAGTTGGTGTTGATTGTCGAGGAGGAGGAATAGCAAGCCGATTTCGCTTTTTCGGCCGACATGCTAGGCCCCCCGGTGCGGCTGGTCCGCCATGGCAGCACGGGACGGCAGATGCAGGGCTTGATCGACGGTCTTTCCCCGACGCGACCGGTGCTGATTGCCGGGCCGACCGCCAGCGGCAAATCCGGGCTGGCGCTGCGGATTGCCGAAACCAGCGGCGGGGTGATCGTCAATGCCGATGCCTTGCAGGTCTATGACTGCTGGCAAGTGCTGACGGCGCGGCCAACGGCGGCGGAAATGGCGGCGGTGCCGCATGCACTGTATGGCCATGTCGGGCGGATGCAGGACTATTCGGTTGGCCACTGGCTGCGCGAGGTGGCGCAGGTGTTGGAAAATGGCATGCGCCCGATCATTGTCGGCGGCACCGGGCTGTATCTTTCGGCGCTGACCGAGGGGTTGGCGGACATCCCCGCTACGCCAGCCGCGGTGCGCGCGGAGGCGGATGCACGACGAAAATCAGGCGATATCAATACCATGCTGGCCGAACTTGATGCGGAAACCCGCGCCCGCATTGACCCGCTGAACCCGATGCGGGTGCAGCGCGCCTGGGAGGTGCTGCGCGCCACCGGCCAGGGTCTGGCCGCATGGCAGAACGCCACCGGCCCGGCGCTGCTGCCTTTGGCAAAGGCCGAGGCGCTGGTGCTGCGCCCCGATGCGGCCTGGCTGGGCGCCCGGATCGACGCGCGGTTCGACGCCATGCTGGACGCCGGCGCGCTGGAGGAAGTGCGGGCGGAACTTCCCTGCTGGAACCCGGCCCTGCCTTCGGCCCGCGCCATCGGCGCGGCAGAACTGGTGGCCTGTTTGCGGGGGGAAACCGATCTGGCGACCGCGGTGGCGGCGGCGAAAATCGCCTCGCGGCAATACGCCAAGCGCCAGCGCACCTGGTTCCGCAGCCGGATGCAGGCGTGGCAGAGCATCGCCCAACCCTGAAACCCGCCAACCTGAAACCCGCCGAAGCTTGTGGCCATTTTGCGCCGGTTTCCGCCGGATCGACGCATCTTGCCGCAGATGCCATCTTTTTGCTTGGGTCTTGGTGCAACCACTGGTTAATCTGCACTGTCCCGATCGTGAAAGTTGCATGCAAGACCTGTCCGCCGCCTCGCAAATGCGCCTTGTTGCCATCCCCCGCCTTGCCGCGGGTGGCCGGTGGCGCGTCGAGGCCATGCGCTCGATCTCGGAGCCGATGTTTCTGTGGTTCACCAAGGGCCAGGGTCGCATCACCATCGCCGGTGTCACCCGCGGCTATACCGCCTTCAACGCCATCTTCATCCCGGCCGGGGTGATGCACGGCTTCGAGGTCGGGCCGCAAGTCTTTGGCTCGGCAATCTTTTTTGGCCGCAATCCAACCGTGGCGCTGCCGACGATACCCCACCACCTGCGCATCCGCGAAACCCATCTGCAGCAGGAACTGAACCTGATCCTCGACGCCATGCAGCGCGAGATCGACAGTGACAGCCCGGCGCATGAACGGGCGACGCAGAACTACCTTGGCCTCGCCAGCGTCTGGCTGGAACGCCAGATCAGCCGCGCCGAACCCGAGCCAAAACGCCCCGATGCCGCCCGCCGTCTGGTGGCGCGCTATGCCCAACTGCTGGAACGCGAGTTCCGTTCGGGCATGGGGGTGGCGGATTTTGCCGCAGCCCTGGACGTGACGCCGACGCATCTGACCCGCTGTTGCAAGCAGGCCAGTGGCCGCCCGGCCTCGGCCTTGCTGCACGACCGGCTGATCTTCGAGGCGCGGCGGCTGTTGACCGAAACCGACCTGCCGGTGGGGCTGATCGCGGGCAGCCTTGGCTTCACCTCGCCTGCCTATTTCACCCGGGCGTTCCAGCATCAGGTGGGCAAATCCCCCACCGCGTTCCGCCGCGCCCCCTGAACCCTTTCGGCTTTCCCGAACACCTCGCCGTTGCAGCATCACACTGGGTCGGCTTTTTACAGCTTGCCCGGCTGAAAATGTCGCAAACGCGCCATCACTTGCCGAAACCGAGCGTTGACGCCGGGCCGAAAACAATGCGCAATGCCGATTGTGACATCTTGGCACAGCGCCGATCGGGGGCTTGGCCCCGGCAAAGGTGCTTTGCGCAGACCGCCGCCAAAAACCAGAAAACCCAGGGAGAAGATGATGACCACCACGCGTTCGAACCGTGAAACGCTGCACCCGGCCGCCCGGGCGTATTCCGAAGAGGTGCGCGCGGGCAGCATGAGCCGCCGCGAATTCCTGACCCGGGCCTCGGCGCTTGGCCTGAGCGCCGCCGCCGCTTACGGCCTGCTGGGGCTGAAGGCGCCGGCGCTGGCGCAGGAAACCCCGGTGATGGGCGGCACGCTGCGGATGAACATGGAAACCCGCGCCATGAAAGACCCGCGGGTCTGGGACTGGTCGGAGCTGGCCAATTTCGGCCGCGGCTGGCTGGAATATCTGGTGCAATACAATACCGATGGCACATTCGAAGGCCGGCTGCTGGAAAGCTGGACCGCCAATGACGATGCCACCGAATACACTCTGGCGGTGCGCAAGGGCGTGAAATGGAACAACGGCGACGATTTCACCGCCGATGACGTGGTGCACAACATCAACCGCTGGTGCGAGGCGGCGGTCGAGGGCAACTCGATGGCGGCGCGGATGGGCGGGCTGGTCGACGAGGCCACCAAGCTGGTGCGCGAGGGCGCCGTGACGGCGGTGGACAGCCACACCGTCAAGCTGGTGCTGCCCGCGCCCGACATCTCGATCATCGCAGGCTTTGCCGATTATCCGGCGGCGGTGGTGCACAAATCCTATGACAACGGCGACCCGGTCACCAACCCGATCGGCACCGGCCCCTATCTGCCCGAGGTCAACGAGGTCGGCGTCAAGCAGGTGCTGGTGAAGAACGCCAATCACACCTGGTGGGGCACCGGCGCTTATCTGGACCGCATCGAATACATCGACTACGGCACTGACCCCGCCGCCGTGGTGGCCGCTGCCGAATCGGGCGAGATCGACGCCACCTACCGCACCGAGGGCGATTTCGTGGCGGTGTTCGACGGCATCGGCTGGGGCAAGACCGAGGCGATCACCGCAGGCACGCTGGCCGTGCGGTTCCACCACGCCGCCGCCCCCTATGACAATCTGGAGGTCCGCAAGGCCCTGCAACTGGCGGTCAACAACGCCGTGGTGCTGGAGCTGGGCTATGCCGGGTTGGGCCAGGTGGCCGAAAACCACCATGTCTGCCCGATCCACCCGGAATATGCCGAACTGCCGCCGCTGGTGGCCGACCCGGCTGCCGCCAAGGCCGCCATCGACGCCGCGGGCCATGCCGAGACCGAGTTCGAGCTGATCTCGCTGGACGACAACTGGCAATCGGCAACCTGCGATGCGGTGGCAGCACAAATCCGCGATGCCGGCATCAAGATCAAGCGCACCATCCTGCCCGGCTCGACCTTCTGGAACGACTGGCTGAAATATCCGTTCTCGGCCACCGAGTGGAACATGCGGCCCTTGGGCGTGCAGATCCTGCAACTGGCCTACAAATCGGGCGTGGCGTGGAATGAATGTGCCTTCTCCAACGCCGAGTTCGACGAAAAGCTGGGCGAGGCGCTGGCCATCGCTGATGCCGACAAGCGCCGCGAGGTGATGAAGCGCCTGGAGGAAATCATGCAGGAACAAGGGGTTCTGATCCAGCCCTATTGGCGCTCGCTGTTCCGCCACACCACCGACAAGGTGAAGGGCGCCGAAATGCACCCGACGTTCGAGCATCACCATTACAAGTGGTGGATGACGGCCTGATCGCAAGGTGCCGGGGCACCGCGCCCCTGAAGTGCCAGACCGGGCGGCAGTGCTGCCCGGTCTGCCCGTTTACCGTCCGGCTCGGCAAGGGATAAGCCATGCTCCGTTTTCTGCTCAGACGGCTTGCCACCATGCTGCTGACGGCGCTGTGTCTGACCTTCGTGGTGTTCTATCTGACCAACCTGCCGCCGAACCTGGAGAAAATCGCCAAGTCCGAGGCCGGCACCCGCATCTCCGACGCCGATGTGGAAAGCTGGCTGCACAAGCATGGCTACGACCAGCCGGTGCTGCTGCGCTATGGCGAATGGCTGGGCGTGGTGCCGGGCTGGACGCGCGAGATTGACGGCGCCACCACCGGCCGCTGCATCGCCCGCGGTCAGGACGCCGCCAGCGCCCCCAGTTTCTGCGGCGTCATGCAGGGCGAATGGGGCTTTTCCAACGTCTTCAAAGAGCCGGTCTCGAAAATCGTCGCCACCCGTCTGGGCCTGACCGGCTGGCTGATGCTTTGCGTCATGTTGGTGATGGTGCCGATGTCGTTGCTGATCGGGATTCTGGCGGGGATGCGCGAGGGCAGCCGCACCGACCGCGTGCTTTCCACCATGTCGATCGCCACCACGGCGACGCCGGAATATGTCTCGGGCGTGCTGTTCATCACCATCTTCGCCTCGTCCGTCACCGGGCTGAAATGGTTCAAGGGCACCGCCACCAGTGCCATGGACGACATCACCTTCCAGAATTTCTTCCTGCCGGTGATGACCATCGCCCTTTACGGCGTCGGCTACATCGCCCGGATGACCCGCGCCTCGATGACCGAGGTGATGACGGCGCAATACATCCGCACCGCCCGGCTGAAAGGCGTGCGCTTCCGCGACGTGGTGCTGCGGCACGCGCTGCGGAACGCGCTGATCGCCCCCTTCACCGTGATCATGCTGCAGTTCCCCTGGCTGCTGAACGGCGTGGTGATCGTGGAAACCCTGTTCAATTACAAGGGCTTCGGCTGGACGCTGGTGCAGGCCGCGGGCAACAACGATATCGAATTGCTGCTCGGCTGTTCGGTGGTGGCGGTGGTGGTGGTGCTGGTGACGCAACTGATTTCCGACCTGGGCTATGCCTGGCTCAACCCCCGCATCCGCGTAAGATAGGGACAGCACATGCCGGAGTTGGGCTGGACCCAGATTTTCACCGCGATGGCCTGGCAGTTCCTGCCGGTCTGGCTTGGCATGCTGGCGACCTTTGCCGTCTCGGTCGCTTTCAAGCGGCGGCTGGGGCTTTACGGCAAGCTTTACGACAGCCCGGTGGGAATGATCGGCTTCGGCATGGTGCTGTTCTGGGTGCTGACGGCGATCTTTGCCGGGCAGATCATCACCCACGACCCGCTGACCCAGCTTTCCGGCATGAAGAACGCCCTGCCCGGCCTGCCGGTGCGCGATGCCAAGGACGGCATCTACCCCTATTACCTGCTGGGCGGCGACCATCTGGCGCGCGACGTGTTTTCCCGCGTGGTGATGGGGGCGCGCTCGGTGCTGTCGATCGCCCCCGCCGCCACCACATTCGCCTTCATCATGGGCATCACGCTGGGCCTGCCTGCGGGATATTTCGGCGGCCGCCTTGATACCGCGCTGTCGTTTCTGGCCAATCTGGTGCTGGCCTTCCCGGTGATCCTGCTGTTCTACCTGCTGGTCACCCCCGAGATTCAGCAAACCGGCACCGAGATCCCGCTGCCCTTCACCGACGCCACCTGGCGCTCGTCGATCCCCAATGTGCTGGCGGCGGTGCTGTTCATCTTCCCGGTGATCTTCGTCACGGTGCTCTTGAACAGCCGGTTCTTCACCAACCCGCGGCAACGCAATCTTTACGTCGGCGCCACGCTGGTGATCGGCCTTTGGGCCTACGCGGGCCTTGCCTTCAACGCCGACCCGCTGGGGGTGTGGTCGATGGACCCCAACCTGTTGAACGTCTTCGTCTCGGTGGTCTTCGTCAACGCCCCCACGGTGTTCCGCATCGTGCGCGGCATCGTGATGGACATCAAATCCCGCGATTACGTCGCCGCAGGCCAGACCCGCGGCGAGGGTCCGTGGTATATCATGCTGTGGGAGATATTGCCCAACGCCCGTGGCCCCTTGATCGTCGATTTCTGCCTGCGCATCGGCTACACCACCATCCTTCTGGGAACGCTGGGCTTTTTCGGCCTGGGCGTCAGCCCCGAAAGCCCCGACTGGGGCTCCACCATCAACGCCGGCCGCAAACTCCTCTCCTCTTTCCCCCACCCCGCCGTGGTCCCGGCGCTGGCCCTGATGAGCCTTGTCCTCGGCCTCAACCTGCTGGCCGACGGCCTGCGCGAAGAAAGCCTGAAAGACTGATGAATTTCGCCTTTGCTCAAATATCCTCGGGGGTCCGGGGGCAGACAGCCCCCGGCGCCTGCCGCAAACCCGGAGGCTGCCATGCCTGACTGGACCCCCGACCAACCGATCCTCGAAATCGAGAACCTCTCGATTTCCTTCTTCACCCGCAGCCGCGAGATCCCGGCGGTGATGGATTTCTCCTGCACGGTGATGCCGGGCGAGGCGATGGGGCTGGTCGGCGAATCCGGTTGCGGCAAATCCACCGTGGCCCTCGCGGTGATGCGCGATCTGGGCAAGAACGGCCGCATCGTCGGCGGGTCGATCAAATTCAAAGGCCGCGACCTGACCCACATGTCCGAAGAAGACCTGCGCCACATCCGCGGTTCCGAAATCGCCATGATCTACCAGGAGCCGATGGCCAGCCTGAACCCGGCGATGAAGATCGGCGCGCAACTGGCCGAAGTGCCAATGATCCACCAGAACATGCCGCACGCCGAGGCGCTGGCGCTGGCCCGCCAGATCGTTGCCGACGTGCGCCTGCCCGACCCCGACCGCATCCTTGGGGCATATCCGCACCAGCTTTCCGGCGGCCAGCAGCAGCGCATCGTCATCGCCATGGCGCTGATGTCGAAACCCGCGCTGCTGATTCTGGACGAGCCGACAACCGCGCTGGATGTGACGGTCGAGGCCGGGATTGTCGATCTGGTCAAGGATCTGGGCCATAAATACGGCACCTCCATGCTGTTCATCAGCCACAACCTCGGCCTGATCCTCGATGTCTGCGACCGGCTTTGCGTGATGTATTCCGGCGAGGCGGTGGAGGCCGGCAACGTCCGGCAGGTGTTCGACAAGATGCGCCACCCCTATACCCAGGCGCTGTTCCGCTCGATCCCGCTGCCCGGTGCCGACAAGAACGCGCATCCCCTGGTGGCGATCCCCGGCAACTTCCCGCTGCCGCACGAACGGCCCCGCGGCTGCAATTTCGGGCCGCGCTGCGACTATTTCCAGCGCGGGCTGTGCGATGCGGCCGAGGTGCCGATGGCGCATGTGCCCGAAGGCGACCGCCACGAAACCCGCTGCCTGCGCTTTGCCGAAATTGATTGGGATGCGCCGCTGAAGGCGGGCAAGACCTTCGAAAAGACCCCGGTCGGCCCGGTGGTTCTGAAGATGGACGACCTGCGCAAATATTACGAGGTCGGTGGCGGCGGCCTGTTCGGCGGTGGTGGCCGCAAGGTGGTCAAAGCCAACGAGACCCTGAGTTTCGAGGCGCATGAGGGCGAGACCCTGGCCATCGTCGGTGAATCCGGCTGTGGCAAATCCACCTTCGCCAAGGTGCTGATGGGGCTGGAAACCGCCACCTCGGGCAAGATCATGCTCTATGACCGCGACATCCAGAACACCCCGATCGAGAAGCGGTCCACCGAAACCGTGTCGGGCGTGCAGATGGTGTTCCAGAACCCGTTCGACACCCTGAACCCGTCGATGAGCGTGGGGCGGCAGATCATCCGCGCCTTGGAAATCTTTCGCATCGGCGACAGCGACGCCGCCCGCCGCGACCGCATGCTGGAACTGCTGGATCTGGTGAAACTGCCGCGCGCCTTTGCCGAACGCATGCCGCGGCAGCTTTCGGGTGGCCAGAAACAGCGCGTCGGCATCGCCCGCGCCTTTGCCGGCGGCGCCAAGATCGTGGTGGCCGATGAGCCGGTGTCGGCGCTGGATGTCTCGGTGCAGGCCGCCGTCACCGACCTGCTGATGGAAATTCAGCGCGAAAACCGCACCACCCTGCTGTTCATCAGCCACGATCTGTCCATCGTGCGTTACCTCAGCGACCGGGTGATGGTGATGTATCTGGGGCATGTGGTGGAAATGGGCACCACCGATCAGGTGTTCAGCCCGCCCTACCACCCCTATACCGAGGCGCTGCTGTCGGCGGTGCCGGTGGCCGACACCCGGGTGGTGAAACAGCGCATCGTGCTGGAAGGCGATATCCCCTCGGCAATGAACCCGCCGCCGGGCTGCCCGTTCCAGACCCGTTGCCGCTGGAAGGTGCAGGTGCCCGGCGGGCTTTGTGACCGCGAGATGCCGCCGATCCAGACGCTGGTGGCAGGTCATCAGATCAAGTGCCACCTGCGTGCCGAGGTTCTGGCCAGCATGGAGCCGGTCATCAAGATCGCTGCAGAATGAAGCGGCGGCCTGGCTGTTTCTTCTTGGCTGAAATACCCGCTCTGCCCTGTCCGCGGGGTGCAAGCAACTGCCGCTTGCCGCGCCCTTGCCAGCCGCTTGCGGCAACTATATATCAAACCGATGCCCTCATAGCACAGCGGTAGTGCAGCAGTTTTGTAAACTGAAGGTCGGGAGTTCAATCCTCTCTGGGGGCACCATAGTTTCACCGATCCGGCCAGGCGGTCGTGGCCCGACGCTTCAGGCAAACAGTTCGTGGCACAGGTGCAGCGCGTCAACCAGAACGTCCACCTCCTGCACGGTGTTGTAAAGCCCGAACGAGGCGCGGCAAGTCGCCCCCACCCCCAGATGCGTCATCAAGGGCATGGCGCAATGGGTGCCCGCCCGCACCGCCACCCCCTTCTTGTCCAGCACGGTCGAGATGTCATGCGCATGTGCCGCCCCTTGCAGCGTGAACGAGAAGATCGCCCCCTTGCCCGCAGAATTTCCCTGCACGGTCAGCCAGTTGAGGCTGGAAAGCCGATCGCGGGCATAATCGCGCAACACCCGTTCATGTGCCGAAACATTGGCCATGCCCAGACCCATCAGATAGTCCAGCGCCACCCCCAGCCCGATCTGCTGCACGATGCCGGGGGTGCCGGCCTCGAATTTCATCGGCGGGTCGTTGTAGGTCACGGCATCGCGCGAAACCTCGCGGATCATGTCGCCGCCGCCCAGAAACGGCAGCATCTCGGCTTGCCGGTCGCGGTGGATAAAGATCGCCCCGGAACCGCTTGGCCCATATAGCTTATGTCCGGTGATGGCATAGAAGTCGCAACCCAGAGCCGCCACATCGACCGGCATGTGCACCGAGGCCTGCGAGCCATCGACCAACACCGGCACACCGCGCGACTTGGCGCCCGCGCAGATCGCTGCCACATCAACAACGGTGCCCAACACATTGGACATATGGGTAATTGCCACCAACCTTGTGCGCGGCCCGATGGCATCCAGCACCGCCTGCGGGTCCAGATCGCCGTTGGCGTCACACTCCACCCATTTCAGCACCACGCCCTGGCGTTCGCGCAGAAAATGCCAGGGCACGATGTTGGCGTGATGCTCCATGATGCTCAGCACGATCTCGTCGCCCGGCTGCAAACGCGGCGCGGCCCAGGCATAGGAGACCAGATTGATGCCCTCGGTCGCCCCCGAGGTAAACACGATCTCCTGCTCGGACGGTGCGTTCAGAAAGCGGGCGATGGTGCCGCGCACTGCCTCGTATTTCTCGGTGGCGATATTCGAAAGCGTATGCAAGCCACGATGAACATTGGCGTATTCCATCGCATAAGCTTGCGTCACCGCCTCGATAACCGCCCGCGGTTTCTGCGCCGAGGCGCCGTTGTCCAGATAGACCAGCGGCTTGCCGTTGACCTGCCGCGACAGGATCGGAAAGTCGCGGCGCACCGCGGTCACGTCATACATCGCCTAGCCCCCGAAAAAGAACGTCAGCAGCAGCGTCAACACCAGCACCGCCGCGAAAACCGACAGCAGTATCCCGACGAAAACCACCAGCGGCGAGCGGAAGCCGTGCAACTCGGCCACGAAATTGCTCAGCAGCCAGAAAAACAGCCCCAGCGTCGCCAACCCGACCAGATCGGCCAGCAGCGGCAACACCGCGAAGGCCAGCAGTTGCAGCCCCTGCAACAGCAGCAGCAGAAACTGCAACCAGGCCACCAGCACCAGCGCGTCGGCAAAACTGCCGTGACCGCCGCGCCAGGCCCCGATCCGGTGGATCAGCGCCACCGCCACCAGCATGAACACCGCCTGCATCCAGGCGGTTCGCAGCGGGCTGGCCATCGCCTCGACAAAAAAATCTTTTACTTCCGCCGGTTGTATGGAGAAGCTCAAGTGCACCAGCAAAGCGGAGACCACCGCCATCAGCCCCAGTCCGACCCAGCGCGCCGCCATCGGCAGGTTCAGCGCGATGATCCGGGCAGCGGCCTGACGGGGGGCGCGAAAGCTTTGGACGACCAGATCGCGCAGCAGTTCGATTGATGCGTCCATTCTACCGCTCCGCCTCGACAAGGCCGTTCAGCCAGATGAACAGAAAACCACCCAGAACCACCAGCCCCACCGCAATCTGCGCCGACCCCGCGCCAATGAACCCCGAAACAAGCCCCTGCAACAGCATCAGCGGCGCTGCCGCCAACATCGCCCAGAACAGCGCCAGCCGCGCGCCATAGCCGCTGCCCTTGCCGCCGAAAACCTTTGAAATCAGATGACTAAGGCCCGCAACACCATAGGCGATCAGCGGCACCAGAAACAGCGTCGCCAGCAGCGCGCCGCCCAGACGGGCCTCCAGCGGCTGCGACGGGTCCAGATAGGTTGCCCGCGCCAGCCCCGGCCATTGCGCCACGAAATTCAGCCCGCAGGCCAGCATCAGCAGCACCAGCACCCGATCCTCGCGCGGACCCTGATCCAGCCTGCGTCGGATCACCGCCCGCGGATGGCGGTAACTTTCCACGATATCGGAACTGATCGCCATTCACGCCGCTCCGCTGTGGTCATGCCGCGCCAGCCAGTTTTCCAGCCGGGCGCGGATGTCGTCGGCAATCGCCGCATCGTCGATCTCGGCGATGGATTCGGCAAGAAATGCCAGAACCAGCAACGATTCCGCGGTCTTGCGCGGCACTCCTCGTGCGCGCAGATAGAACAGCGCCTCTTCATCAATGGCACCGGTGGTCGAGCCGTGGCTGCATTTCACGTCGTCGGCGTAAATCTCCAGCTCGGGTTTGGCCAGGAACTGGCTGTCATCGTCCAGCAAAAGCGCCTGGCTCAACTGATAGCCATCGGTCTTCTGCGCCCCCTGTTGCACCAGAATCTTGCCCTGAAACACCCCGACCGCGCCGCTCTTCAGCACCTTCTTGAACACCTGACGGCTTTCGCACCGCTCGGCCCGATGGGTGATGAACACGGTATCGTCATGGTGAAACGCCCCGTCGCCAAGCGCCGCCCCGGCCACATGCGCCAGCGAGTCGCTGCCCTGCAGATCAATCACCACCTCGTTGCGGGTCAGCATGCCATTGGCGGTCAGGGTGAAGGATTTGAACCGCGCCTTCGCGGCCAGACGGGCGAAGACATGGGTCACGGCCCGGCGATCATGATCGCGGCCCTGGGCACGTATGTGGTGAAAGCTGCCGCCATCGGCGATATCCACCTCGATCACCTTGTTGAAGCGCGCCGCCGCCGGGCCATTCTCCAACAACGTCAGGTCGGCGCCGGTTTCGATCTTGATACAATGATGTAGGATCGCGTCGGAACTATCTGATTTATGGTGATAAATCATAGAAATTGGCTTGACCGCCTTGCCGGTGACACGGATCAGCACCCCCTCGGGTGCGAAGGCCGAATTCAGCGCGGCAAAGGGCCGGTTCACCGGCACTTGGCCCGCGGCCTCCAGCCGACCGTAAACCCCCTGCGCCCAGTGGATATCGGCGGTCATGGCCCGGCTGAGCAGGTCGATTTCGACCCCGGCCAGCGCCAGATCGTCCGAGGCGGCGGCATCGAACACCCCATCGACAAACACGATCTTCAGCCGGTCGATGCCGTCGAACACCGGCGCCTCGCCGCCGGAATCAAAGGCAGATGCCCGCGGGGGTGTGGCCGAATTCAACGCCGCGGGGTCGGTATAGCGCCAGTATTCATCGCGCTTGCCGGGCAGGCCCTGCACCGAAAGCCGCGCCAAAGCTTCGGCCCGGAGCGGCCCCAGCCAGCCTGTCGCCGGCAGGTCCAGACCGGCAATCCGCGCTGCCAGCGCCTGTTGCAATGCCGCCATCGCCATCACTGCACCTGCGCCAGAATGTCGGCGTAGCCGTTCTGCTCGACCTCCAGCGCCAGCTCCGGCCCGCCGGTCCTGATGATGCGGCCATCCGCCATGATATGTACAACGTCAGGTTTGATATGGTCCAGAAGCCGTTGATAATGCGTGATAACCAGGAATGACCGCCCCGGCGCGCGCAGGGCGTTCACCCCGTCCGACACCAGTTTCATCGCGTCCACATCCAGACCCGAGTCGGTCTCGTCGAGGATGCACATCTTCGGCTCCAGCATCGCCATCTGCAGAATCTCGTTGCGCTTCTTCTCGCCACCCGAGAAGCCGACGTTGACCGGGCGCTTCATCATCTCGGCGTCGATCTTCAGGGTTTTTGCCTTGTCGCGCACCACTTTCAGGAACTCGCCCGCCGACATTTCCGGCTCGCCGCGGGTCTTGCGCTGGGCGTTCACCGCGGTGCGCAGGAAGGTCATGTTGCCGACGCCGGGAATTTCAACCGGATACTGGAAGGCCAGAAACAGCCCCGCCGCCGCGCGGTGTTCGGGCTCCATTTCCAGCAAATCCGCCCCCTCCAGCGTCGCGCTGCCCGCGGTGACGGTATAGCCGCCTTTGCCCGACAAGACATAGCTGAGCGTCGATTTGCCCGACCCGTTCGGCCCCATGATCGCATGCACTTCGCCCGCCGGAACGTGCAGCGTCAGCCCTTTCAGGATGACCTTGTCTTCTTCTTCAAGTTTGACGTGCAGGTTGTTGATTTTCAGCATGTTTTTCCTCTGGCCTCAGGCGGGGCGATGGTAGAAGTTCAGCACCCAGGCCATCCGGTCCACCGGAAAAGCCGTGGGCACAAGTTCAAAACGCGCCATGCGACCGATCATCGCGGCGGGTTTCAGAAACCGCTCGACGCCATGATAGGGCTTGCGGTCGATATAGTCGTCCACCAGCGCCACCAGCGGCCGGGTGATGCGGAATGCCGCGGTCAGCAGGCAGGCCATGCGAAAACGGCCGTCGATCAGCACGGTATCGGGGTGGCGGAAATCCGGCCGGTCCCAGACCGACAGCGCATAGCCGGGCCAGCGGCGAAACTGCGCCTCGTCAACGGGGTGGCCCCATTCCTTGGTCGGCCCGATATCGGCGTGATGCAGAAAAACCCGCGATTTCGGTGGGTTGGCGGCAAACCAGCCCTGCATCATCGCCAGCCACCCGGCATCGCTTTCGACCGAATACACCGTCTTGCCCGGCATATCCCCGGCCAGCACGGTCGAGCCACCCGAGCCATATTCCAGAATACACTCCGCCCCGGCATAGGCCTCCAACACCGCCGCCGCCTCGGCGTCGGGCAGGGTCAGGTGTGGCCGCGTCGGGGCAGCGGTCTCGGTCATCCGACCGAACCTTCCAGCGAGATCGCCACCAGCGCCTGCGCTTCCAGGGCAAATTCCATCGGCAGCGATTGCAGCACTTCCTTGCAGAAGCCGTTCACCACCAGCGCCACCGCTTCTTCCTCGTCCATGCCACGGCTTCGGCAGTAGAACAGTTGCTCGTCATCGACCTTCGAGGTGGTGGCCTCGTGCTCGACCCGGGATGAGTTGTTCTTCACCTCGATATAGGGCACCGTATGCGCCCCGCATTTGTCGCCGATCAGCAGGCTGTCACATTGGGTATAGTTGCGGCTGCCGGTCGCCTTGGGGTGCATGGAGACCAGCCCGCGATAGGTATTCTGCGCCCTGCCCGCGGAAATCCCTTTGGAAACAATGCGTGAGCGGGTGTTCTTGCCAAGATGGATCATCTTGGTGCCGGTGTCGGCCTGCTGGGCATTGTTGGCAATGGCGATCGAATAGAACTCGCCCTGCGACGCCTCGCCCCGCAGGATGCAGCTTGGATATTTCCAGGTGATCGCGGAACCCGTCTCCACCTGCGTCCACATCACCTTGGCCCGCGCGCCGCGGCAATCGGCCCGCTTGGTGACGAAATTGTAGATGCCGCCCACGCCGTTCTCGTCGCCCGGATACCAGTTCTGCACCGTGGAATATTTCACCTCGGCATCTTCCAGAATGACGATCTCGACCACCGCGGCGTGCAACTGGTTGGTGTCGCGTTTCGGTGCGGTGCAGCCTTCCAGATAGCTGACATGACTGCCTTTTTCGGCAATGATCAGCGTGCGCTCGAACTGGCCGGTATTCTCGGCATTGATGCGGAAATAGGTCGAAAGCTCCATCGGGCAGCGCACGCCTTCGGGGATATAGACAAACGACCCATCGGAAAACACCGCCGAATTCAGCGTGGCAAAGTAGTTGTCGGTCTGCGGCACCACGGAACCGATATACTTGCGCACCAGATCCGGGTGATCGCGCAGCGCCTCGGAGATCGAGCAGAAGATCACCCCGGCCTTCGCCAGTTCGGCCTTGAAGGTGGTGCCCACCGAAACAGAGTCAAACACCGCATCCACCGCCACCCGGCGCGGCGCTGCCTCGTCCTGCACGCCCGCCAGAAACGCCTGTTCTTTCAGCGGGATACCCAGTTTTGCATAGGTGGCCAAAAGCTTCGGGTCCACCTCGTCCAGCGATTTCGGCTTGCCCGCCATGCTTTTCGGTTTGGCGTAGTAATAGATGTCCTGATAGTCGATCTCGGGGTAGTGCAGCATCGCCCAACGCGGCTCGGTCATGGTGACCCAGCGCCGATAGGCCGCCAGCCGCCAGTCCAGCATCCACTCCGGCTCGCCGTTCTTGGCCGAAATCAGCCGCACGATGTCTTCCGACACCCCCTTGGGCGCGAAATCCATCTCGATCTCGGTTTCCCAGCCGTATTTGTACTTGCCCGACATCGCATGCACGGCCTCGATCGTCTCGCGGTCAACCCCGTCGCGCACTTCGATCTGGTCTTCGCTCATCGGTCCGTCCTTCTTCTGTCACACCCGCGCGCGGGCCTTGCGATACTGCGCGCCCCAGGCCTCGGCAAAGCGCAGCACCTGGTCTTGCGTCGTCTGCGGCCCGATCGACACCCGCAAACCGCAGGCAGCCAGGCCGTCGTCAAACCCCATCGCCCGCAAGGTGCGGGAGGCGCGCAGCTTGCCGCTGGAACAGGCCGAGCCCGCCGAAACGGCAAAGCCCGCAAGGTCCATCTGCATCACCTGCGTCTCGCCTTTCCAGCCCGGCGTGACCAGATACAGCGTGTTCGGCAGGCGTGTCGCACCATTCCCGACAAAAATAGTCTCATTTGCCTGCGCCGACAATGCCAATTCTAGAATATTTCTAAGTTCGGCCACTTTGTCCCACACACCATCGGCCAGATCGCGGGCCGCAGCCTCTGCCGCAGCCCCAAAACCGGCGATGCCGATCAGGTTCTCGGTGCCGGCACGGCGGCCCATCTCTTGCCCGCCGCCGCGCAATTGTGGAACAAAATCAAGCCCCCGCCGCAGCACTAGCGCGCCAATCCCCTTCGGCCCGCCCAATTTATGCGCCGACACCAGCCCCATGTCGCAGCCCAGCCAGTTGAAGGCGAAAGCCACCTTGCCGAAGGCCTGCGTCAAATCGGAAACGGCAAGACCGGCAGGCAAATCCTGCATCACCCCGGTTTCCGAATTGGCCAGTTGCAGCGCCGTGCGGCCCGGATCGGCCACCGCCACCCGGCCTTGCGAATCCGCAACCAGACTGCAATCGCACCAGGCCAGCACCGCTTCATGCTCGACACCCGCGCTCAAAAGCCCGCGCCCGGCCAAAGCCAAAGCCGCCGCCTCGGTCGCCCCCGAGGTGAACACGACATCCGCCCCTTCGGCCCCCAGCGCCTGCGCCACTTGCCCGCGCGCCCGCTCGACCAGCGCCCGCGCCGCCCGGCCTTCGGCATGCACCGAGGAAGGGTTGCCGAAAACATCCATCGCCGCCGCCATCGCCGCCCGCGCCTCGGCCCGCAGCGGCGTCGTGGCGTTCCAGTCGAGGTAAACCCGCGGCTTCACCCTAAAACCTTTCTTCTCTGCACAAATATCCCCGGGGGTGACGCGCGCCCGGAAATGGTCCAGTGGACCATTTCAGCAAGGAACGCGTCGCCCGTGGCGACGCTGGGGGGGCAGGCAGCCCCCGGCCGCGCCGCAATCCCGCTGCCTCACTCCTCGTCCACCACCCGGAACAACGCCGGCACCGCGGGGCAAGGCCGCATCTCGTTGCCAATCACGTCCGACAACCTTGTCTGATGCAAAAACACATAGACATGCGCTGAAAGCCCCTCCCACAGCCGGTTGGTCAGAGATTGCGCCCGGCTGCCCGAAATCCCGCCGCTGGCCCCGGCACCGGAATGCATGGCGGAAACGGTTTCCTCTACCGCTTCCAATATCTCGCTGACCCTTATCGCATCCGGGCTGCGCGCCAACCGATAGCCGCCGCCCGGCCCGCGCACCGCCTCGACCAGCGATGCCCGCCGCAGTTTCACGAACAACTGCTCCAGATAGGCCAGCGAGATATCCTGCCGCCGCGATATTTCCGCCAGCGACACCAGATCGTCATCCCGCGCCAAAGCCAGATCGGCCAGCGCCACCATGGCATAACGCCCCTTGGTCGACAGTTTCATGCGGTCCTTTCTCCAATTCCATTGACGTGCGCAGGCGGGGTGCTTAACTCAGACCCAACCGGGGGCAGGCAGCCTGTCCCTTTTGAACCGTTCTAAGTTATCCGAGTTAAATGGTCAAGATTGGCTCGGGTGGGAAAGAGACAGGCGCACAATGCCCGAAGTGATTTTCGCAGGCCCCGAGGGGCGGCTTGAAGGTCGTTACCATCCGCAAAAAGACCGTGATGCGCCGATTGCCATCGTGCTGCATCCGCACCCGTCCTATGGCGGCACGATGAACAACAAGGTGGTCTACAACCTGCACTATGCCTTCTACCGGCTGGGTTTCACCGTGCTGCGCTTCAACTTCCGCGGCGTCGGCCGCAGCCAGGGCGAGTATGATCAGGGCATTGGCGAATTGTCCGATGCCGCCTCGGCGCTGGATTATCTGCAATCAATGAACCAGAACGCCAAGCATTGCTGGGTCGCCGGGTTTTCCTTCGGCGCTTGGATCGGCATGCAACTGCTGATGCGGCGTCCGGAAATCACCGGCTTCATCTCGGTCGCCCCCCCGGCCAACATGTATGATTTCTCCTTCCTCGCCCCCTGCCCCTCGTCGGGCCTGATCATCAACGGCACCGCCGACCGGGTGGCCACGCCGAAAGACACGGTCAATCTGGTGAACAAGCTGCACGAGCAGAAAGGCATCACCATCACCCACACCCAGATCGAGGGCGCCGACCATTTCTTCAAGGACGAAGAGGCGCATATGATCCCGATGATCGACACCGTTTCCACCTATGTGAAACGGCGGTTGACCGAAGCCTCGCGGTAAGCCCATGGGAACGCTGGAAGATCTGACAGACGCCCTGGCCCGCGACGTGATCGCCGCGATGGACGAGATCGGCGACGACCGGTTTTTCGAGAAGGTCTCGAAGCTGCTCTTGGACATGTCGCCCACCACGCAAGAGGCCTACATGACCGCAATCCGGGTGCGGCTGGCCGAACGGCGGGCGCGAAAATACGTTGAAGACGCGCTGCACGCCGCCCGCGCCGCCAAGGCCAAGGCGCCGGAATGACCGACCGGCTGGCCGCGCAGTTCGCCTTTCTGAACGAGGCCGACAAGCTGAAATCGGTGCTGCGCGCCACCACGCTCTGCGACGGCTCGCGGCGCGAAAACTCGGCCGAACATTCCTGGCATCTGGCGCTTTATGCGCTGGTGCTGGCCGATCAGGCGGCGCCGGGCGTCGATATCAACCGCGTCATCCGCATGCTGCTGTTGCACGATCTGGTCGAGATCGACGTGGGCGACGTGCCGATCCATTCGGCGGGTGGCACGGCGCATGGATCAAGCGATGTGCAGGCCGCCGAGGCGAAGGCCGCCAAGCGCATCTTCGAATTGCTTCCCATGGACTTGGGACACGATCTTCACGCGCTGTGGCAAGAGTTCGAGGCCGGTGAAACCCCGGATGCCGTCTTTGCCAAAAGCCTCGACCGGGTGCAGCCGGTGATGGCCAACCTGCAATCCGGTGGCGGCACCTGGATCGAATATGCCGTGACGCCCCAGCAACTGGAAGCCCGCGTCGGCGCCAAGGTCACCCGCGGTGCCCCCGCCCTGTGGACCTGGGTCCGGGCGCAGGCGCTGGACTGGTTCGCAAAGGTGTAAGGCATGGCGGCAACCCTGCGGATCGCTGCGGTCTTTGTCCTGACGCTGGGGCTGTGGCTGGGCGTGGGCTGGCTGCTGCAACCGGTGCTGGCGCAAATCGCCGACGCGGCCCCCGCCCTTACCGATGCCCTTACCGATGCCCTGACCGATGGCACGCCCGCCACCCCGCCCGGCCCGCCGATGCTGCGATCTGGGCTGATGGCGCTGGTGCTGCT
The DNA here is from genome assembly GCF_000176015.1 of Rhodobacter ferrooxidans. GTDB lineage: Bacteria > Pseudomonadota > Alphaproteobacteria > Rhodobacterales > Rhodobacteraceae > Pseudorhodobacter_B > Pseudorhodobacter_B ferrooxidans. The sequence goes on along the minus strand of NZ_ACYY01000003.1, from coordinate 64,694 downwards.
GTGCCTGGCCCTGACCGCCGCCATGGCCCCTGTCCACACCACGCCGCAGCATTTCGTCAACCTGCTGACCGCCGCCACCTGCGGCATGGCGCTGGGCCGCATCGCCACCGGGCTGTGGCCGCTTTCCTGGCTGGCCTTTGCTTTGAGCGTGCTGGTCGGCTGCACCCTGACCAGCGGCTTCTGGCTGTGGCGCCGCCACCGCTTCTGACGCCCCGCGACATTTCGGTATACATTCGCATACCGCCCTTCCCAAGCCCGCCGTTTTCCGCTAAGACCCAAGCAACCCGAATCCCCAACCGCAAGAGGCCCGCATGTCGAAGATCAAGGTAGCCAACCCCGTTGTCGAACTCGACGGCGACGAGATGACCCGGATCATCTGGGATTTCATCAAGCAGAAGCTGATCCTGCCCTACCTCGACATCGACCTGAAATACTATGACCTGGGCATCGAGGAACGCGACCGCACCGCCGATCAGGTCACCATTGATGCCGCCAATGCGATCAAGCAATACGGCGTCGGCGTCAAATGCGCCACCATCACCCCTGATGAAGCCCGGGTCGAGGAATTCGGCCTGAAACAGATGTGGAAATCGCCGAACGGCACCATCCGCAACATCCTGGGCGGCGTGATCTTCCGCCAGCCGATCATCTGCCGCAACGTGCCGCGCCTGGTGCCGGGCTGGACCCAACCGATCGTGGTCGGCCGTCACGCCTTTGGCGACCAATACAAGGCCACCGACTTCCGCTTTCCGGGTGCCGGCAAGCTGACGATGAAGTTCGTCGGCAACGACGGCACGGTGATCGAGCGCGAGGTCTACGACGCGCCCTCCTCCGGCGTCTACATGGGCATGTATAACCTCGATGACAGCATCATCGACTTCGCCCGTGCGTCGCTGAACTACGGCCTGAACCTCGGCTGGCCGGTGTATCTGTCCACCAAGAACACCATCCTGAAGGCCTATGACGGCCGCTTCAAGGATCTGTTCGCCAAGGTCTACGAGGAAGAATTCGCCGATGCCTTCAAGAAAAAGGGCATCATCTACGAACACCGGTTGATCGACGACATGGTTGCCAGTGCGATGAAATGGTCGGGCGGTTATGTCTGGGCCTGCAAGAACTATGACGGCGACGTGCAGTCCGACACTGTGGCGCAGGGCTTCGGCAGCCTCGGCCTGATGACCTCCGTCCTGATGACCCCCGATGGCAAGACCGTCGAGGCCGAGGCGGCGCATGGCACCGTCACCCGCCACTTCCGCCAGCATCAGGCGGGCAAGGCCACCTCCACCAACTCGGTGGCCTCGATCTATGCCTGGACCGGCGGGCTGAAGCACCGCGCCAAACTGGACGACAACGCCCAACTCTTGCGCTTTGCCAACACGCTGGAAAAGGTCACGGTCGATGCGGTCGAGGATGGCCACATGACCAAGGATCTGGCGTTGCTGGTCGGCCCGGATCAGAAATGGCTGACCACCATCGGCTATCTGGAAAAGGTCGATGAGTATCTGAACAAGGCGCTGAAGGGTTAAGAAACCGCCGCAACCCCTTTCATCTGTTATCAAATATCCACGGGGGGTCCGGGGGGCAGTCAGCCCCCCGGCCTTTCCATTGAAAGCCCATGGCAGACACCCTTACCCACACCCTGATCGAAGACGCCCAGGGCATCGCCTATGGCGCGGGCATGGCGGCGTTCGGCGTCATCCTGCTGACGCATCTTGGCCTGATCACCGGCCAGACCGCAGGCCTTGCGGTGCTGATCTCCTACGCCACGGGATACAGCTTTGCCGCGGTGTTCTTCCTGATCAACCTGCCGTTCTACTGGATCGGCTACCGCCGCATGGGGCTGGCCTTCACGGTGAAAACCTTCATCGCGGTGGCCACGGTCTCGGGCCTCACCCTGATCATGCCGACCTGGGTCAGCTTTGCCCACCTGAACCCGATCTTCGGTGCCATCCTGTTCGGCGCGGTTTCGGGTTCCGCCCTGCTGGCGCTGTTCCGCCACGGCGCCAGCCTGGGCGGCGTCGGCATCCTGGCGCTGGCCTTGCAAGACAAGACCGGCTTTCGCGCGGGCTACACCCAATTGCTGTTCGACGCCGCCCTGTTCACCGCCGCCCTGTTCCTGCGCGACCCGACGACCGTCGCCTACAGCTTCCTCGGTGCCGCGGTGGTCAATCTGGTGGTCGCCATCAACCACCGCCGCGACCGCTACATCGCCACCTGACCAAGATTCAAAGCGATTTCCGCCTTTCCTCTGGCGTTTTGCCCGCCCGTGCTGTAACGCCGCGACAACATCAGACAAATGAAAGAGACCCTCCCGATGGAGCTTCGCAACATCGCCATCATCGCGCATGTGGACCATGGCAAGACCACACTCGTTGACGAGCTGCTGAAGCAGTCCGGCGCCTTCCGTGACAATCAGGCCGTGGCCGAACGCGCCATGGACAGCAACGATATCGAGCGCGAGCGCGGCATCACCATTCTGGCCAAATGCACCTCGCTGGAATGGGCGGGCAAGCGGATCAACATTGTCGATACCCCCGGCCACGCCGATTTCGGCGGCGAGGTGGAACGGATTCTCAGCATGGTCGATGGCGTGGTGCTGCTGGTCGATGCCGCCGAAGGCCCGATGCCGCAGACCAAATTCGTCACCGCCAAGGCGCTTGCGCTGGGCCTGCGCCCGATCGTGGTGCTGAACAAGGTCGACAAGCCCGACGCCGAACCCGACCGGGCGCTGAACGAGGTGTTCGATCTGTTCGCCAACCTTGGCGCCAACGACGAACAGCTTGATTTCCCGCATCTTTACGCCTCGGGCCGGGCCGGTTGGGCCGACGAGACGCTGGATGGCCCGCGCAAGGATCTTTCCGCCCTTTACGATCTGGTGCTGCGCCACGTCCACGAACCGGCGCAGGTTGCGCATCGGCACGAGCCGTTCCGCATGCTGGCCACCACGCTGTCGGCCGACCCCTTCATCGGCCGCATCCTCACGGGGCGTGTCGAGGCAGGCACCCTGCGGGCGGGCGAAACCATCAAGGCGCTGTCGCGCGATGGCGTGAAGCTGGAACAGTTCCGGGTTTCCAAGGTGCTGGCCTTCCGCGGCCTGTCGCAGACCCAGATCGACGTGGCGGAAGCCGGTGATATCGTGACCCTGGCCGGCATGTCGAAAGCCACCGTGGCCGACACGCTGTGCGCGCTGGAAAACGAGATCCCGCTGCCCGCACAACCGATTGATCCGCCGACGATTTCCGTGACCTTCGGCATCAACGACTCGCCCTTGGCCGGCAAGGATGGCACCAAGGTGCAATCCCGCGTCATCCGCGAGCGGCTGATGAAAGAGGCCGAGATCAACGTGGCGATCAAGGTCACCGACACCCCCGGCGGCGATGCGTTCGAAGTGGCGGGCCGTGGCGAATTGCAGATGGGCGTGCTGATCGAGAACATGCGCCGCGAGGGCTTCGAGCTGTCGATTTCGCGCCCGCGCGTGCTGTTCCAGGACATCGACGGCGTGCGCCACGAGCCGATCGAGGAAGTCACCATCGACGTGGACGACGAATACACCGGCTCGGTGATCGAAAAGGTCACCGGCCCGCGTCGCGGCGACCTGGTCGAGATGAAACCGGCCGGCGTCGGCAAGACCCGCATCATCGCGCATGTGCCGTCGCGCGGGTTGATCGGCTACCACGGCGAGTTCCTCACCGACACCCGCGGCACCGGCGTATTGAACCGGGTGTTCCACGAATGGGCGCCGCACAAGGGGCCGATCCAGGGTCGCCGCGCCGGGGTGCTGATCTCGATGGAAAGCGGCACGTCGGTCGCCTATGCGATGTGGAAGCTGGAAGACCGCGGCCATTTCTTCATCGGCGTGCAGGAAGCGGTTTACACCGGCATGATCATCGGCGAGCACAACCGCGACAATGATCTGGAAGTGAACCCGCTGAAGGGCAAGCAACTGACCAACGTCCGGGCCTCCGGCACGGATGAGGCGGTGCGGCTGACCACGCCGGTCAAGCTGTCGCTGGAACAGGCGATTGCCTATATCGACGACGACGAGCTGGTCGAGGTGACGCCGAAGAACATCCGCATGCGCAAGCGCTATCTGGACCCGCATGAACGCAAACGCGCCGCCAAATCGGCCTGAATTGAAAAAGCCGCCCTTCGGGGCGGCCTTTTTCTAGGCGGCGGCAGCGAGGGGTTCGGGGGCAAAGGCTTCGATCCGCACGCTCTCGCCCTCAAAAGTGCAGAACGACCCCGAGGGCACCAGTTGCCAGTCGTCCTCGTCGGTATCCAGCGGTTCCGACACCACCGCCCGACCCCCACGCGAGCCTGACCAGCGGTGATACAGCGTCGGCGCGAAGGCATCGGTGGCATAGCGCACCGCATAAAGCCGCTGGCCATCCGACAGTGCCGCCGTCAGCCGCATGTGCGGCGCATCGCCCTTGGCGCGGCTGAGCGCCTCGAACCGCGCCACCGCCCGCAGCAAGGCGGCCTTCGGGTCGCTGTCCATGCCTTCGGCCAGCGCCACCAGAAACAGCGCCTCGCTGTCCGTCGCCCCCCGGCGGTTGGGGTAAAGCGCGTCAGGGATCAGCATGTCGGCATCGCGGCGAAAGCTGTCATAGCCGCCAACCTGACCGTTGTGCATGAAGCTCCAACGCCCCACGGTGAACGGATGGCAGTTGTTGCGGCTGGTCGCCGTGCCGGTCGAGGCCCGCACATGCGCCAGAAACAGCCCGGATCGCACCTGCGCCGTCAGGCTTTTCAAGTTGGGGTCCGACCAGGCCGGATAGACATCGCGGTACAGCCCCGGTTCCGCGTGCTCGCCATACCAGGCGATGCCGAAACCGTCGGCATTGGTGGCCGAGGAACATTCGGTGGCGCAATGGCTTTGGTGGATCAGCGAGTGGCGCGGGCGGCTGATGATCTCTTCCAGAAAGATCGGCGCCCCGACATAGGCGGCCCAGCGGCACATCAGCGGTCCCCCCGCTTCAACTGTTTACAACACATTGCTCTGCCTCGTGGTCTTTTCCCAAGGCTAGCACGGTTTTTCCGGCACGCGGAACCATATTTAGCGGCAAATCGCCCTATTCGGCCTCTTCAACCACCATGAGGTCGCGCACCGAGGCGCCTTTGGCATGGGCCAACGCCGCCTGATACGCCTCAGAGTTGTAGCAGGCCACCGCCGCCTCCAGGCTGGGAAACCGCGCCACCACGTTGCGCGGACGCTCAACGCCTTCCAGTTGCACATAGCGGCCCCCGCGGGCGAGGAACACGCCGCCATGTGCCGCAATCGGCGCCCCGGCAAGGGCGGCATAGCGCCCGTAAGCCTCGGCGTCGGTCACCTGCACATGGGCGATCCAAAGGGCTGTTGGCATGTCAGCCCCCGATCACGGCTTCGGCGGCAGCAATCGCCGCGTCGGCCAAAGCAATATCGGCGCCGCCGGCCTGCGCCATGTCAGGCCGCCCGCCGCCGCCCTTGCCGCCCATCGCCTCGGCTGCCGCCTTGACCAGCGCCACCGCCGAGAGCCGCGCCACAAGATCGCCCGTCACCCCCGCCGCCACCGCAGGCTTGCCGCCGGTATCGGCGATCAGCAGCACCGCACCCGAGCCGAGCCGCGCCTTCATCTCGTCGATCAGCCCCGGCAAGTCCTTGCCCGACACGCCCGAAAGCACTTGAGCTATGAACTTTACCCCGTTGATATCCTTGGCTTCCGGCCCCTCGGCACGTCCGCCCATCGCCACTTCGCGCCGCAGTTGCGCCACCTCGTTCTGCAAGGCTTTGCGTTCCGCCATCAGCGCCTTGATCCGGGGTGCCAGGTCGGCAGGCACCGCGCCCAAAGCCGCCGCGGCCGCCTCCAGATGCGCATAATTCGCCCGCACGTCGCGCAAAACACCCTCGCCGGTGATCGCCTCGATCCGCCGGATGCCCGAGGCAGAGGCACTTTCCGACAGGATCAGGAACGAGCCGATCTCGCCCAGCCGCGCCACATGGGTGCCACCACACAGCTCCAGCGAATAGGTCTGCCCATCGCTGCCCTTGCCCGAACCGGCCAAAGCGCCCATCGAGACCACGCGCACCTCGTCGCCGTATTTCTCGCCAAACAGCGCCTGCGCACCCAGACCGCGGGCGTCATCGGGGGTCATCAGCCGGGTTTCCACCGGGCTGTTCTGCCGGATCACCGCGTTCACCTCGGCCTCGACCTGCGCCAGTTCCGAAGGGGTCATCCCCTTGGCATGGCTGAAGTCAAAGCGCAGCCGGTCGGCGGCGTTCAGGCTACCGCGCTGCGCCACATGATCGCCAAGTGCGCGCCGCAACGCCTCGTTCAACAGATGCGTCGCCGAGTGGTTGGCGCGAATGGCGGCGCGGCGCGAGTGATCGACCTCCAGCTTGGCGGGCTGGCCCTGCGAAATCTGTCCCTCGGTCACTTCCGCCACATGGATCACCACGCCCGCGGCCTTCTTGGTGTCGGTCACCTGCGCCACGCCGGTTTCGGTCCTGATCCAGCCGGCATCGCCAACCTGACCGCCGCTTTCGGCATAGAACGGCGTCTGGTTGACCACGATCTGCACGCGGGCCCCGGCGGTCTGCACCGCGGCACCATCGGCCACCAGCGCCAACACCTGCCCCTCGGCGGTTTCGGTGTCATAGCCCAGAAATTCGGACGGCCCGAAATCCTCGGCAATCTGGAACCAGATTTTCGCGTCACCAGTCTCGCCCGACCCGGCCCAACTGGCGCGGGCCTTGGCCTTCTGCTCGGCCATCGCCGCGTCAAACCCGGCAGTATCGACGCTGCGGCCCTGCTCGCGCAGCGCGTCCTGCGTCAGGTCCAGCGGGAAGCCGTAGGTGTCATAAAGCTTGAACGCCGCCTCGCCGGGCAGCGCCGCCCCTTCCGGGATGCGCGACAGTTCATCGGCCAGCAGGTGCAAACCACGCTCCAAAGTCTGCCGGAACCGGGTTTCCTCCAGTTGCAGCGTCTCTTCGATCAGCGCCTGCGCCCGGGTCAGTTCGGGATAGGCGCCGCCCATTTGCCGCACCAGTGCGGGCACCAGCCGGTGCATCAGCGGGTCTTGCGCGCCCAGTTGATGCGCATGCCGCATGGCGCGGCGCATGATCCGGCGTAGCACGTAGCCGCGGCCTTCGTTGGACGGCATCACCCCGTCGGCAATCAGGAAAGAGGTCGAGCGCAGGTGGTCTGCGATCACCCGGTGATGGGTCTTGCCCTCGCCATCCGGGTCGGTGCTGGTGGCGTGCGCCGAGGCTTCGATCAGCGCCCGCATCAGATCGGTGTCGTAGTTGTCGTGCTTGCCCTGCAGCAGCGCGCCGATCCGCTCCAGCCCCATGCCGGTGTCGATGCTTTGCTTCGGCAGCGGCACCAGGCGGCCATCGGCGAACTGCTCGTTCTGCATGAAAACCAGGTTCCAGATCTCGATGAAGCGGTCGCCGTCCTGATCCGCCGACCCGGGCGGGCCGCCCCAGATCTTGTCGCCATGGTCGAAGAATATCTCGGTGCAGGGACCGCAAGGCCCGGTTGGCCCCATGCGCCAGAAATTGTCGTCGGTCGGGATGCGGATGATGCGGCTGTCCGGCAGGCCCGCCACCCGCTTCCAGATATTCGCCGCCTCGTCGTCGGTGTGGTAGACCGTGACCAGCAGCTTGTCCTTCGGGATGTCGAAATCGCGGGTCAGCAGTTCCCAGGCATAGGGGATGGCGTCGGACTTGAAATAGTCGCCAAAGCTGAAGTTCCCCAGCATCTCGAAAAACGTGTGGTGCCGCGCGGTGTAGCCGACATTGTCCAGATCGTTGTGCTTGCCGCCCGCCCGCACGCATTTCTGCGCTGTGGTGGCGCGGGTGTAATCGCGGGTCTCGACGCCGGTGAAGCAGTTCTTGAACTGCACCATGCCGGAGTTCGCGAACATCAGCGTCGGGTCGTTGCGCGGCACCAGCGGTGAGCTTTCCACCACCCGGTGGCCATTGCGCTGAAAGAATTCAAGAAAAGTGGAACGGATATCGTTGAGCGACGGCATGGTCCTGGCCCCCCAATTCGGCCTGTGGTCTGGCGGATGGCTGCGTTTGGCATCCGTTTAACGGCGCGGCGGCGGGCTGTCCACAGCGACCAGCATCCGGCATGGAAAAGGGCCGGACGCTCGCACGCCCGGCCCCGAAACTGCCCGCGATTGCAGCGTTTACATATCGACCAGATCGTCGCCCGCTGCATCCGGCCCGCCTTCGGCCATGTGGAAATCCAGACCGTTGGCGGCGCGGATCTTGTCTTCGATCTCCATCGCCACGGCGGGGTTCTGCTTCAGGAACAGCTTGGCGTTTTCCCGGCCCTGGCCGATGCGCTCGTCGCCATAGGAATACCAACTTCCGGATTTCTCGACCACGCCGGCCTTCACCCCGATGTCGATCAACTCGCCGGTCTTGGAAATCCCCTCGCCATACATGATGTCGAATTCCACCTGCTTGAACGGCGGCGCCACCTTGTTCTTCACCACCTTGACGCGGGTCGAAGACCCCACCACCTCGTCGCGGTCCTTGATCGAGCCGATGCGGCGGATGTCCAGCCGCACAGAGGCGTAGAATTTCAGCGCATTGCCGCCCGTCGTGGTTTCCGGGCTGCCGAACATCACGCCGATCTTCATGCGGATCTGGTTGATGAACACCACCATGCAGTTGCTGCGCCCGATGCTTGCGGTCAGCTTGCGCATCGCCTGGCTCATCAGCCGGGCCTGGCTGCCCATCTGCATGTCGCCCATGTCGCCTTCGATCTCGGATTTCGGCACCAGGGCCGCCACCGAGTCGATCACCACCAGGCTGACCGCGCCGGAGCGCACCAGCGTATCGACGATCTCCAGCGCCTGCTCGCCGGTGTCGGGCTGGCTGATCAGCAGCTCGTCCAGATTGACGCCCAGCTTCTTGGCATATTGCGGGTCGAGCGCGTGTTCGGCATCGACAAAGGCGCAGACCCCGCCCTTTTTCTGTTCCTCGGCAACCACATGCAGCGTCAGCGTGGTCTTGCCCGAGCTTTCCGGCCCGTAGATCTCGATGATCCGGCCCTTCGGCAACCCGCCGATGCCCAGCGCGATGTCCAGCCCCAACGAGCCGGTCGAGGTGGATTCGATATCCATCGCCGGGCTGTTGGCGCCCAGCTTCATGATCGAGCCCTTGCCGAACTGCCGCTCGATCTGCGCCAGAGCACTTTCCAACGCCTTTGCCTTGTCCATATCGCGCTTTCCGTTCAAGTCGAGGAGGGTCGCCGTTGCCATGTCCTGATCCTTATTTCACAGCTGCACGCGGGCAGCAATCCTTGGCCTTGTTCGCATTATGTTCCTGCTTTATGCGATCAAACCGAGAACATTTCAATCGCTTTTTCGCAAAATCAGCTTTTTCCCATTTTGGTTAAGGTATAGTTTAAAAATCGGCCCCCAAGGGCGGGGCCATGCAAAAAAAGGGGCGGCTATGCTGGTATTCTGGGCGCAACGGCTGACCTTGCTGGCCACGCCCAAGACCGGCACCACGGCGCTGGAGGCCGCTCTCGAATCACATGCGGCGGTGATTGCCAAGGGCCCGCCGGCGCTGAAACACACCTCGGCGCAGCGGTATCATCGCTTCGTGGCGCCCTGGCTTTCGGCAACCGCAGGCGAGGATTTCACCGTGCTGGCAGTGATGCGCGAGCCGCGCGACTGGCTGGGAAGCTGGTATCGCTATCGCCAACGCCCCGAGATCGGCAGGCCGGCCCGCAGCACGGCGGCGATCAGCTTTGATGATTTCGTGCGCGCCTGGTGTCAGGACAAACCGCCCGAATTTGCCAATGTCGGCTCGCAGGCCCGTTTTCTGGCCGGCAAGAATGGCCGCGGTGCCGACCGGCTGTTCCGCTATGACCAGATCGGCTCGCTGGTGGAGTTCCTGCAAGCGCAATTGGGCTGCACGCTGGACATCCCCCGCCTGAACGTCTCGCCCCCCGGCGACGATGCGCTTTCGCCGCAAACCGAGGCGCTGCTGCGGCAGTTTGCAGCCAGCGATTTCGCGCTTTACCAGACGATTGCCTGAACAGACCCGCGTCTGGTCCGGCCCTGACATTCCCGGCCGTCGCGCTTGACCGCAAGTGGATTTCTGCTACCCCTGCGCCCGACCGGGCCTGTAGCTCAACTGGTCAGAGCAGGGCGCTCATAACGCCTTGGTTGGGGGTTCGAGTCCCTCCGGGCCTACCAAAATTGATCCCCATGCGGGGTCGGCATTGATCCTTGTGCCAGAATGGCGTCAGGTGTCGCGGAACCCGGAGGCCAGCCCGCGCGCGGCATTGACCAGCAGGGCGATGTCCATCCCCACGGCGGTGAACCGCGTGCCCCAGCCGATGCAGGCCCGGGCAAAGGCCGGATCAAGCGACAGAATTCCCGCAGGCTTGCCCGCTGCCACAATCCGCTGAATGGCATCCCGGATCGCCGCCACCACCTCGGGGTGGCCGGAATTGCCCGCATGGCCCATCGAAGCCGCAAGGTCAGCAGGACCAATGAACATCCCGTCCACCCCATCGACTGCGGCTATTTCCTCAATTCTGCCAAGAGCTTCGGCGGTTTCCACCTGCACCAGCAGACACAGCTCTGCCTCGCAGCGGTTGGCATAGTCCTGCACCGCACCAAACCGCCCGGCCCGCGTCATCCCGGCCACGCCACGTAGCCCGCGCGGGGCATAGCGCATGGCCGCAACCGCCGCGCGCGCCTCGTCGGCCGACTGCACATAGGGAATGATCAGCGTCTGCGCCCCAAGGTCCAAAAGCCGCTTGATCAGCACCACGTCATTGCTGGCCGGGCGCACCACGGCAGACACCGGATAGGGCGCCATCGCCTGCATCATCGCCAGCGTGTCGGGCACATCGGTCAGCGCGTGTTCGGTGTCGATCACCACCCAGTCGAAACCGCAGCCCGCAATCGCCTCGGCCACCACGGGACCGGGGATCGAGTTCCACAGGCCGATCTGCTGCCGCCCCTCGGCCAGCGCCCGCTTGAAGGCATTGATCGGCAGGGTCATTTTGCGGCTTTCAACAGGGTCGCCATCCGCCGCAGTGCCAGCAGATAGCCTTCGGTGCCAAACCCGGCAATCACCCCCTCGGCCCGGCCACTGACAAAGGAATGGTGCCGAAACGCCTCGCGCTTGTGGACGTTCGAGATGTGCACCTCCAGCACCGGCCCATCGAAGGCCAGCAGCGCATCAAGGATCGCGACCGAAGTGTGGGTCAGCGCCGCCGGGTTGATGATGACCCCGGCGCCCGAGGTGCGGGCCTCGTGGATCCAGTCGATCAGCGCGCCCTCGTGGTTGGACTGGTGAAAGCGGATGGTCAGGCCAAGGTCTTCGGCCAGCGCAGCACAGGATTCGGCCACATCGGACAGGGTCTCGCGGCCATAAATCTCCGGCTGGCGCAGGCCCAGCAGGTTCAGGTTGGGGCCGTTCAGGATATAGACGGGCTTGGTCACGGGCTTTTTCCTTGCAGGGTCTGGCCTGACGATAGCCGATCCTGCCGGGTGAACAAGCCCATGCGCAAGCGAGCGCTCGTCCGTCCCTGCGGTCCCTCCTCGCCTTGCGACTGGCGATCAGCGAAGAAGGACCGCAGGGACCGATGAGCGGCTCAGGCGACGTTTTCCAGCGCCACATCCGGCGCCACGCCCAGCGCGTGACAGATGTCGCGGGTCAGGTGCGGCCGGTTCAGGGTGTAGAAGTGCAGATCGCGCACGCCCTCGCCGATCAGCGTGTCACACATCTCGGTGCACAGCGCCACCGACAGCAGGTCTTCGCGGCCGTCGCGCTTGGCCACGGCATAGGCATCGTCCAGCCACTGCGGCACCTGCATGCCGCAGCGGGCGGCAAACTTGCGCGCCCCGGCCCAGTTCTCGATCGGCAGGATGCCGGGGATGATGGGCGCTACGATCCCCGCCTTGGCGCAGGCGTCGCGGAAACGCAGGAAGGTTTCCGGTTCGAAAAAGAACTGGGTGATGGCCGAGGAAGCCCCGGCGTCGATCTTGCGCTTGAGGTAAGCCACATCGGCGGCGCTATCGGCCGAATCGGGGTGCGGCTCGGGGTAGGCGCCGACCCGCAGGGTGAAATTGCCAGTGGCCGCCAGCGCCTCGATCAGCTCCACCGAATTGGCGAAACCTTCGGGATGCGGGGTGAAACGGGCGGCGCCTTTCGGGGCATCGCCGCGCAGCGCCACGATTTCGGTCACCCCCGCCTCGGCATAAGCTGCCGCGATTTCAAGGGTTTCGGCGCGGGTGGCATCGACGCAGGTCAGGTGTGCCGCCACATTCAGCCCGTAGTTGCGGCCAATGGTGGTCACCGCTTCATGCGTCAGCTTGCGGGTGGTGCCCCCGGCGCCATAGGTCACGGAAGCAAACGTCGGCTTCAGCGGCGCCAGCACATTCACCGTCTCCCACAGCCGGAACGAGGCCTCCAGCGTTTGCGGCGGGAAGAATTCAAGCGAAATGCGCGGCGTGGTCATCAGCGGTATCTCCTAGGTTGCCCCCCTTGTGCCAGATCGGCCCATGTGAGACAAATTCATAATTCGCATCATCTTTATGAGGTTCGCTCATGCACCTGGAACTGCGCCACCTGCGCACCATCCGCGCCATCCAGCAGGCGGGCGGGCTGGCGCGGGCTGCCGACATGCTGAACATGACGCAATCGGCGCTGTCGCATCAGGTGAAGGGGCTGGAGGATCAGGCGGGGATCGAGTTGTTCGCGCGGCGGTCGAAACCCTTGAAACTCTCGGCGGCGGGCCAGCGGATGCTGCGATTGGCCGAGCGCATCCTGCCCGAGATCGACGCGCTGGAGGATGAGTTCCGCGCCTTGCGCTCGGGCAAGACCGGGCGGCTGCACATCGCCATCGAATGTCACGCCTGTTTCGACTGGCTGTTCCCGGTGCTGGAGCAGTTCCGCCACGCCTGGCCCGAGGTCGATGTCGATATCCGCGCCGGGCTGGCCTTCGAGGCGCTTCCGGCGCTGATGCGCGAGGAGGTTGATCTGGTGATCTCCTCCGATCCGGTGCGGTTGGAGGGGGTGATCTTCAACCCGCTGTTCGATTATCAGCCGACCTTTGTGGCGGCGGCGTCGAACCCGCTGGCGGCCAAACCCATGATCGAGGCGGAAGATTTCCGCGAGCAGATGCTGATCACCTATCCGGTTGCGCGCGACAAGCTGGATGTGTTCACCGAACTGCTGACGCCCGCCAAGGTCGAGCCGCGCGGCCAGCGGCAGGTGGAACTGACGGCGGTGATCCTGATGCTGGTGGCGGCCAACCGCGGCGTGTCGGTGCTGCCCGACTGGGTGCTGCGCGGGGTGCGCGGCAATGCCGACTACATCACCCGCCCGCTGGGGCCGGGGGTGATCAGCCGCCGCCTTTATGCCGCCACCCGCGAGGAAGACGCCACCAAGCCCTTCATGGCGCATTTTCTGAAGCTGGGCCGCAGCGAGCCGGTGAAGTTGCAGCGCGGCTAGCGCCGCCCTGCCCCCTTCACAACCGGGTCGCCCGCGCGTATAGCCGCCCCTGATGATATGGAGACAGCGATGCAAGGCAGTGCCAACCTCAACCTGATGATCAAGGCGGCCCGCAAGGCCGGGCGGGCGCTGGTCAAGGACTTCCGCGAGGTGGAAAACCTGCAGGTTTCCTCCAAGGGTCCGGGCGATTTCGTCACCAAGGCCGACCGCGAGGCCGAACGGATCATCAAGGACGACCTGATGGCGGCGCGCCCGACCTATGGCTGGCTGGGCGAGGAAACCGGCGAGACCCCCGGCGTCGATCCGACCCGGCGCTGGATCGTCGATCCGCTGGATGGCACCACCAATTTCCTGCACGGGTTGCCGCATTGGTCGGTTTCCATCGCGCTGGAGCACAAGGGCGAGATTGTCAGCGCCGTGGTGTTCGACGCCGCCAAGGACGAGATGTATTGGGCCGAAAAGGGCGCCGGGGCCTGGATGAACGAAAGCCGTTTGCGGGTTTCGGGGCGGCGGCAGATGATCGAGGCGATCTTTGCCACCGGCGTGCCGTTTGGTGGCCGTGGCACCCTGCCCGCCACCCTGCAGGATCTGGCACGGCTGATGCCGGTCTGTGCCGGGATGCGGCGCTGGGGCTCGGCGGCGCTGGATCTGGCCTATGTGGCGGCCGGGCGGTTTGACGGCTACTGGGAGCGCGGGATTTACCCCTGGGACATCGCCGCCGGCACGTTGCTGGTGCGCGAGGCGGGCGGCATGGTGTCGGGCATCCGCGAGGGTGACGATCCGCTGGAAAAGGGCGCGGTGATCTGCGCCAACCCGGCGCTGTTCGAGGAGTTCCGCAAGATCATTCGCGGCTGACCACAGGCGGAACCAGCCTCTTTGCGTATTCAGGTCCGGAAGAAACCGGCGCGTTACTTGCGCGGCACCTTGGGGATACGCGAGCGGGCCAGCGGATAGCTGGTCTCGGGGTGCGGCGGCAGGCCGTGGGTGCGGCTCCAGAACGCCGGCCCGCCGCGCGACAGCCAGAACGGCAGCGTCAGCACGAGGCCCGCCAGAAAGCCGCCGGTATGCGCCCAATAGGCGACGCCGCCCATATCGGTGGGCGTGGCAAGGCTGCTGAAAAGCTGCAGGCCGAACCACAGGCCCAGCATCGCCCAGGCGGGCACCGCGAACACCTTGAAGAACACGATGAAGATCACCATCACATCGACCCGCGCCCGCGGGAACAGCAAAAGGTAGCCGCCCATCACGCCCGCGATGGCGCCCGAGGCGCCAACCATCGGGATCAGGCTGTGCGGGTCTGCCGCCACCTGCATCGCCGCCGCCGCCAACCCCGCGCCGATGTAGAACAGCGCAAACCGCACATGCCCCATGATGTCTTCCAGATTGTCACCGAAGATCCACAAAAACAGCATGTTGCCCGCAAGGTGCGCCCAGCCGCCATGCAGGAACATCGAGGTCAGCACGCCATGCCAGACCCCGCCTTCGGTCACAGCGGCGGGCACCAGCCCCCAGGTCATGAAGAAGCCGTTGATCGCCCGCTCGTCGGGCAGCGTCAGCCAATAGCCCAGGAACACCGCGATATTGGCGATGAGCAGCGCGTAGGTGACATAGGGCGTGCGCCCCGAGGGGTTATGGTCGCGGATCGGAAACATGGGTGCAGGGTTTCCGATCCGCAAGGTGACGTCAAGTCGGCATCAGGCCCGGGCGGCCTGCACCAGCAGTTGCGCATTGCCGCCCGAGGCGGTGGTGTCGATGCAGACGTGACGCTCCAGCGTGACATGGGCGGTGTCGGGCAGGCCACCGATCAGCGGCAGGATCGGGCCGTGGCGGCTGGCAAGGGCCTGCGCATGGGGCCGGGCAGAGCTGGCGTCGCCCCAGTGCAGGGCGCCCGAGAAGCCATTGAGCCTTGTCAACGCCGCGGGGTCCAGACCGGGGGCGAGGATCGCGGTGCCGCCCAACGCCCGCACAGCTTGCGCCTGCGCCTCGGCGGCTTTGGTGCCGGGGCCGAGGCACAGCAGCGGCGGGCGGGGGTAGCTGGACAGCCGGTTGGATTCGCCGGTGGGGCCGGGCAGGTCGGCGGTATGCAGGGCGGTCGGCGGCGTGCGGGTGGTGTGCAGGGTGGCGGCCACTATTGTTTCGGGCGTGGTGGTATCCGGCATGGCAAGCGGGGCCGGGGTGGCGCAGAAGCGGGGCAGATACTGCGGCCCGCCCGCTTTCGGGCCGGTGCCGGAAAGCCCCTCGCCGCCGAACGGCTGGCTGCCGACCACCGCGCCGATCTGGTTGCGGTTGACGTAGGTATTGCCGACCCGCAGCGCCTCGACCAGCCGCTGCACCCGGTCGTCGATGCGGGAATGCAACCCGAAGGTCAGGCCATAACCGGTGGCGTTGACGGCGGCAATCACCGCGTCGATTTCCGACGCCTTGAAGGGGACGATATGCAGCACCGGGCCGAAGATTTCGCGCGGCATCTGCGCAATGCCGTCGATGCGGATCACCGTCGGGGCGATGAAATGGCCCGCCTTGGGGGCGGCAAGAGTTTTCAGCACCCTGCCCTCGGCTTTTGCCACTTCTATATAGGCCGCAATATCGGCCTGCGCTGCGGCGTCGATCACCGGGCCGGTATCGGTGGCCAGATCCCAGGGGTCGCCCGGCGTCAGATCGTCCATCGCGCCGAACAGCATGTGCTGGATGGTCTCGGCCACGTCCTCTTGCAGATAAAGGCAGCGCAGGGCCGAGCAGCGTTGCCCGGCGGACTGGAAGCTTGACGCCAGAATATCGCGCACCGCCTGTTCCGGCAGCGCCGTGCTGTCCACCAGCATGGCATTCAGCCCGCCGGTTTCAGCGATCAGCGGCGCGGTGGGGTCAAGGTGATCGGCCATCGAGCGGCGGATTTTCAGCGCGGTCTCGGTGGAGCCGGTAAAGCAGATGCCGTTCACCCGTGGGTCGCGGGTCAGGGCGGCACCGACCGTTGAACCGTCACCCGGCAGCAGTTGCAGGGCGCTGGCGGGAACCCCGGCGCGCAGCAGCAGGTCCACGGCGAAGGCGGCGATCAGCGGGGTTTGCTCGGCCGGTTTGGCCAGCACGGCGTTGCCTGCGGCCAAGGCGGCGGCAATCTGGCCGGTAAAGATTGCCAGCGGGAAATTCCAGGGCGAGATGCAGGCGAAGAGGCCCCTTGCGGGGGCGATGAGCGAACCCGCTGCGTCAGCATAGTAGCGCAGGAAATCCACCGCCTCGCGCAATTCGCCCACCGCATCCGACAGGGTTTTTCCGGCTTCGCGGGCCAGCAGCGCGTAGATCGGGCCGAATTCGGCTTCATAGAGGTCGGCGGCGGCGCGCAGGATGGTGGCGCGGTCGGCGGCGGGGGCATCCCAAGCTTGCGCCTTGGCGAGGGCCGTCTGCACATCCGCGTCGCTGGCCGGTTGCACATGCCCGACCAGCGCGCCGGTGGCGGGGTTCAGGATCGCCAGCGAGGCCGCTTCGGCAACCGGACCGGCCAGCCTTGGGCCGGCATCGAAGATGGTTTCGGCATGCGGCGCCCGGGCAGCCTCGATCCGCGCCAGATCGGCGGCGTCGGTCAGGTCGAACCCGCGCGAGTTGCGGCGGCTACCGAACAATTCGGGGCCGGTGGGCAGGGCCGGGCTGGCTTTGGGTTGTATCTGTTCCATCGCGGTCAGCGGACAGGCGGCGACGGTTTCGGGGGCCACGTCTTCATCGACGATCTGGTTGACGAAGCTGGAGTTGGCGCCGTTTTCCAGCAGCCGCCGCACCAGATAGGCCAGCAGATCGCGGTGCGCGCCAACGGGGGCATAGATGCGGCAGCGGGTTCCGGCATCGGCCAGCACCAGATCGTGCAGCCGCTCGCCCATGCCATGCAGGCGCTGGAATTCGAAGGTGGAGGTGTCGGAAGCCATCTCCAGAATCGCGGCAACGGTATGGGCATTGTGGGTGGCGAATTGCGGATAGATCCGGTCGGTCATCCCCAGCAGCTTGCGGGCATTGGCAATATAGCTCACGTCCGTGGCCTGCTTGCGGGTGAACACCGGAAAGCTGGCCAGCCCCAGCACCTGCGCCCGCTTCACCTCGGCATCCCAATAGGCGCCCTTCACCAGCCGCACCATGATGCGGCGGTCAAGCCGCTTGCTCAGGGCGTAAAGCCAGTCGATCACCGCCCCCGCGCGGCGGCCGTAGGCTTGCACCACCACGCCGAAACCGTCCCATCCGGCCAGGCTGGGGTCACTGAGAACCGCCTCGATCACCTCGCAGGACAGCGCCAGCCGGTCGGCCTCTTCGGCGTCGATGTTGAAGCCAAGGCCCGCAGCACGGGCGAGCCCCGCCAGCGCCTTGACCCGCGGCACCAGTTCGGCCAGCACCCGTTCGCGCTTGGCCACCTCGTAGCGCGGATGCAGCGCCGAGAGCTTCACCGAAATGCCGGGGTTGGCGCGGATGTCGTGGCTTTTGCAGGCAGAAGCAATCGCGGTGATGGCGCGGGAATAGGCCAGATGGTAGCGCCGGGCGTCACTTTCGGTGCGCGCGGCCTCGCCCAGCATGTCATAACTATAGGTGTAGCCCTTGGCCTCCAGTTCGGTGGCACGCTCCATCGCCGCCGTGATGGTCTCGCCCAGCACGAACTGGCGGCCCATTTCCTTCATGGCGCGCGCCACCGCCTTGCGGATCACCGGCTCGCCCAGCCGTTTCACGGCGTTGCGCAGATGGCCGACCACGCCCGGCTCGCGGTCTTCCAGCACCTTGCCGGTCAGCATCAGCGCCCAGGTCGAGGCGTTGACCAGGCTGGAGGCGGATTTGCCCAGGTGGCGGCCCCAGTCCGACGGCGCGATCTTGTCTTCGATCAGCGCGTCCATGGTAGGGGCGTCGGGCACCCGCAGCAGCGCCTCGGCCAGACACATCAGCGCGATGCCTTCCTCGGTCGAAAGCCCGTATTCGGCAAGGAAGACCTCCATCAGCCCCGGCTTGGCGCTGGCGCGGATGCGGCGGACCAGATCGGCGCCAGCGGCGGTGATGCGGGCGCGGGCGGCGGCGTCAAGCCCGGCTTCGACGATCAGGTCGGTGACCAGCGCCGCCTCGTCGCGCAGGCTTTGGCGGGAAATGATCGCCCAAGGGCCGGTGGAAAGGTCTGACATGGCGATACTCCCTGATTTCGGGCAGGATAACCGGAAATCGGCGGGCTGTTTGCCTTAGTATTGGCCGATCAGCAGCCGATTCGGCTGCATTTGGCGGGAATGGCGATGCAAAACGATCTGGACAGCTATGATCTGGCGATTCTGCGCGTGCTGGCGGGCGAGGGGCGGATATCGGCCACCGACCTTGCCCGCCGCATCGGCCTGTCGAAATCGCCGGTGCAGGCGCGGATCAAGCGGCTGGAGGCAGACGGCGTGATTACCGGCTATCGCGCGGTGCTGGACCCGATCCGGCTGGGGCTGGCGCATGTGGCCTTTGTCGAAGTGCGGCTGTCGGATACCCGCGAGGCGGCGTTGCAGGCCTTCAACCGCGCGGTGCGGCTGATTCCGGAGGTTGAGGCCTGCCACATGATCGCCAGCCGCTTCGACTATCTCTTGAAGGTGCGCACCGGCGACATTCAGGCCTACCGCCGGGTGCTGGGGGAAAAGCTGTCGGCGCTGCCGCATGTCGCCTCGACCTCGACCTATGTGGCGATGGAGGCGGTGAAGGATGGCAGCTTCGATGCCGCCGATCTGGCGGGATAGGCCCGAGTCGGGACGCAGACTGCGGGCGAATCCGTGCGGCCGGGGGGCGGCGCTGCGGTGTCAGGGCAGAGGTTCACCCCGCCCGGCATCGGGCAGCTGATCCCGCCGGATTTTGCGGCAGAAACCGCTGCGGGGGCATTTTGGCGGGTGTGGAATCGGACGGAATTCGCGCACGGCGAAAGTATGCGGCTGCATACGACTCGGTCGCCCTGGGGTAGAATCCGCAATATGACTGCCGCCCCGTGCGGCCACGGGTGCTGACATCTTGCCCTAACGTCAATTTTTCTGACACCGGCCCGAACGGAAAAAACCTGCCAGCGCAACGGCTTCGGCCGGATGGCAGCAGATGGGTCGGCGCGCTTTCGCCCAATTGCCGCAAAACCGGCCAGGCCAGGGCGGCAGACGGGGCTTGCCGCTTGCCCCACCGAATCAACCGGGCGGGAAAAACATGTATCAGAACAATAGGTTTTACCGTGCAGAGGTGCGCTGACCTGAGCCAATACATCGCACCCCAGAGGCCACTGTAACGCCAGATGGACATTGCTTGTGTCACGCAACTATGACATTGTTTTTTTAACGAAGCAGGCCTTGATATCTCGGGCAACCTACCTAACGCCCTGTGTCAGACCTGATCGTTAACTAAGCCAGCGTGTAGGCCCTTCACGCAAATGTTGTAGACCATAAAGGGGAGACGACAATTGAGTAGCGATCCGAACAAGGTCTGGCCGACTGGTCTGACCGTCGCCGAAGCCGAAGAGGTGCATGCTGCCCTCATCGCAGGCACTCGTGTTTTTGGTGCCATCGCCGTGGTGGCTCACCTTCTGGCGGCCGTTGCCACGCCGTGGCTCGGCTAAGGGAGATTTGACATGACCTATGGTAAAGTCTGGCTGGTCGTCAAACCGACCGTTGGCATTCCGGCCTTCCTGGCTGGCGTGGCAATTGCCTCCGTCTTCGTTCACGTGATGCTGTTCAACAACACCACGTGGCTGGCCCCCTACTACTCGGGTGCCTCGCTGAACCCGGCGGCTGCGGCTGCGCCCGTTGTTGCGGCGCCTGCTGTTAGCGGCTGATCTGTGTGAGGGTATCGGTTCGAACAGAACCCATGCCCTCTGCCGATGACACGACATTTCGCAGGCCGGGATCTTAGGATCCCGGCCTGCGTGTCGCTGTGAGGGCGCGGCTTTCACCGCGCCATTCACCGCCGCGCCGCAGCCCTGCCGGGCCATCGGACCAATGACAATACCGGCCTGCTGACGCCCCAAGCGGCGGCGGCGGCCCAGAACGGGAGCCTTGCCCATGAGTCGTTTCAGCGAATGGGCCACCCGCAGCATCGCCTCGGCCGGAACCAAGTGGTTGCCGTTTGCCGATGCCGCCTCGGACAATCTGCCGTTGGGGCGGCTTTTGCGGCTGGCGCTGTTTCAGGTGTCGGTCGGCATGGCGCTGGTGCTGCTGGTTGGCACGCTGAACCGGGTGATGATCGTCGAGCTGGAAGTTCCCGCGGCGCTGGTCGGCATCATGCTGTCGCTGCCGGTGCTGTTCGCGCCGTTCCGGGCGCTGATCGGCTTCAAGTCCGACACCCATGTGTCCGCGCTGGGATGGCGGCGCACGCCTTATATCTGGCAGGGCACGCTGTTGCAGTGGGGTGGCTTTGCCATCATGCCGCTGGCGCTGATCGTGCTGTCGGGCAAGGATTATGCCGCCGGATACCCGGCGTGGATCGGCCAGGTTTCCGCCGCGGCGGCGTTCTTGCTGGTGGGGGCCGGGGTACATACGGTGCAGACCACGGGTCTGGCGCTGGCCACCGATCTGGCCCCGCGCGAGGATCAGCCGAAAGTCGTCGGGCTGATGTATGTGATGCTGCTGGTGGGCATGATCATTTCGGCCTTTGCCTTCGGCTGGCTGCTGACGCCCTATTTCCCGGCGCGGTTGATCCAGGTGGTGCAGGGCGCGGCGGTGGTGACGCTGATCCTGAACACCGTGGCGATGTGGAAGCAGGAGCCGCGCAACCGCGCGCGCAATGTGCGCCCCGAGGTGGCACCAGAGTTTTCCGACCACTGGCGCGCCTTCATCACCACCCACAACGCCTTGCGCGGGCTGGTCGTGATCGGCTTGGGCACGCTGGGATTCGGCATGGCCGACGTGCTGCTGGAACCCTACGGCGGCCAGGTGCTGCAGATGACGGTGGCCGAGACCACCCGGCTGACCGCCACCTTCGCCGGCGGCGGGCTGTTCGGCTTTGCACTGGCCTCGCGCGTGCTGTCGCGCGGTTATGATCCGCTGCGGATGGCGATGTGGGGGGCGTTGATCGGGGTGCCGGGGTTCGGCGCGATTGTCGGCGCCTCGGAGATGACCTCGACCACGGTGTTCATTCTGGGCACGCTGGTGGTGGGGTTCGGCGGTGGGCTGTTCAGCCACGGCACGCTGACCGCGACGATGCGGATGGCGCCGAAGGAACAGGTCGGGCTGGCGCTGGGCGCCTGGGGCGCGGTGCAGGCCACCGCCGCCGGGATCGGCATCGCCAGCGCCGGGATCATCCGCGACGTGGTGCGCGCGCTGCCGGTGGGCGGTGAAGGGCTGGCCGCTGCCACGCCTTATCTGGTGGTTTTCGTGCTGGAGATTGCGTTTCTGGCGCTGGCGCTGGGGGTGGTGCTGCCGATGGTCTGGAACCGCGCCCTGGCGGCGGAACGGCAGTAACGCCGTCGGCGATGGTGGCCACTGTGGGACTTGAACCCACACGCCCGAGGGCCTCCGATTTTAAGTCGGGTCTGTCTACCAGTTCCAGCAAGCGGCCACGCCCGCTTTTCATAGGGCCTGCGCCCCCTGCCCTCAAGCAACTTCTGGCAGGCTCTCTGCCGCAGCGCGGCAATTGACTTGGGGCCAGCGCTTCGCCACAACTGCAGCAACGAATTTGCGGGGGATCGCCAAATGAAGAAAATCTACCCCAGTGCGGCGGCAGCACTGGACGGGTTGTTGTTTGACGGCATGCTGATCGCCAGCGGTGGCTTTGGGCTGTGCGGCATCCCCGAACTGCTGATCGCGGCGATTCATGATGCGGGCACCAAGAACCTGACCGTGGCCTCGAACAACGCCGGGGTCGATGGTTTCGGCCTTGGCGTGCTGCTGGAAACCCGGCAGGTCAAGAAGATGATCTCCTCCTACGTTGGCGAAAACGCCGAATTCATGCGCCAATACCTGTCGGGCGAGCTGGAGCTGGAGTTCAACCCGCAAGGCACCCTGGCCGAGCGGATGCGTGCCGGTGGCGCCGGTATTCCCGGCTTCTATACCAAGACCGGCGTCGGCACGGTGATCGCAGAGGGCAAGGAGCATCACGATTTCGACGGTGCGACCTATATTCTGGAACGTGGCATCGTGGCGGACCTGTCGATCGTCAAGGCCTGGAAGGCCGACCCCTCGGGGAACCTCGTGTTCCGCAAGACCGCCCGCAACTTCAACCCGCCCGCCGCCACCTGCGGCAAGGTCTGCGTGGTCGAGGTCGAAGAGATCGTGCCGCTGGGCGCGCTGGACCCCGACTCCATCCACCTGCCCGGCATCTATGTGCACCGCATCATCCAGGGCCAGCACGAGAAGCGCATCGAGAACCGTACCACCCGGCCGCGCGGCTGACGCGGGCAAGAGGACACGGGGGCACGGGGGGCAAGCAATGGCATCACCTTACGAGAACCTGCCGGCGCGGTCCTATTGGCGCAGCGGTGTGGCCGAGCGGGCGCCGCTGGACCCCGGTGCGCTTTACACCCCGCGCTTTGCCGTCACCCCGCGCATGCAGGTGGCGACTGCGGGCAGTTGCTTTGCCCAGCACATCGGGCGGTCGCTGCGCCAGGCCGGTCTGCGGGTGATCGACGCCGAACCCCTGCCCGCCACCGTGCCCGAGGCGCTGGCGCATGACCACGGCTACGGGCTTTATTCGGCGCGCTACGGCAATATCTACACCGCCGCGCAATTGTTGCAGCTTTGGCGCGAGGCCGAGGGCACGCATATCCCGCAAGACCGGGTCTGGCAGCGCGACGGCCGGTTCTTCGACGCCCAGCGCCCCGGCGTTGACCCCAGGGGCCATGCCAGCGCCGAGGCGGTGCTGCGCCACCGCGCGCATCACCTGACCCGGGTGCAGGCCGCCTTTCGTGCCGCCGATCTGTTGGTTTTCACTTTCGGGCTGACCGAAGCCTGGGTGCATACCGCCTCCGGCACGGTGTTCCCGACCGCACCGGGCACCATTGCCGGCACCCATGACCCGGCGCTTTACAGTTTCCGCAACTTCAACGCGCTGGAGGTTCTGCGGGATTTCGAAAGCTTTCTCAAGGCGTTGCGCAAGGTCAACCGCCGGGTGAAGCTGGTGATCACCGTCTCGCCGGTGCCCCTGACCGCCACCGCCAGCGGCCAGCACGTCGAAGTCGCCACCTGCTATTCCAAATCGGTGCTGCGCGCGGTCTGCGGCATGCTGGTTCAGCGCCACCCCGAGATCGACTATTTCCCGTCCTACGAACTGATCACCTCGCAAAACAGCCGTGGCGCGTATTTCGAGGCCAACCAGCGGTCGGTCTCGGAACTGGGGGTTGCGGCGGCGATGGAGCTGTTTCTGAATGGCCACGGCCTGCATCCCACCGCTGCGCAAGCCGCCGACCCCGGCGAAGACCCGCGCTGCGAAGACGCCCTGCTGGAGGCTTTCGCCCGATGACCAAAGTGGCGATCATCGGCAATTCGCATGTCGCGGCGCTGAAGGCCGCCTGGGATGCTACCCCGCTGCCCGGCCTTGACATGACGTTCTTTGCCGCCCCCCAACGCAACTTTCGCCAGTTCGCGCTGCAACCGAACCGGGTTTACGGCCTGCCCGCCCCCCAGCGCGGCCGCCATGCCGAGATCGTGCAAAAGCTGAACGGCGCGTTGCAGATCGACCTTTCCGGGGTGGATCAGGTGGTGCTTTCGGCGTTCGGCTGGAACCCCGGCGCCATCGCCCAACTGATCGCCACCTGCGACATCGACGGGCTGCGCTTGACCGGCGCGCCCACCCTGCTCAGCCGCGATCTGTTCGACGCGATCTGTGCCGCACTGGCGCGCGCCTTGCGGCCCGGCCCGGAATGGCGGCATTGGCCGGGGGCCGCGCCGATCTTTCTGGCGCAGGCCGCCACCTGCGAGACCTGCCTCGGCTCCAGCAACGCCGATTTCGCCAGTTGGCAGCGGCTGGCCGCGGCCCCGGATGGCGCACTTGCCGCCTTTGACATCTTCTTTGACCACCTCAGGGCCGATCTGGCCGGGGTCGGCATCACCCTGCTGCGGCAGCCGCCGCAAAGCCTGCGCCCCAGCGGCCTGACCGAGGCCAGGTTTCTGGCGACGGGCGGCGGCGTGGTTCCGGGTCAGGAACACCTGCGCGGCGACCACGCCCACATGAACGCCGCCTATGGCACGCTGTGCCTGACGGCGCTGCACGACCTTATCCGCCGTGGACCTTCCCCGGCACCCATCCCGCAATCCGACACGGAGGTTTGACGATGCCCTGGGACCGCAATCAGATGGCCGCCCGCGCCGCACAGGAACTGCGCGACGGCATGTATGTCAACCTCGGCATCGGCATCCCGACGCTGGTGGCCAATTACATCCCCGAGGGGGTCAACGTCACCCTGCAATCGGAAAACGGCATGTTGGGCATGGGCCCCTTCCCTTTCGCAGGCGAGGAAGACCCCGACCTGATTAACGCCGGCAAACAGACCATCACCGAACTGCCGCAGACCGCGTTCTTCGACAGCGCCCAAAGCTTTGCGATGATCCGCGGCGGCAAGATCGCCATGGCAATCCTCGGCGCGATGGAAGTGTCCGAGACCGGCGATCTGGCCAACTGGATGATCCCCGGCAAACTGGTCAAGGGCATGGGCGGCGCGATGGATCTGGTGGCGGGCGTCGGCCGGGTGGTGGTGGTGATGGACCACACCTCCAAACACGGCGAATCGAAGGTGCTGCACGCCTGCACGCTGCCGCTGACCGGCAAGGGCGTGGTGGACCGCATCATCACCAACCTCGGGGTGCTGGATGTCGGGCACAAAGGCCTGCACATCGTCGAAATCGCAGATGGCGTCACCGAGGCCGAGCTGCGCGCCGCCACCGAAGCCACCATCGTCGGCTGACCGCCACTGGTATTCATCTGTTCGAAAACATCCTCGGGGGTGAGGCGCGCCCGGAAAACCTTCCAGTGGAAGGTTTTCAGCGCCGAACGCCCGGCCCGTGGCCGGGCTGGGCCGCGCGCCGAGGGGGGCAGACAGCCCCCTTCCTATCCGCCGCTTGAGATCACCTTGAATACGCAAGGGTCCGACACCAGCTCCGGCGGCGTCAGGCACAGACCCTGCGCCACCTGCCAGGCCGCCAGCACTTTGGGCACATAATCGCGGGTTTCGGCATAGGGCGGCACGCCGGCATTGGCCTTCACAGCCCCCTCGCCCGCGTTGTAGGCCGCCAGCACCATCAGCGGATCGCCGTCGAACTCCTTCATCAACCAGTCAAGGTAAGCCACGCCGCCCTTGATGTTCTGGCCCGCATTCTTGCTGTCGGTCACGCCGAATCGCGCCGCCGTATCGGGGATCAGTTGCATCAGCCCCTGCGCACCGGCCGAGCTGACCGCATCGACCCGGCCCGCACTTTCGATGCCGATCACCGCCAGCACCAGCGCCGGTGACACCTTGGTGCCCAGCGTCGCCTTCAGGATATCGGTGCCATAGCTGGCCGCAATCTCCTGCATGTGCTGCATGCGGGGGGCTGCCACCGCCTTGCCGCCCGGCCCCTGGCTCAGGGTGGCCATCGCCAGGGTGAACCGCCCCGCCACAGCACCTTGCGCCGTCGGCACGGTGTCCCAGAACCAGCCATAGGACGAGGCGACCGGCGCCGTTGGGGCCAGTGCGGCGTCGGCAACATCGGCTTGCGGCGGCTGGGGTTCGGGATCGGGACGGTCGGGCACCGCCATGCGGCGGGCCTGTTCCGCCGGGTCGATCTGCACGGTGATGCGCTTGCCCGCCCCAGGCCCCGGCGCCTTGATGCGACGAAAGGTGAAGTCGTCCTGAAACGGCAACGCCTCGGCCCGCGCCCCTTCGGACCCGGCGACCACCAGCCCGGCAAGGATGATTCCTGCCCATATCCGCATTTTGCGGCTGCCTGCTCTTTTGTTGTTCTTGAGCCTAGTGTCGCAAAGAATCAGCTTTCGCGCCAGTGATTTGCCCTGTCAATCGTGGCATAGGCGCCACAATCGGGCATTTTTGCCAGACCTTGCCGCCGCCACCAAAGCAGCCCCCCGCCATGCGGCAAATTGTTTTCATTATTCTTTAAGGCCTTAGCGGATTTTCTGCGGCAGGGCGCATTTTTCCGAAAATGCCCTGCCGCTACCCAAATGCCGCCACGATTTGAGGGCCATATGAACCCATGCCGAGACGGAAAGCCAACCGGAGCAGAGGCCGGAACGCGACAACCCGCAGCGGATGACCTGAGCAAACGCAACAGAAACAAGGACCATGAACATGCTGAACCACTTCAAATCTTTCGCGAATGACGAATCCGGCGCCGTGACCGTTGACTGGGTCGTGCTGACCGCAGCCATCGTCGGCCTGGGCCTGGTGGTTATGACCACCGTTGGCGGCGCCATCAAAACCCAAGCGACCGCGATCGGCGCTGCCGTGACCGCCGACGTCGGCACCGGTCTGTCTTCGAACTGATCCGAACCATCTCCGAGAAAGAGGCCGCGCTTCGCAAGAAGCGCGGCCTTTTCCTTTGTCTGCGCCTGACCGGTTCCCCGCGCCACATTCCGGGCCATTTTGCCAGGCCCACCAAGCCACCCCACGCAATTGGAAATATTTTTTCCTTGAAATTTCAATTATTTATTAAGTTTTATCTGCCGATCTGCATTTTTCCAAAAATGCCCAATCGCTTCCCAAATGCCGCCACGATTGCCCGGCTATATCAGCCCATGCCGAGACGGAAAGCCAACCGGAGCAGAGGCCGGAACGCAAAGACCCGCGGCGAAGAGCCTAAGCAAACGCAACACAGACAAGGACGAAAACCATGCTGAACCACTTCAAATCTTTCGCGAATGACGAATCCGGCGCCGTGACCGTTGACTGGGTCGTGCTGACCGCCGCCATCGTTGGCCTGGGCCTGGTGGTGATGACCACCGTTGGCGGCGCCATCAAGACGCAAGCCACCGCCATCGCCACCGAAGTGACCTCGGACGTCGGCTCGGGCCTGAGCCTGAACTGATCTGGTCGCCACCAAACACAGCGGCCGCGCTTCGCAAGAAGCGCGGCCGCTTGGCATTTCAGGCCCGGCACCCGCCCCTGGCTGCGGCCAGCTGATCCTGGTGTCCCCCCCCCGACACAACGCCCCGCCGAAAAAATCTTCAGCCTTCGTTCACATTCTCCAAATGGCCTGATCTCCTCCGCAATGCCGCCACGATTGCCCGGCTATATCAGCCCATGCCGAGACGGAAAGCCAACCGGAACAAGGCCCGGAACGCAAAAACCCGCAGCGGATGACCTGAGCAAACGCAACACAACGCAACACAGAGACAAGGACGAACATCATGCTGAACCACTTCAAATCTTTCGCGAATGACGAATCCGGCGCCGTGACCGTTGACTGGGTCGTGCTGACCGCAGCCATCGTCGGCCTGGGCCTGGTGGTGATGACCACCGTTGGCGGCGCCATCAAAACCCAAGCCACCGCCATCGGCGCTGCTGTCAACACCGATGTGGCCGCCGGCCTGACGCTGAACTGATCTGACGATCCTGGCAGACAAAGGCCGCGCTTCCCCCGGAGTGCGGCCTTTTCCCAAAGGCTGCTGCAGACCCCGAACGACCTGCCGCCGCCGCTTCCCTGATCCCACGTGAAATATGGAGTTCCCGATGCTTACCCGCCTGAAAACCCTGATGGACGATGAAAGTGGTGCCGTGATGGTGGACTGGGTCGTGCTGACCGCCGGCGTCGTCGGCATGGGCCTGACGATCATGATGTCGGTTGCCCCCGCAACCACGCAAGCCAGCGCCAGCATTGCCGCCGAGTTGAACGCCGTTCAGATTCAATGATCCCGCCGCGGTCGCCCGATGCATCCTGCTGGCGCGACCGTTGCAAATCTCTAAACAAACGCCGCAGTTGATCCCCGAAATCGCCACATTTGTAAACAATACTCGGACCTGCGACCCCGACTGGCAGCATGCCACCGGCGTCTCGCCATGAAACTGCTGAAAGATTGAGGTAAAGCCATGCGTATGGTGTTCGGATTGGTTCTTGTGGTCGGCCTCGCGCTTGCGGGGTTTGCCGTCTATATGGCGCAGGGGTTCATCAGCCAGACCCAGGCGGAACTGGCGCAGGAACGCGCCGCCCGCGCCAAGGCCGGGCCGCTGGTCGAGGTTTATGTGGTCAACAAGCCGCTGAACTATGGCGACCCGCTGACCAAGGAAGATGTGCAGAAAATCTACTGGCCGCAGAACGCCCTGCCCGAGACCATCTTCACCGATGAGGCACTGCTGTTCCCGGCCAATGCCGTCGGCCAGCGTTTCGTGCTGCGCCAGATGGAGAAATTCGAGCCGCTGCTGGCCGTCAAGGTCACCGAGCCGGGCCAGGATGCCGGTCTGACCGCACGTCTGGCCAAGGGCATGCGCGCCTTTGCCATCAAGGTCGATGCCACCTCGGGCGTGTCGGGCTTCCTGCATCCGGGCGACAATGTCGATGTCTATTGGACCGGCACCGCCAATGATGCCGGCGTCGGCGGCGAGATGACGCGGCTGATCGAATCCACCATCAAGATCATCGCCGTCGATCAGATGGCCAATGACGACCGCTCGGGTTCTGCTGTGGTTGCCGCCACCGTTACCGTCGAGGCCTCGCCCGAAGAAGTGGCGCGGCTGGCGCAGGCTCAGGCCACCGGCAAGCTTGCGCTGTCGCTGGTGGGGGCCAACGATGCCAGCGTCGCCGGTCTGGTCGAGGTGGACAGCCGCAGCCTGCTGGGCATCGAGCAGCAAGCCGCCGCCGAGGTGCCGGTCGCAGAGCGGGTGTGCAGCGTCAAGACCCGCAAGGGCGCCGATGTGGTGGATATCCCGATCCCTTGCACAAACTGAACGGCTCGGGGACAGATTCGGGGCGCGGTCACCTGATCAAGGGGCCGCGCCCTGCGCTTTTTTCCATTCCTTGCATCTGTTGCAAGTTATCCACAGTAGCTGCACCCCTCAAGCATTTGATTCTTGCTTAAAAATAAGGTTTCCGGCAAGGTAGATGACGGAGCGGGCAGTCAAGACCCGCCGAGAGGCGTGATCGGAAAGGCAGGTCACATGTTTATGCGTAATTTCTGGACAGCCGGATTGCTGGGTCTTGCCCTGGCGACCACGGCGCTGTCCCCCGTTGCGGCGCAATCCCTGCGGGTGATGGAAGGTTCTGCCTCCCGCGCGCTGGAGGTGCCGCTGAACCGGGCGGTCGTGGTTGAAAGTGATGTGCCCTTTGCCGAACTTTCGATCGCCAACCCCGGCATTGCCGATATCTCGACCCTGTCGGACAAGTCGATCTATGTGCTGGGCAAGGCGCCGGGCCGCACCACGCTGACCCTGCTGGGGCCGGACGGGCGGCTGATTTCCAACGTCGAGGTGCAGGTCAGCCCCGATGTCGCCGAATTCAAGGAGCGGCTGCGCCAGATCCTGCCCGGCGAACTGATCGAGGTGCGCACCGCCAATGACGGCATCGTGCTGTCGGGCACCGTCTCCTCGACCGCCAAGCTGGACCGCGCGCTGGATCTGGCCGAACGCTATGCGCCCGAACGGGTGTCGAACCTGATGAGCGTCGGTGGCACCCAGCAGGTCATGCTGAAGGTGCGCTTTGCCGAAATGCAGCGCTCGGTGGCCAAGAACCTGTCGGCCTCGCTGGCAATCAACGGCTCGACCGGCGGTGGCAATGTCGGGGTGAACGCCGGCTCTGGCCAGTTCACCGCGGGCGGCACCCGCGATGGCGTGTTCGCCGGCACCAGCCAATCCGGGGCAGACAACAGCGAAGGCGTGGCCACCATCGGCTTTTCCGCCGGATCGCTGCAATTTGCCGTGCTGCTGGAAGCGCTTGAATCCAAAGGCGTCGTGCGCACGCTGGCCGAACCGAACCTGACCGCGCTGTCGGGGCAAGAGGCCAAGTTCCTGGCCGGTGGCGAATATCCGATCCCGGTGGCCGATGGCTCGGGGTCGATCTCGGTCGAATACAAGCCCTTCGGGGTCGAGATGAACTTCACCCCCGTGGTGGTCGATGGCGACATCATCAACCTGACGATCAACGCCGCGGTGTCCTCGATCGACAGCACGGTGACAGTGCAGAACGCGGGCTTCACCCTGAACGCCTTCAAACGCCGCGAAACCTCGACCACGGTCGAGATGCGCGACGGCGAAAGCTTTGCCATCGCCGGGCTGTTGCAGGACGACTTCCGCGACCTGAACGGCCAGGTGCCGTGGCTGGGCGACATTCCGATCCTGGGCGCGCTGTTCCGCAGCGCCGAATACCAGCGGGCGCAAAGCGAGCTGGTGATCATCGTGACGCCGCATCTGGTGACCCCGACCCGGGGCGAGGCGCTGGCCCTGCCCACCGACCGGATCCGCATCCCGACGGAACGCGAGTTGTTCCTGTTTGGCAAGACCAGCGGTGCCCGCGGTGCGACCGGTGAAGTGGCGCGGCAGGATTTCAGTGGCTCTTATGGCTATGTGATGGAGTAGGCGATGCGGGGGCAAATGCGTCACATGGCAGTCGGGGCGGCACTTCTTTTGCTGACCGCCTGCGCCAACGGCGAGTTGGGGATCAACACCGAAGGTGGCGATTTCGGCAACGCCACCATGAACAACACGCTGATCCAGTCGGGTCAGCTGGATTATGCCGTGGCGCTGGGCGGCCGATTTGCCGCCGAAGTGCCGACGACGGTGAATTTCGAGTTCAACTCGGCAGTGCTGGACGGTGCGGCGCAGGCCGCCCTTGACCAGCAGGCCAACTGGATCCGGCAGTTCCCCGAAGTGCGCTTCCGGGTTTACGGCCACGCCGACCGCGTTGGCTCGAACGGCTACAACCACGCGCTGGGGCTGAAACGCGCCCGCGCGGTGGTGTCTTACCTGAACAGCCGTGGCATCAGCCGTTCGCGGCTGGAGGCGATGGTGTCTTATGGCGAAACCCGGCCGGTGGTCGATACCCTTGGCCCCGAAGTGCGCAACCGCCGCACTGTGACCGAGGTCTCGGGCTTTGTGCAGAACCACCCGCTGATCCTGAACGGCAAATACGCTGCCGTCATCATGCGCAACTACCTTGAGCTGGCGGCGCGTCCGCATCCCAGCAACAAGCAGATCGTGACCCAGACCAACCCGGGCAGCTAAGCCGCCCGAACTCTCGGACGGGGCCGAAACATTCCGCCCCGTCCGTTTCGAGAAGTGCTAAAATCAAAGAATAACGATCTTTTAGCCCCATTCTCGCCCACATTGTCCACCATCTTCACTCCAATGGGAACAACCGCGCGCCAAAAGGCTGCGCACAGGTTTCCGGGTTTGATCGTCGCCAAAGGCCGCGGAACGCGGGTCCCCAGGCGGCAATGACAGCCCGAAGGCCTGTCACTGGAAGGACGAGAGGCAATGAGCAGCGTGGCTAATCTATCGCCGGACCCCGCACCCATCGTGGCGTGCACGATTTCGCGCGACGTGCAGAATTTCGATCTGCTGATCGACGACATGGAAATCGAGCTTGGCGAAAGCTGGGGCGACCTGTCGTTTGAAGACGCCCTGACCTTCCTTGGCCAGCCCGATGCGGCAACGCTGCAATTCGTGGCGGTGGCGGTGGATGCGCAGGACGAGGCCGATCTGAGCCGGATCACCGACATCATCAAGACCGCCAAGGGCCGCGACATCAAGGTGGTGCTGATCGCAGATCAGGTCAGCCCGATCGCGCTGCACCAGCTTTTGCGGCTGGGGGCCGACGATTTCCTGCCCTACCCGCTGCCCGAAGGCGCGCTGCACGAAACCATCGAGAAGATCCGCAAGCCCGCCCCTGCCCCCACCGCCCAGGCCGCACCGAACTTTGCGCCGCGCGATGACGAGGAGGGCGACCACCACGCCCCCGCCTTCAAGGCCAAGGGCGACCGCAACGGCGTGGTGTTGCCGGTGCATGGGCTGGCCGGCGGCGTCGGTGCCAGCACCTTCGCCACCAACCTCGCCTGGGAGCTGGCGATTGCCGACAAGACCAAGGCGACGCGGGTTTGCCTGATTGATCTGGATTTCCAGTTCGGGGCCACCTCGACCTATCTGGAC
The DNA here is from genome assembly GCF_000176015.1 of Rhodobacter ferrooxidans. GTDB lineage: Bacteria > Pseudomonadota > Alphaproteobacteria > Rhodobacterales > Rhodobacteraceae > Pseudorhodobacter_B > Pseudorhodobacter_B ferrooxidans. The sequence goes on along the minus strand of NZ_ACYY01000003.1, from coordinate 32,208 downwards.
CTGCCGCGCAAGGAAGCGGTGTTCGAGATCCTGTCCGACACCGCCCACACCGACAGCGATGCGTTCCTGCAGGCCATGCTGACCTTCAACGACCGGCTTTCGGTGTTCACCGCCCCTGCCGACATGCTGCCGCTGGATATCGTGCAGCCCGACGACATCGGCCGGATCATCGACATGGCGCAGGCCAATTTCGATTTCGTGGTGATCGACATGCCCTCGACCATCATCAGCTGGACCGAGACCGTGCTGAACCGCGCGCATGTGTATTTCGCGCTGCTGGAGCTTGACCTGCGCTCGGCGCAGAACGTGCTGCGGCTGGTGCGGGCGCTGAAAGCCGAGGCGCTGCCGCATGAAAAGCTGCGCTATGTGCTGAACCGGGCGCCGAAATTCACCGATCTGTCGGCCAAGGGCCGGGTGAAGCGGATGGCCGAAAGCCTGGATATCACCATCGAGCTGCAACTGCCCGATGGCGGCGTGCAGGTGACACAGGCCAATGACCACGGCCTGCCGCTGGCTGAAAACGCCGCGAAAAATCCGCTGCGCAAGGAAATCGCCAAGCTGGCGACCTCGCTGTTTGAACTGAACAAGGCGGTCGAGTCCGGCAAGGGCTGAGTGACCAAGGGGGCTTAACGATGTTTTCACGTTTCAAGAAACCAGATGCAGCCGGACGCCCGGCACCGATGGCACCGGTCGGGGCCGCCTCGGCCGCGGGCCATGCGCCGTCGTCGGTGGCCAAGCCGCTGATGCAGCCGCGCAGCAGCATGGGCACCGCGCCGCAGCGCCCGGCGGCCGAAGCCGTTGCTGCCGACAAGGAAAAGAAACGCCGCGACCGGCTGGCCGAGTTGAAGGTGGAACTGCACAAGCGCCTGCTGGAAAGCCTGAACCTGGCCGCGCTGGAAACCGCGTCCGAGGCCAGCCTGAAGGTCGAGATCGCCGCCATCGTCTCGGAAGCGCTGGACGAGATGAGCGTCGCGCTGAACAAGGACGACCGCACCACCCTGAACCAGGAGCTTTACGACGAGGTGATGGGCCTTGGCCCGCTGGAGCCGCTGCTGAAGGATGAATCGGTCAACGACATTCTGGTGAACGGCCCCAACCGCATCTTCGTGGAACGCGGCGGCAAGCTGGAACTGACCGACATCACCTTCAAGGACGAGCGCCACCTGCTGCGGATCATCGACAAGATCGTGTCCGCCGTGGGCCGCCGGGTCGATGAATCCAACCCCTACGTTGACGCGCGGCTCGCCGACGGCAGCCGTTTCAACGCCATGGTGCCCCCCGTCGCGGTGGATGGCAGTCTGGTGTCCATCCGGAAATTCAAGAAGGAAAAGCTGGGGATTCAAGACCTTGTGCGCTTTGGTGCCTTCACCGAGGAAATGGCCGCCTATCTGCAGGCCGCGGTTTCGACCCGGCTGAACATCATCGTGTCGGGCGGCACGGGTTCGGGGAAAACCACCACGCTGAACGCGCTGTCGTCGTTCATCGACAACAGCGAACGGGTGCTGACCATCGAAGACACCGCCGAATTGCAACTGCAACAGGTGCATGTGGGCCGGATGGAAAGCCGCCCCCCGAACGTCGAAGGCAAGGGTGCTGTGACCCAGCGCGACTGCTTGCGCAACGCCCTGCGGATGCGGCCTGACCGGATCATCGTCGGTGAAACCCGCGGCGAAGAGGTCATCGACATGTTGCAGGCGATGAACACCGGCCACGACGGCTCGATGACCACGATCCACGCCAACTCGGCGCGCGACGGTATCAGCCGACTTGAAAACATGGTCGCCATGGCCGGCATCGAGATGCCGCTGAAGGCGGTGCGCAGCCAGATCGCCGCCGCCGTCAACCTGATCGTGCAGGCCAGCCGCCTGCAGGACGGCTCGCGCCGGATGACCTCGATCACCGAAATCACCGGCATGGAGGGCGAGGTGATCTCGATGCAGGAAATCTTCCGCTACGAGCGGCTTGGCATGGCGCCCGATGGCAAGATCATCGGCCGCTTCAACGCCACCGGGGTGCGCTCGCACTTCTCGGAACGCTTCCGCTCGTGGGGCTATGACCTGCCCGCCTCGCTTTACGAACCCATCGCCTGAGGATCATCATGGAACTGAGTGCAGCCCCCATCATCTACATCCTGATCTTCGTCGCCGTGGTGATGCTGGTCGAGGGTATCTATCTGACGGTGTTCGGCAAGTCGATCAGCCTGAACAGCCGGGTCAGCCGCCGTCTGGCGCTGCTGGAAAAGAACTCCAACCGCGAACAGGTGCTGGAACAGTTGCGCAAGGAAATGTCGCAGCACCTGAAGGCGCGCGGCATCCCCTTGTATTCGATCCTGGCGGAAAAGGCGCAAAAGGCCAACATCGCCTTCTCGCCGCTGGCGCTGATCGGCATCATGGGGCTGCTGGCGGTGTTCAGCTATCTGGGCCTGACCATCGGCACGCAGGCGCCAACGCAGGTGCGGATTCTGGTGGCCATCGCCATGGGCATCGGCGGGGTCTATGTCTGGGTCAACGGCAAGGCCAAGAAGCGCATCGCGCTGATGGAGGAGCAGCTTCCCGACGCGGTGGAACTGATGGTGCGCAGCCTGCGGGTGGGCCACCCCTTCGCCTCGGCCATCGCCATTGTTTCCAAGGAAGTGGCCGACCCCTTGGGCACCGAATTCGGCATCATCGGTGACGAGGCGGCTTACGGGCGTGACGTCACCGAAAGCCTGAAAGCCTTTGCCGAGCGGATGGACAACCAGGATCTGCGCTTTCTGTCGGTGGCCGTGACCATCCAGCAGCAATCGGGCGGCAACCTGGCCGAGATCCTCGAAGGTCTGGCCAAGGTGATCCGCGCCCGCTTCAAGCTGTTCCGCCGGGTGAAAGCCATCACCGCCGAGGCCAAATGGTCGGGCATGTTCCTGTCGGCCTTCCCGATCGGCGCGCTGGTGATGATCCTGATGCTGAAGCCCGACTATTTCGACAAGGTCAAGGAAACCTCGGCCTTCGTTCCGGCGGCGCTGGTGGTGGGGGTGTTCCTGACGATCAACGTCATCTTCATGAAGATGATGGTCAATATCAAGGTTTGATGAAATCATGGAAATTCTAGGCAAGATCAACACGATACTGATCGAGACCATTGGGCCGCTGGGGCCGCTCGTGGTGGTGGGGGGCCTGGGTCTGCTGCTGATGCTGGCGGTGCTGCCGACGCTTTTGAAGAAAAAGCCCGAGCCGTTCGAGAAGCTGAAGGCGCAGCGAACCACCGGCACCGCAGCCACCCCCGGAGCAGCATTGCGGCTGGGCGACAAGGCCGACAAGCTGCAGAAATTCGCCAACTTTCTGGAACCGCAGGACGAAGCCGAGCTTTCCGCCTCGCGGCTGAAGATGCTGCGCGCAGGCTATCGCGCCAAGAATTCGGTGCGGATGTTCCACTTTGCGCAACTGGTGCTGGGCATCGGCCTTCTGGTGCTGGGGGTGATCTACACGCTGTTCATGTCGGCCCAGGGCACGGTCAGCACCCAGACCATGATCCTGTCCACCATCGGACCGGGGGCTGTGGGCTATTACCTGCCGCAATACTGGGTCAACAGCCGGGTCAAGAAGCGCCAGGCCGAGATCGTCAGCGGCTTTCCCGACGCGCTGGACATGATGCTGGTCTGCGTCGAGGCCGGGCAGTCGATGGACCAGTCGATCATCCGGGTGGCGCGCGAAAGCCGGGCCGGCTATCCGGCGCTGGCCGACGAATTCGACATGGTGGCGCAGGAAATCAAGGCCGGCAAGGAACGCACCACGGTGATGCGCGACATGTCCGAACGGGTGGGCATCGCTGATGTGGCGTCTTTCGTGACGACGCTGGTGCAATCGGCCACCTTCGGCACCTCGATTGCCGAGGCATTGCGGGTGTATTCGGCGGAAATGCGTGACAAACGCGTGATGCGGGCCGAAGAGAAGGCAAACACCTTGCCGACCAAGCTGACACTGGGCACAATGCTGTTCACTCTGCCGCCGTTGCTGATCATCCTGATCGGCCCGTCGATCCACAATATTGCTGTCACGCTGTCAGCGACCAGCAACTGAGACCAGAACCGCATGACGCGTGCCGTTGTTTGCCTGCTGTGCTTTTCCCTTCTGGCCGCCTGTCAATCGACGGGCGGCCTTTCGGCTGCCGATGCTGCCCGCAACGCGCCGCCCGGCTCGGACGCGCATGGCCAGGGGGTGGACGGATTGCTGGTGGGCCACCGGCTGATGGCGGCGGGCGAATACGAGCTGGCGCTGCGGGCCTATCTGCGTTCCGCGGCCGAACAGGGCATGAACGTCGATGTGCTGTCGGCGCTGGGCTCGGCCAACCTGCATCTGGGCCGCCTGGGCCAGGCCGAACAGCTTTTGCGCCGCGCGGTCGAGCTGGACCCCAGCTTTGTGCCCGCCCAGAACAACCTTGGTGTGGTGCTGATGGAACGCGGCAAGCCGGCCGAGGCGCGGGTGGTGTTTCAGCAGGCTTTCGCGCTGGACAGTGGCGAAACGGACTCGATCCGCGAAAATCTGCGGCTGGCTATCGCGCAATCGGAAAATTCCGGTTATACAGAACCCGAGGCTACCCATAGTTTCTCGCTGGTTCGTCGTGGGCAGGGACAATATGACCTGCTGTCCTCGCTGTAACCGACGGGTTCGTGACGAGCAGTAAAAGGACGCAAAATGCGCCACCCCGGAATGATTGCCCTGTGCCTTTGCGGCACGGTGGCGCTAAGCGCCTGTGGCGGCAACCGCGACGCCGCCGCCGCGCGTGCCATGCAAAGCGTCAATGTGATCGACGAATCCAACCTCAGCGACATCATGCTGACGGTGGGCGATCCGAACGAGGCCGTGGCCTATTTCACCAAGACCTCGGCCGCCAACCCGGACCGGATCGACCTGAAGCGCAATCTGGCGAAATCGCTGGTCAAGGCGGGCAAGGCCTCCGAGGCGGTGGCGGTCTGGACCACGGTCGTGGCCTCGCCCGAGGGCACAAGTGACGACCGGGTGGCGCTGGCCGATGCGCTGATCCGCACCAACGACTGGAAACGCGCCGAGGCAGAGCTGAACCAGGTGCCGCCGACGCACGAGACCTACGAGCGTTACCGGCTGGAAGCGATGGTGGCCGACAGCAAGAAAGACTGGAAGAAGGCCGACAGTTTCTATGAAATCGCCGCCGGTCTGACCACCAAACCGGCAGGCGTGCTGAACAACTGGGGGTATTCCAAACTGACGCGCTCGGACTATGCCGGGGCGGAAAAGCTGTTTCTGGAGGCGATCACCTTTGACAGCACCCTGTTCACCGCCAAGAACAACCTGATCCTGGCCCGCGGGGCGCAGCGCAAATACGACATGCCGGTGCTGGAGATGACCCAGACCGAGCGGGCGGAACTGCTTTACACGCTGGCGCTGACCGCGATCAAGCAGGGCGACGTGACGGTGGGCAAGGGTCTGCTGCACGAAGCCGTCGATACTCACCCGCAGCATTTCGAGGCCGCCGCGCGCAGCCTGGCTGCCCTTGATGCGAATGTGACCAACTGAGATGACCCCGACCGTCGCGCTGACCCTGCTGCCCTTCGTTCTGCCGATCGCCGTCTGGGTGGCCTGGTCGGACATGAAGTTCATGAAAATTCCCAACAAGGCGGTGCTGGCGTTGGCGGCGGTTTATCTGGTCGTCGGCGGCGGGCTGGTGGCGTTCGGCGCGCTGGGGCTGAAAACCTGGGGCTGGGGCTGGGCCTTGGGGGCCATCGTGCTGGGCGTCGGCTTCGTGGTCACCATCCTGAAGATGGTGGGGGCCGGTGATGCCAAATTCGCCGCCGCCATGGCGCCGTTCTTCGTGGGCGGCGATCTGCGGTTTGTGCTGCTGCTGTTCTCGGCCTGCCTGATTGCCGCGTTTGTCGGCCACCGCGCCATGCGCGCGCTGCCCGCGGTGCGGCGGATGACGCCGGATTGGGAAAGCTGGACCCATGCCAAGTTTCCGATGGGGCTGGCGCTGTCAGCGACGCTGGTTTTCTATCTTTTCGCCGCAATTTTGCTGCACTGACCTGCTTCACTGGCTGCTGACCGCCGCGCCGATCCCTTCGTGCCCGGCCCTGCATATATGCCCGAGGTGACGCCGATGAACGTTCAAACCCCGCCCGATCTGGTTACGCCCAACGTGCTGGCACCGATTGCGCCGCGCACCATGGCCGAAACCGGGCTGTCGATGGTGATGATGCGCGACATCCTGCTGAAGACCATGTTCCGGATGAACCTGGACCTGGTGTCGGAAATCAGCAAGGCGATCTGCCTGATGATCCCGGCGACGCAGGAACTGGTCGATCTGGCCCGCAGCCAGCGGCTGCTGGAGGCGACGGGCACGCTGCACGCCACCTCGGGCAACGAGATGGGCTATCAGTTGACCGATGCCGGCAAGGCCCGCGCGCTGGATGCGCTGGCGCAATCGGAATATTACGGCGCGCTGCCGATCCCGCTGGAGGCCTACAAGGAACAGGTCAAGCGCCAGTCGGTGCGCAACATGAAGCTGTCGCGCAAGCAATTGCTGTCGGGGATGGGGCATCTGATCCTGCCCGAAGACCTGATCCAGAACCTTGGCCCTGCGGTGACCTCCGGTCGGTCGATCCTGATGTATGGCCCGCCCGGCAACGGTAAATCCAGCATTTCCAACGGCATCCGCGACGCGCTGGGTGACAAGATCTATGTGCCCCGCGCGCTGGAATACTCGGGTCAGGTGATCACGGTCTATGACCCGATCGTCCATTCCAAGGCCGAGGAGGCGGTGGACGACCCCTCCAGCCTGCGCCGCACCTCGAACCGGTTCGACAACCGCTATGTCTATTGCGAGCGGCCTTCGGTGATCACCGGCGGCGAACTCAGCCTTGAAATGCTCGACCTGACCTACAACCCCACCGCGCGCACCTATCAGGCGCCGTTGCAGTTGAAATCGACCGGCGGCATCTTCATCGTGGACGACCTTGGCCGTCAGGCCGAGCCGCCGCAGAAGCTGGTCAACCGCTGGATCGTGCCGCTGGAAGAAAGCCGCGATATCCTGACGCTGCAATCGGGCGAGAAGTTCACCGTGCCGTTTGACACGCTGGTGATCTTTTCCACCAACTTCCACCCCAACGAGATTTTCGACGGGGCCGCGTTGCGGCGGATCTTCTTCAAGATCAAGATCGACGGGCCGGATCAGGAGAATTTCCTGAAGATTTTCGCGATGATGGCGCGCAAGCGCAAGATGCCGCTGGACGAGCGGGCGTTGCTGCACCTTTTGAAGGTGAAGTATCCGACCATCGACAACCTGTATGCCAACTATCAGCCGATCTTCCTGATCGACCAGATGATCGCGATCTGCGAGTTCGAGGGCTTGCCGTATCAGATGACCCCCGAGCTGATCGACAGGGCCTGGGCCAACATGTTCGTACGCGACGAGGCGATTGCGCATTGAGGCAAGCAGCCGGGGCTCTGCCCCGGACCCCGGGATATTTAGAGAACAGATGAAAGCCGAACCGGGCCGGATTCGGTGAGGATGGCGTCGAGCCGCTGGTCGGTGGCGTCGATGGGGACTTGCGGGATTTGTTGGGCGGCGAAGGCGAAACCTGTGGCCAGCACCGGGTGGCGGGCGCGCAAGCCTTGCAGCGATCGGTCGTAGAAGCCGCCGCCGTAGCCGAGGCGATAACCCCGCGCGTCGAAGGCCAGCAGTGGCACGATCAGCACTTGTGGGTCCAGCCAGGCACCTTCGGCGGGGATCAGGGCGCCGAATTCGCCGGGGATCATTTCGCAGCCGGGGGTCCATTCGCGGAATTTCAAGGGCTGGGCGGGGCCTGCGATCACCGGCACGCAGACCGGGCCGCGGTGGGCGGCCATGGCGGCGGTGGGGTCGATCTCGGTGCGCATCGCCATGTAGCCGGCCAGAACCTTGCCCGCATGCGGCGCCAGCCAGTCGGCCAGCAACTCGGCCGCCTGGCCCTGCCCCGCGGCGAAGGCGGCCTTGCGGGTGGCGAAGGCGGCGGTGCGGGTGGCGGCTTTTTCAGCGGCAAGGGTCATAGCAGGAACAGCGTGGCCAGCCCGAGGAAGGCGAAGAACCCCACCACATCGGTCACTGTGGTCACAAACGTGCCCGACGCCAGCGCCGGATCGACCCCGGCCTTGTCCATCAGCACCGGCACCATGATGCCCGCCATGCCCGCCACCAAGAGGTTGACCACCATCGCCGCCGCCAGCACCGCCCCCAGCCGGGCATCGCCGAACCAGAACCAGCCCACCGCCCCCATCACCGCGGCAAAGAACAGCCCGTTCACCAACCCGACCACGGTTTCCCGCCCGATCACCCGCCAGACGTTCGAGCCGGTCAGATCGCGGGTGGCCAGTGCCCGCACCGCCACCGTCAGCGCCTGGGTGCCCGCATTTCCGCCCATCGAGGCCACGATCGGCATCAGCACCGCCAGCGCCACCAGTTGCGCAATGGTGTCGGAGAATTGCGAGATCACCATGCTGGCCAGGATCGCGGTCAGCAGGTTGATGAACAGCCAGGGCAGGCGTTGCCGGGTGGTCTCGTAAACCCGGTCGGAGATGGCACTTTCCTCGCCCACCCCGGCAAGGCGCAACATGTCCTCCTCGTGTTCCTCGTCCAGCACGTTCATCGCGTCGTCGATGGTGATCACCCCCACCAGCCGGTCATTGGCATCGACCACCGGGCAGGAGATCAGGTGATACTGGTTGAAGATATAGGCCACGTCGGCCTCGTCATCGGTGGCGCTGACGGTGCGGAAACTGTCCTCGACAATCTCGCGCAGCGGCACGTCATGGCGCGACGACAGCAGGCGGCCAAGGGTCACATAGCCCTGCGGTTTCATCCGCGGATCGACCAGGATCACATGATAGAACTGGTCGGGCAGATAGGGCGCATCGCGCAGAAAGCTGATCGCCTCGCCCACGGTCCAGTGATCGGGGGCCACCACGACTTCGCGCTGCATCAGGCGGCCGGCCGAGCCTTCGGGGAAGGCCATCGCCTGTTCCACCGCCACCCGGTCCACCGATTCCAGCGAGTTCAGGATCAGCGCCTGTTGCGGCTCCTCCAGGTCTTCCAGAATATCGACGACATCGTCGGTATCCAGTTCGCGCACCGCATCGGTCAGCACGTCGCGCGGCAGGCTGTCGATCACCTCTTCGCGGATCGATTCGTCGATTTCCGACAGAATCTCGCCGTCGATCTCGCCCGACCACAGCCGCAACAGGTCGCGGCGGTCGGCGGAACTGATCTGTTCCAGCAGGTCGGCAATGTCGGCGGCGTGCAAGGGTTCCAGCAGGTCGGTCAGCCGCGCCACATCGCCCGCTTCAACGGCATCCAGTACGGCGGCGACGCGGCGCGCCTCCAGCGGGTCGTCCTCGCGCACTTCGGTCTGAGCTTCGAATTCCGCCATGCCGCCGCCCCTTTCGGTTTGGCAAAACCTTAGGGCAAGCCGCGGCGGAACGACAGGGCCTGAGGGAAATTTACCCGGGCGGCAAATGCGGCTAGGCTGGCGGCAACAGGCAGGGGAATGGCGGATGGCAGAGCTGATATTGGGGCAGGTGTTGTCCTTTCCCGGCGACCCGTTTCGTGACGGAGCGCAGGCGGCAAGGCTGGACGAGGCGGTGCTGGTCGAGGCCGGGATGATCCGCGCCGTGGGGGCGGCGGCGGCGTTGCGGGCGGCCTATCCGCAGGCGCGGGTGACGGATCATGGGTCGGCGCTGATCTCGGCCGGGTTCATCGACGCCCATGCGCATTATCCGCAGACCGCGATCATCGCCAGTTGGGGCAAGCGGCTGATCGACTGGCTGAACAGCTATACCTTCCCCGAGGAGATGCGCTTTGCCGACCCCGAATATGCGCGGGCGCTGGCGGCACGGCATCTCGATCTGACGCTGGCCTGCGGCACCACCTCGGTGGCCAGCTATTGCACCATCCATCCGGCCTCGGTCGAGGCTTACATGACCGAGGCGCAAGCGCGCGGGCAAAGGGTCTGGGCCGGCAAGACCTGCATGGACCGCAACGCCCCCGAGGGGCTGCGGGATACCGCGCAAAGCGCCTATGACGACAGCAAGGCGCTGCTGGCAAAGTGGCACGGGGTGGACCGGCTGGGCTATGTCATCACGCCGCGGTTCTCGCCCACCTCCAGCCCCGATCAACTGGCGGCCTTGGGGGCGCTGTGGACCGAGCATCCCGACTGCCTGATGCAGACGCATCTGAGCGAGCAGCATGACGAGATTGCCTGGGTGCGGCAGTTGTTCCCCAAGGCACGGGATTATCTGGACAGCTACGAGGCCTTCGGCCTGCTGGGGCCACGCGGGATATATGGCCACGCCATCCACCTGACCCCGCGCGAGAAGGACCGGCTGCGCGCGGTGGATGCCAGCCTGATCCATTGCCCGACCTCGAACACTTTCATCGGCTCGGGGTTGTTCGACATGGCGGGGTTGCAGGCTGCGGGGCATCGGATCGGCCTTGCCACCGACACCGGTGGCGGGTCGTCGTTTTCGATGCTGCGCACTATGGCTGCGGCCTATGAGGTGGCGCAACTGCGGGGGGCGGCGCTGCATCCGGCGCAACTGTGGTGGCTGGCGACGGTGGGTTCGGCCCGGGCGCTGCACGCAGGCCACCAGATCGGCAATATCGCACCGGGGATGGAGGCCGATCTGGTGGCGATCGACCTTGCCTCGACCCCCGCCATTGCCCAGGCCACGGCACGGGCGGGCGATATCTGGCAGGCAATCTTTCCCACCATCATGCTGGGCGATGACCGGGCGGTGCGGGCGGTCTGGGTGGCGGGCCAGCGGCGGGGGTAGCCGCCCCTGCGACAGCAATGGTGCTTTACGCCAGCCCGTCCCCGCGCCTAGGGTGGCCGCGACCCTTCCGCGAAAGGCCCATCGCCATGCGCTTCACTCCGCTTGTCACCCTGCTTGCCGCCGCCATCGCCATCAGCTTCTGGCTGCCGTGGCTGGCGCTGCCCACCGGCCAGGGCTTTACCCCCAACGACCTGCTGGGCCAGATGACCGGCGCCGAGGGCAAGGACGGCTACAGCCTGCTGTTGTCTTTCCTTGCCACCTTCGCGCTGGCGGGGTTTCTGGCGCTGGTGGCGCTGTTCGGGCTGGCCCCGCGGGTGCTTGCGCTGCTGACGGGGGCGGCGCCGCTGGGGGTGATCGGCTATGTCGCCAATGGCGCGATGACCAAGGCGCAGACCTACGGCCTGCCGTTGCCGACCACCGGCGACTGGCAGGCGATCCTGAAAGCGGTACAGCCCTACATCGAACCCGGGCTTTACGTCTATGTCGGTGCTGCTGCCGTGCTGGTGGTGCTGTCGCTGATCGACCCCGGCAGCCGCCGCGGCTGATATGCGGCACAGCAACTGGAACGGGCTTTTCCGGGCCGCGTGTTCTCTTTTGTCGAAAATACGACTAGGATGCGCATCATTATAGTCGAACTGCCGATCCTCAGGACCGGATTGGCCTTAATATCTGGAGAGTCAGATGAAGAAGTTGTTTGCGACTGCCGCGTTCATCCTTGCCGCCAGCACCGGCATCGCCGCCGCCCAGAACTGGAGCGCCGAGATTTACGGCGGGGTGTCGCTGCAAGACAAGCTGAAATACGGCATCATGTCTTTCGACACCGATCAGGGCACGACCCTTGGTTTTGGTGTCTATAACACCGGCTGGGTGCAGGGCTTGGCGCTCGGGCTCGACGTCATGTACACCAATGTCGGCTATATCGGGTATCCGACCAGTGTTGACAGCACCTCGCTGATGCTGAACGCCCGCTATGCCTTCCCGCTGGGCGGCGCGACCGAGGCCTATGTCGGGGCCGGTCTGGGCGCGATCAACGTGCACTACGACGGTGCGTCGGCTTACCCGGCCTTTACCGGCAGCGATGTGGTGGCCGGTGGCCAGTTGGAACTGGGCATGCGCTACAAAATGGCGGCGGGCAACCTGTTCGCGGCGGTCAAGTATCAGGCTGCTTTCGAGGATGCCAGGATCAAGCGCGAAACCCAGGAATTCCACAACACCAGCGTGATCGTCGGCTACGCCTTCAACTTCTGACGCCGGACCGGCGACCGGGGGCTGTGGCGGTTTGCCGCTGCGGCCCCTTTGAGCAAAATCGGTAATTTGCGGCGAATGAGGTTCCGCGGGCCCGGCAACGGGTGTATCGTGAAGCAGGTTCATAGCCTGCGTTCCATTCATTCGAAGGAGTCCGCAAAATGAAAAAAATTCTCGCAACCACAGCCGTTATCCTTGCCGCCTCGACCGGCATCGCTGCCGCCCAGAACTGGAGCGCCGAAATCTATGGCGGCGCTTCGTTGCAAAACACGCTGAAATATGGTGGCATCTCTTACGACACCGATCAGGGCACGACCCTTGGTTTTGGCGTCTATAACACCGGCTGGGTGCAGGGCTTGGCGCTCGGGATCGACGTCATGTACACCAATGTCGGCTATACCGTCGATATTGACAGCGTCGACAGCACCTCGCTGATGCTCAATGCCCGCTATGCTTTCCCGCTGGGCGGCGCGGCCGAGGCTTATGTCGGGGCTGGTCTGGGCGCGATCAACGTGCACTACGATGGTGCGTCCATGTTCCCGGCCTATACCGGCAGCGATGTGGTGGCCGGTGGCCAGGTGGAGCTGGGCATGCGCTACAGACTGGCAGCGGGCAACCTGTTCGGGGCGGTCAAGTATCAGGCTGCGTTCGAGGATGCCAGGATCAAGGCCGTAACCCAGGAATTCCACAACACCAGCGTGATCGTCGGCTACGCCTTCAACTTCTGACGCCGGACCGGCGACCGGGGGCTGTGGCGGTTTGCCGCCGTGGCCCCTGTGACAAACATCGGTGAATTGCCGCGAATGAGGTTCCTTGGGCCTGGCAACGGGTGTATTGTGAAGCAGGTTCATAACCTGCGTTCCATTCATTCGAAGGAGTCCGCAAAATGAAAAAAATTCTCGCAACCACAGCCGTTATCCTTGCCGCCTCGACCGGCATCGCCGCCGCCCAGAACTGGAGCGCCGAGATCTATGGCGGCGCATCGCTTGAAAATACGCTCAGCTACGGGCCCGGCAACTGGGATACCGATCAGGGCACCACCTTTGGTGTCGGCGTTTACAACACCTCGTGGGTGCAGGGGCTTGAGGTCGGTCTCGACCTGATGGCCACATCGGTGGATTACACCGGCTTCACCACGGGTCTGGACAGCACCTCGCTGATGCTCAATGCCCGCTATGCCTTCCCGCTGGGCGGTGCCGCCGAGGCCTATGTTGGTGCTGGCCTTGGTGCGATCAACCTCAAGTATGTCGCCCCGGCACCGTTTGGCGGCAGCGATACCGTGGCGGGTGGCCAACTTGAACTTGGCCTGCGTTACAAGATGGGCGCGGGCAACCTGTTCACCGCGGTGAAATACCAGTCCTCGTTCGCGGACGCGATGATCCACGGCGTCTCGCAAGACTACGACAATACCAGCGTGATCGTCGGCTTCAGCTTCGCCTTCTAGGACAAGGCCGGGGCAGCCTTTTTCCGGCTGCCCCCTGGCCTGTCAGTCCTCCACCATGCCCCAGCCATCGGGGTTGAAATCGAACTTCAGCGCCACTTCGGTGGCAAGCTTCTCCCATTTCCAGATCGAGTCGGGCGTCACCTCGATCGGGCCGATGCTGGCGTCCAGGGTTTCTTCGTCCTCATAGCGGGTGGTGGTGAAACCCTTCTCGCGCAGGGCGGCCTCCAGCCCGTCCCAGTCGGCCTCGATTTCCTCGGGGTAGAACTGGAAATCGACCACCGCGCGCTTGGGCAGGGTGATCTCCTTGCCCATGGTCTCGAAGGTTTCGAAGGTTTCGGCGCGCTGGGCGTTGTAATCGTGGGACATGCGTCCTCCGTTCGAATGATTGCTGCACCAGCATCCCGAATTGCGGCGCCCGGCACAAGGGGCGATGCGTCAGCCCATCAACCGCCGCGCGAGGAGGTTCTGCCGCGCCAGCACGGCGGCCAGGTCCAGCGTCAGCAACTGGCCGTCGCCCACCACCTGCCGCCCCTCGACGATCAGATCGCGCACCGCCCGCGGCCCGCACAGGATCAGCGCCGCCACCGGATCCCAGGCCCCCGCCGCCTCGATACCCGAGACATCCCAGATCGCCACATCCGCCCGCTTGCCCGGCTCCAGCGCGCCGCAATCGCCGCGCCCCAGCACCCGCGCGCCGCCCAGTGTCGCCACCTCCAGCGCTTCGCGCGCGCTCATCGCATCGGCGCCAAGGCTGACCCGCTGCAACAGCATCGCCTGCCGCGCCTCTCCGATAAGGTTGCCCGCATCGTTGGAGGCCGAGCCATCCACCCCCAGACCAACCTTGACCCCGGCATCCCGCATCGCCCGAAGCGGCGCAATGCCCGAGCCGAGCCGGCAGTTCGAGCAGGGACAATGCGCGACGCCCGTGCCGGAGCGGGCGAAGAGGCCAATCTCGCCCGCGTCCAGCTTGACGCAATGGGCGTGCCAGACATCGTCGCCAGTCCAGCCGAGGTCTTCGGCATATTGCCCCGGACGGCAGCCGAACTTCGCCAGGCTATAGGCCACATCCTCGTCATTTTCCGCCAGATGGGTGTGCAGCATCACCCGCTTGTCGCGCGCCAGCAGCGCCGCCTCGCGCATCAGATCGCGCGACACCGAGAACGGCGAACACGGCGCCAGCCCTACCCGCAGCATCGCCCCCTCGGACGCGTCGTGGAACTCATCCACCACCCGGATGCAGTCGTCCAATATCGCCGCCTCGCCTTCCACCAAGGCATCCGGCGGCAACCCGCCATCGCTTTCGCCAATGCTCATCGCGCCGCGGGTCGGATGAAACCGCAAGCCCACCTCGCGCGCCGCAGCGATGGTGTCATCCAGCCGCGCGCCGTTGGGGAACAGATACAGGTGGTCCGAGGTCATCGAGCAGCCCGACAGCGCCAGTTCCGCCAGCCCGACCTGAGATGAGACGAACATCTCCTCCGGCCCGAACCGCGCCCAGATCGGGTAAAGCGTTTTCAGCCAGCCGAACAGCAAGGCATCCTGCCCGCCCGGCACCGCCCGCGTCAGGCTTTGATACAAATGATGATGGGTGTTGACCAAGCCGGGGGTGACCACACAACCCCGCGCCTCGATCACCCGGCCCGCGGTGGCCAGCCCCTGCCCCACCGCCGCAATCACCCCGCCGCGGATCAGCACATCGCCGCCCGCAATCTCGCGCCGCGCCGGGTCCATGGTGACCACCGCCGCCGCACCGCGGATCAGAATCTCGGATATCATCACACCGCCCCCACATTCATCTTCGCGAAAATATCCCCGCCGGAGGCACCCGCTGCAAGTTAATACGCTCCGCGGGGGATATTTGAGCAAAGGTGAATGGCTCAGCCGTTCAAAACCGCCAAAGCCGCCGCATGCACCGCAGCATTGGCCGCCGCCAGAATCCGCCCGCCCTGCGGCGCAGGCCTGCCCTGCCAGTCGGTGACAATGCCGCCCGCCGCCTCGATCACCGCAATCGGCGCCTGCACGTCATAGGCCTGCAAGCCCGCCTCGACCACCAGATCAATATGGCCCGCGGCGATCAGCGCGTAGGCATAGCAGTCGGTGCCATAGCGGGTCAGGCGGCACTGCGGCACCAGACGGCGAAAGGCGGCACCTTCTTCCGGCGTGCCGACTTCGGGAAATGTGCTCATCAGAATACATTCGGACAGCGGCCGCGCCGACCGGGTCTTCAGCGCGCGGCGCCAATGCGGCCCGACCATTTCGGCCCGGCCAAAGCCGCCCTCGAACCGTTCACCAATATAGGGCTGGTCGATCAGGCCATAGACCGGCCCGGTTTCGTCAGCGACCGAGATCAGCACCCCCCAGGTCGGCGTGCCCGCCAGATAGGAGCGGGTGCCGTCGATCGGGTCCAGCACCCAGGTCAGACCGCTGCTGCCCGCCGTGCGGCCCATTTCTTCGCCCAGGATGCCATCCTGCGGCCGACGTCGCGCCAGAATCTCGCGCATGCGCTGTTCGGACAGCCGGTCCGCCACCGTCACCGGATCGAAGCGGTCGGTTTCCTTGTTCTCGGCATCCAGCCCCGGCGCGCGGAAATGCAGCAGCGTCGCCTGCCGTGCGGCATCGGCCAGTTCGGCCGCCACCGCGATCAGCTCGCGCTGCTCTGCTTCAGAAATTGCTGCCATCATTGCCCCCTGCCTGCCCCTCGGGCGCTACCCAATCGCAGCGCCCCGGTCAAGTCAGGTCAGGCGGCGTCGCTCAGCACCCGCGCCAGATCAAACAGGCGGCGACGTTGGGCTTCGGGGATCGAATAATACGACCGCACCAGTTCCAGCGCTTCCTTGTCGGCCAGAAAATCGCCGTCCATGGTCTTGCTGGCTTCGCGGGATTCGTCGATGCCCTCGAAGAAGAAACTGATCGCCACACCCAGCGTTTCGGCAATGTCCCACAGCCGCGAGGCGCTGACGCGGTTCATGCCCGTCTCATACTTCTGAATCTGCTGGAACTTGATACCGACACGGTCGGCCAGTTGCTGCTGCGTCATGCCCACCATCCAGCGGCGGTGACGGATACGCTTGCCAACATGCGCGTCCACGGGGTGTTTCATTCAAATCTCCACTCGGTTACATCGTGTCTTGCCTTTACATAAGCAATTTCCATGCCAAAATCGCATTTTTCCTTTGTTAATGAAGTTTTTTTCATGGGGCGGGTTTTTGCCACCAAAACCTGTCTTTTTGGATATGTCCAATTATACAGGCGAACAAGTATTCCACGCAGGCGGGCGATTTTCGCCCCAAGGGCGCTTTGGTAAACGTGGACTCGCGTAAAAAGGGTTTTGCACTTTGCATTGCGTTTTGCAACGTTTATGCAATCAAATTCCCATTTTGAAAAGATTTTCCACCATTCCGGCCACAAAAGCAAATATTTTTTGCGCTGGTCCGTGTATAAACCCGGTGAAACCCACTGTCGAGGAAGCCGATGGACGCCCTGCAACTTGATGCCTTTGATCAACCGCCGCGATTGCGCAACCTGCCGTTACGGCAACCCGGACCGGGCGAGGTGGCCTTGCGGATCGCCGCCTGTGGGCTGAATTTCGCCGATCTGTTGATGCTGGAGGGCAAATATCAGGATTGCCCCGCCCTGCCCTTCACCCTGGGCATGGAGCTTGCGGGCACGGTCGAGGCGCTTGGCCCCGACACCCCAGGCCCCGCCATCGGCACGCGGGTCGCGGTGTTTGCTGGTCAGGGGGGGCTGGCGACGCATGGCTGCTTTGCCGCCGACCGCTGCATCCCGCTGCCCGAGGCCATGAGCTTTGCCCAGGCCGCCGCCTTTCAGATCGCCTATGGCACCAGCCATCTGGCGCTGGACCACCGCGCCCGCCTGCAACCGGGCGAGACGCTCTTGGTGCTGGGCGCGGCCGGTGGCGTCGGCCTGACGGCGGTCGAGATCGGCAAGCGGATGGGCGCGCGGGTGATCGCCAGTGCCCGTGGTGCCGACCGGCTGGCGGTGGCCAAGGCCGCAGGCGCCGATCTGCTGATCGACAGCGGCGCCCCCGACCTGCGCGCCGCCCTGAAATCACTGGGCGGCGTCGATGTGGTCTATGATGCGGTAGGCGGCGATGCGTTCCTGGACGCCCTGCGCGCCTGCAAGCCCGAAGGCCGGTTGCTGAGCATCGGCTTTGCCTCGGGCAAGGTGCCGCAGATCCCGGCCAATCTGCTGCTGGTGAAAAACCTGTCGGTGATCGGCCTCTATTGGGGCGGCTATCTGAAGTTCCGCCCCGAGGTGCTGACCCAAAGCCTCGCCACCTTGTTTCAATGGTTTGCCGAGGGCAGCCTGGCCCCGCATATCGGCGCCACCCTGCCCTTCGCCCGTGCCCCCGAGGCGCTGGAGCTTTTGCGCAGCCGCCAGACCACCGGCAAGGTGGTGGTGACCATGCCCTGACCCCCTTTTATTCACCTTTGTGAAAATATCCTCGGGGGTGAGGCGCGCCCGGAAAACCGATCCGTGGAAGGTTTTCAGCGACGAACGCCCGGCCCGTGGCCGGGCTGGGGGGGGCAGACAGCCCCCCGGCTTTTTCGCCTCAGAACCGGATCGGCTCCAGCACCTGCGGCTCGATCAGCGCCACGCCGGGCGGCAGGCCTGCACGCAACTCGGATGCATCCTGCGCCAGCAGCGGGAAGGTGCGGTAGTGGCAGGGGATCACGGTCTTGAAGTTGAAATATCTGTTGGCAGCGTAAGCGGCGCGTTTCATGTCCATGGTGAAATGCCCGCCTGCCGACAGGATGCCGATGTCGGGCTGGTGATACTCGGCCATCCAGCCCATGTCGGCCATGATGTCGGTATCGCCCGACAGATACAGCGTATGCCCCTCGCCCGCGATCATGTAGCCCGCCTCGTGCCCGGCATAGACCGGGCCGGCATCGCTGCTGACCGAGGAGGAGTGGCTGGCGTTGACCATGGTGACCTGCGCGCCGTTTAAGGTGACGGTGCCGCCCTTGTTGAAGCCGATGCCCTGCACGCCGTCGCGGGTTTCATACCAGGTGATCAGGTCGTAAATGCCGACCAGCGGGATGTTCAGTTCCTTAGCCAATGCCAGCGCGTCACCGGCATGGTCGCCGTGGCCGTGGGTCAGCAGGATGTGGGTGGCGCCCTGCAAGGCCTCGGCGCGGCGGGCGGCGGGGAACATCGGGTTGCCGGTCAGCCAGGGGTCGATCAGCAGGGTGGCCTGTTCGATCTCGATGCGAAAGCCGGAATGGCCGAGCCAGGTGATGAGCATTGCGGTCTCCTTCGGGTCGGGTTCGGGGCAGGCTACACCGGAATGGGCGCAATCGCTAACCGGCTGGGCAAGGGACCGCCGATCGGGCCTCCGGCGGGGGTGAGGGCCGTCCCGGAAATGCTCCAGTGGAGCGTTTCAGGCCCGAACGCGCGGAGCGCCGGGATCAATGTAGAAGCTTTGCCCGGGCAGATGCTTGCACAGGCTTGGGCGCGCGGCTAAACGGGGCGAAACAGTCCTGAAAGGGTTTGGCCATGGCCATCGACATTGATACCGCGCGGCGGGTGGCGCATCTGGCGCGCATCCGGGTGGAGGAGGACGATCTGGCCGCCCTTGCCGGCGAGTTGTCGGGGATACTGAACTTCATGGAGCAGTTGGGTGAGGTCGATGTGACCGGCATCGAGCCGATGACATCAGTCACGCCGATGCGGCTGGTGCGGCGGGCCGATGTGGTGACGGATGGCAATATCCAGGCGCAGATTCTGGCCAATGCGCCGGATGCGCGCGAGGGGTTCTTTGCGGTGCCGAAGGTGGTGGAATGATGGGCGCGAACAAGCTGACGATTGCGGCGGCCCGCGATGCCTTGCGCAAGGGCGATCTGACGGCGGTCGATCTGACCATGGCCTGTCTGACCGCCATCGACGCGGGCGACGGGCTGGGGGCCTTTGTGCACAAGACGCCCGAGATTGCGCTGGAACAGGCGCGGGCGGCGGATGCGCGGCTGGCGGCGGGGAATGCGCCGTCGCTCTGTGGCATTCCGCTGGGGATCAAGGATCTGTTCTGCACCAAAGGGGTTGCGTCGCAGGCGGCTTCGAACATCCTGAAGGGCTTCAAGCCGGAATACGAATCTACCGTGACCGCGCAACTTTTCGGTGCGGGCGCGGTGATGCTGGGCAAGCTGAACATGGACGAGTTTGCCATGGGGTCCAGTAACGAGACCTCGTGCTATGGCCCGGTGGTCAACCCCTGGCGCTGCGATGACCGCGAGTTGACGCCGGGCGGGTCTTCGGGCGGCTCGGCGGCGGCGGTGGCGGCAGACCTGTGTCTGGCGGCGACCGGCACCGATACCGGCGGCTCGATCCGCCAGCCTGCGGCCTTTACCGGCATTGTCGGGATCAAGCCGACTTACGGGCGCGTCAGCCGCTGGGGTATCGTGGCCTTTGCCTCCAGCCTGGATCAGGCCGGGCCGATGACCAAGACGGTGCGCGATGCCGCGATCATGCTGGGCTGCATGGCGGGGCATGACCCCAAGGACAGCACCAGCGCCGATCTGGCGGTGCCGGATTTCGAGGCGGCGCTGACCGGCGACATTCGTGGCAGACGGATCGGCATCCCGCGCGAATACCGTATGGACGGCATGCCTGCCGAGATCGAAAAGCTGTGGGCGGCGGGGACGGCGATGCTGCGCGATGCCGGGGCCGAGATCGTCGATATCTCGCTGCCGCATACCAAGTATGCGCTGCCGACCTACTATGTGGTGGCGCCTGCCGAGGCGTCTTCCAACCTCGCGCGCTATGACGGGGTGCGCTATGGCCACCGCGCCAAGCTGGCGGCGGGTGACGGCATTACCGAGATGTATGAAAAGACCCGCGCCGAGGGCTTTGGCGCCGAAGTGCAGCGCCGGGTGATGATCGGCACCTATGTGCTGTCGGCGGGGTTCTATGACGCCTATTACAACCGCGCCCGCAAGGTGCGTGCCCTGATCAAGCGCGATTTCGAGCAGGCCTTTGCGGCGGGCGTCGATGCGATCCTGACCCCCGCCACGCCGTCTGCCGCCTTCGGGCTGGGCGAGATGGCCAATGCCAGCCCGGTCGAGATGTATCTGAACGATGTGTTCACCGTGACGGTGAACCTCGCGGGGCTGCCGGGCATCGCGGTGCCGGTGGGGCTGGACGCGCAGGGGCTGCCCCTGGGGCTGCAACTGATCGGGCGGCCGTGGGAGGAAGGGGATTTGCTCAATCACGCCTATGTGCTGGAGCGGGCGGCGGGCTTTGTGGCCAAGCCGGAAAAATGGTGGTAAGGCGCCACTGAAATGCTTTGCAGGATAACCTTGATGCGTCTGCCCTCTGTCATGCTCGTGGCCCTTGGCCTTGCCGCCTGCGGCCCCACCACGGTGCCGGATTCCGGTGCCGGGTTCCAGGATTACCCGACCTACCTGCGCCAGCGCGAGGCGGCTTTGGCCAATGGCACCTCGGTCGCGCCGGCGACGCCGGAGTTTTCCACCCAACGCATGGGCGAGGCGATCAATGCGGCGGAAGGCAGCCCGATGGGCACGCCCCTTCCGGCACAACCGGCCGCCGGTTATGGCGCCATCGCGCAACCCGGGGCCGGACCGCTGGCGGCAGACCGGCCGCGCGGCGATGCACCGATGGGCATCCAGCAACAGTCCGGCGAGGTGACGCCAGGTTCGGCGGCGATCTCTGACGAGCAGGATTTCAGCGCCGTTTCCTCGCGCGAAACCATCCAGTCCGATGCCGAGCGGCTGGCGCGCAACCGCGCCCAGTATCAGGTGATCCAGCCCACCGCCCTGCCCGAACGGGTGGGCGATACTGGCCCCAGCATCGTGCAATTCGCGCTGTCCACCAGCCATCCGGTTGGCACGCCGATGTACAAGCGCTCGGCGCTGCAACTGAACAACCCCGAAAAGACCTGTGCCCGATTCGGATCGCCCGACAAGGCGCAAGAGGAATTCCTGGCCTCAGGCGGGCCGGAAAAGGACCGCAAGGGCATCGACCCGGATGGCGACGGTTATGCCTGCTCATGGGATCCGCGACCGTTCCGCGCCGCGTTGAACTAAGGCCGGGCGGTGCCGCTTTACGCTGAATACCCCTCGCCCAATTGCGGGCCAAGGCGGGATGGGGTGCTGCCCGATCTGGTGGTGCTGCACTACACCGCGATGCCAAGTTGCGCCGAAGCCCGCGACCGGCTTTGCGACGCGGCCACCGAGGTCTCGGCGCATTACCTGATTGCCGAAAACGGTGAGGTGCTGGCACTGGTTCCCGAGGAGTTGCGGGCCTGGCACGCCGGGGCCGGGGCCTGGGGCAGCGTCAGCGACGTGAACTCGCGCTCCATCGGCATCGAGCTGGCCAATTCCGGCAGCCAACCCTTTGCCGCGCCGCAGATGCTGGCGCTGGAGGCCTTGCTGGCCGATGTGATGGGCCGCTGGCAGATCGCGCCACAGCGGCTGATCGGCCATTCCGACATGGCGCCGGGGCGCAAGGGTGATCCGGGGCCGCGGTTCGACTGGCACCGGCTGGCACGGGCCGGGCTGTCGGTCTGGCCGCAGGTCGATCTGGAAGACTTGCCCTCCATGGTGGATACGGCGGCCTTCCATGCCGCCCTGCGCGGCTTTGGCTACCCTGATCTGGCCCCCGAAACCCTGCTGGCCGCCTTCCGGCTGCGGTTCCGCCCCTGGGCGCGTGGGCCGCTGGACAGCGTCGATCTGGCGATGGCCACCGATCTGGCCGACCGCTTTCCCGTTGACGTGACCCCCCGCCCGGCGTAAGCCCCGGCTCGCGCGGATGGCCGGATGACCGCGTGGGGGCAACCCTGCGAGGAAAGTCCGGACTCCATGAGGCAAGGGTGCCGGGTAACGCCCGGCCGGGGCAACCCGAGGGAAAGCGCCACAGAGAACAGTCTGCCCCATCGGCCGCAAGGTCCGGGGTGATGGTGAAACGGCGGGGTAAGAGCCCACCGCAGGTCTGGCAACAGAACTGGCACGGCAAGCCCCACCCGGAGCAATGCCGAATAGGGGCCTCGCGTGGGCTGGTCATCGGGTGCAAGCCCGAAGATACCGCCACAGGGACGCTTCAGCCCAGAGGCCCGGGTTGGCAGCTAGATCCCGCCGGTAACGGCGGGGCCAGAGGAATGGTCATCGAAGGGACGCAAGTCCTGGAACAAAATCCGGCTTACAGGCCATCCGCGCATCTGGCCCGCCGCTTTGTCCACCAGCCCGGTTTCACAGCCCAAGCCCGGCGATCCCGGTTGCATCGCCGCGCGGATGCGGTATCGTTTCGCCAAAACCCGCAATGGCGGGCAAAAGGGGCAGATTTCCATGGCAAAAGGCATGTTCAGGCGCGCTGTCAGCGACGCCGAGCAACTGGCAACCGCCAGTCGGCAGGAGGGCGAGGATTACGTGCTGTTCTCCTACCCCGACTATGACACCTATCGCAAAGTGCAAGAGGCGGGCAACAAGGCCAAGCTCGGCGCGCAATATGTCAAGAAAAGCCATATCTTCTTTCTGGCCCGCCACCTGACCGAGGCGCTTGGGCAGGTCGGCTTCGGGCTGTGCCACGGGGTGCGGCGCGGCAAGGAACAGGCGTGGTTTCGCCGCGTGCTGAAAGGCGCCGAGGTGATCGGCACCGATATTTCCGAAACCGCCACGCAGTTTCCCAACACCGTGCAATGGGATTTCCACGAGCCCAATCCCGCCTGGGCTGGCAAGGCCGATTTCGTCTATTCCAACTCGTGGGACCATGCCTATGACCCCGGCAAGGCGTTTCGCGCCTGGGTCGAGAGCCTGAAGCCGGGCGGGGTCTTGCTGCTGGACCACTCGGCCGGGCACCAGCCGCGCACCACCAATGCGCTGGACCCCTTTGGCGCCACCGAAGCCGGGCTGATGCGGATACTGGCGGAATCCTGCGGCGATCTGGGGCAGGTCAGCGGCGTGCTGGACCGCAGCACCGAAGCCGACTACCCCTGCCGCGTCGTGGTCTTTACCCGCAGCGCCGTGACAGCCGAAGCGCAGGTTCCCGCAGCCGCCAAAACGGCCAGACCAAAGGCCGCCGCCAAGCCGAAGCCCGCCCCGGCACCGAAGGCAGAAGCCAGACCAAAGGCAGAAGCCAAGGCCAAACCGGCCCCCAAAGCCACGGTCAAGGCCAAAGCCGCGCCCAAGGCCAAGGCCGCGACCGCAAAGGCCGGCACCTCCACCGGATGACCTGATCACCGCAGCCCCCGTGCGGTGCTTTTGCTGTTGACTCGGGCGGCCGCATGGGTAAAACGCGGGCTTCAAGGATTTCGCGGGGAACGCTGGTTTCCCGGCTTCAGGAGATACGACCATGGCCAAACCGGCGACGATCAAGATCCGTCTGAACTCGACGGCAGGCACCGGGCACTTCTATGTCACCAAGAAGAACGCCCGCACCATGACCGAAAAGATGGTCGTGAAGAAATACGACCCCGTCAAGCGCGAGCATGTCGAATACAAGGAAGGCAAGATCAAGTAGGATCTGCCTCCACGCCGACCAGACGGGCCGCACCCTCGGGGGCGGCCTTTTGCATTATGGGGGTCAGCGAGGACGCCCCGGCGGGGCGGAGGAGCGGCGCAAAGCAAAAGGGCCGGTGTTGCCACCGGCCCTTTGCATCTGTTCCGAAGCTGTCGGTTATTCGCGGTTGCCCATGAATTGCAGCAGGAACATGAACATGTTGATGAAGTCGAGGTACAGCTGCAAGGCACCCATGATCGCGGCCTTGCCCAGCCATTCCTGATCGCCGGCCTGCGCGTGTTGCAGGTAGGTGTTCTTGATGGTCTGGGTGTCATAGGCGGTCAACGCCGCAAAGATCAGCACGCCGATCACCGAGATGGCAAAAGCCAGCGCCGACGAGGCGACGAAGATGTTGACCACCATCGCCACCAAGAGCCCGATCAGGCCCATCATCAGGAAGGTGCCCATCGCGGACAGGTTGCGCTTGGTGGTGTAGCCATAAAGCGACAGCCCCGCGAAGGCGATCGAGGTCACAAGGAAGGTCTGCGCGATCGACACGCCGGTGAACACCGCGAAAATCCAGGCCAGCGACAGGCCCATCACCGCGGCATAGGCGTAGAAGAACAGCTGCGCCGCCGCCACCGACAGCCGGTTGATCAGCGCGCCAAAGGCAAAGACCATGATCAGCGGCGCGAACATCACGATCCAGCCCAGCAGGTTGGGCTGCATCGTTTCCGGGTTGCGCAGGATCGACAGCAGCGTGTCACTGGTGCCGACGGCCCAAGCCACGCCGCCGGTCAGCAGCATGCCCACGGACATCAGCCCATAGACCTTGTTCATGTGGGCGCGAAGCCCCGCGTCGATCTGGGCAGCACGGGCGCCTGCGCCGACCGAACGGATCGTGTCATATTCAGCCATCAGTAAGCCTCCGTTGGTGTTGCGTTGGGCGGACCTGAAGCTCAGACCCGCCCTGTGCTGCCAATATCGGGGGCATGGCTGCCGATTTCAAGGATTTCCGGCGGAAAAGCTTGAAGAGGGCAAACTGTCTCAGCGCCGCCAGGTGGCGGGCACGTCCCACAGCGGCCGCGCCGCCTCGGCCAGCGCCTGGTCGCGGGTCAGGCCGATGTCGGCCAGCGTGGCGTCGTCCAGTTCGGCCAGAGTGTGGCGTTGGTGGCGCAGGGCGGCGGCCTGGCGCAGGTTCTGCATCAGGTGGCCGAGCATCCCGGCATGGGTGGTGGTTTGCAGCCGGTCGGTAACCCGGTGTGCGGTGTGAAGCGAGGCGAACATCGGCTTTCCTTTCGGAGGTATCAGCCCGGAGGCATTAACCATGGTGATCTGGTGGCGTGTTGCCATCAATTTGCTTGATCATACTGCCCGAATCGGAGACATTTGGAAAGTGAATGGTTTTGACCTCTGGCATCAAGGAAAGTGATATGACGCGCAATCTTGATCTGACGACGCTGCGGTCTTTCGTGGCGGTGGCCGATGCCGGCGGGGTGACGCGGGCGGCGGGGTTCCTGAACCTGACGCAATCGGCGGTTTCCATGCAGATCAAGCGGTTGGAGGATTCCCTGCAGCTTGAGGTGCTGGACCGATCGGGTCGGCGGATGGCGCTGACGGCGGCGGGCGAGCAACTTCTGGGCTATGCCCGGCGGATGCTGGCCCTGAACGACGAGGCTTTCGGGCGGCTGACCCATGACGCTTTCGAGGGCGAGGTGGTGCTGGGCGTGCCGCATGACATCGTCTATCCGGTGATCCCGCAGGTGCTGCACCGATTCAACGTCGATTACCCCAAGATGAAGGTGACGCTGCTGTCGTCCTTCACCAAGACCTTGCTTGCACAGTTCGGGCGGGGTGAATGTGACATCATCCTGACCACCGAAGACGGGGTCGGTATGGGCGGCGAGACGCTGGTGGAACTGCCGCTGGTCTGGATCGGGGCGGCGGGCGGCCATGCCTGGAAAACCCGGCCGCTGCGGCTGGCCTTCGCGCGCGACTGCATCTTTCGCCAGGGGGTGCAGGCGGCGCTGGATGCTGCCGGCATCGGCTGGGAAATGGCGGTGGAAAGCGACAGCACCCGCGCCATCGAGGCCTGCGTCAGTGCCGACCTTGCGGTGCATACCGTGCTGGCGGGGTCCGAGCCGCCCTATGTCGAGCGGGTGCAGCACGGCGGCAGCCTGCCCGATCTGGCGCGGCAGAAGGTCAATCTTTATGTGGCCGATCCGGCGCACAGCCCGGCGGTGACGGCGCTGGCCGGGTTGATCCGGGGCGCCTATGCCCGACAGAGTGCCGTCTGACCCTCAGCCACGCCGGTCGGCAAAGAAGTCCCGCAGCAGGTCTGCCGCCTGTTCTGCACCAATTCCGTCGTAAATCTCGGGCACATGGTGGCATTGCGGATGGCTGAAAACCCGCGTCCCCTGCGCCACCCCGCCCGATTTCGGATCGGCGGCGCCATAGTAAAGCCGCCCGATCCGCGCCAGCGAGATGGCCGCGGCACACATCGGGCACGGCTCCAGCGTCACATAAAGATCATGCCCGACCAGCCGCTCGCTGCCCGCCGCCGCACAGGCCGCCCGGATCGCCAGCACCTCGGCATGGGCCGTCGGGTCGCACAACTCGCGCACCCGGTTGCCCGCCACGGCCACCACCACGCCTGAAGGCGACACCACCACCGCGCCCACGGGAACCTCGCCCCGCAAACCCGCCGCCCGCGCTTCCCCTAGCGCCGCCGCCATATGACTGCGAAACCCGCTCATGCCCCGGTGATGCCCCGCAACATCAGCCAAAACAAGCCTCCTTGCTCCTTCACCTTTGCTCAAATATCCTGCGGGGGTCCGGGGGTGCAAAGCCCCCGGCGGTCGCCGCCCCCGCGCCGACCCTTCAGCCGCAGGGATGCGCCATGACCGAGAGCCCGAAAAAACCAGCCCCGAAACCCGCACTGCCCGAAGGCGACCGCATCGCCAAGGTGCTGTCCCGCGCCGGCATCGCCTCGCGGCGCGAGGCCGAGCGGATGATCGAACTGGGGCAAGTTGCCGTCAACGGCAAGGTCATCACCAGCCCGGCGCTGAACGTCACCGCAAAGGACCGCATCACCGTCGATGGCAAACCCGTCGCCGCCCCCGAACCGGCGCGGCTGTGGCTTTACTACAAGCCCGAGGGTCTGGTGACCTCGGACAATGACGAAAAGGGCCGCGAGACCATCTATGACCAGATGCCCGAAGACCTGCCGCGGGTGATGGCGGTGGGGCGGCTTGACCTGAACTCCGAAGGTCTGCTGCTGCTGACCAACGATGGCGAGTTGAAACGGCGGCTGGAACTGCCCTCGACCGGCTGGCTGCGCAAATACCGCGTGCGGATCAAGGGCAACCCGACCGACCCCGACCTGGAACCCTTGCGCGCCGGGATCACCGTCGAAGGCGAGCGGTTCCAGCCGATGCTGGTGGTGATCGACCGGATACAGGGCGCCAATGCCTGGCTGACCGTCGGGTTGCGCGAAGGCAAGAACCGCGAGATCAGGCGGGCGATGTTCGCGCTGAACCTGACGGTGAACCGGCTGATCCGCATCTCCTATGGCCCGTTCCGGCTGGGCGATCTGCAACCGGGCGAGGTGGCGGAAGTGCGCGGCAAGGTGCTGCGCGACCAGTTGGGCTTCGATCCGCGCGCCGAGGACGAGGAATTGAGCACCTCGGGCAAGCCCGCGCCGAAGAAACCCGCCACACGGACGCTGGCCCCCCGCACACCAGCCAAACCCGGCGCCAAACCCGGCGCCAAACCCTCGCGCGGCGTGGCCAAACCTGCTGCCGAAGCCCCGGTGGCCCGCGCCAAGCCGGTGAAACCCGGCCCCGGCTGGGCCAAGGCGCAACCGGGCGGCAAATCCGGCCCCGGCCCCAAAGCCACCAGCCGCAACGAGGGCGCCAAACCCGCCCCGCGCAGCCCCGGCAGGCGGCCCCCCGCCGGTCCGCGCAAGGGGGAATGACTGCGGCAATTTCCACCGACCCTGCCTCTGGCCACAGCCAAGCCCTTGGCTTATAGTCTTCCTCGAGTTGAACAGAGCTAAGTCAGAGGCCGCATGTCCGGAACCAGCCTGCAAAATCTGGCGTTCTTCCTGCTTCTGGCGCTGATCCTCTATGTCGCCACCCTGGGAGGCGCATGATGGCGCAGCGTTACGGCGGCAAGCACAGCCCGGACGGCTCGGTCGGCAAGGATCAGCCGCAGCAGACCCCGAAATCGGGCCGCAACGCCTTTGACGGCGCCCGGCCCACCAAGGCGGGGGCGAAATCGAACCTGCTGTTTGCAGCGCCTTTCGTGTTTCTGTTCAAGGCCTTCAGCGGCGAACCTGCCGGTCTGGTGCTGGGCCTTGCTGCCGCCGCCCTGCTGATGCTGGCGGCCTGGCTGACCCGCGAGGGCATACTGGCACATGAGGCCTACGACTCCCGCGCCGTTGCCCGCCGCCCGGCGATGCCGCGCAAGATCGTGGGCTCGATCCTGACCGGCGTGGCGCTGGCGCTGGGCGGGCTGATGGCGGCGCAGGGCCTGATCTACCCGATCCTGTTTGGCCTGATCGGCGGGGCGCTGCATCTTTTCGCCTTCGGCCCCGACCCGCTGGCCAACAAGGGCATGGCGGGCATCGACAGCTTTCAGACCGAGCGGGTGGCCCGTGCGGTGGACGAGGCCGAGAAATACCTTTCCGCCATGAAAGACGCGATCAAGCGCGCCGGCGACCGTGGGCTGGAGACCAGCGTCGAGCGGTTTGCCGCCATCGCCCGCAACCTGTTCCGCACCGTCGAGAACGACCCCGGCGACCTGACGGCGGCGCGCAAGTATCTGTCGGTCTATCTGATGGGCGCGCGCGACGCGACCGAGAAGTTCGCGACGCTTTATTCCCAGACCCGCAACCCGACCACCCGCGCCGATTTCGAGGCGCTGCTGATCGACCTTGAAACCAATTTCGCCAGCCGCACCAAAGCGTTGCTGAGCAACAACCACGCCAATCTGGACGTGGAAATTCAGGTGCTGCGCGAGCGCCTGCAGTTCGAAAACCCGCAAGACAAAACCTCCGCATAACGCGTCCTGCCATGACGCCCAATTGAGAGTGAATGCCATGACCGAAGTCACCCAACCCGTCGCTGAAACCGTTGCCGAAGCTGCCGCCGAAACCGTCGCCGCCGTTGAAACCGCGGCCAGCGCCACCTTGGCCGAATTGCAGCAAGTCACCGACACCCTCCTGCCCGAGCCGGTGTCCGAGATCGTGCCGCTGGCCGAGGCGCCCAAGCCGCTGGCCGACGATATCCGCAAGCGCATGGCCGAGATCGACATGGCCAACACCCAGTCGATCATCTCTTTCGGCTCTTCGGCACAGGCCGAATTGCAGGTGATCAGCCAGGAAATGCTGCAAGGCGTGCAGAACAAGGATGTCGGCCCCGCAGGCGACAGCCTGCGCGATATCGTGACCACCATCCGCGGCTTCTCGATCACCGAACTGGACGTGCGGCGCCAGCAAAGCTGGTGGGAAAAGTTCATGGGCTCGCCCGCGCCGATCGCCAAGTTCATCGCCCGGTTCGAACAGGTGCAGACCCAGATCGACAAGGTCACCGCCGAACTGGACATGCACCAGCACAAGCTGCTGATCGACATCAAGTCGCTGGACAACCTCTATGGCAAGACCCTGGCGTTCTACGATGAACTGGCGCTTTACATCGCGGCGGGCGAGGCCAAGCTGGCCGATCTGGATACCAACGTCATCCCGGCCGAGGAACGCAATCTGGCCCGCACCGCCGCCGCCCAGCAGGTAATGCGGGCGCAGGCCCTGCGCGACCTGCGCTCGGCCCGCGACGATCTGGAGCGCCGGGTGCATGACCTAAAGCTGACGCGGCAGGTGACGATGCAATCCCTGCCCTCGATCCGGCTGGTGCAGGAAAACGACAAGAGCCTGGTCACCAAGATCAACTCCACTCTGGTCAACACCGTGCCGTTGTGGGAAACCCAACTGGCGCAGGCCGTCACCATCCAGCGGTCGCGCGAGGCGGCGGAATCGATCAAGGCCGCAAACGATCTGACCAACGAACTGCTGACTGCCAACGCCGAGAACCTGCAACAAAGCAACCGCATCGTGCGCGCCGAAATGGAACGCGGCGTGTTTGATATCGAAGCGGTGAAGAAGGCCAACGCCACGCTGGTGGCCACCATCAATGAAAGCCTGGCGATTGCCGATGCGGGCAAGGCCAAGCGGGCAGCCGCCGAGATCGAGTTGCAGAAGATGGAGACCGAACTGCGCGACACCCTGGCCGCGGCCCGGGCCCGCCCCGAAATGGCGGACGAGGCTGCAGAGGCCACGACAAACTGAGGAAAGACCACCGCATGAGCCACTGCCAGCGCCGCATCTCTGCCCGCAAGGGTCACATGGTTGCGCTGGCGCTGATGGCCCTGGCGGCCTGCGCGCCGACGCCGGTGATGCAACGCCCGATGGCACCGCCGCCGCGCATCGACGCGCCGCCACCGGTGGCCTCGGCGGAAAGTCAGGCGATGCGGGCTTACTATGCCAATGTGCAATCCGACCTGCTGGCGCAGGGCTTGATGCGCACCGATGGCGGCGGGCAGGATGCGCCGTTCACCGACCGGATGCTGGCGGAAAACTTCATCCGCGTGGCGCTGTTCGACGAATACCAGCACAGCGGTGCCGGGCTGGTGGCGCGCGAAACCGTCAGCCGCCTGCGCCGCTGGGAGGTGCCGGTGCGGGTCGGTCTGCATTTCGGCGCCTCGGTGCCGCCGGAACGCCGGGCGATCGACACCGCCCAGGTGTCCTCCTATCTGGCGCGGATGGCGCGGCTGACCGGCCACCCGATCGCGCTGGCCGACAGTGCCAGCAATTTCCAGATCTACATCGTCAACGAGGATGAACGCCGCGCCCTTGGCCCGGTGATTGCCGCCACCCTGCCCGATCTGGCACCGATGGATGTGGCCGGGCTGACCAATCTGCCGCGCTCGACCTATTGCATCGTCTATGCGCTGTCCAAGGGCAACTCTGCCGCCTACACCCGCGCCTTCGCGGTGATCCGCGCCGAACACCCCGATCTGCTGCGGCTTTCGTGCATGCACGAGGAAATCGCCCAAGGCCTGGGTCTGGCCAACGACAGCCCGACCGCCCGGCCCTCGATCTTCAACGACGACGAGGAATATGCCTTGCTGACCCGGCAGGACGAGCTGATGCTGCGCCTGCTTTACAGCCCGTCGCTGCGCCCCGGCATGTCCGAACCCGAAGCGCGCCCGATCATCTTCTCGCTTGCCTCGATGCTGATGGCCGGGGCAAGTTAAGGCCACAATTCCGCACAGGAGTCTTTCATGGGTATCCTCGATTTCCTCACCGGCCAGTTCATCGACGTCATCCATTGGGTCGATGACACCCGCGACACCATGGTCTGGCGTTTCGAACGCGAGGGCCACGAGATCAAATACGGCGCCAAGCTGACGGTGCGCGAGGGCCAGTCGGCGGTGTTCGTGCATGAAGGCCAGTTGGCCGACGTGTTCGGCCCCGGCCTGTATCTGCTGGAAACCAACAACCTGCCGATCATGACCAGCCTGCAGCACTGGGACCACGGCTTTCAGTCGCCCTTCAAGTCCGAGATTTATTTCATCAACACCACCCGCTTCAACGATCTGAAATGGGGCACCAAGAACCCGATCATCTGCCGCGACCCGGAATTCGGCCCGGTGCGGCTGCGCGCCTTTGGCACCTATTCGATGCGCGTCACCGATCCGGCAGTATTCATGCGCGAGATCGTCGGCACCGATGGCGAGTTCACCGCCGACGAGATCAGCTTCCAGATCCGCAACGTGATCATGCAGGAGCTTAGCCGGGTGCTGGCCTCCTCGGGCATCCCGGTGCTGGACATGGCGGCAAACACCGCCGATCTGGGCAAGATCGTCACCACGGCGATTGCGCCGAAGATTGCCGACTACGGCCTGACGCTGCCGGAATTCTACATCGAGAACATCTCGCTGCCCGAAGAGGTCGAAAAGGTGCTGGACAAGCGCACCTCGGTCGGGCTGGCGGGCGATCTGACCAAATACACCCAGTTCAACGCTGCCGAGGCGCTGGGCAATCCGGCCTCGGGCGCGGGCGGGGCGATGAGTGCGGGCATCGGCGCCGCGGTCGGGCTGGGCATGGCGCAGCAGATGCAGGTCGGGCCCTGGGGCGCCGCCCCCGCCGCCGCAGCCCCCGCCGCCGCAGCCCCTGCCGCC
>NZ_ACYY01000004.1 GCF_000176015.1 Rhodobacter ferrooxidans | reverse complement strand
AAAACCGGATGAACCGGGCGTGAAGAGCATGCCCGAACCCCAGGCCGCCGCCGTGGTGATCCTGCTTGGCCCTCCGGGGGCAGGCAAGGGCACCCAGGCGCGCATGCTCGAGGCCGATTTCGGGCTGGTGCAGCTTTCCACCGGCGACCTTCTGCGCGCCGCGGTGGCGGCGGGCAGCGAAGCCGGGCGGGCCGCAAAGGCGGTGATGGCGGCGGGACAACTGGTGTCCGACGAGATCGTGCTGGCGATCCTGCGCGAGCGGATGGCGGCGCCGGATACCGCCCGCGGCGTCATTCTTGACGGCTTTCCGCGCACCGACGCGCAGGCGCGGGCGCTGGATGGTTTGCTGGCGGAGCAAGGTCAGAAGGTCACGGCCGTGGTCAGCCTGGAGGTGGACGATGCCGCGATGGTGGGCCGGATTTCGGGCCGCCATACCTGTGCGGCCTGCGGCGAGGGCTATCACGACCAGTTCAAACTGCCCGCTCAGGCGGGGGTTTGCGACAAATGCGGCGGCACGACGTTCACCCGCCGCGCCGACGACAATGCAGACACGGTGCTGGCAAGGCTGCAAGCCTACCATGCCCAGACCGCACCGCTGATCGCCTACTATGAAGGCCGCGGCGTGCTGCACCGGATCGACGCGATGGGTGCCATCGCCGATATCCGCAGCACACTTGCTGCCCTTGCCGGCGGCGTGCTGGCGTAACGAATTGCTGCGCCCCGACCGGGGGGCAGAACGGGTGGGGCCGATCGCGCAAGCGGGACGCCGCACAAAAAGCGGCGCGGACCGCAAGGCCGCACCCCAGGCTGACAGGGCTGTGCATCCGTGCAGACCGAAACTCAGCGAAATCACGGCAGTCTACCGGCCCGCATCGGCCGAACCAACATGGAGGAAACCCAATGGCAACAGAAACCGTGGATGTGAGCGTCCGCTCGCGCCCGATGACCGGGGAGGAGCGGAAGGTCATTCTGGCGTCCTCTGCCGGCACGATCTTCGAATGGTATGACTTCTACCTTTACGGCTCGCTTGCAGCCGTGATCGGGGCGAACTTCTTTACCGCCTTCCCGGAAGCCACCCGCAACGTCTTTGCGTTGCTGGCATTTGCCGCCGGTTTCATCGTGCGCCCGTTCGGCGCGCTGGTGTTCGGCGCCATGGGCGACCTGATCGGCCGGAAATACACCTTCCTGGCCACCATCCTGATCATGGGCCTGTCGACATTCTGCGTCGGCCTGCTGCCCGGCTATCAGGACTGGGGCGTTGCCGCGCCCTCGATCCTGATCGCCTTGCGGATGGCCCAGGGCCTGGCACTTGGCGGTGAATACGGCGGGGCTGCGGTCTATGTGGCCGAACACGCGCCCGCCAACCGCCGCGGCTATTACACCGCCTTCATCCAGACCACCGCCACGCTGGGGCTGCTGCTGTCGCTGATCGTGATCCTGATGGTTCAGGGCTATGTCAACGGCAACTATCCCGAACAGCCGGTGCTGGACGCGGTCGGTGCTGCCACCTTCAACGCCGACGGCTCGCCCGCGATGATGAAGGCCTTCAACGCCTGGGGCTGGCGCATCCCGTTCCTTGGCTCGATCTTCCTGCTGCTGACCTCGCTTTACATCCGCTTGCAGATGAACGAGAGCCCGGCCTTCCAGAAGATGAAGAACGAAGGCGCGCAGTCGAAGGCACCGCTTCGCGAGGCTTTCGGTCAATGGCGCAACGCCAAGATCGCCATCATCGCCCTGCTGGGTCTGACCGCCGGTCAAGCCGTGGTGTGGTACTCGGGCCAGTTCTACGCCCTGTTTTTCATCCAGAACGTGATCAAGGTCGACAGCTTCTCGGCCAACGTCTTCGTGGCCTGGTCGTTGATCCTGGGCACCGGCGGCTTCCTGTTCTTCGGGTCGCTGTCCGACAAGATCGGCCGCAAGCCGATCATCCTGACCGGCTGCCTGATTGCTGCCGTCACCTACTTCCCGACCTTCAAGATGCTGACGAAAACCGCCAACCCGGCGCTTTATGCAGCCCAACTGACGGATGTGACCGTGACCGCCGACCCGGAGGACTGCTCGTTCCAGTTCAACCCGACCGGTACCGCCAAGTTCACCTCGTCCTGCGACATCACCAAGGCGCTGCTGTCGAAAACCGCGGTCAACTCGACCACCGTCGATGCAGCCCCCGGCACTGTTGCCAGCGTCAAGATCGGCGACACGGTGATCACTGGCTATGACGGCACCAAGAATGCGGCCGACATCAAGGCCGCGACCGAAGCGCTGAAGCCGCTGGCCGATGCCGCAGCAACCGTGACGGATGCCCGCACCGCGCTGATCGACGCCCGCAAGGCGATGGGTCTGCCGGAAACCGCGCTGCTGTCCTTCCCGGATGCGGTGTCGGTGAACGGGGTTGCCGATCCGGCGCTGCTGGACCTGCAAGCCAAGCTGATGGCCGCTCAACTGGCCGCCGGCCCGAAAGCGGTTGAAAACGCCGCGGCGGCACAAAAGGTGCTGGACGATGCCAAGGGCGCGAAAGCCGCGTTCGAGAAAAGCGTGAACGATGCGCTGAAAGCGGCGGGCTATCCACTGGTTGCAGCCGACAACACCACCATCGCCAAGGCCGAGACCTTCCTCGACATCTTCTCGGCGCAAAAGCTGACGATCATCGGTATCCTGACCTACCTCATCATCCTGGTGACCATGGTTTACGGCCCGATCGCCGCCATGCTGGTGGAACTGTTCCCGACCCGGATCCGCTATTCCGGTCTGTCGCTGCCCTACCACATCGGCAACGGCTGGTTCGGGGGTCTGCTGCCTGCGACCGCCTTCGCGATCTCGGCCCAGTCTGGCAACATCTACGCCGGTCTGTGGTATGCGATCGTGGTTGCGGTGATGACCGTGGTCATCGGCACGATCTTCGTGCCCGGCGGCACCCACAAGAAGTCGATCTTCGCCGACGACGCGAAGCGGTAAGTCCAAAGATCCGGCCAGGGCGCGCAAAGCCCTGGCCGGCTTTTTCCTTGTCTGGCGTCCTGCTGCTATCACCCGGCCGGTTCCGTTGAACCCGAACAGGAGACAAAGATGAGCCCGGCCCCCTCTCGCCCCCTGGTGCTGATCGTCGAGGACGAGGACAACATCGCCATGGCGCTGGAATATGTGCTGACCCGGGAAGGCTTTCGCCACGACCGGCTTGCCAAGGGTGGCAGCGCCGTTGGCCGGATCATCGAAACCCATCCCGACATCGTGCTGCTGGACGTGATGCTGCCGGAAATGTCGGGCTATGACATCTGTGCGCTGGTGCGCGCGAACCCGGCGCTGGCCGATATCAAAATCATCATGATGACCGCCCGCGGCTCGGCGCTGGAACGCAAGCGCAGCCTGGAAATGGGCGCCGACAGTTTCATCGCCAAGCCGTTCGAACTGGCCGCCCTGCGCGACGAGTTGAACCGCATGGTGACCAAAGCCTGAGGCGCGCGTCAGCGCCGCAAGCGCAGCCAGACCCACCGCGCCGCCAGGGCCACCGCCAGCAGCAGGCTGTTCGAGATCAGACCGACCAGCGCCAGCCGCTGCAACGGTTCGGTAGAGTTGGTCTGCAGCGTCATCGGGATCATCAGGGCGATGAACGCCACCCCCAGCAGCAGCGGCAACCACGATCCGGTGACGGCCCGGTTGCGCTCGGCCGTATAGACCAGCGCCAGGATCAGACCAATCCTGAACGGATCGGCCAGTTGCATCAGCAGGATATCGGTGAGGGTCATGCGCTTCTCCTTGGCAGCGCCATTTGACCTTGGCCGGTCAAAAACACAACGGGCATATGTTCGCAGGCAGCTATTCCCGGCGCGGCGATATGGGGCGCCTCAGATCGCCAGATACTGCGCCCGCAGTTGCTCGTTCTCCAGCACCTCCTGCGCCGAACCGTCGAACACCACGGTGCCGATGTCCAGAATGATGGCGCGGTCGGCCAGTTTCAGCGCGGCCACGGCGTTCTGTTCGACGATGACGGTGGTGATGCCCTGATCGCGGATGATCGCCAGGGTCTTGGCAATCTCCTGCACGATCACCGGCGCCAGGCCTTCATAGGGTTCGTCCAGCAGCAGCACCTTGATGTCGCGCGCCAGTGCCCGGGCGATGGCCAGCATCTGCTGCTCGCCGCCCGACATGGTGACGCCTTCCTGCTTGCGCCGCTCGCCCAGCCGCGGGAACAGATCGTAGATGCGGTCCAGCGACCAGCCCACCGGCGGCGCGATCTGCGCCAGTTGCAGGTTTTCCTCGACCGTCAGGCCGGGGATGATGCGGCGATCCTCGGGCACCAGCGCGATGCCCGCCGCCGCGGCCTGATGCGCCTTCATCTTGTGCAGGGGGGCATGGTCCAGCCAGATTTCACCGCGCCGCAGTTGCGGGTTGCCCAGCCGGGCAATGGTGCGCAAGGTGGAGGTCTTGCCCGCGCCATTGCGCCCCAGCAGCGCCAGAATCTCGCCCTCGTGGATGTTGAAGCTGACATCCTGAACGATGTAGCTTTCGCCGTAATAGGCCTCGATGTTCCACACCGACAGGAAGGCGGGGGCGTGGCTGGCGTGGCTGGCGTTGGGGTCGAAGGCGGGTTTGGCGGTCATGATGGCCTCTGGTTTGGGTAACGGTCCGGGCGGCGGCGTGGGTCAGACTTGTGCTTCGCCCAGATAGGCTTCGCGGACCTTGGGATGGCCCTTGATGTTGTCGGGGGTATCCTCGACCAGCGGTGTGCCCTGCGCCATCACGGTGATCCGCTCGGCCAGACTGAACACCACATGCATGTCATGTTCGATGATCGCCATGGTGATCGGGCGGCTGGCCTTGATTTCCTTCAGCAGGTCGATGGTGTTGTTGGTGTCGGCCCGCGCCATGCCGGCGGTGGGTTCGTCCAGCAGCAAAAGCTTCGGTTCCTGCACCAGACACATCGCCATTTCCAGCCGCCGCTTGTCGCCGCGCGACAGGTTGGCGGCCAGCATGTGACGCTTGTCCAGCATCTTGAC
Organism: Rhodobacter ferrooxidans; assembly: GCF_000176015.1. Taxonomy (GTDB): domain Bacteria; phylum Pseudomonadota; class Alphaproteobacteria; order Rhodobacterales; family Rhodobacteraceae; genus Pseudorhodobacter_B; species Pseudorhodobacter_B ferrooxidans. The sequence continues at coordinate 192,978 of NZ_ACYY01000004.1, read as the reverse complement.
GTCCTTCAGCATCGCCTCGGCCTGCTCGACGATGTCGTGCTCGTTGGCCACCGTCTCGAAGGCGTGCATGCGGAACGATCCGTCGCGCCGGGCAAAGCAGGGGATCAGCACGTTTTCCATCACCGTCAGATGGGTGAAAATCTCGGGCGTCTGGAACACCCGCGAGATTCCCATCTGGTTGATCTGGTGCGGCTTGCGCCCCAGCACCGACTGCCCGGCAAAGGTGACGGTGCCGGTATCGGGGATCAGCTTGCCCACCAGACAGTTCAGCAGGGTGGATTTGCCAGCCCCGTTCGGGCCGATGATGGCGTGAACGGTGTTTTCCTTGACCGACAGGTTGACGTTGGACAGCGCCTTCAACCCGCCGAAGTTCTTGCCAACGCCGTTGACTTCAAGAATTCCCATCTGGTCCCTCATTCGGCCGGTTCGGTGGTGGCAGAAGGCTTGGCTTTCGGCTTGCGGCGGAACAGGCCGGTGATGCGGTTCCAGCCTTCAACCAGACCGCCCGGCAGGAACACCACCACCAGCATGAAGATCAGCCCCAGCGTCAGGTGCCAGCCCTTGCCGATGAACGGATGCAGCACGGTGACGAGGGTGTTTTCCAGCCAGTCGGGCAACAGCGCGAACCACTGGTGCAGGATCTGGTCGTTGATCTTGGAAAAGATGTTCTCGCAATACTTGATGAAACCCGCCCCCAGGAACGGCCCGATCAGCGTGCCCGCCCCGCCCAGAATGGTCATCAGAACCACCTCTCCGCTGGCGGTCCATTGCATCCGCTCGGCCCCGGCCAGCGGGTCCATTGCCGCCAGCAGACCGCCGGCGAGGCCCGCATACATCCCCGAGATCACAAAGGCCGCAAGGGTGTAGGGCCGCGAATTGATGCCGGTGTAGTTCAGCCGTTGCTGGTTCGATTTCACCGCCCGCAGCATCATGCCGAACGGCGAGCGGAAGATGCGCACCGAGGTGTAGAAGGCGATCAGCATGATCACGGCGCAGACATAGTAGCCCACCGAAAAGTCGAACGACCAGCCGCCGACGTTCCAGGTGACCGACGACCGCATCTCGGCGCCGAACAGGTTGGTGACAGGCAGGCTGTTGGTGGTGTTGGCGGCATCAAGGATGCGCGGGTCGTCCAGCGCCAGTTGCAGCCCGGTTTCGCCATTGGTCAGCGGTGTCAGCACCGAATAGGCCATGTTGAACGACATCTGCGCAAAGGCCAGCGTCAGGATCGAGAAGTAGATCCCCGACCTGCGCAGCGACACATAGCCGATCACCAGCGCGAACAACCCCGCCACGACCATGGAAAGCAGGATCGCCGGAATGATGTTCATCGACAACAGCTTGAACATCCACACCGCGGCATAGCTGCCCACCCCCAGAAACGCCGCATGACCAAAGGACAAATAGCCGGTCAGGCCGAACAGGATGTTGAAGCCGATGGCGAAGATGCCATAGACCACGAAGCGTTGCATCAGATCGGGGTAACCGGCGTTGAACTGCGCCATCTGGCTGGCTGCGGGCCAGGGGTTCAGCAGGATCGGCGCCGAAAGTGCGATCACCACCACGATCAGCATGAACACGGTATCTTTGCGGTCAAGGCCGAACATGGGCTTACTCCTCCATCACGCCCTTGCGACCCATAAGGCCGCGAGGACGCGTCAGCAGAATGATGATGGCGACAAGGTAGATGATGATCTGGTCGATGCCGGGGATCACGCTTTTCACCTCGTTCATCGAGGCGAAGGATTGCAGGATGCCCAACAGGAACCCCGCCAGCACGGCCCCGGGCAACGAGCCCATGCCGCCCACCACCACCACCACGAAACTGAGCACCAGGAAATCCATGCCCATCTGATAGTTGGGCGACAGAATCGGCGCATACATCACGCCCGCAAGCCCGGCCACCGCCGCGGCGATGCCGAACATCACGGTGAAGCGCTTGTCGATGTCGATGCCCAGCAGGCCCACCGTCTCGCGGTCGGCCATGCCCGCGCGCACCACCATGCCGAAGGTGGTGAAGCGCAGGAAGGCAAAGACCGCGGCGATGATGCCGGCGGAAAAGAAGAAATACACCAGCCGCCAGTAGGGGTAGATCACCTTGTTGGCCTCCAGCCCGAAGAACGGGCCGAAATCAAGACTGCCGCGGAACACCTCGGGCGCCGGGGCGGAAATCGGGTTGGCGCCGAAGAAGTATTTCACGATCTCCTGCAGCACGATGGCCAGGCCGAAGGTCACCAGAATCTGGTCGGCATGGGCGCGTTTGTAGAAATGCTTGATCAGGCCGCGTTCCATGACGTAGCCGACGATCAGCATCACCGGAATGGCCAGCAGGATCGCCAGCGGCACCGACCAGTCGATGATCGCCGCCCCCAGTTCCGGGCCGAACCAGGCCTGCACATAGGGCGTCGTCACCTTCGACGGGTTGCCAAGGAAATCAAGCTTGGTCGGGTCCACCGTCTCGAAGCTGAGGCTGAACAGCTTGGACAGCGTCACCGAACAGAAAGAGCCGATCATGAACAGCGCGCCATGGGCGAAGTTCACCACGCCCAGGGTGCCGAAGATCAGCGTCAGCCCCAGCGCGATCAGGGCATAGGCAGAGCCTTTGTCCAGACCGTTGAGGATTTGAAGAAGGATGGCGTCCATGTGCCCCGCGCTCGTTCTGAATTGGGTGATGACGGCAGGCGACGCGCCGTCACGGCGCATCCCGCACAACAAGACGTCCGGCCGCAGCAGTCATGCGGCCGGACGTTGATTTTCGGCTGATCAGGCGCCGGGGTTGCAGTCGCCCAGCGCGCCACCGGCGAACATCGGGTGATCGGGCGCATAGGTGACCTGCGCCACCGGCGTGATCTCGACGATCTCCAGGTTGTCATACTGGCTGGTCGGCGCCTCGGCACCTTTCATCACCAGCACGTCCTTGAAGCACTGATGGTCGTCCTTGCGGTACAGCGTCGGGCCGTTGCCCAGACCGTCGAACTCGAAGCCCTCCAGCGCCTCGGCAACCGCACAGGGGTTGAACGAATTGGCGCGGGTCACCGCATCGGCATAAAGCATGATCTGCGCATAGCAGGTCTGTGCTGCGTTCGACGGCGGGAAGCCGTATTTCTCACCGAAGGACTTGACGAAAGCCTTGGTGCCAGCGTCCTGCAACTGCCAGTTCCAGTTCATCGAGCCATAGACGCCCTTGATGTTCTCGCCGGCACCGGCGGCCATCAGTTCGGAATACAGCGGCACCACGATCTCGAAGTTCTTGCCGTTCACCTGCTTGTCGCGCAGACCGAACTGCACCGCTTGCGTCAGCGAGTTCACCATGTCGGCGCCATAGTGGTTCAGGATCAGCACATCGGCGCCCGAGTTCAGCACCGGCGCCAGATAGGACGAGAAATCCCCGGCGCCAACCGGCGTCATCACCTTCTGCACGGTCTGCCAGCCGATCGCCTCGGTGGAAGCCGCGATCGAAGCCTCCTGCGTCCAGCCCCAGGTGTAGTCGGCGGTCAGGTGATAGGCGCGGCGATCCGAGCCATAGACCTTTTGCAGCACCGGCGTCAGCGCCACGCCCGACATGTAGGCGTTGAAGAAGTGGCGGAAGCCGTTGGCCTTGCGGTCCTTGCCGGTGGTGTCGTTGGAATGGGTCAGGCCGGCCATGAAGATGACGCCGGCTTCCTGGCACAGGCCCTGCACGGCGATGGCTTCGGCCGAGGACGACCCGCCGGTGATCATGATCACGCCGTCTTTCTGGATCATCGACTGGGCGGTGCCGCGGGCGATATCGGCCTTGGTCTGGGTGTCGCCGGACACGAACTTCACTTCCTTGCCCAGCAGGCCGGCACCGGTCAGCACTTTCGACGAGAAGGTGCTGAGCATGCCGCCGTCACCGATGCCATTGAGATGCTCGACGGCAAGTTGCTGGGCGCGCAGCTCGTCCATGCCCTCTTCGGCATAGGCGCCGGTCTGCGGCACGTTGAAACCGAAGGTGACCGAACTGCCGGTCGGCTCGTTGGTGAAGGCATTGGCTGCCCGCGAGGTGAAGATGGTGGGCAAGGCAAAGGTGGTGCCTGCAACCGCCCCGGTTTTCAAAAGCCCGCGCCGCGTAAAGTTCGATCTGGACATCGTTTCCTCCCTATGGTGTCCGCATTTCATGCGAGGCTGGTCTCCTCAGCCCGTCCTCGCGCCGACGTATTGTAGAATTATGATGTTGTTCTTTCTGGTCGTTTTTTTCAACAAACCATTGTGGAAGTTGGATTTTTTTGTAAAGTTAAGTACGGGTGGCTGGGGCAATATGTAAAACTATTCTCTCGCGTATGCAGAAAGCCATTGAAATTATTCCGGGAATTGCGCAATTGGCCCACGAACTTACCGGCAGCCGCATCCGCGACAAGCGCCTGCAGCGGGCGATGCGGCAATCCGAACTGGCCGAACTGGCCGGAATCTCGGCCACCTATCTCAGCCTGATCGAGCGTAACCGGCGCAGTATCGGCGGAAAACTGCTGAATCAGATCGCCAGGGCGCTGGCGGTCGAGCCGGTTTCACTGACCGAAGGCGCGGAAGGCGCGTTGATCGACCGGCTGCGCACCGCGGCGGCAGGCCACCCCGAACAGGCCTGCGAAGTGGCCCGGATCGAGGATTTTGCCGCCGGTTTTCCCGGCTGGGCGGCGCTGGTGGGCGAACAGGCGCGCAAGATCGCCCAGTTGGAGGTGCGGGTGGCCGAGCTGAACGACCGTATCGCCCATGACCCCGAACTGGCCAGCGCGCTGCATCAGGTGATTTCGGCGGTGACCTCGATCCAGTCGGCGGCCTCGATCCTGGTCAGCGGCGACGAGATCGACGACATCTGGCAGGCCCGCTTCAAGGCCAATATCCACGCCGACAGCCTGCGACTGGCCGAAAGCAGCAAGTCGCTGGTGGGGTTTCTGGAGGCCCCTGCCGAAAGTGGCGGCATCCTGCGCTCGCCGCAGGAAGAGGTGGATCAGGTGCTGGAAACGCTGGGCCATCACCTGCCGGCGCTGGAGGGCAAATCCGGCATGGCGGCGGTGGCCGAGGTGGTGGCGCAGGCCCCCGGCCCGATCAGCGCGGCGGCGCAAGTGCTGCTGGGCGGCTGGCTGAAACGCTATCGGCACGACGCGCTGGCAATGCCGCTGGCGACATTTTCCGCGGCGGCATTGCAGCATCGGCACAACCCGACGCTGCTGGCCCGCGCCTTCGACACCGACCTTGCGGCGGTGCTGCGCCGGTTGGCGGCGCTGCCGTCGGATGCAGGCCACCCGTCGATGGGGCTGGCCATTTGCGACGGGTCAGGGGCACTGACGCATCTGCAACGGGTGGCGGGCTTTGCGCTGCCCCACACCGGGGCTGCCTGTTCGCTTTGGCCGCTGTTTCAGGTGCTCACCCAGCCCGGTCTGCCAGTGCGGACAGTGGTCTCGCTGCCCGGCAACCGCGGCGGCCGTTTCCTGTGCTATGCCGTGGCACAACCCCGCACCCAGCCGGGTTTCGACGAGCCGCCGGTCTATGAGGCGACGATGCTGGTGGTGCCCGACCTGCCTGTTTCCGCCGCGGCCCCGGCGCCACGCCCGATCGGCACCTCGTGCCGCATATGCCCGCGCCCGGCCTGCCCGGCCCGCCGCGAGCCGACGATCCTGAGTTGAGCCACCAGCGGCCATTCGGCCGGTGCTTTCCTGCGAAGGCTTTTGGCCATTTCACAAGCGTTTTCGGCAACTTATCGAAACCGCGAGAGATTTCTCGCCGTCAGATCAGCCGCATTTCGACTGGCCGCAGGATCCGCAGGTCATGCAGCCTTCGATCATCCGCAGATCGAAGCTGCCGCAGAACTCGCAGGCCTTGCCCGGGCGCATGGTGGTGGATACCGCCTCGGCCTTGGGGTCGGATTTCAGGCCCATGCCCTCGCCGTCGATGAAGCCGATGGCGATCAGATGCCCCTCGATCACGCCGCCGATTGCCGCCAGGATCGACGGGATATAGCGCCCTTCCATCCAGGCACCGCCGCGCGGGTCGAAAACCGCCTTCAGTTCCTCGACCACAAAGGAAATGTCGCCGCCGCGCCGGAATACCGCCGAGATCATCCGGGTCAGCGCCACGGTCCAGGCGAAATGCTCCATGTTCTTCGAGTTGATGAACACCTCGAACGGGCGGCGGTGGCCGGCGATCAGGATATCGTTGATGGTGATGTAAAGCGCGTGCTCGGAGCCGGGCCACTTCACCTTGTAGGTAGCGCCGTCCAGCGCCTGCGGCCGGTCCAGCGGTTCGGACAGATAGACCACCTCGGCGCCATCGGCATTGGCATTGACCAGCGCCGGGGCTTCCGAAGGCGTCTTGTCCGAGGCTTCGGATACCGTCAGCACCGAGCCCGTCACCGCATTGGGCCGGTAGGTGGTGCAGCCTTTGCAGCCCTGATCCCAGGCCGCCATATAGACCTGCTGGAAATCGTCGAAGCTGATGTCTTCCGGGCAGTTGATGGTCTTCGAAATACTTGAATCCACCCATTTCTGCGCTGCTGCCTGCATCCACACATGGTCCAGCGGTGGCAGGGTTTGCGCGTTCACGAAATAGTCGGGCAAGGGGGCGTCGCCGTGCGTCTCGCGCCACAGCCGCACGGCGTAATCGACCACTTCCTCCTCGGTGCGGCTGCCGTCCTTTTGCAGCACCTTGCGGCTGTAGGCATAGGCGAACACCGGCTCGATCCCCGAGGACACGTTGCCCGCGTAAAGGCTGATGGTGCCGGTCGGGGCGATGCTGGTCAGCAGGGCGTTGCGGATGCCATGTTTGCGGATGGCGTCGCGCACGTCGCCGTCCATCTGCCGCATGGTGCCCGAAGCCAGATATTTCTCGGCATCAAACAGCGGGAAGGCGCCCTTTTCACGGGCAAGATCGACCGAGGCGAGGTAAGCCGCGCGGGCGATGGCCTGCATCCAGGCCTCGGTCTGCGCCGCCGCCGCATCCGAGCCATAGCGCAGGCGCAGCATCAGCAGCGCATCGGCCAGCCCGGTGACGCCCAGCCCGATGCGGCGCTTGGCCTGCGCCTCGACGGCCTGTTCGGGCAGCGGAAAGCGGCTGGCATCGACCACATTGTCCATCATCCGCACGGCGGTGCGCACCAACTCGTCCAGTGCGGCCAGGTCCAGTGCTGCATTGGCGGCAAAGGGGTTGGACACCAGCGTGGCGAGGTTGATGCTGCCCAAGAGGCAGGCGCCATAGGGCGGCAGGGGTTGCTCGCCGCAGGGGTTGGTGGCGGCGATGGTCTCGACATAGGCGAGGTTGTTCATCGCGTTGATGCGGTCGATGAAGATCACGCCGGGTTCTGCGAAATCGTAGGTATTGCGCATGATCCGGTTCCACAGATCGCGCGCTTGGCACGTCTTGTACACCTTGTCGCCAAAGCAAAGCTCCCACGGGCCATCGGCCTTGACCGCCGCCATGAAGGCATCGGTGATCAGCACCGAAAGGTTGAACATCCGCAGCCGCGCCGGGTCTTTCTTGGCCTCGATGAAGGCCTCCACATCCGGGTGGTCGCAGCGCATGGTGGCCATCATCGCCCCGCGACGGCTGCCCGCCGACATGATGGTGCGGCACATCGCGTCCCACACGTCCATGAAGCTGAGGGGGCCGGAGGCGTCGGCGGCCACGCCTTTCACCTCGGCGCCGCGCGGGCGGATGGTGCTGAAATCATAGCCGATGCCGCCGCCCTGCTGCATGGTCAGCGCGGCTTCCTTCAGGCTCTCGAAGATGCCGGCCATGTTGTCGGGGATGGTGCCCATCACAAAGCAGTTGAACAGCGTCACGGTGCGGCCGGTGCCGGCGCCGGCGGTAATGCGGCCTGCGGGCAGGAACTTGAACCCCTCCAGCGCCGCATAGAACCGGTCTTCCCACAGCGCGGGCTTGGCCTCGACTTCCGCCAGCGCCCGGGCGACACGGCGCCAGCTATCCTCGATGGTGCCGTCGATGGCGGTGCCCGAGGCGTCTTTCAGACGGTATTTCATGTCCCAGATCTGCTCGGCTATCGGGGCGGCGAATCGGGACATCTGGCAACCTTTGGCGTTTGTGCAGGGTGAAAGCGCAAGATATGCCCTGCAGGGCCTTGGGTCAATTGACCTTGCCGGGGCAAGGGCTATGTTCGGGGTTCGCCAATACCCGGGGGAATCGTGGCCGACAGCATCAACATCCTGAAGCTTTGCGTCGGCGCCGAGTCGGTCGAAGACCTGATCGACTGGCAGACCAGCCAGCAGCACCGTTGGGCTGCGGGCACCGCGGTGCACATCACCCGGATGTGGCCAAAGCGCGAGGCCGAGGTGGTGCAAGGCTCGCTGTATTGGGTGATCATGGGCGCGATCATGGCCCGTCAGCGCATCCTGCGGCTGGAGGAGGTCATCGGCAGTGACGGCATCCGCCGCTGTGCGCTGGTGCTGGATGTGGCGGTGATCCGCACCGACACCGCCCCGCGCCGGCCGTTTCAGGGCTGGCGCTATCTGGACCCGGCCGACGCGCCGCGCGATCTGCCGCAGGGCCGGGCGCGTGAGGAAAAGCTGCCCGACGATCTGGCGCGGGCTTTGGCGGATATCGGGTTGCGCTGACGGGCGGTTATCATGGCCCCGGCGTTGGAGCCTCCGGCGGGGATATTTTCGCAGAGAAGAAGCCGCAGGTCAGAGTTGCGGCACCGACAGCCCAAGCCGGGAGGAAAGCAGGGTCAGTGCGGCCCGTTCCGGCGCGTCCCAGACGGCGGCGCGCGACAGGAACAGCGTGGCCTGGCTTTGGTGGATCAGCCCGTCCGACAGCACTTTCAGGTGGTTGGCGCGCAGGGTTTCGCCCGACGATGTGATGTCGGCAATCGCCTCGGCGGTCAGGTTCTTCACCGTGCCTTCGGTGGCGCCCTGGCTATCGACCAGTTGGTAGTCGGCCACGCCATGGGTGGTCAGGAAATCGCGCACCAGCCGGTGGTATTTGGTGGCGATGCGCAGCCGGAAGCCATGCGCCGCCCGGAACGCCGCCGCCGCCGCATCCAGATCGTCCAGCGTGTCAACGTCGATCCACACCGCAGGCACCGCGATGATCAGGTCGGCATGGCCAAAGCCCAGCGGCGCCAGTTCGGCCACCTGCGCCTGCCAGTCGGCCAGCTTGTCGCGCACCAGGTCCGAGCCGGTGACGCCCAGATGGATGCGCCCCGCCGCCAGTTCGCGCGGAATTTCTCCCGCCGAAAGCAGCACCAGATCGACGCCGTCGATGCCCTCGACAGCACCCGAATATTCCCGCCCGTTACCGGTTTGCCGCATCGCCACGCCGCGTTCACCAAACCACTGGAAGGTGTTTTCCATCAGCCGCCCCTTGGACGGCACGCCGATCTTCAGGCTCATGGGTTGCCGCCTTTCAATGCGGCCACCAGACCGGGCCGGATGACGCCGCCCACCGCCGGGATGGATTTGCCCTGTCCCAGCACCGCGGTCAGCGCGTCGTAGCGCCCGCCCGAGGCGACGGGAGGCAGGCCGGGGTCGGCGGCGTGGAAGCTGAACACGAAGCCGTCGTAGTATTCCAGCGACGTGCGGCCGTGGCTGGCCTCGAACGGCAGGGTGGTGATGTCGATGCCGCGGGCGGCAAGGGCGTCAAGCCGGGTGGCAAAGCGGGCGACTGCCGGGCGGATGGCGGGCATCCGGGCGGCAATGGCTTGCAGGTGGGTCAGGGCAAGTGCTGCGGGGGCGGAAAGGGTCAGCAGGTCGTCCAGCGTCGCGGCTTCTTCGGCAGCAATCGGCGCGGTGGCGGCGTCGTCAATCAGGGCGTTGGCGCGGGCGGCGATCTCGGCGGGCGAGCGCAGGCCGATGAAGCTGGCGGACTGGTCGATCAGCACGCCGGGCACATCGGTGGCCAGAAGTTGCAGCAGCCGGGCGCGCGAGGCCGGTTGCGGCGTGCGCGCCGAAAAGCGGTCCAGCAGGGCGCGGAACCGGGCGGGGCGCCAGATGTGGCGCAGCAGGGCGGCCTTGCGCCGCGGCGTGGTGTTCAGCCCACGCACTGCCGCCATCAGGATACCGATATCGCCGGTGGCGGCGCGCAGGCTCAGGGGGGCCAGCATCCGGGCGAACAGGGCAAAGACCTCGGCATCGGCGGCCTCGGGGGCGGTGCGGTCGAACACCTCGTAGCCGACCTGCAGGTATTCGCTGGCGCGCGGGCCAAGGTGGTCCTGTTTGCGGAACACCTCGCCCAGATAGGTGTAGCGGGCGGGGTCGGCGCCGTGGGTCATGTGCGCCTGCACCACCGGCACGGTGAAATCGGGGCGCAGCATCATCTCGCCGCGCAACGGGTCTTGCGTCACATAAGCGCGGGCGCGGATATCCTCGCCGTAAAGGTCCAGCAGGGTTTCGGCGGGCAGCAGGATGTCGGCCTCGACCGGCGCGGCACCCGCAGCCTGAAAGGCGGCAAACAGCGCCTCTGCCTCGGCCCGGATGGCGGCCTTGGGGGTCATTGCGCCAGCATCCGCCGCACTGCCGCCACCAGATCGGCGCGCGGAACCTCCATTTGGGCGGGGCGGTCCTTCCATTCCTCCAGCGTGGCGCTTTGCGCGATCTTGGCGCCAAGGATCAGGTCTTTCAGGATCACCACGCCCTTTTCCGCCTCGTTGCCGCCCTGGATCACCGCGATGGGAGAGCCGCGTTTGTCGGCGTATTTCAACTGGTTGCCGAAGTTCTTCGGATTGCCCAGATAGACCTCGGCCCGGATGCCCGCATTGCGCAGGTCAGAGACCATGGCCATGTAGTCGGCCATGCGGTCGCGGTCCATCACCGTCACCACCACCGGACCGGCGCTGCCCGCCTCCAGCCGCCCCTTGGCCCGCAGCGCCGCCAGCAGCCGGTCCACCCCGATGGAGACGCCGGTCGCCGGCACCTTCTGCCCGGTGAATCGTTCCACCAGCCCGTCATAGCGCCCACCGCCCGCCACCGAGCCGAACTGCCGCTTGCGACCCTTTTCGTCGAGGATTTCGAAGGTGAGTTCGGCCTCGAACACCGGGCCGGTGTAGTAGCCGAGGCCGCGGACCACAGAGGGGTCGATCACGATGCGGTCGGGGCCGTAGCCTTGGGCAGCGAGGAGGGAGGCAATGGTTTCGAGTTCCTCGATTCCTTCTTGCCCTGCGGCAGAACTGCCAATCAATTGACTCAGCAGCTCCAGTGACTGATTGCCATCTTCACCCTTCGAAACAAGAAAAAGGTGGACAATCTCGGCTTGCTCATTGCTGAGGCCAACGCCCTTAATAAATGCACCCGATGCATCCAACCGCCCATTTGTGAGAAGTTGGAGAACGCCCTCGCGTCCAACTTTGTCAAACTTATCAATTGTCCTGAGCACAGCTTCGCGAGTTTCGGCATCGTCTTCCGTGAGGCCAATAGACTCCATCACCCCATTCAGCACCTTCCGGTTATTCACCCGCACCACATAGTCGCCGCGCGGGATGCCCACCACTTCCAGCGCGTCGGCCAGCATGGCACAGATCTCGGCATCGGCGGCAACGCTTGCCGACCCCACCGTATCGGCATCGCATTGATAGAACTGGCGGAACCGGCCCGGCCCGGGTTTCTCGTTGCGCCAGACCGGGCCCATGGCGTAGCGGCGGTAGGGGCTGGGCAACTCGTTGCGGTATTGCGCGGCCACACGGGCAAGCGGCGCCGTCAGGTCATAGCGCAGGGCCAGCCAGTCGGCATCCTCGTCCTGCCAGGCGAACACGCCTTCGTTGGGGCGATCGACATCGGGAAGGAACTTGCCCAGCGCCTCGACCGTCTCCACCGCCGAGGTTTCCAGCGGATCGAAACCGTAGCGGTGGTAAACCTCGGCGATGCGGTCCAGCATGGCCTTGCGTTCCGTCACCTCGGCGCCGAAATAGTCGCGGAAGCCCTTGGGGGTTTCGGCCCGCGGGCGGCGGGCGGGTTTGGCTTTCGGTGTATCGCTGGCCATCGGGCACCCTTTGCGTGACGTCGCGGGCGGTGTAGCGGATGGGGCGGGCTGCGACAAGGTTCTGATGGGTGGCAAAGGGCGGATGATGGAACAGCGGGTTCAGGCGGCGGAAGAGCAGATCGCGCATCTGGTGCGCGTGGTCGAGGAATTGTCGGACGTGCTGGCGCGGCAGGCGGGCGATATCGAGCGGCTGAGCCGCAGGGTGGGGTTGCTGCTGGAGCGCGAAGCCGAGCGCGAGGCGGATGGTGCAGGCGGCATCCCGCTGGCCGACCAGCGGCCGCCGCATTGGTAGGCGGCATGCGGGTCTGGGTCTGGCGCGGGGTGATGCTGGGGCTGGCCGTGGTGGCCGCGTTCTTTGCCGCGACGCTGGTGCTGCCGCTGACCACCATGGGCGATCCGACCTATGACACGGCCATGCTGCGCACCCGTTGGTGGGCAGGGCTTGGTGTGCCGCTGTTGCAGATTGCGGTCTTGGGCCTGCTTGGCGGGTTGGCGGTCAGACGTCCGGCGCGGGGTTGGGGGATACTGGCGCTGGTCTGCACGCTTGCCGGGTTCGGGCTGATGTGGGTCGAGCAAGCCCGGATCATCCAGTATGGCGATCTGCGCGGCACGGCGGCCGAGGCGGCATTGCGCTTGCTGGTCAGCCGCTGGGCGACCTTTGCACTGGCCCTTGCCGCGCTGCTGGCGGGGGGACAGGCATGGCGGCGCGAGCGATTGGCGGCAGGTTGACCGACCGGCCGGATGGGCATTTCAGCCAGGCAGAACCGCGACGTCCGGCCAGAAATGAAAACGTCGCAGGCCCGTCGCGCTCTTCGGGGCTGGACCTGCGGGGCCATGCGGCTTACCTCTGGTGCGCACAGCAAAACGGATATCCGCGATGACAAAGCCCGCCCTGACGCTTTACCTTGCCGCCCCGCGCGGCTTTTGTGCCGGTGTGGACCGCGCCACCAAGATCGTCGAGATGGCCTTGGCCAAATGGGGCGCGCCGGTCTATGTGCGCCACGAGATCGTGCACAACAAGTTCGTGGTGGACCGGCTGCGCGACAAGGGTGCTGTGTTCGTCGAGGAACTGGATCAGGTGCCCGCCGACCGACCCGTGATCTTTTCCGCCCATGGCGTGCCGAAATCCATTCCGGCCGAGGCGGAACGGCGGCAGATGCTCTGGGTCGATGCCACCTGCCCGCTGGTTTCCAAGGTGCATCTGGAAGCGGCGCGCCATGCCGAGAACGGCTTGCAGATGGTGATGATCGGCCACGCCGGTCACCCCGAAACCATCGGCACCATGGGGCAACTGCCCGAAGGCGAAGTGCTGCTGATCGAGACCGAGGCCGATGTGGCGGGTCTGCAGGTGCGCGACCCGGAAAAGCTGGCCTATATCACCCAGACCACGCTGTCGGTCGATGATACCGCGGGCATTGTCGCGGCACTGGTGGCACGGTTTCCGGCCATCGCGGTGCCGACCAAGGAAGACATCTGCTATGCCACCACCAACCGTCAGGCAGCGGTGAAGGCAATCGCGGGCAAGATCGAGGCTTTGCTGGTGATCGGCGCGCCGAATTCGTCGAACTCGCGGCGGCTGGTCGAGGTCGGGCGCAATGCCGGTTGTGGCCACGCCCAACTGGTGCAGCGCGCCACCGATATCGACTGGGCGGCGTTGGAGGGCTTGAAAACGGTGGGCCTGACCGCCGGTGCCTCGGCCCCGGATGTGCTGGTGGACGAGGTGCTGGACGCCTTCCGCGCAAGGTTCGACCTGACGCTGGAGATGGTGGAAACCGTCAAGGAAAACGTTGAATTCAAGCTGCCGAAGTCGGTGCGCGATCCGTTGTAAGGGGCTGGCATGTCACCCGAATTTCTGCTGACCGCGTTCATCGTCTGCGTCTCGCCGGGGATCGGCGTGGTTTACACCCTGTCGATGACGCTGGGCGGCGGGATACGCGCCGGGTTGCTGGCGGCGGTGGGCTGCACGCTGGTGACGGTACTGCACATGGTGGTGGCGATGGCCGGGCTGGCGGCGGTGCTGCACACCAGTGCCGTGCTGTTCCAGAGCGTGAAATTCGCCGGGGTGGCGTATTTGCTGTGGATGGCCTGGGCCACCTTGCAGGGCAGTGGCGGCTTGCGGATCGACGCTGCCGAGCCGGGAACCGCGCGGCGGATCGTCTGGCGCGGCATCGTGCTGAACCTTTTGAACCCCAAGCTGCCGCTGTTCTTCGTGGCCTTCCTGCCGCAATTCGTGCCCGCAGGCAGTGCGGACGCCACGGCGCGGCTGGTGGAACTGGGCTTCGGCTTTACCGCGATGACCTTCGGCACGTTCGTGCTGTATGTGCTGGCCGCCGGCCTGTCGCGCCGCGCCCTGCTGTCCAGCCCGCGGGTGATGACCTGGCTGCGCCGGGCCTTTGCCGCGTCCTTTGCCGCACTGGGGGCCAAGCTGGCGTTCGAGCGGGCCTGAGGCAGGACGGTGGCCGATGACAGACGGGGGGCTGTCTGCCCCCCCAGCCCGGCCACGGGCCGGGCGTTCTTCGCGGAAAACCTCCACTGGAGGTTTTCTAATCGCTCATCACCCCCGAGGATATTTGAACAAAGGTGAATGAAGGGGCCTCGGTTGACGGCTGCCTTGAGCATGCCTAAACCCGGTTGCGAGGGAGATGCCATGACCGATCTGTTCGCCTATACCGACGGTGCCTGTTCGGGCAATCCCGGCCCGGGGGGCTGGGGTGTGCTGATGCAGGCGCGGGACGGGGCTGTGGTGGTCAAGGAGCGCACGCTGAGCGGCGGCGAGGCCGACACCACCAACAACCGGATGGAGTTGATGGCGGCAATCTCGGCGCTGGAGGCGTTGAAGCGCGACGCCGGCATCGTGATCGTGACCGACAGCGCCTATGTCAAGAACGGCGTCACCACCTGGATGACCGGCTGGAAGCGCAACGGCTGGAAGACCGCTGACCGCAAGCCGGTGAAGAATGTCGATCTGTGGCTGCGGCTGGACGAAGCGCAGGCGCGGCACAAGGTCGAATGGCGCTGGATCAAGGGCCATGCCGGGCACGAAGAAAACGAGCGGGCGGACGAATTGGCCCGTGCCGGCATGGCGCCGTTCAAGAAGCCGAAGGGCTGAGGCGGCGATTTTCGGCTTTGCATGAACGAATATTCGGTTATCTTCGGGTCATGGCCCGCAACAAGATCATTCCCGACGCCGAGGTTTACGCCACCATCCGCGCCCTGCTGGCGGCGGGGGGCGACAAGGCGGTGGCTTTCGCCTCGGTGGCGCGGTCCACGGGGTTGGCAGCACCGACGCTGGTGCAGCGGTTCGGGTCGCGCGACAGGATGTTGGCGCTGGCGCTGGCGGCAAGCTGGGACGCGATGGATGCCGCAACTATCGCCGCCGAAACCGAGGCCGAGGCCGGGCCAAAGGGCGCGCAGGCGTTGCTCAAGGTGCTTGGGGCGGAAGCCGAGGTTGATCTGGCCTTGTTGGCGGTCGATTTCCGCGATGCCACCCTGCGGGCACGGGCGGAAGCCTGGCGCGCGAGGGTCGAGGCGGCGCTGGCAGCAAGGCTGGGTGATGCCGAGGCCGCGGCACTGTTGTTTGCCGCCTGGCAGGGCCAGATGCTGTGGCGCAATGTCGGCGGCAAGGGGTTCCGGCTGAAAGACGCAGTAAAGCGGATCAGCGGCTGACGTATTTGCGCCAGAGCCAGATCAGCGCCATTCCCCCCAGCACCGCACCGACGAACATCGCCAGCCAGCCGGTGACCGCCGCCAATATCCGCAGGATCAGCCAGCCCAGCAGCGCGCCGCCGATGCCGATGGCCACCGTGGTTGGCACGTCGGTTTCGACCCGCATGAACCGGGTTGCCAGAAACCCGGCGGCGGCACCGATGATGGCGATGAACAGCAGCATGGGCATGGGTGGCCTCCTTGGTTGGGGTGAATATGGGGGGCCGGGGGCGGTTTGTGAATGGGTCAGGAAAGATGGTCGGGCAGCGCGAGACCGCGCAGGATCTCGGCCGCGGCGCTGGCGCGTTTGCCGGGGCGTTGCGCCTGGGTGATCTCCACCGCACCAGAACCGCAGGCCACGGTAAAGCCGCCCAGCACCTGCCCCGGCGTGCCCTGCCCGGCGGCAGGACGGGGGGCCAGACGCGAGCCCAGAAGCTTGATCCGCTCGCCCGCCACCTCGCACCAGGCACCGGGAAAGGGCGAAAGGCCGCGGATGTGCCGATCCACTTCGGCAGCGGGCAGGGTCCAGTCGATGCGGGCCTCGGCCTTGTCGATCTTGGCGGCGTAGGTCACGCCGTCGTCGGGTTGCGGCTGCGGCGGCAGGTTTGAAAGGTCCGCCAGGGCTTGCAGGATCAGCTTTGCCCCCAGCGCGGCAAGCCGGTCATGCAGGGCACCGGTGGTATCCTCCGGGCCGATCGGCGTGGCTTGCCGCAGCAGCACCGGGCCGGTATCCAGCCCCGCTTCCATCTGCATGATGCAGACCCCGGTTTCGCCGTCGCCTGCCAGCACGGCGCGGTGGATCGGTGCCGCCCCGCGCCAGCGCGGCAACAGGCTGGCGTGGATGTTCAGACAGCCAAGCCGCGGCGCATCCAGCACCGCTTGCGGCAATATCAGCCCGTAGGCCACCACCACCGCGATGTCGGCATCAAGGGCGGCAAACTCGGCCTGGGCTTCGGCGTTGCGCAGGCTGACCGGGTGGCGCACCGGCAGGCCAAGGCTTTCGGCCCGCGCCTGCACCGGGCTGGGGCGGGGTTGCTGGCCACGACCGGCGGGGCGCGGCGGCTGGGTATAGACGCAGACCACCTGATGCGCCGATGCGAGGGCCTCCAGCACCGGCACCGAAAACTCCGGCGTGCCCATGAAGACGATTTTCATATCCGCCCCAGATACTTCTGCGATTTGGCGATCAGCATCTTGCGCTTCAATGGCGACAGGTGGTCGATGTAAAGCTTGCCGTTAAGATGGTCGATCTGATGCTGCACCGAGGTGGCCCAGAGGTTGACGAAATCTCGCTCCTCCACCTGCCCTTGGGCATTCAGGAACCGCACCGTCACCGCGCGCGGGCGGCTGATCACCGCCGACACCCCGGGCAGGTTGGGGCTGCCCTCGTCATGCTCGCGCATCTGGCCGCTGGCGTGCAGCACCTCGGGGTTGGCCATCAGCACGGCCTGACCGCGGGTTTCCGAACAATCCACCACCGCCAGCCGCAGCATCACGCCGATCTGCGGCGCGGCAAGGCCGACGCCGGGCATGTCGTCCATGGTTTCCACCATGTCGGCCCAGATCGCCCGGACCTCGTCGGTGATTTCGGCAACGGGCTCCGCGACGGTCTTCAGGCGGCGGTCTGGATAAGGCAGGCAGCGGCGCACGGTCATGCGGCCACCAGGGCTTCGGCGCGGGCGCGGGCTTCGGGGGCAAGGTGATCGAGGGTCAGGATACCGTCGAGATGGTCGATCTCGTGCTGGGCGCAGGTGGCGGCGAAACCGGTCAGATGCGCTTCGTGGGGGGTGCCGTCCAGATCACGCCAGCGCAGACGGATTTCGGCCGGGCGGCTGATGTCGGGGGAAATGCCGGGCAGCGACAGGCAGCCTTCGGCAACGGTCTTGCAAGCCTCGGACCGCCACAGGATTTCCGGGTTGACCAGCACCTGCGGCGCAGGCCGACCCTCTTTCCAGCCGGTATCCATCACGAAAACCCGCTGCAAGATGCCGATCTGCGGAGCCGCCAGGCCCCGCCCGGTGGCTGCATACATGGTGGCCAGCATGTCGGCGGCCAGCGCGCGCAGATCAGCGCCGGGCGCCACCGGATCGCAGGGCGTGGCAAGCCGCGCGTCGGGCCAGCACAGGATCGGCAGCACCGGCACCGCTACTCCCTCACGCCCAGGGACCGGGCACGCCGCCACTGTCGCGGGCAATGTCGCGCTTCAGCTTTTCCATCTTGCGGGTGATCATCTGCCGCCGCAGGGGGCGCAGATAGTCGATGAACAGCTTGCCCGACAGATGGTCGATTTCGTGCTGCACGCAAGTGGCCCAGAGGCCGGTGAAATGCTCTTCCTGCTCGACCCCGTCCAGCCCGGTCCAGCGCACCCGCACTTCGGAGGGGCGCTCGATCTCGGCATATTGGTTGGGCAGCGACAGGCAGCCCTCCTCGTAGGTCGAAAGGTCTTCCGAGGCCCAGGTGACCACCGGGTTGAACATCGCCATCGGCCGCGCGGTCAGCGCCGGATCCTTGACGCAATCCATCACGATCAACTGCTTGGTCACGCCAAGCTGCGGCGCGGCCAAACCAATGCCCGGCGCGTCATACATGGTTTCAAGCATATCCTCGGCCAGACGGCCAATCTCGACCGTGATTTTCGGCACGGGTTCGCAGATTTTCTTCAGGCGCGGGTCGGGGTGGATCAGGATGGTGCGTTTCATGGGCTGTGATTTAGTGGAAACAATGGCTTCGCGCAAGGATTTGGGTGGCAGGACAAACGTCGCGGGCGGGGCAAGGAAAGGCGGATTTCTCCGGACGTTAATTCTGGTTATTTGGCATTTAACAGCATAATGTTCCGGCTTGAACAACCTATGCAGAATTTTCATCCAACATGCAGACAGATATTGGATTTTTCGTCCGGTGGGCGTAGAATCAGGCCAATCGGCACGCAGGCGGCTTTGGCTTGCAGGTCCGAGCGGGCTGCGTCAGCTTGGCGCGACAAGAGGGACCACGATGAATTTCGACGAGACGATCTGCCGCTTCGGCACACATTCGGTGAAATGGGACATGATGCCCGCGATTTTCGGCGTGCCGGCCGATCAGGGCATCGCCATGTGGGTGGCCGACATGGAGTTTCGCCCGCCAACCTGCGTGCAGGCGGCCGTCGAGAAAATGGCGGCGCACGGGCTTTACGGCTATTACGGTGATGACGCCGAGTATCTTGCGGCGATCCGCTGGTGGATGGCCAACCGGCATGGCTGGGACGTGCCGGCCGAGGCGATCTTTACCACGCACGGCCTGGTGAACGGCACCGCGATGTGCATCGACGCCTTCACCAAACCGGGCGATGGCGTGGTGCTGATGACGCCGGTTTATCACGCCTTCGCACGGGTGATCAAAGCCGCCGGGCGGCAGGTGGTGGAATGTCCGCTGGTGCAGCAGGACGGCATCTACCAGATGGATTTCGCCGCCTGGGACGCGCAGATGACCGGCGCCGAGACCATGCTGATCCTGTGCTCGCCGCACAACCCGGGTGGGCGGGTCTGGACGACGGCGGAATTGCGCGGTGTGGCCGATTTCTGCATCCGCCACAATCTGTTGCTGGTGTCGGACGAAATTCACCACGATCTGGTGTTCCCCGGTGCGAAACATCAGGTGATGGCGGTGGCCGCGCCGGATATCACCGACCGGCTGGTGGTGCTGTCGGCGGCCACCAAGACCTTCAACATCGCGGGCTGCCATTCCGGAAATGTCATCGTGCTGGACCCAGGCTTGCGGGAAAAGTTTGCCGCGCGGATGAACGCGCTGGGCATCTCGGCCAACTCGTTCGGCATGTTCATGACGACCGCGGCCTACAGCCCGGAAGGGGCGGAATGGCTGGATGCCTTGCTGGAGTATCTGGACGGCAACCGCAAGCTGTTCGACGCGGGCGTGAACGCCATTCCCGGCCTGCGCTCGATGCCGTTGCAGGCGACCTATCTGGCCTGGGTGGATTTTTCCGGCACCGGCATGACACCCGCCGAGTTTACCGCGCGGGTGGAAAAGGGCGCCAAGATCGCCCCCAACCATGGCGATCCCTTCGGGAAGGGGGGCGAGTCGTTCCTGCGCTTCAACCTTGCCGCCCCCCGGGCGCAGGTGGCCGAGGCGGTGACGCGGTTGCAGGCCGCCTTTGCCGATCTGCAATAGGCGCTGAAATGCGAAACGGCGGCCTGTTGCGGGGCCGCCGTCTGTATTTGAGCCAAGAAGCAGTGCTTACATCTTGGTCAGCAGCGCCACCGGCGCGTCATCCTCGCGGGCGAAATCAAGGGCGGCCTTGTCGCTGATCGGGGACAGGCGCTTGAAATCACAGACCAATTCGCCGTCTTCCACGGTCGAGGCGACGATCAGACACTGAAACACATGGTTGGCCCCGTCATAGACATCGACCAGCCCGCGCAGATGCGGCAACTGGTCGGCCGACAGCGTAAAGTGGTCCTTGCGGAAGGCCAGCACCGGATAGTCGGCCCCGTCATATTCGACGCGCAGGCGTTCCTTGCGGCGGCGGTCCTGCTCGCGCGCCGCAGCCAGACCTTCGCGCACTTCCTTGGGCAGAAATTCAAGCATCGCGGCCTCCTGTATGCTTCCCCAATATGGCGGGGAATCGTTTCATATATAAGACACGCCGCGGCAGAAGTTGGCAAGTTTTCGACAAATGCCGCAAATGTCACGCCCCCTGCTGTGCCGACACTGGCGACAAACACCACCGTTGCCTTGGCGACCGGAATACGCTTTGTGGGCGCCATGTCGCATGCCCTCGCCCCGATGCCCCTGCCCGATGCCTCGTTGCCCGATCACGGCGGCGGCGTCGATGGCGCGGCGCTGCAGTTCGGCGGGGGGCGCGGCGACTGGCTGGATCTTTCCACGGGGATCAATCCGCTGCCCTATCCGGTTGGCGATATTGCCCCCGTGGCCTGGGCAACGCTGCCCGACAAGGCGGCGCAGGAGGCTTTGCTGGCAGCCGCACGGGCGCTGTGGCGGGTGCCCGAGGGGGCTGCGGTGCTGGCGGCGCCCGGCGCTTCGGCGCTGATTGCGCTGCTGCCGCTGCTGGCGGTGCCGGGCATAGTGGATATTCCGTCCCCGACCTACAACGAACACGGCCGGGCCTTTCAGGCGGCGGGCTGGGCTTTCGGCACGGGCGGCGCGCGGGTGCTGGTGCATCCCAACAACCCGGACGGGCGGCTGTGGCAGGCCAGCGATCTGGGGGCCGATCAGAGTGGCGGCCTGACGGTGATCGACGAAAGCTTTTGCGACGTGATGCCCGAGGCCAGCCTGATCGGGCAGGCCGTGCGCCCCGGCGTGGTGGTGCTGAAAAGCTTTGGCAAGTTCTGGGGGCTGGCCGGGCTGCGGCTGGGCTTCGCCATTGGCGATCCGGTGCTGATTGCGCGGCTGGCGCAGTTGCTGGGGCCATGGCCGGTGTCTGGCCCGGCCTTGCAGATCGGCGCGCGGGCCTTGGCCGACCGGGCTTGGGCCGATACCACAAGGGCGCGGCTGGCGGCAGATGCGCTGCGGCTGGATGCACTGGTCGGCGCCCCTCTGGTGGGCGGCACCAGCCTGTTCCGGCTGTATGACGTGGGCGATGCGGCTTTGGCGCAGGAAGCACTGGCGCGGCACCACATCTGGACCCGCATCTTCCCCTATTCCAGCCGCTGGCTGCGGCTTGGCCTGCCCGGCACCGCCGCCGATTGGGCACGGCTGGAAACCGCCCTGCCGGACATGCCGCGATGAGTGCCGCACTGCTGATCCCCGCCCTGCTGCTGGACGCCGTGCTGGGTGAACCGAAAGCGATCTGGGACCGCTATCCGCATCCCGCCGTGCTGATGGGCCGGGCGGTGGACTATGCCGACAAGCGGCTGAACAACGGCCTGCTGCGCCGCGCCAAAGGTAACCTGGCGATGACCCTGATGGGCCTTGCAGCACTGGCTTTGGGCGAGGCGATCAGCATGATCCCCGACAATGGCGTGCTGGAAATCATCGCGGCAGCCATCCTGCTGGCGCAGAAATCGCTGGTCGATCATGTGCAGGCGGTGGCCACGGCGCTGCGCTCCTCGCTGGGTGACGGGCGGCGCGCGGTGGCGATGATCGTCGGGCGCGACACCTCGGATATGGACGAGGCGGCGGTTTCCCGTGCCGCCATCGAAAGTGCCGCCGAGAATTTCAGCGACGGGGTGATTGCCCCGGCCTTCTGGTTCCTGTTCGGCGGGCTGCCGGGGTTGCTGCTGTACAAGATCACCAACACCGCCGACAGCATGATCGGCCACCGCACCCCGGAGTATGAGGAATTCGGCTGGGCCGCCGCAAGGTTTGACGACCTGCTGAACCTGGTGCCGGCCCGGCTGACCGCGGTGCTGATCGCGTTAAGCCATGGCAGGTTCGACGCAAGCGACGCCATCCTGCGCGACGCGCCGCTGCACCGCTCGCCCAACGCCGGTTGGCCCGAGGCGGCCATGGCGGTGGTGCTGAACCTCACGCTGTCCGGCCCGCGCAGCTATAACGGCGAGATGCGCGAGTTTCCCTACGTCTTTCCCGAAGGCCGCCGCGATGCCGGGCCCGAGGATATTCTGGCCGCCACCCGCGTGCTGTGGCGGGCCTGGGCCGGGTTTCTGGCGATTACCGTGCTGCTGAGCCTGATTTGACGCGGGATTTGCCCGCACCCTTCGGGTCCCTTCGGCCCTTGATATTGGAGTCTTTGATGCGTTTTGCCCCTTTTGCACTGCTGGTCGCGCTGCTGGCCACCCCGGCGCTTGCTGCCCCCTGCGGCGGCGATTTCGCCGGTTTCGTCGCGGCGATGAAGGACGAGGCCCGCGCGGCTGGGATGGCCGATGCCGACATCGACAGCTTTTTCCGCGGCGTGCGGCAGGACAACCGGGTGCTGAAGGCCGACCGCAGCCAGGGGGTGTTTCGCAAGACCTTCCTCGAATTTTCGCAATCCCTGATCAGCAAGAACCGCATCAGCAACGGTGCCGCCAATGCCGAGCGTTATGCCGAGGTGTTCGAGCGGGCGGCCAGCGATTACGGCGTGTCGCGCGGCATCCTGCTGGCGTTCTGGGCCTTCGAGACCGATTTCGGCGCGGTGCAGGGCGATTTCAACACCCGCAACGCGCTGGTCACGCTGGCAAATGACTGCCGGCGACCCGAGCTGTTCCAGCCGCAGGTGCTGGCGGCGATCAAGCTGCATGCGCAGGGCAGTTTTGACCCCGACACCACTACCGGCGCCTGGGCGGGCGAGATCGGCATGGTGCAGATGCTGCCGAAAGACATTCTGGAACGCGGGGTCGATGGCGATGGTGATGGGCGGATCAGCCTGAAAACCTCGGTGCCCGATGCGATCCTGTCGGGGGCGCATATGCTGGAAAGCCTGGGCTGGCGCGCGAACGAGCCGTGGTTGCAAGAGGTGACGCTGCCCGAAAGCTTCGATTGGGCGCTGACCGGGCTGGACCATGCCCGCCCGGTGCAGGACTGGGCGGGCATGGGCGTGGTGGCGCGGCAGGGCGCGCTTGCCAGCGGCCTGGCTGCCGCCGTGCTGCTGCCGCAAGGCCGCAAGGGACCGGCGTTTCTGGCCTATCCCAATTTCAACGTGTTGTTCGAATGGAACAAAAGCTCGGTCTATGTCACCACCGCCGCCTATTTCGCCACGCGGCTTGAAGGCGCCAAGGCCTATAACGCCGGCAATCCCGACCCGGCGCTGTCGCTGGAGCAGATGAAGGCCTTGCAGCAAAAGCTGGCGGCGCGCGGCCATGACGTCGGCAAGATCGACGGGATTCTGGGGGCAGCAACCCGGGCCGCGGTGCAAAAGGAACAGACCCGCCTCGGCCTGCCCGCCGATGCCTGGCCGACGCCCGAATTGCTGAACGCTCTCTAGCTTGTGAAGGCGTGGCTCCACGGCATCCGGTGACAGCGGCGGCGCGGGGTGGCATTGAAGCGGGGTATGGCAAAAAGGAGACGACGATGCGCAAGGCGCTGATGGCAGCGGTCGTGATCTGCGGGGCGCTGGCCGGTCCGGTCTGGTCGCATGGCGAGGCCATGGCGATCGGCGAGGCGGCTGAAGCCACCGCCGCCACCCGCACCATCGAGATCACCATGGGCGAGACCGCCGATGGCCAGATGGTGTTCACCCCCGCCACGCTGGAGTTTGCGGCGGGCGAAACCGTGCGGCTGGCGCTGCACAACACCGGCGCGCAAGAGCATGAGTTCATCATGGGCACCCCCGCCGAAATCACCGAGCACAAGGCGATGATGGAAGCGATGCCCGACATGGTGCACACCGAAGCCAACACCCTGCGCCTTGCTCCAGGGGCCTCGGGCGAAATTGTCTGGACTTTCGCCAACGCCGGGGTGTTCGAGTTTGCCTGCCTGATCCCGGGCCATTACGAAGGCGGGATGCACGGGCCCCTGACGGTGAAATAGCCCTCAGGCCACCAGCGCCTCGGCCTTTTTCAGATCGACGCTGACCAACTGGCTGACGCCCTGTTCGGCCATGGTCACGCCAAACAGCCGGTCCATCCGCGCCATGGTCACGGCGTGGTGGGTGATCACCAGAAACCGGGTTTCGGTGCGGCGGGTCATCTCGTCCATCAGGTCGCAGAACCGGGTGACGTTGGCGTCGTCCAGCGGTGCGTCCACCTCGTCCAGCACGCAGATCGGCGCCGGGTTGGCCAGAAACACCGCAAAGATCAGCGCCAGCGCCGTCAGGGTCTGCTCGCCGCCCGACAAAAGGCTCAGCACCGCCAGCTTCTTGCCGGGCGGCTGGCACATGATCTCCAGCCCGGCCTCCAGCGGATCGTCGCTTTCCACCAGCACCAGCCGCGCCTCGCCACCGCCGAAGAGATGGGTGAACAGGGTGGCGAAACTGGCGTTCACCGCCTCGAAAGCGGTCAGCAGCCGCTCGCGGCCCTCGCGGTTCAGCCCGGCAATCCCGGCGCGCAGCTTCTTGATCGCCTCTTCCAGATCGGCCTTTTCCCGCGCCAGCGTGTCATGCTCGTCCTGCACGGTCTTCGCGTCTTCCTCGGCGCGCAGGTTCACCGCCCCCAAGGCCTCGCGCTGGCGTTTCAGCCGGTTCACCTCGATGTCCAGCGCCTCGGCGTCGGGCATGGTGGCGGGGTCGGCGGCCAGAGTGTCCAGCAGATCCTGCGGGCTGTGGCCGGTGCCCTCGGCAATGCGGCCCGCAGCTTGCAGCACCCCTTCGCGGGCAGCTTCGGCGCGGGCCTCGGCGCGGGCGCGGGCCTCGCGGGCCTCGCCTGCCGCCCGTTCGGCCTCGCGCTCGGCGTCCTGCGCGGCCCGCAGCGCGGCTTCGGCATGGGAGCGGCTATCGGTGGCGGCGGTCAGCCGGGCCTCGGCCACGGCCATCGCGTCTGACAGATCGGCACGTTGCTGGGCGATTTCTTCCGGGGCGGCGGCGGCTTCGCGCAGTTCCTCCTCGGCATCGGCCTTGCGGTCGGCCAGTTCGGCACTGCGCCGTTCCGCCGTTTCCAGCCGCGCCTGCCAACCGGCGATTTCCTTGCCCACGTCCTGCGCCCGCCGCACCCGCGCCTCGCCCTCGCGGCGCAACTCGTCGTGAAACGACCTTCGCGCCAGCATTTCCAGTCGCGCCGCCTCGACCGTGACCTTCAGCGCTTCGACCGCCGCCCGCCCCTCGGCCAGATCGGGCAGATCGCGCAAAGCCGCCTCGGCCTCGGCCAGTTGGCTGCGCGCGGCCATGGCGGCGTCAAGATGGCGCGCCACCGCCAGCTTTGCCGCCTCGAACTTGCCCGCCGCAATGGACCGATCCGCTTCGGCGCGCGAGGCCATGCGGCTGACCTCGGTCACCCTTGCATCGGCGGCGCGGCGGGCGTCGCGGGCCATCTGGTCGGCGCGGGCCAGATCGGCCAGCCGCGCTTGCAACGCCTCATGCGCCAGCCGCGCGCCATCGGCCCGCGCCGCCACATCCTCCAGATCGCGTTTCAACTGCACCAGCCGGTTCAACTGCTGCAAGCGCAGCGCCGCCGCCGAGGGTGCCGCTTCGGCCCCGGCGCGAAAGCCATCCCAGCGCCACAGGTCGCCCTCGCGGCTGACCAGCCGCTGCCCGGGGCGCAGGCCGGGTTGCAGCCTTGCCCCCTGATCGCGCGGCACCAGCCCGATTTGCGAGATCCGGCGGCGCAGCACGCCCGGCACCTGCACATGCGCCGACAGCGGCGTGACCCCGGCGGGCAGCGGCTGTGCTTCATCATAATCGGCCAGCGCCGCCCAGCCAGACCCCCCCGGCCCGGTCAATTCCGGCGCCCGCAGATCGTCGGCCAGCGCCGCCCCCAGCGCAGCCTCGAACCCCGGCTCCACCTGCACCCGGTCCAGCACCTGCGTGCCCGCCTGCGATTCGCGGTCCACCAGCCGCGCCAGCGCCGCCACTTCGGCGCGCAGGGCATTGACCTCGCCCTCGGCGCTGGAGCGTGCGGCGCGCGCATCCGCCTCGCGGCCCTGCACCTGACCGCGCGCGGTTTCCGCCGACTCCAACGCCGCCTCGCTGGCCTCAGCCAATGCCATCGCCTGTTCCAGGGCCTCCTCTGCCCCGTCGAAGGCTTCGGCAGCCAGCGCCTGCGCCGTGTCGGCCGACTCCACCGCCGCTTGCGCCCGTTCCGCCTCGGCTTCGGCACGCTGCAGGGTGCTGGAACTGTCGGCCAGCAGGCGCTGCCCGGCGTGGTGGCGGGCCGACAGCCGGGCCACGTCTTCGGCCTGTTCCGACAGGGTGTTTTCGTGCTGCGACAGCACCGCGGCGGCCGAGCGGGCGGCGGCGGCGGCATCGGCCAACCGACCTTCGTGGCCGTCATGGGCACGGGCAAGCTGGGTCTGTTCCCACTCCAGCCGCGCAATGGTGTCGCCCGCGTCGCGGTTCAGCGCCGCCTCGCGTTCGGCATCGCGGCCCAACTGGTCGATCCGCGCCATCAGCGTGTCGATCGCCTGCCGCGCCCGTTGGTCGGCATCGTTCAGCGCGTCGCGCTGCACCGACAGGCGCTGCAAGATCGCCCCGGCAATCGCCTCTTCCTCGCGTTTCGGCGGCAAGGCGTCGTCGCACAAGGCCCGCGCCTTGCCCGCCGCCCGCGCCGCCGCCTCGGCCTGACCTGCGGCCAGCAACCGAGCGCGCAGCAGGGTTTCGGCCTCGTCGCGCGCGAGGTCAGCCTCGCGCCAGCGGCGGAACAGCAGCATGCCCTCGGCCCGGCGCAGGTCTTCACCGATCTCGCGGTAACGCGCCGCCTGCCGGGCCTGCCGTGCCAGCGTCACCAATTGCGCGGCCATCGCCGCCACCACATCGTCGATCCGCGCCAGATTGCCCTCGGTGGCCTGCAACCGCAGTTCCGCCTCGTGCCGCCGCTGGTAAAGCCCGGAAATCCCTGCGGCCTCCTCCAGGATAACCCGCCGGGATTTCGGCCGCGCGTTGATCAGTTCCGAGATCTGCCCCTGCCGCACCAGTGCCGGCGAATGTGAGCCGGTCGAGGCATCGGCAAACAGCATCTGCACATCGCGCGCCCGCACGTCGCGGGTGTTGACCTTGTAGGCCGACCCGGCGTCGCGGGTGATCCGCCGCACGATCTCGATCTGATCCGCCTCGTTGAAACCCGCGGGGGCCAGCCGTTCGGCATTGTCGATCACCAGCGCCACTTCGGCAAAGTTGCGCGCGGGCCGGGTGGCGGCCCCGGCAAAGATCACATCCTCCATGCCGCCGCCGCGCATCGCCGTGGGGCGGTTTTCGCCCATCACCCAGCGCAGCGCTTCCAGCAGGTTGGATTTGCCACAGCCGTTCGGCCCGACAACGCCGGTCAGACCCGGATGGATCACCAGATCCGTCGGGTCGACAAAGCTCTTGAAGCCGTTCAGGCGCAGGCGGGCGAACCGCAAGGGGCAACTCCGGGTGATTCCGATCGGGCGGCCATGGTCCGGTGCCTGCGGCGCCATGTCAATCAGCAACCCCCGATATGGCCCTTGATCTGGGCGGACATCGGCGCTTATCCACAACATCTTGCCGCATCGCGGCGCTTGACCCCGGCACGCCGCCGCCGTCTAATACCGGAGAAGGAGACCCTGAATGATCCCGCCCTTTTCCGGCCACTGCCTTTGCGGTGCCACCCGTTACACCTGCAAGGCCGAGCCGTTGTGGCAGGCGCATTGCCATTGCGAAAGCTGCCGTCGCGCCACCGCTTCGCCTTTCACCTCGTATTTCGGCATCGAGGACGGCAAGTGGCTGTGGACCGGCGAACACCCGGCCACCTATCAGTCCAGCCCCGGTGTGTGGCGCGATTTCTGTGCCACCTGCGGCACCCAGATGGCCTACCGCGCCGCGAAATACCCCAATGAGACGCATTTCTTTGCCGCGACGCTGGACCGGCCTGCGTCCTACACCCCAACCAAACATGTGCACAGCGCCGAGATGCTGCCCTGGGTGCACCTTGCCGATGGCCTGCCGCAGACGTGACGCCGTTCCAAGCCAAAGACCCCTATGACTGGGCAGCCCTGCTGGCGATGATTCGCCGCGCCTTTGCCGGGATGGAGGGGCGGATCGACCCGCCCTCGTCGATCGAGCGGATGACGCCCGAAGCACTGGCCGCGCTGTCGGCGGTGTCGGAGGTCTGGGTGATCGGGCGTCCGGCGCGGGCCTGCGTGGTGCTGACGCCGAAGCCTGCCGCACTTTATATTGGCAGGCTGGCGGTGGATGCGGCCTGGCGCGACCACGGCTATGCCCGGCAACTGGTTGATCTGGCGGCCGAGCGCGCCCGCGCCCTGGGCCTGCCGGCGCTGGAATTGCAGGTGCGGGTGGAACTGCTGGAAAACCACGAGACCTTCCGCGCCATGGGCTTTGCCCAGACCGGCGAGACCACGCATCCGGGCTATACCCAGCCCACCAGTCTGGTGTTCACAAAGCCGGTCTAGGCCTTTTCGCCATCAGGAGCCCGCATGATCGCCGCCTTGCTTGCCGTTCTGCTGTGCCAGCTTGCGGGCGAGACCGCCAGCCGGGCGCTGGCCTTGCCGCTGCCCGGCCCGGTGTTGGGCATGCTGCTGATGCTGGCTGCCTTTGCCGCACTGCCGCGGCTGGCGCAGGTGGTGCGGCCACTGGCGCAGGGGATTCTGGGCAACCTCGCGCTGCTGTTCGTGCCCGCCGGTGTGGGAGTGATCGGCCATCTGGACCGGCTGGGGGCAGAAGGGCTGCCGCTGCTGGTGGCGCTGATCGGGTCCACGGTGCTGGCCATCGCGGTGGGGGCGCTGACCTTCGCGGCGGTGGCGCGGCTGACCGGGGCGGAGCCGGAAGATGCGTGATTTTACCGAGATCTGGAGTTATCTGGCGCAAGGCCCGCTGCTGTGGCTGACCGCGACCATCGCCGCCTATGCGCTGGGAGATGCGGCGTTTCGTGCGTCCGGGCGCAGGCCTTGGGTCAACCCGGTGCTGATCGCCGTGGCGCTGCTGGGCGGCTTGCTTTGGGCCACCGCCACGCCCTATGCCACCTATTTCGAGGGCGCGCAGTTCGTGCATTTCCTGCTGGGTCCGGCCACGGTGGTGCTGGCGCTGCCGCTGTTTGACAACCTGCGCCATATCCGCCGCTCGGCGCTGCCGATCGTCGCGGCATTGCTGGCCGGATCGACCACCGCCGTGATCTCGGCACTGGGCATCGGCTGGGCGATGGGGCTGCGCGGCGAGACGCTGATCTCGCTGGCGCCGAAATCGGCCACGGCACCGGTGGCGCTGGGCATCTCGGAAAGCCTGGGCGGGTCGCCGACGCTGACAGCCGTGCTGGTGATCCTGACCGGCATCATCGGCGCGGTGGTGGCGACACCCTTGCTGAACCTGTTGCGGCTGACCGACTGGCGGGCGCGTGGCTTTGCCGTAGGGGTGGCGGCGCATGGCATCGGCACGGCGCGGGCGTTTCAGGTGCATCCGGTGGCGGGCGCCTTTGCCGGGCTGGGCATGGGGCTGAACGCGGTGCTGACGGCGTTTCTGGCCCCGGCGCTGCTGCGACTGTTCCAGTAACGCTCAGGCCGTGGCGGCCTGCAACGTGGTCTGCGCCAGCAGGCGGATATCCTGCGCAGTCATGCCGGCATCCAGATACATCGCCGCCGGACTGGCCTGCTCGATGAAGCGGTCGGGCAGGGTCAGGGTGCGCACGACGGCACCCCGGTCGAAACCGCCCGAGTTCGCCAGATAGTGCAGCACCTGTGCTGCGAAACCGCCCGCCGAGCCTTGCTCGACCGTGATCACCGCCTTGTGGTGGCGCACCAGCTGGGTGATCAGATCGGTGTCCAGCGGCTTGGCAAAGCGGGCGTCGGCCACGGTGACGCTGATGCCATCGGCCTCCAGCAGGTCGGCGGCGATCAGACACTCGCCCAAGTGCGCGCCGAACGACAGCAGCGCCAGATCATCGCCCTGCCGCAGCACCCGGCCCTTGCCGATCGGCAAGATCTCGCCCGGCGAAGGCACCTCGACGCCCCGGCCTTCGCCGCGCGGATAGCGGAAGGCAATCGGGCCGTCGTCGTAGGCAGCAGCGGTGGCGACCATGTGCACGAGGTCGGCCTCGTCGCCCGCAGCCATCACCACCATGCCCGGCAGATCGGCCAGAAAACCCACGTCAAACGCCCCCGCATGGGTGGCGCCGTCCTGCCCCACCAGCCCGGCGCGGTCGATGGCAAAGCGCACCGGCAGGCCCTGCAAGGCCACGTCATGCACGATCTGGTCGTAGCCGCGTTGCAGGAAGGTGGAATAGATCGCCACGAACGGCCGCAGACCCGCCGCCGCCATCGCCGCGGCAAAGGTCACGCCATGCTGTTCGGCAATGCCGACATCGAACACCCGCGCCGGAAACTTCGCCGCCATGATATCGACGCCGGTGCCCGAGGGCATCGCCGCCGTCACCGCCACAATGCGGGTATCCAGCGCTGCGGCATTGGCCAGCGCCGTGCCGAACACGCCGGTATAGCTGGGGGCGTTGGATTTCGACTTGGCCTGGGTGCCCGATTCGACATCGAACCGCCCGACGCCGTGGTATTTGTCCAGCGCATGCTCGGCCGGGGGGTAGCCCTTGCCCTTGACGGTCAGCGCATGGATCATCACCGGCCCGGTGGCCCGCGCCCGCGCCGTGCGCAGGGTGGCCAGCACCTGCGCCATGTCGTGGCCGTCGATCGGGCCGATGTAGGTAAAGCCCAGTTCCTCGAACAGCGTGCCGCCGCCGGGGATGCCGGTGATCAACTGCCGGGCACGGCGGGCACCATCGCGCAGCGGGCCGGGCAGGCTGGCCTCGATGCCTTCTGCCGCCGCCCGAAGTGCAGCAAACGGCGCGCCATTGTTCAGCTGGTTCAGATAGCGCGACATTGCCCCCACCGGCGGCGCAATCGACATGTCGTTGTCGTTCAGGATGACGAACAGCCGCTTGTGCATGTCGCCCGCGTTGTTCATCGCCTCGTAGGCCATGCCGGCGGTGATCGAGCCATCACCGATCACCGCGATGGCCTCGCCGGTCGGCATTCCCAGATCGCGGGCCACCGCAAACCCCAGCGCCGCCGAAATCGAGGTGGAGCTGTGCGCCGCCCCGAACGGGTCGTATTCGGATTCCGACCGCTTGGTAAAGCCCGAGATGCCACCCCCCTGCCGCAGGCTGCGCATCCGGTCGCGCCGCCCGGTCAATATCTTGTGCGGATAGCACTGGTGGCCGACATCCCAGATCAGCTTGTCGCGCGGGGTGTCGAACACCGCATGAATTGCGACCGCCAGTTCCACCACCCCCAGCGACGAGCCCAGATGCCCGCCGGTTTCCGACACCACCGAGATCACCTCGGCCCGCACTTCCTTTGCCAGCAGCGCCAGTTGCGCATCGCTCAGCGCGTGCAGATCGGCGGGTCCGGCAATACGGTCAAGGATCGGGGTGGCAGGATGGGCCATGGGGTCTCCGCGATGCAGGAGGTGGGGGTTGGATGCAGGGCACCCGGTTCCTGTTGCCTACAGGACAAAGCCCGGTCTGTGAAGCGGCACCAGGCAAGGCCGACCGCAATGGCCGGATGCGCAAAAAAGGCAGGGCGGCCTGTGCGACCGCCCTGCCCCGATTTTCCTTCCGACCCGAGGGTCAGGCGCCGATCATCGCTGCGCCGACATAGCGCAGGACAACCGCCAGGATCAGACCGCCGAAGAACAGCGCCGCCGCCCAACCACCACCCTTGAGCATCTGCTCCATGATGAAGTTGCGAAGCTCTTGCTCTCTGGTCTGGCCGAAGACTGATTTGCGAGCCATTGTCGTTTTCTCCTCAATCCAGCGGTGCGTAGCCGTGGTCCTGTGCCCAGACAAACCAGTTGTCCACCACAGTGCCCGTCAACAGGATGCCGATACCACCGGTGATCGGAACCAGAACCGCAAACCACCAGGCCCAGCGGTGAATGCCTTCGAAGGTGGCGTTGAAGCCCATGGTCCAGCGCCAGAACAGCGCTGCCCGTTCGGCAGCCGTGCCGCGGTCAACCATCTGTTCCAGCTCGCGCTCGCCACCAAAGCGGCTGACCGCGATGATGGTCGCCCCGTGCATGGCGAACAGCAGCGCCGACCCGTAAAGGAAGCCGATGCAGAGACCATGGAAGGGGTTGTAGAACAGGTTGCCGTAAGTCAGCGAGAACATGTTGGTCCAGTCGAGGTGCGAGAAGATGCCGTAAGGCACCGCTTGCGCCCATTCGCCCATCAGAACCGGGCGGATCAGACCGAGAACCATCACCAGCCACAGCGCAGCAGCAAAGGCCCAGGACACGTGCTTGCCCATCCCCAGCGCCTTGGCCCGCAGGTAGGTGCGAGCCCACCAGGTCCAGAGCGAGATGAAGAAGAAGAAGCCGGCGATCAGGAACATGCCACCTTCCTTCAGCGGCGGGAACCGCAGGCCCCATTCCGGTGCTGGCGGCTCCAGCGAGAACCAGAACAGGTCGCGCAGGAACACAGCCGGGTTATACCCCGCCTGCGCCCAGAAGCTTGCACCGACGATCATGAACCAGATCGCACCGGTGGCCAGCGAAACCACCCCCAGCGTGCCCAGATAGATCGGGCCAAGCTGGGCGTTGCCGATCCAGCCCATCAGCGACGAGAAGCCGCCTGCGTTGGTCCGGTTTGCCAGGTTCACGTCTTCGGTCAGGCCCAGGTCAGGGGCGCCACGCACTTGGATCTGCGTGAAGATGTTTTGATACTCAGCCATTTACGCCTCCAGCGATATCAGACCAGAACGGCATGTTCGGCCACCACTGCCACCAATCGACCCAGGGATCGACCCAGTAGGTGCCAGAGAGAACGATGCAGACCGCGCTCCAGAACGCCGCATTCAGCGCCAGCAGCAGACCCACACGGTGGATGCCCAGGGTACCGACAGAGTAACCGACCAGATCACGGAAGAAGCTGTCTTCGTGATCGGGCGAGCGCATCTCCAGGCCCTTTTCCGGGTTCGCCGCCGACAGGATCAGACCACCGTGCAGCGCCAGCGCCAGACAGGTGGTGAAGAAGAAGCTGATCGCGATCATGTGGAACGGGTTGTAGTGGAAGTTGCCGTAGGTGTAGCCGGTGTTCGACACCCAATCGAGGTGCGTCCAGATCCCGTAAGGGAAGGCATAGCCCCAGGCACCCATCATCACCGGGCGAATGAACACCAAGGTGAAATAGGCGAAGATCGCAAAGCCGAAGGCGAAGGGAATATGCAACCCCATGCCCAGTTTGCGTGAAATCTCGACCTCACGCAGGGCCCAGCTGACAAAGGCACCCAATGCACAGACCGTGATGATCTGCCAAAGACCGCCCGCCGCCAGCGGAGCGAATGCCAGGCCCATTTCAACGGCTGGCGGTTCAATCGAGATCAGCCAGGGGTTCCAGGTGCCTTGCAGCACGGCGCCCCAAAAGACCAGAAGAGTGCCAAGCGCCGCGAAGAAGAACCCCGTGACGCCAAAGAAGCCGACATAAAACGGTCCGACCCAGAAGTCGAACAGATTGCCGCCGACCAGCGTGCCTCCTGGCACGCGGTATTTTCGTTCGAAGCTGAGCAGTGCCATGCTTCCCTCTCCGCTTGCTGGCGGCCCGCGACAGAAGTGTCAGGATGCCGTCGATGCCGGTTGTTTCGGATGGTTGAGGGCGGCGCAGGCCGCCCTCAACAGGTGCTTAGACTTACTGCGCAGCCGCGACGTAGCCGTACTTGGCCGAAGCCAGGTCCAGCCAGTTGAAGGCCGGGGAGCTGAGCAGGACAAGGTGGATCATCGCTGCAAGCAGGAACAGGAAAACCCCTTGCGCCACGAAAACGCGACGCGGATCGAAAATCAGCCAGATCTTGTAGAAGCTTGACATTTCTTGGTTCTCCTCAGAGCCACGGACGCCAGAAATACACTGCCGCATGAGCAACAACGGCGACGGCCACGAACAGCCAAAGCCCGCTCAAATAGACGGAGTGCAGTTCCTGCGCCTGCTGGTCCGTAAGACCTGTGAAGCTCAGGTCAGATTTATCAGCCATTCTATCCTCCGGATGGTCAGACTGAGGCCGCGTGCCCCGCGGCCAGGTTGACGAACAGACGGAATGCCTGCCCGAAAATCCGCCCCAAACCAAGGGGCGAATGTGGTATCCGCGCCCAAGTCAGGCCCGGAAAATCATGGTCGCCGCAGCCGTTGCCTCGGACCGCGCCCGGGCGATCGGCCCTTTGGCGGGAAACCTGCCGTGCAGCGCCAGCGATACCGGAACCGCCAGCAAGGCGAACGGCAGCGCAATCAGAAAAATCAGGGCGAAGTAGATCGAGTATTCGATCCGGCCTGCGCGATGGGCGCGACCCCTGGGCACTTCGATGTTGTAATCGGTCATGCTCTTTCTCCCTTGGAAGTAGGTACCGTCATCCCTTGCAGGGCTTCGACGGTTTCACGAACGACCCGCTCGGCGCCCGCATCGAGTGCGGCTTTTTCGGCGGCGTCACGCAGGGTGCGCGCGGCGCTGATCCGGGTCAGAATGGGGTGGCTTTCGACGATCTTTTCCAACGCGGCCTGCGCATCCGCATCCCACGGGAAATCCCGGCGAAGGTTGGTCGGAGTTGCGGCTGCACTGTCCATTTCGGTTCCCAAAGGCAGAATGTGAAACAATGCGTCGAACAGCGCATTGCAGACTTCCTGCAAGATCCACGTGCAACCTGTGTAGCCCATAAAGGGCGTGCCTGTAGCGCGCCTTATGGCCGCACCCGGGAAGCTGGCGGCCAGAAAACTGGGGGCCGGACCGAAGCCGCCCTTCAATTCCGCCAGGTAAATTTTCTCGTTGATCGAGCCCATCACCACCAAAGGCCGGTGCTGCCGCAACAAACCGCGAACAGCCTCGTTGTTGGTCTTCAAACCGGCGCATCTGGCCACGGCAAAGGCGCAAGGCAGGCCCAGATCGTCTTCCAGATAGTGCCGAACGCCGCGGGCATAGGTCTCGTTGGCCACGATTCCAAAGCTGGCGGTGGCAAAGAAATCCTGCGTGACAGAACGCCACAGATCCCAGACCGGCTTCAGCGTGGAGTGCTTTTCGCGCTCGATGAACGGCTCCGGGTCCAGACCCAGCATTTCGCCCAGGGTGCGCAGGAATTTCGTGGTCGAATCAAGGCCGATCGGGGCTTGCAGATAGGGCTTGCCCAGCACCTCGGCCAGGCCGCGGCCGAACTCGCGATACATCACCACATTGGCGTCGGCGTTCACCAGATGGCGCATTTCGGCCAGGTGCGCGCCCAGCGGCATCACCATGTTGATCTCGGCGCCGATGCCTTCGACCAGCCGCCGGATCTCATGCAGGTCCGACGCCATGTTGAACACGCCATACATCGGCCCGAGAATGTTCACCCGCGGCTTCTGCCCGGCATCGCGCGGGGTTTCCGGCGGCATCCGGCCCTTGGTCATGCCGAATTCGGTGAAGATCCAGGTCATCGCCCGGTCGGCGCACTGCCACTGGTCTTCGTCGATGGTGCGCGGCAGGAAGCGCTGGATGTTGGTGCCTTGCGGCGTCACGCCGCCGCCGATCATCTCGGCAATGCTGCCCGTGACCACCACTGCCGGCAGCGCCGGGTCCAGGGTCTTCCAGGCCCGCGCCATCGACGCCTCGGTGCCCGAGGTCATCTCGTCCTCGCCCAGACCGGTCACCACAATCGGCAACTCATGCGGCGGCAGACCGTCGGTGTAGTGCAGCACGGAGGTCACCGGCAGGTTCTCGCAGCCCACCGGGCCGTCGATCACCACCTGCAAACCCTTGACGGCGCAGAAGGCATAAACCGCCCCCCAGTAGCCGCCCGCGCGATCGTGGTCCTGCACCAGCATCAGATCATCTCCTCGGCTTTGGCGGCTTTCGCGGCCCGGTCGAGTTTCTTCTGATGCAGCGCGCGGAAATCGGGGCGCAGGTTTGGGCTGCCTTCCCAGATGCCGGCGGTATCGCCAGTGCCGACGCCGGCAAAGAAGGCGCGCATGCCATCCATCCGGGTCTTGCCGGCGATGGCGGCATTGACCACCTGCCCCAGCGAACCCGCACCCGCGGGCCCCATCAGGGGGCGGGCCGAAATCAGGTTGGTGAAATACAGCGACGGGATGCCCAGCGATTTCGCCTTCTGCACCAGCGGCGTGGTGCCGATGGCCAGATCGGGACGGAAACCTTCCATCGCCGCCAGATCATCTTCCAGGCTGGCGCGATACTTCACCGCCACGCCCTTGGCTTCCAGCCAGTCGCGATCCGCTTCCGACCATTGGGTCTTGGCGCAGGCGGTGCCGACATAAGGCACATCGGCGCCGCTTTCGATCAGCAGCCGCGCCACCAGCAGTTCCGAGCCTTCATAGCCGGAAAGCGTGATGCGGCCCTTGACCGGGTTGGCGGCCAAAGCGGCCTTGATCGCGGGCAGGAAGGCGTTCTGTGCTGCGGCAATCTTGTCAGGCCCCACGTCGAAGGCCGCCCCTATCGCCGCCAGCCAGTCGGCAGTGCCGTCATGGCCCACCGGGGCGGAACCCACAACCTTGCGGCCAGCCGTCAGGAATTCACGCACCGAAGCGGTGTAGAACGGATGGATCGCCGCGGCCACGTCGCAATCGAGTGCGGCATACAACTCGCGCCATTCGCGGCACGGCACCACCGGCCCGGCGGCCAGCCCCATCGGTGCCAGCATCGCGCCGATCATCATCGGGTCGGCCGGGAACATCTCGCCCAGCAGCGCCAGCGTCGGGCGATCCGAGCGGCCTTGCGCGGGCGAGGCCACCGGCCCTGCCTCGATCTCGGCGCGGGCGTATTTCAGCATGGCACCGGCCAGCACGTCCTTGGCCTCGGCATGGGTGGGGATGCCAAAGCCCGGCACGTCGATGCCGACAATCCGCACGCCGTTGATTTCGCTGGGCAACAGCTTCAGAGGCACACCCGAGGCGGTGGGCACACACAGGTTGGTCACCACCACCGCGTCATAGCGGTCGGGGTCGGCCAACTCGTGCACCGCGTCGCGGATGTCTTCGAACAGCTTGCCCGTCACTAGGCTTTCCGAGTTGAACGGCACATAGCCCACCGATCGCCGCGCGCCGTAGAAATGCGAAACGAAGGTCAACCCGTAAACGCAGCAGGCCGAGCCCGAAAGCACCGTCGCCACCCGCCGCATCCGCAGCCCCACACGCAAAGACCCGAAGGCCGGGCACATGCTTTGCGGCTTGTCATGCGGCCCTTGCGGATAGTCGGCGGCGTATTGGTCCAAAAGGTCCGAATTACCGGCCGCCCGCGCCGCCGCCTGCATGGTGCCCGCATCGGCATGACAGCCCATGCCATCGACCGGCAGCGCAGCGGCCTCCGGGGTGGCAACACCAACGTCCGTCAAGGGCGTGGCATGGGCATCATCATAACCGACTTCACCGCTCATTTTGCCGCCACCGAAGCTGATGGCGCCGGGCGCGCGGTGATCTGGGCCAAGGCACGCTCGAAAGCGGCAAGGGCGTCGAGGTCAAGCATTGTCGTAAACCACTTCCAGAGTTTTCTTCAGCACCGCGTTCTTGCCGCGCATGTCGGCGTCGGTGGCGGGGGTCAGCACAAAGTCCTTGCCGGTGGTTTCAGCCGAGAACAGGTTCAGCAAACCATCCTGCGACAGCGGCGCCGGACGGATCGGCGGCGCAATCGCCACGGCCTCGGCAAGGGCTGCAAACATCGGCCCCCATTGCGATTCCATGCTGCCGACGATCTGGTAGTTCGCCGATTTGCGGCGCAGATCCTCGTCTTGCGGAATGGCGGCCAGCACCGGAATGTTCACGGCTTTGGCAAAGGCCGCAGCCTCGCCGGTGCCGTCATCCTTGTTGATCACCAGCCCCGCGATGCCGACATTGCCGCCCAGCCTGCGGAAATACTCCACCGCCGAGCAGACGTTGTTGGCAACATACAGGCTTTGGAGGTCGTTCGAACCGACCAGTATCACCTTCTGCGCCATGTCGCGGGCGATCGGCAGGCCAAAGCCGCCGCAGACCACGTCGCCAAGGAAATCCAGCAGCACATAGTCGAAGTCCCAGTCGTGGAACCCCAGCTTTTCCAGCAACTCGAAGCCATGAATGATGCCACGGCCACCGCAGCCCCGGCCCACTTCCGGCCCGCCCAGCTCCATCGCGAACACGCCACCGCGCTTGAAGCAGACGTCGCCGATCTTCACCTCTTCCCCGGCCAGTTTCTTCTTGGTCGAAGTTTCGATGATGGTCGGGCAGGCCTTGCCGCCAAACAGCAGGCTGGTGGTGTCGGATTTCGGGTCGCAGCCGATCAGCAGCACCCGTTTGCCCATTTCCGCCATCATGTGCGACAGGTTGGCCAGCGTGAAGCTTTTGCCGATGCCGCCCTTGCCATAGATCGCGATGATCTGGGTTTTCTTGGTGGGTTCGCCCTGGGGGATTTCCAATGTCGGCTCCTCATGCGCTTCGTCGCGCAGGCGCTGATCGAAATCTTTCAGATTTGGCACATCGAGCGTCATGCGGCAGCCTTCCAATCGAGGATCATTTTCAGACAGTCAGGATCAGTGAAGGCGGTGGTGTAGGCTTCGGGGGCCTCGGCGGCCGGGCGGCGGTGGGTGATCAGACCGGCCAGCGACAGCGCCCCCGATTCGACCAGCGTCCGCGTGGCAACCATGTCTTCCGGGCTCCATTCGGCGGCAATGCGCAGACGCGCCTCGCGCATGAAGGCGGCGGGGAAGGAAAACTGGATCGGCACCGTGTAAAAACCCGCCAGCACGACCTCGCCGCCCTTGGCGATTCGGCCGATCAGCGAATCCAGCAGACCGGCATCGCCCGAGGCGTCGTAGATCGAGCGGTAGTTGCGCCGCTGATCCTGATCGGGGTGGATGACCTCGTAACCGATGGCACCTTCGGCGCGGGCCGGGTTGACCTCCCACACGGTCGGGGCCGGAGCGCCTGCCGCCACGGTCAGCCGCGCCAGCAGGCGGCCCAGCGTGCCATGGCCGACGATCAGATCGGGAAGGGCGGTGTTGAAACCGGCCAGCGCATGTCGTGCCGTGGCGGCCAGCGCCAGCAGCGCGCCTTCGGCCCCAAAGCCTGCGTCGATGCGCGACACCCGCGCGGCAGGCGTCACCAGAAAATGCGACGCGCCGCCGAACAGCCCGAATACCGGCGTGCCGTCTTTCGGCTGAAAGCAGTTGGCGCCGGGCACGAACACCCGGTCGCCGGGGCGATAGCCGGTTTCCGGCCCCGCCTCGATCACCTCGCCCGCCGCTTCATAGCCGGGCACCAACGGGTAGCCCATGCCGGGGAACATCGGCATCGTGCCGGTCCAGAACAGTTTTTCGGTGCCGGTCGAGATGCCGGAATGAGAGATTTCCACCACCAGATCGCCATGCGTCGGCTCGACCAGCATCAGGGATTCAACCCCAAGCTGTTTTGGCCCCGACAAGATGACGGCAGTGGTTTCCACGTCTTCCCCCAGTTCGACCCGCTGCCTTCACCCCACAAGGGACTCGGGGCCAGCGCCTCGGCTTATCCTGTAACTTTAAACTTACACGAATAAGTGTCAACCCAAATAGACACATTGGCGAGGAATTGACGATCAAGGCTCAGGGCGCGGTGGCGGCTTGCACCATGGGCGCGACACCGGGCTTGCGGGCGGTCACGGACGAAGTGACGTAGGGTCGGTTTCCGGGGAAACTCTGCATGTTTTCAAAGCCCGCCGCCGCCAGCAGCCGGATGATTTCCGCCGCCGACCGGGTGCGGCCGGTCTGCATCGCCATGGTATAAAAGGCAAAATAAACGTCGGTTGAACGGTCGGGTTTCGCCCCCCCCGACATCGGTTCCGAGATGATCAGCCGCCCGCCCGGCGGCAGCGCCTCGAACGCCCGCGCCAGCAGGGCGGCGACGGTGGAATCAGAATGGTCATACAGCACCCGGATCAGGCTGATCGCATCCGCACCCTGCGGCAAAGCGTCGTCGCGGAAGCTGCCGGGATGCAGGGTGACTCGCGCCGCCAGCCCGGCGCTGGACAGCCGCGCATTGGCCCCCTCCAGCACCACCGGCAGGTCGAACAGCCCCAGCTTCAGCCCCGGATGCGCAAGACCCACCGCCGCGATGAACGCGCCAGTGCCACCGCCCACATCCAGAAGATGCGTGATGCCCTTGAAATCCACCAGCCCCAACGTATCGGCGGCGACCAGCGCCTGACTGTCGGCCATCAGGTTGGAATAGGTCGCGGTCACGGCAGGATCGACCGCCCCCGCCGCGCCGAACACATAGGGCCAGAACCGCGCCAGTTCCGGCGAGGTCTGGCCGCGCAGGAAGGCCACCGGATCGGCCAGATCGCGGTAAAGCACATCATGGTGGCGCACCATCGGCACCAGCCCCGGCACGGAAAGGAAAGCCGCCCCGCGCGGCGACAGCGCAAAACGCCCGTCGGCCAACCGTTTCATCAGCTTCAGCGCCGCCCCGGCCTGCAACAGCGCCTGCATCCGGTCCTCGGTCAGCCCGGCACCGGGGGCCAGATCGCGCGCCGCCAGCGGTTGCGCCTGCAGCTTTGGCAGAATTTCCAGCTCGACCAGCGCCAGCAGCACCTGCGACTGCACGAAGCCCGAGATCACGTCGAACATCGCCATGCCTTCGGCCTTGACGTAGCGCCGCAGCAGCGGCACCCGCGCCGCCCAGGCCTGGAACTTTTCCGAAGCCGCCAGACGGTTCAGCGCGGACCCGATCTGCCGCCCGGCTGTTGCGGGGCGGGGGGCGGTATGGGTTTGATCGGTCATCTCAGGCCCGTGCCCGCATCGGGGAGGTGGCGGCAGCCGGGGCCACCGGGGTCATCCGTTCGGCATAGGCGCGCACCATGTCTGCCAGCATCGCCTCGCCGGGGCAGGACGGGATCGAGGCGATGGCGCCGCTGAGAATATCGCGCAGCCGCCGGATCGCGCCCGGCACGCCAAGCTCGGTCACCGCCGAGGGCCGCGCATGCACGGTATCCTGCCCGGCCGGCTTGCCCAGCGTTTCGGCGTCATAAAGCGCGTCGCGCAGATCGTCGGCCACCTGGAACGCCTCGCCAATGCGGGAACCCAGTTCCACCCACGGCTCCGGCTCTTGCCCGGCGGCTTGCGCCCCCATGCAGGTGGCGGCAATGAACAGCGCCCCGGTTTTCGACCGGTGATAGGCCGACAGGTTCACCGTCGGCTCGCTTTCCCAGCCCTGCCCTGCGCAGATGCCATCCGGCATCCCCGAGCGTTTCGCCAGCGTGCGGATCAAGCCCAGCCCGCGGCCCGGCGCATCCTCGGCGGCACGCGCCAGCACGTCGAAGGCCAGAATGATCAGGCTGTCGCCGGTCAGCACCGCCAAAGGCTCGTTGAAGGCCTTGTGGATGGTCGGCTTGCCCCGGCGGATGTCAGCATCGTCGAACGACGGCAGGTCGTCATGCACCAGGCTGGCGCAATGGATCAGCTCCAGCGCCGCGGCGGCGGCATTGGAAAGCCCGGGCCGGTCGTCGCCACAGGCGATTGCCACCGACAAGAGGATGGTCGGGCGAATCCGTGCGCCACCGGGGGTCACGGCATAGGGCAGCGCCTGCGCCAGACGTGGCGGCGCATCCGGCCCAAGGCCAAAGCCTACCGCCGCAGCAATCGCCGCCTCGACCCGTTCTTCAAGCGCCATGGCACTCTCCCAAAGGCGGGGGCAGATCGGCCGCCCCGCAATCCTGTGCTTGTCAGGCTATAATGACACAGCACTGTAAATCATACTGGACAGTTGCGCCGCCCAAGTCAACAATCCCGCGCCATGGAACAGCGGCAGAACGGGCGGGCGGCAGACAGGGTCGCCAACAGGGTTGTGGTGATCGGCGCGGGCATCGGCGGGCTGTGCGCCGCGGTGCGGCTGGCCCACGCCGGGATGGATGTGACCGTGGTCGAGGCGTGGAAACGCCCCGGCGGCAAGATGCGGGTGATCGACTCGGTGGCAGGCCCGGTGGACGCCGGACCCACGGTTTTGACCATGCGGAGCGTGTTTGATGCGGTTTTCGCCGCTGCCGGGGCGCGGCTGGAGGATCATCTGACGCTGATCCCGCAGCCGATATTGGCGCGGCACTGGTGGCCCGATGGCAGCACGCTGGACCTGCACGCCGACGCGCAGGCCTGCGCCGATGCGGTGGGCCGCTTTGCCGGCAAGCGCAGCTACAACCAGTTCCGGACGTTTCAGGCGCAGACCGCGCGGCTCTATGCCGCATTCGACGAACCGATGATGCAGGCCGCCAGACCGCGGTTGGGGGCCATTGCCGCCGCCGCGCTGCGCAGCCCGCGGATCTGGCCCGACCTGATTCCCGGGATGACGCTGGCGCGGTCGCTGACGCGGCAGTTCAGCGACCCGCGGCTGCGGCAGTTGTTCGGGCGCTATGCAACTTACGTCGGCGGCTCGCCCTACCGCTCGCCCGCCGTTCTTGGCCTGGTGTGGCAGGCCGAGGCGCGTGGGGTCTGGGCGGTCAAGGGCGGCATGCACCAGCTGGCACTGGCGCTGGAGGCGCTGGCCCGCAAGGGGGGCGCGCAGTTCCGCTATGGCGTGGCCGTGGACCGCATCGTGCCGCAATGGGGAAGGGTGGCGGATGTGGGTCTTGCCGATGGCACCACCCTGCCCGCCGATCATGTGGTGTTCAACGGCGATCCGGCGGCACTGACCGCGGGGCTGCTGGGCGGGGCTGCCCGCAGCGCCTTGCCGCTGTCGGCCAGCCAGCCGCGCAGCCTTGCCGCCTGGGTCTGGGCCTTTGCCGCCCAACCCTCGGGGCCGGAAATGATCCATCACAACGTGTTCTTCGGCAGCGACCCGCGCCGCGAATTCCCGCCGATCTCTGCCGGCCGGATGCCCGAAGACCCGACGCTTTATATCTGCGCGCAAGACCGCGCTGCGGGCACCCCTGCCCCCGGCCCGGAACGCTTTGAAATCATCATGAACGCGCCATCCACCGCCACGCTGGTGTCGCAACCGCACGAGGACCAAACATGCCGGGATCTGACCTTTCAGCGTCTTTCAAGCTTCGGCCTGACCTTCGATCCGCAGCCGGAGGTGACGTCACTGACCCAGCCCTCGGGGTTCGCGAAGATGTTCCCGGCCTCGATGGGGGCACTGTATGGCCGCAGCCCGGAGGCAGCCCTGG
Source organism: Rhodobacter ferrooxidans (assembly GCF_000176015.1). Taxonomy (GTDB): domain Bacteria; phylum Pseudomonadota; class Alphaproteobacteria; order Rhodobacterales; family Rhodobacteraceae; genus Pseudorhodobacter_B; species Pseudorhodobacter_B ferrooxidans. Next base: position 149,742 of record NZ_ACYY01000004.1, on the reverse strand, counting down.
CAGCCCTGCAACGGCCGGTGGCGCGGACGGCGCTGAAGGGACTTTATATCGCGGGGGGTGGAGCGCACCCGGGGGCGGGGGTGCCGATGGCTGCCCTGTCCGGCCGGCACGCGGCCGAGGCGATCTTGCAGGACCGTGCTTTACCATCGACGTAGGGCCGGATGGCTATGCCTGGTGGTATATCGACGGGGTGTCGGATGCGGGCGACCGTGCGGTCTCGGTGATCGGCTTCATCGGCTCGGTGTTCTCGCCGTGGTATCGCTGGGCCGGGCGGCGCGATCCGGCCAACCATTGCTGCATGAACGTGGCGACCTATGGCCCCGGTGGCCGTTTCACCATGACCGACCGTGGCCGCGCGGCGCTGCGGCAGACCGAAGACACCCTGACCATAGGCCCCAGTTCGATGCACTGGAACGGCAGGCAACTGGTGATCACGGTGGACGAGATCGGCGCGCCGCCGAAGGTCAGCCGCGTGCAGGGCACCATCACCGTCACGCCCGAGGCGATCACCGATGTCGAAGTGGCGCTGACCCCGGATGGCGCGCATCTGTGGCGGCCTTTTGGTCCCACAGCGCGGATCGAGGTCGATCTTTCCCAAGGCCACAAATGGCAGGGCCACGGCTATTTCGACGCCAATTTCGGCACCCGCGCGCTGGAGGCCGATTTCGCCTATTGGACCTGGGGCCGGTTTCCGCTGCGCGATGGTGCCGCCTGTTTCTACGACGCCACCCGGCATGACGGCACGCATCTGTCGCTGGGCCTGCATGTCGATCATGCCGGTGCGGCCCGGGTGATCGAGCCGCCGCCGATGACCCGCCTGCCCCGCACGCCCTGGGTGTTGCGGCGCGAAACCCGCTGCGACGCGGGCTTCAAGCCGCGGCAGGTGATGGCGATGCTGGATGCGCCGTTCTACAGCCGCTCGATGGTGGAAACCCGGATCAACGGCGAGGTCAGCCTTGGCGTGCACGAGGCGCTGGACCTCGCGCGTTTTGCCAAGCCCTGGCTGAAGCCGATGCTGGCCTGCCGGGTGCCGCGCCGGCCCGGATGGACCTTCAAGGACTGATCAGGCAGCCCCGCTTCAAGCAGCCGGCGCGTTGGGGTTCAGCTTCCACACCGAATAGTTCAGCGCGCCCGCGATGCTGGCCCAGACCAGATAGGGGAACATCAACAGCCCCGCCACCCAGTCGGCGGCAAAGAACGTCACCACCGTTGCCGCAACGGCCAGCCACAGGCAGGCGATCACCACCAGCCCGGCCTGCATCCGCTTCAACCCGAAGAAAACCGGCGTCCACAGCGTGTTCAGCGCGATCTGCACCGACCACCAGGCCAGCGCCTGCCCGGTATCGGGCAGCAGCGCCACCCGCATCGCGGCGTAGGAAATGCTGAAGTAAAGAATGAACCACACCACCGGAAACACCCAGTCGGGTGGGGTCCAGCTGGGCTTTTGCAGGGCTGCATACCACGGGCCGGGCTTGATCATCGCCCCGGTCGTCGCCGCCGCGCCACAGGCGGCCAAGTAGGTCAGGAACAGCGTCCAGTCCATTGCGCACCTCCAGGTTGCTGCGCGACACCTACCCTAACCGCGGGGAAAGGCCAATCCCTGAAGCCGCGCCGTCGTCAGCGCGCGATCCTTCGCCTCAAGCTGCGCCAGCACCGACAGAACGGCAGAACTACGGCGGAAACTGCCGCGCGGCTGGGCGGCGGCGGCGACCAGAAATGCCACCTCGGGCGCCGGGGCGGCGTGCAGCGTCGCGGGCAGCGGCCGCATCAGGTGCAACCCGGTATCCAGCAGCGCCCGGCCCAGCCAGCCGATCTTCTGCCCGGCACCGGTGTGGGCGCGCACGCTCACCGAATCATGGCCGTTGCGGGCCACAGCGCCGCCGATGCCGCAATAGATCAGCCGTGCCGCATGGATGCCGGGCCGGCAGGCCAGCGGCAACAGGGAAACCCCGGCGGCAGACCGGCCATAGAGCCGCGTCGCCTCGTCCAGCAGCCGTTTCACCAGCCCGCACACTTCCGGTGTGGGCTTGGGATCGGCCAGAAACGCTTCCAGATCAATGCCTTCGTCGCGCAGCCAGTCCAGCGGCAGATAGATCCGGCCCGCCCGGGCATCCTCGCCCACGTCACGGGCGATGTTGGAAAGCTGCATCGCCAGCCCCAGATCGCAGGCCCGCGCCAAAGCATCGGCATCGCGCACCCGCATCAGCACGCACATCATCGCGCCCACCGCCGCGGCCACCCGCGCCGAATAGTCCATGATGCCGGAGAAGGTATCGTAACGCCGCCCCACCGCGTCCCAGGCCAAGCCCTCCAGCAGCGCCTCGGGCAAGGCGCGCGGCATGTCGAATTCCTCGATGATCCGGGCAAAGGCGCGGTCGGCGCAGGCGTTGCGCGGGCTGCCCTGATACACCATGTCCAACCGGTCGCGCAGCGACAGCACGGCATGGGCCTTGTCATCGCCTTCGTCCACTGCATCATCGGCAATCCGGCAGAAGGCATAGAGCGCCAGCGCCGGGTCGCGCACCTTCGCGGGCAGCAGTTTCGACGCCATGTGGAACGAGCGTGATCCGGTGCGGATCGCCTCGCGGCAATAGTCCATGTCGGCGGCGGCGGACACCGGGATGGACGGGGCAAAGTTCATGGTGGCGGTCATTCTGCGGCCAGCTTTCTTTCCATCGGTGCAGCGCTCCGGCGCCCGCCGCCCGGTGCATCCGGCACCAGCTTGCCCAGCACCTCGGCGCTGGTCACAACGCTGGGCAGCCCGGCGCCCGGATGGGTGCCCGCGCCGACCAGATACAGCCCCGGCAGTTCTTCGGACACGTTATGCGGCCGGAACCAGGCCGATTGCAGGATCCGCGGCTCGATCGAGAAGCCCGATCCCAGCGGCGACAGGTAGCGGTCGCGGAAATCTTCCGGCGTGAACACCAGGCTTTCGCTGATCCGATCACCAAGGCCCGGCATCATCCGCTCTTCCAGCATCTTCTGCACCTTCAGCCGATACTTCTCGGCCTCGACCTGCCAATCGACGCCATTGTCATGCCCCAGATGCGGCACCGGCGACAAAGCATAGAAGGTGTCATCGCCCGCAGGTGCGACGCTGGGGTCGATCACCGAGGGGCGGTGGACATAAAGGCTCATGTCGTCGGCCAGCTTGCCGGTCATGAAGATGTCGTTCAGAAGGCCCTTGTAGCGCGGGCCGCAGACGATGGTGTGGTGGCCTGCATCCGGCCACATGCCGGCCGTGCCCTTGGTGCCGAAATACCAGACGAACAGGCTCATCGACCAGCGGGTGCGCTTCAGCTTGTTGGTGGTCCAGCGCTTGCGCGGCTGGTTGCGCAGCAGCCGGTCATAGGTGTGGCCCGCGTCGGCGTTTGAAACCACCACATCGGCGGGCAACACTTCGCCCTCCAGCAGCCGCACCCCGGCAGCGCGGCCATTGGCCACCACCACCTCATCGACCTCGGTGCCCAGCATCAGGGTGCCGCCCTGATCCTCGATCACCTTCGCCATCGCCTTGGCAATCGCCTGCACCCCGCCCATGGCGTAATGCACGCCGAACTCTTTCTCCAGATGGCTGACCAGGTTATACATCGAGGTCACATGGAACGGGTCGCCGCCGATGAACAGCGGATGGAACGACAACGCGAACCGCAGGCGTTCATCCTTCAACCGGCTGGAGGCATGGGCATAGGTCGAGCGGTCGGCGCGGAACAGCGCGAAGCGCGGCAAGACCTTGATCAGCTCCCACAACTGGTGCATCGGCCGCCGGCCGAGGTTTTCAAAGCCGAACCAGTAGCGCGCCTCGCTGTCTTGCAGAAACTTGTCGTAACCCGCCAGATCGCCGGGCGACAGCCGCGACACCTCGGCCCGCATCGCCTCGGTGCCTTGGCGGGCGGTGTAGGTAGAGCCATCGGGCCAGGTGATCTTGTAGAACGGATCGACCGGGCGCAGATCGACATCGGCGTCGAAATCGCGGCCGCAGAACGCCCACAATTCGCGCAGCAGATGCGGCACCGTCACGATGGTCGGCCCCAGATCGAAGCGGTGGCCGCCCTGCGAAATCGACGAGCCGCGCCCGCCCGGCAGGTCCAGCCGATCAATCACCGTAACGCTGTAACCCTTGGCCCCCAGCCGCATCGCAGCCGCCAGCCCGCCCAAGCCCGCACCCACGACAATCGCCTTGGCGCCTGTCTGGTCTTTCGGGGTTTCGGGGGCGGTTTTCGCGGGGCGCAAGGCATCAGGTGTCAACATGGCGGCACGATATACTGTCTAGTTGGATTTACAACATCCAACGTGCCGCAGCAGAATCAGCCCCGTCATGCTTTCGCTGCACGGCGGAAAGGCGTATGAAAGGCCGTCACTTCACGCATTGGAGAAAGCCATGCAGACAGTCACACTCAGCCTATTCCGCTTTGACAAACCCGGTTCCCGGTTCTGGCTGGCAGGCCAGATGGCACTGGCCCGCATGGCCCTGATGGGCATGAAACAGGTCGGCTTCTGGAAGATTTGCGGCTCGGGCATGGGCGAGGGCTTCACGCCGCAGCCCAACTTCACCGTCTGGGCGATTCTGGCGACCTGGCCCGACGAGGAAACCGCGCGCCGCGACATCGAAAACGCCCCGGTCTACAAGGACTGGACCAAGCACGCCTCGGAAACCTGGACGATCTTCCTGAACCCGATCAACTCGCGCGGCAAATGGTCGGGCAAAGAGCCCTTCCAGCCTGATGGCGTGATGCCCGAAGGCGCGCTGGCCGTGCTGACCCGCGCCAGCCTGCGCCCGCATATGGCCGCACGGTTCTGGGGCCGGGTGCCGGATATCTCGGCGGTGATCGGCACCGACCCGAACATCGTGTTCAAGATCGGCATCGGCGAGATTCCGGTGCTGCATCAGGCCACCTTCTCGATCTGGCCCGATACCGAAACCATGGCGGCTTTCGCCCGTGGCAACGGGGCGCACGGCAAGGCGATCAAGGCGGTTTACGACGAAGGCTGGTTCTCGGAGGACCTTTACGCCCGTTTTCGTATTGCAGGCGCCGTCGGGTCGTGGAACGGTGTCGATCCATTGGCCAAGCTCAATCAGATCCCCGAGCCGGTGGCCGAGCCAGACCAAACCACTGAGATGGACGCTGCATGACGCAACCCTTTCCGTTTTCTGCCATCGTCGGCCAAGCCGAGATGAAACAGGCCATGGTGCTGACCGCCATCGATCCCGGGATCGGTGGCGTGTTGGTGTTCGGCGACCGGGGCACCGGCAAATCAACGGCAGTGCGGGCGCTGGCCGCCCTGCTGCCAGAGATTACGGCGGTCGAAGGCTGCCCGGTAAACTCGGCCAAGCCCGAGGATTGCCCGGAATGGGCGCATGTGCGCTCGACCAAGATGGTCACGCGCGCCACGCCGGTGATCGACCTGCCGCTGGGCGTGACCGAAGACCGGGTGGTGGGGGCGCTGGATATCGAGCGCGCCCTGACCCGCGGCGAAAAGGCCTTCGAGCCGGGGCTGCTGGCGCGCGCCAACCGCGGCTATCTGTATATCGACGAGGTCAACCTGCTGGAGGACCATATCGTTGACCTGCTGCTGGACGTGGCGCAATCGGGCGAGAACGTGGTGGAACGCGAGGGGCTTTCCATCCGCCACGCCGCCCGCTTCGTGCTGGTCGGTTCCGGCAACCCCGAAGAAGGCGAGTTGCGGCCGCAGCTGCTGGACCGCTTCGGTCTGTCGGTCGAGGTGACCTCGCCGCGCGACGTGGAAACGCGGGTCGAAGTGATCCGCCGCCGCGATGCGTTCGAGAATGACAACGAAAACTTCATGAAGAAGTGGCGCCGCAAGGATACCGATCTGCGCAAGGCGATTCTGGCCGCGCGCGAGGCGTTGCCGAAGCTGGTCACCACCGAAGCCGTGCTGCACGACTGCGCCGCGCTGTGCATCGCCTTGGGGTCTGACGGTCTGCGCGGCGAGTTGACGCTGCTGCGCGCCGCCCGTGCCATCGCCGCCTTTGAAGGTGCTGCGGAAGTGACCCGCGCCCATCTGCGCGCCGTCGCCCCTTCGGCGCTGCGCCACCGTCTGCGCCGCGACCCCTTGGACGAGGCCGGCTCCACCGTGCGCGTCGCCCGCACCCTGACCGAGGTATTGCCCTGACCGATCCGGCATCCGAGGGCCAGATGGCCCCATGGGCGCGGGCCAAGGCCGCGCTGACGCTGCTGGCGATTGACCCCGCCGGTCTGCGCGGCTTGTGGCTGCGGGCGCGCTCGGGTCCGGTGCGCGACCGGCTGACGGCGGCCTTCACCCACCTGCCCTTGCCGCTGCGCCGGATGCATCCGGGCGTGGCCGACGATGCGTTGTATGGCGGCGTCGATCTGGCGGCCACGCTGGCATCCGGCCATGCGGTGCGGGCGCGCGGAATCCTCGACGCCCGCGCGGCGGTGGTGCTGGCAATGGCCGAACGCTGCCCGCCGGGGCTGGCGGTGCGGCTGGGGCAATGGCTGGACACCCGCGGCTCTTGCGTCATTGCGCTCGACGAGGGCGCCGAGGCCGACGAAACCCCGCCGCATCCGCTGACCGACCGGCTGGGGCTGTTCGTCGATCTGTCGGATATCGCCTGGTCCGAAGCGACGGACCTTGCTCTCGACGATACCAAACTGGCCGCCGCGCGCGAGCGGCTGGACTATATCACCACCCCGCCCGAGGCGCTGGAAACCCTGACCCGGCTCGCCGCGCGTCTGGGCATCGCCAGCCTGCGCGCACCCTTGCTGGCGGTGGCAGCGGCACGAGCCTCGGCGGCCTGGCGGGCTGTGGATACCGTGGCGGAACCCGACCTGCGGCTGGCCGCCGACCTGATCTATGCCCACCGCGCCCTGCCGGAAGCGGAATATGATCAGCCGCCGCCCGAAGATGACACCCCGCCGCCACCGCCGCCCCCCGGATGACGAAGGCGAGGCCAACGCGCCCGACCCCGAGCAGATGATGCTGCCCGAGGAGATTTTGCTGGACGCCGTGCGCGCCGCCCTGCCCGCCGACCTGCTGGCCAAACTCGCCGCCGGTCGCGCCGCCCGCGTCGCCGCTGGCAGTGCCGGCACCGGTGCCGCCCGCAAGGGCAACCGCCGCGGCCGCCCGCTGCCCTCGCGCCCCGGCGAGCCGGACGGCCAGTCGCGCATCGACCCGGTGGCCACCCTGCGCAACGCCGCCCCCTGGCAAGGCGTGCGCCGCAAGCTGCAACCCGATGCCGCCGGTCGCCTGCTGGTGCGCCCCGACGATATCCGGCTGCGGCGGTTTCAGGAAAGCTCGGACCGGGTGCTGATTTTCACCGTCGATGCCTCGGGCTCGGCGGCGCTGGCGCGGTTGGCCGAGGCCAAGGGGGCTGTGGAACTGTTGCTGGCGCAGGCCTATGCGCGGCGCGATCACGTGGCGCTGGTGGCGTTTCGCGGCACCACCGCCGAACTGCTGCTGCCGCCCACCCGATCGCTGGTGCAGACCAAACGCCGGTTGGCCGGGCTGCCGGGTGGCGGTGGCACGCCTTTGGCGGCAGGCCTGCGGCTGGCGCTGGAGGTGGCACGGCTGGCCCGTTCGCGCGGCATGACGCCCACGGTGGCGCTGCTGACCGATGGCCGCGCCAACATCGCACTGGATGGCACCGCCAACCGCCCCACCGCCATGGCCGAGGCGGCGCAGATGGCCCGGGTGCTGGCCGCGACCGGCGTGCCGGGGCTGGTGATCGACACCGCCACGCGCCCACAGGCCGAGTTGCGGGTGCTGGCCGCCCAGATGAACGCACCCTACCTTGCCCTGCCGCGGGCCGATTCGCGCAGGCTGTCGGCGGCGCTGGCTGGCGCGCTGGGGGCCTGAGCCTTGGCCCCCTCCATGATCCCCGCCGACTGGCCGCACCGCGACGCCTCGCGCTTTGTGGTCTGCAAGCCGCATCTCTGGCATGTGCAGGAGATGGGCACCGGCCCGCTGCTGCTGCTGATCCACGGTGCCGGTGGCTCGACCCATAGCTGGCGGCAGTTGATGCCGCTGCTGGCCCAGCATTTCCGGGTGGTCGCGATGGACCTGCCGGGGCAGGGCTATTCCCGCTCCGGGGCCCGCAGCCGTCTGGGGTTGGATGGCATGTCCACCGATCTTCTGCACCTCTGCGCCCACGAGGGCTGGCAACCCGACGCAATCATCGGCCATTCGGCGGGGGCGGCCATCGCGCTGCGGCTGACCGAGCTTTTGCCGCACAAACCCCGCGCGGTGATCGGCATCAACGCCGCACTCAGCAATTTCGACGGCGTGGCGGGCTGGCTGTTCCCGCTGCTGGCCCGCGCCCTGACGCTGGCCCCCTTCGTGCCGCAGATCTTTGCCCGCATCTCGGGCACGCCCGCCAAGGTGAATTCGCTGCTAGCCTACACCGGCTCGCCGCTGGATACCGAGGGCAAGGCGCTGTATCAGCGGCTGGTCTCCAACCCCGGCCATGTCGATGCGACGCTGGCGATGATGTCGCAATGGAAGCTGGACGGGCTGCTGGCGCGGCTACCGGCGATGACGATCCCACTCTTGCTGATCGCCGCCGATCAGGATGGCGCCGTGCCCTGCGCCACCTCGCGCAACTGGGCCGCGCGGATGCCCAACGCGGAATATGTCGAAATCCCCGGCCACGGCCATCTGGTGCATGAAGAAGTGCCGAAAGCCGTCGCAGGCCTGATCCTGAGCTTCCTCGCCCGCCACCCGGCCTGATCAGCTTTCATCTTCGCTCAAATATCCCTGCGCGGAGCGCACCAACGCCGCCGCACTCCCGGTATTTCAAACCGCTTCCCGCGCATCGCCGCCGAAGATCAGCTCCATATGCTCGGCCAGATAGATCCGCAGCCAGGGCGTGAACTTCTCGGGCACAGCCCGGGTCTCGGCGGCAAGCTGCTGCAAATCCACCCAGCGGGTCGCGGCCACTTCCGCGGGGTTGAGCGCCAGCGGCAGGTCCAGCGTGGCCTGCATGCGGAACACCTGCACCACCTCGTGCTCGGTCATGCCGTTGCCCACCTCGGCGCGGTATTCCACTTGGCCCGCAGGCACTTCCGCCAGCCCGGTGATCCCCAACTCCTCGCGCAAGCGGCGGGTGGCGCAGGTGGCGGCATCCTCGCCCCAATGCGGATGGGTGCAGCAGGTGTTGGCCCACAGCCCCGGCGTGTGGTATTTCGAAAGCGCCCGCTGCTGGATCAGCACCTGCCGCCCCGCCATCACGAAGACCGAGATCGCCTGATGCCGCAGACCCTTCCGGTGCACCTCCAGCTTGTCCACCGGGGTCAGCGTGCCGTTGACCCAGGCGGGTATCAGATCGTTCATGGCCGCGCCTTCACCCCGGTCCAGACCGGCGAGACCAGCCGCAACAGATGCGCCATGTTCTTCAGCCCGATCTTCAGATGCGCCATCGGCCGGGCGCTGACCAGCTTCTTGTTCATGTAGGCTTCAAAGGTCAGGGTCTGCACATCGACATCATGGCACAGGCTGACAAAGCGTTCGCGCCGCTCGTCGGATTTGTAATAGGCATCCTGCATCGAGCGCAGCACCTTGAACACCGTGCCATGCTCTTTCATGAAGGCCTTGCGCGCCAAGGCCAGATCGGCGGCCTTGCCCGAGGCAAGACAGGCCAGGCACGCCGTCGCCGCCACCCGCCCGCCGACCATGGCGTAGAAGATCCCCTCGCCCGACGAAGGCGCCACCACACCGGCGGCATCGCCCGCCAGCACCACGTCGCGGCCATTGTCCCAGCGGTCCATCGGATGCAGCGGGATCGGCGCCCCCTCGCGGCGCACCGTCTCGCAATCGGTCAGGCCCGAGGATTCGCGCAGATCGGCGGTGGCTTTCTTCAGGTCCACCCCATCGACGCCAGTGCCCATGCCGATGCTGGCATGCTTGCCATGCGGGAACACCCAGCCGTAGAAGTCGGGCGAGATGCGGCCGTCATAGATCACGTCGCAGCGGGTCGGGTCGTAGCTGTTCGAGGCCTCGGGGGCCACGATGATCTCGTGATAGGCGATCACATAGGGGATCTTGTCGCCGCCCGGCACCTCGGCCCGCGCCACGCCGGAACGGGCCCCATCGGCGCCGATCACCAGTTTGGTGGCGCTGCGCTGCTCCTCGCCCGAGGCCTTGTCGCGCCAGACCACGTGGGTGCCCTCGGCATCCCGCTCGATCCGCAGGAAGGTGCCGGTCAGCCGCTCGGCCCCGGCCTCGGCGGCGCGGTTGCGCAGGAATTCGTCGTATTTGTCACGATCGACCATGCCGACATAGCCATTCTCGATCGGGATATCGACGGCCCGGCCGGTGGGCGAGATCATCCGCGCGGTGGTGATCTTGGCGACAATCTGGCTGTCAGGAATGTTGAAATCGGCGATCAGCCGGGGCGGGATGGCACCGCCGCAGGGCTTGATCCGGCCATCCCGGTCCAGCAGCGCCACCTTGCGGCCGGCGCGGGCGATATCCTCGGCGGCGGTTGATCCCGACGGCCCGCCGCCAATCACGAAAACATCATAGGCCATGCTCATTCCCCTGCTATCAATGCCGCCGAGGGGGCGTGTGTTGTCCCCTCGATGATCCGCGCCGCCATCACCGTCGCGGCAACAAACAACGCGGCCTCGGCCACGAAAACCGATCCAAACGCGGCGGGGGCGGGCAGCAGCAGCCGCAACACATCCACCACCGCGGCCCCTGCCAGACCGCCGAACCCGGCAGCAATCGCCTGACTGGCGCCCCAAAGTCCCATCCGCGTGCCCTCACGCGCCTCGCGGCCCTGACCTGCCAGCGCCATCATCGCGCCGATGGCCGACACGGCAAACATGCCGTTGAAAAACCCCAGCGCCACCACCGCAGGCGTCAGCAGCGCTGCCCCCACCTGCCCCAGTGCCGCCACCATCAGCAGCGACAGCGACGAGCCGATGCACCCCGCCATCACCCAGGCCCGCAGCGAGCCGAAGCGCAGGCCGGTGGCCGCGATGCCCACGGTCAGCATCCCCACGAACACGCCGCCGTTCTGCGCGCCGGAAAGTGCGGTGGTCTGGCCGGGGGTCATGCCGAACACCAACCCGGCATAGGGCTCCAGAATCAGTTCCTGCATGAAATAGGCGGTCATCGACAGAAAGATGAAGATGGTAAAAGCGCGCGCCTTGGGTTCGGCCCAGACATCGCGCAGGCCTTCCATGAAGGGGATGCGTTCCTCGACCATCGGGACCTTGTGGCAGCGCGCCTCGATCCCGGCGATGGCCAGCGAGGTCAGCACCACCGCGCCAACGGTGACGATGCCCACCACCTCCAGCAGCCGCGTCGGGCTGTAGGGGTCAAGAAACCGCCCCACTGTGCTGGCGGTGACGGCAATGCCGAAGATCATCATCAGCCAGGTGATGGTGGCCGCCGCCGCCCGCCTGCGCGGTTCGGTGGCCGAGGCCAGCAGCGCCAAGAGCGAAGTGCCCGAGGCGCCGACGCCGATGCCGATCAGCGTATAGGCCGCGATGGAAAGCGCCAGCCCGGCGGCAAAGTTGCCGGGGATCACCGTGACCCCCAGTGCCGCACCAAAGCCGCCCGCTGCCAGCACCGCCATGCCGCCGATGATGAACCGGGTGCGGCTGCCGCCGGTGTCGGACAGGTAGCCCCAGTTCGGCCGCGTGATCTGGATCGCGTAATGCAGTGCCACCAGCAGCCCCGGCAACACTGCGGGCAAAGCCAGTTCCACCACCATCAGCCGGTTCAGCGTCGATGTCATCAGGACCACGATCGCGCCCAGGCACATCTGCACCAGCCCAAGGCGGACGATCGACAGCCAGGACAGCATCACATGACCCCCAGCCCGCGCAACGCGAAGGCCGATATCATCATGCCGGTGACATACATCACGATGCCGGTGTTGTTATACCACGGCGCCTTGCCCTTGGGGTCGCGCAGCAGCACCCGCATGGCGGCCACCTGCCCGGCCAACAACAGCGTCACCGCCCCCGCGTGCCAGGGTTTGCCCCAGATGATCAGCAGCGCTATCACCAGAAGCTGCGCCATCGCCATCACCGTGCAGGCGATCTTGGCGGCCACTTCCGGCCCCAGCACCACGGGAAGCGAGCGCACCCCATGCTGGCGGTCGCCCTCCAATGCCTTGAAATCGTTCAGGGTCATGATGCCATGCGCGCCAAAGGCGTAAAGGCCGGCCACCATCACCACCTCAAAGCGCGGCGCGCCTGCGGCCAGCACGGCAGCCCCGGTGAACCACGGCAGGCCTTCGTAGCACAGCCCCACCAGCCCCGGCCCCCACCAGCCCGAGCGTTTCAGCCGGACGGGTTCGGCAGAATAGGCCCAGGCCGCCAGCACGCCCACAACGGTCGCACCAAAGCCCCAGGGCCCCAGCGGCCAGCCCATCGCCAGCGCCAGCGCCGACATGATCAGCGCCACATAAAGCCCCCAGCGCCCCGGTATCCGCCCCGAGGGGATCGGCCGGTAAGGCTCGTTCACCGCATCGACATGGCGGTCGCACCAGTCATTCGCCGCCTGGCTCATGCCGCAGACCACCGGGCCTGCCAGCACCACGCCCAGCAGCACCAGCGGCCATTGCGGCAGGATCGGCGTTCCCGCCGAGACCACGCCGCACAGATAGGCCCACATCGGTGGAAACCAGGTGATGGGTTTGATCAGCTCCAGCAAGGCGCGGGGCTGCGGCAGAGTGCGGGGGTGTAAATTCGGGCTGACAGTCATTGGCAAAATAGACACCACATTGCAGAGTCGGACAAGAGTTCAAGTCGTCGCGCAAAGCGCGCGGGGGGCGGGTCGTCGCGCGGGGTGGCCTACTTGCGGCCCTTGGGGTTCAGCACGAAGATGCACGACGGATCGCCGGTCGCGCGGCAGGACACTTCTTCCACCGTCACATCCGGCCAGACCAGGCTGGAGAACAGCCGCTCGAACACCGCGGCGTGCCAGTGGCATTGCGGGGTGCTGGCGTGATCTTCGGCCACCAGCGGGTTGTCGATGATCTCGAAGGTCGGGGGCCGATGCCCCAGCACGCGAAATATGCCGGAACCGACAAAAGTCCAGGCATGTTTGGTGATGGCATTGACCAGCAGCCGCGCCCCCAGCGGCGCAGGCAGCGCCCGGATCAGCCGCTGCGCCGGGCGCGGGATGCGATGGGCCAGGATATAGTCGCCAACCGCCAGCCCCGCGAGGCGGGACAGACGTTCGGCGCGGTCGGGCAGATACAGCCGCAAGGCGTGGTGCAGCCGCGCCACATCGACCTCGGGCAACATGCCCGCGTCGCGCGGTGGCGGCACAAGGTCGGCCACGGCGAAAAGGGCGCGCCTTGTCGGCTCGCCCTCCTCGCGATCCAGCACGTCATGCAGTTGCAGGACGGCATTGGGGCCGATGCGATGCCCCAGATCAATCTCCTGAACCGAGGCCTGCGCCATGCCTGACCCTATTCCGCCGGTTCCTGCATCTGTTCCTTGCCACCACCGCAGGCCTTGGCCAGGGCGGCTGCGGTCGCGGCGGCATCCGGCACGTCGTCGAAATCAGGCACCTGCTCGTCGTCGTGGTGGTGGTGGCCGCTGCCACCGCAGGACATCACCCCCAGATCGGGAATACCGGCCCGTTCGGCGGCACGTTCCTTGCCCTGCGCCCGCAGCGCCTCGCGGCGTTCGGCGGCCTTGCGGGCCTTGTCGGCGCTGGCTTCCCAGTCGGCCATCTGCGCTTCGGCAATCTTGCGGGTGTCGTCGAAGTGGAAATCGACCTTGCCCTTGGTCTGCGGACCCCAATAGCCGGCCTTGCCCAGATCATAGAAGGTGCGCCCGACGCCCGCCTTCAGGAAGGCCTTCAGGCAGCCCAGCAGATACCGCCGCCGGAAGCCGGTGCCGCGCCACGGATAGTAGAACAGCGCCTTGCGGATGTAGAAGCGGCGGTAGTTCTTCATCACGCCGTCCAGCAACTCGCCGCGAGTCAGCGCCTTGGGCTTCATGATCGGCGTCACGAAGTTGTATTTCGAGAAGTCGAACACCTCGACCTGATCGCGCAATTCCTGGAACAGCGGCGTGAACGGCCAGGGCGTGTACATCGCCCAGTTCGCCAGATCGGGCTGCCAGTCCCAGACCATCTGGAAGGTTTCTTCCAGGGTTTCCTTGGTCTCGTTGTCGAGGCCCACGATGAACTGCGCCTCGGTAAAGATGTCGGCCTCGCGCAGCAGGCGGATCGCCTCCTTGTTCTCGGCGACGGTGGTTTCCTTGTTGAAAAGGTCAAGCTTCAACTGCGCCGCGGCTTCGGTACCAAGGCTGATGTGCACAAGGCCGGCGCGGCGGTAGAAGGTCAGCAATTCGCGGTCGCGATAGATGTCGGTCACGCGGGTGTTGATGCCCCATTTCACCTTGTCGGGCAGACCGCGGTCGATCAGTTCCTGACAGAATTCGATGAATTTCTTGCGGTTTATCGTGGGTTCCTCGTCCGCCAGGATGAAGAAGCCAACGCCATGGTCGTTGACCAGCCGCTCGATCTCGTCCACCACCTTCTTGGGGTCGCGCACCCGGTAGTCGCGCCAGAATTTCCACTGGCTGCAGAACGAGCAGGTGAACGGGCAGCCGCGGGCCATGTTGGGAATGGCCACCCGCACGCCCAGCGGCGTGTAGATGTATTTGCTCCACTCCAGAATCGTCCAGTCGGGGTCGATGCCGTCCAGATCCTTGATGGTGGGGGCGGCGGGGGTGGCAACGATCTCGGTGCCTTCGCGGTAGGCAAGACCGCGGATATTGGCGCGGTCGGCGGGCCAGCGGCCCTCATCGACCGCATTCGCCAGCGCCACCATGATCTCTTCGCCTTCGCCGCGCACGATCACATCCACCGTCGGCGATTCGGAAAGCACCTGGCGATACATGAAGGTGGCATGAATACCACCCAGCACCCGCACGGCATCCGGGCACGCCTCGGAGGCTATGCGCAGCACCTCTTCGGCTTCGTAGATCGCCGGAGTGATCGCCGTGGTGCCGACGATATCGGGCTTCAGCTCGATCAGCTTGGCGCGCAGGGTGTCATGGTCCATGAAATTGGTCATCGCGTCGAGGAAGACGATGTCCTCGAACCCGGCCTTGCGCAGCGAACCCGCCAGATAGGCCACCCAGGCCGGCGGCCAGTTGCCGGCAATCTCGGCACCGCCAGAGTGATAGTTGGGATGAACAAAGACGATGCGCATGGGGAAACCCTCTCCGAGACTGTCCATACTGATTGACATATCGTGTGTAAGCCTGACTTGACATACATCAAAGCGACACTGGAAATTCATCAAATGCCCCGGAGGCGGGGCGGCGGTTTCCGGCCTGATGGCGCGGCGGATCAGTCGCCGTCGCGGCCGACCAGCCCGAACTTGCGCAGCTTGACGTATAGCGATTGCCGCGACAGGCCCAGCATCTCGGCGGCAGCGACGCGGTTGTTGCGGGTCAGCTGCACCGCAGTCTCGATGCAAAGTTTCTCAACCACATCAGTGGTTTCCGCCACGATATCCTTCAGCGTCGAAGACCCCACCAGGTCCATCACGCTGGTCATGCCATCATCCACCCCGGCCCCGCCCGGACGGCGCAGGCTGTCGGTGCGGCTGGCGTCGCGGATCACCAGAACCATGCTGGGGTTGGGCCGGTCGTTCAGCCAGGTGGCCGAAATTTCGGCAGCAATTTCACCGGCAAAAGCGGTGATCAGCTTGGTGGCATAAAGTCGCATCCGCCCGGAACGGCGGGCGCTGTCAAACAAAACCTTCTGATCGACGCCACCGCGCACCAGAAATTCGGCAAACGGGCGGCCGCGCACCTCGGCCAGATCGGACGAATCGGTCAGGTTCAGGAAAGCCTCGTTGGCATTGGTGATCATGCCGTCGCGGTCGGTCATCACGATGCCGTCGATGCCCTCGTGGAACAGCCGGGCCATGTCTTCGCTGAGACCGTCCTGCACGGCCACCACCTTGGCGGCACTTTCCAGCCGGCACAGCAGCAACCGCTCGCCCGCAGCACGGAACACCGTCGGCGTCACCAGCAACCGGCTTTGCGAGCGGCGGGCCAGCAGGTCGATCGGCGCCGCGGTATCGGATACCGCCAGATTGGTCAGGCTTTCCAGAAACTCGCCGCGCCTGCGGCCCTCGAACTCCTGCGCAATCGCGGCGCCCATCAGTTCGGGCTTGGTGCCGCCCAGAAGATGCGCCCCCGCGGTGTTCAGATCGACGATCCGCCCGGTGCCGACCGATACCACCACGACGGCATCGCGCGTCACCTCCATCAGCACGCGATACCGCGTGTCCATCTCGCGCTGCGATTCGTAGTCACGCTCCAGCGCCATCTGGGCGTTGACCAGCCGTTGCTGCATTTCCGCGATCTGCCGCAGGTCGCGCCCCAGCATCAGCACCGCACCCGACGGCAGCACGTGCAGCGTGTAGCGCACCGGGAATTCCCAGACCTGCTCATCGACGTGATTGACCTCGACCGCCAGCGACGGCCCACCCGGAGCCGCGCGCAACTGCTCCAGCCTTGTGGCCAGCTTGGCGCGGCTTTCGTCGGTCAGCACCTCGTTGACCGGCTTGCCGACCCAATGCTGCAACTCGCCGAAGCTGCGGTTGTGCGGATTGACCTGCACCGCCAGCACCCTGCCGGACGGGTCGATCGACATGGCAATGTCCGACGCCGTCGCGATGATATCGGACAGCATCTCGGGCGAAACCGGCGAGGTCGATGGTCCGATCAGCAAGGGTGTCGATACGACTGTCACGCGAAGGCTACTTCCTTTGCCGATCTCCCTGACCGGGAACAGCGGCGATTTATGCACGCTTGCGCGCGCTTCTGGCGTCTGACAGCAGGCCACAGACCTGCAACGCCGCGAACAGGTCGCTGGTGACGGCATCCGCCCCCAGGCACGGCACATCAATACCCGGCCGCCCGACAATGGCGCCGCCAAGGATCACCGGCGCCGTGCCGTGGCCAAGACCGCGGATGGTCGCAACCAGGGCCGCCGTGGCCTCCAGCGTCTCGCGGCAGGCCACCGAGATCAGCACCCCGTCGAACCGTCCGGCCTGCAACACCTGCCGCAGGTCCGCCCGGTTCGGTGCGATGCGCAGGCAGACTGAAACCCCAAGACGGCGCAACTGGCCAACCAGAACCAGCGCGCCCAGCGTGTGCTGTTCCTGCGCGGGCACCACCAACAGCACCGAGCCGCGATGCGGCAGGTCCGCCAGATCGGCGCTCCAGCCCGCGCCCACCTCGCGCAACACCGCCTGCAGCCGCGCCGAGCCCAGGCTGACATCGGCCCAGCTCAGCTGGTCGTCCAGCCAGGCCAGCCCCATGCAGCGCGCCGCCGTCGGGATATACTGGTCAGCCAGCGCCACTACCGACACCCGCTGCCGCCGCAGATCCTTCAGCAGATCCGCCATCACCGCATCGCTGTCGGCCACCGCCGCCTGCACCAGCAACCGCACGAAGGCCTCGCGCACAGGACAACCCTGCGCACTGCGGGCGGCCAGCATCGACATGATCTGCGCCGAGAAACTTACCACGTCCCCATCCCCGTCGCCCCCGCGACGTGTGACCTGCGGACTGCTGCGGTCATGCATGATGGAAACCCCAAGACAGAGGGTGTTTGGCATCGGCCCGCAGACCTTCGGACCCGATTGCGCCCCCTACAGGCAAAACTTTCCTCCACCAGATAAAAAATTGTCAAAAGAAATTGACACTTGGCTTACTCGAACTATGCAACCGATGCATTTTATGAAGTTTTATATGATGTATTGAAAGGAAATTCCAGCGCCATTGCGGGCAAAGCCTGGCAAGATCGCTGTCCGGGGGCGGCCCGGCAAAGCTGTAAGTTTGGGTTGACACTTTCTGGCCGCAGGGCGTAATCTCGGCAGGTAAATCCTGCGGGAAAGCTGCCTGATGTCCCAGCCCGTCACCACTTCCAGACCCCGCAAACGGCTCTATACCGAAGCCGAGCGGGCCCGCCGCGACGCGACGGTATGGACGCTTGTGCAGGGACTGCTGGCTCCGGCACAGTTTCTGGCCTTTGCGGTGTCGCTGGTTCTGGTGCTGCGCTACATGGCCACCGGGACCGGGTACGAGGCCGCGACATGGTCGATCCTGGTCAAGACCGGCTTCCTTTACACCATCATGGTCACGGGCGCGATCTGGGAAAAAGTCGTGTTCGGCCAATACCTTTTCGCCCCCGCCTTCTTCTGGGAAGACGTGTTCAGCTTCGTGGTGATCTCCTTGCATACCGCCTATCTCTGGGCGCTGTTCACCGGCGCGCTTTCACCCACCGGGCAGATGTGGCTGGCCCTTGCCGCCTATGCGACCTATGCGATCAACGCCGGCCAGTTCATCCTGAAGCTGCGCGCGGCGCGTCTTGACCAGCAGTCCGAAACCGGGGTGACCGCATGACAATCCAACCCCCCGCCACCGGTTGCCGCGACGTGCCGGTGCTGAAGGAACGCGGCCAGCGCGAGGTGTTTTGCGGCCTGACGGGAATCATCTGGCTGCACCGCAAGATGCAGGATGCGTTCTTTCTGGTGGTCGGATCGCGCACCTGCGCCCACCTGCTGCAATCCGCCGCAGGGGTGATGATCTTCGCAGAACCCCGCTTTGGCACCGCCATCCTCGAGGAAAAGGATCTGGCGGGCCTGGCCGATGCCAATACCGAGCTTGACCGCGAGGTGGCCCGGCTTTTGTCGCGCCGTCCCGATATCCGGCAATTGTTCCTCGTGGGCTCCTGCCCGTCCGAGGTGATCAAGCTGGACCTGCACCGCGCTGCCGAGCGCCTGAGCGCGCTGCACGCGCCGCATGTGCGGGTGCTGAACTTCACCGGCTCGGGGATCGAGACCACCTTTACCCAGGGCGAGGATGCCTGCCTTGCCGCCATGGTGCCCGCCTTGGCGCCGACGCAGGCGCGCGAGCTTTTGCTGGTCGGCGCGCTGCCCGACGTGGTGGAAGACCAGGCGCTGGCGCTGTTGTCCGCCATGGGCATCGGTCCGGTGCGCTGCCTGCCGTCGCGCCGCGCCGATGATGCGCCCGCCGTCGGCCCCAACACGGTTTTCGCGCTGACCCAGCCCTTCCTTGGTTCCACCCACGAGGCGCTGACCCGCCGTGGTGCCCGCCATATCCCCGCGCCCTTCCCGTTTGGCGAGGAAGGCACGACGCTGTGGCTGCGCGCCGTGGCAAAGGAATTCGGCGTCTCGGATGCCACGTTCGACGCCGTCACCGCCGCCCCGCGCGCCCGTGCGATCAAGGCCATCGCCTCGCAGGCCGATACCCTGAACGGCAAGACCCTGTTCATGTTCCCCGACAGCCAGCTTGAACCGCCGCTGGCGCGTTTCCTGACCCGCGAATGTGGCATGGTGGCGCTGGAGGTCGGCACGCCCTACCTGCACCGCGACATCCTTGGCCCCGACCTTGACCTGCTGGCCAAAGGCCCGGTGATCTCGGAAGGGCAGGACGTGGACCGCCAGCTTGACCGCGCCCGCGCTGCCCGCCCCGACCTGACCGTCTGCGGCCTTGGCCTTGCCAACCCGCTGGAGGCCGAGGGCCTGACCACCAAATGGGCGATCGAGCTGGTGTTCACCCCGGTGCATTTCTACGAACAGGCCGGCGATCTGGCCGCCCTGTTCGCCCGCCCCCTGCGCCGCCGTGCGCTGCTGAACGCCAGCAAGCTGGAGGCCGCCGAATGACCCGCACAATCCCTGCTTGTGCCTTCACCTTTGCACAAATATCCTCTGGGGGTCCGGGGGGCGACGCGCCCCCGGCTTGGAGGGCCAAATGAAACTCACCCTCTGGACGTATGAAGGCCCACCCCATATCGGTGCCATGCGCGTGGCCACCGGCATGAAGGGGCTGCACTATGTGCTGCACGCGCCGCAGGGTGACACCTACGCCGATCTGCTGTTCACCATGATCGAGCGGCGCAATGCCCGCCCGCCGGTCAGCTACACCACCTTCCAGGCCCGCGATCTGGGGTCCGACACCGCCACGCTGTTCAAGACCACCTGTCAGGATGCCGTCGACCGCTTTGCCCCCGAGGCGCTGATCGTCGGCGCCTCCTGCACCGCCGAACTGATCCAGGACGACCCGGCAGGCCTTGCCTCGGCCATGGGGCTGAAGGTGCCGGTGATCGCGCTCGATCTGCCCAGCTATCAGCGCAAGGAAAACTTCGGCGCGGATGAGACGTTCCTGCAGATCGTCCGCGCCTTGGCCAAGCCGATGCCGCGCAGCGAAGCCATCACCTGCAACCTGCTGGGCGCCACCGGCCTTGGTTTTCGCCACCGCGATGACGTGGTCGAGGTCACCAGCCTGCTGGCGCAGATGGGCATTGCCGTCAACGTCTGCGCGCCGCTGGGTGCCCGCCCGTCCGATATCGCCCGCATGGGGGCCGCGCATTTCAACGTGCTGCTTTACCCCGAAACCGGCGAATCCGCCGCGCGTCAGTGCGAAAAGGCGCTGAGCCAGCCCTACACCAAGACCGTGCCGATCGGCGTCGGCGCCACCCGCGCCTTCATTGCCGAAGTGGCCAAACTGACCGGCCTGTCGCCGAAGGTGGACGAATCGCGCCTGCGGCTGCCCTGGTGGTCGGCCTCGGTCGACTCAACCTACCTCACCGGCAAACGGGTGTTCCTGTTCGGCGACGCCACGCATGTGATGGCCGCCGCCCGCATCGCCCGCGACGAGGTCGGCTTCGAAGTGGTCGGCATGGGCTGCTTCAACCGCGAATTCGCCCGCCCGATGCGCGCCATGGCCAAGGACTACGGGCTGGAGGCGCTGATCACCGACGATTATCTGGAGGTCGAGGCGGCGATCCAGGCCCTGGCGCCCGAATTGATCCTCGGCACCCAGATGGAACGCCACATCGGCAAGCGCCTCGGCATCCCCTGCGCCGTGATCTCGGCGCCGGTGCATGTGCAGGATTTCCCGGCCCGCTTCAGCCCGCAGATGGGGTTCGAAGGCGCCAACGTGATCTTCGACACCTGGGTTCACCCCTTGGTGATGGGTCTGGAAGAACACCTGCTGACCATGTTCCGCGAGGATTTCGAGTTTCACGACGATGCCGGTGCCTCGCATCACGGCGGTGCCGCGATGGCCCGCCCGGTGGCCGAAATCCAACCCGCAGCGCCTGCTGCCGCGGCAGAGGCGGGCTCGATGCCCGCCGAGGCCGCCCCGCCGGTGGTTGCCGAAGCCGTCCACCCCGACCCTGCGACAATCGTCTGGTTGTCAGACGCAGAAACCGAACTTAAGAAGATCCCGTTCTTCGTGCGCGGCAAGGCACGCCGTAACACCGAACGGTTCGCCGCCGAAAAAGGCCTGACCCGGATCAGCATCGACACCCTTTATGAGGCCAAGGCCCATTATGCGCGTTGAACAGAACATCTCCCCGGCCTACAGCGTCGTCATCGTCACGCTGGACGCCCATTCCGCCGGCCCCGCTGCCCGGATCACCCCCGCCCTGGTGCGTGATTTCCCCGGCCTCAGCGTCACCGTCCTGGCCGCCGCCGAATGGGCCGAAAACCCCGAGGCGCTGACCCGCGCCCGGGCTGCGGTCGATAGTGCCGATATCGTCATCGCCAACCTGATCTTCATCGAAGAACACATCACCGCGATCCTGCCCAACCTGCGGGCCGCGCGTGAACGCGCCGATGCCTTTGTCGGCATGATTGCCGACAGCCAGATCGTCAACCTGACGCGGATGGGCGATCTGGATATGTCCAAACCCGCTTCGGGCGCCATGCTGCTGTTGAAGAAACTGCGCGGCAACAAGACGCCCTCGTCGAAATCCGGCGAAAAGCAGATGTCGATGCTGCGCCGCCTGCCCAAGATGCTGCGGTTCATCCCCGGCAAGGCGCAGGATCTGCGCGCCTGGTTCCTGTCGATGCAATACTGGCTGGGCGGGTCCGACGACAACATCGAACAGATGATCCGCTTTCTGGTGTCGCGCTATTCCAGCCGTCAGGCCTGGAAAGGTGCCAAGTCGAAAGCCCCGATCGACTACCCCGAGGTCGGCCTTTACCACCCGCGCCTGCCGAACCGCATCACCACCAACCCGGCCGACCTGCCGCGCCCGGCGGCGGCCAAGGGCACCGTGGGGCTGCTGCTGCTGCGCTCCTACATCCTGGCGCATGACTGCGCGCATTACGATGCGGTGATCAACGGGCTGGAGGCGCAGGGCCTTGCCGTGGTGCCGGCCTTTGCCGGTGGTCTGGATGGCCGCCCGGCGATGGATGAATTCTTCCGCAGTGCCCATGGCGCCAGGATCGACACGCTGGTGTCGCTGACCGGCTTCAGCCTGGTCGGTGGCCCGGCCTACAACGACAGCCCGGCAGCGGTCGAGGCGCTTGCCTCGCTGGACGTGCCCTATGTCAGCGCCCATCCGCTGGAATTCCAGACGCTGGGCCAATGGTCGGATGCCGCGGGCGGGCTTGGGCCGGTGGAAACCACCATGCTGATCGCCCTGCCCGAGATTGACGGCGCCACCAACCCGACGGTGTTCGCCGGTCGCCACGGTCTGGCCGGTTGCGACGGCTGCGCCAAGGGCTGCCGCCCGAGTTCGGAATCCAAGGCGATGTCGGCCTGTTCCGAACGGGTCGCCGTGCTGGCCGACAAGGTGGCGCGTCTGGCCGCCCTGCGCCGCAGCGAAGTGGCCAAGCGCCGCATCGCCATCGTGCTTTACGGCTTTCCGCCCAATGCGGGCGCTGTCGGCACCGCCGCCTATCTTTCGGTTTTCGAAAGCCTGCACAACATGTTGCACGCGATGAAGGCCGCGGGCTATGACACCAATCCGCCGGAAACCGTGGACGAGTTGCGTGCCAAGGTGCTGACCTCGGCCCACAGCCAGACCGCGGCGGTGGCCGCCCATGTGCCCGCCGATGCGATGGTGGCCAACACCCCCTGGCTGGCGGAAATCGAGGCCGCCTGGGGCCCGGCGCCGGGCAAGCACCAATCGGATGGCCGTGGCGTGTTCATCCTGGGCCACCAGTTCGGCAATGTGATGATCGGCGTGCAGCCGGTGTTCGGCTATGAAGGCGACCCGATGCGCCTGCTGTTCGAACGCGGCTTTGCGCCCACCCACGCCTTTGCCACCTTCTACCGCTGGCTGCGCGAGGATTTCCGCGCCGATGCGCTGCTGCACTTCGGCATGCATGGCGCGCTGGAATTCATGCCGGGCAAGCAGGCCGGGGTTTCCGGCAAATGCTGGCCCGACCGGCTGATCGGCGGACTGCCCAACATCTATCTTTACGCCGCCAACAACCCGTCCGAAGCCACGCTGGCCAAGCGCCGCGCCAATGCGATCACCGTGACGCACCTGACCGCACCGCTGGCGCAGGCCGGGCTTTACAAGGGCTTGGCCGATCTGAAGGACAGCCTGACCCGCTGGCGCAACTCTGACCCCAACGCGCCGGACCGTGCCGATCTGGAAGTGCTGATCGCCGAACAGGCGGCGCTGGTCGATATGGGCGGCAACCCGCCCGAGGCGCTGTGGCTGAAGCTGCTGGAGACCGAAGGCTCGCTGATCCCCGAGGGTCTGCATGTGGTGGGCCGGCCGATGTCGGCTGCAGCACGTGCCGACATGATCGAGCTGATGGGTGTGACCGGCGAGGCGGCGAAACGCGCCGACGAGCTGATGGCGCAGGATCACGAGATTCCGGCGCTGTTGCGCGCCCTTGGCGGGCATTTCATTTCGCCGGTGCCGGGGGGCGACCTGATCCGCGCGCCGGAGATCCTGCCCACGGGCCGCAATATCCATGCCTTCGACCCGTTCCGCATGCCCACCGCCTTTGCGCTGCGCGACGGCGCGGCACAGGCCGAGCGGTTGCTGGCGGCGGCGGCAGAAATGCCGCGCTCGGTGGCGCTGGTGCTCTGGGGGTCGGACAACATCAAATCCGATGGCGGGCCGATTGCGCAGGCCTTGGCCTTGATGGGTGCCAAGCCGCGGTTTGACGGCTATGGCCGGTTGTGCGGGGCCGATCTGGTGCCGCTGGAGGAACTCGGGCGGCCGCGGGTTGACGTGGTGATGACGCTTTCCGGCATCTTCCGCGATCTTTTGCCGTTGCAAACCCGGATGCTGGCCGAAGCCGCCTGGAAAGCCGCCACGGCGGACGAGCCGCTGTCGCAGAACTACATCCGCGCCCATGCCTTGGCCTATGCCGAGCAGATGGGCGTCGATATGGAAGTGGCCAGCCTGCGGGTGTTTTCCAACGCCGAGGGGGCTTACGGGTCGAACGTCAACCAGTTGGTGGACAGCTCGGCCTTTGGCGAGGAAGACGAGTTGGCCGACGCCTACGAGGCGCGCAAGTCCTTTGCTTACGGGCGCAACGGCAAGCCGGTGCAGAACGCCAAGCTGTTGCAGCAGACGCTGAAAAACGTCGATCTGGCCTATCAGAACCTGGAATCGGTGGAACTGGGCGTCACGACGGTGGACCATTATTTCGACACGCTGGGCGGCATTGCCCGCGCGGTGAAACGGGCGCGTGGCGGCACCGAGAATACTCCGGTCTATATCGGTGACCAGACCCGCGGGGCGGGCAAGGTGCGCACCCTGCGCGACCAGATCGCGCTGGAAAGCCGCACCCGCAGCCTGAACCCGAAGTTCTACGAAGGCCTGCTGAGCCACGGCCCCGAAGGCGTGCGGCAGATCGAGGCGCAGGTGACCAATACGATGGGCTGGTCTGCCACCTCGCAGGCGGTGGACCCCTGGATCTATCAGCGGCTGTCGGAAACCTTCGTGCTGGACGAGGCGATGCGCAAGCGGCTGGCCGATCTGAACCCGGCGGCGACGGCGCGGATGGCCGGGCGGCTGCTGGAAGCCTCGGAGCGCAACTACTGGCAGCCGGATGCGGCAACGCTGGCGGCGCTGCAAGGGGCGGCGGACGAGCTGGAAGACCGGCTGGAAGGGATTGCGGCGGAATGAACGTGATGCGCCGCGATTGTGACCATGACGGAGCCGGGGCCAGCCCCCGGACCCCCGGGATACTTGTGAACAGATGAAAGCAACGGCACGTGTTGCAGCCCGAAAGGACATGAAATGAGCCCGAGAGACGATATCCCGGACCTGCGCGGACTGGACGGTGAAGGCTCGGTGCAGGTGCATCTGGACGAGGGTGTGAAGATCGAGGGCGCCAAGGTGTTCTCGGTCTATGGCAAGGGCGGGATTGGCAAATCCACCACCTCGTCGAACCTGTCGGCGGCGTTTTCGATGATGGGCAAGCGGGTGTTGCAGATCGGCTGCGACCCCAAGCATGACAGCACCTTCACCCTGACCGGGCGCTTGCAGGCGACGGTGATCGACATTCTGAAAGAGGTCGATTTCCACGCCGAGGAGTTGCGCCCCGAGGATTATGTGGCCGAAGGCTGGAACGGCGTGAAATGCGTCGAGGCGGGCGGGCCGCCTGCGGGCACCGGCTGTGGCGGCTATGTGGTTGGGCAGACGGTGAAGCTGCTGAAGCAGCATCACCTGCTGGAAGACACCGATGTGGTGATCTTCGACGTGCTGGGCGACGTGGTTTGCGGCGGTTTTGCAGCACCCCTGCAGCATGCCGACCGGGCGGTGATCGTGACCGCCAATGATTTCGACAGCATTTACGCGATGAACCGCATCATTGCCGCGGTGCAGGCCAAGTCGGGCAACTACAAGGTGCGGCTGGCGGGCTGCGTCGCCAACCGTTCGCGCGAGACCAACGAGGTGGACCGCTATTGCGAGAAGGTCGGCTTCAACCGGCTGGCGCATATGCCCGATATCGACGCGATCCGCCGCAGCCGTCTGAAGAAGAAGACGCTGTTCGAGATGGATGACGAGGAAGATATCGTGGTGGCGCGGGCCGAATACATGCGGCTGGCCGATACGCTGTGGCGGTCGGTCAATGGGGCCGGATCGTCGCCGCATCCGCTGCCCGACCGCGAAATCTTTGAACTGCTGGGATTCGATTGATGAACGACTACGGCTCCACCCGCGCCCGGGTCGAAGACTATTTCGACCGCACTGCCACCAAGGTGTGGGAGCGGCTGACCTCGGATGCGCCGGTGTCGCGCATCCGGCAGACCGTGCGGGAGGGGCGGGACAAGATGCGCGCGGTGATGCTCTCGCGCCTGCCCGACGATCTGACCGGCGCGCGGGTGCTGGATGCGGGCTGCGGCACCGGGCTGATGACCGCGGAACTGGCGGCGCGCGGGGCGGATGTGACGGCGGTGGATATCTCGCCGGCGCTGATCGACATCGCGCAAAGCCGCCTGCCGGATCAACATGTCGCACGTGTGCGCTTTGCCAGCGGCGATATGCTCTGCGACAGCCACGGTGATTTCGACTATGTGTTGGCCATGGACAGTCTGATTTATTATAGCACGGCCGATATCGCGGCGGCGCTTGACCGTCTGGGTGCGCGCACCCGGCAGTCTGTCGTCTTTACCGTGGCGCCGCGCACGCCGGTGCTTATGTCGATGTTCGCGTTGGGAAAACTGTTCCCGCAGGCTGATCGTTCACCGACCATGGTGCCGCATGCCTTTCCGACGCTGGCCAAGGCAACCGGCGCGCGACTGTCGAAGATCGACCGCATCACCCGCGGCTTCTACATTTCCGAATGTCTGGAGTTCCGCCCGTGATTCTTGGCAAATCCTCTTTCAAGAAGCTGTCGTTCGGGGCCCTGCCCTTCGCGGACGCGGCTTCCGAGGGGTTGCCGATGCGGCAATTGCTGCGGATGTCGCTGTTTCAGGTGTCGGTCGGCATGGCGATGGTGCTGCTTCTGGGCACGCTGAACCGGGTGATGATCGTCGAGCTGCGGGTTTCGGCCATGGTGGTGGCGGCGATGATCGCGTTGCCGGTGCTGGTGGCGCCGTTCCGGGCGCTGCTGGGCTTCCGGTCCGACAACCACCGCTCGGCGCTGGGCTGGAAGCGGGTGCCTTATCTGTGGTTCGGCTCGCTGTGGCAGATGGGTGGCCTTGCGATCATGCCGTTTGCGCTGATCGTGCTGAGCGGTGATCAGATGGTCGGGCCGCGCTGGGCGGGCGAGGTGCTGGCGGCGCTGGCCTTCCTGATGACCGGGCTTGGCATGCACATGACCCAGACCGCCGGTCTGGCGCTGGCCTCGGACCGGGCGACCGACGAATCCCGCCCGCGGGTGGTGGCGCTTTTGTATGTGGCTTACCTGCTGGGCATGGTGCTGGCCTCGCTGATCGTCGGTTGGTTGCTGGCCGATTTCTCGCAACTGCGGCTGATCCGGGTGGTGCAGGGCTGCGGGTTGCTGACGCTGGTGCTGAATGTCATCGCGCTGTGGAAGCAGGAAAAGTTCAACCCGATGTCGGACGCCGAACGCGCCGAACCGCGGCCGAAGTTTGCCGATGCCTGGGCCGACCTGATGGCTGGTGGCACTGCCGGGCGGCTGCTGGCGGTGGTGGTGGTGGGGTCGTTCGGCTTCAACATGCAGGATGTGCTGCTGGAGCCTTATGGCGGTGAAATCCTTGGGCTTTCGGTGGGCAACACCACGCTGCTGACCGCAACCTCGGCCTTGGGGGCGCTGATCGGCTTCGGGATGTCGGCGCGCTGGCTGATCCGCGGCATGGACACCTACCGGATGGGCGCGCGCGGCATCCTGATCGGGGTGGCGGCCTTTGCGGCGGTGATCTTCGCAGCCCCGCTCCATTCCGCCGCGATGTTCTTTGCCGGCGCTTTCGGCATTGGTCTGGGCGGCGGGTTGTTTTCGATTTCCACCTTGACGGCGGCGATGGCGATGCCGGCGCAGGGTCTTGCCGGGCGCGGACTTGCGCTTGGTGCCTGGGGTGCGGCACAGGCGACGGCGGCGGGACTTTCCACCGCCCTGGGTGGCACCCTGCGCGATGTCGTCCGCCACTGGGCCGGGGCGGGCGGCGCGGGCGAAGCGCTGGCCTTTCCGGCCATTGGCTATACTGCTGTCTATCACTTTGAAATCGTGTTGCTGTTCGCGACACTCATCGTCCTTGGGCCTTTGGTGAAAACCCGGGCCCTTGACTCTCAACCCCGCAACGGTGCCGAACGTATCGGCATCGCTGATTTTCCCACCTGACGTGGAGGACCTGACATGGTTGGCTACACTTTCTTTGGTAACTTCGATCTGGCGAGCTTGGCGATCTGGCTTTTCTGGGGCTTCCTGGCCCTGTTGATCTACTATCTGCAAGTCGCAAACATGCATGAGGGCTATCCTCTGGAAACCGAGGATGGCAAGCCTGCGCCGAACCAGGGGCTGTTCCCGCTGCCCAAGGACAAGACCTACATCCTGCCGCACGGCCGTGGGTCCGTGACCCAGCCGACCCGTCAGCCGGAAGCCCGCGACGTGGCCCTGGCCCGCACCGCGGTCAACGAAGGCTTCCCGCATGTGCCCACCGGCAACCCGATGGTTGACGGCGTTGGCCCGGCCTCCTGGGCGCCGCGCCGCGACGTGCCGGAACTGGACGGCCATGGTGGCGTGAAGATCAAGCCGATGTCGGCCACCGATGATTTCGTGGTGGCAGCCGGGCGTGACCCGCGCGGCATGCGGGTGATCTCGAACGACAAGTATGTCGTCGGCACCGTGACCGACCTCTGGGTCGATATCCCGGAACATGTCGTGCGCTACATCGAGTTCGATCTGGCCGCCGGTGGTGGCAAGCGTCTGCTGCCGATGGCAATGGCCCGCGTGACCAGCGAAGGCGTCAAGGTAAATTCCTTGTCTTCCGACCTTTTCCCGGGCATTCCGGAAACTAAGTCCAGCACTGAAGTGACGTTGCTGGAAGAAGACAAGATCAGCGGCTGGTATGCCGGTGGCACCATGTATTCCACGCGCCCGGCCAAAGACTCTGACCAGACGCCGTGGAACTGAACTGAAGGAAAGGCCGGGGCTTATGTCGGACCACGATGATCTCGATTTCGAGCCGATCCCCGGCCTGCCTGCCAAACCTCCGGTCGGGGAGGCCCTGCTTTGGCAGGGCCGTCCCGCGACCTTGGCTCTGGCCCGCGAGGCCTTCTGGCTGAACTGGCTGATTTCCTACTTCGCCCTGGTCGTGCTGTGGCGCGGTTATGTTGGCTTCACCACCTCCGGGATGACCGGTGTGATGACGTATGGGCTGCCTTTCGTTATTCTGGGCCTGCTGGGCGCGTTGATCGTGATCGGCATGGCCTATGCGCAGGTGCGCAGTACGGTCTATACCATCACCACCGCCCGCGTGGTGATGCGCGTCGGCGCGACGCTGTCGGTGGCACTGAACCTGCCGTTCACCCAGATCGGCTCGGCCAATCTGGCGCTTGGGCGCGGCGGCCATGGCACCATCGCGCTGGAACTTCTGGGCGACAAGCGGCTGTCCTATCTGATGTGCTGGCCGCACGTGCGCCCCTGGCACCTGCGCCACCCGCAACCGGCGCTGCGTGCGATCCCGGATGCCGCCGCCGTGGCGAAGATTCTGGCCGAGGCCGCTGAAACCCGGATGGCGCAACCGGTGCTGGCCCGCAATACCGCCCCGATGGCGGGCGTTCCCGCGCAATAGCCAGCGCCAAATTCCGCGCTGCGCTTTAACCCAAGGTATCCGATGCCCCCAGAAATCGCTCCGAAACCGCACGATTCCCACGACGACATGATTCCCAAGGGCCTGCTGCGCGCCATTGGGGTTCTGCTTGTGGTCTCGATTGCCCTGGTCAGCTATGCGGTGCTGACCGGGCGCGAACATGTCGGCCAACCCAAAGCGGCCGCTGTGATCGAAGAACGCCAGATCATTCTGGTGGGTCTGGACGCCCAGGCGGTGAAAGTGCTGAACACCGATGGCACAGTGCTGGTCGATCTGCCGCACGGCGGCTTTATCACCGTCATCCAGAACGGCCTGCAACGCGCCCGCAAGCTGCGCGGCGTCGATCAGATGAAACCGGTGCGGCTGGTGCGTTATGAGAACGGCCGCCTGTCGATCATCGACCCGGAAACCGGCTGGACCGCCGAATTGCACGCCTTTGGCGATGACAACCGGGCCGCGTTCGAACGGCTGATGGCGATGTGACGGCCAGATAAAGGAAGCCTTGATGGGAATTTTCAGCAGAACCACCGAACAGGTGCCCTGCACCGTCGAGGTCAGTCACCGCTTTGAAAGCCTGCACGCCCATGTGCGGTTCAACAACGGTGCCGTGGTCTTTCCGGGCGACGTGGTGCTGGTGCATGGCGCGCCCGTTGTGGCGGCCTACGGCGAAGTGGTGATCGAGGACCGCATGGCCACAATTACCCGCGCCTCCGGCATCGAAAGACTCTGGACACGGCTGACAGGTGACCTAGGTTTCATGGAACTGTGCGAATTTTCCTTTTCCGACGAGGTGAAGCTGTGAACGCTCCGAACCCCGAGATGCACGCCGACATCCTGCCGCCCGATACCACCGACACCACGGCGATGGCGACGCAGACCACCCTGTTGAACCCGCGCTTCTACACCACCGATTTTGACGAGATGGACCGCATCGACGTGACCCCGGTGCGTGCCGAATGGGACAAGCTGATCGGCCAGATGAAATCCGACCCCAACAAGGGTCATTTCAAGAAGAACGAGGACTGGGACAAGATCGACTGGGATGGCATGGACCCTGCGCTGAAGGTCGAGTTCATCGACTTTCTGGTGTCGTCCTGCACTGCCGAATTCTCGGGCTGCGTGCTTTACAAGGAAATGAAGCGCCGCGGCAACAACCCCGACATCTGCGAGTTGTTCAACTTCATGGCCCGCGACGAGGCACGCCACGCCGGTTTCATCAACGACGCACTGCGCGAGGCCGGGATTGCGGTGAACCTCGGGTTCCTGACCAAGGCCAAGAAATACACCTATTTCCGGCCGAAATTCATCTACTACGCCACCTACCTGTCGGAAAAGATCGGCTACGCCCGCTACATCACCATCTTCCGGCATCTGGAGGCCAACCCCGACCACCGCTTCCACCCGATCTTCAAGTGGTTCAAGGAATGGTGCAACGACGAGTTCAGCCATGGCGAGGCCTTTGCGCTGCTGATGCGCACCGACCCCAAACTGACCTCGGGCATCAATCTTTACTGGATCAAGTTCTTCCTGACCGCAGTCTATTCCACCATGTGGGTGCGCGACCATGCCCGCCCCGAGTTCCACAAGGCGCTGGGCGTCGACATCGGTTGGTATGATCAGGAAGTGTTCCGCAAGACCTCGACCATCGCCCGGCAATCCTTCCCGATCGAGCTGGACATCGACCATCCGCGCTGGATTCCGGGGCTGGAGCGGATGAACCGCGCCTTCGTGGCGATGGACGCGGCCAAGCATCAGGGCGGCATCGGCGGCAAGCTGAAGGGCTGGGTTGCGGCAACGCAGGCGCTTGTCGCTTTTGTCGGGCTTTACACCATTCCGGTGAAACGCCACACTCTGCCGGTCAATGTCCGGCTGGAGCCCAGTTATTGAGCGCAGACCGACAGCCCTTTTTCCAACGTGCCCGGCAAGGGCGCGGACGGTTCTGACATGACCGACAACCCCTGGCTGGCTACGCTGACGGCGATTTTCCTGTGGTGGTTTTCTACCGGCATCATCCTGTGGCGGGTGCGCGTCGCGGACAATGGCGGCCCGGAACAGCATCTGGTCTCGGTTGTGCTTGGCCTGCCGCTGCTGGCGGCCGGCATCTGGGGCGTGAATGTCACGCTGACCGACACCTCGACCTTCGGGGCCTATGTCGGCTTTTTGTCGGCGCTGGCGATCTGGGGCTGGATCGAGCTTGCCTTCCTGTCAGGCATCATCACTGGCCCGAACCGCAGCCGCTGCCCGCCTGACGCCAGCGACAGACAGCGGTTCGTCCGCGGATTTGGCACGCTTGCCTGGCACGAGGGGCTTTTGGTGCTGGCGCTGGTGCTGCTGGCCTTTGCGACCCGCGATTTGCACCATCCTTTCGCGCTGTGGACCTTCTCGATCCTGTTCTTTGCCCGCATTTCGGCCAAGCTGAACCTGTTCTTCGGCGTGCCGCGGATCAATGTCGAGTTTCTGTCCACGCCGCTGCTGCACCTGCCCAGCCATTTCCGCCGTGGCCGGGTGAACCTGTTCTACCCGTTCTCGATCACCGTGCTCAGCTTTTCCGCCGCCTGCTTTCTGGAGCGGCTGGTTTCGGCCCCCACGCCGGCCAGCACCACGGGCTTCACTCTGCTGACGGCACTGACCTTGCTGGCGCTGCTGGAGCATTGGTTCATGGTGGTGCCGCTGCCCGACCAGAAGCTGTGGCGCTGGATGATCCCGGCGCCGAAAGTCATCCCGCCCGAGTTGCTGCAAGAAGACGGCAACGGGTTGTAAGCCTTCGGCGCCTTCCCGCCGAAGACGCCCTGTGGCAACGTTGCGCATTGTCGCAGGCGTCCACCTGAGCGATGAACAGGAAGACCCGCCGTCAAGGGCAAAGGGCCCGGCTCCGGCGCATCGCCGCTTAACCCCACCCCGGCGCTGCGCCGGACGTGCAAGACCCGCAGCAGCCCCGGAACCACCTGCAAATGGGAGACCAAAGATGAAATTCACCCTCTCTGCCGCCGCCGCTGCCGCTCTGCTGCTGGCCAGCCCGGCCCTTGCCGCAGGCGATGTTGCCAAAGGCGAAAAGGCCTTCAAGCAATGCCAGACCTGCCATGTCGTGGTGGCCCCCGATGGCACCGTTCTGGCCGGTCGCAAGATGAAGACGGGCCCGAACCTGTATGGCGTGTTCGGCCGCGTGGCCGGCACCTATCCCGATTTCGCCTATGGCCCGGACATGGTAGCCGCCGGGGCCAAGGGTCTGGTCTGGGATGAGGCGCAGTTCACCGCCTACACCGCCGACCCCAGCAAGTTCCTGCAAGCCTATCTGGGCGACCCCAAGGCCAAGGGCAAGATGGCTTTCAAGGTCAAGACCGAGGCCGAGGCTGCCGATCTTTACGCCTACCTGACCTCGTTGTTCCCGGCCCCGGCCGCAGCACCGGTTGACCCGGCTGCTGCTCCGGTTGATCCGGCTGCCGCCCCGGCACCCAGCAACTAAGGCCGGTCAGAAAATCTGCCAAAGCAAAGCCGGGCGCGCAATCGCCCGGCTTTTTTATGCCGCGAACAGCGGGAATGTCACGCCCAAGGCCCAGGCCAGAAATACTCCCAGCCCGACCCCTGCCGCCGCTGGGCGCCAGGTGGCGCGGCCGATCCAGCCGCCGACCGTGCCGAACAGCACGAAAAACAGCAGGATGATCGGCAGGATGATGATCAGGAAGAACAGCCCCTCGAAATCCAGCGCCACCGCCAGCCCCAGCGAGGCCAGCGCCATGCCGCGCACCGTGACCCCCCGCCACAGCGGTGCCAGCCCGCCCTCGGTCAGCACGCCATCGGCCAGCATGAACGGCACCGCCCCCAAAGCCATTGCCAGCACGATCGGCAGCCGCCCGGCGAAGGGGTGAAAGGCGGCGAGGTAGCGGTCGGTCAGCCCGCCGAACAGCCCGATGCCATAGGCCGCCACCACCAGCGCCAAAGCCAGGGCCAACACCCCGCCGCGCCGCAGCCCGCCAAACCCTGCCACCAAGGCCAGCGCCATCACCCCATACAGCGCGAAATGCACCGCCAGATAATCGGCCACCAGCACCGGCAGAAAATGCGTATCCACCGGCCACAGCAGCAGCGGCACCGATAGCGCCGGCAGCAACACCGCCGCCATGAACCGACCCGGCGGCAGCCGCAGCGGCGGCACCTCGGCGCGGAACCGCCGCAGCGCCCCGGCCAAAGGCCAGCCCAGCGCCACCACCGAGGCCAGCATCAGCGCGATCCAGCCGCCGCGGGCCGGAACCTCGCCCACCCCATCGCGGCCGAAACTCAGGTTCAGCCAGTCGCGCGCCTCGCGCAGCGTCACCGGCGAATACAGCACGCTGGCATGTTCGACCCCCGGCACCAGCACCGCCCGCCGCCCGGTTCCCGTGCCCGGATCGCCCACCGTCTGGCCCAGCGATGCCGCCGGATCGGCCAGCTTCAGCGCCTTTTCCGCCTCCTGCGCCAGCCGGGTTTCCCAGCCTCCGGCGATCACCAGCAGATCGCGCGGCGCGGTCGGCGTCACCGCCAGCGAGAACATCGACACCCCGATCACCGCCACCACCCGCGGGTCGGCAATCGCCTGCCGCACCACGATATCCGAGGCCATCGAATGGCCCAGCAGCGCCAGCCGCCCATCGGCACCGGGCAAGGCCAGGGCGGCATCCGACACCCGGCCAAGTTCGTCCATCAGCACCTGCGTCGTGCCGGAAATCACCGTCACATCGCCCGACATCGGCACCGGATTGCGGCCATGCCCCAGCAGGTCATAGCTGACCGCGATATAGCCCGCCCGCGCGAAGGTCAGCGCGAAACCCTCCATCAGCTCGCGCGAGCCGGCAAAGCCGTGGGCGATCACCACCACCGGGGCCGGCGCGGCGCCCGGCATACGGTAAACCGTGGCGGGCGTGCTGCCTGCCTGCATATGGGTAATCTCGATGCCCGCCCGCGCGCCCTCCAGCCGCCAGACCGACAACAGCGTGCCGATCAGCGCCAGAATCAGCACCGCCCAGCGGGCGCGGCTCACGCGGCGGTGCCCCAGGTCGGATGGAACAACCCGGCAGGCGACAGGGTGAAAATCTCGCAGCCCGTGGCCGTGACCCCCACCGAATGTTCGAACTGCGCCGACAGCGACTTGTCGCGCGTCACCGCCGTCCAGTCATCGGCCAGCACCTTGGTTTCGGGGCGGCCAAGGTTGACCATCGGCTCGATGGTGAAGAACATGCCTTCCTCCAGCACCGCCCCGGCGCCTGCGCGCCCATAGTGCAGCACGTTCGGCGGCGCGTGGAACACCCGGCCCAGCCCATGGCCGCAGAAATCGCGCACCACCGACATGCGGTTGGCCTCGACCAGAGTTTGAATGGCGTAACCGATGTCGCCAAAGGTGTTGCCCGGCTTCACCGCCGCAATGCCGCGCATCAGCGCCTGATGCGTCACCTCGATCAGCCGCTCGGCCTTGCGACCGAGGTTGCCCGCCACATACATGCGGCTGGTATCGCCAAACCAGCCATCGACGATCACCGTCACGTCGATGTTCAGAATGTCGCCATCGGCCAGGGTTTTCGGCCCCGGTATGC
Source organism: Rhodobacter ferrooxidans (assembly GCF_000176015.1). Classification (GTDB taxonomy): domain Bacteria; phylum Pseudomonadota; class Alphaproteobacteria; order Rhodobacterales; family Rhodobacteraceae; genus Pseudorhodobacter_B; species Pseudorhodobacter_B ferrooxidans. The sequence goes on along the minus strand of NZ_ACYY01000004.1, from coordinate 114,695 downwards.
CGTGGCAGACCACATGGTTCACCGAAATGCACGAGGCATGCGCATAGCCCTTGTAGCCGATGGTGGCCGAAGTCACGCCGCGCCGCGCCACTTCTTCGGTGATGAAACTATCCAGCGCCTCGGTGGTGACACCCGGCTGCACCAGCGGAATCACCGCATCAAGAATCTCGGCCGCCACCTGCCCGGCGCGGCGCATACCGGCGAAATCGGCTTCCTCATAGATGCGGATGCCGTCTTTGGTGATGCGTCCCCGCGTGTGGTCCAAGGTCGTCTCCAGCGTTGTCTGGCCCATAAATAGTGCCCTCCGGCGGGAATGGCCAGAGGCGGCGACCGCAATCGGGGGTTTGAAACGCCGCGCCGCCGGGCCTATACCAAAGCCTGCGCCGCCAAAGGAGAGTCCGATGCCCAACCCCACCGCCGCCATGCTGGTGATCGGCGACGAGATCCTGTCGGGCCGCACCCGCGATACCAACACCAACTATCTGGCGACGCAGCTGACCCAGGCCGGCATCCGGCTGGCCGAAGTGCGGGTGGTGCCGGACGAGGCGCCCGCGATCATCGCGGCGTTAAACGCGTTGCGGGCGGGGTATGACACGGTGTTCACCTCGGGCGGTATCGGGCCGACGCATGACGACATCACCGCCGATGCGGTGGCCGCGGCCTTTGGGGTAGAGATCGGCCCGCACCCCGAGGCGATGGCGCGCCTGGCCGCCCATTACGCCCGCGCCGGGATGGAGTTCAACCAAGCCCGTCAGCGCATGGCGCGGATACCCGCGGGGGCCAGCCTGATCGACAATCCGGTGTCCACCGCCCCCGGCTTTCGCATCGGCAATGTGCATGTGATGGCCGGGGTGCCGAACATCTTTCAGGCGATGCTGGCCTCGGTGCTGCCGGGGCTGACCGGCGGCGCGCCGTTGTTGTCGCAATCCTTGGCTGTCAACCGGGGCGAGGGCGAGATTGCCACGCCCTTTGCCGCCCTTGCCGCCGAATTTCCCGACCTGAGCATGGGCAGCTATCCCTTCATCCAGAACGGCGCGCATGGCACCAATCTGGTGATCCGCGGCACCGATGCGGGGCGGCTGGACGCGGCGATGACCCGCTTGGCGGCGCTGTTCGGGGATGCCGGATGATGCTGCCCCCTGCCGATATCTATGCAGTGCTGGAGGCAACCTGGCCGCCCGCCGCCCGCCAAAGCCTTGGCCCCTGGTGCATCCGCGACGGTCAGGGCGGCGGCAAGCGGGTGTCGGCGGCCACCGCCGAAGGCGACTGGACCGCGCAGGATATTCCTGCCGCCGAAACCGCCATGCAGGCCTTGGGTCAGCCTGCGCTGTTCCTGATCCGTGATGGCGATGCCGCGCTGGATGCCGAACTGGCATCGCGCGGCTATCGCATCGTCGATCCGGTGGTGGCCTATGCCGCGCCCTGCGACACCATTGCGCCGCCCGACCTGATGACCGCCTTTCCGCATTGGCCGCCCCTGGGCATCGCCCGCGACCTGTGGGAGGCCGAGGGCATCGGGCCGGAACGGTTGGCGGTGATGGACCGCGCGGCGGGGCCGAAAACCGTGATCCTGGGCCGGGCGGGCGACCGGGCTGCCGGGGTGGCCTTTGTGGCGATCCACGGTCCGAGCGCCATGCTGCACGCGCTGGAGGTTGCCCCCGACCGCCGCCGTCTGGGCGTGGCCAGCAACATCCTGCGGGCATCAGCCCATTGGGCACAAGATAATGGGGCGGGCACGCTGTCCCTGGTGGTGACCACCGCCAATGCCGGCGCCCGCGCGCTCTATGCTTCGCTTGGCTTGCAGGCTATGGGTCAGTATCACTACCGCCAAAAATGAGCAGCAGCAGGCCGATGACCCAACGCCCATTTCCTTTCCCGGCCCGCCTGATCGGCCTGACCCTGTGGCTGGCCGCAACCCCGGCGCTGGCACTGACCCCCAGCTTTCCCGGCCCCGCCACCCAGACCGCCAGCCGCACCGAGCCGCTGACCAGCACCCGCCTGCCGATCGGCGCCTGGACCGCCGCCACCGGCCTGCCCACCCGTCTGGCCGAAGGCGCGCTGGAACAGACCGCCTGGCGCATCGCCGCCCCCGCCGCCACGCCGCAGGCGCTTTCGACGCTGGCGCTGATGCAGCCGCTGCGGGCGCAACTGGCAGTCGAAGGATATAGGGTGCTTTTTGAATGTGAGACCGCGGCCTGCGGCGGTTTCGATTTCCGCTTTGGCGCCGAGGTGCTGCCCGAACCCGACATGCATGTCGATCTGGGCGACTTCCGCTATGTCGTGGCCGAGCGCGGCACGCCCGATGGCCCCGATCTGGTGGCGCTGATGGTCAGCCGTTCGGCCACTTCGGGGTTTGTGCAGATGACCCGCGTCGCTCCGGCAGCGGCGATGCCGGTTGTCGCCGCGGACCCGGTTCCTGCCGCCGAAGCGCCCGCGGAAACCGTCGATCTGGGCAACCGGCTGGAAACCGGCGGCTCACTGGCGCTGGACGATCTGGTGTTTTCGTCGGGCACCGCGGCCTTGGCGGAGGGCAGCTATGCCTCGCTGCAGGCACTGGCCGACTATCTGAAAGCCCACCCCGACCGCGCCATCGCCGTGGTCGGCCATACCGACGCCTCTGGCCCCTTGGCGGTGAATATTGCGCTGTCGCGCAAACGCGCCGCCTCGGTAAGGCAGGTGCTGATCGACAGCCTTGGCGTGCCCGCCACACAGGTGATCGCTGAAGGTGTGGGGTTTCTGGTGCCGCGCGCCAGCAACCTGACCGAAGCAGGCCGGGCGCAAAACAGAAGGGTCGAAGTCATGTTGACCTCGACCCAGTAGTTCACCGCACCAAGAAAATCGTTAAATCACCAGTTATCGGGCCCCTTGTCGGTATAGCGCCGGGCCAGGAAATCAATGAACGCCCGCACCTTGGGCTGGGTAAACCGCCCCGGCGGATAGACCGCATAGATGCCCAGCGTCTCCACCGGCAAGCCGGGGATCGCCTCTTCGACCTGCCCCGCCTTCATCGCCTCGGCACACAGGAACGACGGCAGATAGGCAATGCCCAAACCGGAAACCGCGGCGTTCAGCAGCGATTGGCCGTCATTCACCGTCAGCCAGCCGACCGAACGCACCTGCCGCTTTTCGCCCGAAGGTGCTGTGATCTTCCACACATTGCCATTGGCCTGATTCGAGTAATGCAGCAGCTTGTGGTCGTTCAGATCGTCGATCTTCATCGGCCGGCCAAAGCGCTGGAAATAGCTGGGGCTGGCGATCATCCGCTTGCTGGTCTCGGTCAGCTTGCGGGCGCGCAGACTGCTGTCCTCCAGATCGCCGACCCGGATAGCCAGATCGAAGCCTTCCGAGATCAGTTCGACATAGCGGTTGTTCAGCACCATGTTGACGGTGATATCGGGATATTCCAGCAGGAAATCCCCCAGAATCGGTGACAGCAGGTTCACCCCGAAATCGGTGGCAACCGAGATGCGCAGCAGCCCCGAAGGCGCCGACTGCATCGAGGTCACCAGCGCATCCGCCTCGCCCGCATCGTTCAGAACCCGCCGTGCGCGGTCATAGTAGGCCAGACCGATCTCGGTCGGACTGACCCGCCGCGTGGTGCGGTTGAGCAGCCGCGCCCCAAGCCGGGCCTCCAGCGCCGAGACGTGCTTGGACACCGCCGACTTCGAAATGCCCATCTTCTTTGCCGCGTCGGTAAAGCCCCCCTGGTCCACCACAGTGGCAAAGGCTTCCATTTCGGTCAGTCGGTCCATTGTATTCCCCATGCGAACTTATGCGGGTTGATGATCCCTATTGGCCCTCAAATCGGGCGAGATAGCGGCAGGGGCGCGACAAGTCCGGGGTATTAACGCGGATCGTTGATGGCGGGGAAACAGCCTGACCTGCGCGGAAAACCAGCGTTTGTTGCGAAATCTATCGGCGGAAAAAGGGTAAGGCCCGACAGATCGGCAGGAAACTGTTCCAGTTCTGACGATGAATGGGCAGGGTTTTGTCGGCCTTCCTGCCGGTTTCCGAAGTCTGATGGAACAGTGTTCCGCAATGGCCTATCTGCAAGGTCCGGGGGATGGCATCCTGCCACCTCCGGACGATTCTTTGCGCAGATCAAGGAGACAACCATGACCCGCCTGACCTTCATTGCTGCAGTATTTGGGCTTTCGGTTGCACCGGCGCTGACCGCGGATGGGTTCGCCAGCATCGACGCCAATGCCGATGGCGGCGTGGATCAGGACGAGCTGACCAAGGCGCTGGCCGAAAAGGTTCTGGTCACCGAAGGCTGACCGCAAAAGGGGCGTCATGCCCCTCACATTCAAACCTGCATCGCCGTCAGCCGGGCCACGAAGAACGGCACAAACTGCGGCGTGCCGAAGAAATTGCCGGCCTGCAGTTCGGTCGGGATGGTAAAGCCGTGAAAGCTGCCCCAGCCGCGGCAATGGCCACCGAACGGTTGCAGCCGGTAAACCTTGTCGGCATTGGCAGAGGACCAGCGCTGCGTGAAGGCTTCGGTAATCCGGCCCTCGGCGTCGATGCGCAGCATCACCGGCTCGATCTGCGGCAGGGCGTCAAAGCGCACTGCCGCCAGATCGGGCCCCACCACCTGCCAGCGCGCCCCGAACTGCGGCAACAGCGCCGCCGGGTTCCACAGGGTTTCCAGGACCATCCGCGCCGCCGCCGAGCGGGCAAAATCCGCCGTGCCGCCAGCCCGCACCAGCGGCACGACCCCGGCCAGCCAGAACCGCATCCAACTGCTCTGGCCCGCCAGATAGCCGTCGGCCCCGGAAAACCCGAACAGGCCGCGGCCCACCTTGGCACGCCAGACAAACCCCTGCGGCGGCGCCATGATCTGGCTGGCCTGCATCGGCAGCGCCCGTCCGTTCAGGATGAACTCTCCGGTCATCGTGATTTCCACCACGCGATGCAGCGGTGTTCCGGGCGCGATGGCCTGCGCAAAGAACCGCCGCACGATCTCGGGCTGATCCTGCAGCGTGGCGGGGTCGAACAAAGGCGGCGCCGGATCGCGGGTGGCGCGCAACGCCTGCCAGACCGTTTCGGCGTGTTTGGTGTCCATGGCCTTGCGCCATAAAGCGGCCAGAACCGCCGCTGCCACAGCACCAAGCCCCAACAGCAGCCAAATACCCATCGTGTCGCCTCCGGCTCAATCCGGCATCAAGGTAGCAGGGCTGCACCCGGCAAAGGCTGATACAGCGCAGTGCTGCCGCCCCTAAAGCACCGCCGCCAGCCTTGCAGCCTGATCAATCGCCCGCTTGGCATCCAGCTCGCCTGCATCCTCGGCCCCGCCAATGCGGCGATGCGCGATGCCCGCGGCGGTCAGCGCATCGGAAAGCCCGCGCTGGGGCAACTGGCCCGCGCACAGCACCACGGTGTCAACTGCCAGCAGGTCGGGCTGGCCGTCGCGCAGAATCTCAAGGCCCTCGGGCGTGATGCGCTGATAGCTGACCCCGCCCAGCATCCGCACACCTTTCGCCGCCAGGGCCGCGCGGTGAATCCAGCCGGTGGTCTTACCCAAGGTCCGCCCCGGCTTTTCCGGCTTGCGCTGCAACAGCCAGACCTCGCGGGCGGCAGGTTCCGGCTGCGGCCCGGCAACAGCCAGCCCGCCCGGCACCAGCCCCGGATCGCCCACCCCCCATTCGCGCCGCCACAGGCCGGGATCCAGCGTCGGGCTGACCCCGCCTTGCACCAGAAACTCCGCCACATCGAAACCGATGCCGCCCGCGCCGACCACCGCGACGCGACGCCCCACCGCGGCCCCGCGCAGCACCTCGGCGTAACCCCGCACGTTCGCGGCATCCTGCCCGGCAATCCCCGGATCGCGCGGCACCACCCCGGTCGCCACCACCACGTCATCAAAGCCCGCAAGATCGGCTACCCCGGCGCACCGCCCCAGCCGCACCTCGACCCCCAGCCGCACCACTTCCGCCGTGAACCAACGCAGCAACCCGTCGAATTCCTCTTTGCCCGGCACCCGCCGCGCCAGATCAAGCTGCCCACCCAAGGCCGCCGAAGCCTCGAACAGCACCACCCGATGCCCACGCTCCGCCGCCACCATGGCGCACATCATCCCGGCAGGCCCACCGCCGACCACCGCCACCCTTTTGGGCACCTCGGCCTTGGCATAAACCAGTGAGGTCTCGTGGCAGGCGCGCGGGTTCACCAGACAGGAGGTCAGTTTCCCGGCAAAGGTATGATCCAGACAGGCCTGATTGCAGGCGATGCAGGGCGCGATCTGCCCCGCCCGCCCGCTGGCCGCCTTGGCCACAAAGTCGGGATCGGCCAGAAACGGCCGCGCCATCGACACCATGTCGGCCAGCCCCTCGGCCAGGATCGTTTCGCCCACCTCGGGCGCGTTGATCCGGTTCGAAGCGATCACCGGGATCGTCACGGCCCGCCGCAGCCGACCGGTCAGATGCGCAAACGCCGCCCGCGGCACGCTTGTGGCAATCGTCGGCACCCGCGCCTCGTGCCAGCCGATGCCGGTGTTCAACAGACTGGCCCCCGCCGCCTGCACCGCTGTCGCAAGCTGCACAACCTCGTCCCAACTGCTGCCATCGGGCACCAGATCAATCAGTGAAATCCGGTAGATGATAAGAAAATCCGGCCCTACCGCCGCCCGCACCCGGGCCACCACCTCGACCGGCAGCCGCATCCGGTTGGCGTAACTGCCGCCCCAATCGTCGGTGCGCCGGTTGACATGCCGCACCAGAAACTGGTTCAGGAAATAGCCTTCCGACCCCATGATCTCGACGCCGTCATAGCCCGCATCACGCGCCCGCACCGCCGCCGTCACAATATCGGTGATCTGTTTCTCGATTCCCGCCGCGTCCAGCGCGGCAGGCGCAAACGGCGAGATCGGCGAGCGCACCGCCGAAGCCGACACACAATCCTTGCCATAGGCATAGCGCCCGGCATGCAGGATCTGCATCGCGATCCGCCCGCCCGCCCCGTGAACCCGATCTGTCACCTGCCGGTGGTTGGCAATATCGCCCGCGTCAAACAGCCCCGCCGCACCGGGAAACACCCCGCCCTCGCGGTTTGGCGCCATACCGCCGGTCACCATCAGCGCCACGCCGCCCCGCGCCCGCGCCGCGTAAAACTCCGCCACAGCACCCCAGTCGCCGCGTTCCTCCAGCCCGGTGTGCATCGAGCCCATCAGCACCCGGTTGGGCAACACCAGATGCCCCAGGTCCAGCGGCGCCAGCAGATGCGGAAATTCGGCCATCATGTCTTCCCCGCATGGCTCCCGTCAGACCGCCATCCTGCCCGCAAGCCCATGCCCTGTCACGGGCCTACGCCACGTCACCACTTCCTGCTTCTTCTCTGGAAAAATATCCTCGGGGGGAGCCCTGGCCCCGGCCAGGGCGTGGGGGGCAGACAGCCCCCCGTCTGTCAGCCCGCCGTCTCCAGACAATGCCGCCGGAACGCCCGCTTCAGCATGTCCAGCTCCGCCCGCAGCAGATCGACCTCGGCGCGCAGATCGTCCTCCATCGCCACACCGGTGATCACGGTGAAATGCGCCAGCGTCTCGCCGCTGGTCTTGTCGCGGATCAGGAAGGTCTGCACCCCCTCACTCAACAACTGCGGCGGGATCGGCACCCGCACCGCCCATTCGCCGGGCCGCTCGGTCAGTTCGGAGATGCCCACGCCACCCAGCACCGCCTGCTGATGCAGCACCTCCAGCGCCGGCCGCACCGGGCTGCCGCTCAGCACACCTTCCCAGACCCCGGCCCGGATGCGCGTCTTGGTCAGACGGATGTCGGACATCATTCCTCCTTACAAATCGGCGCGCGGGTGGCGGCAGAAGGTCACGTCACGCAGGATGATCTGGTTCATCTCCGGCCCTTCGAAGATCAGATCGACCCAGATCTTCTCCACCCGCTTTTCGTTCATCTTGGAATAGGTCAGATCGAACTCCACCATCACCTCTTCGGCGGCCAGCGGCAGTTCGCGCACGATCTGTTCGACGTTCGGCCCGTGCTTGATGTTCAGCCGGGCAAAGATTTCCAGCGGCTTCTCCATCTCCACCACCGCATCCAGCCGGATCAGATGCTTCAGCTTCAGCCCCTCGATGCCTTCGGGCGGGAAATCCAGCACCAGCGACAGGAAACTGCCGTCAAAGCGGAACACGTCCATCCGCAGCCCGAACGGCGCCAGATCGACCTCGCGGTTGTTGCGGATCTGGCGCACCGTCAGCTCGCTGCGGCGGCAGTCGTGGAACACCGTGGCCCCGTTGCAGATCTCGGCCTTGCCGGGCACCGAGGAAAACCCCGGCACCGGAATCTCGCCGCGCCACAGATCGGGGCGCCAGACCCAGTCGGCGCCCATCGGCTTGCGGATGGCGTTCGAGCCGATCACCGGCAGCGCCAGCCGGTGTTCGGCCACATGGATCACCCGGTCCAACTGCCGGCGCACCTGCCGCGCCCGGCCGCGCAGATCGCGCAGGTCTTCCAGATTCAGATTGTCAGCCTCGTCGGCCAGCTTTTCCCAACGCCGCAGAAAGCGCCGGTTGGTCATCCGGTCGAGGACGCTGTTGAACTTGCCTGCCATCGCCGCGCTACTCGCAATCCTGCCGTTTCACTGCCAATTGCTCCGAATTGTTGCTCAGGAGGAAACGATTCTTTTATTGCTGCAAAAGTGTGAATACTCCACCCCACCGGCCCGCCTGTGACAAAGAAAATTGGCAAGGGACGCCACGTCAGCGGTTTGCGGCCCGCGTGGCGGCAACAAACCCGTCCAGCAGCGCCCGCCCGGATGTGGCCGACAAGGGGGCCGCCTGGGTGCCGGTGACGGTCAGCGTCACCAGATGCCCCGCCACCCCCAGCACCGCGCGCCAGCTTGCCGCCTCGGCCGGACTGTCGGGGTTGGGGCTGGTGTCGGTGACGCGCATCACGAACGCATCCCCCGCAACGGCCGCCTGCTGCACCGTCACCGCTGCGGCCCGCCCGCTGTGGCTGAGCGCCGCCCTGCCCTGATCCGACCCGAAATAGGCCGCCAGCGCCGGACCGTTGGCGGCAATGTCCATGCCGCTGCCCGCCGCCGCCACCGCCGCCGTCAGAATCGCCCGGGCCTGCGGCGTGCCCGGCCCGCCGGTGCAGCGCCCGATCAGCACCAGCGCCGAATCGTCGCCTTGCATCACCCCCGTCGGGTCGATGCAGTACCCGCCGGGTGCTGCCACCTTGACCGCACCGCCCAACACCGGCTGCACCCGCATCCCCGCTCCGGGCACGCAGGCCAGCAACAGCGGCAGACATGCCAGCCAAGCGATTCTTCCACGCACCGCACCAAACCGCATCACCATAACCACCTTCCACGCCCGAACCGCCCGGCCTCAGCGATAAGCGGCCCGCCAGGCACGGGCAAGACCGGATCAGCGGCCAAAATGTCAGTTTGCCAGCCGAAAGGAACCGGGCTAGACACGCGCCATGGAACAGTCCTTGAACCTCATCCGCTTCGAGCCCGCGAAAATCCTGTATGTGCTGACGCCGAAATGCGGCTCGAGCAGCATGGTCAACATCTTCCTGACCATGGCCGGATTTGACCCGCGCGAGCACGGCATCCGCAAACTGGCCCGCTCGGCCTCGACCGAAAGCACGCTTGCAGCGCAGGGGCTGTTCTTCAGCAACACCGATACTGCCGGCGTGCTGCGCAGCCACGCGGAATTCCCCGAACACAAGCTGCTGGCGAATATCCGCAATCCTGCCGACCGGGTGCTTTCGAACTATTACAACAAGCTCAACCGCTACACCAAGCAATATGCCTTTGGCATTTATGCCTATGGCAAGCTGCGGCAATTCATGGAAGGTCCGAAATCCTGGCGCCGGGTGGCACGCGGCAATGCCTACATGCAGCGGCATCTGAGTTTTCAGGCGCTGCTGGATGGGCTGGAACAGCATGGACCGGGGTTTGATGCGCATTACGCCCTGCAATCAGAGCTGCTGGCACTGGACAAGCTGCACTATGCGCATTTGTTCCGGCTGGAAAACCTTGACGCCGATTTCCGTGATGCCATGGCGGGCTTTGGCCTGCCATCACAGATGCTGGACCGCGTGAAGGCCGTGCCACGCAACAACCCCTCGGCCTACGGCGGTCGCGCCGACGCGCTGATGACGCCGCAAGCCCGCGCCAGCATCGCCCGGATCTATGCCGCCGATTTCGCGGCGCTGGGTTACCCGGTCTGACGCAACCGGGCACGCCGAACCCGCCGCGAATTCGGCGGGATCGCACTTGCAAATCCACCAGGGCGGCTAGAGCGGATTTCAGCCCGGAAAAGGCGCCATGGCGTCGCACCCGTATCCATCCCGATTGCAATTTTGCCCCCTGCGGCTTATTGCGGTCCAAACCTGAACGATCAAAGGGCCCCCACCATGAACTGGATCACCAACTACGTCCGCCCGAAGATCAATTCGCTGTTTTCCCGCCGCGAGGTGCCGGAAAATCTGTGGACCAAGTGCCCCGAATGCGGGACCATGCTGTTCCACCGCGAACTGTCGGACAATCTGAACGTGTGCACCAGTTGTGATCACCACATGGCGATCACCCCGCGCGAGCGGTTCAAGGCGTTGTTCGACAATGGCAAGTTTCTTGAGGTCCGCGTGCCCGATGTGGCCGCCGATCCGTTGCATTTTCGCGACCAGAAGAAATATCCCGAACGGCTGAAGGCCGCGCAGAAAGCCAGCGGCGAGAAAGACGCCATGCTGGTGGCCGAGGGCGAGATTGGCCGCACGCCGATCGTGGCCATCGGTCAGGATTTCTCGTTCATGGGCGGCTCGATGGGGATGTATGTCGGCAATGCGATCATTGCCGCCGCCCAACGCGCCGTGGCGCTGAACCGGCCCTTGGTGCTGTTTGCCGCTGCTGGCGGTGCACGGATGCAGGAAGGTATTCTCAGCCTGATGCAGATGCCGCGCAGCACCGTGGCGGTGCAGATGCTGAAAGAGGCGGGGCTGCCGTATGTGGTCGTGTTGACCCACCCCACCACCGGTGGTGTGACGGCTTCCTATGCCATGCTGGGCGACGTGCAGATTGCCGAGCCGGGCGCGCTGATCTGTTTTGCCGGGCCACGGGTGATCGAACAGACGATCCGCGAAAAGCTGCCCGAGGGCTTCCAGCGCGCCGAATACCTGCTGGACCATGGCATGCTGGACCGCGTGACCCATCGCAAGGCCTTGAAGGACGAGCTGGTGACCATCCTGCGCATGCTGTGCGGCTTGCCGCCGGCAGTGGCGGGCGATCTGCCGGCACCGGATGCCAGCACTGTCGCCCCGGTGGTGACGCCTGCGCCGGTGGTGGAACCCGAAGTGGTGCCGGTGGTCGTGGCCGCCGCTGCCGCTGCCGCAGTTGCGCCGGAACCCGCCCCGGTCGAAGTGCCGGTGGAACCGGAACCCGTGGTGGTGCCCGAGCCGGTGCCGGTGCCGGAACCGCAGCCCGAGCCCGCACCGCAGCCGCCGGTCGAGATGCCGATCGACCTGCCGGAATCGATGCCGGAAGACGCGCCGACCGAAATCCCGGACGAAACCGCCACCGCCGAGAAATGACCTCCGGCTCGGATGCCGTTCTGCAACGGATGATGACCCTGCATCCCAAGGTCATCGACCTGACCTTGGACCGGGTGCACCGGCTGCTGACCGCCCTTGGCAACCCCGAGCGGCGGCTGCCGCCGGTGATTCATATCGCGGGCACCAATGGCAAAGGCTCGACCCAGGCGATGATTCGCGCCGGGATGGAGGCGGCTGGCAAAACCGTTCACGCCTATACCTCGCCGCATCTGGCGCGGTTTCACGAACGCATCCGGCTGGCGGGGGAACTGATCTCGGAACCGGCGCTGACCGCCTTGCTGGATGAGTGCGTGGCCGCCAACGGCCCTGACGAGATCACGTTTTTCGAGATCACCACCTGTGCGGCGTTTCTGGCATTCGCGCGCACGCCCGCCGATTACACCCTACTGGAGGTCGGCCTTGGCGGGCGGCTGGATGCGACCAATGTGGTGGAACACCCGGCGCTGTGCATCATCACCCCGGTTTCCATCGACCATCAGCAGTATCTGGGCGAGACGCTGGCGGAAATCGCTGGCGAAAAAGCCGGGATTATCAAGCGCCTGACCCCTTGCGTGGTCGGCCCGCAGGCCGAAGACGGGCTGGTGGTGATCGAGACTCGCGCCGCAAGGCTGGGGGCACCGCTGCTGGCGCAGGGGCAGGATTGGCATGTCTGGGCCGAGGCCGGGCGGCTGGTGTTTCAGGATGGCAATGGCTTGCTGGACCTGCCGCTGCCCAACCTGCCCGGCCCGCATCAGATCGACAATGCCGGGGCGGCGCTGGCGGCCTTGCGGTTTCTGGGCTTTGACGCCGCCGCCTGCGAAGCCGCGGTGACCCGCGCCGAATGGCCGGCCCGGATGCAGCGGTTGCGCACGGGGCCGCTGGCCGCAAGCGCGCCGGGGGTCGAGCTTTGGCTGGACGGCGGCCACAATCCGGCGGGCGGCCAGGCGATTGCCGCAACCCTGGCGGCAATGCCAAAGCGCCCGACGCATCTGATCTGCGGCATGCTGAACACCAAGGACATCGGTGGCTATCTGGCGCCGCTGGCGCCACAGGTGCAAAGCCTGCACGCGGTGTCGATCCCCGGCGAGGCCAACACCCTGCCCGCCGAAGCCACCTGTGCCGCCGCCCTTGCCGCCGGGATGCAGGCCACCACGGCGGTTTCGGTTGCCGCCGCGCTGGCCGATATTGCGGCAGATGACCCCGCAGCGCGGGTGCTGATCTGCGGCTCATTGTATCTGGCGGGCAGCATCCTGCGGGAAAACGGCTGACAGACGCGAAATATCGCGCGCAGACTTGCATCCCGCCACAGGATCGTCAGAAACCCGGCGCAAACCGTTGCGAAACGCCCCCAGCGAGCCTGCCCATGCGTGACCTGACCCCGAACCCCGCCGATCTGGACCCGATCGAGACCGCCTCGCGCGACGAGATTTCGGCGCTGCAACGGACGCGGCTGCAAGCCACACTGCGCCATGCCCATGCCAACATGCCAGGGGTGGCGGCGAAGTTTGCAGCCGCGGGCGTGCATCCGGGCGACCTGCGCCAGTTGGACGATATCGCCCGCTTTCCCTTCACCGAAAAGGCCGATCTGCGGGCGGCCTATCCGTTCGGGATGTTTGCCGTGCCGCGGCAACAGCTGGTGCGGCTGCACGCCTCCTCGGGCACCACCGGCAAGCCCACGGTGGTCGGCTATTCCGCCCGCGATCTGGACACCTGGTCGGGGCTGATGGCGCGCAGCCTGCGGGCGGCGGGCACCCGTCCGGGCGATGTGGTGCATGTGGCCTATGGCTACGGGCTGTTTACCGGCGGCTTCGGCGCGCATTACGGAGCGGAACGCCTGGGTTGCACCGTGGTGCCGGTGTCGGGTGGCATGACGCCGCGACAGGTGACGCTGATCGAGGATTTCGGTGCCACCACGATTTGCGTGACGCCCAGCTACCTGTTGTCGATTCTGGATGAATACCGCGCGCAAGGCCGCGACCCGGTGGCCAGCCCGCTGCAAACCAGCATGTTGGGCGGCGAGCCCTGGACCAACGCCATGCGCGCCGAGATCGAGGGCGCGTTCGACATGCATGCCATTGATTGCTATGGGCTTTCCGAGGTGATGGGGCCTGGGGTGGCGATGGAATGTGTGGAAACCAAGGATGGCCCGCATCTGTGGGAGGACCATTTCTACCCCGAGATCATCGACCCCGACACCGGCGCCGTGCTGCCCGATGGTGCCTTTGGCGAGTTGGTGCTGACCTCGCTGACCAAGGAGGCGCTGCCGATCATCCGCTATCGCACCCGCGATCTGACCCGGTTGTTGCCTGGCACGGCGCGCACGATGCGGCGGATCGACAAGGTGCTGGGGCGCAGTGACGACATGATCATCCTGCGCGGCGTCAACCTGTTTCCGGGGCAGATCGAGGAGCAGGTGCTGGCGCAACCCGGCCTTGCGCCGCATTTCCAGATCGAACTCAGCCGTCAGGGCCGGATGGACGGCATGGCGGTGCTGGTGGAAACCGCCAGCCCTTGCGATGACGCAACCCGGGCGCAGATCGCGGCACGGCTGGGCAAGCGGATCAAGCAGACGCTGGGGATGTCGGCCGATATCCGGGTGGGGCCGCCGGGCAGCGTGGCGCGCAGTGCGGGCAAGGCGCTGCGGGTGGTGGATTTGCGGCCGAAAGGCTAGGTCGCACAGCCCAACCGACTGCCGTCTTTGCCAAACGCGCAAGGGCCACAAAACAACCGCACCAGGCCTCGGTTTCACCGCAGGAAAAGCGCCGTCCTGCCCACCCGGAACAGGGCACAGCCGGTTTCGTGGGCACCAAGACAAGACCCACCCGGTCTATTCTGGCCTGCAAGCTTCAGCTTGGCCTGCGCCCGGAAAAGCTCCAGGCAAAGCCGTCGCAGGGGTCGTCAAGCAGGCCGGTCAGCTCGTCGTCCAGCTTCATCAGCGTGATCGAGGCCCCGATCATGTCAAGCGAGGTGCAGTAATGCCCGACCAGCGTGCTGTGCACTGCGATCTCGCGCGCTTCCAGCCGTTTGCGCAGCCGCCGGTTCAGGATCAGCAACTCCATCATCGGCGTGCCACCCAGCGAGTTGACCAGCACCGCCACCCGGTCGCCGGGACGCGGCTGCATCTCGGCAAAGATCCGGTCGCAGATCTGGTCCACGATGCGGTCGGCGCTTTCGATCGGCACCCGCGTCACCCCCGGCTCGCCATGGACGCCGACGCCGAATTCCATGTCGTCCTCGCCGATCTTGAAGCTGGGCCGCTGGGTGTCGGGCATCGAGCAGCTTTCCATCGCCACGCCGATGGTGTGGCAGGCGTCGTTGGCCTTGCGCGCCAGCCGCTCACATTCGGCCAGCCCATACATCCGGGCACTGGCCGCCCCGGCGATCTTGAACACGAAGACATTGCCCGCCGTGCCGCGCCGCGCCGCGCGGTCGTCGTGCGCTGCCGAGGCGATGTCGTCGCTGGTCAGCACCGTGCGCACCTCGATGCCCTCGGCCCCGGCCAGATCGGCCGCCATGTCGAAGTTCATCACGTCGCCGGTATAGTTGCCATAAACATACAGCACGCCTGCGCCACGGTGCGCGTCGCGGGTGCAGGCCAGCACCCGGTCGGGCGGCGGCGAGGCAAAGACGTTGCCGACTGCCACCGCATCCGCCAGCCCCGGGCCGACAAAGCCCAGAAAGCTGGGTTCGTGCCCCGCGCCGCCACCGATGACCACGCCAACCTTGCCGGCAGGCTTGGCGGCCCGGGCGCGGATGGCGCGGGGCGAGCCGTCGATCGGCTCGATATGGTCGGGAAAGGCGGCGAAAGCCCCTTCCAGCGCCTCGTTCACCGCGTCTTTCGGGCTGTTCAGGAATTTCTTGATCCGGCTGCGCAGCAGGTCGCTTCTGGCCGGGGTGGCCGAAGCACGCCGCACCCCGATCTTTTCCACCGCCACCCCGTCGGCGCGCAGGATGCCCTCGGCGGTGGCCACGTCGGTCACCAGCGTCGTCACCGCGCCGCCGTGCAAGGCTGCCAGGATCGGCGGCACCTTGTCATAGCCGCCGGCAATCAGCACCCGCGTCGGCACCTTGCGCAACTGGTCCAGATCAAGCCCGATGGTGCGGTCGCGCAGCGGTCCGTCCACCTCGTTGCCCTGCGCGTCAATGATCCGGCCCAGCATCGAGCCGACCGCCCCGGCATAGACCTGCTGCAGGTGCGAATCGAAAAAGCCGGAATTGTAGATCGTCGATGAAGGCCGCAGGCTGGAGACGCCAAAGAAGATGCGGTCCAGCCGTTGCAGGTTCTGCAATTGCTCGGCGATCACCGGCTCGCGTTCCAGCATCCGCTTGGCTTCGGGCGACGACACGATGGCCGGGGCCGAGATCGGCACGAAGCTGGCGTTCAGCCGTTCGGCCAGCCTTGTGGCACAGGCCTCGGGCGTGTAGTTGATCGCCGCCGTGGTGCCGCCGGTGGATTGCACCACCGTCACGTCGATCACGTGGATATCGCGCACCGCATTGGCCAGCGCCAGCATGGTGCGCCCCCACGAGATGCCGATGATGTCGCCCGAATGGATCACCGACTTCACCGCCAGCGCCCCCGCCCCGCCCAGCCGGTCGAAGATCGACCGCTCGCCGCCCTCGCCGGGCACCACGAGGCAATCGTCGATGCCGAAATGCTCTTCGATGGCGCGGGCGATCGACAGCGCGCGCAGCCGTGGCGCCGAGATCGAGATGTTGACGATGCCGCTGGACCGCGCGTCGGCCAGATAGGCGTTCACCGTGGGGCGCGAGGCGCCAAGCTGGTCGGCAATCTCGCTTTGGGTCAGCCCCTCTTCGTAATACAGCCAGCTTGCCAGCAGCAGCGGGTCGTCGCCAAAGCGCAGCGGCGGGCGGCCCAGCCGGGCCATGTCCTTGACGCTGCGGGGGCGCGGGGCGGCCATCAGGCGGCGCTTGCCAGAGTGTCGGCGATGGCCGCCAGAATGATCGCCGCCGAAGCGCCGCCGGGGTCAAGATGGCCAAGGCTGCGCTCTTTCAGACGCGAGGCCCGGCCGCGGGCGGCGATCATCGTGACCGTGGTTTCGCGGGCCTGTTCGGCTGCCATGCGCAGCGCCCGCGCCACCTCGGCGGGGCTGCCGCCTTCGGCGGCTGCGGCGATGGCGGCGTGACCTGCGGGATACCACACGTCGATCATGGTCTTGTCACCGAGTTCGGCCTGCCCGCGCGCCTTGATGCCGTCGGCCATCGCCACCACCAGCCGGCCGATCTGCTGCCGGTCAAGATCGCCCGCCTCCAGCAGCCGCGCGCCGTGCAGAAAGGCGGTGGCATACAGCGGCCCGACCGTGGCGCCGACCTCGGCCAGAAAGGTCGAGGCGGCGTCGCGCAGCACCGCGGCGGGCGTTGCCTCCTGCCGGGCCATGCCGCGCAGGTGGTCGTTGATGGCGGCAAAACCGTTGGCCATCGAGGTGCCGTGATCACCGTCGCCGATCTCGCCATCCAGCGCGCACAGCGCCTGACGCTCGGCTTCAAGCCGGTCGGCGGCGCGGCGGAACACCGCAATCAGAAAGGCGCTGTCAATGCTGGACATGCCGAACCTTGTGCAAAGCCGACGCACCTTTGCAAGCGCTATGCAAGCCGCCGCCCGATGCCATCGGCAAAACCGCCCATAATCAGCGCGCAAGAGGTGGCACCGGCGTCCAGCACCCCGCGCGAGCGTTCGCCCAGCCGCGCCGACCGGCCCACCCGCGCCACCATGTCGATGGTGCTGTCGCGCCCGGTTTCCGCCGCCGCCTTCATCGCGCCCAGCGCCGCAGCGAACGGCTGGCCCGCAGCAATCGCCGCGTCAAAGGCGTCAATTGCCGGCACCAGCGCATCCAGCAGCGTCTTGTCGCCCACCTTCGCCGCGCCGATGTCCCGCACCCCCGCCAGACCGGCGCGGACCATGGCGCCGAAGGCCGCCGCATCCAGCACCGCAGCCTCGCCCAGATGCTCGGCCATGTCACCGAACAGCGTGCCATACAGCGGCCCCATCGAGCCGCCGATCTCGGACATCAGCACATCCGACAGCACCGCCATCGCATCGCCAAGCGTGCCCGCCGGGTCCAGCCGTTCGGCGGCGCGGGCAAAGCCCTTGGCCATGTTGACCCCGTGATCACCGTCGCCGATCAACCCGTCGATATCCGACAGGTAAGCCTTGTTGGCGACGATCACCGCCGCGATCTCGCGGATGATCTCGCCCGCGCCCCTGTTGTCGATGCTCTGCATCTTTTCCCCCTACAGCCCCGGACAGGCGGTCTCCATATCCAGCAGCAGCTTCAGTTCGGCGTCCAGCGCCATCACCGTCAGCGTGGCCCCAACCATTTCCAGCGAGGTGAAATAATTGCCGACGAAGGGGCGGTAGATCACCAGCCCGCGCGCCTCGATCTGCTGGGCCATGCGGTTGAAAAGCACGTAAAGCTCGTTCACCGGCGTGGCC
Source organism: Rhodobacter ferrooxidans (assembly GCF_000176015.1). Taxonomy (GTDB): domain Bacteria; phylum Pseudomonadota; class Alphaproteobacteria; order Rhodobacterales; family Rhodobacteraceae; genus Pseudorhodobacter_B; species Pseudorhodobacter_B ferrooxidans. The sequence continues at coordinate 96,695 of NZ_ACYY01000004.1, read as the reverse complement.
CCCAGCCCCGACAGCAGCACCGCCACCTCGGTGCCTGCGGGCAGGTTGTGGTCATCCAGCACGATGGCGGTCATCTCGTCGGCAATCGCATTGGCGGTTTTCAGGTCCTCGATGCGCACGCCGGGTTCGCCGTGATGGCCGATGCCGACCTCCATCTTGCCCGGTGCGATGCTGAAGTTCGGATGCCCCACCGCAGGCAGGGTGCAGGGGCCAAGACCAACCCCGACCGAGCGGCAGTTGTCGATCGCCTTCTGTGCGGCGGCAATCACCTCGGCCAGCGGGGCGCCAGTGGCGGCCTTGGCGCCGCCGATCTTCCACATGAATATCTCGCCCGCCACGCCACGGCGCTTTTCGCGCTCGGCCAACGGGGCGGAACTGACATCGTCATTGGCCACCACGGTTTCGACCGCGATGCCATCCTTGACGGCCATCTTGCGGGCCATCTTCACGTTCATGTTGTCGCCGGCATAGTTGCCATACAGCACCGCCACGCCCGCCCCGCCATCAGCGGCACGGATCGCGTCGTGAAAGCTTTTTGCCGTGGGCGACGAGAACAACTCGCCCACCGCCACCGCATCGACCATGTTGCGCCCGGTATAGCCGATGAAGGCAGGCTCGTGCCCCGAGCCGCCGCCGGTCACGATGCCGACCCGGCCCTGCTGTCCGGCGAGGCGCGAGACCACCACCCGCGGATTGCCGGGGTCAAGCCGCACCAGATCGGCATGGGCGCGCACGAAACCGGCCACGGTTTCATCGACGATGTCGTCAGGGTCGTTCAGGAAACGTTGCATCTTTCTGCCCTCACTTGATGGTGAAACCGCCGTCGATGATCAGGTCGGCGCCATTGAACATGCCCGCCGCATCCGAGGCAAGGAACACCGCCGCCGCAGCAATCTCGCAGGGTTCGGCAAAGCGCCCGGCGGGAATCTGGCGGATCATCGCCTCGCCCTTTTCCCCGGCCCAGGCCGATTTGCCCAGTTCGGTCAGCACCACGGTGGGCGACAGCGAATTGACGGTGATGCCGTGCTGGCCCCATTCCAGCGCCAGCACCTTGGTCAGGCCGATCACGCCGAATTTCGAGGCGCAATAGGCGATGTGGCCGTCGATCGCCACCGTTCCGGCCTGCGAGGCCAGGTTGATGATCCGGCCGCTGCCCTGGGCGATCATGCCCCGGCCCACCGCCTGTGCGACCAGAAAACTGCCGGTCAGGTTGATGTCCATCGTGCGGCTCCAGGCGCTGAGCGCGATGTCGGCGGCGGGGGCAAGATCGACGATGCCGGCGCTGTTGACCAGAATGTCGATGCGGCCGAACGCGGCCTGCACCGCTGCCACGGCGGCGGCGACCGAAGCCGGGTCGGCCACGTCGCAGGCCACCGCGATGGCACCGTTCAGCGTGGCGGCGCGGGCGGCGGCAGCCTCGGCCTTCAGATCGACCACGGCGACGCGCACCCCCTTGGCGCTGAAGGCTTCGGCAATCGCGGCGCCGATCCCCGAGGCCGCGCCGGTCACGAAGGCGGTCTTGCCGGCAAGCGGGAAATCATAGTCGAGTGTTGCAGGACTGGTTGCCATGGCTGTCTACCCCGAAGAATGGATCATGGTTGCCCTGCCCGGCCCATGCAAGGTCGGGCAGGACAGGGCGTGGCGGTGTTATTGCCGCAGCGCCAGCAGCGCATCGACGTTTTCAAGCGTCACCGGGGTCCACGGCACCGAGTATTCCTTGTCGGCACCGTTGTTCCACGGCATGTCGGCGTAGGTTTTCCAGATCTCCGACATCGGCTCGTAGGTCGGATCGACCGCCTTGATCGCCAGATCAAGCGCACCCTGCGCCTGCGCGGCACCGTCTTGCAGGATCGAGGCCATCTGGTCGGCCTTCACCGCCAGCAGCGCGTCGGTCACGCCGTCGATACCGGCAATGGCAAAGGACTTCACGTCAAGATCGGCGGCCTTGATCGCCTCGATGGCCCCCAGCGCCATCTCGTCATTCTGGCCGATCACGCCGTTGATCTCGCCGGGATGTGCGGTCAGCCAGTTTTCCATCAGGGTCTGGGCCTCGGCGCGGCTCCAGTTGGCGGTCTGGTCTTCCAGCACCTTGACATCGGGACATTCGGCCAGCGCCTTCATGTTGCCTTCCAGCCGCTGAATCTGCGCCGACTGGCCGATCGGGCCTTCGATCACCACGACGTTGCCTTTGCAGCCGATCTTGTCGAGCACGTATTTCGCTTCCATGTAGCCCGACTGCACGTCGTCGGACCCGACATAGGCGCTGAGCAGGTCGCTGTTGACCCGGGTGTTCGAGCCGAACACCGGGATACCGGCGTCGCTGGCCACCTTTACCGCGGCGGCACCGGCTTCGATGTCGATCGGCACGAAGATGATGGCGTCGAAGCCCTGGGTGACCATGGTTTCGAACTGCTCCTGCTGCACCAGCGCGTCATAGCGGCCGTCGAACACGGTCACCTCGACCAGGCCCTGCTTCACTGCCGGGTGCTGCTCCAGGGCTGCGGCCCAGATCTGCATGAACTCGGCGTTCAGGCCATAGACGGCGGCACCGATCTTCGGCTTGTCCTGGGCCATGGCGGCGGTGCTGGCAAGCAGCGTGGCCGCGACGGTCAGGGTCATTATCCGGTTGGTCATGGGTCTCTCCTCCTTCTGTTTTGCGCGTCACCTGACGGCCCGCCTCCTGCGGGAGGGCCAGATGGTCTTGGTTACGGTCAGGCCTGCCCTTGTGGTCAGGCCTGCTTCGAGCGCGCCTGGTCAAGCATGACCGCGGCAACGATGAGCATCCCCTTGATGACCTGCTGGTAGTAGGACTCCACCCCCATCAGATCGAGGCCGTTGTTGACGACGGCAATCAGCAGCGCGCCGATCAGCGTGCCGGTCACCTTGCCGACGCCGCCCGAAAGCGAGGTGCCGCCGATCACCACCGCGGCAATCGCGTCAAGCTCGTAGGCAATCCCCGCCTGGGTCAGCGCCGAGCCGGTCCGCGCCGCAAGGATCATCCCCGCCGCCCCCGCCAGCCCGCCCGAGATCACATAGACCAGCAGCCGCACCCGGTTGACGTTCACCCCCGACACCCGGGCGGCATGCGGGTTGCCGCCGGCGGCATAGACATGGCGGCCGAACCGGGTCGAGGTCAGCACCCACAGCGAGGCAAAGAACACCAGCGCGAACAGCACCACCGGCATCGGCACCCCAAGGATCGACTCGGTGCCGATGTAGCGGAAACTGTCGGTCAGCGCCGGCACCGGCTTGCCACCGGCATAAAGCAGCGTCAGCCCGCGCGCCGCCGACAGCATGCCCAGCGTGGCCACAAACGACGGCACCCGGAAAAACGCCACGATCACGCCGTTGATCAGACCGCAAACCACCCCCACCAGCACGCCGATCGCCAGCGCGAACACCGCCGGATAAGGCCCGCCAGGCACCATCGCCGTGGTTGCCGTGGTGGCAAACGACGCCGAAACCACCCCGGCCAGCGCCACCACCGACCCCACCGACAGGTCGATGCCCCGGGTCAGGATCACGAAGGTCATCCCGATCGCCAGGATGCCGTTGATCGAGGTCTGCCGCAGCACGTTGACCAGATTGCGTGTGGTCAGGAAGTATTCGTTGGCAAAGGCAAGGATGACGCAGACCAGAACCAGGGCGACAAGGATGCCGTATTTCTGGCCGTATTGCGCGACCAGCAGCTTGAAATTGCGGCTCTGGCTGGGTGTTCCGGGCATCTGGGGCGTTCCTCTGGGGGTCATGGTCATGCCGCCAGATGCAGCAGGGATTCGGCCGACAGTTCGGCCCGTTCCAGCACGCCACTGATCCGGCCGTCGCGCAGCACCACCACGCGGTCGGCCATGCCCAGCACCTCGTCGGCTTCGGAACTGATCATCACCACCGCCCCGCCCGCCTTGGCGAATTCCGACATGATGCGGTAGATCTCGCGCTTGGCACCGACATCGACACCGCGGGTCGGCTCGTCCAGCATCAGCACCTTGGGATCGGTCATGAACCAGCGCCCCAGCACCACCTTCTGCTGATTGCCGCCCGACAGCCCGGAAACCTCCAGCCGGTCGGACGGGGTCTTGATCGAGAAGGCGTCGATCATCCGCTGCGACGCCGCCGCCTCGCGCCGCTTCAGCATCACCGGCCCCAGCCGCAACTGGTCCAGATGCGCCAGGCACAGGTTGGCACGCACGTCCGAGGTCAGCACCAGCCCGGTTTCCTTGCGGTCCTCGGTGACGAAGGCCAGCCCCTGCGCGATGGCCTGCGCCGGCTTGCGGATGTTGGTCGGCTGGCCGAACAGCCGCACCTCGCCGCCGCGGTCCTCGCTTAACCCCCAGAGGCGTTCGAACACCTCGCTGCGTCCCGACCCCATCAGCCCGTAAAGCACCAGAATCTCGCCGCGATGCGCGTCGAAAGAGATGTCCTTGACCCAGTCCAGCGCATTCAGATGCCGCACCGACAGCGCCACCTCGTCGCCGGGCGTGTTTTCCTTCACGAATTCCTCGGTCAGCGGGCGCCCGACGATCATCTGGATCAGCGCCTCGCGGCTGACGTCGGCAATCGCGCCTTCACCGACGAATTCGCCGTCACGGAACACGGTGTAGCTGTCAGCGATCTGGAAGATTTCCGACAGCCGGTGGCTGACATAGATGATGCCCTTGCCCGCCGCCTTCAGCCGGCCAATCGCGGCAAACAGCCGGCTCGCCTCGGCCCCGCCCAGCGCCGAGGTCGGCTCGTCCATGATGATCACCTCGGCATCATGCGACAGCGCCTTGGCAATCTCGACCAGCTGCATTTCGGCCACCGTCAGGTCCATCATCACGGTTCTGGCCGAAATGCCGAACTCCAGACTGTCCAGCAATTCCTGCGCGCGGCGGTTCATCGAGGCGAAATCCACCCTCCCGAACCGGGCCAGCGGCTCGCGGCCAAGAAAGATGTTTTCGGCCACGGTCATTGCCGGAATCGGGCCAAGCTCCTGCTCGATGATGCTGATGCCGGCGGCGTGGGCGTCTGACGGTTTGGCAAAAACCACCTCGCGGCCATTGCGCAGGATGATGCCGGCGTCACGGTCCTGGATGCCCATCACGATGGTCAGAAAGGTCGATTTGCCCGCACCATTGCCGCCGCACAAGGCATGAACACTGCCCGGCATCAGGCAGAACTGGCCGTTGCTGAGCGCAGCAACACCACCGAAGTGCTTCTTCAGCCCCCGGACCTGGAGCAGAGCTTCTGCCAAAATCTCCCCCCTCATGTCGCCCGACACAGCCGACAAGTTGATATTGTCTGCTGGTTCTGACTATTGTCAAAAGAAATCCGAATTTTGTTCGGTTTCTTATAAAATCATTTCGAATCATATAATTGAATGCCATCTAATGGCGCCAGGATTGATCAATGCCCGATTGTGGCCAGTTCGCAGCCGCGAATCGCGCGCTCAAGGCCAGTTGGATGCCGATGAAACCCAAGCTTGCCTCGCGCGGATTTCCGACCAATCCGGGGCAACCGGACCAGCCAAGGTTTTGGTCAGCGATCGGGAAAGGCGGCCACCCAGGCCCGTTTCGCGGCTGCCAGCCGGAACCTGTCAATCTGTCGCAGCCAGAACCCGCGAAAGTTGCGCCGGATCGGTAGGACCGGCGCGTTCAATGACTACGTCCAATCTTGTCTGATCAAAAAGGAGACACCGATGCAGAAAGCCCTGTTCGTCACTCTGGCCCTTGCCTTGCCTGGCATTGCTTGCGCCGAGGAGGCCCGGAACCCGGCCGCGCCGCGGATTGCCTATTTCACCCTGCTGGGCACCGAAATGGGTCCGCTGGCGGCCATGGCCAAGGGCGACATGCCCTATGACGCTACCATCGCTCAGGCGCATGCCGCCGACATGGTGACGCTGACGGCCTATCTGCACGACGATCTGCTGGTGCCCGGCACCTCGAACGCCGACCTGCCGGGCAAGACCCGTGCCTTGCCGAAGATCTGGGAAGACATGGCCGGCTATGGCGCGAAAGGCAAAGCCATGGGCGAAGCCATCACCGAACTGGCCGCGGTTGCGGGCAACGGCGTCGAGGCGCTGGCCCCTGCGGTCGGCAAGCTGGGCGGTGCCTGCAAGTCCTGCCACGACGACTACCGCGCCAAGGACTACTAAGCCATGACCAGCCCGATCCTGCCTTCCGAACCCGTCGAGACCGTGGTGTTGTGGGATCCGCTGCTGCGGGTGTTCCACTGGGCGCTGGCGATCAGCGTTGCGGCGGCCTGGGGTCTTGGCCGCTTTGGCCCGGACCAGATGACGCTGCATTTCTGGTTCGGCTATGCGGTGATCGGGCTTTTGGCCTTCCGCGTGCTGTGGGGGCTGTTCGGCCCGCGCCGCGCGCGGTTTTCCAGCTTTATCTACGGTCCGCGCGCCGTGCTGGCGTATCTGCGCAAGATGGGCGCACGAAAGCCCAGTTACTGGCCCGGCCACAATCCGATGGGCGGGCTGTTCGTGATCGGCCTGCTTGCGGTGCTGCTGGCGCAGGTCGCGACCGGCCTGATTGCCGACCCCGAGGATTACATCAACGCAGGCCCGCTGGCCGGGCTTGTGGGAACCGATACCGCGCGCACCGCGCTGGGGCTGCATGACATTCTGGGCAATCTGCTGGCGGCCATGGTGCTGCTGCATGTCGCGGTGATCTATTTCTACCGCCTGTGGAAGCACGAAGACCTGATCCGCCCGATGCTGACCGGCCGCAAGGCCGTGCTGAAGAAGGGCTGAAATCAGATGCAATTTCATCCAGTTACACTGCCCTTGCCAATGCCGCGCCGGTTTGTCGCGGGCAGATGCGGCAGGATCGGCTCTGTAATGTGATAATGTCACATACAAACCATCCGGGTGCTGCGTAAGTCAACGCATCACCCGGTGAACCGCCGCAATGGCAAGGTGCCCGCGGCGATGTTTGCGACAATCGGCACAGAACCTGCGGGAGTCCGTTTGGGCGGTCTTTCCCGGCAATCCCCTATCAACGAAGGAACATCTCATGTCCATGTCCGAAGAAATCGACAGCGGTCGCAGGGATCTTTTGACCTATGCCACCATCGGCGCCGGAGTTGTCGCCTCGGGCGCCGCAGTCTGGCCGATGATCGACCAGATGAATCCCTCGGCAGATGTGTTGTCGCTTTCGGTTCTGCGGGTCGATGTCAGCGGTGTCGAGGTCGGCACCCAATTGACCGTCAAATGGCGCGGCAAGCCGGTGTTCATCCGTCGGCGGACCGAGGCCGACATCGCGCTTGGCCGCTCGATCGCGCTGAACGAACTGGTCGATCCGGTGGCGCGCAACGCCAATATCGCCAGGACGGCCGATGCCGCCGACGGCAACCGCACCATTGATGCGGCGGGCGAATGGCTGGTGATGATGGGGGTCTGCACCCACCTGGGCTGCGTGCCGCTGGGCGATGCCGGCGATTTCGGTGGCTGGTTCTGCCCCTGCCACGGCTCGCATTACGACAGCGCCGGGCGCATCCGCAAAGGCCCGGCGCCGGAAAACCTGCCGGTTCCGGTGTCGAAATTCGTCGATGACACCACGATCCAGCTTGGCGAGAACGTCTGACCCGCCCCGGCCATGACCTGCGCGCCGCCCGGCACGACGCCGGGCGCGCATCATATTTGCCGATACCACCCAAGGAAAACACCCATGCGCTTTGCCATTGCCAGCCAGAACTTCCGCACCGTCACCGGCCACGCCGGCAAGACCCGCCGCTTTCTGGTGTATGAAGCCGAAACCGGTCAAACGCCGCGCGAGGTCGAGCGGTTCGATCTGCCGAAGGACCTCTCGATCCACGAGTTTCGCGGCGATGGCCCGCATCCGCTGGACAGTGTGGCCGTGGTGATTGCCGCCAGTGCCGGTGACGGCTTCGTGCGGCGGCTGGCGGCGCGCGGGGTGATTGCGGTGGCCACCGCCGAAACCGACCCGGTGGCGGCGATCACCGGCTATCTGGCGGGCAGCCTGTCTGCCGCCGCACCGCATGACCATGACGATGACGACGGCTGCGGCTGTGGCGGGCCGGGTCACTAAGACCTGCCCCGCAAGACTGTGCGCCCTATTCGGGCACGCAGACCTGGCCGCGGATCATCGCCAGCAGGGTGCGCAGAACCAGCGAAACGATGATCAGCGCCAGCACCATCAGCAGGCCCGCGCCGATCACAAGATGCGGCGCTGATCCGGCCCGTTCGGCGTAAAGGAAGCTGGCGATGGTCAGCCCCGCCACCGGAAAGCTGAGCGCCCAGAACGACATCGCAAATGGCAGCCGCAGGATGCGCGGCAGTTGCAGCACCACAAGGGCGGCAAACACATAGCCCAGACTCAGCAGGATGTGGCCGAAGGCATCAATACCGCCGGTGGCACCGCTCATCCGCACCCAGGCGATGAAGGCAATCGCCGGCGGGGCGATCATGATCACCAGCGTCGGTTGCAACCGCCCCGGCATCGGGTCGTGAAACACCAGCCGGTTGAACACCATGGTCAGCAGCACCAGCCAGAAGATCAGCCCGCCCGAGAAGAACAGGAACGACAGTTCCATATACCCCAGTTGCGCCCCGGCAATCGGCACGATCACGTTGCCCACCGCCGGAATGAACCAGGCCGGGTTCAGATGGCCATGCTGGAAGGCGCGGGTGCCGATCCAGCTTGAAATCACCGCCAGCGTCAGCACCGCCTGCAACGCGGTGCCAAAGATCCACAACGCCTCGGCCAGCCTTGGTGCCTCGGACAGCAGCGCGCTGGCCAACAGCAGGATCGACACCGAGATGGTGGGAAAGAACGCCAGCCGCACCGGATGCTGCCATTCGGCCGCCACGGCGCGCCAGTGGAACGCGGCTTTCAGCAGATAGACCAGCGCCAGCAGCGCGAACACCCCGGCGGTGGTCGCCAGCGCCACCCGGAACGGCGTGGGGCCAAGCCCAAGCGGCACCGCCGCCGCCCGCAAGGCCAGCGTAAAGCCGCCAAGCCCCATGGTCGTGGCAAAGAAGGTGATCGGAAAATGTTCCAGACGGCTGTGGCGGGCCGGAAGGGTCGGCGCGGTGGTGATCACGGTGATCTCCTTTTTCATCGGCATTGCAAGGGCGGGCTACAGGTATTGCTCCAGCACCGCCCGCACATCGACCCGCGCCTTCAGGCGGCTGGCCAGAAAATACACGCCGCCAAACTTGCGCTGCAGGAACAGCGTCTCGATCGGCGGAATGTGCCAGACGTCGCGCCGGGTCGCCAGCGCCATGCCTTCGTCGCGCATCCGGGAGGTCAGGTCGGTGTTGGCGAAATCATAGGCGCCACCGCGCCGGATCGGCTCGATTGCCAGCTCGAACATCGCCATGGCGGTATCGACCACATCAGCCGGGGTGCTGGGGCTAAGCAGGCCCATATCCAGCGCCGCCTGCCGCACCATTGCGCCGTCACCCTCCAGCCCCGCCCGCATCAGCGCCCGGTGGGCCGCAACCAGTTCGGGGGTAAATTCCCGCGTCGCACCGAAATCCAAGAGCACGATCTGCCCGGTGTCGGGGTTGTAGCGGTAGTTGGCAAAGTTCGGGTCGGTCTGCATCAAGTGAAACTCGAACAGCTCGCGGAACAGCAGGCCGACCAGCAGCGTCATCACCCGGTCGCGGGTTTCCTGCGGCGCATCGACCAGCGATTCCACCGGCACGCCCTCCAGATAGGTCATCGCCAAGATGGTATCGGTGGAAAGGTCGCGGTGCAGGTCCGGCACCTGAAATTCAGGCGCATCGGCCAGCAACGTGCCGAACCGCGCCAGATAATGCGCCTCGCGCTTGTAGTCGGCCTCTTCATGCAACTGCCGCTTGGCCTCGGCCAGCATCGGCGTGATGTCCAGCGTTTTCGGCAGAATCCCCGACATCTTCATCAGCGCCGCCACGTTGTTCACGTCGCTGTCGATGCTGTGCCGGACGCCGGGGTATTGGATCTTGATCGCCAGATCACGGCCATCGACGGTCTGCGCCCGGTGCACCTGCCCGATCGAGGCCGCCGCCATCGGCGCCAGCGAAAACTGCGCGAAACGGTCCTGCCAGCCCTTGCCCCAGCGCAGGCCAAGCGCCGCCGTCAGTTGCCCCTGCGGCATGTGCTGGGCATCGGCGCGCAGCCGCCCCAGAATGTCGGCCAGTTCCGGCGGCAGCAACTCGCCCGCGTCCATCGACATCAGCTGGCCGATCTTCATCGCCGCCCCGCGCAATTGCGCCAGCTGATGCGTGACTTTCAGCGCATTGGCCGGGGTCAGCAACAGGTCGCTCATGCTTGGGCGCTTGCCGCGCGCAAACTGCTTTGCCCCATCCAGCACCATGTTGCCGGCAATGCCCGAGGCCAGCCCGCCAAACCGCGCCAGTCTGGACAGACGGCCGCTGGGAACGGCAAGGCCGGGGGCCTGATATTTGCGATGCGGCAAGGGGGGCTTCCTTCAAATGCGGGCAGATCGGGCCGGGAACGGTCGGAGAACCCGTGGCTTAACCGCATTTCGCCGCCGCGTCGGTGACGTTGTCACAGACCGGCCGATGTGGCGTCGAATACCGTAAAAAGCCGCGGTTGGTTTTCCACTCGGGAGGCGACCGGAAATCGCCGCAGGTGCAGAAATTCGAGCAGGGCAACACGGGTTTTGGGTTTGAAGCCCCGATACCGGGCGACATGCCAGAGGGGCTGTTGCGTGTTGAAAAAAAGCGCCCCATGCCAGCCCTGCCTTGGGGAGTGGCGCCGCCGAGTCGGGCGTGTTCCGGGTGATGTGGCGCGGCAGGTAAAGCACGTTCAGGATGCGCCCGATCCGCCCGTTGCCATCGGGAAACGGGTGGATGCTTTCGAACCGGTGATGGATCAGCGCCATCTTGATCAGCGGATCAAGGTCGCAAACCGTGTCATCGTTGATAAATCGCTCCAGCGCGGTCATCTGCGCCAGGATTTCGTTTGCGTCCTGAGGTGGCAGGTCGGGGACCGTTTTGGTCGGCTTTGAATGTGCTCCGCGATATGTTGGCGAAACGCGATTTCTTTTACATGACAGCATGCACATGTCAGGGAAAATGGCGGTCCGTTGACATGACGCGGCGGAATTCTCTCTGACCTGACCTCGCGGCGCGCGCCCTCGCTCTCCGGCAGACCGGCTGCAAGATTGCTTCACGAAATCGTCGGTGGAACGCCATCACGGCGCAAACAAGCCACCTGCCGCCGCCACCGATGGGCCCGACATCGAACGGCTCTCCGGGAGTGATGGGGTCGATCCAGCTGTCGCGCGGCAGGAAGGTCTTCAAGTCACCTTGAACCCACTGAACCTGGGTGCGCCCGCCGCGCTTGACCTGAATTTCGATCCAGTCGATGACGGCTCGAAAGCCAAGATCGTCAAGGTTGATCGGCCGCCAGAGCACCGACCTGCCTTCGAACCTCGGCTGCCTGTGCCGACATGCCTTCTCGACGAAGCCGACCCAGGTCAACCCCGCCCGAGATGCCCCAGAACAATCTCCAGATGCCCTTGCAGATCGGCGCGGCGCAGGGTCAGGCGTCCGGACTGCACGCCCATTTCGCGACCGTTCAGCGTGGCACGCCGCACGCCGGTGCCGCTGTGGTCGGGGTTCAGGATGGTGATGGTCACCGCGATCCCGGGTTGCGCCAGCCGCAGGGTCAGCGACGGCCAGGCCTTGGGAATACAGGGATCGAAGGTCAGCACGTCGCCCTGCGCGGTCAGCCCCGCCACTCCCTCGATCCCGGCCCGATACATCCAGGCGGCAGAGCCGGTATACCAGCTCCAGCCGCCGCGACCCTCGTGCGGGGCGGTGGAATAGACATCGGCGGCAATGACATAGGGCTCCAGCTTGTAGCGGTGAGCGGCGGCGGGGGTCAGGGCGTGGTTGATCGGGTTCAGCAGCGCGAACAGCCCCTGCGCCGCGTCACCATGGCCCAGCCGCGCCTGCGCCAGAATCGCCCACATCGCGGCGTGCGAATACTGCCCGCCGTTCTCGCGCAGGCCGGGCGGGTAGCCCTTGATATAGCCGGGGTCTTGCAGGCTGCGCTCGAACGGCGGGGTGAACAGCAGGGCCAGGCCGGGCGCGGGGCGGATCAGCTGCTGGTTGACCGAGGCCATGGCGGTGGCGGCACGGGCAGGGTCGGCGGCACCCGACAGCACTGCCCAGCTTTGGGCAATCTGATCAATGCGACATTCCTCGGAACTGGCCGAGCCCAGCAGCGTGCCGTCGTCATAGGTGCCGCGGCGATACCATTCGCCATCCCAGCCGTCGCGCTCGATCGCCGCAGCCACGGCATCCGCATGCGCCAGCCACGCCACCGCCCGCGCCGGATCGCGGCTCTCGGCATGCGGCGCCATCGCCCGCAAGGTGGCGATCAGCAGCCAGCCCAGCCAGACACTGGTGCCGCGGCCACCCGCCCCCACCCGGTTCATCCCGTCATTCCAGTCGCCGGTGCCGATCAGCGGCATGCCGTTGGCGCCGGTCAGGGAAATGGCCTGATCGAGGCCCAGCGCGCAATGCTCGAACAGGCTGGCGGTGGTGTCCGACACCTGCGGCTGAAAGAAATCATCCGCCACGCCGGGCGCCAGCGGCGGGCCGTCCAGGAACGGCAGCACTTCGTCGAACACCGCCCGGTCGCCCGACACCTGCACATATTGCGCCGCCGCATAGGCCAGCCACACCCGGTCATCCGAGATGCGGGTGCGCACCCCCTGCCCCGAATGTGGCAGCCACCAGTGCTGCACGTCGCCCTCGGGGAACTGCCGGGAGGCGGCGCGCAAAAGATACGCCCTTGTGATCTCGGGGCGCAGGCTGGTCAGCGCCATGCCGTCCTGCAACTGGTCGCGGAAACCATAGGCGCCGCTGGCCTGATAGAACCCGGCCCGCGCCCAGATCCGGCAGGCGAGGGTCTGATACAGCAGCCAGCCGTTCAGCATTATGTCCATCGCCCGATCCGGCGAGGTGATCTGCACCGACCCCAACAGCCCGGTCCAATGCGCCGTCACCTGATCCAGCATGGCCTGCGGACCGCGGGCGCGGGTGGCAAGGATCAGGGCGCTGGCCGCTTCCGCCGAACCGGCCTGCCCCAGCAGGAAAGTCAGGTCCACCGCCTCGCCGGGTTGCAGGGTGATGCGGCGTTGCAGGGCGGCACAGGCGTCCAGCGCCGGGCCGCAACGCCCGTTCAAAGGCCCCGCATGCAGCGCCACAGGGTCGGCCATGCCGCCGCGCCCCAGAAACCCGGCGCGGTCGCAGGTCAGGCTGGTCTGGCCACCGAAGTCGGCAAAGGCCACCCGCCCGGCAAAGGCATCGCTGCGCGGGTTCTGCGCCAGCACAGCACCAGTGGCCGCATCGACGCTGGTGATCAGATGCCCCATGGTGGCGCTGCGCGATGGCCCCAGAACCAAAGTGGCGTAGCCGGTCACCGCCAGATGCCGCAGCCGGTTCGAGCCATTGCGCAGCCGCAACCGGCTGACCTTGACCGCCGCATCCATGGGCACGAACTGCAAAAGCTCCGCGTCGATACCCTGCCCCGCGTGTTGGAACACCGAATAGCCAAAGCCATGCCGGGCGGTATAACGGCCCGGGCCGCGGATCGGCAGCGCGGTTGGGGTCCAGACCTGCCCCGTTTCCAGATCGTGCAGATAGAACGCCTCGCCCGAAGGATCACTGACCGGGTCGTTCGACCACGGCGTCACCTGGTTCTCGCGGCTGTTTTCCGCCCAGGTAAACCCGCTGCCCTCGGCCGAAACCTGAAAGCCGAAGGTCGGATTGGCGATCACGTTGATCCAGGGCGCGGGGGTGGTGGCGCCGCCGTCAAGCACGGTAACGTATTCGCGGCCCTGATCGGCAAAACCACCGATGCCGTTGAAAAACTCCAGCGCCGGCATGGGCTGCGGCGCATCGGGGCGCAGTGCCACCAGATGCGCGGGCGGTGCGGCGACCAGGGTCTCGGGCAGCCGGTCCAGATGCTCGGCAATGCCGCCACGGCTGGCCAGCAGCACCACATCGGCGGCGGCGAACAGCAGCGCGCGGGCCTCGGGCGGCGCCAGATCGGCGCGCACCAGATGCACCGCCCCTTGCACCCCGTGGCCCTCGATCTTCGGGCGCGCCTGCACCGAACGCACGGCGGTTTCGATGGCGATCTGCAAATCCTGCACATAAGACGAGGAATGGTCGTTCAGGATCACCAGATCGACCGCCAGTTGCCGCATCCGCCAGTAATCCTGCGCGGCCAAAGCCTCGTGCAGCCGCGACAGGTCTTCGGTATCACCGATCACCAGCAGCAGGATCGGCAGATCGCCCGAGATCCCCATGCCCCAAAGCCGCGATTGCGCCGCCGCCCCGGCCAGGATTTTCGCAGCCGACGCCCGCAGCCGCGCGTCATGGCGGATCAGCATGCCGCCCAGCCGCTGGAAATCCACCGCCGATGCTTCGGTCACGCCATGATGGCGCAACTGCACCTGGCTTTGGGTCCACGAAAGCGTCACCGCCCGGCCAAAGGCCGAAGGCTCGCGGTGGCGGTCCACCAGCGCCAGCAGCGCCTCGGGGGTATCAGCGAGCATGGTCCAGAACGTCACCCGCGCCCGCCCGCCCGGCGGCACCAGAACCCGGCGGCGCAGGCTGAACACCGGGTCCAGCACCGTGCCGATGCTGCCGGTCAACGGCTGTGCGGCCAGCGCCGCCGTCGCCATGTTCTGGCCGCGACCGATAAAGGCGGCGCGGTCGGTCTCGTATTGCAGCGGGGCAGTTTCCTCGCCCTCGACCACGGCGATGTGGGCCGCCCAAACCTCGGGGTCGGCAGGGTCGCGACGGCGGCGGCTGGCGATCAGCACGCCCAGTTCCGGCAGGAAATCGGTCACCACGAACAGCTTGGAAAACGCCGGATGCGCGAGGTCGGCGGCAGCCCTGGCCAGCACCAGTTCGGCGTAAGAGGTCACCTCGATCTCACGGCCCCGCCGTCCGGTGTTGGTCAGCGTCACCCGCCGCGCCTCGGCATCATCCTCGCCCGAGACCACGACCTCGGTGCGGGTGGTCAGCCCCGGCCCGTGATGGGTGAAGGCGGCGTGATGCTCGGCGAAATTGGCCGCATGGTGGGCGGCGTCCTGCCCGGTGGGCTGCAAGGCCGCCGACCACAGCGCGCCGCTGCGGGTATCGCGCAGGAACACGAAACCGCCATGGCCACCCTCGGGCCGCCAGCGGCTGATGGCCATGTCACGCCAGCGGCTGAAACCCTCGCCGGTCGGTGTCAGCATCACGCCATAGCTGCCGTTCGACAAAAGATGCGCCGTCGGCACCGCCGCTGCCGGGTTGTCGAAATGCCGCGCCCGGGCCTGCGGCACCTGGGCTGCTGGCGAGACCTGCACATCGGTGGCGCGCGGCGCTGCGGCATTGGCATCGCGCGGCACCCGTTCCTGCAACAAAAGCTCGACCGCCTGGATCATCGGCTCGGCATGAAACCGCGCCCTGAGCCGCCCGTTTTGCACCACATTGGCCAGCGCGGTGATGGTCATGCCCTGATGATGCGCCATGAAGCTGCGCACGATGGCCATCTGCCCATCGGCAGGCAGCCGCGAAGCGGTGAAATCCAGCGCCTCGTAAAAGCCGTGCGGGCCGGTGGCACCCATCGCTGCCAGCCGGGCAAAGTTCTGCAACGCCGCCCTTGGGTCCACCATCGCCGCCAGCGCCGTGGCATAGGGGGCGATCACCCGGTTCTCGGCCAGCCCGCGTTTCAGCCCCAGCCCCGGCACGCCAAAGTTGGAATACTGGTAGGTCATCTCCAGATCGCGGGCGTTGAAGGCGGATTCCGAGATGCCCCAGGGCAGGCCGATGCCATCAGCGTAAGCGCGCTGGCGCTGCACCACCCGGCGGTTGGTCTCGTTCAGCACCGACCCCACCGGGGCGCGCATCACCAGCGCCGGCATCAGATATTCGAACATGCTGCCCGACCACGAGATCAGCGCCGACCCGGCACCGATGGGCGTGGCGGCACGGCCAAGGCGGAACCAGTGCCGGGTCGGCACATCGCCCTTGGCAATGGCAAACAGGCTGGCAAGCCGGGCCTCCGAGGCCAGCAGGTCATAGCAATTGGTGTCCAGCGCGTTGGTGGACACGTCAAAGCCGATCGACAGCAGTTCCTTTTCCGGGTGCAGAAGAAAGCCGAAATCCATCGCCATGGCAAAGCTGCGGGCCATCTGCGCCACGCCGCGCAGCCGGTCGGGCGCCACTTGGCCTTGGTCACCGGCAAGGCTGGCGGCCATTGCCCGGGTCCAGAACAGCGCCTCGGGGTTGGCGCCCTGCGCCTCGGCCAGCACCACCGCCTCGGTGGCAAGGGTCAGGTTCAGCGGGTCGGCCGCCAGCCGCGCCAGCGCCTCGGCCAGCGGTGGGCAGGGGTCGCAAGCCTGCGCCAGCAGCAGCACATCCCGCGCCCCGGCCATCGGATCGACCGGCTGCATCGCCTCGACCGCCTGCGCCACCGCGATCAGATGGCCGGCCAGATTGCCGCTATCGACCGAGGAAACATAAGCCGGCGCAAGCACTTGCAGATCGCGGGTGTCGTGCCAGTTGAACAGGTGACCGCGATGCCGCGGCATGCGGTGCAGGGTCTGCAAGGTCTGTTCCAGTCGGGTCACCGCCTCGGCGGCACCGATCCAGCCCATGTCCTGCGCCACCGTCACCGACAACAGATAAAGCCCGATATTGGTGGGCGAGGTGCGATGCGCCACCGCGGGGCGCGGGGTTTCCTGAAAGTTGTCGGGCGGAAGGAAACTGTCGGCCTCGGTCACGAAGGTCTCGAAATAGCGCCAGGTGCGGCGGGCGATCAGCCGCAGGGCTTGCGCTTCGGCGGGCGACAACGGGGCTGCGGCCCGCGGCGCGCGCGGCAGGCTGATGCGGCGGGCCACCTCGGGGGCGGCCAGCCACAGCAGCGCGAACGGCAGCACCACCGGCAGGCTGGCCGGGTTCACCGCCAGCGCCAACCCGCAGCATCCCAGACCCAGCACCACCCCGCCCGCCCGCGCCCGGTATTGCGCGGCAAACCCCGGCACCGCCCCGCCGCCGGACTGCGCCGCCGTCATCCACTCCAGCAGATGCCGCCGAGTCAGACCCAGCCGGATCAGGCTGCGCCCCACCGCATCCAGCCGCAACCAGGCGGTATCGGCCAGCAACACCAGCGACAGCCCGATCTGCGCCAGCGCCGCCTTGGTATCGCCCCACAACGCCACCAGATGACTGCGCGAGGTGATGCCCGCCCGCCCCGGCAAAATGGCAAAGGGCAGCGCCAGCAGATGCGGCAAGGCCAGCATCGCCAGCACCGCCAGCGTCCAGGCCCCCGCCTGCGGCAACAGCCACCCGGCCAGCAGGCTGGCTAAGGTCAGCGGCGCCAGCAGCGACCGGCGCAGATTGTCCACCATCTTCCAGCGCCCGACCGCAGGCAGGCCCCCCACCGTCCGCCGCCTGCCCGTCAACCACGGCAGCAACTGCCAGTCGCCGCGCACCCAGCGGTGCTGGCGGCGGGCATCGACATCCTGCCGCGCCGGGAAATCCTCGACCACCTGAATGTCGGACGCGAGGCCCGCCCGCGCGAACACGCCTTCGAACAGATCATGGCTGAGCAGCGCATTTTCCGGCACCCGCCCGGCCAGCGCCGCCCGGAAGGCATCGACATCATAAATGCCCTTGCCGGTGAACGACCCCTCGTCGAACAGGTCCTGATAGACATCCGAGGTGGCCGCCGCATAGGGCTCGATCCCCCCGGGGCTGGAGAATACCTTCTGGTAGATCGAGCCGTCCTGCCCCAGCGGCAGCGACGGCGTGACCCGTGGCTGCAGGATGCCATAGCCCGAAACCACCCGCTGCAAGCCGGGGTCCAGCCGGGCGCGGTTCAACGGATGCGCCAGCTTGCCGACCATCCGCCGCACGGTGTCGCGCATCAGCCTTGTGTCGGCGTCCAGCGTGATGACAAAGCGGATGTCCTGCGGCAGCGGCGGGCCCAGGGCAAAACTGGTGTCGGTGGCCCCGCGCAACAGCCGGTTGAGTTCCACCAGCTTGCCGCGCTTGCGCTCCCACCCCATCCAGACGCCCTCGGCGGGGTTCCACAGCCGGTGGCGGTGCAACAGGTAAAAGCGGTTGCCGCCTTCGCCGGGGTGGCGGGCGTTCAGCGCGGCGATGCCTTCGGTGGCAAGCGCAAACAGCGCGGCATCCTGCGGCGTGGTCTCAAGGGCGGCATCGGGGCCATCCGACAGCAGCGCATAATGCACCGCCCCGCCGATCGAGGACAGGAAATGCACCTCCAGCCGCTCGATCTGCTGGGCCAGATCGGCGGCGTCGGACAGCAAGACAGGCACCGCCACCAGCACCCGCAGATCGGGCGGGATGCCATGTTCCAGTGCCATGCCGGGCAACAGCCGCGGCCCGAGGCTGCGGGTGACCGCCAGATTGACCAGCGCCGTTCCGGCCTCAACCGCCACGGCAAGCCCGGTCAGCGCCAGGGCCACCAGACTCCAGCCCCCGGCCCCGCTGGCCGCCAAAGCCAAGGCCAGCACCGCGGCCGAGGCCAGGCCAAGCGCGCCCAGATATCCCGGCAGGCCCTGCCCGCGCACCCGCCGCCGCAACCGCAGCCGCCACGGCGGGCGAAACCCCAGCGCGGTTTCCAGCAGCCGTTTTTGCTGCCCGATCAAGGCCTTGCCCGGATTACCGGTGGCCAGCGCCGCCTCGGTCACCGCGGTCTCGCTGTAATCCGAGCCGCGCGCCAAAGTCTCGATCGCGGTGCGATACTGGTTGCGGGTGGCGAAATCCATCGCGGCGAAATCGCTGCCCTGGCGCAGTTGCACATCAATCAGACTGACCGCCTCGAAGAACTCGGCCCAGTCCAGTTCGGAAAGCAGCCGCATCGAGGTGACCAGATTGCGCATCGTCACGTTGGCAGCGCCCTGCCGCTGCTGCGCCCCCGTCACCACCGCGTCGATCGAAGCGCCCTGCCCGGCCAGCCGCCCCTCCAGCCAGCCCAGCAGCGGCGTGTCGCTGGGGTCGGCGCCGCGCAGCCGCTTGGCGATCTGGGCAAGGAAGATGTCGGGGCCATCCTCACCGCCCTGTGCCGCCAGCCCGCGGTCCACCGCCGCCATCGCACCACGCGCCCCCGCCAGCACCTTGTCCACCAGCGCATCGGCCTGCGACCGCACCACCCCCGCCTCGACGATCTGCACCGACAGCCGCCGCATGTTCTCGATCATCACGATGCGCAGGGTGATGGCGACGGCCCAAAGCTCACCGATCGTCAGCGGCTGCACGGTCTGATAGGCCTGCACGAAACGGGTCAGCGCCGGGGCGGCAAACAGGCTGTCGGTATGGGCGACATAGGCCCAGGCCAGTTCCAGCACCCGCGGATAACCGGCGAACGGCCCCGCCGCCAGCTTGGGCAACTGCCGGTAATAGCCGGGCGGCAGGTCGGCGCGGATCTGGCGCACCTGCGCCTCGACGGTGTGGAAATTGTCCAGCAGCCATTCCGCCGCCGGGGTGATCGGCTGACCCGCCTGCAAGGCCGCGGCATTGCTGCGATAGGCGGCCAGCAGGGTGTCGGCATTATCCTTCAGCCGCGCCGAAAGCCGCCGCACCGAGACTGGCCGGCCACTGGCCAGCTTTTGCACCGCCGCCAGCGACAGCGCATGATGCTCCAGCCGTTCGGTGCCGAACAGGTCGGCGCGGATGGCGCGCCGGTCTTGCCAGAAGTCAGGGCTGGCCCGGCGCGGGTGCCAGCCAAAGCGCAATGTCACGGCATCGGCCCGTCCAACGGCGGGGTGGCGGCTTTGGCATCCGTCGCCCGGCCGGGATCAAGAAATGCCACCACCGGCGCGCTGTCGGCCACGGCACAAGGCCAGTCGGCCCGCACGCGGCGGGTCATCGCCATCCAGCCTGCTTCAATTTCTTCCCAGCGCATCTGCATCTCCTTTCGGTCCTGTCGTTGCGGTCATCGCGCGGCGTTGGCCTTGCCGAAGCAACGGCCCATCCGCCCTTCGGTTCCCGGCGGTGCCGCATGGCCGTTGCGGTGTTGCTTCACCTCGCGCTGCCGTGCCTGTGCCGCCGCCAGCAGCCCGTCATAACTGCCGCAGTCATAGCGCTGGCCCGAGAACCGGAAGGCGGTCAGCGGCAGGCGGCAGGCGTCCTGCGCGATGGCGTCGGTCAACTGGATCTCGGCGCCCACGCCGCGCCCGGTGGCCTCCAGCGTCGAAAAGATCGACGGATCAAGGATATAGCGCCCCACCGCCGCAAGCAGCGACGGCTCGGTGCCGGGCTTTGGCTTTTCCACCATGCCGGACACCGCGATGCTGCGCCCGCCCGTGGCCCCCAGCAGCCGGAACATGCCATAGCTGCGCGCCTCGGCCGCCGTCACGGTCATCGCCGCCACCATGTGACCGCCGCGATAGGCCTCGGCCATTTCCGCAATGCAGGGCGCGCCCAGGATCACGTCATCGGGCAGGATCACCCCGACCGGCCCCGGCAACACCAGCCCGGCGCCGCAGGAAATCGCATGGCCAAGCCCCGCCGGATGGTTCTGGAAGGCGAACACCAGTTCCAGCGTGTCCGGCACCTGCACGGCGGCCAGCCGGGCGCCAAGCTCGGCCTTGCCCCCGGCATTCAGGCTGCGCAGCAAGGCGTCGGCGGGTCGCAGATAGTCACGGATCGCCAGCTTGTCGGGGTGGATCACCACCACCACCCGCTCGACCCCCGCCGCGATCGCCTCGTCGATGGCAAATTGCAGCACCGGGCGGTCATAGATGTTCAACAGCTCTTTCGGCACCGATTTGGTGGCGGGCAGCAGCCGCGTTCCCAGGCCCGCCGCCGGGATGAGGATGGATCGAATATGCATGGCAGCAGTCTCCTGTCTGTAAATCTGCGCAGACCGACGCGCGGTGCCGCAGCCAGATCACCCAACATCCGCGATGCGGATCCAGATGCAGCATTGGCTTTTCGGATGGGGTCACAGCCTTGCGGGGTGGAATCGGGGGCAGCACCGCAGCTTTTTGAAATTACGCTTTTCGATATTGGCTGGCCTTAACGTAGGTCAGCGAGCAATGCCCAAAGCCGTTGCCGGACGCGGGTCCAGCAAACGGTGGCATCTGCCACGCCTTCTATCACCAGCAGCAGATCGCCATGCGCCTTGGCACCTTTGGCCTGGCGCGCCGAATGTGGCCCAGATGAAGCCCACGGTGGGATCGTTGCTCGGCTCGACGCACGAAGCAAATGAAAATCATAATGTTTCGGAGTGTTTAGTGGTGCCCAGAGACGGAATTGAACCGCCGACACGCGGATTTTCAATCCGCTGCTCTACCAACTGAGCTATCTGGGCACGCTGTCGAACGGCAGGCCGTTCGGGTGGAGCGGTATTATGCGAGGGCGGCGGGGCTGTCCAGTGGATTTTGGCGAAATTTTCCGGTGCCGGGGCTTTTGACCAAAGCTAGTGCAGCGGCGTATCGGGGTTGGAATCGGAGGATTGGTCATCGTCCTCCGCAGCCTCGGCGGGGATGACGTAGCTGCCTGCCAGCCAGCGCCCCAGATCGACATCGGCGCAGCGGCGCGAGCAGAACGGGCGGTATTTCGGGTCGGTAGGCTTGGCGCAGATCGGGCAGGTCATCGCACCGCCTCGGCCAGCGGCACCCGGTCGCGCTTGCGCACCAGCTCGTAAAGCCCCAGCGGCGTCCAGCCCGCCAGACTGGTTTCCGCCGCCTCGCCCTTGAAGGCGGCGCGCAGCACCTGGTCCAGCACGGCACGGTCTTTCTTCGACATCGGCGCGAAATCCACCACCACCTGACCGCCAAGCCCGCGCAGCCGCAACTGTCGCGGCAGGTCACGCGCGGCGGCGATATTGGCCTTCAGGGAGGCTGCGGGCGAGGTGTCGGGGCCGGTGTTCACATCGACCGCCAGCAGGGCGCGGGTCGGCTCCAGCATCATGTGGCCACCGCCGGGCAGCGCCACTTGCGGCACCAGCAATGCATCGACCATCTCGGCCACACCATGCGCGGCAAAGGCACCCGGCGCGTCGGCCACCTCGTCGGGCGCGGGGTCGGACCAGTCGCGCCAGGCGATTTCCTGCGCCAGCGGGCCTTCGACCAGCAGTTCCGGCCCGCCCTCCAGATCGGCCAGCACCGCCTGCGCCAGATCGCGCATCGCGGTGATGTCGTCCGCGATCTCGTCGGCCTCGGCCCCGTCGCAGGCCGACCGCAGGATCAGCCCCAGCGTCGGGTCCGCGCCCTGCATCGCGGCTTCGGCCAGTTCGGCCAGCCCGGCGCGGGTGTCTTCATCATGGATACGGCGCGAGATGTTGCGGCCCGACGCGCCCGGCGTCACGATCGCCAGACGGCTTTTGAACAACAGCCGCGTGGTGACGGGAAGCGCCTTGCCGGGTTCGGTGGTGCCCGAGACCTGCACCAGCACCCGCTGGCCGGGGGCAAGGCCGGAAACCTGCCGCAGAAAGCCGCTGAGACCGCCGGGAAGCTTCACGAACACCCCGCCCTGGCCCTTGATCGGGCGGTCCACCACGGCGCGGAAGATTGCACCGGGCAGCGGTTCATCCTCCGCCGGGTCGATCAGGAAATCCTGCAACTGGCCATCGACGATCAGCGCCGCCGCCGGGCGCCCGTTCATCAGATCCAGCGCCACAACACGGCCTTTCATGCGTCTCTCCGATACAATGGGTAGCCCGCGGTCACCAGCATCGCCGCGGTTTCGGCCACCGGCAGGCCCATGACGGCGCTGAACGAGCCGGAAATCCACGGGATGAAGGCGCCGGCCAGCCCCTGAATACCATAGCCGCCGGCCTTGCCCTGCCATTCGCCGCTGTCGAGATAGGCGTTCAACTCGGCATCCGACAGCCGCTTCATCCGCACCACCGACACCACGTCGCGGCACCACAGCTTGTCGCCGCGCCGCAACGCCAGCGCGGTGATCACCTGATGCCGCCGTCCGCCAAGCGCCAGCAGAAACGCCGCCGCCTCGCCCGCGTCGGCAGGCTTGCCGAGGATACGCCGCCCCAAAGCCACGGTGGTATCGGCACAGAGCACGATGTCATCGGCGTCAGCCTGCACCGCCAGCGCCTTTTCCCGCGCCACGCGCAGCGCATAGGGCCGCGGCAGTTCGGCGCGATGCGGGTCTTCGTTGATGTCGGGATGCACGATGGCGTCAGGCGTGACACCAAGCTGGGCCAGCAACTCGCGGCGGCGCGGACTGGCAGAGCCGAGGATCAGCCGCACTTACTTGAAGCGATAGTTGATGCGGCCCTTGGACAGATCGTAGGGGGTCATCTCGACCTGAACCTTGTCGCCCGCCAGCACCCGGATCCGGTTCTTGCGCATCTTGCCCGCCATCACGGCGATCAACTCATGGCCATTGTCGAGCTCGACCTTGAATGTCGCGTTGGGCAGCAGTTCCTTCACGACACCGGGGAATTCGAGCAGTTCTTCTTTGGCCATGGTCACTCCAATAGGGAATCGCCCGCTGGTCGCAGGCATCGGCGGTTCATTGCGCCGGGTTTGGCTGTTTTTCAAGGGGAAAATGCCAGAACCACCCGCCAGAGGCCGCAAATCAGCCGCCTGCGCCTAGTAGCTGGCCTCTACCCGGAAGCCTTCGGGGATGCCGTCGCGCCCCTCCAGCAGCAGATCGGCCATCACCTCGGCCACCTTGGGTGCCATGCCGAAACCGATCTTGAAGCCACCGTTGGCCACATATTGCCCCGGCCGCCCCGGCCATTCCCCCAGCATCGGCGCGCGCGAATGGGCGCGTGGCCGCAAGCCCGCCCAGCGCGTCAGCACCGGTGCGTCGGCCAGTTGCGGGCAGGCCGCGATCGCCCGGGCCAGCAGCGCCTCAAGCTGCGCATCGGTGCTGACCGGGTCATCCCAAACCCTTTCGCTGGTCGAGCCGATCGCCACGGTGCCATCCTCGTGCGGCACGATATGCAAGCCGTCGATGAAGATCTGCGGGCAATTGCGCGCGTCATGGGCGAGGGCCAGCGACTGCCCCTTCACCGCCCCACCCACCGCGCGCCCCAGGTCTGCCGACAACTCGGCCAGCCCGGCAAAACCGGTGGCCCAGATCACCGCCCCCCGCGCCTCGCCCTCGCCGATGATCACCTCGCCGCCCTTGGCCTTGATCGCCGCCAGCAGCGCCGCCCCGGCCCGCCGTGGCGCCATCCGCGCGGTCAGCGTATCCTCGACCAGCCAGCCCGAGGCACTGGGCGGCTGCCAGTCCGACCCGCCCGCTTCGATCACCCGCCAGGTGGCGCGGCCCTGCCACAGCTCTGCCGCCGTCTCCGCCCGCCGCTGCGCCAGCGCCACCGCCTGCGCATCGGCCAGCGGCTGCAACCGCCCCAGCCGCGCATAGCCGCTGCCCACGCCGGATTGCGCCGTCACCTCGGCCCACCAGCTTTCCGCCATCAGCAGGCTGTCCAGCTGGAACGCCTTCTTGTCGTTCCACGCCTCGGGCACATGCGGCGACAGCGCCCCCACCAGCCCGCCGCTGGAGCCTGCACCGATCCCCACTGTCTCGATCAGCCGCACCCGGGCGCCGCGCTTCAGGCAGGCCCAGGCACAGGCCAGCCCGAAGATGCCGCCGCCCATCACCGTCACATCCGGTGCCGCCTTGCGCTTGCCCATGTCATCCCTCCGAATCGCACTGAACCATCGTTTGCGGGCGGATACGGCGTTGCCATTCCCCCCCGGCTTGGCCAATCTGCGCCCATGCATCAAGGCCTAAGCCATATCCCCCCGGCAGACCAGTGCGGCACATTGGACTGGCGTGACGACGGCGTGCCGGTCTCGACCCGGTTCGATGATCCGTATTTCTCGCGCAATGACGGGCTGGCCGAAACCCGGCATGTGTTTCTGGCCGGCAACGGCCTGCCTGCGCGGCTGCGTGATGGCTTTCACATCGCAGAACTGGGCTTTGGCACCGGGCTGAACCTGCTGGCAACGCTGCTGGCGTGGCAGGCCAGCGGTCAGCCCGGCACCCTGCGCTATACCTCGTTCGAGGCCTACCCGCTGGCCGCCCCCGATATCGCCCGCGCGCTGGCGCATTTCCCGAAGGCCGAGGCCGTCGCCGCACCCTTTCTTGCCCAATGGGGCGCGGGGCAGACTCTGTTGGCGCTGGACGGCATCGAGGCCGAGATCATTCTGGGCGACGCCCGCGAGACCCTGCCCACCTGGCAAGGCCGCGCCGATGCCTGGTATCTGGACGGCTTTTCCCCCGCCAAAAACCCCGAGCTGTGGTCCGACACCCTACTGGCTGAGGTCGCCCGCCACACCGCCCCCGGTGGCAGCTTCGCCACCTACACCGCCGCAGGCCATGTGCGCCGCGCCCTGCAATCGGCGGGCTTTGCCGTGCAACGCATCCCCGGCCACGGCGCCAAACGCCACATGTCGGTCGGAGTGCGCAGCGCATGACCGGCCAGAACACCCGCCTCGGCATCGGGCTGATGGTGCTGACCTCGGCCATCTTCGCGGTGCAGGACGGCGTGTCGCGGCATCTGGCGGGCGAATACAACGTCTATATGGTGGTGATGATCCGCTTCTGGTTCTTTGCCGCCTTCGTGATGCTGCTGGCCGCCCGTGCGCCGGGTGGCCTGCGCCGCGCCATCCGCTCGCATTACCCGCTGCTGCAAAGCTTGCGCGGGCTGCTGCTGGTGGTCGAGGTCTGCGTCATGGTGCTGGGTTTCGTGCATCTGGGGCTGGTGCCCAGCCACGCGGTCTTCACCTGTTACCCCTTGCTGGTCGCCGCCCTGTCCGGCCCGGTGCTGGGCGAAAAGGTCGGCTGGCGGCGCTGGACGGCGATCGGCGTCGGCTTCCTCGGCGTGCTGATCATCCTGCAACCGGGCTATGCGGTATTCTCGCCCTGGGCCTTGATGCCCTTGCTGGCGGCGTTGCTGTTCGCGCTTTACGGCCTTCTCACCCGCTATGTGGCGCGGGGCGACGCGGCCTCGGTCAGTTTTTTCTGGACCGGCATGGTCGGCGCGCTTGCGATGACCTGCGTCGGCGTCTGGTTCTGGGAACCGATGACCGGCGCCGACTGGGGCTGGATGGCGGCGTTGTGCTGCCTGGCCGCTGCCGGCCACTGGTGCCTGATCAAGGCGCTGGAGGTGGCAGAAGCCTCGGCCATCCAGCCCTTTGCCTATCTGCAACTGGTGTTCGTCGCGATCCTCGGCATCAGCCTGTTCGACGAGACGCTGGCCCCCAACATGGTGATCGGTGCCGCCGTGGTGGTCGCGGCCAGCCTGTTCACCCTGTGGCGCCAACGCGTTGCCGCGGCGACCTGAGTCAGACCGGCTCGACCAGCCGCCCCAGCACCCGTCCGCCCAGGATGTGCAGATGGTAATGCGGCACGTCCTGCATGCCATGCGCGCCGGCATTGGTGATGGCACGGTAGCCGTCCGGTCCTGTTACCCCCAGCAGGGCGCAGACCGCCGCGGCGGTGCGGTGGAAATCGACGATCTCGTCGGCCGAGGCTTCGGCGGCGAAATGATCGAAATTGACATATGGACCCTTGGGAATCAGCAGAACATGCAAAGGCGCCTGCGGGTGAATGTCGTGAAATGACAGGCTGTGCTTGCTTTCCAGCACGGTCTTGTTCGGAATCTCGCCGCGCAGGATACGGGCAAAGATGTTCTGCGGGTCGTAGGTATAGGCCATGGCTCAATCCACAAACAGATAGTCGGTCTCGGCAATCTCGCGTGCCTTGTCTGCCGAAATACCAAGAAATGCCGCCAGAGGCACGATGTTTTCCTGCGGCGGCACCGATTGGCGGATGCGCTGGAACCCGGCGAAATCGGCGTCGCGGATACGGTCGGATTCAAAGCGCACATCGTAACGGATGGTCGGCAGCAGCTTGTCGATGGTCTCGGGCGGGGTACGATCCCCCGCCAGACCAACGCGGCGGGCATGGCCGATCAGATAGTCGTCGGTGAAATCGCACTCCACCTCCAGCAGCCGGGTGTTGGAACGGTCGGAGTAGAAATCCTGCATCAGATCGACATTGGCCGGGTCGATGCAGATCACCAGCTGATCGGTCTGCCAATAGTCGAACAGCATCCGCACCAGCGCCCGCCGGTGCCGCGTGCGCTTTTCCAGCGTGGTCTGGATGCCGCCCAGATCGGGCAGCGCGGTGTTGGCTTCGTTGAACAGATAGTCCACCGCAGGCAGACCGGTGACCTGGCGAATACGCTCGACCAGCCGCTTGGCGATGTGCCATTTCTTGCAGACCACGATCAGCAGCGTGCGCTCGCGGCCCAGGCTGGCCTCGGTCTCCCAGAACCGCGGCGCGAACCGCCGCCCGACCCGGCCGCGCCCCGACAGGAACTTGAACAGGCTGCGCCCCTCGTTCGAGATCGGGAAGGACACGCCGGTGGCGGCATAAAGCTTGCCCAGCCGGTCTTTCAGCGCCTTGGCGTCAGGCGAGACCTTGCGGGCGAACAGGTAATCCTGGCTGGTCAGCAGGTCATACTGGTCGTTGTAGAAATTCACCGGCATGCCGTAATCGGTGAACATCAGGAAGGTCAGCGTGCGGGTGCGGATCTCGTGTTCGGGCACCAGATGCCGCACCAGGGTCTGGAAAAACGTCTCGTCGGGGATCCAGGTGGTGCGGAAGAACCGCATCACATCGCCGCGCCGCTTGATGAAATCCAGCAGCCATTCCATGGTGCGCCGCCGCAGGCACCACCACTGGCTGCCGATCTGAATCTGCAAGTCGGCGGGAATCTTGCGCGTCAAACCAAAGCGGTCCTGCAGCTTCATCGAGGTGTAGAACGCCCATTTGTGGCTGCGCTCGTTGAAGAAGTGGCGGTAAATCAGCCGCTCGGCCTTGATGCCGGTCTTGATCCAGTCCGACTGGAAGAAATCGAAGCTTTCGATGTAATCCACGTCGTCGCGGTCCAGAAAGGCATGGGCGTATTCGGCGGTCTTGATCGGCATGCAGTCGCCCGACAGCATGTAGAAATGCGTGGCGCGCGGAAACGCCGCCTCGGCCGCCGTTACCGCCTGCAAGGTGGCCTCGACCAGGCTCCATTCGCCCCAGCCGCATTTCACCCGCCGGGCGGCGAAGGCCACCGCGCGGTTGCCGTCCAGCGCCTCGCGGATGCGGTCGTAATCCTCGCGTCTGGCGTTGGCATCGAAGTGGATGGCAATGAAATCGCCCGCCGCCGTCAGCCGTTCGGCCTGCGCGATGATGCCCTCCGGGTCCTTGTGGCAAAGCAGGATGTAGGCGATTTTTGCCATTGTGGAAACTCTTGGCACCCTCAGCGAGTCATTGTTTCCTTAAATAGCTTTATCAACCATTGAAAAGACAGAGTTTGTTTGCTTTTTGTGGCGTAATGTTCGGCAGCGCGCTGCGTTGGCGGCCAAGAAACGGTTGGAGGCGGTTTTTCATGGGGTTTCCCGGCACCTGGATGACGGAAAGCGAAAGCGTGGTTTACCGCGTGGTGCCGAAATGCGCCTGCTCGACCATCGGCCAGATCATGTTCTATTCCGATCACGGCGTGTTCTTCGATGGTGACATCCACGACGCAACGGCGGGCATGCACAAATGGGCGATCGAGGCCAGTCAGGCGAAGATCGAGAAGAACGTCAAGGGCCACAAGTCCTATGCCTTCACCTGCGTGCGCAACCCCTACACCCGCGTCCTGTCGTCGTTCTTCGACAAGATCTGCGGCATCCAGCGCAACGGCAAACGCTATCGCGGCAATCTGGTGCCGCTGCTGACGCAGAAATACGGCATCGAGGTCGGCGGCGAAGATGGCCGCGCCGAGTTCGACCAGATCGCCAGTTTCCGGCGGTTTCTTTTGTTCACCCGCGACACCATCCGCTGGAAAAAGCCGATGGAGCCGGACATCCACTGGTCGGCGATGTCGGGCCATGTCTCGACCTTCATCGCCAACGGCGGGCGCTACGACCAGATCTTCTTTACCGAGAAGTTCGACGAGGGGATGCAGGTGGTGCTGAACGCCATCAAGACTAAGCACAAGGTGAACCTGAAGAAGATCCCCAAGTTCAACGAAAGCGAAGGCCATGGGCCCAAGCGCCTGCACCCGGTCGAGGACTATTTCGACGACCTGTCGCGGCATCTGGTCTGGGAAATCTACAAGCGCGATTTCCAGTTGTTCAAATACGATTTCGACAATCCCGCCAACAAGATGCCGCTGGGAGAGGTGGACCTTGACGAGGTGCACGCCAAGCTGGGCGACTGATCTTCTGGCCAAGGCCGGGGGGTTTCACACCCCCGGACCCCCCGTGGGATATTTAGACAGAGAAGAAGCCCGATCTAAGAGATTCGTTAACCCTGCTCTGCAATCCTGCTCTAACGGTACAGGCCGGGAAGCCGATGACCGTCAGAGGAGAAGGCGCCCCGCGGCTGGAGAAATCCCCCGTCGGGGCGCTGGACTTCCGCTTCCAGCTTCTTCTCTGTGAAAATATCCCGCGGGGGGCGTTTCGGGCGCAGCCCGGAACGGAGGGGGGCGCGAAGCCCCCCCTGCCTTACAAAGCGCCGTGCCGGGCAAACAATGCCTGCAAATCCGCCTCGGGGCGGGCGCCGAT
This sequence comes from Rhodobacter ferrooxidans, assembly GCF_000176015.1. Taxonomy (GTDB): domain Bacteria; phylum Pseudomonadota; class Alphaproteobacteria; order Rhodobacterales; family Rhodobacteraceae; genus Pseudorhodobacter_B; species Pseudorhodobacter_B ferrooxidans. The sequence goes on along the minus strand of NZ_ACYY01000004.1, from coordinate 67,163 downwards.
GTGGCTGATCACCTCGGAGGCGGCGATGCAGCCCATGCGGCCGGCGGTCGGCAAGTCATGGCCATGGGTGATGCCCCAGAGGAAGGCGCCGGCGAAGAGGTCGCCCGCGCCGGTGGCATCGACGATCTGCGTCGGGATCGCCGGCACATGCCAGACCTCGCCGCCCGACAGGATATGCGCGCCGTTCGCGCCATCGGTGCAGGCCACGATCGCGACCTCGGCCGCGGCGGCGGCAAGGGCTGCGTTGAAATCCTCGGTCTGATACATCGACAGGATCTCGGCGCGGTTGGCGAACAACAGGTCCACGTCCTGCACGATCATCCGGCGGAAGGCGTCGCGGTGGCGTTCGACGCAGAACGGGTCCGACAGGGTCAGCGACACCCGCCCCCCGGCACCACGGCAGGCGCGGATCGCCTTGGCAAAGGCCTCGTGGCTGGCCGGGCCGTCAAAGCGGTAGCCTTCCAGGTAAATCCATTCGGCCTCGGCCATCTGTTCGTCAAAGATATCGGCCGGGGTCAGAAACTCCGACCAACCGAGGTAGGTGTTCATCGACCGCTCGCCATCGCCGGTCACCAGCACGATGCAGCGCCCGGTTTCCTGCGCGTCGCCGGTCGCCATCGGCGTTTCGTAAACCGCGCCCTGCGCGCGCAGATCATGCGCGAAGATCCGGCCCAACTGGTCGTCCTTGACCTTGCCGACATAAGCGGTGCGGCCACCCAGATGCGCCACCCCGGCGATGGTATTGGCCGCCGAGCCGCCCGAGACCTCCTCGGCCGGGCCGATCCGGTCGTAAAGCGCCACGGCGCGCGGCATGTCGATCAACTGCATGATGCCCTTGCCGATGCCGTTTTCCGCCAGAAAGGCGTCGTCGGCATGGGCCAGCACATCAACCATCGCATTGCCGATGCCGACCACCTGAAACTTCTTCATATCGTCTTGTCCTCGAATGGGCACAGATCGCGGATCGGGCAGATGCCGCATCTGGGGTTGCGTGCGGTGCAGATATACCGGCCATGCAGGATAAGCCAGTGATGCGCGTGCTGCTGGAATTCGGCGGGCAAATGGTCCTCGATGGCGCGCTCCACAGCCGCCACATCGCGGCCCGGGCAGATGCCGGTGCGGTTGCCCAGCCGGAAGATATGGGTATCGACCGCCTGCGCCGGGATATGCCACCAGATGTTCAGCACCACATTGGCGGTCTTTCGCCCCACCCCCGGCAGCGATTGCAGGGCGGCACGGCTGGAGGGCACCTGTCCGCCATAGTCATCTACCAGAATCTGGCTGAGGCGCATGACGTTCTGCGCCTTCTGGCGGTAAAGGCCGATGGTCTTGATCGCCTCGGTCAGCCCGTCGAGCCCGAGCGCCAGCATTGCCTGAGGCGTGTCCACAGTGGCGAACAGCGGCCTTGTCGCCTTGTTCACCCCCACATCGGTGGCCTGCGCCGAAAGCACCACGGCCACCAGCAGGGTATAGGCGTTGGTGTGGAAAAGCTCGCCCACAGGCTCCGGCTCAAGCGCCTGAAACCGGCTGAAAATCTGCTGGAGGGTCTGATAGTCAAGCTGCTGCGCCATGGCCCCCTATGCCAAAACCGCAGGCGCCCCGCAAGCGATGCCGCAAGTTTCGGGTCGCTTGGCCGCAGCCGCTGGCCTATCCTGCCCCAAAGGAGGCCGCTCATGCCCGACGACACCCGCCCCGCCTATCATTACGCCGTGATCGCCCGCGCGCTGGCGCTGATCGACGCCGCAGGCCCCGGCCTGACGCTGGAGGAACTGGCCGCAAAGATGGACATGAGCCCCGCGCATTTCCAGCGGCTGTTTTCGCAATGGGTCGGCGTCTCGCCCAAGCGGTATCAGCAATACCTCAGCCTTGATCACGCCCGCCGCCTGCTGGCAGACCGCTTCACCGTGCTGGATACCGCCCTTGCCACCGGGCTGTCGGGCGGCGGGCGGCTGCACGATCTGTTCCTGCGCTGGGAGGCGATGAGTCCCGGCGATTATGCCCGTGGTGGCGCCGGGCTGGTGATCCGCTGGGGGCTGTTTGCCTCGCCGTTCGGGCAGGCCTTGGCGATGGCCACCGACCGCGGGCTGTGCGGGCTGGCCTTCACCGAGGAATGTGGGCTGGACGCGGCGCTGGCCGACATGCAGGGCCGCTGGCCGGGAGCCACTTATGTCGAGGATGCGGCCACCATCGCACCGCTGGTGACACAGGCTTTCGCCGGGGGCGACACCCGGCTGCACCTGATCGGCGCGCCGTTTCAGATCAAGGTCTGGGAGGCGCTGCTGCGCATCCCCTCGGGGCATGTCAGCACCTACTCGCAGATTGCCGGCGCGGTCGGCCACCCCAATGCGATGCGGGCGGTGGGCACGGCGGTGGGGCGCAATCCGATCAGCTGGCTGATCCCCTGCCACCGGGCACTGCGCAAATCCGGCGGCTTGGGCGGCTATCACTGGGGGCTGCCGGTCAAGCGCGCCATGCTGGCCTGGGAGGCCGCGCGGGCGGATTCGGCAGCAGATGCCAACACCGGAACGTGATTGGCGGAAACTTGCGCAGACAAGCGCCACTCTTTCCGCAGGCTGGACGTGCTGGTATAACGCGGCATGAGCCCGACCAACGGGCCCCCAAGCATGAGGCGCAGAGATGATTTCCAAGACCCCGCTTATCGTTGGCAGCATCGGCCTTCTGGCCCTGACGGCTTGCGTTGACCCCAACAAGTATCCCGATGACCCGCAGGCGCGCACTCGGAACGGCGCCGTTGCGGGTGCCCTGATCGGTGGCACTCTGGGGGCCACCCAGCATGGCCGCAACCGGTTTGGCAACGCCCTGCTTGGCGCCACGCTTGGGGGCCTGGTCGGCGGTGCCATCGGCAATACGCTGGATCAGCAGGCCGCCGATCTGCGCAGCCAGATGAGCAACAGCACCATGGTCACCAACACTGGCAACAGCCTGGTGGTGACGATGCCGCAGGATATCCTGTTTGCGCTGGACAGCGCCAACCTGCGCCCCGATCTGCAAGCCGACCTGCGGGCGGTGTCGAACAACCTGCTGGACTATCCTGACAGCACCATCGAAGTGGTGGGCCACACCGATGATTCCGGCTCTGCCGCCTACAACCAGGACCTTTCGGAACGGCGGGCGCGGGCGGTTGCCGCAGTGCTGCGCAACGGTGGTGTACCGGGCGGCCGCATTTCGGCCTATGGCCGCGGCGAGGATCAGCCGATCGCTTCGAACCAGACGGTGAATGGCCGGGCGCAGAACCGCCGGGTCGAGATCATCATTCACCCGTCCAACCGCTAAGACCGGCGCAAGGATCGGCGGCAGGCCTGCGGGTCTGCCGCCTTTTTCATGGGCGCTGCAAAAGAAAAAACCCGGCGCAAGGGCCGGGTTCTTTCGCAAACTATGTGGCCAAGCTCAGTGCAGCTTGGCTTCGACCTGCACGATGGCCGCGTCGATCGAGGCTGCCGCCGCATCCGCCGTCATCTGTTTGGTCAACAGATCGCCCGCCGCGGCAATCGCCACGGCAATCGCCCGCTCGCGCACTTCGCGCACCGCTGCGGTTTCCGCCGAGGTGATGCGGTCCTCTGCCGCCGCCAGCCTGCGCGCAATGGCTTCGGCCAGATCGGCCTTGGCCTGCGTCGCTGCCGCAACCGCCTCTTCGCGGGCCGAGGCGACGATGCGATCCGATTGCGCCTGCACTTCGCGCTGCTTGCGCTCGTAAGAGGCCAGAATCTCCTTGGCCTCGTCGCGCAGCGCCCGCGCCTCTTCAAGGTCGGACTTGATCTGCACCGCCCGCTTGTCCAGCAAGCCGCCCAGAATCCCCGGCACCTTGAAATAGACCAGCGCCGCCAGGAAGATCAGGAAGCCCACCAGCACCACGAAGTTGGTGTTGTGCAGCGAAAATTCCAGACCGGTCGAGGCCGCGGCAGGCGTAGCCGCCAACGCAGCCAGAACGCTGAGTTTTTTCATCGCCCTCATCCTTTCAGCCGTGCCGAAACCGCAGCCGTCACGGCGCGGACATCCGCTTTGCCGCCCAGCGCCGCCACGATCTCGCGCGCGGTATCCTGCGCCACTTCGGTCACGCTTTGCACTGCGCCGGCCCGGATCTCGGAAATCGACTTTTCCGATTCAGCCGCCTTCGCAGCAATTTCGGCATCTGCGCGGGTGATCGCGGCATCCAGATCCTTCTGGATGTCGGCCTTGGCGGCGGCCACGATCTTGGCGGCCTCTGCCCGGGCATTGGTCAGGGCTTCCTGATAGGATTTTTCCGCCGCCACGGCCTTTTTCTTCAGCTCTTCGGCCGCCGCAAGGTCGTTGGTGATCGTGCCGTTACGCTCGGCCAGCACCGCCCCGATCCGGGGCAGCGCCACGCGCGTCAGCACGAGGTAGATCACGACCAATGTGACAACCAGCCAGAAAATCTGGTTGGCCCAGGTCGAAAAATCAAGCTGCGGCATGCCCACGGCCTCGCCACCACCGTGGCCAGCCGCGCCTGCCGCTGCTTCTTGCGCTGCTTCAGTCGCCATGTCTTTCCCTCACGTCCCTCGGAAACCCGGCCGGAGGGCATCCCCACCGGCCACAAGCATTGGTTCTCAGGGTCAGACGGCGAACATCAGCAGCAGAGCAACCAGGAACGAGAAGATCCCGAAGGCTTCCGCGAACGCGATGCCGATGAACAGCATGGCGGTCTGGCCGGGGGCGGCCGACGGGTTGCGCAGGGCTCCCGACAGGAAGTTGCCAGCCACGTTGCCCACACCGATGGCAGCGCCACCCATGCCGGTACAAGCCAGACCAGCGCCGATGTAGGCCCCCATTTGAACGATATCGCCTTCCATGTTCGTCACTCCTCAGGTTTTGGAATTGGTTGATTGTGGGTAGGAAACCGGCGCCTCAGTGGTGCGGATGCAGCGCATCGCGCAGATAGACGCAGGTCAGAATGGTAAAGACATAGGCCTGGATGAACGACACCAGCACCTCCATGCCATACATGGCGGTGATCGCCAGGATCGACAGCGGCGAGATCAGGGCAACGGCGGCAAAGCCCGCGAACACCTTGATCACCGCGTGGCCAGCCATGATGTTGCCGACAAGACGAATGGAATGGCTGAGCGGGCGCACGAAGTAGGAGATCACCTCGATCACCGCCAGCACCGGCCGCAGCGCCAGCGGGGCGGCAGACACCCAGAACAGCCCCAGGAAGCCCGGGCCGTTCTTCACAAAGCCCAGAATGGTCACGGTGCAGAACACCAGCAGCGCCAGGATCGCCGTCACCGCGATATGCGAGGTGGTGGCAAATGACATCGGGATCAGGCCCAGGAAGTTCGAGAACACGATGAACAGGAACAGCGTCATGATGTAGGGGAAGTATTTCACCCCGTCATGGCCGGTCACATCCTCGATCATCTTGTAAACAAAGCCGTAGGCCAGTTCGGCAATCGACTGGGTGCGCGACGGGATGATCGCGCGGCGGCGGGTGCCCAGCACCATCAGCGCGATGATCCCCAGGATCGCCAGACCCATCCAGACCGTCACGTTGGTGATGGTGTACCAATGGATCTCGGTGGCACCGAACATCGGATGAACCACGAACTGGTCCATCGGGTGGATCTGAAGTGCGCTTTCCGCTTCCGCCGCCATCGTCAACTTCCCTCAGTGTGGTCGGGTTGCCCCGCCTTGAAACTTTCCGCCTGATCCGCGGCCATCTTGCGGGCGGTGCCCAGCATGGTTTTCACCCCGGCCGCAAACCCGAACAGCGCGAAGATCGCCAGGAAGACGGGCAGCGTGCCGAACAGCGTGTCCAACCCGTAGCCGATCAAGAGACCCAGCAACACGCCGGACACCAGCTCGATCACCATCCGCCAGGCCAGCTCGCCCTGCGAGAATGCCTTGCCCGTCTCGGACTGCTTCACTTCCGGCGCCCCCTGCACCTTCGCCAGCCGAGCCTCAAGCGCGCGCAGCCGGTCCGGGTCGGGGTCTGGTGCCATGGCAAAACATCCCTTCGACAGTCGGGCGGAACCTACGCAGGTGCAGCATCCGAGTCAAGCAAGGATGCGGCTTGGGGATTAGGCCATAACCCCATGAAAAATCGCTGATTTCCGATCCGCCGCCCGGCCTGTTCGCCGCCGTTTTCCGAAGCATCCGGCGCTTTTCGGCAATCGGCGTCATTCAACCATCCGGTTGACGATCCCGCCGCCCCGGCGCTACATCCTTGCCATGAACCCCAAGCTGGACGCCACTTTCGCCGCCCTGTCCGACCCGACCCGCCGGGCGATCCTGACCATGCTCTTGGAAGACGACATGGCGGTGACCGACGTGGCCGAACCCTTCGCGATGTCGCTTGCCGCCATTTCCAAGCATCTGATGGTGCTGGCCGAGGCCGGGCTGATCGCCCAGGAAAAGCGCGGCCGGGTGAAATGGTGCAAGCTGGAGCCCGATGCCCTGCGCGCCGCCTCGGTCTGGATGCAGGGCTTCGGCCAGTTCGAGCCGGTGGACCTCGACGATTTCGAACGCTTCCTGGAAGCCGAACTGGGCGACAACGAAGGAACGCCCTGACCCCCCTTCACCTTTGCCCAAATATCCCGGGGGTGCGGGGGCAGAGCCCCCGCCCTTCACCGCAAGAACCACCCGCCATATTCCGCCCGCAACTGCGCCTTCTGCACCTTGCCCATGGCATTGCGCGGCAACTCCGCCAGCACCACCGCCGCCTTCGGCTGCTTGAACCGCGCCAGCCGGGCCTCGATCGCCGCCAGCACCGCGTCCACCTGCAAAACCACCCCCGGCCGCGGCACCAGCACGGCGAACACCGCTTCGCCGAAGTCGGGATGCGGCACCCCGATCACCGCCGATTCCAGCACCCCCGGCACCTCGTCCAGCACCAGTTCGACTTCCTTCGGATAGACGTTGAACCCACCCGAGATCACCAGATCCTTCTGCCGCCCGACGATCTGCACATAGCCCTCGGCATCCACCACCCCCAGATCGCCGGTGATGAACCAGCCATCGGCGCGCAACTCCTCGGCGGTCTTTTCCGGCATCTGCCAATAGCCCTGAAACACGTTGGGCCCGCGCACCTCGATCACGCCCACCTCGCCGGGCGGCACCTCGACCCCCTCGGCCATGATCCGCGCCTCCACCCCCGGCAGCGGCAACCCCACCGTCCCCGCCCGCCGGTCGCCTTCGTAGGGGTTCGAGGTGTTCATGTTGGTTTCCGTCATGCCATAGCGTTCCAGAATCCGGTGGCCAGAGCGGGCCGCAAAACTCGCATGGGTTTCCGCCAGCAGCGGCGCCGAGCCTGAAACGAACAGCCGCATGTGGGCCGCCAAGCCACGGTCGAACCGCGCATCGTCCAGCAGCCGGGTGTAAAACGTCGGCACCCCCATCATCGCCGTCGCCTGCGGCAGCAACCGCAGCACCGCCTCCAGATCGAACCCCGGCAGGAAGATCATCGCCCCCCCGGCCAGCAGGCTGACGTTGCAGGCGACAAACAGCCCGTGGCTGTGAAAGATCGGCAAGGCGTGCAGCAGCACGTCACGGTCGGTAAAGCGCCAGAGGTCGGCCAGCACTTCGGCGTTGGACAACAGGTTGCGCTGGGTCAGCATCGCACCCTTGGAACGCCCTGTGGTGCCCGAGGTATAAAGCAGCGCCGCCAGATCACCGGCTTCCCGGTCCACCGGCGTGATCGCTCCGGGCTGCCCTGCCGCCAGATCGGCCAGACTGCCACTGCCATCGGCGTTCAGCGTCAGCAGGTGCGCGCCGTGGTCAGCACAGATCGGCGCCAGCGCCGTCGCCTTGCCACCATCACAAAGGAAAATCCGCGGCGTGGCGTTGCCGATGAAATACTCCAGTTCTTCCGTCTGATAGGCGGTGTTCAGCGGCAGGAACACCGCCCCCAGCGCCACCGCAGCGCCGTAAACCGCCAAAGCCTCGGGTGATTTGGCCACCTGAACGGCGATGCGGTCGCCCTGCCCCAGCCCGGCGGCCCGCAGTGCATGGGCGGTGCGGGCAACCAGCGCCAGAAAGGCGTCACCGCTGATCCGCCGCCCATCGGCCAGGATCAGGAAATCGGTTTGCCGCCCTTCCAGCGGGGCGAACAGCGCGTCGTACAGCGGATTGGCCATGGCAGGCTCCTTGCAACTGCCGCCATTTGGCACGGGCCGGGCGGCAGGCTCAAGCACCCTCGCCACAGGAAGGGAAACCGATTGTTTCGCCGCGCCACGGCAAGGGCACAGCTTCCCCGCATGGGTGCCGCAGTTTCGCCCCGATCTGGCGCAAATTTATCTCAACAGCACCGAGGGAGAGACGCCATGCAGTTCGTGACCAAGCTTCTGGCACGCTTCAAGACCACCGAAACGCCGCAGCCCGACGCCTTCGATCTGCGGCTGAACGCCATGCGGGGCCGCCGCAGCGATCCGACCTGGCAGCTGTTCAGAAATCTACGGCCACACCCGGAAGCCTGAGTTCCCGCAGCAGATCGCGCACCTCCTGCCGGGCCGCGATGTTGGAAAGGTTCAACTGGTCCACCCCGGTGTCTTTCAGATCGAGCAGCGTCAACCCGCGCGGGAACAGCTCGCGAAAGATCACCCGTTCGGAAAACCCCGGCGCCACGCGGAAACCGATGCGCCGGGACAGCTCTTCCAAAGCCGCGCCGACCTTCTTCTTGTTGTGCATCTGCTGCGCCCCAAGGCGGTTGCGCAGCACGATCCAGTCGATCGGCTTCAACCCGGCTTGCGCGCGCAACTGCCGGGCGTTCCACACCATTTCGGCATAGATCGACGGACCCTTGACCCGCCCGGTTTCCAGATCCATCCGCGCCAGCAGGTCGAAATCGACGAAACTGTCGTTCAGCGGCGTGATCAGCGTGTCGGCCAGCGAATGGGCCACCTGGCTCAGACGGGTATGGCTGCCGGGGCAGTCGATCACGATGAAATCGCAGATCGGCTCCAACGCGCCGACCGCCGCCGACAACCGGTGGTCATAGGGATTCTCGCCCGGCGCCAGATCGCTGGCCACCGCTTCGGGCAGTTCGCGGTAGTCGGGCGTCGCGAGGTTCAGCCCGGCCCGGTCAAGATAGGCCCGGCGATTCTCGATATAGCGGCCAAAGCTGCGCTGCCGCAGATCAAGGTCCAGCGCGCCGACCTTGTGGCCCATCCGCGCCAGTGCCGTGGCCACATGCATGCAGGTGGTCGATTTCCCCGACCCGCCCTTTTCGTTGCCGACCACGATGATATGCGCCACGTCCCACTCCGCCCCTGCGCCTTTGGCGCGTCGTCCCCTGCGCCACACGGCGCACCGTCACGATAGGGGGAAGGGGCTACCGAAGGAAGGGGCGTTGCGCAAGGGGGAGGATGCGGCGAAAGTGGTCAGCCGTGGCGGGAGCGAGGCTCTTGGCAGGCCTTGGACGCCACGCTAGGCTCGCCTGATGATTGTGCCCTTTATCCTATTGCTTGCCGCACTTGCGGGGATTGTTGCAGCCCTTGCGCTGCCCGGAATGTCGGATTTGCTGCTGCTGGCGGGGCCTTGCGCGCTGGCCAGCCTGATCCTGCTGCTGCAAGGCTGGTTGCGCCGCCCGGCGAAAGCGCCGGAAAAGCCGCGGGCCGCGCGAAAGCCGTCTATCCGGTCGCGCCAGCCTGCCAATGCGGCGCCGAAATGGATCGTGATCGACGGCTCGAACGTCATGCACTGGAAGGACGAGGTGCCGCAGATCGGCACGGTGCAAGAGGTGGTCAAGCACCTGACCGGCCTTGGCTATGCCCCCGGCGTGGTGTTCGACGCCAACGCCGGCTACAAGATCACCGGCAGCTATCAGCACGATGGCGCGCTGGGGCGGCTGCTGGGCCTGCCCGAGGAACGGGTGATGGTGGTCGCCAAAGGCACCCCCGCCGACCCGACGATTCTGGCCGCCGCCCGCGATCTTGGCGCCCGCGTGGTCAGCAACGACCGCTACCGCGACTGGGCCGAAACCTACCCCGAAGTGCTGACCCCCGGCCATGTGCTGCGCGGCGGCTACCGCGACGGCAAGCTGTGGCTGGACGCTTGAAGCGTCACGAGGTCGGCGTTTCGCTGTCGCACCTGACCGCCGGGTTCACGCAACGCACCAGTGGCCAATCCTGCCGCCCCCAGCAATAGCCCGCGGGGTTCGCTGTCAGCCGCAATATCCAGGTCGGGCGGCGGCCGGTTTCCGGCAACCGCGCCTCGCCCTCGCGCTGCATCGACAGGGTAGTGTCGGTGCTGCCGCGCAGATCGAAGATGTCTTCATGGCTGATCCGGCCATCGGGGTCGGGGCGTGGCACGTTCCAGCGAAAGATCGCATGCGGCGGGCTTTGCTCGAACGACAGGGTATGCGGGTTGCTGGCACAGGACAGCGCCGGATCGCTGGCCGAGCCATAGGTTCCCGCAGCCCGCTCGAACACGGTCTGTGCCGTGGCGGGGCTGGCAAGGCAAAGGCTCAGAAGCAGGGTGCGCATGGTGAAAGCATGCGCGCATCCCGTCAGGACGGAAATGAAATCTGCGTGACCGGCGCCCGCAGGCATCGCCCAGCAAAAAGGGCGCACCCGAAGATGCGCCCCCATTCCTGCCGTGCCTTGGTTCTCAGAACCCCAGGCCTGCGTATTTGTTCTTGAACTTCGACACGCGGCCGCCGGTGTCCATCAGCTTGGCCGAGCCGCCGGTCCATGCCGGGTGCACGGTCGGGTCGATCTCCAGCGCCATCTGCTGGCCCTCTTTGCCCCAGGTCGAGCGGGTCTTGAACACGGTGCCATCGGTCATCTTGACGTCGATGAAGTGATAGTCGGGGTGGATGCCTTTTTTCATGGTCCCGGTCCTTACGCGCTGGCGCCGTTTTTGGCTTTGTAATTGGTGTCTTCGGTGATCCGGGCCGATTTGCCGCGACGGGTGCGCAGGTAATACAGCTTGGCGCGGCGCACGCGGCCACGGCGGACCACTTCGATGCTGTCGATGTTGGTCGAATACAGCGGGAACACCCGTTCCACGCCCTCGCCGAACGAGATCTTGCGCACGGTGAAGCTGGCGGAAATCGTGGCGCCGCCCTTGCGGCCGATCACGACGCCCTCATAGGCCTGCACGCGGCTGCGCGTGCCTTCGGTCACCTTGTAGCCGACCTTGACGGTGTCGCCGGCCTTGAAATCGGGGATGGTCTTGCCGAGGGCGGCGATCTGTTCCGCCTCGAGTTGTTCGATCAGGTTCATGCCTGGTCCTTTCCAATGCTCAGGGTTTGCCCCCGAAGTGATGCCGCGCCAGAGCTTCCGGTCTTCGATCGGGTCCCGGCCCAAAAAGGGCAAGCCCGCCAGAGATGGCACCTGCGTTCTGTAAACCGCCCCTTCCAAACCACGCCTGACGAAGCAGGCAGGCACATCGGCCAAAAGGAATCGGGTCCGATGGGCATGCGAGCCCCGGACAGGCGGCGTATAGGCGGCGGCGGGGCCCCGGTCAAGTGTTCAGGGCTTGCGGCGCTGATGGGCGGCCCACAGGTCGGGGCGCCTTTCCCGGGTGATCGCCTCCGACTGCGCCTGCCGCCATTTGGCGATCTCGGCGTGGTGGCCCGATTGCAGCACATCCGGGATCGGGCGGTCGGCCCAGACGGTCGGGCGGGTGTATTGCGGAAATTCCAGCAGGCCGGTGGAAAAGGATTCCTCCTCGGTCGAGGCCTGATTGCCCAGCACGCCCGGCAGCAGCCGCACCGTGGCATCCAGCATCGCCTGCGCCGCGATCTCGCCGCCGGTCAGCACGAAGTCGCCCAGGCTGACCTCGGTGATGTCATAGGCGTCCAGCACCCGCTGATCGACGCCTTCAAAGCGGCCGCACAGCAGCGTGACCCCATCCGCCGCCGCCCACGTGTGAGCCATGGCTTGCGAAAACGGCGTGCCGCGCGGCGAAAGGTAGATCACCGGCCAGCGTTTGCGGTCGGTGGGCGTGCCGATGGACGCCTGATCCAGCGCCGCCGCCACCACATCGGCCCGCAGCACCATGCCGGCCCCGCCACCCGCCGGGTTGTCATCGACATTCTTGTGCTTGCCGATGCCGAAGGGGCGCAGATCAAAGGTCTCCAGCGCCCAAAGCCCCAGATCCTGCGCCTTGCCGGTCAGGCTCAGGCCCAGCGTGCCGGGAAACGCCTCGGGGAACAGGGTGATGACGCGGGCGGTCCAGGCGCCCTTGACCCGCTGCGGCGCCATCAGATCGCGCGGCTGCAACGAGGCCGAGATGCTCAGCCGCCCGTGTGACTTGCCCCTGGCCGCGCGTTCGGGTGGGTCAATCGGCACTGCTGCTGCCCGAATCGCCACCAGTATCGCCGCTGCTGGCCGGGCTGTCGGCGCAAAGCGCATCGGCCAGAACGGGCCCCGGAGCCGGACAGTCGGCGTTGTCCGCATCCGGAACCATGACGGGTGCCACGGTATAATCCTTTTTCCGGGCTGCCGGGTCGGCGTCGGGCGCCTCTGGTGCCACCGTTTCCGGGGCCGCGATCCGCGTCATCGTCCAGGGGTCCCAGATCATCCGCGCCAGCGGGATCGACAGGAAGGAAATCGCGATCGGCAGCATGGTCGGCAGGTTCGGCAGCGCCCCGGTCACCCCGCCCAGACCGCGACCGATGCCAAAGCTGACCAGCACCAGCAACAACTGCACCGCCCCGCGCGCCGCCAGCGCCACCAGGGTTTCCGGCTGTGACCATTCGGCCATGCTGCGCGGCCATTCCTGCGGCTTCAGGATCACCAGCCACAGCATGAAGATCACCACGAACACCGGCACCACCGGCCAGCCAAAGCCGCCCAGTCCCGCCAGCAGCGGCCCGAAATACAACAGCGCGTTGGCGCCCCTCAGCAAGCGAAGCCGATTTTGCATGATTTTCACTGTCCCGTTCTGGCCCGTTTTGGCGACCACAGTGCCGCGAGATGCGGCGCTAGTCCAGCACTTCGGGCAGATCAACGACGATCCGGCCTGCGACCAGATCGACCGTCGGCACCACCGCCAGCGTGAAGGGCAGCAGGATCGGCTCTTTCAGCCCCGCGCCCGCAATTTCCAGCAGGTCGCCCGCGCCGTGGTTATGCACCGCCTGCACCCGGCCCAGCAGCACGCCGCCGGTGTCGCGCACCTCCATCCCGATCAGGTCGGCATGGTAGAACTCGTCATCCGGCAATTTGGGCAGCCGGGTCTTGTCAACATAAAGGCTGGTGCCGCGCAGGGCATCGGCCTCTTCCTTGGTGGCCACGCCGGAAAGCCGCGCGCCAAGACCGCCCGCCACCGGCCGGGTCAGTTTCACGCTGAACTGCCGCGTGCCATCCTCGGTGAAAAGCGGGCCGTAACCGGCAATCGCCTCGGGGTCCGAACAGAACGATTTCAGCCGCACCTCGCCCTTGACCCCGAAGGATCCGGCAATTGCGCCCACACAGATGCGGTCGGTCATTCAGCGTTCCTCCAGCCACAGCGCAGGCTGGCGCTTTTCCCAGCCGACGATTTCCAGCTCGGGCGTGTCCAGCACTTGCTCTGGCCAGCCGACGCAAAGATAGGCAACCAGCTTCCAGCCCGCGGACACCGCCAGATCGCGGGTCAGTTGGTCCGCGTCCAGCACCGACACCCAGCCCACCCCCAGCCCTTCGGCGCGTGCCGCCAGCCAGAAAAGGCTGATGGCGCCCACCACCGAATAGGCCCGGGTTTCGGGCATGGTTGCCGCCCCCAGCCCCGCACCCTGCGGCGTGGCGTCATCGCAGAACACCGCCAGTTGCACCGGTGCCTCGGCCATGCCCGATAGCTTCAGCCGCGTATAAAGCTGCGCCTTTTCATCGGCATAGCCCGCCAAAGCCTGCGCATTGGCCGCCCTGAAATTCTCCAGCGCCGCCGCACGGGCGACGGGGCTTTGCACCGAAATCAGCCGCCAGGGTTCCGACAGCCCCACCGAAGGGGCCAGCCGGAAGGCGGCAAGACAGCGCTCCAGCACCGCCGCCGGCACCGGATCGGTGCGGAAACGGCGCACGTCGCGCCGCCACCGCATCAGATCGGCAAGTTCCGCCCTGAAATCGGCCGAATAGCTGCCGTCCACGGCAGCCCCCGCTTATTCTTCGGCCGGAGCCGCGGCGCGGGCCGCTTTCTTGGCCGCCATTTCCGCCATGCGCTTGCCGGGGACGGCGGATTTCGGGTTGTTACGCACGGTTTTCGCCATCACGCCAGCGGCTTCCAGGAAACGCGCCACCCGGTCGGTCGGCTGCGCGCCCTGACCCAGCCAGTATTGCACCCGCTCCAGGTTCAGCTTGATGCGGTCTTCGCTGTCCTTGGCCAGCAGCGGGTTGTAGGTGCCCAGCTTTTCCAGAAAGCGGCCGTCGCGCGGCATGCGGCTGTCGGTGGCGACGACGGAATAGAACGGGCGCTTCTTGCTGCCGCCACGGGCCAGACGGATTTTCATCGACATATGTAGTCTCCTTGGGTTGGGTTGAACCACGCGGCGCGCGGCTATTTCTGCAGTTTTTCGTGATGCCTGATGACTTCAGAGATGATGAAGGTCAGGAATTTGCGGGCAAATTCGGGGTCGAGGTCGGCTTCTTTCGACAGCGCCTCCAGCCGGGCGATCTGCCGGGCCTCGCGCGCGGGATCCGAGGGCGGCAGACCATGTTCGGCCTTCAGCCGCCCCACGGCCTGGGTCTGCTTGAAGCGTTCGGCCAGCGTGTAAAGCAGGATCGCGTCCAGCCGGTCGATGCTGTCGCGGTGGTCTTTCAGCAGGTTGGCGGCGTCGGTCATTGCACGGCCTCCGGGTGGCGAAAGATGTGGAAGGGCTTGCGCTCGCCCGGATCGGTGCGCTCCAGCCGCGCGCCAAGCCGGGTGGCCAGCGCGATCGAGCGGGCGTTTTCCGGGTCGATCATCGAGATCAGCGGCCCGAGGCCCAGCCGGGTCTTGGCATCGGCCCGCGCCGCCAGCGCCGCCTCATGGGCGTAACCCCGGCCTTCAAAACCGTCGAACAGATGCCAGGCCAGTTCGGGTTCCGGCCAGCCATCGTGAAAGATCACCCCGACCCGACCGACGAAATCGCCCTGCGCCGTGTCCACCGACCAGAAGCCATAGCCGCGCAGCGCCCAATGGCCGATATTGGCCAGCAGCCCGCGCCAGGCATCGCGCCGCCCCTGCGGCCCGCCGATGAAATGGCTGCGGGGGCCAGCGCCAAACGCCGCCATCGCGTCCAGATCGCTTTCGTGCGGTTCACGCAAGCGCAGCCGTTCGGTGGCCAGCGTGGGAATATGGAAAGCCAGGCTCATGCCAGCCCCCGCAGGTCATGGGCAAGCACCAGGTCACCGGCATCGACCCCCGGCAGATCGGCGCGCACCCCGCCCAGCCGCAGCGCCAGCGCGATCGACCGCGCATTGCCGGGTGCGATGTAGTTCACCAGCCGGTCCCAGCCATGGGTCTGCCGCGCCCAGAGCATCACGGCGCGGGCGGCCTCGGTGGCGATGCCCCTGCCCTCGGCCGCCGGCACCACGAACCAGCCAAGCTCCGGCTCGGGGTAGCCCTCGGGCTGATAGATGCCGACCTCGCCCAGATAGGCGCCGCTTACCCGGTCATCGACCGAAAACGGCCCGAAGCCCAGTAGCGGCCATTGACCGACCTCTGACGCCCAAAGCCGCCATGCCTGGCGCCGGTCAACCGGCCCGCCCTCCCAGACCGAGCGCCCCGACGCATAGAAATCGGCGCGCGGGCCGAAATCGGCCAGCACCGGCATGCGCAGCGTCAGGCGCGCGGTTTGCAGGCTGGGTGCGGTCATTTCTTCTTGCCGAAACCAAAGCCCGAAAGCCCCTGCGGCAGCGTCAGCCCCTTGGGCATCCCCATGCCGCCGCCGATGCCGGATTTCATCGCTTTCGCGGCCTCTTCCAACTGCTCGGGGTTCATCTTGCTGGGATCAGGCAGCCCGCCCTTGCCCATCATCTGCTTCATCGCGGCCTTCATCATGCCGCCCTTGCCCATCTTCTTCATCATGTCGGCCATCTGCTTGTGCTGCTTCAGCAGGCGGTTCAGGTCCGACACATCCAGCCCCGACCCGGCGGCGATCCGCTTCTTGCGGCTGGCCGCCAACAGGTCCGGGTTGGCGCGTTCCTTCTTGGTCATCGAGTTGATCAGCGCGATCTGGCGGCGCAGCATCTTGTCGTCGAAACCGGCATCCTGTGCCGCCTTCTGCATCTTGCCCATGCCCGGCAACATGCCCATCAACCCCTGCATGCCGCCCATCTTCAGCATCTGCTCCAGCTGCGATTTCAGGTCGTTCATGTTGAACAGACCCTTCTGGAACCGCTTCATCATCCGCTCGGCCTGCTCGGCCTCGAAGTTTTCCTGCGCCTTTTCGACCAGGGCCACGATGTCGCCCATGCCAAGGATGCGCCCCGCAACCCGGTCGGGTTCAAAGGTTTCCAGCGCATCCATCTTCTCGCCCATGCCGACGAAACGGATGGGCTTGCCGGTGACCGCGCGCATGGAAAGCGCCGCGCCGCCGCGACCGTCGCCGTCCATCCGGGTCAGCACGACGCCGGTGATGCCAACCTTGCCGTCAAACTCGGTGGCAACGTTGACCGCGTCCTGCCCGGTCAGGCCATCGACCACCAGCAGGGTCTCGCGCGGCTGGGCGATGTCGCGCACCGCCTGCACTTCGGCCATCAGGGCCTCGTCGATGTGCAACCGGCCTGCGGTATCCAGAAACAGCACGTCATAGCCGCCCATGGTGGCCTGCGCCTTGGCGCGCTTGGCGATCTGGGTGGCGGATTCGCCCTTGACGATCGGCAGGCTGTCCACGCCGACCTGCGCTGCCAGAATCTGCAACTGCTCCATCGCGGCGGGGCGGTTGGTGTCAAGGCTGGCCAGCAGCACCCGCTTGCCCTGCTTGTCGTGCAGCCGCTTGGCCAATTTGGCGGTGGTGGTGGTCTTGCCCGAGCCTTGCAGACCGACCATCAGCACGCAGGCCGGCGGGTTGTCAATCTTCAGCGCATCCGCCGGGCCATCGCCCGCCAGCACCCGGATCAGCTCGTCATGCACGATCTTGACGACCTGCTGGCCGGGGGTGACGGATTTGGTCACCGACTGGCCGGTGGCCTTGGCCTGCACGGCGGCCACGAAATCGCGCGCCACCGGCAGGGACACGTCGGCCTCCAGCAGCGCCACCCGCACCTCGCGCAGGGCGGTGGCCACGTCGGCATCGGACAGCGCGCCCTGCTTGGTCAGCCGCTCGAACACCGAGCCCAAGCGTTCGGAAAGATTCTCAAACATCGCCCGTCTCCCGCAAACCCGGTTGCCCTGCCCCGGACCTGACCGGCGCGCCTCAAACGCCAACGTCACCCATGGGCGCAACGCGCTGATGGGTGGCGATCCCCGGTCCGGCCGGGGACCGAAGGCATGACAGACCTCCGGAATGGCCCTGCGGGTAGTGCCAAGCGCCGCCAGAGTCAAGTGCCGCCACTCTCCCTTGGCTTTCATCTGTTCTCAAATATCCCCGCCGGAGGCACCCGGCCCTTCCGCAGGAGCCTCCGGCGGGGATATTTTTCAACAGATGAAGCCATGAAGAAGCCGGTTGTGGCGGCGGGGGCAGCGGCTAAACTCGCAGACGATAGCACAGGGGGCCGCCATGAGCATCGAGACCTGGGACGAGATCCGCACCGCCTTTCAGGTGGCCCGGATGGGCACGGTTTCGGGCGCCGCCGAGGTGCTGGGGGTGCATCATGCCACGGTGATCCGCCATATCGACGCGCTGGAAAAGCGGCTGGGGGCGCGGTTGTTCCAGCGTCATGCCCGCGGCTATACCCCGACCGAGGCCGGGCGCGACCTGCTGGGCGTGGCGCAGGCCACCGAAGAGCAGTTCAACCAGTTGGCCAGCCGGATCAAGGGGCAGGGCGAGACAGTCTCGGGCGAGTTGGTGGTGACCTCGATCTCCGGCATCGCGGGGCTGCTGACCCCGGTGCTGGCGGGGTTTCAGGCCCTGCATCCAGGGCTGACGGTGCGGTTCCTGACCGACATGCGGCTGTTTCGGCTGGACTATGGCGAGGCTCATGTGGCGATCCGCGCCGGGGCGTCGCCCGAGGAGCCAGACAATGTGGTGCAACCTTTGGTGCGCATCCGCACCGGGCTTTATGCCGCCCGCAGCTATATTGCGGCGCATGGCCTGCCCGCGGGCGAGGCTGACCTTGCCGGGCACCACTTCATCGCCGCCGACAACGCGCTGAGCCGCGCGCCGTTCCAGCGCTGGCTGCAGGACTCGGTGCCGCCAGAGGCCATCACCTACCGCGCCAGCGAGCCGGCCGGGCTGGAGGCGGCGGTGCGGGCCGGGGCGGGGCTGGGGTTCATGTCGGTCTATCTGGCCGCAGGCGACCCCGATCTGGTCGAGGTGTTGCCGCCGCGCCCCGATTGGGCGGGGCATCTGTGGATCGTCACCCATGTCGATCTGCACCGCACGCTGAAGGTGCAAAGCTTCCTCGCGCATCTGAAACAGGCGGCGGCGGGCTGGGCCAACATATGAGCCTGTCGCCCGGTCCGCGTGGCCATCTGGCGATGCTGGCGTTTTCGGCGCTGGTGGCGGGGTCGTTCTCGCTGGGGGCGCTGGCGGCACCGCTGATCGCCCCCGCCGCCCTGACGGTGGTGCGTTTTGCCATCGCCGGGGCGCTGGTGGGGGCGGCGGCTTTGGCGACCTGCGGGTTGCCACGCAGCGCCTGGGTTGCGCCCTGGCGCTATCTGGTGCTGGGCAGTTTGCTGGCCATTTATTTCGTGCTGATGTTCGAGGGGTTGAAGACCGCCTCGGCCGTCTCCACCGCCGCCGTGTTCACCCTGACACCGCTGATGGCGGCGGGGTTCGGCTGGTTGCTGCTGCGCCAGATCACCACGGCGCGGATGGCCCTCGCATTGGCCGTGGGGGCGGCGGGGGCGCTTTGGGTTATCTTTCGCGGCGACATCGCCAGCCTGCTGCGGCTGCAGATCGGCCAAGGCGAGGTGATCTATTTCTGGGGCTGTGCCGCGCATGCCATTTACGCGCCAATGGTGCGCAAGCTGAACCGCGGCGAGCCCGCACTGGTGTTCACCTTCGGCATGATGGTGGCGGGGTTCGCGGTGCTGCTGGCCTGGGGCTGGCGCGACGTGCTGGCCACCGACTGGACGGCGCTGCCGGGGATCGTCTGGGTGACGCTGCTTTATGTCTCGGTGGCGGCCAGTGCGATGACCTTCGTGCTGCTGCAATACGCGGCGCTGCGGCTGCCTGCGGCCAAGGTGATGGCCTATACCTATCTGACGCCCGCCTGGGTGATCCTGTGGCAGACAGCCTTGGGCCATCCCGCCCCGCCCGCCTTGGTGTTGGGGGGCATCGGGCTTTGCCTGTTGGCCTTGTGGCTGCTGCTGAAGGACGAAACCCGGGTTGATCACCGCTTGACGGCGCAGGACGGAAATCCTAATGAAGCGCCCAGGACGGCGGGTGGGCAGGCAGGCTATGCACCGGATTGCAAATCCGAGTAGACCGGTTCGATTCCGGTACCCGCCTCCAGATTTCCCAGTATCTCTTTGACTTTTTGACCTTTCGGGGCCGCTGTCCCATGCGGTCCTGGGAGTTCGGCACCTGAGCCGGCAGGATGTGGCAAACCGCAAGGACACCGGGGCCAATGGTCGGGCATTTCAAGCGGCAGCCCATGTCTGCTGCACCTTGATCGTTCCGGAAACCGGGCCTTCAAATGCAGCAGGGGACCGCTGGTTGCCCAACGGTCCCCTGTTATCCCACTGACGCAATGTCAGTTGCTTGCGCGGCCAGCGCTGGGCACATAGTCGGTGATGCCCGGATGCTGGGTCTGGTAATTCTTCAGCACCGTGCCCGGCGGATAGCGGTTGTTGCAGATCGGCAGGCCCGACACCGGGTCGAAGCGACGGCCCGAATAGCCCTCGACCCCGTCATCCATGATCCAGCCCTGGCAGCCATCCGGGTCATAGGCGATGGCCGCATTGCCATTGGTCAGCACGCCGCTATCGCGGCCCCGGTCATGCGCGGTGGCGATCACCGTGTCGGGGCTTTGTGCATAGGGCGTCAGCCCGTCGGTGCAACCAGCAAGCAGCGAGGCAACCAGCAGGCTTGCGCCGGGAAGAAGAAACTTGGTCATATCTGTCACCACCTGTAGCAAACGACTTCGACGCGGCGGTTCTGCTGCATGCCGGACGCCGAGCCGTTGGATGCGATCGGCTGACGTTCGCCAAAGCCGATCTCGCGTTCGACCACTGCCCCCACCGAACGGGCGATATTGGCAACCGAAGCCGCGCGGCGCTGCGACAGCCGCATGTTGTATTCATCCGAGGCGCGGCTGTCGGTATGGCCGTAGATGGCATAGCCGAAGGCGCCCGCCTGCTGGAAGAATTGCGTCAGGAAACTGCGGCCATGGGCGGTCAGCGTGGCGCTGTCGGTGGCAAACAGCGTGTCGGTATTTTCCACCAGACAGGTGTTCTTCTTCAGACAGACCGGCTTGCCGGTGCGCGGATTGACCCGGTCGAGCATGTAGCCTTCCAGACCGCCATCGGCCCACCAATGCTGGCAGCCGTCGTCATCGACCCACATGCCCCATTCGATCTTGCCGGCCACGGTCGGGCCGGTCTGGGCCGCAACCGTGGTGGCACCGGCCAGACCCACCGTCAGGGCCAGCGCGCCAATGGCCGTTCGCACTGTGTTGGAAATTCGCCGTTCCACGAGAAGAAACTCCCCCTGATCATAAACAAACCATTCATCTTGCTGTCAGAAATGCCCAGACTAGGGTCTGATGTAAAGCAGAATCTATGGGCTTTGCCGGGGTGCAGACGCTAATTGTTGCGTGTATTGCTATGGTTTGCGGCGGAATCTCATGATTGCCAATGGGATGGAAACAAAGCTTAAAGTGCCAGCGGCTCTCCGGCCAGCGAATTGCTGGAGGCCGCAGTAATGCGCACCCGCACCAGATCGCCCACGGCCCCCTGCGGGTCGGTCACATGCACGGCATGCAGGTGGTCGGATTTTCCCACCATCTGCCCCGGCAGGCGGCCCTTCTTTTCGTAAAGCACCGACACCTCGCGCCCCACCATGGCCTCCTGCGCCGCCCGCTGCTGTGCGGTCAGCAAGGCTTGCAGACGTTGCAGCCGGGCGTCGGCCACCGCCGGATCGACCTCGGGCTTTTCGGCCGCCGGGGTGCCGGGACGGGCGGAATATTTGAACGAATAGGCCATGCCGAAATTGACCGCGCGGATCAGCGCCAGCGTCGCCTCGAAATCCGCCTCGGTCTCGCCCGGAAAGCCCACGATGAAATCCGAGGTCAGCAGGATATCCGGCCGCGCCGCCCGCACCCGCGCCACCAGCGCCAGATACTGTGCGGCGGTATGCTTGCGGTTCATGGCGCGCAAAATCCGGTCCGACCCCGACTGCACCGGCAGATGCAGATAGGGCGCCAGAGCGGGCAGGTCGCCATGCGCGGCAATCAGGTCGTCTTCCATGTCATTTGGGTGCGAGGTCATGTAGCGCAGCCGCACCAGCCCGTCGATCTGCGCCATCTCGCGCAACAGCCGCGCCAGACCCCAGGTTCCGGCGTCATCCACATGGTGATAGGCGTTCACATTCTGCCCCAACAGGGTGACCTCGCGCACGCCGCGCCCCACCAGATCGCGGGCCTCGGCCAGCAGGCGGGAAACCGGGCGGCTGACCTCGGCGCCGCGGGTATAGGGCACCACGCAGAAGGCGCAGAACTTGTCGCAGCCTTCCTGCACAGTCAGAAACGCCGCCGGGCCACGCTGGGCCTTGCGCTGCGGCAGATGGTCGAACTTGTCCTCGGCCGGAAAGTCGGTGTCGATCGCCTGCGCGCCCTGCCCCGCCGCCCGCGCCATCGCAGGCAGGCGGTGATAGCTTTGCGGCCCCACCACCAGATCGACCAGGGGCATCCGCCGCAAAATCTCGGCGCCCTCGGCCTGCGCCACGCAGCCGGCCACGCCAATCTTCAGATCGGGCCTGGCGACCTTCAACGGCTTCAGCCGCCCAAGGTCCGAGAACAGCTTTTCCGAGGCCTTCTCGCGGATGTGGCAGGTGTTGATCAGCACCATGTCGGCGTCTTCCACCACCTCGGTGGTGACATAGCCATCGACCCCCAGCGCCTCGACCATGCGTTCGCTGTCATAGACGTTCATCTGGCAGCCATAGGTCTTGATGAACAGCTTCTTGGCTTCCGACATCGCACGCCCCGTTGCAACTGAAGCCGGGGTTGTAGCGAAAACCGCCCCCCGAGGCAACGCCAGCCCCCGACACGGGCTTGCATTATCGGATTGCTTACCCGATTCTGCGCAAAACACCGGCAGGCAGGCAAAGGGTCAGTAATGCGCTACGCGGGGCTTTCCGAGTTTCTGAGCGAAGCCAAGGCGGTGCTGGCCAAGGGGCCGCTGGCGATCGTGATGGCGGAAGACGCGGTCGAGGTCGATACCACGCTGCGCCACCACCTTGGCGCAGGCTTTGCCGCCGTGCTGCTGCTGGCCCCCGACGAGATCGCCCTGCCCGCCGAGCTGGAGGCAAAGGTCCACCGCATCGGCTATGATGTGCATGCCGATGAGGCGCTGCCCGACGCGGTGAACCGGCTGATCGAGGCCGCACCGGGCCAGTGGCTGTATTACTGCTTCAACGCCGAATACCTGTTCTTTCCGTTCTGCGAAAACCGCACCATCCGCGACATGCTGGCCTTCCACGCCGAGGAACGCCGCGACGCCATGCTGACCTATGTCATCGACCTTTACGCCGGCGATCTGAACCGCTTTCCCAACGCGGTGTCGCTGGAGGATGCACAACTGGACCGCTCGGGCTATTACGCGCTGGCGCGCACCGATGCGGCCAACCACAACCACCCGAAAGAACGCCAGCTGGATTTCTTTGGCGGGCTGCGCTGGCGGTTCGAGGAACATGTGACCCCCGGCAAGCGGCGCATCGACCGCATTTCGATCTTCAAGGCCAAACCGGGGCTGAAACTGCGGGCCGATTTCACCTTTTCCGACGAGGAATACAACACCTATGCCTGCCCCTGGCACCACAACCTGACCGCCGCGGTCTGTTCGTTCCGCACCGCCAAGGCGCTGAAAACCAACCCCGGCTCGCGCTGGGACATCAACGATTTCCGCTGGCACAACTCGACCGGGTTCCAGTGGCATTCGCAGCAACTGCTGGACCTAGGGTTGATGGAGCCGGGGCAGTGGTTCTGAGGACTACCGATGCCGGAAGAAGCCGCCGCGCTTGCGGGCATCGAGCCCGCGCGCCCGGCCTTGGTGCCCTGCACCGGGGTTGGGCGCCGTGAACATCGACCAGTTTGCTGCATCGACGGCTTTGGCGCTTTTGTGGGGCGGCGCATCTGTGGCCGCCCCGGCCTGCACCGATGGCGCCTTCTTCAACCCCGAGTCGCCAATGGCCGCCTGCACCCTGATCTGGCAGGCGCATGGAAAGGACTTCCGGCTGGACTACACGCCCGCTGCCAATGCAGCCCCGATGCAATGGGTGGTAACAGGTGCGGCAGTCCAGACCCTGCCTTTCAACGACCCGGAATTTCAGGTTCCGCCGACGCTGGCCGATCTTGACGAGGACGGCTGGCCCGATCTCTGGCGCTATCTGGGCACCGGCAATGTCAACAGCAGCTTCGAGATTTTCCATTTCAACCCCGACCGGCGGGCCTTTGTCTCGTTGGGCGAACTTGGCGGGGTAGACATCTTTCGGGATCAGGACGGGATGATAGTGGCCTCGGCGCGCGAAAGCTGCTGCGCCTGGGGCGTGGCCCGCTACCGGCTGACCGGAGACCGACTGGTGCCGCAGTTCGGACTGCGCATTGAAAGCGGCGAAACCGACGCCGATCCCGTAGGTTGTGCGGTGTTCAGTATCGACCAAGACCCGCTCGGGCGGCCAGCAGAACCGCTGAGCATCGCCGAGATTCCGGTGCTGACCCGACAGCATTGCACGCCTTAGGGCGTCTTGGCGGCAGCGGCGTCAAGGGGGTATTCAAGCCGGGCAGAAACCCCATTCACCTCTGTGAAAATATCCCCGCCGGAGGCTCTGCCCTTGCGGCTTAAACCCGCCGCAACCGGATCACCACATCGACGCGGGCAAGTGCCGCCCCTTCGGGCAGTTGCGGCAGGCGGGCAATCTCAAGCTGGTCTTTCGCGGCATCGACCAACTCGCCGGTGTCTTCCCAGAAGAAATGCGGATGATCGTCCATGCGGGTGTCGAAATAGCTTTTCGCCCCGTCCACCACCACTTCCTGAATAAGCCCCGCCTCGCAGAACGCCCGCAGGGTGTTGTAGACGGTGGCCAGGCTGACCCGCTCGTCGGTCTGGCGGCTGGCGGCATACAGGCTTTCGGCGCAGACGTGGCGGTCGATGCCGTCGCCCACCAGCAGGTTGGCCAGCGCCAGCCGCTGCCGGGTGGGCCGCAGCCCGCCGCGCGCCAGCCACTCGGTGCTGTTGATCACTGCCGTATCCTTCATCGCGCTGCCGCTTTCCCTGCCTTTTGCAATGATAAGCATTCGCAACTGTCTTATCAAACCCAATTCTGCATCTGCCGCACGGCTTTGCGGCGACCCGCCACCCTTGCCAGTGCAAGGATGCGGATGCTAAGGGGGGCCTAAGGTGAGATTGCGGGGGGCAGACCATGGCGGAATATCCGAACAGCTTTGACAAACAGGCGCTGCTGGCCTGCGCGCGCGGCGAATTGTTCGGCCCCGGCAATGCACAACTGCCCGAGCCGCCGATGCTGATGATGGACCGCATCACCGAAATCTCGGGCGACGGTGGCCTGCATGGCAAGGGACATGTGGTGGCCGAGTTCGACATCCACCCCGATCTGTGGTTTTTCGCCTGCCATTTCCCCGGCAACCCGATCATGCCGGGCTGCCTTGGGCTGGACGGGCTGTGGCAGTTGACCGGCTTCAATCTGGGCTGGCGCGGCTGGCAGGGGCGCGGCTATGCGCTGGGTGTGGGCGAGGTCAAGCTGACCGGCATGGTGCGCCCCGACCGCAAGCTGCTGCGCTATTACGTCGATTTCACCAAGGCCATCGAGACCCGCCGCCTGACCATGGGCGTGGCCGATGGTCGCGTCGAGGCTGACGGCGAGGTGATCTACCTCGTCAAGGATATGAAGGTCGCGCTGTCCGCCAGCTAAAGGGAGATTCAGATGAGAAAATTCAACAACTTCGAGCGTTTGTCTATTCTGGTCGCAGCGAGCGCGAGTCCCGACCTCAAGGAAAAGTTCGTTGACGTAGAGATGGTCGCCAAATGGGTGTCACATGGCCACGAGTGGGCTTTGTCCTATGAGTATGATTATTTCGATGACGAGAAACATCCCTTGGATTCGACAGTGAAGGAAACGTCAGCCATCTTTGAGATGTATCGCCTTCTTCAACAGGCAGACCCCGCGATCTACAAAGCGCTTGGTCTGGCGGCAAACCATGTGAGCTTTGAGGGCTTCGATGGCAACAATGATGAACATTATCATGTTGCGAGTGTTCTCGTCGAAGACTTGGGGAGTTGGTCCGACGTTCATGGCGCCACGAACAACTCACATTCGGCAGGCTCTATCGGAAAGTATCGAAAAATGCTTGTGCGTTACGAGGAAGTAAAATCGGCAAGGACTGATTCCATGCGCGATCCGCTTACTTCTGAAGAAGTCAAATCCATCCTCGGAATATAGGAAGACAGCCATGCGTCGCGTCGTCATCACCGGGATCGGCATCATCTCGTCCATCGGCAACAATGTGACCGAGGTCGAAGCCAGTCTGCGCAGCGGCAAATCCGGCATCATCTTCGCGCCGCAATATGCCGAGCACGGTTTCCGCAGCCAGGTGCACGGGATGCCGCAGATCGTGCTGGAAGACCACATCGACAAGCGCGACCTGCGCTTCATGGGGCCGGGGGCGGCCTACAACTTTCTGGCCATGCAACAGGCGATTGCCGACAGCGGGCTGGAGGAGGCCGACGTTTCCAACCCGCGCTCGGGGCTGATCATGGGGTCAGGTGGGCCGTCCACCTCGAACTTCTTCAAGGCCTTCGAGACGGTGATCGAAAAGGGCGCGCCCAAGAAGATGGGCCCCTTCATGGTGACGCGCTGCATGTCGTCCACCAACTCGGCCTGCCTTGCCACGCCGTTCAAGATCAAGGGCGTGAACTACTCGATCACCTCGGCCTGTTCCACATCGGCCCATTGCATCGGCAACGGCGTCGAGCAGATCCAGATGGGCAAGCAGGACATCGTGTTTGCCGGTGGTGGCGAGGAACTGGACTGGACGCTGTCCTGCCTGTTCGACGCCATGGGCGCAATGTCGTCGCATTACAACGACACACCGACCACCGCCGCCCGCGCCTTTGACGCCACGCGCGACGGATTCGTGATCGCCGGCGGCGGTGGCGTGGTGGTGCTGGAGGAATTGAGCCACGCCCTGGCGCGCGGCGCGAAAATCTACGCCGAAGTCACCGGCTATGGCGCCACTTCGGATGGCAGCGACATGGTCGCCCCGTCGGGCGAGGGCGGCGAGCGGTCGATGAAGCTGGCCATCGCCACCCTGCCCGAGGGCCGCAAGATCAGCTACATCAACGCCCATGGCACCTCGACCGTGGCGGGCGACGTGACCGAGGTCAAGGCGATCCGCCGGGTGTTCGGCGAGGGCCACACCCCGCCGATTTCCTCGACCAAATCGCTGACCGGCCACAGCCTTGGCGCCACCGGCGTGCACGAGGCGATCTATTCCCTGCTGATGTTGCAGGGCGGCTTCATCACCGCCTCGGCCAACATCACCCAACTCGACCCGGAGTTGCATCCGGACGAGATTGCCACGCAGTATCGCACAGGGGTCGAGATGGATTCGATCCTGTCGAACAGCTTTGGCTTCGGGGGCACCAACGCCACCCTGGTGATGAGCAAATTCAGGGACTGAGGGAAGCATGGCCGAACTGATGCAGGGGAAACGCGGGCTCGTGATGGGCGTCGCGAATGAACGTTCCATTGCCTGGGGCATCGCCCGCGCGCTGGCCGCCGAAGGCGCGGAACTGGCGTTCTCCTATCAGGGCGAGGCGTTCGGCAAGCGGGTGGAACCGCTGGCGGCCTCGGTCGGGTCGAACCTTCTGGTCGATGTCGATGTGGTGAACGACGACAGCCTTGAGGCCTGCTTTGCCAAGCTGAAGGCCGAATGGGGCAGCATGGATTTTCTGGTCCATGCCATCGCCTTTTCCGACAAGAACGAGCTGACCGGCCGGTTCATCAACACCAGCCGCGAGAATTTCAAGACCTCGCTGACCATCTCGTGCTTCAGCTTCATCGACGTGGCGCGGCGGGCGTCCGAGATGATGCCGGATGGCGGCAGTCTGATCACCCTGACCTTCCAGGGCTCCAACCGGGTGACGCCGAATTACAACGTGATGGGCGTGGCCAAGGCGGCGCTGGAAAGCTCGGTGCGCTATCTGGCCAACGATCTGGGGCCGCAGGGCATCCGGGTCAACGCCATCTCGCCCGGGCCGATGAAAACCCTTGCAGGGGCGGCGATCGGCGGCGCGCGTCAGACCTTCCGCCACACCGAAGCCAACGCGCCGTTGCGGGTGAATGCCACGCTGGAAGCGGTGGGCGGGGCTGCGGTGTTCCTGGCCTCGGACTACGGCAAATGCACCACCGGCGAGATCCTGCGGGTGGATGGCGGCTATCATGTGCTGGGCATGCCGCAGGCGGAAAACCTGTAGCTCAGACTTGCCTTTTGGCGGAACTGTGGCAGCCTTCCAGACAGGGAGGCTTCGCCATGAACCAGACCGTCTTCGTCAACCTGCCCGTGGCCAGCATCGACCGCGCGCGGGCGTTCTATACGGCGCTGGGCTTCAGCATCAACGAAGGCTTCAGCAGCGCCAGCAACATCTGCGTCGTGGTCTCGGAGACGATTTTCCTGATGCTGCTGGATCACGAGCGGTTTCAGGGGTTTTCCAGCCTGCCGCGCGCCGATACCGGCCGCACAACCGCCGCGCTGATCGCCCTGTCGCGCGACAGCCGCGATGCGGTGGATGCCTTCTGCAAAGCCGCCCTTGCCGCCGGTGGCAGCGAAACCAGGCCGCCGCAGGACCATGGCTTCATGTATGCCCGCACCATCCACGACCCCGACGGCAACGTGTTCGAGCCGTTCTGGATGGAGGCCAGCGCCACCTGAAACGATGATCGGGGAATTGCTGGAGCGGGTGAAGGGAATCGAACCCTCGTCATAAGCTTGGAAGGCTTCTGCTCTACCATTGAGCTACACCCGCGACCCGCCTCCTATACCCAGCCACCGCCGGGCACGCAAGCGGCTCAGGCCAGCGGTTGGATCAGCGGCTCGATCAACTCCGGCCCCACGGCCCGGTTGGAATTGACCGCCATTCCCACCCGATGCGCCCGCAATTCCCCCGCCGCCCCGGCCTGCATCAGCACAGCCGCGCCATGCCCGGCCTCGCCCAGCCAAAGCGGCCAGTCGGCGGGCGGCACCAGCACCGGCTGGCGATGGTGAATAGCGGCCATGTCCGGCCCGGCCTCGGTGGTGATCAGGGCGCAGGTGTCCATCGCCACGCCTCCCCGCTCCCAAGACTGCCAGATCGCCGCAAAGGCCATCACGCCACCATCGCTGCGCGTCACATACCACGGCAGCCGCGCCCCGTCCTTTCCCGCACTCCACTCATAGAACCCCGAGGCCGGGACCAGACAGCGCCGCGCCCGTACCGCCTCGCGGAACGCGGGCTTCACCGCCACGGTATCGGCGCGGGCATTGATCAAAAGCGGCCCTCCACTCGGCGTGTCATACCAGACCGGCAGAAACCCCCAACGCATCGCCCGCAGCCGCCGCCCGCCGTCGGCTGTCACCACCGCCACCGGCTGAGTGGGGCAAATGTTGAACCGCGGCACCGGCGGCAGATCGTTGCCCAGCACCGCATCGAACAACTGCGCCATCGCCGTATCGGGATGCGTCATGGTGAACCGCCCGCACATCGCCGCCCCTTTGCGCTCCGGCTTTCATCTGTTCTCGGCGCTCCGCGCGTTCAGGCCTCAAACGCTCCACTGGAGCGTTTCCGAGACGGCCTTCACCCCCGCCGGAGGCACCCCAAGCGTGGCCAGAACCACCATCGAAGAATGGATGCCTAAAGCACCCGCAACACCACCGCCCGGCTGGGCACCGTGCCCACCTCGCCCGGCATCGAGACGTAAGGCGCGGTTTCCTCGGCCACCGCAATCCGCCCCGCCGCCACCAGCCGCGCCACCTCGGCGGCAAAACCGCCCTGCCAGACCGTATCCTTCACCGTCAGCACCAGCACGCCACCCGGCCTGCACACCCGCACCAGTTCCGCCAAAGCCTCGGCCCCGACATGGCCGGTGGTAAACACACCGGTGGAAATGATCCCGGCATAGGCGCCATCGGCAAAGGGCAGCACCCCGCCCAGCGCCAGATGGTGCAGCGCCGCATAGGCCCCCTTGCGCGCCGCCACCGCCAGCATGCCGGCGGAAATATCCAGGCCCTCCACCGGTCCGTAACCGATGATCCCCAGCCACGGCCCGATCAGCCCGGTGCCGACGCCTGCATCCAGCAACGGCCCCGCCCCGCGCGGCAGATGCCGGGCCAGCAGCGCCAGCCCGATGGAGGGATGCCGATACCCCGCCACCGCCATCTCGGCGTCATAGCTTTCCGCCCAGGCGTCATAGACCCCGGCGATCTCCTCGGGTTTGGAGGCCGCATAAACCGCCCCCAGATGCCCGTCATGCTTGGCCGCCATGCCATTCTCCCATTGATCCTTGCCGAAACGATACCCACCGCCGATGCTTTGACCAACCAGAATCGCACCGCCAGCGAAAGGCCCGCCCATGCCGCAAAGCCCCGACCTGCCCGACCTGATCGCCACCATCCCCGGCCTTGCCGGATATTCCGGCCCGATCGAGCGGTTGGGCGGGCTGACCAACCGGGTTTATCGGCTGGGCGATACCTGCCTGCGGGTGCCGGGGACGGGAACCGAGGAATATATCGACCGCAAGGCCGAAGCCGTGGCCTCGCGCGCCGCCGCCGATGCCGGGGTCAGCCCGGAACTGCTGCATGTCGATCCAGCCTCCGGCATCATGGTCACCCGCTTCATCGCCGGTGCCACCACCTTGACGCCGGAAGGCTTTCGCCAGCGCAAAGGTGCGCCTGCACGGGCGGCTGCGGCCCTGCACCGGCTGCACAGCTCGGGTGCCCGCTTCCCCAGCCGGTTCGAGCTGTTCGCGATGATCGACGATTACCTGCGGCTGCTGGCGGGAAAGGATGTCGCCCTGCCGGACGGCTATCACGATATTCTGGCCGCCTCGGGTGCGGTGCGCGCAGCCCTTGCCGCCAGACCGCTGCCGCTGGCCCCGTGCCATTGCGACCCGCTGTGCGAGAATTTCCTCGATACCGGCGAGCGGATGTGGATCGTCGATTGGGAATATTCCGGCATGAACGACCCGATGTGGGATCTGGGCGATCTGTCGGTGGAAGCAGGCTTCGACGCCGAACAGGACGCCGAACTGCTGCAGGCCTATTTCGAGGGTCTTGCCTCTGCCGCCGACCATGGCCGCATGGTGATCTACAAGGCGATGTGCGATCTGCTGTGGACGCTGTGGGGCCTGATCCAACTGGCCAACGCCAACCCAGCGGATGATTTCCGCGCCTATGCCGACACCCGGTTCGCCCGCTGCAAGGCGCTGATGGCGACCGACGATTTTGCCCGCCACCTGGCCGCGATCTCCGCCTGAAGGCCGCTCTTCCCGCCCGTGCGGCCGGTCATCGCTATCCCCGCGATGACCGACCGGCAGGAAGGGAAGAGCGCTCGTAAGTTACTTGCCCACCACCTGAATCCGGCCCTCGACCTTGGCCGTGACCTTGCCGGTTTTCTCGATATAGCGCATCACGTCATTTGCCATCAGCCCGCCCTCGCCGGTGTTGGTCAGCACCTTGCCGCCACCCAGCGCCGAGAACCCATCGCCGCCACCCAGCATGTAATCGTTGGTCGCCACCTTGTAGAGCTTGTCCGGCTCCAGATCGGCACCGTTGATCTTGACCTGCGCCACGCGGCTGCCCGGCTCGGCAGTCGGATCATAAACCACCTCGATCCCCGAGACCTGCACGAACCGCCCCGCCCCCTTCTCGACCTGAGAAAAGCCGTTCTCCAGCGCCGCCAGCACCTGACTGCCCGGCAGTTCCGTCACCACCGTCACGTTGCCGAACGGCAGTTCCGACAGGATGTCGCGACGGGTCAGCACCGTGCCCGCATCATAGGTGCGGTCGGCCCGGATGCCGCCACCATTGGTGATCGCCACATCCGCCCCGGTGGCATCGCGGATCGCATCGGCAATCAGGTTGCCCATCGCCGATTCCTCGGCCCGCACCACGTTGCGCCGCGAATCCAGCGGCCCTTCGGTGGTGCCCACCACCACATTCAGCGAATCGTCCAACTGCTTGGCCAGCGCATCCGACAGCACCTGGCTTTCCGGGTCGGGCGTCACTGCCGCCGTGTCGATAAAGCGGAAGTTCGGCACCCATTTCACCGTGCGCTCGCCGTCCTTCTCGCCGATCTCCACGGTCAGATCGACGGGCGACAGGAACCGCGCATCCAGCGAGGTTTCCACATAGGCGGTGATGCCGTCGTAATAGGTGCCGTAGGAATGGTCATCCCCCGACAGGATCACGTCAAACGCCTTGCTGGCGATCAGCGCCCGGTCATTGTCATTGTTGGTCTGGAACACGCCCACCACCAGATCGGCCCCGGCCTCGCGCGCCGCTTTCGCCGCCGCAATGCCGCCCTCGACCGTCGGCAGGAATTTCAGATCGCCCGAGCTTGCCACTTCGGGCGTGGTGTCCTGCGCCACCGGGATCAGCGCCACCTTCACCCCACCCATGTCCTTCACCATCACCCCGCCCAGACCGGCAATCGGGCTGCCATCGGCATTGGTGATGTTGATCGCAGCCCAGGGGTATTTCGACGCCGCCATCTTCTCGAGGAAATTCTGCGGCCCGAAATCGAACTCGTGATTGCCCGGCACCGCAAGATCGAACGGCACCAGATTGGTCAGATCAATTGTGTTCTGCCCCTTGTCGAACCCCGACAACAGCGA
Organism: Rhodobacter ferrooxidans; assembly: GCF_000176015.1. Lineage (GTDB taxonomy): Bacteria > Pseudomonadota > Alphaproteobacteria > Rhodobacterales > Rhodobacteraceae > Pseudorhodobacter_B > Pseudorhodobacter_B ferrooxidans. The sequence continues at coordinate 35,077 of NZ_ACYY01000004.1, read as the reverse complement.
AGGCGACAACATGTCACCGTCGAACAGATAGAGCGTGTTGGGGTTGGCGGCCCGTTCCGCCCGCGCCACCGCGTTCAGCCGCGCGAAGCCGCCGCGCCCCTCTTCGCCACCGAATTCATAGACATCGCCCACCCCGAGGATGGTCAGCTTTACGGTTTCAGCCAGCGCTGGCGCTGCCATCAGGGCACCAAGGGCGCAGGCCCCCAGCAGCGAAACCGTCGAACGACGCACAGGAAGGAACATCGCGAACTCCTTTATCGGGTATGAATGGCGCCACATTGCGCCGCCCTTGCGGTTGAGTCAAAGGCCTTCGCCGCAGCTTGCCGTGCCATCATCACGGGCAAATGACAGCCCGCATCCGCCATTGACCGCGCTGCCGCCAACGTGCATGAAACCGCCATGCTGATCTTCAAGATCCTTCGCCGCCCCGACTGGGATGCTTTCCGCGCCGCGGGTGCCACTGCCGGTTTCGGCATCGACCTCGTTGATGGCTTCATCCATTTTTCCACCGCCGCCCAGGTGGCCGAAACCGCCGCCAGGCACTTTGCCACCCAAAGCGATCTGGTGCTGCTGGCCTTGCAGGCGGACGCGCTCGGCGCGGATCTGAAATGGGAGCCATCGCGCGGTAACGCATTGTTCCCGCATCTTTACCGCCCCATGACGCTTTCTGACGTGCTGTGGGACAAATCGCTGCCCCTCGGCCTCAGCGGCCACATTTTCCCCGAGGGCCTGTGGTGAGCCTGACCGAACGCGCGGGCCTGGCCCTGCTGCACCGGGTCGATCCGGAAACCGCACATGGATTGTCGTTGCAGGCGCTGCGCTGCGGGCTGGTGCCGCTGCCGGGTGTCATCACCTCGCCGCGGCTGGCCTGCACGCTGGCCGGGCTGGCACTGTCCAACCCGATCGGCCTTGCCGCCGGGTTCGACAAGAACGCCGTGGCGCTGGCCCCCCTGATGCGCGCCGGTTTCGGCTTTCTGGAGGTCGGGGCCGCGACGCCGCGCCCGCAGGACGGCAACGCCAAACCCCGGCTGTTCCGCCTGACCGAGGATCGCGCCGCCATCAACCGCTTCGGCTTCAACAACGAGGGTGCCGCCGCCATCGCCGCACGGCTGGCGCTGCGCCCGCCCGGCCCGGTGCCGGTGGGCCTGAACCTCGGCGCCAACAAGGACAGCCCCGACCGCGCCGCCGATTTCGCCGCCGTGCTGGCCGCCTGCGGCCCGCATGTCGATTTCGCCACCGTCAATGTCAGCTCGCCCAACACCGAGAAACTGCGCGACCTGCAAGGCCGGGCCGCGCTGACCGCCCTGCTGTCGGGTGTGATGGACACCCGCGCCCGGCTGCCACGCGCCATCCCGATCTTCCTGAAGATCGCCCCCGACCTGCATGACGACGATCTGGCCGACATTGCCGAAGTGGCGCTTGCCACCGGCATCTCGGGCATCATCGCCACCAACACCACGCTCTCGCGTGAAGGTTTGAAAAGTGCAGACCGCGACGAAAAAGGCGGGCTTTCCGGCGCACCATTGTTCGAAAAATCCACCCGCGTGCTGGCGCGGCTGTCGCAACTGACCGATGGCGCCCTGCCGCTGGTCGGCGTCGGCGGCATCGGCAACGCCGAACAGGCCTATGCCAAGATCCGCGCCGGCGCCTGCGCGGTGCAGATCTACACCGCCATGGTCTATGAAGGTCTCAGCCTGATTCCAAAAATCGCCCAGGGCCTCGACGCCCTGCTGGCCCGCGACGGCCACGCCACCCTGTCAGCCGCCATCGGCACCGACCGGGCAAGCTGGCTCTAAGGCTTCACTCATTCACCTCTGGGAAAATATCCTCGGGGGTCCGGGGGCAGACAGCCCCCGGCGCCTGCCACGCTCAGAACGCCTTGAACGTCATCGTGGTCAGCGTCCGCACGATCCCCGGAATGTCGAACAGCCGCCCCGACAGGTAATGCCCCACATCCTCGCCATCGGGGATGTAGATCTTGGCAATCAGGTCATACTCTCCCGAGGTCGAGAACAGCTCCGAAACCACCTCGCGGTCATAGATCGCATCGGCCACCTGGTAGGTCTGGCCGGGGGTGCAGCGGAATTGGACAAAGACACAGATCATGGCAGCTTCCTCATTTTTTGCCCATGCTAACGCCGCAACCGCGGCAGCGAAAGCCTCAGTCTTCGCCGCCGCTCAGCACCATCGGTGCCGGGCCTGCGCGCAGATCCTCCACCCCCAAGGGCTGCACCGGCCGCCCCAAACGGTTGCGCACCACCCACAGCAACCGCTTTTCCGCCCGGGTGATCGCCACATAGGCCAGCCGTTTCCACAGCGGCAACCCGGCCTCCATCCGCCCCGACTGGCTGGCCGCCCACAGGTCGGGCGCGAAGACCTGCACGGTTTCCCACTGACTGCCCTGCGCCTTGTGGATCGTCACCGCCGCCCCATGCAGAAACGCCGCCCCCATCCGCGCGGCCGAGGGGATGAACGGCTCGGCCTCGTCGGGCTTCTCGATCTTGATGATCGAGGCGGCGGAAACCTGCGGCTCCTCGGCGCCCACCACATGCAGCTTGGCAAAACCGTCGCGGTTGCCGGGGCCAAGATAGATGACCTGCGCCCCCTTGATCAGCCCGCGCGCCTCCAGATCGATCCGCTTCTTGCGGTGTTTCAGCGGCAGTTCGATGCCGTCGCAGATCAGCGGCTCGCCGGGCAGCAGCTCGAACTCCGGCGCGCCCTGGGCTGCGCGAAACGCGGTGATCAGCCGGATGCGGGTGGCATTGCGCCAGACCAGCACCGGGGATCGCGCCATCAGATCGCTGTCCACCCGCTGCGCCACCACCACCCGGTCGTCGCGCGCGGCGGCGGCTTCCACCAACCGCTCGAAGGCCTCGAAGCCGATGGCGGGGTCGGCCAGCGCATGTGCCAGATCAAGGATCGGGTTGCCGATCGCCTGCCGGTGAATCCGGCTGAGATTCAGCCGCGCCGCGCCTTCCAGCCGGTCAAACACCATCTCGCCCGATTGGCCGACCGGGGCCAACTGCGCCGGGTCGCCAAACAGCACCAGCGTCGGAAAGATCGCCCGCAGGTCGTCGAACTGCCGCTCGTCCAGCATCGAGCTTTCATCGACGAACCCCACATCCAGCGGCTCCTCGCGGCGCTTCCAGCCCTTGATGAAATCGCTGCCGCGCAACCCCGCCGCCGCCAGCGCGCCGGGGATCGAGGCCACCTGCGCATAAAACGCCTGCGCGCGGTCCAGCGCCAGTTCGGTCAACCCCTCCACCGCCGGGCGCGGGCCGTTGCCGGCCAGCCATTCGGCGATCTTCTCGTATTGCGGGTCATAAACCGGGGTATACAGGATGCGGTGGATCGTGGTCGCGGGCACCCCGCGCAGCCGCAGCACCGAGGCCGCCTTGTTGGTCGGCGCCAGCACCGCCAGCGTGCGGCGGTCCTTGCGGCGCTTGCCCTCGTAATCACCCGAGACCACCTCGACCCCCGCCGCCACCAGCGCCTTGTAAAGACTGCCCAGCAGCATGGTCTTGCCCGACCCCGCCTTGCCCACCACCGCCAGCACCGAGGCTTTGCCCTCGGCCATCGGGGTCAGCGCAGAGTTTTCCAGATCAATGCCCATGCCGCGCAGCGCATCGGCCACGCGGTCAAAGGCCTCGGCCTGATCTTCGGAAAACGACAGGGACGGCAAATTCATGGCGCGACCATAGTCGAGCCCGCCGCCCGAGGCGAGACCCCGCTTTCAGTGCGGTCGCCCGCAGGTTGGCGCGCTGTTCTGCCCGTCGGCCTCGCCGGTTGCATGGCCTTGCAGATCAGCGATTTCGGCCCGCGCCACGTTCAGCGCCATGTCCACCTGCGCCGCCAGTGCCGGTAGGTTATTCTTCTGCGCAAAGGACCTCAGGTCGCTCAGAACATCAAAAATCCACTCATTGCGCATGAAGCCTCCGCCACTCACTGTTTATGAATCGGAAACAAAGAGTCCGTTTCAACGTGACAGTATCCGGCAAGAGGTCAATAGATTGTCACCAAAAGGTAAAATGCAACGCAATTATCCGCCGCAGCGCGGGCTGACCTGCGGCGGATGTGCTGCGCCAGCAGCGATCAACGGTCGCGACTGGCTTCCAGCGTGTCCTCGAAAGTGCGCAAGCCGGTGCGCGGTGCCTGCACCAGCACGGCCATGTTGCCCGGCTTGTGCTGGTTGCGCCGCATCTTCATGTGGGCCGCGGGAATTTCCTCCCAGGGGAAGACCTCGGACATGCAGGGGTCGATCCGCCGCTCCAGCATCAGCTTGTTGGCCGCCGCCGCCTGCTTGAGGTTGGCAAAGTGGCTGCCCTGCACCCGCTTCTGGTGCATCCACAGATAGCGCACGTCGAAGGTCAGGTTGTAACCGGTGGTTCCGGCGCAGATCACCACCATGCCGCCGCGCTTCACCACGAACACCGACACCGGAAACGTCGCCTCGCCGGGGTGCTCGAACACCATATCGACGTTGTTGCCCTTGCCGGTGATCGCCCAGATCGCCGCACCAAACTTGCGGGCTTCCTTGAACCAGGCGGCATATTCCGGGGTGTTGACGGTGGGCATCTGGCCCCAACAGTTGAAATCCTTGCGGTTGATCACGCCCTTGGCGCCCAGCCCCATGACGAAACCGCGCTTGTCTTCCTCGGAAATCACCCCGATGGCATTGGCGCCCGCCGCGTTGATCAACTGGATGGCAAACGAGCCCAAGCCACCCGAAGCACCCCAGACCAGCACGTTGTCACCCGGCTTCAGGATGTGCGGCCGATGGCCGAACAGCATCCGGTAGGCGGTGGCCAGCGTCAAAGTGTAGCAGCCCGATTCCTCCCAGGTCAGGTGGCGCGGCCGCGGCATCAACTGCTGCGCCTGCACCCGGGTGAACTGCGCAAACGACCCATCCGGGGTCTCGTAGCCCCAGATCCGCTGGCTGGGGCTGAACATCGGGTCGCCGCCGTTGCATTCCTCGTCGTCGCCGTCGTCCTGGTTGCAATGCACCACAACCTCGTCGCCGACCTTCCAGCGTTTCACCTTGTCGCCCACCGCCCAGATGATGCCCGCGGCATCCGATCCGGCAATGTGATACGGCGCCTTGTGGCCGTCGAACGGGCTGATCGGAATACCCAAGGCCGCCCAGACGCCGTTGTAGTTGACCCCCGCCGCCATCACCAGCACCAGCACCTCGTGGCTGTCGATGGTGGGAGTATCGACCACCTCGACCTGCATCGCGGTATCGGGCTCGCCGTGGCGTTCGCGGCGAATTGCCCATGCATACATCGACTTGGGCACATAGCCCAGCGGCGGCATTTCACCGACCTCATACAGGTCTTTCTGCGGCGCGTCGTAGGCGGCGATTTCGGGCTGGGTGTCGAGTGCCATGGCGTCCTCACATGCGAATGCCGCGCCGCAGAATCGGCGCAGGCTTGCGGCAAGAAATATCGGGTTTGCGCAAGATTGCAATAGTTGCGCCGGTAGTTTTGTAATTTTATGTCCGCCGCAACGCAGCGTCAGCGCTTCTTGACGAACTCGGTCAGGATGACGATGCGCTGGCCTTCGACCCGGCCCTCGATCTGTGCTGCATTGTCGGCCACCAGCGCGATCCGGGGCACCGAAGTGCCACGTTTGGCGGTGAAATTGGCGCCTTTGACCACCAGATCCTTGATCAGAACCACCGTGTCGCCCGCCGCCAGCAGCACACCGTTGCTGTCGCGGTGCTCGATGCCACCGACCGAAACCGCCTCGGCCCAGTCCCGCACCTGCGGCGATAGGTCCATGCCGTCACGCGCCTCGATGGCCCAGGTTTCCTCCAGCGTCCCCAGTTTGCGCCAGACCGCCAGTTGCACCGCAGGCTCGCCCGACCAGGCGGCACCTTCCAGACAACGCCAGTGCCCGGCCGGTGCCTCGGCCTCGTCGCGGCAGATGGCGCAGAGCAGCACCTCGCCCGCAGGCGGCATATCGACCGCGGCCAGCGCCTCGGCCGCGCCACAGAACTCGCAAACCCCGCCCGCGCGGGTCATCAGATCGTCATTTGCCACGGCACCGGTCCTTTTCGATGGGTTTTCCCGGCCATAACCCGCCCCCCGTGCCAAGGCAATGCGCCAGAGATTTAGCGCAAATTGCGGCAAATTCTTGCTCAGGCTGCATGTGCCGCACCGACTGGCTGCGCAAATTTCCTTGCTTTTTTGCCCAATTGGCCCAATATCCATCTCGCGACGTTATCTCTATCGACCACTGTCTTCCTTCCCAGGCAACAGTCTATCGATCTTGCCCTGACGAGCCACACCGCCGCACTTCCGCGGGCGGCCCACTTGAAGGAGACATCACGATGGCCAAAGGCACCGTGAAATGGTTCAACGCCACCAAAGGTTTCGGTTTCATCGCCCCGGAAGGCGGCAAGAAGGACGTGTTCGTTCACATCACCGCGCTTGAGCGCGCCGGCATCCGTTCGCTGGCCGATGGCCAAGCCGTGACCTTCGATATCGAAGCCGGTCGTGACGGTCGTGAATCGGCCACCAACCTGGCTCTGGCCTGATTGGCAAGGGTCTTCGGACCCGCGAAATAGCAACGGGGCGGATCGCAGGATCCGCCCCGTTTGCTTTCAGATCAATATCTTAAGCAGCCCGCCACAGACGCCGCTCGCGCAGCGCATGTTCGAACCCCACCCGCAGCGACACCGCCGACAACGGCGCCCGCAACTGGATCGGCGCCGAGCGGTCCTCGGGGAAGGTCTGCACAGCGCAGTCCTTCGAAATCAGGATCACCGGCATCTGCGCCCGCAGCATCCCCAGCATGGCAAAGGCCTTCATCCCGGCCTCGATGCCGCCAAATGCGTCGCAATCCATCACGAACAGGCCGTAATTGACCGGATCCTCCAGCAGCGCGCTTAGCGCCGCATACATCTCGGTCTCCAGTTCCACCGTGCCACCAAAGCCCGCGATTCGCTTGCTGGCGGTGACGACGCCCTCCGAATCGGTCTTGCCGAGCAAAAGCACCCGAACCCCCAACCGACGAGCGTGGAATCCTGTTCAATGGGACGAAAGACCTGCATCGTAACCTCCGGGCAAGGAGAAGCCTTGTGACCTTTTTCTGCTAACATCTGTTCAAGGCTAAAATTTGAGAGAATTGCGGCAATTCTTGCCCATATCCGCAGCACCCACCCGGCCAATCCGATTCGGTTGACGCAAGGCCCGGCAAACCCGAGGATGACCCATCATGCCGCAGCCGGATTACCAAACCCTTATCGACAGCCCGACCTGGGATTTCATCCGCCAGACCGCCGATTTCTATCCGCCGGATGCGGTTGGCCTGTCGATCGCCGCGCAGCGCGCGGTCTATGACCGGATGTGCTGCGCCTTCCACCGTGGCATCCCGGCGGGCGTGGCGGTCAGCGATCATGCCATGTCCGGCGTGCTGGTGCGGCGCTATGAACCGGCCAATCCCGCCGCCACGCTGCTGTATTTTCACGGCGGCGGGTTTGTGGTCGGCGGTCTGGACAGCCACGACGATGTCTGCGCCGAGATTTGCGCCGCCACCGGGTTGCGGGTGATCAGCGTCGATTACCGCCTCGCGCCTGAACACCCCCACCCCGCTGCCTTTGACGATTGTCTGGCCGCCACCCGCGCCGCGGCTGTGGCCTTTCCCGGCCCGTTGCTTCTGGCAGGCGACAGCGCCGGGGGCGCATTGGCGGCTTCGGTTGCCCATGCCTGCCGAAATGGGCCGCAGATCACGGGACAAGTGCTGATCTATCCCGGCCTTGGCGGCAACCGCGACCGCGGCAGTTACCTGACCCATGCCGATGCGCCGATGCTGACGCGCGAGGACGTGCTTTACTACGCCGCAATCCGCCATGCCGGGCAGGAACCCAAGGCCGACCCCACCGCCGCCGTGTTGCAGGATACCGATTTCACCGGCCTGCCGCCGACGGTGATCTTCTCGGCCGAATGTGACCCGCTGGCCGATGATGGCCGCGACTACCGCGACGTCCTTCTGGCCGCCGGTGGTTGGGCGGAGTGGCATCTGGAGCCGGGGCTGGTACATGGCTACCTGCGCGCCCGCACAACCGTGCCGCGCGCCGCTGCCAGCTTTGGCCGCATCTGTGCGGCGATCTCGCAATTGGCAGGCCGGTGAGTGGCCGCGCTGCGGGAGCCTCCGGCGGGGGTGAAGGCCGTCTCGGAAACGCTCCAGTGGAGCGTTTCAGGCCGGAACGCGCCGAGCGCCGGGCAGAGTTGAAGCAAGCGTAGGTCAGTTGCCCGCGCTGTGCATCTTGCGGGTGGCGATGACGTTTTCCAGCCAGCCCAGTTGCATCTCGGGCACCGAGGACAGCAAAAGGTCGGTGTAGTCGTCGAACGGCGGCGCCAGCACCTGGCTTTTAGGGCCATAGCGCACCACCTCGCCGCGATACATCACTGCGATGCGGTCAGCGATGGCGCGCACGGTGGCAAGGTCGTGGGTGATGAACAGATAGGCCACGCCTTCCTGCGCTTGCAGGTTCAACAGCAGCTTCAGGATGCCATCGGCCACCAGCGGGTCCAGCGCCGAAGTCACCTCGTCGCAGATGATCAGCCGCGGCTTGGCGGCCAGGGCGCGCGCGATGCAGACCCGCTGCTTCTGGCCGCCCGACAGTTCCGCCGGGTAGCGGTCGATGAAGCCGCGGCCCATCTCGATCTGCTCCAGCAGGTCTTGCACCCGGGCGCGTTTGGCCTCGCCCTTCAGGCCGAAATAGAACTCCAGCGGTCGGCCGATGATGGTGCCGACGGTCTGGCGCGGGTTCATCGCCACGTCGGCCATCTGGTAGATCATCTGCAACTCGCGCAGATCGTCCTTGCTGCGGTCGGCCAAGGCCGGGGCCAGCACGCGTCCCGAAAAGGTGATCCGTCCCTTGGCGGCGGGCAAAAGCCCGGTGATCACCCGCGCCAGTGTCGATTTGCCCGACCCGCTTTCGCCCACCACGGCAAGGGTCTGCCCGGCAGGCAGATCGAGCGTGACGGTCTTCAGCACGTCGAACTTCGTCCCCCGATACCGCGCGGTGACATTGGCCACCGACAGCACCGCCGCCGCGCCATCGGCCTTTTCGGCATGATCAATGGAACGGACCGAGACCAGCGCGCGGGTATACTCCTCGCGCGGCTCCTCGATGATCTGCTGCACCGTGCCGTATTCCACCATCCGGCCACCGCGCAGCACCATGATGTCGTCGCTGACCTGCGCCACCACGGCAAGGTCATGGGTGATATACAAGGCCGCAACGCCGGTCAGGTGGATCGCCTCCTTGATCGCCGCCAGCACCTCGATCTGCGTGGTCACGTCCAGCGCCGTGGTCGGCTCGTCGAACACCACAAGGTCGGGCTGCGGGCACAGCGCCATCGCCGTCATCACCCGCTGCAACTGGCCGCCCGACACCTGATGCGGATAGCGTTTGCCGATGCTTTCGGGGTTGGGCAGGCCAAGCCGGGTGAACAGTGCCACGGCGCGGGCTTCGGCCTCGGCGCGGGTGGCAAGGCCATGGCTCAGGGTGGTTTCGATCACCTGTTCCATCAACTGCCGCGCCGGGTTGAACGCCGCCGCCGCCGATTGCGCCACATAGGTGACCTGCCGCCCCCGCAGGTCGCGCAGATCACGGGCGCGCCCCTGCAGGATGTCGCGGCCCTTCAGCCAGACCTGGCCGCCGGTGATCCGCACCCCGCCGCGCCCGTAGGCCATCGAGGCCAGACCAATCGTCGATTTCCCCGCCCCGGATTCGCCGATCAACCCCAGCACCTTGCCCTTTTCCAGCGCGAAGGACACATCCTGCACCAGCACCACCTCGCGCGGCGCCTCGCCCGGCGGATAGGAGGTGGCCTCGATCCGCAGACCCTGCACCTTCAGCACGATTTCGGGGGGTTTAGGCACCGCGCCCGCCTTTCAGGCTGGTGGTGCGGGTCAGCACCCAATCCGCCACCAGGTTGACCGAGATCGCCAGTGTGGAAATCGCAAACGCCGGGATCAGCGCCGCCGGGATGCCGTAGACGATGCCCTCCTTGTTTTCCTTCACGATGCCGCCCCAGTCGGCCATCGGCGGCTGCACGCCAAGGCCGAGGAACGACAGGGTCGAGATGAACAGCACCATGAAGATGAAGCGCAGCCCCATTTCCGCGATCAGCGGCGACAGGGCGTTGGGCAATATCTCGCGGAAGATGATCCAGCCCTGCCGCTCGCCGCGCAGCCGTGCCGCCTCGACATAATCCATCACCGTGATGTCCACCGCCACGGCGCGGCTCAGGCGGAACACCCGGGTGGCGTCCAGCAGCCCCATCACCAGGATCAGGATCGGCAGCGTCACCGGCATCACCGACAGCACCACCAGCGCCGAGATCAGCGACGGGATCGACATCACCAGGTCGACCAGCCGTGACAGCACCTGATCCACCCAGCCGCCGCGCACCGCCGCGAGGAACCCAAGGCTGGCACCCAGCGTGAACGACAGCACCGTGGCGGCGGTGGCCACGAAAATCGTGGTCTGGCCACCCCAGATCATCCGGCTCAGCAGGTCGCGGCCGATGGAGTCGGTGCCAAGCCAATGGGTGGCCGACCACGGCTCCCAACTGTCGCCCACCACTTCGGCCATGCCGTAGGGGGCGATCCATCCGGCAAAGATGGCGCAGAAGAAATAGCCGCCGGTGAACACAAGGCCGATCAGCGCTGCCAGCGGGATGCGCCTCATTTCGGGTGCCTCAGCCGCGGGTTGGCCAGGATCGAGATCACATCCGCCAGCAGGTTCAGCCCGATATAGACCGCGGCGAACACGAGGCCACAGGCCTGCACCACCGGCACATCGCGTTTGCTGACGTGATCGACCAGGTACTGCCCCATGCCGGGATAGACGAACACCACCTCGACCACCACCACGCCCACCACGAGGTAAGCGAGGTTCAACATCACCACGTTGACCACCGGCGCCACCGCGTTGGGCAGGGCGTGGCGGGCGATCACGGTGAACGGGCGCAGGCCCTTCAACTCGGCGGTTTCCACGTAGGGCGACTGCATCACGTTCAGGATGGCGGCGCGGGTCATCCGCATCATGTGGCCCAGCACCACCAGCACCAGCACCAGCACCGGCATCGAAATCGCGTAAATCTTCTCGCCCAGAGTCATGCCGTCATAGATCGTGGCCAGCGACGGCAGCAGCCGGAACCGCACCGCCAGGAAGTAGATCGCGATATAGCCCAAAAGGAACTCGGGCACCGAAACCGTCGCCAGCGTCACCCCGGAAATCAGCCGGTCGGGCCAGCGCCCCTGGTAGCGCACCGCCAGCAAGCCCAGAAAGATCGCCAGCGGCACCGCGATCGCCGCGGCGCAACCAGCCAGAAACAGCGTGTTGGCCAGCCGCCCGGCCATCTCGTGCGCGATGTCCTGGCCGTTGGTCAGCGCCTTTCCCAGGTCGCCATGCAGCACGCCGCCAGCCCAGTGCAGATAGCGGCCAAGTGCTGGTTCATTCAGCCCCAGTTCGGCCCGCAGGTTGGCTAGGGTCTCCGGCGTCGCCGACTGGCCCAGGATGCTTTGCGCCACATCGCCGGGCAGGATCTGGGTGCCGACGAAAATCAGCACCGAGGCCGCCCACAGCAGTATCAGGCCCAGCGCCAGGCGCTGGACCACGAGTTTGATGATCGGATGCCCGGGATGGCTCACGCAAACCAGGTTTTCGACGAGGCAAAGCCACCCATCATTTCGTAGTTGGGATCGCCCTCCCAACCGGTGACCTGGTCGGTATGGGCATCGATGAAGTCGTTGAACATCGGGCAGATCACGCCGCCGTCGTCGTTCAGGATGTGGGCCACCTTGCTGTAAAGCTCCTTGCGCTTGGCCAGGTCGGTTTCCGACCTTGCCTGCAGGATCAGCGCGTCGAACTCGGGGTTGTTGTATTTGGTGTCGTTCCAGTCGGCGGTGGAAAGATAGGCCGTGGAATACATCTGGTCCTGCACCGGCCGCCCGCCCCAATAGGACGCGCAGAACGGCTGCACGTTCCAGACGTTGGACCAGTAGCCATCGTCGGGCTCGCGCTTGATCTCCAGCGGGATACCCGCCTTGGCCGCCGATTGCTGGAACAGCGCCGCCGCATCCACGGCACCGGGGAATGCGCCATCGGCCACCCGCAGCACGATCGGGCTGCCGTCATGCCCCGAGGCCTTGTAATGCTCGGTGGCCTTGGCCAGGTCGAACGGGCGTTGCTCCAGCGTTTCGTCGAACAGCGGATACGAGGCATTGATCGGGATGTCGTTGCCGATACCGCCAAAGCCGTCGAGGATCTTGTCGACCATCTCCTGCCGGTCGATGGCGTATTTCAGCGCCAGCCGCAGGTCCTTGTTGTCGAACGGCGCAGTATTGCAATGCATGATGAACACGTAATGCCCGCGGCCCGAGACGTTCTTGACCATGACGCCGGGCGAGCGGCCCAGCAGTTTGGCCACCTTCGGCTCCACCCGGTTGATCATGTGAACCTGGCCCGATTGCAGGGCCGAAGACCGCGCGGTGGCATCGTTGATGATCAGCAGCTCGACCTCGTCGTAATGGCCGCGCGCGGTGTTCCAGTCGTCGGTGTTTCTGGTAAAGCTGTAATGCACCCCGGCCTCGGCGGTGACCAGCTTGTAAGGCCCGGTGCCGATGGCGGCGTTCACGTCATCCAGCCCGCCGTTGGGCTGCACGATCAGGTGGTAATCGGCCATCAGATACGGCAGGTCGGCGTTGCCGGCGGCCAGCGTCACCACCACGTTGGTGCCATCGGCCTTGATCTCGGTAATACCCTGCATCACCCCGAAGGCCCCGGATTTCGAGGCCTCGTCGGAATGGCGCTTCAGCGTTGCCACCACGTCATCTGTGGTCAGCGCCGCACCATTGTGGAATTTCACGCCCTGACGGATCGCGAAGGTCCAGACCGTGCCTTCGGCATTGCCAGTCACGGATTCCGCCAGCAACGGTTCGATCTCGCCGGTGGCCGTCACGTTGACCAGCGTGTCGCCCCACTGCCGCCCCACCGCGAACGAGGCCGGACCATCGGCCAGCCCCGGGTCCAGCGCATCGGTGGTCTCGCCGCCGCCCAGACCGATTTTCAGGATACCGCCCTGCTTCGGTTCGGCCCGCGCCGACCCCGGCAGGAACGAGGTGCCCAGCGCCGCCGTCAGCCCGAAAGCCGCGGTGCGGTTCAGAAACGACCGGCGGCTGATCCGCGCGGCGTCGATCCGGTCCACAAGTCGTGCAAGATCGTCTTTCATTGGTGTTCCTCCCTGAATGTCTTGTTATGTTTTGCCCGAGCATGGCGCATCCGGGCGGTTTGCGACAATCTTTTTCGCGGGCCAGAAGCGTCGGATTCCGCCTAAATGTGGTCGCGTCTCACTTGCTCGGCAAAGTTGCGGTCAAACACCAGCGCCTCGCCCTCCCAAGCCCGCAGCCGCGCGGTCAAAGTCAGGGAATCGCCACTGGCACGCATTTCGGCCTCGGCCTCGGTGCGCACCGACCACGCCCCGCGCGCAAGGCTTTGCGTCCAGCGGATTTCGGCATGGGCTTGGGTGGGATCGTCGGGATGGATGCGCCAGCGCTCGGCCATGGTCTCGCCGGTGATCAGGCCGTGCGTCAGGTTCTCCACCGTGCCGCCGTCGTCTTCCACCAGCAGCGCCACGCGGCCGGTAATCAGATCGGTCTCGATCCGCCGCACCGCCTTGCCCTGGCGCAGCACCCGGTGTTTCCAGGGTGCTGCGGCTTCGGGTTCGGGCGGCGTCCATTCGGCATCGCTGCCCCGATGCACCGGCAAGTCCAGCGCCCCCGAAAGCAGCGTCAACGTCGCGGCCTTCGGGCTGGGCCAGACGAACGGCCAATAGGTCGTCGAAAGCGCCAGCCGCAGCCGGTGCCCGGGGACAAGGCGGTAGCCGGTCAGGTCCAGATCGAAACTTGCGCCAAACGCAGCCCCCACCGGCACCGGTATCGGGGCTTCCATGCTGTCGCGGTGCCGCAGGTTCAGCATGCCATGGCAGATGCGCACCGATTTGCCATCAGGCGCCACATCGCACAGCCGCGCCACCACAAAGGCAAACGGCTGATCGCAGGTCAGCCGCAACGACAGCCGCGCCGCTCCCAGCAGGTCCAGCGCTGCGTCCAGCGGTGCGGTATCAAAACACACCGACAGCGCATCATCCGCCGCCTGATCGCCCGGCATTTCGGCGTTCAGCCCCATCGGGAAGAACTCGCCGGTATGCAGGCCAAGGTGCTGCGGGGTTTTCACCTTCACCGCCAGAGACCCGCCCTCGCCGCCCAGCACCCCGCCCGCCGACAGCGGCATCACCCGCCGCTGCACCCGCGAGGACGGCCACTCCGCCTCGGTCAGCCAATGCCCGGCGCGATGCGCGGCGCTGGCGTCGGGCGGCGCGGAGTGCAGCATGTAGGCCCGCAACGCCGGGTCGTTTTCGGCCCCATTGGCGATGCCCTTCAGCCAGCGGTCCCACCACCGAACCGCCAGTTGCAGAAAACCGATGGCCGGCCCCGGCACCGCCGTGTGCGGATACTGATGCACCCAAGGCCCGATGATCCCCTGCACCGGGCTTTGCTGATGTTCCAGCAGATGCCCCACGGTGTTCATGTAATTGTCGGCCCAGCCGCCGATCGACAGCACCGGCACCTGCACCGCCGCCCAATCCTCGCAGATCGAGCCGTGTTTCCAATAGCCATCCCGCGCCTGATGCCCGGCCCAGCGCGGCGCCAGAAACGGCTGCGCCTCCAGCCGCTTCAGCCAATCCGCGCGCCAATCCGCCCGCAACACAGGGTCCGCAGGGCGCGAGGAATAGGACAACATCACCGCCCCCCAGCCGAGGTTTTCATTCAAGAGACACCCGCCCTTGAAATGGATGTCATCGGCAAAACGGTCGGTGGTCGAACAGACCGAAATCACCGCCCGCAACGCCGGCGGGCGCAGGGCGGCGGTCTGCAAACAGTTGAAGCCACCCCAGCTTTTTCCCATCATCCCCACAGAGCCGCTGCACCACGGCTGCGCCGCCAGCCAGCCAATCACCGCACAGGCATCCGCCAGTTCAAGTGCTGTGTATTCGTCGTCCATCAGCCCTTCGCTGTCGCCATTGCCGCGCATGTCCACCCGCACGCAGGCATAACCATACCCCGCGACATAGGGGTGCATCAGCTCGTCCCGTGGCAGCGTGCCGTCGCGCTTGCGGTAGGGGATGTATTCCAGCACCGCCGGAACCGGGTTTTCCCCGGCATCAACAGGCATCCACACCCGCGCCGACAACCGGCAACCATCGGACATCACGATGCCCATGTCCTCATGTTCGACAATCGAATGTGCAAACGCGGTTCTGACGGCCATGCCCTGCCTTTCCCGGTTTTTCTGACGTGCTGCCTCATCTGATGCCGCAGACCCGCAACATCCCCGCCCGTTCGCGCCACTTCCCGGCCGGAATACGACAAAGGAGGGCGTTTCCGCCCCCCTTCCTATCGCTTCACAACGTTTGCTGGCGTTACTTGGCCACGTCGCCAAAGCCCGAGATCACCAGCACATCGTCGGTGCCGTAATCATCGACCTTCGGCATCGCGCTGTCGTCGGAATGCTGGATCGAGACATAGGCGGTCTTGCCATCCGGCGCGAAAACAAAGCCGGTCGGCTCGGCACCGGTGTCCTTCACCGACAGAACCTTGATGCAGCCGTCGGTCTTGAGGTTGCGGTCAGCACCATCGGGCAGGCAGGCCCAGATATCGCCGTTGTCATGGTCCTCGATGACGTAAAGAACGCCGGTGCCGGGCTGGAAGGCCAGGTTGTCCATCGCGTTCATGTCCTTGTCACCCTCGATGAAGCGCACGACCGAGGTGTTGAAGAACTCCTTGCCGTCTTTCTCGCCCATCTTCACTTCCATCGGCGCCAGATCGACCGCGCACATGGTTTCGGCAAAGTTTTGCGCGCCTTCGTTGCCGGTGTTGGTCCAGCAGAACCGCAGGCCTTCGCCGGTATAGCTGGAGTCGGCGTGCAGGTCCTCGGGGCGATAATAGCCGGTCGCACCCTTGAAGTTCGCCTCGGCCCGCGCCTTGTTGGCCTTCACCTCGATCCAGCCGGCAACGCCGGTTTCGCAGCCCTGACCGAACTGCACCTTGTCGCCATAGCACGACACCTGCATCGCATAGAGCTTGCCCGCCGCGAAGGGCGAGGCCGCCGGATCGGTGATCATGCCGCCCGCAGCCGGGGTTTCGGGCACAAACTTGAAGATCGCGCCGCCGTCATTGCCGATCAGGTCGCCGTCACCGGGGCGCAACTCGTCGCCGGCATAGACCACGCCATTGGCCATCACCTCGATGCCTTCCCAGGCCATCGTCGGCAGCGCCATGCGGCGCACCACCTTGGCCGGGTCCGAGCTTTCGCCGGTGTCGCGGTCCAGGATGGTGACGTTGGTGGTGGTCAGCGGATCGTAAAGCTCGTAGGCGCCGCCGCGGTCATCCTCTTCGGTGAACAGGATGGTGCCCCAGGCGGTGGTGCGGATGCCGTCGCAGGACGAGGTGCCGCGCACGATGGTTTCAACCTTGCCATCCGCCAGTGCGATGCGCTGCACGCCGGGCTGCATCTTGCCGGCCGCCACCTCTTCGGCATCGCCTTCGACGCAGGCGATGATGTGGGTCGGATTGTCAGCCGGGAAGAACGCCATCATGTCGGTGGAATCGGCGGCATCGCGGGTCAGGAAGCTGGCGGTCAGGCCCTCGGCCAGCGCGACACTGTCGGCAGCCGTGGATTCGGGCTTGCGATAGCCGAATTCGGCACTTTCCGCGGCGCTTTCGGCCAGCGGCTTGGCAATGCCGAACAGGGCTGCGGATTTCTCGGCCAGCATCTGATCGACCATGACGCCGAAATCTTCGGCGGCGGCGGGCAGAGCGGCGGTCAGAAGCAGGGTGGCGAGGATCGTCGTTCTCATCATGGTCTCCATGGCTGCGAGGGTCGCCCGAGCCATGACGGCTTTCGGTAACGCCCATTTGACCCGCCAAAGACGCTTTGATGACGGGCCTGCGCAGTTCGTATCCGCGCCCGGAGCGGTCTTTTCTGCGCTATCGCCCGGTCGGTTGGATGGCTAGGCTGCACCCCAACCGCCACAGCCGGAGCCCGCCATGACCGACCAACCCAACATCCTGCCCAACATTTTGGTCGTCATGGTGGATCAACTGACCGGCACGCTGTTCCCCGATGGCCCGGCGGATTGGCTGCATGCCCCCAACCTGCGGGCGCTGGCCGACCGCTCGGTGCGCTTTGCCAATGCCTATACCGCTTCGCCGCTCTGCGCCCCGGCCCGCGCGTCGTTCATGTCGGGGCAACTGCCCAGCCGCACAAGGGTCTATGACAACGCCGCCGAGTTCGCCTCGGACATCCCGACCTACGCCCACCATCTGCGCCGCGCGGGCTATCAGACCGCCCTGTCCGGCAAGATGCATTTCGTCGGCCCCGACCAGTTGCACGGCTTCGAGCAACGCCTGACCACCGACATCTACCCCGCCGATTTCGGCTGGACCCCCGATTACCGCAAACCGGGGCAGCGGATCGACTGGTGGTATCACAACCTCGGCTCGGTCACCGGTGCCGGCGTGGCCGAGATCACCAACCAGTTGGAATATGACGACGACGTGGCCCACATGGCCTGCCAGAAGCTTTACGATCTGGCCCGCGGCGCCGACCCCCGGCCCTGGAGCCTGACGGTGTCGTTCACCCACCCGCACGACCCCTTCGTGGCGCGGCGCAAATACTGGGATCTCTACAACGATTGCGCCCATCTGGAGCCGCCCGAGGCCATCGCCTACGAAGATCAGGACCCACATTCCCAACGCCTGCTGGATGCCTGCGACTTCCGCGCCACCGAGGTGACGCCCGAGCATATCCGCCGCGCAAGGCAGGGCTATTTCGCCAACATCTCGTATATCGACGACAAGATCGGCGAGGTTCTGGCGGTGCTGGAGGCGACACGACAGGAAGCGGTGGTGGTGTTCGTGTCCGACCACGGCGAGATGCTGGGGCGGCGCGGGCTGTGGTTCAAGATGAACTTCTTCGAAGGCGCGGCCCGGGTGCCGCTGATGATTTCCGCGGCAGGGTTGGAGCCCGGCCTGGTGGAAACCCCGGTCTCGACGCTGGATGTGACGCCGACGGTGTGCGATCTGGCGGGGATTTCGATGGAAGCGGTGATGCCGTGGACGGACGGCGAAAGCCTGGTGCCGCTGGCGCGCGGCTTTGCCCGCAGCAGCCCGGTGGCGATGGAATATGCCGCCGAAGGCTCGATCACCCCGATGGTCGGGCTGCGGCAGGGAGGCTGGAAATATGTCCGTTGCGCTGCCGACCCCGAGGTGCTGTTCGATCTGGAAACCGACCCCGAGGAACGCCACAACCTCGCCGCCGACCCGCGGGGGGCCGCGATGCTGGCGCATTTCCGCGGCCTGGCCGATGCCCGCTGGGACTTGCCGCGGTTCGACGCGGCGGTGCGCGAAAGCCAGGCGCGGCGCTGGGTGGTTTACGAGGCGCTGCGCAACGGGGCGTATTTCCCCTGGGATCATCAGCCGTTGCAGCAGGCCTCGGAACGCTACATGCGCAACCACATGGACCTGAACGTGCTGGAAGAGTTCAAGCGGTTTCCGCGCGGCGAATAGGACGCCGGATTGCGAAGAGGGCGGTCACGCCCGATGAGCGGCGGTTCTTGCGGCAGAGGCAGGACGCTCCGCGGGGGATATTTGTGCAAAGGTGAAAGCCTTAGCGCCGGTCTTGCAGCACCAGATCGGCACCTTTCCAGCCCATCAGGATCGCGGGCGCGTTGGTGTTGCCGGCGATCAGGTTGGGAAAGGCGCTGGCGTCGATCACCCGCAGGCCATCCACGCCATGCACCCGCAGCCGGGCATCGACTACGGACGTCGCCGGGTCCGGCCCCATCCGCGCCGTGCAGGAGGGGTGATAGACCGTGCCGGAGCGGTGGCGGAAATCGTCGGTCAGCGCCTCGTCGCTGGTGACCGCAGGGCCGGGGCGCAATTCTTCGGCGATCAGCCGGGCCATCGCCGGTTGTGCCGCGATCCGGCGCAGGAACTTCACCGCCGCCAGCATTTCGGCCACGTCATGTTCAGTGGCAAATGCATTGGCGGTGATTGCCGGATGCGCCAATGGGTCGGCCGAGCGGATGCGGATATGGCCGCGGCTGGTCGGGCGGCAGTTGGAAAGCCCGATCGACATGCCGGAAAACGGGTCGGGCGTCAGCAAGGGCCGTTCGCCATTGCGCGGGATCAGGGTGGAAAACGCCTGAAAATACAGTTGCATGTTGGGGCGTGGCAAATCAGGCGAGGTGCGGAAGAACCCGCCGCCGTGGTTGATGGATTTCGCCAGCGGCCCATTCCCGCCCAAGACATATTGCAACCCGGCCCGCAGCTTGCCCCACCACGGACGCAACTGGTCGTTATAGGTCGGCACTTGCATCCGCCAGGTGTAGTTGATGCCCTGATGGTCACTCAGATGGTCGCCGACATTGGGGTTGTCGCGCAGCACCGGGATGCCAAGGCCCTGCAACAGCCCACCCGGCCCGATGCCCGACAGTTGCAAAAGCTGCGGCGAGTTCACCGCGCCGCCCGCCAAAATCACCTCGGCCCGCGCCCGCAAGACGCGCGTCACCCCGCTCTGCCGGTATTCCACCCCCACCGCGCGGCCCTGCTCGATCAGCACCCGCGTCACCTGCGCCCCGGTTTCCACCCGCAGATTGGCCCGCCGCATCGCCGGTCGCAGAAACGCCCGCGCCGTCGAGTTGCGTCGCGCGGCCTTGATGGTCATCTGGTAGCTGCCGCAACCTTCCTGCTCGGCGCCGTTGAAATCCGGGTTGAACGGCAGCCCCGCACTTTCGCAGGCCGCCACATAGTCCTGCACCAGCGGATGCAAACCCGAGCGATTGGCCGCGATGAACAGTGGCCCGCCGGTGCCGCGCCAGTCATCGCCGCCAGCCTCGGTATCCTCGATGGCGCGATAGGCGGCCAGCACGTCCGGCCAGCCCCAGCCGGGGTTTTCGGCCCCCCATTCCTCGTAATCCGCCCGGTGCCCCCTGATCCACACCATCGCGTTGATCGAGGACGACCCGCCCAGCAGCCTGCCCCGCGGCCAGTGGTCGCTTTGCCCGGCCAGACCGGGGTCAGGTTCGGTTTTGTAAAGCCAGTTCACCGCAGGGTTGTAGAACAGCTTGCCGTAACCCAATGGCAAGGCCACGAAAAATCGCCGGTCCGAGCCGCCCGCCTCCAGCAGCGTCACCCGGAATTTGCCGGATTCCGTCAAGCGGTTGGCCAGCACGCATCCCGCTGACCCCGCGCCCACGATGATGAAATCGGTCTCGTCCACACCCGCTCCGGCGTTTTTCCGGCACACATACCCGATGCGGCCTTGCCACCAGACTAGCGCCGCAAGGCCGGGCGCCCCCGCGCATCCGCGACACAAAACCGTCGCAAATATCAGCGCCCCTTCCACACCGGGTCGCGCTTTTCGGCGAATGCCTTGGCCCCCTCCAATTGATCCTCGCTGGAATAGAGCCGGTCCACTGTCGGCATCTGCCGCTTGGTGATGCGGTTCAGCGCGTCCTGAAACCGCATGTTCTCGGCCTCGCGCACCACTTCCTTGATCGCGGCATAGACCAGCGGCGGCCCGGCCTCCAGCATCCGCGCCAGATCCCAGGCCTTGGCCAGCAAATCCCCCGGCGCGCAAACTTCGCGCAGCAGGCCCCAGCGCAGGGCCTCCTCGGCATCGAACCAGCGCCCGGTCAGCAGCAGGTCCATCGCCACATGATAGGGGATGCGCTTGGGCAGCTTGATGCTGGCAGCATCGGCCACCGTGCCCGACCGGATCTCCGGCAGCGCGAAGGTTGCGGTGGCCGACGCCAGGATCAGATCGCAAGACAGCGCCAGTTCCAGCCCGCCACCGCAGCAGATGCCGTTCACCGCCGCAATCACCGGCTTGTTGAGATTGGGCAGTTCCTGCAGGCCGCCAAAGCCGCCCACGCCATAGTCGCCGTCCACGGCATCGCCACCCGCCGCCGCCTTCAAGTCCCAGCCGGGGCAGAAGAATTTCTCGCCCGCCGCCCGCAGGATCGCCACGCGCAGGCTGTCGTCATCGCGGAAATCCCGGAACACCAGCCCCATGATCCGGCTGGTGATCAGGTCAATTGCGTTGGCTTTCGGGCGGTCCAGCGTCACCTCCAGCACCGCCCCCTCGCGCCGGGTGCGGATCGGGCCATCGGTCAACATCTGCATCATGGCATCACCTTTCTGATCAGCGCATCCACCGCCACGGCACCGGTCTCGCGCAGCAGCACCGGGTTAAGCTCAATTTCCTCAAGGCTGGCGTCGGCCTGCATCAGCGCCGCCAGCCGCATCGCCATCGCAACCAGCGCCGGCACATCCGCCCGCACCCGGCCGCGATAGCCGTCCAGCAACGGCCACAGCCGAAGCCGTCGCAAGGCCGCAAGCACCTCGGCCTCGGTCACCGGCAGGATCAGCGTCACCGTATCCGCCAGCAGTTCCGCCGTCACCCCGCCGAGGCCCAGCGTCAGGCTGACCCCATAGACCGGGTCTCGCCGCAGCCCCAGCAGCACCTCGGCCACCGCACCCGTCACCATCTCCTCGGCCAGATAACCGCTGGCCCCCGGCATTTCGGCCTGACCTGCCAGCGTGGCAAGCCCCAACCTCACCGCCCCAGCCTCGGTCTTGTGGGCAAACCCCAAGCCTTTCAGCGCCAACGGCGGCACCAAAGCCGCAGCCTTCGGCATCAGTTCCGCCAACGTCTCCGCCGCCACGAACAGCGGCACCGCCACGCCCGCCGCCACCAGCAACCCCTTGGCCTCGGCCTCCGACAAAAGCCGCGCGTCGCGCTCCGGCCCCGCCGCCAAAGGCCGCCACCCCGGCACCCCGCCCGGCGTCTGCGCCGCCTTGATCGCCCCCAAAGCCGCCTCCAGCCCCATCAGCGGCACCACGCCGCGCGCCAGCATGTCCTCGCCCAATGCCTCGTCGAAATTCTCCGGCAAGGAGGCCACGGCAAAGGCCGGTTTTCCGGTCGCCTGCCCCGCCGCAACAATCGCCTCCAGCGCCGGGCCGAAACTTGCCGGGTCACAGCGGTCGGGCCGCGGCGGGTCGATAATGAAGATGCCCGCGTCATAGCCCGCCAGCATGGTGGTGAAAACCTCGGTGGTGCGCGGCCCGTCGCCCCAGATGAAGGTGTGATAATCCAGCGGGTTGGCAATGGTGACAATCGGCCCCAGTACCTCGCCCAACCGCTGCCGCTGCTCTGCCGAGGGCGGCGGAAAGTCGATCCCGAACGGCGCCGCGAGGTCCGCCACCAACCCCGCCTCGCCGCCCGAGCACGACAGCGAACAAAGCCGCGTGCCGATCTGCGGCCCGTGGGCGTGGAAGATTTTCAGCGTCTCCAGCAGTTCCGGCAAGGTCGAAACCTCCGCCACCCCCGCCTGCCGCAGAAAGGCGCTGGAGGCCGCGCCGCCCCCCGCCAAGGACGCGGTATGCGAGGCCGCCGCGGTGCGGGAAAGCTCGGTCTTGCCGGATTTCAGGCAAACCACGCCCTTGCCCGCCGCCCGCGCCGCTTGCGCCAAAGCCGCAAAGCCGGGCGCATCGTCGATACCCTCGACATACATGCCAATGGCCGTCACCCGCTCGTCATCCAGCAAGGCGCCCGCCAGTTCCGCCAACCCCACCTGTGCGGCATTGCCCAGACAGGCCACATAGGCCACCGGCAAAGCGCGGGCCTGCATCGTCAGGTTGATCACGATGTTGGAGGATTGCGACAGCAGCGCCACCCCGCGCTCCACCCGCCGCCCGCCATGCTGGTCGGGCCACAAGAGCGCGCCGTCGAGGTAGTTGATCACCCCATAGCAGTTCGGCCCCAGGATCGGCATTTCCCCCGCCGCCGCTACCAAAGCCGCCTGCAACCCCGGCTCGCCCGCCTCGGTCCAGCCCGAAGCAAAACAGATCGCCCCCCCCGCCCGCATCGCCGCCAGCTCGCGTACAACCTCGACCGTGGCATGCCGGTTCACCCCGATGAAGGTGGCATCCGGCACGCCGGGCAGATCGGCCAGCGAGGGATAAGCAGGCAGACCGCCGATGTTCTGCTTTAAGGGATGCACCGGCCAGACCGGCCCCGCGAACCCCATCTTGCGGCATTGCGCAATCACATTCTCGGCCCAGACCGAGCCCAGCACCGCAATAGACCTCGGGCGCAGCAGGCGCGACAGGTCTGTCATGTCTGGTGCCCGCGCTGGCTGAACCAGCCGGGGGCTGTCTGCCCCCGGACCCCCGAGGATATCTTCAAACAGATGAATGAGGAAAGGAGACGCCCTGCCCCCAGCCAAGGGAGCAGGGAATCTTCACCTGTTACGGTCATCGGCGTCCCCGCCTGTACCGTGCAACCAATCTGCCGACTCAAGGTTAACATTTCGTTTCATCTGTTCTCAAATATCCTCCGGGGGTCCGGGGGTGGAAAACCCCCGGCCTGTCAGCCATCCACCGCCCGCAGCAGCTCGCGACTGATGATATGGCGCTGGATTTCCGAGGTGCCCTCCCAGATCCGCTCCACCCGCGCGTCGCGCCAGATCCGTTCCAGCGGCAACTCGTCCATCAGCCCCATGCCGCCATGGATCTGGATCGCCTCGTCCGCCACCATTGCCAGCACTTCGGTCGCCTTCAGCTTGGCCATCGACATGTCGGCCTCGGTCACCGTGCCCTGATCGAACTTCCACGCCGCCTCGCGGGTCAGCAGTTCTGCCGCCTTCAACTCCATCGCCATATCGGCCAGCTTGAACGACACGCCCTGGAACTTGCCGATCTGCTGGCCGAACTGCCGACGCTCGGCGGCATAGCTGATCGCCAGCCCCAGCGCCCGTTCGGCGCGGCCAAGGCAGGTGGAGGCGACTTGCAACCGGGTCGCCCCCAGCCAGGTGTTGGCGACATCAAACCCCTTGTGGGCCTCGCCCAGCACTTGCGCCGCGGGCAGGCGGCAGTTGTCGAACTCCAGGATCGCGTTGGTATAGCCCCGGTGGCTGACGTTGCGGTAGCCGTCGCGCACCGTGAAGCCCGGCGTGCCCTTGTCCACGAAAAACGCGGTGATCCGCTTCTTTCGCCCACGCGGAGTGTCTTCCTCGCCGCTCGCCATGAACACGATGGCGAAATCCGCCAGATCGGCGTGGCTGATGAAATGCTTGGTGCCGTTCAGCACCCAGTCGCCGCCCTCCAGCCGCGCCGTGGCTTTCATGCCGCGCAGATCGGACCCGGCGCCGGGTTCGGTCATCGCCAGGCAATCCCATTTCTCGCCGCGCACGCAAGGCAGCAGATACCGCTCGCGCTGCTCGGCCGTGCCCGCCAGCAGGATGTTGGAGGGCCGCGCCACGCAGGTCCAGTGCAGCGCATAATTCGCTCGGCCCAGTTCCTTTTCATACAAAAGCCAGGTCAGGGTATCGAGACCGGCACCACCCACCTCCTCGGGCATGTTGGCGGCGTAAAGCCCGGCGGCAATCGCCTTGGCCTGCACCTCGCGGATCACCTCCATCGGCAGATGGCCGGTGCGTTCGACCATCGCCTCATGCGGATACAACTCGGCCTCCACGAAGGCCCGCGTGGTGGCGACGATCATCCGCTGTTCGTCGGACAGGCCGAAATCCATCACGCTTTCCTTTGGCCGACGTGGCGACCCGCCGCCTCGGGGCGCGGCAGCGGTGCATGGGCGGCGGCGATCGGCAGCAGCCGGTCCAGGATCGCCTTGGGTGCCGCGCAGGTCTTGCCCGCCGCCATATCGACATGCAGCAGCATCTGTTCCAGCGTCGCCACCGCCTCGCCGCCTTTCAGGATGCGGATGAAGATGTGCAGCCGCTTTTCATCCGCCGCCAGCACCTGCACCGAGCCCGTCAGTGCATCCCCCAGCTTCGCCTCGCCCAGATGCATGATGTGGGTCTCGGCGGTGTAATAGCTGTAGCCGGTGCCGACATAGGCCACATCCGCCCCGATAAAGCGCAAGAAAGCGTCCGAGGTTTCCGAAGCCGCGAACAGATAGCGGCTTTCGGTCATGTGGCCGTTGTAGTCGATCCAGCCCGGAAGCACCGTCAGGTGCGCCATTTCCAGCGGACCAGTGCCCGGCACGGGCACGGGAAGCGCCGCCCGCCGCAGCGCGTCATGCTCCAGCAGCACCTTGCCTGCACCCCAGTTGCGTTCCTTCAAGACCCGCAGGAAACCGATCAGGTTCTGGTCGCGGATGCGTTCCAGCTCGCGGATGCTGTGCATCCCCGATTGCGCATCGGACTGCCCGGCGATCAGGTCCACCAACTCGTCGTTGAACTCCGGCACGTCCATCAGCTTGGTCCAGGGCCAGGTCAGGCACGGCCCGAACTGCGCCATGAAATGCTTCATCCCGGCCTCGCCACCCGCCACGCGGTAGGTCTCGAACAGCCCCATCTGGCCCCAGCGCAAGCCAAAGCCCATGCGGATCGCCTCGTCAATCTCCTCGGTGGTGGCGACGCCATCCTTCACCAGCCACAAGGCCTCGCGCCACACCGCCTCCAGGAACCGATCCGCGATGTGGGCATCGATCTCCTTGCGCACATGCAAGGGGAACATGCCGATCTCGCGCAGCGTTTCCTTGGCGCGTTCCACGAGGCCCGCGTCGGTCTGCGCCGAGGGCACCACTTCGGCCAGCGGCAAAAGGTAAACCGGGTTGAACGGATGGGCGACAAAGATCACCGATGGATCCGCCGCCCCCTGCTGCAACTCGCTGGGCTTGAACCCCGAGGTCGAAGAGCCGATCGGCACGCCGTGGCTGGATTGTTGGATCTGTGCAAAAACCCGGTGCTTCAGGTCCAGCCGCTCCGACACCGATTCCTGAATGTAATCCGCACCTTCAACGGCTTCGGTGATGCTGGTGGCAAACGACAGCGCACCCTCGGATTGCATGGGAACGTCAGAAAGTGCCGGCAGGCTGGCGCGGGCGTTGGCCAGCACTTCACCGATCTTGCGGCCCGCCTCGGGGTCGGGGTCGAACACCGAAACATCCCAGCCGTTCAGAAGGAACCGCGCCGCCCAGCCGCCACCGATCACCCCGCCGCCAATGATTGCCGCCTTGCGCGCCATGAAACTTCTCCCGCATCGGTGCAGCCGCACCGCAATTCCGTTCAATCGACGCAGAGCATCGGGGTGGCGACGCCGTTTTCCAGCGTCGAGAAACAGCCGAACATCGGCGTCGAGGCCGAACAGGTCCGGCTGTCGGCCATGCACGACCCCTCGCATTGGTCGTTCGAGGTGCAGGCCTTGCCCGCATCCGGCAGCAGCCTGACGCAGGTCGGCCCAGACATGGTGACCACCATCTTGCCGCCCGGGCAGTCGGCCTGCGGCTGCCCGGCATCCTCGGCTTTCGATTGCGGCACGCAGGCCGCAAGCAGCAACGCCAGTGCCAGAACCCGCCTCATTTTGCGACCGGCGCGCGTTTCTCCAACCCCAGTTTCGCCCGCACCTCCGCAGGCGTGATCACCCGCGCCCCCAGGTTCGAGATGATGGAAACCGCCCGCTCCACCAGTTGCGCGTTGGTGGCCAGCACGCCCTTGTCCAGCCAGAGGTTGTCCTCCAGCCCCACCCGCACGTTGCCCCCGGCCAGCACGGCGGCCGCCACATAGGGCATCTGGTGCCGCCCGATCGAGAACGCCGACCAGTGCCAGTCGGCAGGCACGTTGTTGACCATGGCGAGGAAGGTGTTCAGATCGTCCGGCGCCCCCCAGGGCACGCCCATGCAAAGTTGCACCAGCACCGGCGCCGGAATGATGCCTTCCTTGACCAGTTCCTTGGCGAACCACAGATGCCCGGTATCAAAGGCCTCGATCTCGATCCGCACGCCGGAATCGCGCATCCGTGCGCCCATGTCGCGCAACATGCCGGGGGTGTTGACCATCACGTAATCGGCCTCGTTGAAGTTCATCGTGCCGCAATCCAGCGTGCAGATCTCGGGCCGGCACTCCACCACATGCGCCACCCGTTCGGCAGCACCCGCCATGTCGCTGCGCGGCGAGGGCCGCCCCATCGCCTCGGTGCCGTCGAACAACAGATCGCCGCCCATCCCCGCCGTCAGGTTCAAGACCACGTCGGTGGCACTGTCGCGGATGCGCTCGGTCACCTCGCGATAAAGCGCCGGATCGCGCGCGGCCTTGCCGGTTTCGGGGTCGCGCACATGGCAATGCACCACCGCCGCCCCGGCCTGGGCCGCCGCAATAGCACTTTCGGCAATCTGCGCCGGGCTGCGCGGCACATGCGGCGAGCGGTCTTGCGTGCCACCCGAGCCGGTGATGGCACAGGTGATGAAAACCTCGCGGTTGATGGCAAGCGGCATGGGCGTCCTCCAGATGTTACCGCCAACCCTAACGCCCTTGCAGACCGGCGCTTGGCGTTTTACGAAAGAAACATGTCAAAAACCGCAACGATCTTTGCCCCGTCAACGCAGCCGCTGTCGATCGCCCTGCTGGTGCTGCCACAATCCTCGATCCTGGAGGTGGCGAGCACGCTGGACCCGCTGCGCTCCGCCAACCGGCATCTGGGGCAGGACGCGTTCCGCTGGCGCGTGGTGTCGCCCGATGGCCAGCCAGTGCCGCTGACCTGCGGTATCCAGTTGCCCTCCGCTGGCCCGCTGCAAACCGCCGCCGGGGCCGATGTGCTGATCGTGATCGCCGGGTTCCGCCAGTCGCAGGTCGCCACCGCGCCGCTGATCCGCGACCTTTCCCGCATGGCGCCGCGGTTCACCGCCATCGGCGGCATCGACGCGGGGCCCTGGGTGCTGGCGCGCGCGGGCCTGCTGAACGGCCACCGCGCCACCGTGCATTGGGAGGATCTGGAAGACCTCGCCGCCGCCCACCCGCAGATCGAGGTGGCGCCGGACCGTTTCGTGCTGTCGGGCAACCGCTTTACCGCGGGTGGTGCCGCCCCCGCCGCCGACCTGATGCTGCACCTGATCGCCGCCCGCCACGGCCCGGCGCTGGCACTTGCAGTGGCGGCCTCGTTCATCACCACCGCGAGGCCCGGCCACGAGCCACAACTCGGCCCCCAGCCGCCGAAAACCCGCCTGAACCCCCGCGTCGCCGCCGCCATCGCCCGGATGGAAGCCCGCATCGACGCCCCCGAACCCGTCAGCGCCACTGCCGCCGCCCTGAACTTGTCGCCCCGCCGCCTTGAACAGCTTTTCCGCGAAAACCTCGGCCTGACCCCCGGCGCCTATGTGCTGCACCTGCGGCTGCAAACCGCCCGCCGCCTGACCACCGACACCCACCACCCGCTGGCCGAGATTGCCCTGCGCACCGGCTTTTCCTCCGCCGCCAGCCTCAGCCGCGCCTTCCGCCGTGCCTTTGGCCAGCCACCCAGCGCACTTCGCTAACCCCGGTTTCTTCTCTGCAAAAGTATCCCACGGGGGCCCGGGGGTGTGAAACCCCCGGCGCCTGCCACACTCAAGCCGCGTCCAGCCCACGCCCCTTCAGCAAAGCCTCCACCCCCGGCATCCGCCCCCGAAACGCCAGATACAGCGCCTCGGCCTCCTGACTGCCACCCGCCGACAGGATGAACTTCTCCAGCCGCGCCGCCACCGCAGGATCAAATGCATCCCCCGCTTCCTCGAAGGCAGCAAAGGCGTCGGCGTCCATCACCTCGGACCACATGTAGCTGTAATAGCCCGAGGAATAGCCGTCGCCGGAAAACACATGCGCGAAATGTGGCGTGGCGTGGCGCATGGAAATCGCCCGTGGCATCCCCAGCCCTTCCAGCACCTGCGCCTGCATCGCCATCGGGTCCGCCGGGGCTGCGCCCTCGTGAAACGCCAGATCCACCAGTGCCGAGGCCACAAACTCCACCGTGGCAAAGCCCTGATCGTAAGTCCCCGCCGCCAGCAGCCGCTTCAACATGTCGGCAGGCATCGGCTCGCCGGTCTGCCAGTGCCGCGCGTGCCGCTCCAGCACCTGCGGCACCTCCAGCCAATGCTCATAAAGCTGGCTTGGCAATTCGACGAAATCCCGCGCTACCGAGGTGCCCGAGATGAAGCCGTAGGTCACATCCGACAGCATCTGATGCAGCGCATGGCCGAACTCGTGGAACATCGTGCGCGCGTCGTCATAAGACAGCAGCGAAGGCGTGCCCTTGGCGAAGTTGCAGACGTTCACCACGATCGGCCGCACATCCGCCCCCAGCTTGCGCTGGCTGCGCATCGCCGAACACCAGGCCCCCGAACGTTTCGAGCCGCGCGCGAAGTAATCGCCCAGAAACACCGCCACATGCGCGCCCTTGCGCGTCACCTCCCAGCCCCGCACGTCCGCATGGTAGAACGGCCCCGGCAGGGCGCGAAACTCCAGCCCGAACAAGCGGTTGGCACAGTCGAATGCCGCCGCGATCATCGACTCCAGGGAAAGATACGGCTTCAGCGCCGCCTCATCCAGATCATGCTCGGCCTTGCGGCGTTTCTCGGAATAATACCGCCAGTCCCAGGCCTCCAGCGGCCCGTTCACCCCATCGGCGGCCATCATCGCCTGCAAGACCGCCGCATCGGCCTCGGCCTGCCGCTTGGCCGGTTCCCAGACCCGCAGCAACAGATCGCGCACCGCGGCCGGGGTCTTGGCCATCTCCGGCTCCAGCTTGTAATCGGCAAAACTGGCATAGCCCAGCAACTTGGCCCGCTCGTCGCGCAGCGCCAGAATTTCCGCCGCCACCCCGCGGTTGTCGGTGGCATTGCCATTCGCCCCGCGCGCGCCCCAGGCAGCATACGCCTTTTGCCGCAAATCCCGCCGTGGCGAAAACTGCAAGAACGGCACGATCAAGGATCGGTTCAGCGTCACCACCGGCCCCGAGGCACCCTTTTCCACCCCCGCCGCCCGCGCCGCATCCCGCACGAAATCCGGCAGGCCTTCCAGATCGGCCTCGGCCAGTTCCATGAACCACTCGCGTTCATCCGCCAAAAGGTTCTGGCTGAACTGCGTGCCCAGCACCGCCAGCCGCGACTTTACCGCCGTCAGCCGCGCCGCAGCCTCGCCCTCCAGCTTGGCACCCGACCGCACGAACATCTGCCGATACAACTCCAGCACCCGCCGCTCTTCGCCCGCCAAGGCCTCGCGCCCCTGCCAGACCGCCTCGACCCGATCAAACAGCGCCCGGTTGTTGGTCATTTCCGAGGCAAAGGCGCTCAGCTTCGGCGCCAGATCGCGCTGCAACGCCTCGCGCGCCGGTGTGCTGTCGGCCCCCGCCAGATTGTAGAACACCCCCGACACCCGGTCCAACGCCGCCTCGGCCAGTTCCATCGCCGCAATGGTGTTGGCAAATGTCGGCGCTTCCGCCGCCCCCGCAATCGCCGCGATATTGGCCCGCGCTTCGGCCAGCGCCACATCGAAGGCCGGCCCGAAATCCTCATCCCGGATCGCCGCGAACGGCGGCAAGCCAAAGGGCGTGGTCCAGGGGTCCAGCAAGGCATTGGGCATGGCAGTCTCCGTCATGAAATTCGGCATGGCGCCGCGGGGTGTCAGGCAAACTGCTCGTTCAGCAGCCGTTCTTCAAGCCCGTGGCCGGGGTCGAACAGGATGCGGTGGCTGACCCCGGCTTCCGAGCGGATCTCGACGATCACCACATCGCGCACCGAGCGGCCATCGGCATCGGCCATCACCGGGCGCTTTTCCGGCTCCAGCACGTCGAACCGCACCACGGCGGTCTGCGGCAACAACGCGCCGCGCCAGCGCCGCGGCCGGAACGCCGCCATCGCCGTCAGCGCCAGCACACCCGAACCGATCGGCAAGATCGGCCCATGCGCCGAATAGTTGTAGGCGGTCGATCCCGCAGGCGTCGCCACCAGCGCGCCGTCGCAGACCAGTTCGGCCAGCCGCTGCCGCCCGTCGATGCTGATGCGCAGCTTGGCGGCCTGCGGGCCTGCGCGCAGCAGGCTGACCTCGTTGATCGCCAGCGCCTCGTGCACATGCCCCTCGGACGTTACCGCCCGCATCGCCAGCGGATGGATCACTTCCTCCACCGCCGCCGCCAGCCGTTCCGGCAGACCCTCGGCCTCGTAGGCGTTCATCAAAAAGCCGATGGTGCCGCAGTTCATGCCGTAAACCGGCAGGCCCAGCTTCTGGGTGTCGTGCAGCGTCTGCAACATGAAACCATCGCCGCCCAGCGCCACGATCACCTCGGCCTTGTCCAGCGGCGACTGGCCGTAAGCCGCCACCAGATCGGCCAGCGCCACCTGCGCCGCCTCTGCCGTGCTTGCCGTAAAGCCGATCCGCATCCGCCGCCTCCGCTGTGCCCCGTGCACCTTGACCGCGCCGGGCGGCGAACTCAACCCCCGCCGATTTCGCGCAAACCATGCCGTGCGTCGCATTCCCCCCTTTCTGCGCCGCCCGCCGTGCTTTACATAGCCGCCAACCCAAGCCACCGCACAGGAGCCGCCGATGCCCGCCCAATCAGGTTTCTTCACCGAAGACCTTGCCACCTCGGACCCGGCGCTGTTCGCCGCCATCACCAGCGAACTGGGCCGCCAGCGCCACGAGATCGAGCTGATCGCCTCCGAGAACATCGTTTCCCGCGCGGTGATGCAGGCGCAAGGCTCGGTGATGACCAACAAATATGCCGAGGGCTATCCGGGCAAGCGCTACTATGGCGGCTGCGAATTCGTCGATGTGGCGGAAAATCTGGCGATCGAGCGGGCCAAGGCGCTGTTCGGCTGCGGCTTTGCCAATGTGCAGCCCAACTCCGGTTCGCAGGCCAACCAGGGGGTGTTCCAGGCGCTGATCAAGCCGGGCGACACCATTCTGGGGATGAACCTGGCCTCGGGCGGCCACCTGACCCATGGCGCGGCGCCCAACCAGTCGGGCAAGTGGTTCAACGCCATCCAGTATGGCGTGCGCCCGCAAGACAATCTGATCGACTATGACCAGGTCGAGGCTTTGGCGATTGAGCATCAGCCCAAGCTGATCATCGCCGGCGGGTCGGCCATCCCGCGGCAGATCGACTTCGCCCGCTTCCGCGCCATTGCCGACAAGGTCGGGGCATACCTCATGGTGGACATGGCGCATTTTGCCGGGCTGGTGGCGGGTGGCGCGCATCCCTCGCCCTTCCCCCATGCCGATGTGGCGACCACCACGACGCACAAGACCCTGCGCGGCCCGCGCGGCGGCATGATCCTGACCAACAACGAGGAAATCGCCAAGAAGGTCAACTCTGCCATTTTCCCCGGCATCCAGGGCGGCCCCTTGATGCATGTGATCGCCGCCAAGGCGGTGGCCTTTGGCGAGGCGCTGCGGCCCGAATTCAAGGCCTACGCGGCGCAGGTCATCCGCAACGCGCAGGCGCTGGCGGATGAATTGATGAAGGGTGGCCTCGCCATCGTCACCGGCGGCACCGACACCCATGTGATGCTGGTCGATCTGCGGCCCAAGGGCGTGAAGGGCAATGCCACCGAAAAGGCGCTGGGCCGGGCCAACATCACCTGCAACAAGAACGGCATCCCGTTCGACCCGGAAAAGCCCACCATCACCTCGGGCGTGCGGCTGGGAACGCCTGCCGGCACCACCCGCGGCTTTGCCGAGGCCGAGTTCCGCCAGATCGGCAAATGGATCGTCGAAGTGGTCGATGGGCTGGCGGCGAACGGCGAGGACGGCAATGCCGCGATCGAGGCGGCGGTGAAGGCCAAGGTCGAGGCGCTGTGCCGCGCCTTCCCGATCTACCCGACGCTGTGAAACAGCCCTGGCCGGGCGCTCGTCAAGCCCGGCCGGGCTTTCCTCGCTGAACCCGCGCAAGCGAGGAAGGCCGTCCCCGGCCTGAGGAGCGGCTCAGATAAAGCCGCGCCAGGCCAGCAGTCCGATCACCAGCGCCGCCAGCACCAGCAGGCTGCCCAGCACCGAGGGCAGCAGCCCCGCCAGCGCCAAGCCACGCCCGGCGACTGCCAGCCCGCCCAGATGCCGGACGCAGATGTCATAGGCCTCGGCCACCGCCGCCTCATCGACCTGCAACAGCAGCCTGGGGTTCTGCGCCATTTCGGCAAACTTCGCCAGATCCTCGGCCGCGTTTCGCACCTTGCGCGGCAACCCCCGCCCGCCCCGCGCCAGCTTTTCCGCCAGCCCGGTGCCCTTGACGCCCAAGCGTTCCTCCATCAGCCCGGCCACCCGGTCGGCCATCTGCTGTATCGTTACCGCGCCCATGCTGGCCCCTTGGAATTGCTGGCAAACTCTACGCCAGCGCGGGCCTTGCATCAACACCTCTGGCTGACCGCCCACCTGCGCGGTATTGAGGCAGAATGTTGCACACCCTCCATCACCCCGCCGTCACCCCGCAAGGCAACCCGCCGTTGCTGATCGCGCACGGCCTGTTCGGCTCGGCGCGCAACTGGGGGGTGATCGCCCGCCGCATGGCCGACGACCGCGAGGTGCTGGCGGTGGATATGCGCAACCACGGCGACAGCCCGCGTTTTGCCACCCAAGGCTATGCCGAGATGGCCGCCGATCTGGCCGAGGTGATCGTGGCCCACGGCGGGCAAGCCGATGTGCTGGGTCATTCGATGGGCGGCAAGGCGGCGATGATGCTGGCCGTGACCGCCCCGCATCTGGTGCGCCGTCTGGTGGTGGCCGACATCGCCCCGGTGGCCTACGGCCATGACCGCAGCAACCATGTCGCGGCCATGCTGGCGCTGCCGCTGGACGGGCTGACCACGCGCGGCGAGGCGGACCGGCGGCTGGCCGCCAGCATCCCAGACCCGGCGCTGCGGGCGTTCTTCCTGCAATCGCTGGACCTGAAGGCGCATCCGGTCCGCTGGCGGCTGAACCTGCCCGTGCTGGCCGCCGAGATGGGCAAGATCGTCGGCTGGCCCAACCCGCAAGGCCGGTTCGACGGCCCGACGCTGTTCGTTACCGGCGGCTTGTCCGATTATGTCCGCGCCGAACACCGCCCGGCGATTCTGGCGCTGTTTCCCAAGGCCCGCTTTGCCCGCATCACCGGTGCCGGACACTGGCTGCACGCCGACAAGCCGCGCGAATTCGAGGAAACCCTGCGGGCCTTCCTGAACGCCTGAGGCGACACGAAAAACCTCAGACGCCATGCAGGAAACAGGCTGGCAGGAGTTGGGGGACTCGAACCCACGACCCTCGGTTTTGGAGACCGATGCTCTACCAACTGAGCTAAACTCCTAGGCCTGAGCGGGAGGTATTGCAGCAGGGCGCGGAAATCAAGAGGGCTTTTTGGCGGTCGGGAAAGAACAAGGCTTTTGCAAAAGCCTTGGCAAAAATCCTTCGAAGGATTTTGGTTCCGGACGGCGGTAACGCCGGGTGCAAACGAAAAGGCCGCCCCGAAGGACGGCCTTTCCTACGCGATGTCGCCGAAATCAGGCGATGATTTTCGAAACGACGCCGGCGCCGCCCCGAGTTTCCCGGATCATCATGCGATGATCTTGGAAACGACCCCTGCCCCAACCGTGCGGCCGCCTTCGCGGATGGCGAAGCGCAGCTTTTCTTCCATGGCGATCGGCTGGATCAGCTCGACGTTGAACTTCAGGTTGTCGCCCGGCATCACCATTTCCGTGCCCTCGGGCAACTGGACAGTGCCAGTCACGTCGGTGGTGCGGAAGTAGAACTGCGGCCGGTAGTTGGCGAAGAACGGCGTGTGACGGCCACCCTCTTCCTTGGTCAGGATATAGGCTTCAGCCTCGAACTTGGTGTGCGGCTTCACCGAACCCGGCTTGCAGATCACCTGGCCGCGCTCGATGCCCTCGCGGTCGATGCCGCGCAGCAGCAGGCCGACGTTGTCGCCCGCCTGGCCCTGGTCCAGCAGCTTGCGGAACATTTCCACGCCGGTGCAGACCGATTTCTTGTTGGCGCGGATGCCGACGATTTCGACTTCCTCGCCGACCTTGACGATGCCGCGCTCGATCCGGCCGGTGGCAACGGTGCCGCGGCCCGAGATCGAGAACACGTCTTCGACCGGCATCAGGAACGGCTGGTCAACGGCGCGGGCCGGGGTCGGGATATACTCGTCCACCGCCTTCATCAGCGCGCGCACCGAGCTTTCACCGATTTCCGGA
>NZ_ACYY01000005.1 GCF_000176015.1 Rhodobacter ferrooxidans | reverse complement strand
CCTGCAGCCTGCGCCGGGGATTGTTCTGCTCAAGTCCTTGTCTTCGGTGGTGGATACCACGGGGGATGGTCTGATCGGAGCGGGGGATACGGCGCGTTATGGCTTTGCCGTGACCAATACCGGCAACGTGGCGCTGGCAGGCGTGACGGTCAGCGATCCGCTGGTATCGGTCTCGGGCGGGCCGGTCAGTCTGGCGATCGGCCAGACGGACAGCACCAGCTTCACCGCGGCCTATGTGCTGACCCAAGCCGACGTGGACCGCGGCTATGTGCAGAACACCGCCACGACGACGGGCCGGGCGGTGACCTCGTCGGGCAGCGATATTCTGGACGGATCGGGCAACCCGGTCACCACCTCCGACACCTCCGATACCGGCACGGCACCGGACGGCACGCCGGTGGCGGCCCCGGCCACGACCGAAAGCCCCGACGGCACTGGCGCCACCGACGCCGACCCGACCAACGACCCGACGGTGGCGCTGCTGGAGCCTGCGCCGCAGATCACGCTGATCAAGCGGCTGACCGGTTCTGTGGACGTCAACGGCAATGGCTACCTCGATCAGGGGGATACGCTGAACTACGCCTTCGAAGTGACGAACACCGGCAACGTTGTTCTGGGAGACGTCAGGGTAACCGACCCGCTGGTAACGGTGGCGGGTGGGCCGATCAGTCTGGCCATTGGTGCCACCGACAGCACCAGCTTCACCGCCAGCTATACGGTGACGGCGGCGGATGTGGTGCGGTCTTATGTCGAGAACACCGCCGAAGTGACAGGCATGGCCGTCACGGCGGCGGGCGATCCGATCCTGGATGGCAGCGGCAATCCGGTGACGGTGACCGATACATCCGACACCGGGACCAACCCGGATGGCAGTCCGGTCACCGATCCGGGCAGCACGGAAACCCCGGATGGCACAGGTGTCACCGATGACGACCCGGCCAATGACCCGACGGTGACGATTGTCGGCCGCCCCGAGATCCATCTGGATATCGCGATTGCCGACATCACCGACACCAATGGCAATGGCATCATAGATGCGGGCGATGTGATCATCTACACCTTCACGGTCACCAACACCGGCGAAGTGGCCCTGAGCGATGCCAACATGGACCCGGCCAGCCTGAGCCTGCCGATGCCGGGGCTGACCTGCACGCCGATCAGCCTTGCGGTGGGCGAGACGCAGACTCTGGTCTGCACTGGCAACACCTACACGATCACACTGGCGGATGTGGCGGCGGAAACGGTGACGCTGACCGGCACTGCCACCGGGGTTTCGCCGGTGGGGCTGGTGGTTTCGGATGACGATGCGGTGGTTTCGCCGGTCATGGGCCTGGGCGGGTTGACCATCACCAAGGTGGTGGACCGCGGGCTGGTGTCGCCGGGCGAGGTGGTGACCTATACGATCACGGTCACCAATACTTCGGCCACGCTGACCTCGGTCACGGACGTGGTGGACGTGCTGCCGCAGGGCTTTGTCTATCAGATCGGCACGGCGACGGTGGCGGGTGTTGCGACCGAGCCGGTGACAGGCGGGCGGACGCTGACCTGGGAGGGTGTGTCGCTGGCACCGGGCGGCAGTGCCGCAGTGGTGCTGGAGGTGCTGGTGGCCGGAAGTGCCGGGCCGGGGGACCATGACAACGTGGCACGCGGTGTCAGCCCCTTGACCGGGCAGCCGGTGACGCCGGACGCGGTGGCGACAGTGCGGGTCGCGGTCGAGCCGGTGTTCGATTGCTCGACCGTGATCGGCCGGGTGTTCGACGACCTGAACCAGGACGGCTATTACAACGGCGAGCCGAAAGAGGACCGGGCGGCGCTGACCGACCAGACTTATGGTGCCGGGAAATGGGGCGCACTGGAAGAGCCGCAGCGCGAGAAGGGCCTGCCGGCGGTGCGACTGATCGCGCCGAACGGGCTGGCGATCACCACCGACGTGCATGGCCGCTTCAGTGTGCCCTGCGCGGCGCTGCCTGCCGACATCGGGTCGAACTTCATGCTGAAGCTGGACACGCGGACGCTGCCGTCAGGCTATCGTCTGACCACCGAAAACCCGCGGGTGGTGCGGGTAACGCCCGGCATGATCACCAAGATGAACTTCGGCGCCACGATCAGCCGGATTGTGCGGGTTGATCTGTCCGGCAAGGCCTTTGGCACCGGCGACGATGCGAAAAAACCGCGTCCGGAACTGATTGCGGCACTGGAGCAGATGGTGGCCAAAATTGCCGACACGCCGGCAATGCTGCGACTGAGTTATCAGTTGGTTGCCGGCGAAAGCGAAGCGCTGGCCCGCCAGCGGATGAAAGCGGTGGAGCGGGTGCTGCGCAAGCTGTGGCCGGCCAACGGGCGCTATCAACTGAACGTGGAAACGGTGATCCAACGCCGGTCCAGCAAGACCGTGAACGAGTGAGGGCTGTGTGATGGACCGCAAGACAGGCAGAACCGGACGCAGCATGGCAAGACTGGCGGGCAGCTCGGCGTTGCTGGCGTTGATGGCCAGCGCCGCCATGGCGGAAACCCAAGGCTGCGCGCTGGTGGGCGGCGTGCTGCCCGAGGGCTGTTTCCAGGCCAACCAAGGCCAGGTGGTGGCGCGTGAAATCGGGGCCAACACCGAGGATGACGGGGCATCCGCGGTGGGAGATCTGGGATTCTCGATCTCGATCGACCCGGTCCGCGCCGGGGGGCCGCGCCAGACGATTGCCGGCGATCCGGTGGTGCAGGGCGATATCCGCGCCGTGGACCGCAGCCTGGAAGACATGGGCGTGCAGCTCAGCTATGACGGGTTGGGCGCAAAGCCCAAGCTGAACGTCAGCACCGTGGACATGCGGCGCAGCTATGTGGCGGGGGAACGGGTCAGCTTTCGCGCCTTCTCCAACTATCCGGCCTGGATCGCCAAGGCCGAAGTGCGCATCCGCGACCGCGATGGCCGGGTGACGCTGGTGCCGATTGCACCCAATGGCGTCGCTGACTGGGTGATGCCTGCAGGCGGCGACCCGGAGATGGACTATGTGCTGCGGGTCTATGACAGTGCCGGGCGCTATGATGAAACCGCCGTGCTGCCGCTGGCGCGGTCGGCCAGGCGGCTGGCCGATCCCGAACTGGATGGGCCGATCGTGGCGGCGGGCGAGGGCGAGGACCGCACGGCGCGGCGGCGCATCCCGGTGCGCGGTGGCGCGGTGACGGTGACCGGCCTTGATGTGCCTGCGGGCACCCGCATCACCGTGATGGGCGAGCCGGTGATCCAGGACCTGCATCGCGGTTTCATCGTGCAGCGCATCCTGCCGCCCGGCGAGCACGGTGTGCAGATCGGCGTCGGCAGCACCAGCGAGGTCCGCAACGTCACCATCCCGGCGCGCGAGGTGTTTGCCACCGGCATCGTCGATCTGACGCTGGGCCGCGACCTGGTGACCGACAAGACCTGGAAGCGTGGCCGCATCGCGGGCTTTGCGCAGGGGGTGACGGCGGATGGCACGCAGCTGACCGCCATGGTGGACACGCGCGAGGATGAATTGCGCGACCTGTTCCGCGATTTCGGCCGCAAGCACCCCGATCAGGTGCTGGCCGGGATCGAGGACGAGGATGTCTGGGTCACCACGGGCGACGATTCCAGCAAGG
This sequence comes from Rhodobacter ferrooxidans, assembly GCF_000176015.1. GTDB lineage: Bacteria > Pseudomonadota > Alphaproteobacteria > Rhodobacterales > Rhodobacteraceae > Pseudorhodobacter_B > Pseudorhodobacter_B ferrooxidans. The sequence continues at coordinate 184,458 of NZ_ACYY01000005.1, read as the reverse complement.
AAAACCTGGCCCCCACCTCGGGCAAGCTGTTCCTGAAGGTCGAACGGAACGGCAGCCACCTGATGTGGGGCGACTTCAAGCCGACCGAGGATCTGGATCTGGTGGTCCGGTCGGACCGGGCGCTTTACGGGCTGAAGGGCGAATGGCGTGCCACCGAGACGATGGCAAATGGCGAGGCGCGGTTCCGCTTTACCGGCTATGCGGCGCAACCCGACAGCCTGCTGCAACGCGATGTGTTCCGCGGCACTGGCGGCAGCGCCTATTTCTTGTCGCGCCGCGATATTCAAAGCGGCACCGAGACGCTGCTGATCGAGACGCGCGATCCGGTGTCTGGCCGGGTGGTCAGCACCCGTCGGCTGGTCGAGGGGTCGGATTACCGCATCGACTATGTGCAGGGTCTGGTGATCCTGAACGCGCCGCTGTCGCCTTCGGCCGGCGCGGGCGGACTGCTGACGGACCGGCCGCTGGGGGATTATGACCTCAATCTGGTGGCGCAGTATGAATATGTGCCGACCACCGGCGCGGTAAACGGGGTTTCAGCAGGCGGCCGGGCCGAGGTCTGGGCGACCGAAAGCCTGCGCTTCGGCCTTTCGGGCGTGCAGGAAAACAGCGGCGCGGCCGACAGCACGCTGGTCGGGGCCGATGTGTTGTTCCGCCACAGCGAGGGCACATACCTGTCGTTCGAGGCGGCCCGCAGCGAGGGGCCGGGGTTCGGTTCGTCACTGTCGCTGAATGGCGGGCTGGAGATTGATCCGGCAACGCCAAGTGCCGGTGTGCTGGGCGCACCCGCCGATGGCTTGCGGGTGGAAGGCCGGGTCGATCTGGCCGATCTGGGCGGCAAGGGCTTCGTCTCGGGCTATTTCGACCGCCGGGACGCGGGCTTTTCATCGCCCGATCTGGAAATTGCCACCGCGCAGACCACCTATGGGCTGGATGGCGAGGTCGGGCTGACCGACCGGGTGGACCTGACCTTTGGCACCGACCGCTTCGACGATGCGGCGGGCAAGGAACGCACCGATGCGCGGCTGGGTGTGGCGCTGGCAGTCAGCGATACGCTGGGGCTGGAACTGGAAGCCGGCCATACCGACCGCAGCACGCCGGGCAGCACTCTGGCCGAGGACAACGGCACCCGCACCGATCTGGGTGCCAAGCTGACCTGGACGCGGGACGACGATCTGTCGGCCTGGGTGTTTGGTCAGGCGACGCTGCGCCATGCCGGCGGGCTTGGCAGGAACAACCGGTTGGGCTTTGGCGCCGAGGCGCGGCTGTCAGAGGCGTGGACCGTGCTGGGCGAGGCGTCGGACGGCAGCCTTGGGGCTGCAGGGCGGCTGGAACTTGCCTGGGCACCGAACGCGAGCAGCACCTATTCGCTGGGCTACCGGCTTGACCCGACGCGGGTGGCCGAAAGCGCGACAGTGACCGGCCGCGACAAGGGCACGCTGGTGTTTGGCGCGCAAACCCGGCTGAGCGACAGGTGGGCCTACACGGCCGAAAACAGCTATAGCGGCTTTGGCAGCGAGCCGTCGCTGACCAGCACCTATGGGGTGACCTACACGCCGTCGGACACCTGGCGCTATGACTTCGGTATTCTGTCCGGTGAAAACACCGAAAGCGATGGCACCACGATCCAGCGGCAAGGCCTGTCGTTCGGGGTGAAATTCTCGGGCGGCGAGGATTTCAGCGCCGGCCTGCGCAGCGAGCTGCGGTTCGAGGACAGCAACAACCCGGCCCGTGTGCAAGACCGCCAGACCCTGCTGATGTCGGGCTTCTTTGACCGGCGCACCAGCGAAAACTGGCGGCTGATCGGCAATCTGGATGCCGTGCTTTCCGACGCCGATACCGACAATCTGCGCGATGGCCGCTATGTCGAGGCGAGCCTGGGCTATGCCTACCGCCCGATCGACAACGACCGGGTGAACGCGCTGATCAGCTACACTTACCTTTATGATCTGCCGGGCAGCGATCAGGTGAACGTGGACGGCGACGTGAACGGGCCAAAGCAGCGCAGCCATATCCTGAACATGGGGGTCAGTGTCGATCTGAACCAGCAGTTCACGCTGGGGGTGAAATACGGCTTCCGGCAGCGTGAAGAGGCGGCGCGCGGCAGCAACGTCTTCAACAGCTCGCAAGCCCATCTCGGGATCATGCGGCTGGATTACCATGTTGTGCACAACTGGGACATCATGGCCGAAAGCCGCGCGATGGCGTTTCCCAAGGCGAACACCACCGAGTTCGGCGCACTCGTTGCGGTTTACCGCGACATGGGCGACAACCTGCGCCTGGGTGGCGGCTATTCCTGGGGGGGCGTGTCGGACGATCTGCGCAGTATGGAAACCAACCGCGAGGGCGTGTTCCTGAACCTGATCAGCAAGTTCTGACGGCTGCGGACGCCGCTGGTGCTGACGGGCCATCCGGTCGCGCTGGGGGCGTTCATGCCACCTTGCGCCGGGCGGCCACGGGGGCGCGGGATCGATTCTTGCAACCATGGACGGCAACCGGGTGCCCATGGCGGACAACCCGCCGCCGTGGTTTATTGCGACCAGATCGAAACCGGACCGCAGGCGCCAACCCGCTTGTGCAAGCCGGAATGTTGCCCACGACCCGCAAGGCAGTCCGTCCGGGCCTCGCGTTGAAGGTAAGAGGAAGTGCAGAGAAATCACCATGCCAAGCTGTCCGTCGCGCCGATGATGGACTGGACCGACCGGCATTGCCGCTATTTTCACCGCGCGATGACGGCGCGGGCGATGCTTTATACCGAGATGGTGACGGCGCTGGCCGTGATCCACGGGCCGCGCGACCGCCTGCTGGGCTATGACTTGGCCGAGCATCCGGTGGCGTTGCAACTCGGTGGCTCCGACCCGGCGGAACTGGCGCAGGCGGTGCGGTTGGCGGCGCCCTGGGGCTATGACGAGATCAACCTGAACGTCGGCTGCCCCTCGGACCGGGTGCAGTCGGGGGCGTTCGGGGCGGTGCTGATGCTGCAACCGGCGCTGGTGGCCGCCTGCGTGGCGGCGATGCAAGACGCAAGCCCGGTGCCGGTGACGGTGAAATGCCGGATCGGAGTGGATGATCAGGTGCCGGAAGACGTGCTGCCGGCGTTTCTGGAGATGCTGCGCGGCGTCGGGGTCGGCCATGTCATCATCCACGCCCGCAAGGCCTGGTTGCAGGGGCTGTCGCCCAAGGAAAACCGCGAGATCCCGCCGCTGGATTACCCGCTGGTGCTGCGGATGAAGCGGGAGTTTCCCGATCTGACCATCAGCATCAACGGCGGCGTGGCGACGCTGGATCAGGCGCGCGGGCTGCTGGCGCAGGGGCTGGACGGGGTGATGATCGGCCGGGCGGCCTATCACGACCCCGGCGCCACGCTGATCGGTGCCGACACGTTGTGGGGCGACCCACCGGGGCGCGATGCCTTCGGCGTGATCGAGGCAATGCAGCCCTATATCGCGGCGCATCTGGCGCAGGGCGGCAAGCTGCACCAGATCACCCGGCACATGCTGGGGCTGTTCGCAGGCCGCCCCGGTGCCCGCGGCTGGCGGCGGGTGCTGTCGGAACAAGCGGTGCGTGACGGCGCGGGGCTACAAGTGCTGGACGCCGCTTTGGCGCAGGTTCAGCCCGACTGATCCAGCACCAGCCGCGAGGTGGCAAAGGCCAGCGCGCCGCACAGCGCAATCGCCGCCAGCATCGGCAGCACCGTGCCATCGAAGAACGGCCCCGACAGCGCGATCATCGCGCCGCCCGCCAGCATCTGCAAGGTGCCGCCCAGCGAGGCGGCGAGGCCCGCGATGCGGCCATGCTCCTCCAATGCCAGCACCATGGCGGTGGGGATCACCAGCCCCAGACAGGCATTGGCGCAGAACAGCCCGGCGATGGTCAGCCACAACCCGGCATGGCCGCTCAGCGCCACCAGGAACAGCGCCAAGGTGATGGCGGCAAACCCGGCGGTGGCGCGGGCGATCAGTTTCGGCGCGCCGATCCGCTGGCCCAGCCCGGCGGCCAGTTGCGAGGCGGCAAAGAACCCCAGCGCATTCACCGCGAAGGCCAGCGAGAATTGCAGCGGCGACAGCCCGAACGCCGCCGCATAGACGAACGACGCCGAGGCGATGAACACGAAAAAGCTGGCCATGGCAAAGCCGCCCAGAAAGGTCAGCCCCATGAAGCCGCGATGCGCCAGCAGGGTCTTGCAGCCCTGCCACAGCACCGCAATCGACTGCGGCTGCCGCTGATCTGCGGGCAGGGTCTCGGCCAACGCGAATCGGGTGGTGATCAGGCTGACCAGCGCCGCCAGCGCCAGCACGCCGAAAATCTCGCGCCAGCCCGCCACCGCCAGCAGGCCCGCCCCGGCGAGGGGCGCCAGAAACGGCGAGACCGAGATCACCAGCATCACCGCCGCCATCAGCCGCGTCGCCTGATGCCCGGTGAACATGTCGCGGATGATCGCGCGGGGCACCACCATCACTGCGGCACCTCCCAGCCCCTGCACGAAGCGCCCGACCAGCAGTGCCTGCACCGACCCTGCGGCAATGCACAGCGCCGTGCCGACAAGAAACACCCCCAGCCCGACATACAGCGGCAGCTTGCGCCCGGCCTGATCGGCCCATGGCCCGTAAACCAGTTGCGCCAGCCCGAAGGCCGCGAAATAGGCGGTGATGCTGGATTGCATGGCCGGAACCGAGGCGCCCAGATCGGCACCGATGGCGGGCATCGCCGGCAGGTACATGTCGATGGCAAACGGCCCGACGGCCGACAACAACCCCAGCACCAGCGCCGGACGCAACAGGGTATCAGCCATCCGACGCCTCCGCCTGAAACATGCAGATCACAGTAATCTATTCCACCACCGCAGGCCAGAGCCGCTCTGGCACAAGCGGCGCGGGCGGGGTATGTCGGGGCAACCCTTGCGAAAGTGTTGTCCATGGAAGATCCGACCCTGCTTCTGACCCTGCTGGCGCTGCTGCTGGCGATCGGCGCCTTTGCCGGGGTGATTGCCGGGTTGCTGGGGGTGGGCGGCGGCATCGTGCTGGTGCCCGCGTTCTTCTTCACCTTCGAGCAGTTGGGTTATGGCAGCCCGCAACTGATGCAGGTGTGCCTGGCCACATCGCTGGCCACCATCATCGTGACCTCGGTGCGCTCGGTTCTGGCGCATAACCGCAAGGGCGCGGTGGATTGGGCGATCCTGCGAGCCTGGGGGCCGTGGATCGCGGCAGGGGCGGTGCTGGGCATGGCGCTGGCCAGCCAGTTGCGATCCACCACCTTGCAGATCATCTTCGGCGTGCTGGCGCTGATCGCCGGGCTTTACATGGCCTTCGGGCGCGCCGACTGGCGGCTGGGGCCGCAGATGCCGGGCGGCGTCACGCGCACGGGTCTGGGGGGCGCTCTGGGGTTCTTTTCGGTGCTGATGGGCATCGGTGGCGGCACGTTCGGGGTGCCGCTGATGAGCCTTTACAGCCTGCCGATCCATCGCGCCGTGGCGACGGCGGCGGGGTTCGGACTGATCATCGCGCTGCCCTCGGTGCTGGGGTTCCTGCTGCTGGACATCGCGGTGAAACCGCCGTTCACCGTTGGCGCGGTAAACCTGCCCGCGTTCGCCGTGATCATCGCCATGACGCTGATCACCACGCCCCTCGGCGTGCGGCTGGCGCATGCGATGGACCCAAGGCCGCTGAAACGCGCCTTTGCCGTGTTCATCCTGGTGGTGGCGCTGAACATGCTGCGCAAGGCGGCGGGCTGGTAGGGCCTAACCCGGCAGGAAGAAGCCGTCGTGCTGCTGCCAGTAGGCCAGCAGATCGGCAGCGGTGACGGCGGGCAGATCGCGGTGGCGCATGCCGTAAAGATCGACCGCCAGCAATGCGGCCATCCGCCAGGTCTCGATGGCGATCTCGCGGTCGCGCGGGCTGGCCAGTTCGGTCTCGATGGTGCTGGCAGCACAGGTCATGGCAAAGATCACCTCCAGCACCGGCTGATCGGGCCAGCGCGTCGCCAGCAGATGCGCCAGCCCGCGCGCCTCGCCGTGCCCCGACAGCAAGTGCTGCAAGGCCGCCTCGATCATCTGGTCCACAGGAAGCACTGACGGGTTCATTCGGGCGTTGTGGCAAAGCCCGCCCTGCCGGTCACGTGAATTTCGCACAGGTCGGCGGCTTTCAGACCTTTGGCGACGAAGCGCCACAGGCAATGCAACCCAGGCGGGAATTTGGCAATCGGGGCGGGTGCTTATTCGCCCTGCCGCCCGTTACGCCCGCCACGCCGCTTGGCCAGACGCGGGGCGCGGGCGGGCAGTTCGGCGATGATCTCGGCCCGCCGCGCCGGGGTCAGCTGCGACCAGGACGCGATTTCCGCCATGCTGCGCAGGCAGCCGATGCACAGATGTTCGGTCGGGTGAATGACGCAGATCTTGACGCAGGGGCTTTGCACTTCGTCACGCGCCCAGATATTGTCCATCAGCCTGCCTCGCGGGTCATGTGCGCCATGCGGTCCAGCACACCTTGCAGGATATACCCCGCCGCCACATGGTCGATCACCTCGGCGCGACGCTTTCGCGACGTATCCGCCTCCAGCAGCGCCCGTGTGGCGGCAACAGTGGACAGACGCTCGTCCCAGAAACCGATCGGCAACGGGGTCAGCCGCGACAGGTTGCGCGCAAACGCCCGGGTCGCCTGCGCCCGCGGGCCTTCGGATCCGTCCATGTTGCGCGGCAGGCCCAGGATCAGCCCGGCGATCTGCCGCTCGGTGATGATCTTCGCCAAGGCCGCGGCATCGTCGGTGAATTTCACCCGCCGAATGGTCAGCAAGGGCGTCGCCACGCTGCGTGAGAGGTCCGAGACCGCAACGCCGATGGTCTTTTCGCCAAAGTCCAGCCCCGCAACGGCGCGGCGGGCGGGCAGGGTGGCGGCAAACTCCTCGATGGTCTCAAGGACGCTCACTCGGCCACTCCGGCCTTTTGTGCCGCCGCCTGCACGGTTTCCAGCCCGGTGGGGTTCAGCGCAAAGCTGGCCTTGGCCCTGGCCCAGGCCGCGCGCGCCTCGTCGGTCTTGCCCAGCACGCCGTAAGCCCCGATCAGCCGTGCCCATTCGTCGGCGCTGCCGCCACCGGCCTCCAGCCGCGTTGCCAACTGCCCGACCATGGTTTCGATCATCGCGGTGCGGTCGGCCTCGGACATCTCCGCCGCCGCCGCCATGTCGCCTTGCGACGGGCCGGGCATCGCAGGGGCCGACGCACCCGGCACCTGATACTCCACCCCCGCCATCGCCGCCATGTCGCCGATCTGCGCCAGCAGCGTCCGCACCCAGGGGTCGCCCTGGTTCGAGCCTTCCAAGAGCGCCCGCCAGGTCTGGAATCCCAGATCAGGCCGCCCGATCTGCGCCTGCATCAGCCCGACGTAATAGCGGGCAAGGCCGTTTTCCGGGTCAAGCGCCATCGCCTTGGTCAGTTCGCCCTCGGCCTGCGGTGACACAAAACCGCCCGCGGCCATCACCATCAACTCGGCCATCGCCGCATGGTCCTCGGCGGTGACGGCATCGGCCTTCAGCGCGATCACCCGGGCCTGTGCGACCTGAGCGGCGGCGAAATTGCCCAGACGCACTTCGGCATTGGCCAGAATCTCCTGGCCCTGCACATCGTCGGGGCGGTCTTTCACGGTCAGGCGCAGCTTTTCCACCAGCGCCAGATAGTCCGGGTCCAGCGTCGCGGGGTCGGCCGGGCCGGGGCCGAACTGCGCCTCGGCCTGGGTCTGGCTGGGCCGCGCGGTGCGGGTTTGCTCGGCCGCGGCAATCCGGTCCGACATCGGCAGGTCGGCATAGCCCGGCGCGCCCAGCCGCCAGTAGCCCCAGAACGCCCCCGCCAGCAAAAGCACCACCAGACCCGAGATCACCACGCCATTGCCGCCCGAGGCCACCGCCGCATCCGGCCCCGCGGCCAGCGCCCGGTCCGCCTCCAGCACCCGTCGCGAGACTTCGGTGCGCAGACGGGCAGCCTCGTCGGCGGCAATCACGCCGCGCGCCGCATCACGCTCGATCTCGGCCAACTGGTCGCGATACACCCGCAGGTCATAGGCCGCAGCCGGAGCCCCGGCACCGCGGCCACGCCACAGCGCCGTCAGCAGGATCGCCGCCACCATCAGCGCCACCGCCGCCGCAACCGCCCAGAACATCCAGTCTTGCCCGCCCGCCCAGTCGCCCGCCATGTCGCCTCCCGCTGTTGGCCCATGGTGTAACGGCTGATGCCTGCGCGCAAAAGGCCCAATCCGCGCACAGAGCCGTGAAGCCGAGCCGCCCATTTCGCCGCATGTCGCAAATTTCCCGATTGTGCCGCTTGCGGGCGCTGGTAAAGCTGGCAACCGTTCCAGAAGGCAGGGGCAGGCCCGCGACGGAGACAGTGCCATGAAACGCTATTCGGTTTTTGCCATTGCCCGCGAGGCCATGAATTTCCATCAGGGTTGGGAACGTGCCTGGGCTACGCCCGAACCGAAAGCCGCCTATGACGTGGTGATCGTCGGTGCAGGCGGTCATGGCCTGGCCACCGCCTATTATCTGGGCAAGAATTTCGGCATCACCAATGTCGCGGTGATCGAGAAGGGCTGGCTGGGCGGCGGCAACACCGGGCGCAACACCACGATCATCCGCTCGAACTACCTGCAAGACCCCTCGGCGGCGATCTACGAAAAGGCCCGCAGCCTGTATGAGGGGCTGTCGCAGGACCTGAATTACAACGTGATGTTTTCCCCCCGTGGCCTGCTGATGCTGGCGCAGACCCATCACGAGGTGCGGGGCTATCTGCGCACCGTGCATGCCAATGCGCTGCAAGGCGTTGAAACCTCGTGGATTTCGCCCGGCAAGGTGAAGGAACTGGTGCCGATCATCAACATCGACGGCCCGCGCTATCCGGTGCTGGGGGCGCTGTATCAGGCGCGCGGCGGCACGGCGCGGCATGATGCGGTGGCCTGGGGCTATGCGCGGGCGTGCAGCGCCATGGGGATGCACATCATCCAGCAATGCGAGGTGACCGGCGTGCGTTCCGAGGCCGGGCAGGTGACCGGGGTCGAAACCGCCAAGGGCTTCATCGGCTGCAAGAAACTCGGTATCGTGGTGGCGGGTCATTCGGGGCAGGTGGCCGAGATGGCGGGGTTCCGGCTGCCGGTCGAAGCCGTGGCGCTGCAGGCGCTGGTATCGGAGCCGATCAAGCCCTGCATGGACGTGGTGGTGATGGCCAACACCGTGCACGGCTACATGAGCCAGTCCGACAAGGGCGAGATGGTGATCGGCGGCGGCACCGACGGCTTCAACAACTTCACCCAGCGCGGGTCGTTCCACCATATCGAGGAAACCCTGCGGGCACTGATCGAAACCTTCCCGATGATATCGCGGCTGAAGATGCTGCGGCAATGGGGCGGCATCGTCGACATGACCGGCGACCGCTCGCCGATCCTGTCGAAAACGCCTTTGGGCAATTGCTTCATCAATTGCGGCTGGGGCACCGGCGGCTTCAAGGCGATCCCCGGTTCGGGCTGGGCGATGGCGGAACTGATGGCCAAGGGCGAACCCGGCCCATTGGCTGCCGAATTCGGCATGGAACGCTTCCGCGAGGGGCGGTTCATCGACGAATCCGTGGCAGCGGGGGTGGCGCATTGATTAGAGTATATCTGATTGGAATCAGCGCCCTGTTTATCGTGTTGTGGGCGTGCGTTACCATTTACTCCCTGGTTTGCCTCGATCCCAATTTGTTTGAAAGAGCAGGCTCCGTTGGAACCGTTGGTATAGCGCTGCTGACCCTTTTGGACTCAATGGTTGTCGATGGGGGAACATATGGCGAAGGCGAAGCTGGCTGTTTTGAGAAGGCGTTTAGCTCGTTGAAATCGAAACTCCTTTGGATGTCGTTCCTTATCCCTATTACGACGTTGCAATGGGGTTTCGGATCGCTCTTCATTTCTTGCCTTTTCGGAGCAAACTAAATGCTGATCCTGGAATGCCCCTGTTGCGGCGTCAAAGCCTGCGAATCCGAACTGACCCCCGGCTACGAGGCGCATCTGAAGCGCTTTGGCGCGGGCTCCAGCGACGATGATTTCGAATCCTACATGTTCGCGCGCAAGAACCCCAAGGGCGTGCATTTCGAACGCTGGCGCCACAGCTACGGCTGCGGCAAGTGGTTCCTGGCCGCCCGCTGCACCGCCACGCTGGAAGTTTTCGGCACCTATTCTGCGCAATTGGCAGCACCACCCGCCGACCTGCAGGCGAAGATCAAGGCCAAACGACCCGACTGGGAGGGCTTCTGATGAGCACGCGTCTGGCAAACGGCGGCCGGTTGATCGACCGTAGCGCCACCAAGGATTTCTTCTTCAACGGCAGGCGGTTGCGCGGCGTTCTTGGCGATACCCTGGCCTCGGCGCTGCTGGCCAATGACCAGGTGATGGTGGGCCGCAGCTTCAAGTATCACCGCCCGCGCGGCATCGTCGCCTCGGGCGGCGAGGAGCCGAACGCGCTGATGAACATGGGGGTTGCGGGGCGGTTCGAGCCGAACCAGCGCGCCACCACCACGGAGCTGTTCGACGGGCTGACCGCCGAAAGCCAGAACCACTGGCCCAGCCTCGATCTGGATGTCGGCGTGGTGAACAACTATCTCGCGCGCTTTCTGCCCGGCGGCTTTTACTACAAAACCTTCATGTATCCGCGCGCAGCCTGGAAAACCCTGTTCGAGCCGATCGTGCGGCAGTCGGCGGGTCTGGGCAAGGTGCCGCAAGACCGCGACGCCGACCGCTATGAACAGGCCTATGCCTTCTGCGACGTGCTGGTGGTGGGCGGCGGCATCGCGGGACTGCAGGCGGCGCTGGTGGCGGGTGCCTCGGGGGCACGGGTGCTGCTGCTTGAACAGACCGCGCATTGGGGTGGTCGCGCCCCGGTTGATGACGTGCGGATCGACGGCATCGACGCTGAATATTGGGTGACGAGTGCGTTGCAAGCCCTTGGAAAGATGCCGAATGTCACGCTACGGCGTCGCTGCATGGCGGCCGGCGTCTATGACCACGGCTATGTGCTGGCCGACGAGAAACTGGCCGACCACACCCCCGGCGACGGGCGGCCCAAGCATCGGCTGTGGCGCATCCGGGCGGGCAAGATCGTCACCGCGACGGGGGCCATCGAGCGGCCGTTGTCCTTTGCCGGCAACGATATTCCGGGCGTGATGCTGGCCTCGGCGATGCGCGATTATGTGGTGAATTTCGCGGTCAGCCCCGGCGATCGCACCGTTCTGGTCACCAACAACGACGACGCCTACCGCACCGCGATTGCGCTGGTGAAGGCGGGTCTGACGGTGCCGCTGATCGTCGATGCCCGGCCCGAGGCCACCGGCGCGCTGCCGACCGAGGCGCGGGCCCTGGGCATCCGCATCGCCACCGGCCATGGCATCGCCAAGGTCAAGGGCGGCAAGCGGGTCACCGGCGTGGCGATCTGCGCCCAGGCCGGCGAGGGCACCGTGCTGGAGGAGGTCGCCTGCGAGGCGGTCGCCATGTCCGGCGGCTGGTCGCCGGTGGTGCATCTGTGGAGCCATTGCGGCGGCAAGCTGATCTGGGATGCCGCCCAGGGCCATTTCCGCCCCGATGCCAGCCGCCCGGCCACCACGCATGACGGCTCGGCCATGGTGCTGGCGGCAGGGTCGGCCAATGGCGCGTTGCAGGCGGGGGCCGTGCTGGCCGATGCCGCCAAGGCCGGGGCGGATGCCGCGCAAGCCCTTGGATTTGCGGTGAAAGCCGGGTCGCTGCCGCAAGCTGCTGCTGCCGATGAGGCGCCGATGCTGCCGGTCTGGATGATGCCGCAAGGCGCCGGGCCGAAGCTGCGGATGAAGATGTGGCTGGATTTCCAGAACGACGTGAAAGTCTCGGACGTGCAACTGGCGGCACGCGAGGGTTACGAATCGGTCGAACATACCAAGCGCTATACCACCTTGGGCATGGCGACGGATCAAGGTAAGCTGAGCAATATCAACGGATTGGCGGTGTTAGCTCAGGCATTGAATGAAGACATTCCGCAGGTCGGCACCACCACCTTCCGCCCGCCCTATACGCCGGTCACGTTCGGCGCACTGGCGGGTGAAGCGCGGGGCGAGATTTTCCAGCCGCTGCGGCGCACGCCGATGCATGGCTGGCACGAGGCCCATGGCGCTTATTTCGAGCCGGTCGGCCTGTGGCGGCGGCCCTATTGCTATCCGCGACCGGGAGAACGGCACGCGCAAGCGGTGCAGCGCGAGGTGAACAACACCCGGCAACGCCTTGGTTTGCTTGATGCTTCCACGCTGGGCAAGATCATCGTCAAGGGGCCGGATGCCGGGCGTTTCCTCGACATGCTCTATACCGGGGTGATGAGCACGCTGCCGGTGGGCAAGTGCCGCTACGGGCTGATGTGCAACGAAAACGGCTTTCTGTCGGATGACGGCGTGGTGGCGCGGATCAGCGACGATACCTGGCTGTGCCACACCACCTCGGGCGGCGCCGACCGGATACACGGCTGGATGGAAGACTGGCTGCAATGCGAATGGGGCGATTGGCAGGTCTATACCGCCAACGTCACCGAGCAATATGCGCAAGTGGCAGTTGTGGGTCCGAACGCCCGGAAATTGCTGGAGAAAATGGGCGGCATGGATGTTTCCAAAGACGCCTTGCCCTTCATGCAATGGGCCGATGGCACGCTGGGAGGCTTCGGCTGCCGGGTGTATCGGATCAGCTTTTCCGGCGAACTCAGCTATGAAATCGCTGTGCCCGCCGGGCAAGGGCTGGCGTTCTGGCAGGCGCTGCATGACGCGGGGGCGGAGTTTGGCGCGATGCCTTACGGCACCGAGGCGCTGCACATCATGCGGGCCGAGAAGGGCTTCATCATGATCGGCGACGAGACCGACGGCACGGTGATCCCGCAGGATCTGAACCTCGGTTGGGCGATCTCGAAGAAGAAGGCCGATTTCCTGGGCAAGCGCGGGCAGGAGCGCAGCTTTCTGGCCGATCCCGACCGCTGGACGCTGGTGGGGCTGGAAACCGTGGATGGTTCGGTGATCCCGGATGGGGCGATTGCGGTGGCGGCGGGGCTGAATGGCAATGGCCAGCGCAACACGCAAGGCCGGGTCACCTCGACCTATTATTCACCGACCTTGAAGCGCGGCATTGCCATGGGCTTGGTGAAGAACGGCGCGCAACGGCTTGGTGAGGTTATCGAATTCCCCAAGGTTGGCGGTGGCTCGGTTTGGGCGAAGATCGTCGATCAGGTGTTCTTCGACAAGGAGGGGGAGAAGCAGAATGTCTGACCCGGTCAGCGCCCTGGGTGGTGGAAGTTTCGACGGTTTTGCCAGCATCCGCGAGGTCGGCCCTTTGGGCATGATCACCCTGCGGGCCAAGCCGGAGGTCAAGGGGCTGGCTGCGGCGGTGAAGGCGGCGGTGGGCACTGGCCTGCCTGCGGTGCGGCGGATCGAAGTTCAGGGCACCAAGGCCGCGGCCTGGATGTCGCCCGATGAATATCTGCTGATCCTGCCTTTGGCCGAGGTGGGGAAAGCTTTAGCTTTGCTCGACAAGGGGCTGAAAGGGAATCACTATCTGGCAGTTGATGTGTCTGACGCCCGCGCGGTGTTCCGCATCGAAGGCGCCAAGGCCGATCAGGTTCTGGCCAAGCTGTGCCCGGTGGATCTGGCCGCAATGGCCCCGGGCGAGGTGCGGCGCACGCGGGCCGCCCAAGTGGCGGTGGCGTTCTGGCGCGAGGGGGCGGGCTATTCGCTGGTCAGCTTCCGCTCGGTTGCGGGCTATGTGATGGGCCTCTTGACCCATTCAGCGCAGCCGGGGTCGGAACTGGACGCGGGGTGATGGCGGCCACGGCGGGGGACCAGCCCCCCGCACGACGAAAGCAAGCGGGGGGCCAGCCCCCCGCACCACGAAAGCAAGCGGGGGGCCAGCCCCCCGCACCCCCGGGGATATTTATGCAAAGGTGAATGTGGAACGCCGGTTTTGGCCGCAAAGCGCCGCTTGGTCTTGACCTATCGCCTTGGCGCCCCTCTATAAGAGGCAGCGAATTCCGCCAAAGGAGAGAAACCATGGCCTTCACCCTTCCCGATCTGCCCTATGCCCATGACGCGCTGGCGCCGCTGGGCATGTCGCGCGAGACGCTGGAATATCACCACGACCTGCACCACAAGGCCTATGTCGATAACGGCAACAAGCTGATTGCCGGCACCGAATGGGAAGGCAAGTCGGTCGAGGACATCGTCACCGGCACCTATGTTTCCGGTGCCGTGGCGCAAAGCGGCATCTTCAACAACGCCAGCCAGCACTGGAACCACGCGCTGTTCTGGGAGGTGATGGGGCCGAAGGCGCACAGCTTGCCGGGGGCGCTGGAAAAGGCGCTGGTCGAGTCGTTTGGCTCGGTGCAGAAGTTCAAGGACGATTTCGCCGCTGCGGGCGCCGGGCAGTTCGGCTCTGGCTGGGCCTGGCTGGTGCGCGACAAGGATGGCAGCCTGAAGGTCACCAAGACCGAAAACGGCGTCAACCCGTTGTGTTTCGGGCAGAAAGCCCTGCTGGGCTGCGATGTGTGGGAACATTCCTACTACATCGATTTCCGCAACAAGCGGCCGGCCTACCTTGCCAACTTCCTCGACAAGCTGGTGAACTGGGAAGCGGTTGCCGCGCGCCTCTGACCTGACCCAAACCGTTTGATCAAGGCCTGCCCGCAGCCGTGGGCGGGCCTTTTTCATTGGCACTCTGGCAATCACGCCGCGGCATCGCCATGTCTGAAGGGGCGGATGCGGCCCGGACACTTGCGGAGGAAACGTGATGGCGATGCTGACATCGAAGACTTGGGTGGTGGTGGCTGACAGTGAACGCGCGATGATCCTGGAAAACGCTGGCGATACGCGGGCACCGGTGCTGCGGCAGGTGCAGCGGTTCGAGGCACCGGAGGTGTTGAACGCGCCGGGCGGGCCTGCCGATCAGGGCCGCGACCAGCGCACGCCGGTCGAGCCGCCCGACCGGGTGCGGCAGGCGGCCGAGGCGATGGTGGGCGATGTGCTGGCGCGTCTGGCCAAGGGCGGCTTTGAACAACTGGTGCTGGTGGCGCCGCCGCAGGTGCTGGGGGCGATCCGCGACCGGATGCCCGTCGCGGTCAAGGCGCTGGTCAAGGCCGAGGTGCCGAAAACCCTGACCAAGCATCCGCTGCCCAAGGTGGCAGAGCTGGTGGCCGAGGCGCTGGCCGAAGCCTGATACCCTCAACCTGAAACCCGCTTTCGCCCGCCGCCGATTTGCGCCACAAAGCCCGCGCAGCAGGGGGTGGGCATGGGCGAGCAGCGCAAGGGTGTGGTGGCATTGGCCGTGGCCTGCGTGGTCTGGGGCCTGTCGCCGCTGTATTACAAGCTGCTGGCCGCTGTGCCGCCGCTGGAGGTTCTGAGCCACCGCACCCTGTGGTCGCTGGCCCTGTTCGGGCTGATCCTGCTGGGGCAGGGCCGGTTGCGCGAGGTGCCGCAGTTGCTGCGCTCGCACGGCGGGGGGGTGGCGCTGGCTGCGGTGCTGATCTCGGCCAACTGGTTTTTGTTCATCCTTTCGGTGCAGATCGGGCTGACGGTGCAGGCCAGTCTTGGCTATTACATCTTTCCGCTGGTGGCGGTGTTGCTGGGCGTGCTGGCCTTTGGCGAGCGGTTGAACCGCTGGCAGGGGCTGGCGGTGTCGTTGGCGGCGGCGGCGGTGCTGGTCTTGACCTTCGGCCTTGGTGTCGCGCCCTGGGTGGCGCTGGCGCTGGCGACCACCTTCGGGCTTTACGGGCTGATCAAGAAGCGGCTGGTGGCGGGGCCGGTGGTGTCGGTCACCGCCGAAGTGCTGGTGCTGGCACCTTTGGCCGTGGTCTGGCTGGCCGGGGTGCACGGCGGGCTATTTTCCGAATTCAGCCGGGCGGGCGGCTGGTTCGGCCACAGCCTGGGCACTTCGCTGCTGCTGGCGTTTTCCGGGGTGATGACGGCGGGGCCGCTGATTCTGTTCACCTATGCCAGCCAGCGGGTGACGATGGCGACGGTCGGGCTGGTGCAATACCTGAACCCGACGCTGCAATTCCTGTGCGCCACGCTGGTGTTTGCCGAGCCGTTCAGCCGCTGGCATGGCATTGCCTTCGGGCTGATCTGGGCGGCCTTGGCGATCTATTCCTGGCAGGCGCTGGTTCAGGACAGGGCGGCGCGCAGCCGCAATTCGAGGCCCGGCACATCCGCCACCGCGGTGAAATAGTCGCGCATCGCCGGTTCGGCAAAGCCCGTGGCAATCACATGCTCCAGCAGCGCCAGCAGCGGTTGCCAGTAACCCGCGGTATCCAGCAGGAAAATCGGCTTCCCGTGCAGCCCGATCTGCCGCCAGGTCAGCACTTCGAAGAACTCGTCCAGGCTGCCCGCACCCCCCGGCAGCACCACGATGGCGTCCGAGTTCATGAACATCACCTTCTTGCGCTCGTGCATGTCCTCGGTGATCACCAGCTGCCCCAGATCGCGCTTGCCCTGCTCGCGCGCCAGAAGATGCGTCGGGATAACCCCCATGGTGCGGGCGCCTGCGGCCATGGCGGCACGGGCCACCTCGCCCATCAGGCCGACGTCACCGGCGCCGTAAACCAGCCGCCAACCCTGGGCGGCGATCACGCTTCCCAGCGCGCGGGCGGCTTCGGCAAAGGCGGGGTCGGTGCCGGGGCGGGAGCCGCAGAACACGCAGACGGAACGCAAGGCGGGCATGGCTACTCCGGAAATCGGTTGCTTTGTGCCGTGATATCGGGGTTCCTGTCGGAAAGAAAGCGAGGGCCGGAACAGGCCCGGCAGGGGGATGCGATGGGCGATCAAGCGGGTGGCACTCCGGCAGCGCGGGCGACGGCAAGTTTTGCGGTCGCGCTGGTGCTGGCTGTTCTGGGTGGGTTGCTGTGGCGGATGGGGGGCGAGGTGCCCGCGCCGGAGGCGCAAGTCACGGCTCCCACGCCGGAGGTGCAAGTCACGGCCCCCGCGCCGGAGGTGCAAGTGACGGCCCCCGCGCCGGAGGCGCAAGTGACGGCCCCCACGCCGGAGGTGCAAGTCACCAACCTTGCGCCGCAGGTGCAAAGCGATGCCCCCGCGCCTTTGGCGCAAAGCTCGGACCCCGCGCCTTTGGCGCAAAGCTCGGACCCCGCGCCTTTGGCGCAAAGCAATTCCCCCATGCCTTTGGCGCAAGCTCCGGCACCCGAGCCCGAAACCGCCTTGCCCGAAGCGCCCCCCGCGCCGCCGCAGGTGCAGGCCATCGCCCCGGCAGCACCGCCGCCGGCATTGCTGGCGCCACCGCGCTTTGACACCGTGCGGGTCGAACCCACCGGGGCGGCGCTGGTGGCGGGCAAGGCCGCCCCCGGTGCCGGGGTGGCGGTGCTGGTCGATGGGGTCGAGGTGGCGCAGGCCGTGGCCGATGCGCAGGGCAGCTTTGCCGCTCTGTTCGATCTGCCCGGCGCGAGCGCCCCGCGGATGCTGACGCTGCGGATGCAGCCGGGCAGCGGGGCCGCTGTCGCCTCTACCGCAAGAGTGGTGCTGGCCCCGACCACGGCGGCGGATGCCACAGCACCTGCCAGCGCACCGGCCGAGGAACCGGTGGTCATGCTGCTGGACGATGCCGGTGCAACGGTGCTGCAATCTCCGGCTGTCAGCGCCGCGGTGCCCGGCAGCGTCAGCATCGACACCATCAGCTATACCGCCGCGGGGGCGGTGCAACTGGCCGGGCGCGGGGCGGCTGGGGCGGGTTTGCGGTTTTATCTGGAGGATGCCGAACTGGCCACCACGCTGGTGCCGGTCACCGGCCTGTGGGCGCTGACCCTGCCGGACGTGGCACCGGGCCGCTATACGCTGCGGGTCGATCAACTGGATGCCGGTGGCAAGGTGACGGCGCGGTTCGAGACGCCGTTCCAGCGCGAGACGCTGACGGCACTGGCCGCGGCCAGCGGCTATGGTGCGGCCTCCGGTCTTGCGGCAACGCATGAGGCCGGGCCCGTCGATGCCGCCGCAGGTGCAGCTCCCGAGGGGACGCTGGCGACGGCTGAGGCACCCGAAGCGCCAACCGCCGAAGCTGGCACCACGTTTGCCACCGCACCTGCCACCCCAGCGGCCAAGGCCGCGGAAACGGCCATTTCCCCCGTGGCAGAACCGGCCGCGCCTGCGCAACCGGCCGTCGTTGCAAGCTCGGCCCCGGCGGCTGCGACACCGCCCGCACCTGCCGCACCGCTGCAAGTCACCGTGCAGCCCGGATTTACCCTGTGGCAGATCGCCCGGGACAACCTTGGCGAGGGCATCCTTTACGTTCAGGTGTTCGACGCCAACCGCGACCGCATCCGCGACCCCGATCTGATCTATCCCGGGCAGGTGTTCACCGTGCCCAAGCCCTGAAATGCGACCTCTGGCAATCCCGTCGAGTCCGGCATAGGTAAGGCGCTCGAACAGGGGTGAGACCATGCGCAGAACCACGACCTCGGCCGGCAGCGCCGACGCCCATACCACCGAGGCCAGCGGCTGGCAGACCATCAAGCGGGTGTTGCCTTACCTGTGGCCGCAAGACGAGCCTTGGGTGAAGCGCCGGGTCGTGCTGGCGCTGCTGCTGCTGCTGGCGGCCAAGATCATCTCGGTGGCCACGCCGTTCTTCTACAAGGCGGCGGTGGATGCGCTGGCGGGCGAGGCGCCATCGGCGGCCATGCTGCTGGCGTTTTCCGCCGCCGGGCTGACCGTGGCCTACGGCCTTGCGCGGCTGGGTGCTGTGGGCTTTGGCGAGTTGCGCGACGCGGTGTTCGTGCGGGTGGGCCAGCGGGCCTTGCGCAAGCTGGCGCTGGAGACCTTCACCCACATCCACCGCCTGTCGATGCGCTATCACATCTCCCGCAAGACCGGCGGCCTGAGCCGGATCATCGAGCGCGGCGTCAAGGGCGTCGATTTCCTGCTGCGATTCATGCTGTTTTCCATCGGGCCGCTGATCCTGGAGCTGTCGATGGTCTCGGTGCTGTTCGCCTGGCTGTTCGGCATCTGGTATATGGTGGTGGTGGTGGTCACCATCGCGATCTACGTCACCTATACCTTCAAGGTCACCGAATGGCGGGTGAAGATCCGCCGCCAGATGAACGATCAGGACACCGACGCCAACCAGAAGGCGATCGACAGCCTGCTGAACTTTGAAACCGTCAAGTATTTCGGCGCCGAGGGCCGCGAGGCCGCGCGCTATGACCGCTCGATGGCGTCCTACGAGGGGCTGGCGGTCAAGACCGGGCAATCGCTGTCGATCCTGAACTTCGGTCAGGCCAGCATCATCACCACCGGGCTGGTGATCGTGATGGTCATGGCCTCGTTCGGGGTGCAGGACGGCACGCTGACGGTGGGCGATTTCGTCATGGTCAACGCCTACATGATCCAGATCACCATGCCGCTTAACTTTCTGGGCACGGTGTATCGCGAGATTCGGCAGGCGCTGGTCGATATGGGCCAGATGTTCGGCCTGCTGGCACAACCCGCCGAAGTCACCGACAAACCCGGCGCGCCGGCGCTGGCGGTCTCGGGCGGGGCGGTGGAGTTCGACGACGTGCGCTTTGGCTATGACACCGAGCGCCCGATCCTGAAGGGCATCACCCTGCGGGTTGGCGCGGGCGAGCGGGTGGCGCTGGTTGGGCCGTCGGGGTCGGGCAAATCCACCATCGGGCGGCTGTTGTTCCGGTTCTATGACGTGACCGGCGGCGCGGTGCGAATCGATGGCCAAGACCTGCGCGACGTGACGCAAGACAGCCTGCACGCCCGCATCGGCGTGGTGCCGCAGGACACCGTGTTGTTCAACGACTCGGTCTATTACAACATCGCCTATGGCAACCCCGAGGCCAGTCAGGCCGAGGTCGAAGCCGCCGCCCGTGCCGCCCGCATCCATGATTTCATCATGTCCTTGCCGCAGGGTTACGACACGCAAGTGGGCGAGCGCGGGCTGAAGCTGTCGGGTGGCGAAAAGCAGCGCGTCGGAATTGCCCGCACCCTGCTGAAGAACCCGCCGATCCTGCTGCTGGACGAGGCGACCTCGGCGCTGGACACCCAGACCGAGCGGGATATTCAGGACAGCCTCTTGGAAATGGGTCAGGGCCGCACCGTGATCACCATAGCGCATAGGCTTTCCACCATTGCCGACGCCGACCGCATCGTGGTGCTGGAAGACGGTCTGATCGTCGAACAGGGCACCCACGAGATGCTGCTGGGCAACGGCGGGCGCTATGCGGCGATGTGGGCGCGGCAATCCTCGGAGGAAGAAGCGGCGGCGGCGGCCTGAACCTGCTGGCGCCGCGGGCAGGGCTTGGCAACCCCTTGGGCTTGCGTGTAAGACATTGCCAAAGATTGGGAGATCCTTGCCGTGAGCACCCCTGACAGTTTCATCAACGAAGTCACCGACGAGGTGCGCCGCGACCGGCTGTTTGCCACCTTCCGCAAATACGGCTGGATCGGCATCCTGCTGGTGGTGCTGGTTGTCGGCGGGGCGGCGTTCAGCGAATGGAACAAGGCCAGCAAGCGGGCGGCGGCGCAGGCGTTTGGCGATGCGGTGCTGGCGGCGCTCGAAGCCCCCGATCCGGCGGCGCGGCGCGCGGCGTTGGCGGCGGTGCCGGCCAGTGGCGACCGGGCGGCGATCCTGAACCTGATGCTGGCCTCGGACCCGGCGACGGACCGCGCGGGCGCGCTGGCCGCACTGGACAAGGTGGCCGCCGATACCACGCTGCCGGTGGCCTACCGCGATCTGGCGGTGCTGCGCCGGGTGGTGCTGGCGGGGGCCGACATGGCCGTGGCCGACCGCCGCGCCGCACTGGACCCGATTGCCGCACCGGGGCGGCCGTTCCGGCCCTTGGCGCTGGAACAACTGGCCTATCTGCAGATCGAGGCGGGCGATACGGCGGCGGCGATCACCGCGCTGCAAGCCCTGACCGTCGATCAGGAAGCACCATCGGGCTTGCGTCAGCGGGCGGTTCAAGTGATTGTCGCCCTGGGTGGCGACGCGGCGCAGGGCTAAGGCCTTGGCGTGCAATATCCGGTTCAGAACGGGGAGGCCTTCACGGTGAAGCTGAAATCTGCGGTTTCGGGGCTGGCCCTGCTGGCGGTTCTGGCGGGATGCGAAAAGGAACTGATCCTGCCGGGCGAGCGCTTTGACCTGCGCGCGCCGCTGGAGGCCAGCCTGCCGACCGAAGAACAGCCGAGCCCGGTCGATACCTCGCGCGATCTCGACAACCAGTCGGTGCCGATCTCGCTGCCCGGAATGACGGCCAATGCCGAATGGACGCATCGCGGCGGCAATGTGGCCCATATACCGCCGCATGGCGCGCTGTCGGCGGCACCGGTGCGGCTGTGGGCGGCGAATATCGGGGCGGGCAACTCGCGCCGCCAACGCATTTCCGCGGCGCCCATCGTGGCGGGGGGCCGGGTCTTTACGCTGGATTCAACGGCGGTTCTGACCGCCACCACCACCGGCGGCCAGACCGCATGGAGCGTCAGCCTGACGCCGGAAACCGATCATGCCACCGATGTGTCGGGCGGCGGCTTGGGCTATGGCGGCGGTCGGCTTTATGCGGCCACCGGCTATGGTGAATTGGTGGCGATCGACCCGGCCTCGGGTGGCGTGGTCTGGCGCCAGCGGCTGGGGGCACCGGTCACCGGCGCGCCGACGGTGGATGGCGGCACGGTCTATGTGGTGGGCCGCGACAGCTCGGCCTGGGCGGTGGATGCCGTCAACGGCAAGGTGCGCTGGCAATCGCAGGGCACCCCCGGCGGTGTCGGCATGATCGGCGCGGCAGGCCCGGCGATCAGCGGTGCCAACGTGCTGCTGCCGTTCGGCAGTGGCGAGGTGGCGGCAGCCGATCAGGCCACCGGTGCCAAGGTCTGGGCGGCGGTTGTCGGCGGCGAGCGGTTGGGCCGTGGCTACGGCGCGATTGCCGATATCACCGGCGATCCGGTGGTGGCCGGGCCGGTAACCTATGCCGGCATCGCCGGTGGCCGCACCGTGGCGCTGGAAACTGAAACCGGCAAGCAGATCTGGTCCTCGGGCGAGGGGGCGCTGGCGCCCGTTCTGGCGGTGGGCGGCTCGGTCTTCCTGGTCAACGACGAGGCGAAACTGGTGCGGCTGGATGCAGCCACGGGGGCGGTGATCTGGAAGGTCGAGATGCCGTATTTCGTGAAGGGCAAGCCGAAGAAGCGCAAGGCCATTACCGCGCATTATGGCCCGGTGCTGGCGGGCGGGCGGCTGGTGGTGGCCAGTGGCGACGATCTGATCCGCTTCTTCAGCCCGACCGATGGTTCGCTGGTGGCCACGGCCGATCTGCCGGGCGGGGCTGCGGCGCAACCGGCGCTGGCGGGCGGCGTGCTGTATGTCGTCACCGGCAATGGCCAACTTCAGGCTTTCCGTTAGGCACCGGGCGGTGTAAGGCAGCGGGCTTGACCGCAGTTACCGCCCGCGGAGGGCAGCATGACCTTTACCCTTGCCATTGTCGGGCGGCCCAATGTGGGCAAGTCCACCCTGTTCAACCGGCTTGTCGGCCGCAAGCTGGCGCTGGTCGATGACCAGCCCGGCGTCACCCGCGACCTGCGCGAGGGCGATGCCAAGCTGTTTGATCTGCGCTTTACCGTGATCGACACCGCCGGGCTGGAAGAGGTCACCGACGACAGCCTGCAGGGCCGGATGCGGCGGCTGACCGAACGCGCGGTGGAAATGGCCGATGTCTGCCTGTTCCTGATCGACGGTCGGGTTGGCGTGACCCCCACCGACGAGGTGTTTGCCGATATCCTGCGCCGCAAGAATGCGCATGTCATCGTTGGCGTCAACAAATCCGAAGGCAAGGCCGGGGATGCCGGCGCCATCGAGGCCTGGAGCCTCGGTCTGGGCGACCCGATCCGGCTGTCGGCGGAACATGGCGAGGGGATGGATGATCTGTACGACATCCTGCGCCCGATCGGTGACAGCTTTGCCGAGCGCGCCGAGGCCGACGCGCCGCTGGTCGATCTGGATATCTCGGAAGCCGAGGCCGAGCAGGAGCCCGACCCGCAGGCCTTTCGCCCGACTTATGAAAAGCCGTTGCAGATTGCGGTGATCGGGCGCCCGAACGCCGGAAAATCGACGCTGATCAACAAGATCGTCGGTTTCGACCGCATGCTGACCGGGCCGGAAGCCGGGATCACCCGCGACGCCATCTCGGTCAAGGCCGACTGGTTCGACACGCCGATCCGGATTTTCGACACTGCGGGCATGCGCAAGAAGGCCCGCATTTCCGACAAGCTGGAGAAGATGTCGGTGTCGGACGGGTTGCGCGCCGTGCGCTTTGCCGAGGTGGTGGTGGTGCTCCTGGACGTGGAAACTCCGTTCGAGACGCAAGACCTGCGCATCGCAGACTACGCCGAGACCGAGGGTCGCGCCGTGGTGGTGGCGGTGAACAAATGGGATCTGGAAGGCGAAAAGCAGGAAAAGCTGGCCGAACTGCGCGAGATGTTCGAACGCCTGCTGCCGCAGTTGCGCGGCGCACCCTTGGTCACGGTTTCGGCCAAGACCGGGCGGGGGCTGGACCGGCTGCACGCCGCCATCCTGAAGGCGCATGACGTGTGGAACCGCCGGGTGCCGACCGCCCGGCTGAACACCTGGCTGGGCGCCATGACCGAGGCGCATCCGCCACCGGCCCCGGGCGGGCGCCGCATCAAGCTGCGCTACATGACGCAGGTCAAGACCCGGCCTCCGGGGTTCGTTGCGATGTGCAGTCACCCCGATCTGATGCCCGAAAGCTATAAACGCTATCTGATCAACGGCTTGCGCGACCATTTTGACATGCCCGGCACGCCCATTCGCATCATCCTGCGTGGCCAGGGCGAGAAGAACCCGTTCAAGGACCCGAAGTTCCACACGCCCAGCCGGTTGCGCAAGCACAAGGCCTCGAAAGACCCGGATGTGAAGTGGTAGCGACTTTCGCTCCGCGCAAAAATGCCGACTTGATCAAATGCGCGGCGTTTGCCTATGGTGCCGCAACTTCCAGAGGCAGGGCGCATGGACGGTGACATTCGCAAGATCCCGACCCACGAGGTCACCTATGGCCGGTTGCGCGACATGGTGCTGTTCGGGCGGCTGGAGCCGGGGCAGCCGGTCACCATCCAGGGGCTGATCCGCGATCTGGAGGCCGGAATGACTCCGGTGCGCGAGGCGATCCGGCGGCTGACGGCGGAAGGCGCGCTGACGCTGCAAGGCAACCGCCGGGTCTGCGTGCCGCGGATGACTCCGGGTCTGCTGGAGCAGATGGCGTTCGTGCGGCTGTCGGTGGAACCGAAGCTGGCCGAGATGGCTTGTGCCGCTTTGACTCCCGCACTGATTGCTAAGCTGGAGGCGCTGGACGCGGGCGTTGACCGGGCGATGCGCGAGGGCGATGTGCAGGGCTATCTTAGCTGCAACCACCAGTTCCATTTCACCTTGTATGAGGCCACCACCGCGACGGTGCTGGTCGATATCGCGCGGTCCTTGTGGCTGCGTTTCGGCCCCAGCCTGCGGGTGGTCTGCCTGCGCCATGGCACGGCGGGCTTGCCGGATCGGCACAGCGAGGCTTTGGCCGCCATGCGCACCGGCGATGCGGCCGGGCTGGCGCGGGCGATTGGCGACGACATTGCGCAGGGGGTCGATCAGGTGCGGGCGGCGCTGGCGGCGGGGGAAATCTGACGACTCTGCCGCCGCCCCGATAATTTGATCAAATCCTTGAACGGGGCGGCGTTTGATCATATCATGGCCGCAACATGGCGCGCGATTCCCGCCGCCTGACGCCGTTGCGAGGGCCTGATGACCACGATCACCAACCACATGCCGACCGCCGAATTGCAGGCGCTGGATGCCGCCCACCACATGCACCCCTTCACTGCCGGGGCGGAACTGGCGGCCAAGGGCGCGCGCATCATCACCCGCGCCAAGGGGGTCTGGCTGACCGACAGCGAAGGCAACCGCATCATCGACGGCATGGCCGGGCTGTGGTGCGTCAACATCGGCTATGGCCGCAAGGAACTGGCCGACGTGGCGGCGCGTCAGATCGAAGAACTCAGCTATTACAACACCTTCTTCCAGACTTCTCATGTGCCTGCCATTGCCTTGGCCGCGAAGATTGCGGAACTGGCACCGGGCGATCTGAACCATGTGTTCTTCGCGGGGTCAGGCTCCGAGGCCAATGACACCAACATCCGGCTGGTGCGCCGCTATTGGGAGATCAAGGGCCAGCCGGAAAAGCGGGTGATCATCGCCCGCAAGAACGGCTACCACGGCTCGACCCTGGGCGGCGGCTCTCTGGGCGGCATGTCGGGCATCCACAAGAACGGCGGCATGCTGGCCGGGATCGTGCATATCGACGAGCCGAACTGGTGGGATCAGGGCGGCGACGCCACGCCGGAAGCCTTCGGTCTGGCCCGCGCGCAGCAACTGGAACAGAAGATTCTGGAAATGGGCGTCGAAAACATCGCGGCCTTCATCGGCGAGCCGGTGCAGGGCGCGGGCGGCGTGATCATCCCGCCCAGCACCTACTGGCCTGAAATTCAACGGATTTGCGACAAGTATGGCATCCTGCTGATCGCCGACGAGGTCATCACCGGCTTCGGGCGCACCGGCAACTGGTTCGGCAGCGAAACCTTCGGCATCCGCCCGCATATCATGACCATCGCCAAGGGCTTGTCGTCGGGCTACATGCCGATCGGCGGCTCGATCGTCTGTGACGAGATTGCCAATGTCATCGGCGGGGCGGGCGATTTCAACCACGGCTACACCTATTCCGGCCATCCGGTGGCGGCGGCGGTGGCGCTGGAGAACCTGCGGATCATGCAGGAGGAAAAGGTGGTCGAGCATGTGCGCGACGTGGCCAACCCCTACCTTGCGAAGAAATGGGCGGCGCTGACCGATCATCCGCTGGTGGGCGAGGCCAAGCTGGTGGGGCTGATGGGCTCGATCGCGCTGACGCCGAACAAGGCGACGCGGGCGCGGTTTGCGGGCGACCAGGGCCGGGTCGGCTATGCCTGCCGCGAGCGGTGTTTTGCCAACAATCTGGTGATGCGGCATGTCGGTGACCGGATGATCATCGCCCCGCCCCTGGTGATCACGCCGGACGAGATCGACGTGCTGATCGAGCGGGCTTGGAAATCGCTGGACGAATGTCTGGCCGGTTTGAAGGCCGAAGGCACCCAGATCGCCGCCTGAACCGCTTTATGACACCCCCTGCCGTGACGTAATAAAACTGTCACAATGCTTACCGACTCGTTGCGGCAGGAAATTTTTCAGGCTTAGATCACTGCCAGGACCGATCAAGAACGGGCAGGACCGATCAAGAAACTGTCACAAACCAAGAATAAGACCGAAGTTGTCACAAAACGGGCCGAAAGTGCCCAAGGGAGATAGAAACGATGACACTGAAGAAAACCACCGCCGGCCTGACGGTCGCGGCGTTGCTGGCCTCGACCGCGATGGTTGCGGCGCAGGATATGGCGGCGCTGGAAGCTGCGGCGATTGCCGAAGCCAACCTGACCGTGATCGCGCTGCCGCATGACTGGTGCGGCTATGGCGCGGTGATCGACGGCTTCAAGGCCAAGTATCCCGGCATCACCGTCAACGAGCTGAACCCCGATGCGGGCTCGGCTGACGAGGTCGAGGCGATCAAGGCCAACAAGGACAACACCGGCCCGCAGGCGCCCGACGTGATCGACGTGGGGCTTTCCTTCGGCCCGTCGTCCAAGGCCGAAGGCTTGATCCAACCCTACAAGGTCTCGACCTGGGACAGCATCCCCGACAGCGCCAAGGATGCCGAAGGCTTCTGGTATGGCGACTATTACGGCGTGATGTCGCTTTTGGTGAACAAGGATCTTGTCACCAATACTCCGGCTGACTGGGCTGACCTTCTGAAGCCGGAATATGCCGGCCAGGTGGCGCTGGCGGGTGATCCGCGCGCCTCCAACCAGGCGATTCTGGCGGTGCTGTCGGCCGGTCTGGCCGCGGGCGGTGCTGCGGGCGAGGAAGCCGGCAAGAAGGGTCTGGAATACTTTGCCGAAGTGAACAAGGCGGGCAACTTCGTCCCCGTGATCGGCAAGGCGGGCACGCTGGCCCAAGGCGCCACCCCGATCGTGGCGATGTGGGATTACAACGCCCTGGCCGCCAAGGACACGCTGGCTGGCAACCCGCCGGTCGAGGTGATCATTCCGGCCTCGGGCACGCTGGCAGGCGTTTATGTGCAGGCGATCAGCGCTTATGCGCCGCACCCGAACGCCGCGAAACTCTGGATGGAATACCTCTATTCCGATGAAGGCCAACTGGGTTGGCTGGCGGGCTACTGCCACCCGATCCGCTTCAACGACATGGTGGCGCGTGGCGTGGTTCCGGCCGATCTGCTGGCCAAGATGCCGCCCGCCGACGCCTATGCCAAGGCGTATTTCCCGACGCTGGAAGAGGTGGATGCCAACAAGGCCGCCGTCACCGCCGGTTGGGATGCGGTCGTGGGCGCCAACGTCCAGTAAGCCGACCTGACCTTGCGCCCGCCCCGGTTCTTGCGCCGGGGCGGGCGTTGCGCGACAAAGGGGCCGCAAGACGCCCTCATGACGGGAACCGACAGGATGCAATCTTCGACCACCGCCGCGCCGCCGGTGGCAAGGGCCGCGCGGCGGCGTTTGCCGTTGCATTGGCTGGGGCTGGCCCCGTTTCTGATTTTCGCCGTGCTGTTCCTGATATTGCCGACCATGCACATCGTGCTGGGGGCGTTTCGCACCCCCGAGGGCAGTTTCACCCTTGAAAACCTGCGCGGGCTGAACACCGACCAGATCAAGGCGGCCTATCTGATTTCCATCAAGATCAGCCTGGCCTCGGCGCTGCTGGGCTGTGCCATCGGTTTCGCCGTGGCCGCGGCCATCGTTCTGGGCGGCTTGCCGAAATTCATCCGCGGGCCGCTGCTGACCTTCTCGGGCGTCGCCTCGAACTTTGCCGGCGTGCCGCTGGCCTTTGCCTTTCTGGCCACCATCGGCCCGGTCGGGCTGATCACCGTTTACCTCAAGACCCAGATGGGCATCGACCTGCGGCTTCTAGGCTTCAACCTGCTGTCGTTCTGGGGCCTGACGCTGACCTATCTGTTCTTCCAGATCCCGCTGATGATCCTGATCATCACGCCCGCACTCGACGGGCTGAAAAAGGAATGGCGCGAGGCGGCCAGCATGCTGGGGGCAAGCGGCCTGCAATACTGGCGCATGGTGGCGCTGCCGATCCTGTTTCCGTCGCTGCTGGGCACGCTGGCGCTCTTGTTCGCCAATGCCTTTGGCGCCGTGGCGACCGCGATTGCCCTCACGGGCAGTTCGATGAACATCGTGCCGATCCTGCTGTTCGCGCAGATCCGCGGCGACGTGCTGGGCAACCCGCATCTGGGCTATGCGCTGGCCTTCGGGATGATCGTGATCACCGGCATCGCCAACGGCATCTACATCTGGCTGCGGGCGCGCAGTGAAAGGTGGCTGAAATGACCAAGCTGTGGTCCTGGGGCGCCTTGCTGTTCGGGCTGGTGTATTTCACCCTGCCGCTGATCGGCATGACCGAGTTCAGCCTGAAGATGCGGCGCGGCGAGTATTCCTTCGACGCCTATGCCAAGGTGCTGGCCGACCCGAAGTTTCAGGAAACCTTCAGCTATTCGGTGCTGATGGCGCTGGTCACCATCGCCTTCGGCGCGCTCTTGGTGGTGCCCACGGCCTTCTGGGTGCGGCTGAAAATGCCCTGGGCGCGGCCATATGTCGAGTTCATCACCCTGCTGCCGCTGGTCATTCCGGCCATCGTCATCGTCTTCGGCTACATCCGGCTTTACAACACCTCAAGCTGGCTGCCGCTGACCGGCACGGCGATGGGCACCAATATCCTGCTGATGTTCGGCTATGCCACGCTGGCCTTGCCCTACATGTATCGCGCCGTCGATACCGGGTTGCGCACCATCGACGTGGCGACGCTGACCGAGGCGGCGCAAAGCTTGGGCGCCGGCTGGGGCACGATTCTGGCCCGCATCATCCTGCCCAACGTGCTGGTTGCGGTGCTGTCAGGCGCCTTCCTGACCTTTGCCATCGTGATTGGCGAGTTCACCATGGCCGCCCTGCTGAACCGCCCGGCCTTTGGCCCCTACATGCAGCTTCTGGGGGCCAACCGCGCCTATGAACCGGCGGCGCTGGCGGTGATCGCCTTTGGCATCACCTGGGCCTGCATGGGCCTCATTCAGCTGATCACCCGATTTTCCAAGCATACGAGAGCGCAACGCTGATGGCCTTTCTTGACATCGAACATCTGGAGAAAGCCTTCGGCATCCTGCGGGTGGTGAAGGATTTCAACCTCGGCATCCAGAAGGGCGAGTTCGTGTCGCTGCTGGGGCCGTCGGGTTGCGGCAAGACCACGGTGCTGCGCATGGTCGCGGGGTTCGAGACGCCGAATTCCGGCGCCATCCGCATCGACGGCAAGGACGTGGTGAACCAGCGCCCGAACCAGCGCAACATCGGCATGGTGTTTCAGGCCTATGCGCTGTTTCCCAACCTGACGGTGGCGCAGAACGTCGGGTTTGGATTGAAGATCAAGGGGGTAGGGCGGGCGGATCAGGATATTCGCGTGGCCGAGATGCTGCGGCTGATCGGCCTGCCCGATCTGGGCAACCGCTACCCGTTCCAGCTTTCGGGCGGTCAGCAGCAGCGGGTGGCACTGGCCCGGGCGCTGGCGGTCAAGCCCTCGGTGCTGCTGTTGGACGAGCCGTTGTCGGCGCTGGATGCCAAGATCCGGGTGTCGTTGCGCACCGAAATCCGCGAGATTCAGCAAAAGCTGGGCATCACCACGATCTTCGTGACGCATGACCAGGAAGAGGCGCTGTCGATCTCGGATCGCATCGTGGTGATGAACGGCGGCATTGCCGAACAGGTCGGCGCGCCGTTCGAGATTTACAACCGGCCCAACACCAAATTCGTCGCCAATTTCGTCGGCACCCTGAACACCTTTGACGCCGCGGTGCTGGACCCTGCGGCGGGTCGGGTGTCGCTGGCGGGCACCGAAATCACCTTGCCGCAGCCTTTGGTTTCACTCACTGGCGACCGCATCGCGCTGGCCCTGCGCCCCGAGGCGCTGCATCTGGGCCGGTTCGAGGGGCGCGAGGTGGTTCTGCCGGGGGTGATTACCGATGTGCATTTTCTGGGTTCGGTGATCCGGGTGCGCGCCGATGTGGCGGGCGCCTCGGTGGCGCTGGACACCTTCAACCGCGCCGACACGCCGCCGCCGCCAGTGGGTGCCGCCGCCGAGGTCAGCTTTTCCGCCGCCGATCTGATCGTGCTGGGGGGCTGAGCCTTGCGGCTGGCCTATGTGCTGCACCCCGACCGTGGCGCCACCGATGCGCTGCTGGGCGTGGTGGCGGCGCAGTTGCAGGCGGCGGGCGTGGCGCTGGCCGGGGCGGTGCAAAGCAACGCCGGCGGCGACGATCCGCGCTGCGACATGGATTTGCGGCTGCTGCCGGATGGCCTGGTGATCCGCATCAGCCAGTCTCTGGGGCCGGGGTCAACGGGGTGTCGGCTGGATGCCGGGGCCTTGGAAACTGCGGTCGGGCTGGTCGAACCGCGCTTGGCGGCGGCGGAGTTGCTGATCGTCAACAAGTTCGGCAAGCACGAGGCCGAGGGCCGCGGCTTTCGTGCGCTGGTGGCCGAGGCGCTGGCGCAGGGCATGCCGGTGCTGATCGGGGTCAACGCGGCGAACCTTGTTGCGTTCGAGGAATTTTCCGGCGGGCTGGCGCAGCCTTTGGCGCCTGATGTCGGGGCGCTGGTGGGTTGGTGCTTAATGTATCACTTGAAGAATGTCGTGTAACCAATGGCTTTCATTGCAATTCTGACGGTATCCGACCGCGCCAGTCAGGGCATCTACGAAGACCGCGGCGGGCCTGCGGCGGAAGACTGGCTGCGCCGGGTCATCACCTCGCCCGTCACCATTCACCGCCAG
Organism: Rhodobacter ferrooxidans; assembly: GCF_000176015.1. GTDB lineage: Bacteria > Pseudomonadota > Alphaproteobacteria > Rhodobacterales > Rhodobacteraceae > Pseudorhodobacter_B > Pseudorhodobacter_B ferrooxidans. The sequence goes on along the minus strand of NZ_ACYY01000005.1, from coordinate 153,494 downwards.
ATCGTGCCCGATGGCCGCGCCGAAGTGGCCGCCGCCCTGCGCCATCTGGCCGATGACCTGGGCGCCGATCTGATTCTTGCCACCGGCGGCACCGGCCCCAGCCCGCGCGACCAGACCCCCGAGGCGATGGCCGAGGTGATCGACCGCGACTTTCCCGGCTTTGGCGAGCAGATGCGCGCGGCGTCCTTGCGCGAGGTGCCGACCGCCATCCTGTCGCGTCAGGGCGCCGGCACGCGCGGCAAATGCCTGATCATCACCCTGCCGGGCAAGCCTGCGGCCATCGCCACCTGCCTGGGGGCGGTGTTCGCGGCCGTGCCCTATTGCCTCGATCTGCTGGGGGCTTCGAGGATCGACACCGATCCGGCACTCTGCAAGGCCTTCCGCCCCGGCAGTTGAACCGCCCCCAGGGCGCGGGCGATCAGCGCCGGGGTGTCGGGATGCTCGCCGATGGCGGGCAGCAAGGGACAGGTGAAGCCTGCGTCGCGCAACGCCTGCGGCACATCGCGCGCCAGATGCCCGGCGCGCAGCGCAAACAGCGGCAGGCACAGGGCGGCGCCAAGGCCACGGGCGGCATCGGCAAGGAACGGCTCCTGCTCCAGAAAGCCCACACGGATCGCCGCGAAATCGCCGCGCTGCGCCAACCTTGCGGCCAGCGCCTGCGTCGCCTGCGCCGAGGCGGGCGAGGCCTTGCCACCATGCGCCGCCAGCAGCAGCGTGGTGGTTTTCGGCGTCAGACCCGCGGCCTCGGCACCTTGCAGGGCAGCGCGGGCCACCAGATCGGTCAGCCGCGGGTCGGTGCCAAAGGCGGGCAACTGGTGCAGGCCGGTGGCGCCTGCGGCGGTCAGGCGGCGGGGCAGGGCGGTGCGGGTAAACCAGCCCTCGGCCATGAAGAACGGATAGATCAGCGCGCCGGGACAAGCTGCAAGCGCCTCCTCCAGCGCGTCGGGGGCGGCGAGGGTGGCACCGGCAATGCGCCAACCGGGCAGCAGGCCGGCCACAGTTGTGGCCAGCGCCTCCAGCGCCACTTGTGCGGGGGCGGGATCGGCGGGCGCGCCATGGGCGACGATGAGGGCGGTTTGGGTCATACTGTGCAGGATAGGCGGCGCGCGGCGCAAGTCCAGCGTGTCAGAGGTTTTTTCCGCCACGTCACGGTGCTAGGAAGGCGTAAACCACGGGGGGCAGGATGCAACTGATGCAGGACTGGGGCGGCTTTGCGCTGGCGATTGCGGCGTTTTTCGCAAGCCATGCCGTGCCGGTGCGCCCCGCGGTCAAGGCTTGGCTGGTGGCTCGGCTGGGGCGTTCGGGGTTCGGCATGGCCTATGGGCTGTTGTCGCTGGTGATGCTGGCCTGGGTCATTCAGGCGGCGTGGGCGGCGCCGTTCGTGGTGCTGTGGGATCAGGCGATCTGGCAGCGCTGGCTGGTGAACGCGGTGATGTTGGCGGCGGTGCTGCTGGCGGCCTTTGCCATCGGGGCGGTGAACCCGTTTTCCTTTGGTGGCCGCAGTTCGGGGTTTGACCCCGAAAGGCCGGGCATTGCCGGGGTCAGCCGGCATCCCTTGCTGCTGGTGTTGCTGCTTTGGGCGGCAGCACATCTGCTGGTGAACGGCGATCTGGCGCATGTGCTGGTCTTCGCGCCGTTTGCTGCCTTTGCCGCGCTTGGGATGCGGGCGATTGATGCGCGCAACCGGCGCATCTGGGGGGATGCGGAGTGGGACCGGCTGGCCGCCCGCACCTCGGGTTGGCCGTTTGCGGCACTGTTGGGGGGCCGCTGGAAACCGCAGTCCGGGCCGGGCCTGCTGCGGCTGGCGATCGGCCTTGCGGTCTGGGGCGGGTTGATCTGGCTGCATCCGCTGGTGATCGGCATGCCGCCGCTGCCATGAAACCCCATGGCAATCGTCCGCGTGCTGCGGCAGGGTGACCTTGGCAACCGGAGACCGAAAATGCCGAAATCCCCCCTGAGACTGGCGCTGTGGCAAGGCCCGTCGCCCGCGGGCAACCCCGAGGCGGCCTTTGCCGCCCTGGCCCCGGCGCTGGCGGCAGCCGCAGCGATGGGCGCCGACATGCTGGTGGCACCGGAATTGTTCCTGCCGGGTTACAACGCCGATGTGGCGGGCCTGGCGCAGCCGCAGGGCGGGGAATGGCACCTGCGGCTCGCGGAAATGACCCGTGCTGCGGGCTGCGGGCTGACCCTCGGCTTTGCCGAAGCGGCGGGGGATGCGCTGTTCAATTCCGCGATCTGCCTTGACGCCACGGGGCGGCACCTGGCGCATTACCGCAAGATCCAGTTGTTCGGCCCGCGCGAGGCGGCGCTGTTCCGTCCGGGTAAGGCTTACGAGACCTTTACCCTGGCCGGGGTGAAATGCGCGTTGCTGATCTGCTATGACATTGAATTCGCACCGCATGTGGCGGCACTGGCGGCGCTGGGGGTGCAGGTCATTCTGGTGCCCACCGCCAACATGCTGCCCTATACCCATGTGTCCAGCGCCACGGTGCCCGCCATGGCCGCCAATCATGGGGTGGCCATCGTCTATGCCAACATGTGCGGCACCGAGGGCGATCTGAGCTATGCCGGCGGCTCGGTGATCGTCGGTGCCACGGGGGCGCAGCTCGCGCAAGCCGGGCAGGGGCAGGCGCTGCTGGTGGCGGATATTCCCCGGCCGGACCCGGCACTGCTGTCCAGCCAAGCTGCCGATTTCCGCGCGGTCAGCGGGGCGCCAGACTGATCTCGACCCCGGCGCCGGTCAGCAGGGCGGCGATGTCGGCAGGCGGGGCGGCATCGGTGACCAGACGGTGAATGGCGGCGGGATCGCCAAGGCAGATCGGGGCGCTGCGGCCGAACTTGCTGGCATCGGCGGCGATGATGCTTTGCGCGGCGTGGCGGATGATGGTGCGGGAAAACTCGGCCTCGCGCAGATCGTGCAAAAGGAAGCCTGCGCGGGCATCCACCGCAGCGGCGGAAAGCACGGCAAATTGCACCTGAAACTGCCGCACGAAGGCCAGCGCCTCGTCACCAAAGGCGCCACCATCATGGCTGCGCAACTCGCCCCCGGCCATGAACAGCCGGTTGCCGTTGCGGCTGGCCAAGGCCTGCGCCACCGCCAGCGAGTTGGTCACCACCAGCAACTCGCGGTGCTGGCGCAGCGCCTGCGCCACATAGGCGGTGGTGGACCCCACATCGAGAAACAGCGAGGCGCCATCGCTGATCATGCCCGCCAGATGCGCCGCGATCCGCCGCTTGGCGAGCGGGTTCAGCGCGAACCGCTGGGCGAAACTCGGCTCCGGCCCCCAGTCTTTCAGCAGCAGCCCGCCATGCACCCGCGTCACCGTGCCCGCCGCCTCCAGCCGCTTGGCGGCACGGCGGATGGTTTCCTCGGTCACCGAAAGCCTGCGCGCCACATCGCCGATCCGGGCGGAACCCGAGGCGTTCAGCAGATCGACAATCTCGCGGTCGCGTGGGCTGGTGGGCATGGCGGGCCTTGCTGCGGGGTTCGTGTGGTTTTGCCGGAAATTTCAGCATAAAACAACACAAAACCCACAGGAACCCACAAAACCCCACTTTGCATTTGACAGGTTGCAATGATGCTTTCACCATTCGGGCAATGACCAGCCCCAAGGCTGGCGCGGCGGTGCCGATCCCGGTGACCGCATCCAACCGGAGAGGAAAGCTGAATGAAACAGACGCTACGCATGGTTTCGCTGGCTTTGGCGCTGGCACCGACGCTGGCTTTGGCAGAGGTCGAATCCACCGACCCGATCAAGCTGACGCTGCACGACTGGACCGGCCAGTTGATCACCACCAACATCATGGCCGCGGTGCTGGAGGAGGCGGGTTACAACGTCGAACTGGTGCAGGCCGATTATCTGGCGCAATTCGCCGGGCTGAAAACCGGCGATCTGGATGTGGCGATGGAGATCTGGGCCACCACCGGCCAGGAAGCGATGGACAAGGCGATTGCCGAGGGCGGCGTGGTCAGCTTTGGCGAGACCGGCATGCTGGCCAAGGAGGAATGGTGGTATCCGCTGTACATGAAGGAAAAATGCCCCGGTCTGCCCGACTGGAAGGCGTTGAACGACTGCGCGGCGCTGTTCGCCACGCCCGACACCGCGCCGAAGGGCCGCTATCTGGGCGGGCCGGTTACCTGGGGCGGCTTTGACGAGGAGCGCATTGCAGCCCTGGGGCTGAACTTCGAGGTGATCCATGCCGGCACCGATGCCGCGATGTTTGCCGAACTGGAGGCCGCCTATCAGCGGCAGGACCCGATCCTGCTGTGGGTCTATGCGCCGCATTGGTCGCAGCAGAAATACCAGGGCGAATGGGTCGAATTCCCGACCTATGAAGCCGCCTGCTACACCGACCCGGCCTGGGGGTCGAACCCCGCTGCCACCCATGATTGCGGCAAGCCGTTCGGGCCGATCTGGAAGGTGGGCTGGGCAGGTCTGGCCGACAAGTGGCCGGGGGCTGCCAAGGCGGTGCAGGCCTTCACCATCGACAACACCGCGATGAGCGCCATGATCGCCAAGGTCGATCTGGACGGCGTGGCCCTGGAGGATGTGGTGGACGAATGGATGACCGCCAACGAGGCCACCTGGAAGCCCTGGATCGGCCAGTGACGTTTAGGGGCGGGGCTTTCCCGCCCCGTTACCCTTTCCCCGGACCATATGATGCCCGGACTGCATGATGACTGACCGCCCCGTCAAACTTGCCTGTCGGCATGTCTGGAAGCTCTATGGCCCGCATCCCGAACGGTTGCTTTCGGGGGCGGTGCCCAGCCTTGAGCAGATACGCGCCGCGGGCCTTGTGGGGGCGGTGCGCGATGTCAGCCTTGAAGTGCGGACCGGCGAGATTTTCGTGATCATGGGGCTGTCGGGCTCGGGGAAATCGACACTGGTGCGGTGCCTGTCGCGGCTGATCGAGCCGACGGCGGGCGAGATATTGTTCAACGGTCAGGATCTGCTGCAAACCTCGGCCCGCGAGATGATTGAAATCCGCCGTCACCGCATGGGCATGGTGTTCCAGCATTTCGCGCTGCTGCCGCATCTGACGGTGCTGCAAAACGTGGCGTTTCCGCTGGAAATTCAGGGCGTTGACCGCGCTGCGCGCGAGGCGCGGGCGGCGGAGGTGATCGCCCTGGTCGGTCTTGCCGGGCGCGAGGGCAACTTTCCGCGCCAGCTTTCGGGCGGCCAGCAGCAGCGGGTCGGCATCGCCCGCAGCCTGGCGGTGGAGCCGGAACTTTGGTTCCTTGACGAGCCGTTTTCGGCGCTCGACCCGCTGATCCGCCGCGAGATGCAGGACGAATTCCTGCGCATCCAGCGGCAGTTGCAGAAAACCATCATCTTCATCACCCATGATTTCGACGAGGCGATCCGGCTGGCCGACCGCATCGCCATCATGAAGGATGGCGCCGTGGTGCAGGTGGCCACACCCGAACAGTTGGTGCTGGCCCCGGCGGATGCTTACGTCGCGGCCTTCACCGCGCATGTGCCGCGCGCCAAGGTGGTGACGCTGGCCAGCATCGCGCAGCCCGGCGATGGTCCGGTGGCAGGCAACCTGCCCGGATCGGCGCGGATCGAGGCGGTGGCGGATCAGATCGAGGCCGCCAGCCTGCCTTTTGCCGTGCTGGATGACGAGGGCCGGGTGATCGGGCAGGTCACCGGCCGCGCGGTGATCGACGTGCTGATCGGACGCGGGCGATGACCGCGCGGCTGCTTTGGCCCGGATTGGCGGCGCTGTCGCTGATCCTTGCGGCGCTGGTGGCGCAGATGCCGGGTTGGGCCTTGCTGCCACCCGCCGCCCTGCATCTGGACATGGCTGCCTGGGTCTCGGCGGCGATGGTCTGGTTGGTGGAGCAGGCGACGTTCGGCCTTTTCACCGTCAAGCAGGCCACCCGGGCGCTGGCCGCGATGATCGAGTGGCCCTACGAGGCGGCGCGGGTTCTGCTGGTCGATGGCATCACCGAAGGCCGGGGTCGCAAGGCGGTGACGCTGGTGCCGCCGCTGTCGTGGATCGCGGTCACGGTGGCCATGGGGACGCTGGGGGTTTACGCGCGCAACCTCTGGCTGGGCCTCGGGGTCGGGGCGCTGTTTCTGTATCTGGCGGTGTTCGGCCAGTGGGAAAGTGCGATGATCACCCTCGCCTCGATCGTCATCGCGGTGCCGATCGGGGTGATGGGCGGGCTGGTGCTGGGGGTGGCGGCTTACCTTTCGCCACGCTTCGACCGGCTGCAATCTCCGGTTCTCGACCTGATGCAGACCGTGCCGACCTTCGCCTATCTGGTGCCGATCCTGTTCCTGTTCGGCTTTGGCCCGGTGGCGGCGCTGCTGGCGACGGTGATCTATGCCATGCCGCCGATGGTGCGGATCACCACATTAGCTTTGCGTTCCATCCCACCGGAAATAAACGATTTTGCACGGATGGTCGGCTGCACCGGATGGCAGCGGTTGCGCAAGGTGCTGCTGCCGGCGGCGCTGCCCGACCTGATGGTGGGGGTCAATCAGGTGATCATGCTTTCCCTGAACATGGTGATCATCGCCTCGATGATCGGCGCGGGCGGGCTGGGGTTTGATGTGCTGAACGCGCTGCGGCGGCTGGATATCGGCGCAGGCGTCGAGGCGGGGCTGGCGATCACCGCGCTGGCGGTGGCGCTGGACCGGCTGAGCCAGGCGCTTGCCTTGCGGGCGGGTCTGCCGGATGCGGCGACGGGGTCGTGGATCAAGCGGCATCCGAAAACCCTGGCGGTGCTGGCGCTGGTGCTGGCAACCGGGCTGCTGGGGCTGGTCTGGCCCTGGCTGCAAACCTATCCCAAGGCGGGCGAGCTTTCCACCAAAGCCTTCTGGTCCGATCTGGTGAAATCCATCAATATCAACTACTTCGATCAACTGGAAGCCTGGCGCACCTTCGTTCTGACCTACATGCTATTGCCGGTCAAACGCTTCCTGCTGGCACTGCCCTGGCCCTGGGTGGTGGCGCTGGTCACCCTTGCGGGCTGGCAGTTGGGCCGCGCACGGCTGGCGGCCTTGTGCCTTGGCCTCAGCCTGTTTCTGGTCGCCGCGGGCCTGTGGGAGCAGGCGATGACCACGGTTTACCTCTGCGGCGTCTCGGTGGTGGTGGCGGTGCTGGTCGGCCTGCCGCTGGGAGTGCTGGCGGCCTCCAACGCCACCGCCGGCAAGGTGATCGGCGGCGTGATCGACACGCTGCAAACCCTGCCCAGCTTCGTCTATCTGATCCCGGTGGTGATGCTGTTCCGGGTTGGCGATTTCAGCGCCATGACCGCGGTGGTGCTTTATGCGCTGGCCCCCGCCGTGCGCTACACCGCCCACGGGTTGCGCGCGGTGCCCGAGGAACTGGTCGAGGCGGGAACGGTCTGCGGCTGCACCCCTTGGCAGGTGCTGACCCGCATCCGGCTGCCAATGGCGCTGCCCGACATCCTGCTGGGGGTGAACCAGACCATCATGCTGGCACTTTCCATGCTGGTGATCACCGCTTTGGTCGGCACCCGCGACCTGGGGCAAGAGGTTTATATCGCCCTGACCCGCGCCGATACCGGGGCGGGGATCGTGGCCGGGGTCTGCGTCGCGGCGCTGGCCATCATCGCGGATCGGCTGATCGCGGCGGGGGCGGCGCAGGCACGGGCACGGCTGGGCATGGGAGGGGACGCATGACGCCGATGCAACGGTTGCTGGCCTTGCCGATCTGGCAGGGCAAGGTGCGGGCCGAGCCTTTGGGCGGCGGCATCACCAACCTGAACTTCGTGGCGCAGGACGATGCCCGCCGGGTTGTGGTGCGGATCGGTGACGACATTCCGGTGCATCAGATCATGCGATTCAACGAGTTGGCGGCCAGTCGCGCCGCCCATGCCGCCGGGGTGTCGCCCGCCGTCATCCACCATGAACCCGGTGCGCTGGTGATCGAATTCCTTGACGCCCGCACCCTCAGCGCCGCCGATCTGGCGCAGGATGCGATGCTGGAGCAGGCCCTCGAATTGGTCGCCCGGGCGCACCGCGAGATCCCCCGGCACCTGCGCGGCCCGGCGCTGGCCTTCTGGGTGTTCCATGTGATCCGCGATTATGCCGCCACCCTGCGCGAAGCCGCCAGCCCGCATCAGGGCCTGCTGCCGGACCTGCTGGATCAGGCCGGGCGGCTGGAGGCGGCGGTGGGGCCGATTGATCTGGTGTTCGGCCACAACGACCTGCTGCCCGCCAATTTCCTGCACGACGGCACGCGGCTTTGGCTGATCGACTGGGACTACGCCGGTTTCAACTCGCCGCTGTTCGATCTGGGCGGTTTGGCCGCCAACAACGGCCTGTCGGAGGCGCAGGAGGGGCGGATGCTGCAGGCCTATTTCGACCGCCCCGCTGACGGCGGCCTGTGGCACCGCTACCGGGCGATGAAGGCGGCCTCGGCGCTGCGCGAAACCCTGTGGTCGATGGTGTCGGAGTTTCACTCCGAACTTGATTTCGATTTTTCCACCTATACCCGGGCCAATCTTGCCACCTTCCGGGCGGCGCTTGCGGCCTTTGAACAAAGCTGAGGAACCCATGGCAGAGCTTCCCACCACCGCCCGCGTTGTCGTCATCGGCGGCGGCATCATCGGCACTTCGACCGCCTATCATCTGGGCAAGCTGGGGTATTCGGACACCGTGCTGCTGGAGCGCAAAAAGCTGACCTCCGGCACCACCTTCCATGCGGCGGGGCTGGTGGGGCAATTAAGAACGTCCGCCAACATCACGCAATTGCTGGGATATTCGGTTGACCTTTACAAGCGCCTGGCGGCCGAGACCGGCATCGAGACCGGCTGGAAGATGAACGGCGGCTTGCGGCTGGCCTGCAACGCCGAACGCTGGACGGAAGTGAAGCGCCAAGCCACCACCGCCCATTCCTTCGGGCTGGAGATGCACCTTCTGACGCCGAAAGAGGCGCAGGAATTGTGGCCCTTGATGACCATCGACGATCTGGTGGGCGCGGCTTACCTGCCGACCGATGGCCAGGCCAACCCGTCCGACATCACCCAAAGCCTCGCCAAGGGCGCACGGATGGCGGGGGTGAAGATCTTCGAGGATACGCCGGTGACCCGGATCATCGTCGAGGATGGGCGCATCCGGGGGGTGGAAACTCCGTCCGGCACGGTGGAATGTGAAAAGCTGGTGCTTTGCGCCGGGCAATGGACCCGGGCGCTGGCGGCCTCGGTCGGGGTGAACGTGCCGCTGATCTCGGTCGAGCATCAGTATATGGTCACCGAAAAGATCGACGGCGTGACGCCGGGCCTGCCGACGCTGCGCGACCCGGACCGGCTGACCTACTGGAAGGAAGACGTGGGCGGGCTGGTGTGGGGTGGCTACGAGCCGAACCCCAAGCCCTGGGCGCTGAACGGCATCCCGGACAACTTTCACTTCGACCTGCTGACCTCTGATTTCGATCACTATTCCCAGTTCATGGAGAATGCGATTGCCCGGGTTCCGGCGCTGGAAACCGCAGGCGTCAAGCAGTTGATCAACGGCCCGGAAAGCTTTACCCCCGATGGCAATTTCATCCTTGGCGAGGCGCCGGAGCTGCGCAATCTGTTCGTTGGGGCCGGCTTCAACGCCTTCGGCATCGCCTCGGGTGGCGGGGCGGGCATGGCGCTGGCGGAATGGGTGGTGAAGGGGGCGGCACCTTACGACCTCTGGCCGGTCGATATCCGCCGCTTTGGCGCGGTGCATCGCTCGACCGACTGGGTGCGCGCCCGCACGCTGGAGGCTTACGGCAAGCATTACACCATCGCCTGGCCGTCCGAGGAGATGCGTTCCGCCCGCCCGACCCGCCGCTCGCCGCTTTACGCGCATCTGGCGGCGGCGGGGGCGTGTTTTGGCGAGAAATTGGGCTGGGAGCGGCCGAACTGGTTTGCCGATCTTGCCGCCGGGGAAACCCCGGAGGACCGCTATTCCTATCAGCGCCCCGGTTGGTGGGGGGCGGTGGCGCGCGAACACCGGGCAGCGCGCCATGCTGCGGTGCTGATCGACCAGACCTCGTTTGCCAAGTTCCGCCTGACCGGGCCGGATGCGGCTTCCGCGCTGAACTGGGTTGCGGCGGGCAATGTGGACCGGGCAGTTGGGTCACTGACCTACACGCAAATGTTGAACCATAATGGGGGGGATAGAGGCCGATCTTACTGTAGTGCGTGAAGATCGGGACAGCTTCTACATCGTCACCGGCACCGGCTTTGCCACCCATGATTTCGACTGGATTTCGCGCAACCTGCCCGAAGGGGCGCGCGCGCAACTGACCGATGTCACCTCGGGCAGCGCCGTGCTGTCGCTGATGGGGCCAGAGGCGCGGGACATTCTGGCGCGCGTCTGCCCCGACGATCTGTCGAACGAAGGCTTCCCCTTTGGCACCGCCCGGCGGATCAGCGTGGCGCGCTGCCCGGTGCTGGCGCTGCGGGTGACCTATGTCGGTGAATTGGGCTGGGAATTGCACATGCCCACCGATGTGGCGGTGACAGTTTACGAGGCGTTGATGCAGGCGGGGGCGGGGCTTGGGCTGGTGAACGCCGGTTACCGCGCCATCGAGACGCTGCGGCTGGAGAAGGGCTACCGCGCCTGGGGAGCCGACATCGGACCCGATCACACGCCGGTCGAGGCGGGGCTGGCCTGGGCCTGCAAGATGAAATCCGGTATCCCCTTTATCGGCCGCGACGCGGTGGCGGCGCAACTGGCGCATGGCGTGAAAAAGCGGCTGGTCGGGTTCACCGTCAGCGACCCGACTGTGATCCTGCTGGGGCGCGAGACGATTTTTCGCAACGGCGAACGGGTGGGCTGGCTGTCCTCGGGCGGCTTTGGCCATACCATCGGCCACCCCATCGGCTACGGCTATCTGCGCAACCCCGACGGCGTGACCGACGCCTGGATGGCGCTGGGGCATTACGAGTTGGAGGTGGCCTCGGAACGGGTGCCGTGCCACCTGCATCTGGCGCCGCTGTATGACGCGGGCAACGCCAAGGTAAAAGCCTAGGCGCCCCAGGTCCGGTCCAGCAGCGACAGCCAGTTTTCCGACGCGAGCTTGTGCAGCAGCGGCGCGTCATAGCCATGGCCGGACAGCGCCACCAGCAGATCGGGCAGGCCGGTCACGTCACCGATGCCCTGTGGGATGGTGGCGCCGTCGAAATCGGAACCAAACCCCACATGATCCTCGCCCAGATGGGTGATCAGGTGGTCAAGGTGGCGCAGCACCGGTTGCCAGTCCATTTCCGGCGACTGGCGGCCGTCGGGGCGCAGAAAGACGGTGGCGAAGTTCAGCCCGACCATGCCGCCGCTGTCGCGGATCACCGCCAGTTGCCGGTCGGTCAGGTTGCGGGTCGAAGGGGTGATCGCATGGGCGTTGGAATGGGTGGCGACCAGCGGCGCATCCGAGATTGCCGCCACGTCGTTGAAGCCCGCCTCGTTGATATGGCTGAGATCGACCATTATCTTCAAGGCGTTGCAGGCGCGGATCAGATCCTTGCCGACCTCTGTCAGCCCCGGCCCGGTATCGGGGTCGCCGGGAAAGCGGAACGGCACGCCATGGCCGAACACCGTCGGGCGGCTCCAGACCGGGCCGATGGAGCGCAAGCCGAGGGCGTGGAAGGAATAAAGCGCGTCAAGATCGGGGCCGATGGCCTCGGCACCCTCCATATGCATGATCCCCGCCACCACGCCGCGGGCAAGGCAATCGCGCACCTCGGCGGTGGTGCGACAGACCTTGAAGCCGCCCTGCGACACCCGCTCCATCCGCAACAGGATGCCCGCCATGGCAAGGGCGGTGGGCTGGGCGGCGGGGGCGTCGATCAGCGGCGGCAGCGGCACGTCATAGGGCGGGTGGTCCATCATCGCGTCGTAATTCTGCCCGTCACGCGGCGAGGGGATGTAGATGGCGAAGAACCCGCCGGCAAAGCCGCCCTTTCGCATCCGGGCAAGGTCCAGATGCCCGGCGCCGTCGCCCACCAGCCAGGTCGCGTCCAGCATCGCCGGATCGCAGCGCAGCAGTTTCAAGAGGATGTCGTTGTGGCCGTCGAACACCGGGATCATGGTCTATGCTTTCTCAAGGGTTGGGGTCTGCCCGACATAACCCTGCGAGGCAACCAGCAGGGCGCGGGTATAGGGCTGCTGCGCGCGACGCCCCTGCAACTCGGCGCGGGTCAGTTCTTCCACCGTGCGGCCGTGCTGCATCACCAGCAGGCGCTCGCACATGTGGGCGACCACGGCCAGATCGTGACTGACCAGAATATAGGTCAACCCACGCTCGCTGCGCAGCCGGTCCAGCAGGTTCAGCACCTCGGCCTGGATAGAGGCATCCAAGGCCGAGGTGGGTTCGTCCAGCAGCAGGATCTTGGGTTCAAGGATCAGCGCCCGGGCTATGGCGACGCGCTGGCGCTGGCCACCGGAAAGCTGGTGCGGATAGCGGAAGCGGAAGCCGTGGCCGAGGCCGACATCGGCCAGCGCCTGCTCGATGCGGGTTTCGGCATTGGCAAAGCCGTGGATGGCGAGCGGTTCGGCCAGCACCCGGTCAACGGTATGGCGCGGGTGCAGCGAGGCGTAGGGGTCTTGAAACACCATCTGCACGCGGCGGTAGAAACCGGCATCGCGCGGGGTTTTCAGCGGTTGGCCGTCGATGCGGATCGTGCCGCCAGTGACCGGGGCCAGCCCGCAGATCGCCCGCAGCACGGTAGATTTGCCAGAGCCGCTTTCGCCGACGATGCCGAAAGCCTCGCCCGCCGCGACGTTGAACGACACGTCGCGCACCGCCGCCACGGTATTGGCAAAGCTGCCGAAGGTCACATCCAGATTGCTGATCTCGATCAGGTTCATAGCGCCCAACTCGCATCGCGTTGCAGGGTCTGCAAGGGGCGCTGGCTGCCTTCGATGCGTGGCAGGCAGGTGTAAAGCCCCTGGGTGTAGGGGTGGCGGGCGTTGGCGAGGTCGCTGGCCTTCACCTCTTCGACGATGCGGCCGGCATACATCACCAGCACCCGGTCGCAAAAGGTCGAGACCAGCCGCAAATCATGGCTGATGAAGATCAGCCCCATGCCGCGGTCGGCCACCAGCCGGTCGAGGATCGCCAGCACCTCCAGCTGCACGGTGACATCCAGCGCCGAGGTCGGCTCGTCGGCAATCAGCAGATCGGGTTCGGTGATCAGCATCATCGCCAGCATGGCGCGCTGGCCCATGCCGCCGGAAAGCTCGTGCGGGTAGGCGTTGAACACGCGGGAGGGGTCGCGGATCTGCACCGCCTCCAGCATCGCCATGGCGCGGTCGCGGGCGGCGGTCTTGGCGCCACCTTTCTGGGTGCGGTAGGCCTCGACGATCTGCCGCCCGATGGTCATCACCGGGTTCAGCGAATATTTCGGATCCTGCATCACCATCGAGATGCGGATGCCGCGCAGGGCCCGCCAGGTGGCGGGGCTGGCTTGGCGCAGGTCGATGCCGTCGAATTCCAGCCGCCTGGCGGTGGCGATGCCGGGGGCAGGGGTCAGCCCCAGCAGCGCCCTGCCGGTCTGCGACTTGCCGGAACCGGATTCGCCAACGATGCCAAGGCGTTCGCGGCCCAGGGCAAAGCTGACGCCGCGCACCACCTCGGACGGGCCTTGCCGGGTGGGGTAGGTGATGCGCAGGTCTTCGACGGTCAGGAGATCGGTCAAAGGGCAGAGCCTCCGGCGGGGATATTTTTGCGAAGATGAATGGCAGGAGTCATTTGCGGCCCTTGGGGTCGAGGGCGTCGCGCAGGCCGTCGCCCAGCAGGTTGAAGCCCAGCGAGACGATGAAGATGGCGATGCCGGGCATGGTGGCGACCCACCAGAAGTCGATGATGAAGCGGCGGCCTGCGGCGATCATCGCGCCCCATTCGGGTTGCGGTGGCTGTGCGCCAAGGCCCAGAAAGCCGAGGCCCGCCGCGGTCAGGATGATGCCCGCCATGTCCAATGTCACCCGCACGATCACCGACGACAGGCACAGCGGCACCACGTGGCCCCAGATGATCCGCGGGCTGGAGGCGCCTTGCAGGCGGATGGCGTTGATGTAGTCGGTCTCGCGGATGGTCAGGGTCTCGGCCCGGGCCAGCCGCGCATAGGGCGGCCAGGAGGTGATGGCGATGGCGATGATGGCGTTCTCGATGCCCGGCCCCAGCGCCGAGGCAAAGGCCAGCGCCAGGATCAGCCGCGGGAAGGCCAGGAAGATATCGGTGATGCGCATCAGCACCACATCGACCCAGCCGCCGAAATAGCCCGCCGTGGTGCCGACCGCCAGACCGATGGGGGTGGCGATCACCGCCACCAGCGCCACCACCAGCAGGGTCAGCCGCGCGCCGTAAACCACGCGGGAAAAGATGTCGCGGGCCTGATCGTCGGTGCCCATCAGGTGATCCCAGGATGGGCCGATCAGCCGGTCCAGCCGCAGATCGCCGCCCACCACCGGGTCGTAGGGCGCGATCCAGGGGGCGAAGATGGCGATGCCGATCAGCGCCGCGATGATCCAGAACCCGACCATCGCCAGCCGGTTGCTGCGTAAGCTGAGCCAGGTGCGGAAGGCCTGGCCATAGCGGGCCTGACGGCGCGAGCCGGGTTGGTCGGTCAGCAGCCACTCGCGGGAAATCATGCGCGCCTCCTGACCCGGGGGTCGAGCAGCACATACAGCAGGTCCGACAGCAGGTTCAGCCCGACGAAGATCACCCCGATCAGCAGCGTGCCGCCCAGCACCGCGTTCATGTCGGCCACCTGCAGCGAGTTGGTCAGATACATCCCCAAGCCCGGCCAGGCAAAGATGGTCTCGGTCAGCACCGAACCCTCCAGCAGCCCGGCATAGGACAGTGCCACCACGGTCACCAAGGGCACGGCAGCGTTGCGCAGCGCGTGCACCCAGATGATCCGCCATTCCGGCACGCCCTTGACCCGCGCCGTGGTCACATATTCCTGCGCCAGTTCCGCCAGCATGAAGCTGCGGGTCATCCGGCTGATATAGGCCATCGAGTAATAGCCCAGCAGCGTCGCGGGCAGGATGATGTGGCTGAAGGCGTTGCCGAAGGCCTCCCACTGACCCTGCATCGCGCTGTCCAGCAGCAAGAGCCCAGTGGCCGGGCTGATGGAATATTCATAGGCAATGTCGATGCGGCCCGGCCCTGCCACCCAGCCCAGCTTGGCGTAGAACACCAGCAGGCCCAAGAGCCCCAGCCAGAAGATCGGCGCCGAATAGCCCACAAGGCCCAGCACCCGCACGATCTGATCCGGCAGTTTGCCGGCCTTCACCGCCGACAGGATGCCCAAGGGCACTCCGGCAAGCGTGCCGATCAGGATGCCCACCGTGGCAAGTTCCAGCGTGGCCGGGAAAGCGCGGGCCAGATCGTCGATCACCGGCTTCTTGGTCAGGAAGGAATTGCCGAAATTTCCCGACAGCACCTTTTCCAGATAGACCCAGAACTGCTGCCACAGCGGCTTGTCCAGCCCCATCTCCAGAAACATCTTGTCATAGGTCGATTGCGAGGCGCGATCGCCCACCACCGCCAGCACGGGGTCAACCGCGATGACATGGCTGATCAGGAAGGTCACCAGCAATAGGCCAATGATGGTCACGGCCACCGTGGTCAGCAGCTTGACCGCCTTCCACAGCAGGGAGGAAAGGGCGCTTGCGCGCCCTCTCGCCAGAGATACTTCGGCCGTCATCTACTTGGTCACGGCCCGGAACGAGTTGTCACCGAACGACGGGCCGATGATGTAGCCCTTCACATTGGCCCGAACGGCGGCCACTTCGGTCTGCTGGAACATCACCACGAAGGGCGAAGTGGCCAGCACTTCCTGTTGCAGCTCGCGGTAGGTTGCGGCGCGCTTTTCGGCGTCGGCTTCCAGCACGGCGGCATCGGCGCGGGCGGTCAGGTCCGGGATATCCCAGGCGTTGCGCCAGGCCAGTGTTTTCGCGGTTGCGGTGTCGGCATTGTCGGGGTTGCGCGCGAAGGTGGCGTTGGTGTGGGGGTCCTGATAGTCCGGGCCCCAGACGCCGATATACAGATCATGCGTGCGGGCGCGGTATTTCTCCAGCGTCTGGCCGCCATCGCCGGGGATGATCTCGATCTTGATCCCGGCCTGCGCCATGGTGGCCTGCACGGCCTGGGCAATCGCGGTCACCTGCGGCGAGTTGCGGGTGTCCATCGTCACGGTAAAGCCGTCGGGCAGACCGGCAGCCGCCAGCAGTTCCTTGGCCTTTTCGACGTTCAGGCTGTAGGGGTTTTCATCCAGCGCGCCCAGAAAGCCCGCGGGCAGGAAGGTCTGGTGCACGGTGTACTGGCCCTTGACGATGGTATCGGCGATGGCCTGGTAATCGACCAGCCATTTCATCGCCTCGCGCACTTCCGGCTTGGCCAGGAATTCGTTCTTCTGGTTCAGACTGATGTAGAAGATCGTGCCTTTGGGGCCGGACTGGATCGCCACATCGGGGTTGGTCGAAAGCGCGGTGATTTCCTCGGGCAGCAGGTTGCGGGCCACGTCGATGTCGCCCTTTTCCAGCAGCAGGCGCTGGGTCGCGGCTTCGGGGATGTGGCGATAGATGTTGCGGGCCATCGTCGGCGCCGGGCCGGAATAGTTCGGGTTACGCTCCAGCACGACGCTTTCATTGGCGCGCCATTCGCGGATGGTGAAGGCGCCCGAGCCTGCGTAGTTGGTTTTCAGCCAGTTGTAGCCGAAGTCGCCATCGACCTCGTTGGCCATCACCAGATCCTTGTCCACCACCATCGCCACCGACGAGGTGAGGCAATACAAAAGGAACGTCGGCGCATAGGCCTTGTCCATCGTCAGATCAAAGCTGTAGTCGCCGGTCTGCTTGACGTTTGCTTCCACGTTGTCCGGCGTCAGGCCGAACTGGCCCAGAATGAAGGCGGGCGATTTGTCCAGCTTGACGGCACGCACCAGGCTCCAGACCACGTCTTCGGCGGTCAGGTCGTTTCCGGAGGCGAATTTCTTGCCCTGTTTCACGGTGAAGGACATGGTCAGCCCATCGGCCGACATGGTCCAGCTATCGGCCACCACGCCGAACAGTTTCGACACATCGGCGATGTCATAGCCGATGATCGGTTCGTAGGTGTTGCCGAGGATCTCGGTGGTCGAGATCTCGAACACTTCGGCCGGGTCGAGGCTGATGATGTCGTCGATCGCCCAGGCCTGGATCAGCGTGTCGGCGGGGGTTTCGGCAAAGCTGGTCATCGGCGTGGCCAGCGGCAGCACCGCAATGGCGGCCGCGGCCATCAGTCTGGGGAAAAGTCGCATGGAAGTCCTCGCTGTTGGGTATCTGGCTCGGG
Source organism: Rhodobacter ferrooxidans (assembly GCF_000176015.1). Lineage (GTDB taxonomy): Bacteria > Pseudomonadota > Alphaproteobacteria > Rhodobacterales > Rhodobacteraceae > Pseudorhodobacter_B > Pseudorhodobacter_B ferrooxidans. The sequence continues at coordinate 136,208 of NZ_ACYY01000005.1, read as the reverse complement.
GTCTTGGTGGCCCCGCAGGGTTACAAGGTGCGCCTTGGCCGCAATCTGGTCAAGGTGTTAACGCCGGTCTTTCAACCGCGCCTGCGCTTGCGGCCACCGTCATCGCCCGACCCGTGGGTGTTGAAGCTCGGCTCTGGCAGGGTGACGATTTTTGCCAGTTCCGGGAAGGGCGCGGTGGCGTGGGGGATGGCGTTGGCGGCGACGAAATGCTCTTGAAACCGCGGCTCGATGGCGGTTTCGACCTTGTGGATCCGGGTGACGGTGGCCTCGATGGCATCCCGCGCGGCGCGGCTGCACAGGGCGATGCGCGCGCCGGTGCCGGCGGCGTTGCCTGCCGAGAAGACGTGGCTGAGGGGGGCATCGGGAATCATCCCCAGCACCATGGCGTGTTTCGGGCTGATATGGGCGCCAAAGGCCCCGGCCAGCACAACACGGTCCACCTGATCAATTCCCATCTCGTCCATCAGCAGCCGGGCGCCTGCGTAAAGCGCCGATTTCGCCAGCTGGATGGCGCGGATGTCGCCCTGCGTCACCAGAATCCGCGGGCCGTTTTCGGCGCTGCCATCGTGCAGAAGATAGGCATGGGTGCGCCCTTCCGCCTGCATCCGCGCCGAGCCGGTCTGTTCTGCCGAACCGATCAGCCCGCGGGCATCGACCAGACCCGCCATTCGCATTTCGGCCACCGCCTCGATGATGCCGGAGCCGCAGATGCCGGTGATGCCGCTGGCCGCCGTGGCCTCGGCAAAGCCCGGATCGGTGGACCACAGGTCCGAGCCGATCACCTTGAAGCGCGGCTCCTTGGTCGCGGGATCAATCTCCACCCGCTCGATGGCCCCCGGCGCCGCCCGCTGGCCGGACGAAATCTGCGCGCCCTCGAAGGCCGGGCCAGTGGGGCTGGAACAGGCCAGCACCCGTGACTCGTTGCCCAGCAAAAGCTCGGCATTGGTGCCGACATCGACGATCAGCACCATGTCCTTGGATTTATCCGGCTCCTCGGCCAAAGCCACCGCCGCACAATCCGCCCCCACATGGCCCGCGATGCAGGGCAGCACATAGACCCGCGCCGCCAGGTTCACCGCCGCCAGATCAAGGTCTGAGGCATCAAGGCTGATACTGCCCGAGGTGGCAAGCGCGAAGGGTGCCTGACCCAGTTCCACCGGGTCGATGCCCAGCAGCAGGTGGTGCATCACCGGGTTGCAGACGAAAACAATCTCGTAGATCGCCGTCGCCGCCACCCCGGCCTCGCTGGCAATGGAAACTGCCAGATCGTTGATCGCCGCCCGCACCGCGCGGGTCATTTCCACGTCGCCGCCGGGGTTCATCATGGCGTAACTGACGCGGCTCATCAGATCCTCGCCAAAGCGGATCTGCGGGTTCATCACCCCGGCCGAGGCCAGCACGGTGCCATCCGCCAGATCGCACAGGTGGGCGGCGATGGTGGTGGAACCAAGGTCCACCGCCAGCCCGTAAAGCCCGCCCTCGTGATAGCCGGGCCAGATGTCCAGCACCCGATGCCGCGCGTCGTGGTTGCCCTTGTGCAGCGCCACGGTGACCTTCCAGCCGCCCTTGCGCAGCGCCGGTTGCAGGCGGCGCAGGATCGGCAGATCGGCGGCAATGTCGCTCACCTGCCACTGATCGGCCAGGGCCTTGCACAGCCGCTCGAAATCGCCCGAAGGCTCCTCCATGTCGGGCTCGTCAACCTCCAGATACAAAAGCCGGGTCGCCGGGTCCATCACCATGTCGCGCATGGTGGCCGACTTGCGGATCACCTGCTTGTGCACCTGGGATTCGGGCGGCACGTCGATCACCACATCGCCCATCACCTGCGCCTGACAGCCCAGACGGCGGCCATCAATCATGCCGCGGATGGATTTGTAACGCTCCTCGACCGAATTCCACGGCGAAAGCGCATCGGCGGCCACCGTCACGCCGTGCTTGGCAAACTCGCCATAGCCGGGGCTGATCTGGCATTTCGAACAGATGCCGCGGCCACCGCAGACTGAATCGAGGTCAACCCCCAAGGCCCGCGCCGCCGTCAGCACCGGGGTGCCAAGCGCAAACCGCCCGCGCTTGCCCGAGGGGGTAAAGATCACCAGCGCGTCGTCAATCATGCCAAGCCCCTTGAATGTAACCCATCCGTTGTAGGGGATGGGCCGGGCGGGGCAATGCCTGTTCGCGGCAGATCAGCGCGCGGTTTCGCCTTTGGCGGCCTCCAGCCAGGCCAGAACCTCGGCCCGGTCGCCATCCAGCTTCGACACCGGCTCGCGCACGGTGATCTCTTCCATGGTGGAAAGCTTGATCGGGTTGCCCGAGGCCATGAACTTCGGCCCACCGCCCGGCCGCGGCTTGACCGGCACCACCATGTGCCGCGCCAATACCTGCGGGTCTTGCATCACCTCGCCCATGTTCTGCAACTTGCCGGTGGGCACGCCTGCCGCTTCCAGCACCTCGATCCAGTGGTCGCGCGGCTGTTCCAGCGTCGCCACCTCGATCTTGCGTTTCAACACCGCCACATTGGCCGTGCGGGTGGCATTGGTTACAAAGCGCTCGTCGGTGGCAAGTTCGGGGCGGCCGATGGCGTTGCACATCTTGACGAACAGCGCGTCATTGCCGGCAGCGATGACGAAGAACCCGTCGGCGGCGCGGTAGGTCGAAAACGGCGTGATCGACGGATGCCGCGCCCCGGTCGGCACCGGCGACACCCCGGTGGTCGAGGCCAGCGCCAGCGCGTGTTCCTGAATCGGGATCTGCGCATCCAGCATCGAGATATCGACCTTGGCGCCATAGCCTTCGCGGTCGCGCTGCACCAGCGCCGCCAGCACGCCCTGCGTCAGATACATGCCCGCGATGATATCGCCGATCGAGGCGCCGACCCGCACCGGGTTGCCGCCTTCCTCGCCGGTGATCGCCATCACCCCGCCGCGCGCCTGCGCCACCAGATCATAGGCCGGTTTGCCCGCCTCCGGCCCGGTATGGCCAAAGCCCGACACCACGCCATAGATCAGCCGGGGATGGATTTTCTTCAGGTCTTCCCAGCCGTAGCCCAACCGCTCCATCACGCCGGGGCGATAGTTTTCCAGCACCACGTCGGCGCGGTCCAGCAGGCGTTCGAAAATATCGCGGTCGGCGGGCGCCCGCAGATCAAGGGCGATCGACTTCTTGCCGGCATTGAGCGCCGCGAAATAGGCGCTTTCGCCTTCGAAAAACGGCAGGAACTGCCGGGTGTCATCGCCCAGCACCGGGCGTTCGACCTTGATGACCTTGGCGCCCATGTCGCCCAGCGTGTTGGAACAGAACGGCCCGGCCAGCACGTGGGTCAGGTCGATGATGACGATGTCTTGCAGCGGTTTGGTCATGGTCGCCTCTTGTCTCAGTTCTGCAATGCTAGGGAGGGCGCCACGGCGATTTTGGCAACGATTTAAGTCAAGGTTTGGCAATATTCCGCGCGGCTGCGGCAATTGGGCCAACAGGTGCTGCGGCGCGGAAATGGAAAAGCCGCCCGGGGTTGGGCGGCTTTCCGGCAATGTTGGTGTCTCAGGCCCGGTTGCGGCCACCGCGACGGCCACCACGGCCACCGGCTGCGGCTTGTGCGGCACTGGCTTCGGCAAAGCTGGCCCCGGCTTCCACCGCCTCCAGCACCTTGGCGAAACGGATCCATTCGCCGCCGTTGGCATCGTGGTTCATCAGGAAGTTGGCGGCGCGGATCGCCTCCATCTCCACCTGCCGGACCGGGTTCATGATGGCAGAAGTCATGCCTGCGCCGATGGCCATCGGCAGGAAAGCGGCGTTGATGCCATGGCGGTGCGGCAGGCCAAAGCTGATGTTCGACGCACCGCAGGTGGTGTTCACCCCCAGATCGTCGCGCAACCGCCGCACCAGCGTGAACACCTGCTGCCCCGCCGAGCCCATGGCCCCCACCGGCATCACCAGCGGATCGACCACGATGTCATGCGCCGGGATGCCGAAATCGGCGGCGCGCTGCACGATCTTTTTCGCCACGGCAAAGCGCACGTCGGGGTCTTCGCTGATGCCGGTATCGTCGTTCGAGATCGCAACCACCGGCACGTTGTATTTCTTGACCAGCGGCAGAACCAGTTCCAGCCGATGCTCCTCGCCCGTCACCGAGTTCAGCAAGGGCCGCCCCTCGCAGGCCTGCAAACCGGCCTCCAGCGCGCCGGGAACGGAGCTGTCGATGCACAAAGGAACGTCCACAACCGCTTGAATTCGTGCGATCAATTCCCGCATCAAGGGGGGTTCGACAAAGTTGTTGTCGGCATAGCGCGGGTCCAGACCCATCTTGTTGGTGAAAACGGCCCCCGAGTTCACGTCCAGCACCGCCGCACCGCAGGCCACCTGCTCCAGCGCGTCGCGCAGCACGGTGTCGTAATTGTCCATCTCCAGTTCCGCCGCCAGCTTCTTGCGGCCGGTCGGGTTGATGCGCTCGCCGATCACGCAGAAGGGTTCGTCGAAACCGATGGTGACGGTTTTCGTTTTGGATTCAATAACGGTACGGGTCATTCTTAAACCTATCTCTCAAGAGTTGGCGGGGGCTGTCGCCGCACCGCCGTGTTCGATTGCCCAAGCGGCATTGGTCTTTATCCCGCCCAGCGGGAAGAAATGCACCGATTCGATGCCAAAGCCCGGATGCCGCGCCTTGTGGGCGGTAAGGGCGGTGATCATCTCGTCGGGCTCGTAGGGCGACAGCAGCTTCGATACATCCATCGCCCGGCGTTGCAACACCCGCAGACTGGCGCCAACGCCGCAGGAGATGGCGAATTTGATCAGCGTCTGCAACTTGGCGGGGCCGGCGATGCCGATATGGATCGGCAGGCGGATGCCCTCGGCGGCCAGCCGGTCGGCCCAGGCGATCACCGGGGCGGCCTCGAAACAGAACTGGGTGGCGATGGCCACTTGCGCGTCGGTGCGGTCGGCAAAGGCCTGCTTCCAGCGCAGCGCCTGCATCACCATGCGGTCGGAGCCATCGGCGTCGATGTCGCGGTTGCCCTCGGGGTGGCCTGCGAAATGCAGCCGCTCGAACCCGTCGAACAGCCCGGTTTCCACAAGTTGCATCGAGGCGTCAAACTCGCCTGCCGGTGTGTTCACCCCGCCGCCCAGCAGCAGCGCCTGCTTCACGTCGGCCTCGCCCTGATAGCGCGCCACCCAGTCGGCCAGCGTGGCGCGGTCCTTGATGATGCGGGCCGGGAAATGCGGCATCACCGGAAAGCCTTCGCGGTGCAGGCGCTTGGCGGTGGCCACCATGTCGGCAATCGGCGTGCCGTCGATATGGGCGACATAGACCCGGGTGCCTTTCGGCAGCAGGGCGCGGAAATCCTCGACCTTCTCGGCGGTGCGCGGCATCACCTCGATCGAATAGCCTTGCAGAAAGCCCTCGACCTCGGCGCTGGGGCTGGCGGTCGGAGTGCTGGAGCGGAAGTTGAAAAGCGCCATCATGGCCTCGCTGCAAAGGGGGAAAAGGGCAGGGCGTCAGGCCCGGCCGTCGGCGTCGATCAGGGCTTTCAGGCGGGCGTCGTCATAAAGTGCCTCCAGCCGGGCGGCCTCGGCGGCGGCAATCGCGGCAGGCTCGCCGTCGATGGCAAAGGGCGGGGCCTTGCGCCATTCGGCCATATAGGCGTCGGCATCCTTGGCGCCGATCTTCATCGCCACCCGGTCGATGGCTTTCTCGAACCGCTGGTCCAGTTGCACCTTGGCCGCCGACCGGCCCTTGCCGACGATGACCTGCGCCGGGATGTCGCGCCAGAACACCACTGTCACCTCGGCCATGCGTCGACTCCCCTTGCTGTTGGCTTTGGTTCTATGCGGCGGACCCCGACAGTCGATGTCGGTTTTCGACCTTGGAAGTGCCCGCAGCGACGTGAAGCGACGAGCCGGATCGCCGCTTGCGCCAAAGGGCGGGGCGGACTACTCTGATCTCAACCACGTATGGAGGGCGACATGACGCCCGAGCGTCCCAAAGGGGGGGACGCGATCCCGGAAACCGTGCCCGCGCTGGTGCGTCATCCGGTCGAACCGTCTGCCCCCGTCGAGCCGGGTTCAGGGCCGCTTTATGCGGCGCTGGATCTGGGAACAAACAGTTGCCGGATGCTGATTGCCCAGCCAAGGGGCAGTCAGTTTCAGGTCATGGACAGCTTTTCCAAGACCGTCCAGCTTGGGGTCGGGCTGGAGGCTTATGGCCGTCTGGGACGCGCCTCGATGACCCGCACCATTCAGGCGCTGCGCATCTGCGGCAAGAAAATCGAAAAGCATGGCGTCACAAGGATGCGGCTGGTGGCGACCGAAGCCTGCCGCCGCGCCAGCAACGCCCGCGATTTCATCCGCCAGGTGCGGCGGGAAACCGGCTTGCAGCTTGAGGTGATCGCCCCCGAGGAGGAGGCCCGGCTGGCGGTGATCTCCTGCGCGCCGCTGGTGTCGAAAAAGACCGAGCAGCTGCTGGTGGTCGATATCGGCGGCGGCTCGACCGAGCTGGTGTGGATCGACCTTTCCGCCGTGCCGCCCGAGGAACGCCCGCGCGCCATCATGCGGTTGCACGCCGGTTTCCTGCCGCAGAACGCCGAACCCGCCGCCCGCGTGGTGGACTGGATTTCGGTGCCGCTGGGGGTGGCGACGCTGAAGGACCAGTTTGCCGATGTCGAGGATGATGCCGCGCGATTCGCGCTGATGAGCTGGTTTTTCGAGGAGAACCTGGCCAGTTTCACGCCCTACAACGCGCAGAACCCGCGGGCAGGCTTTCAGATCATCGGCACCTCGGGCACCGTCACCACGGTGGCGGCGTCGTTTCTGGGCCTGCGCCGCTATGACCGGGCCAAGGTCGATGGCTTGCAGATGTCGTCGGACCAGATCGACACGGTGATCCGCGATTACCTGTCGCTTGGCCCAGAAGGCCGGCGCAGCGATCCGCGGATCGGCCGCGACCGCCACAGCCTGATCATGTCGGGGGCGGCGATCCTGCAGGCGCTGATGCGGGTCTGGCCGACCGACAGCCTTTCGGTGGCCGACCGCGGCCTGCGCGAGGGCCTGCTTTATGCACAGATGAGCGCCGATGGCGTGTTGAAGGACGGACCCTATCAATGACCGATAAAACACCGACCAAAGGCACCTCGGGCCGTGGCCAGCGCGAGTTGCGGGTGCGGGTGAAATCCGCCAAGGGCCGCAAACTGTCCTCGACCCTGTGGCTGGAGCGGCAGTTGAACGACCCCTATGTGATCCGCGCCAAGAAGGAAGGCTACCGGGGACGGGCGGCCTTCAAGATACTGGAACTGGACGACAAATACGGCTTTCTGAAACCCGGCGCCCGGGTGGTCGATCTGGGCTGCGCGCCGGGGGGATGGTGTCAGGTGGCGGTGGGCCGGGTCAATGCCCTGGCCGAGCGCAAGAACAAGCCGGTCGGCACCGTGCTGGGGGTCGATCTGCAAGAGGTGGAGCCGATCGCCGGGGCGCAGATCCATCAGCTGGATTTTCTGGCCGACGATGCCGATGCCCTGGTGAAGGGCTGGCTGGGCGGCCCCGCCGATGTGGTGATGAGCGACATGGCCGCCGCGGCCTCGGGGCACAAGGGCACCGACCACTTGCGGATCATCGCCCTGTGCGAAGCGGCGGCGCAGTTCGCCTTTGACGTACTGGAAGAGGGCGGCACCTTTGTGGCCAAGGTGCTGGCAGGCGGGGCCGAGATCGGCTTGCAGACCATGTTGAAGCAGAACTTCGACAAGGTGGCGAACGTGAAGCCGCCGGCGAGTCGCGCCGACAGTTCGGAAAAGTTCGTGGTGGCGATGGGCTATCGCGGCCGGGGCAAGGCCGCGCAGGACACATGAAAAAGGTGCCCGCAGGCACCTTTATTTCCAGACAATTCGAACGATTCGGCTCTCAGCCGCCCCAGTGCCGCACCGGACCACAATCCATGTGCACAAAGTTGGAATGGGAGTAGCGCCCGACGCCGCCTGACGCGCAAGCCTCGGCGGCACGCGCCATCTGGCCTACCGATCGCGATTTCAGCCGCAGGTCACCGGCTTGCCCGACCATGTGCAGCGAGTGCTTGGCCACCCCGCGCGAGCGCGAGCGCAGCATCGCATTGGTGGCCGGGCTGCGATAGCCCGACAGCAGCATATAGGGTTCGTTGATGTCCATCAGCCGGTGCGAGGCGGCCATGATGTCGATGGTGCGCGGGTCCATCTTGATCTTCTCATCCGTGCGCCAGTCGCGCATGAAGTGATTGATTTCCTTCAACACTTCCGGGATGTATTCGCCTTCGATCCAGTAGATCGTGTCCATGCTTTCGCCGGTCCGGCCCGAATACATCCGGATCATCCGGATGTCGCCAGCGCCACGCAGCAGTCCGAAGGCATTGGAGTAGGTTGGTGCCGCGATGGCCGCAGTCGCTGCAAAAACGCCCAGCAAACCGCGCCGCGTGATACCCGTTGAAGTCTTCGTCATTCTGATCGCCTGTCCCATTGCCTGGTCTTTGACCGCATGTACCCGCGGTTGTCTGCGCTCTTGGCTCGAGTGCTGCCGCAGGTATGGCACATCTCGAATCGCAACCCAAGCGCAGATTGGCCGCTTCGTGCCATTACAAGGGCAATAGGCAAAAAATTGCTGAAAGTGGCAGCGATGGCAAAACCGCAGGCGGGATACGGCGCAAACGCAATTCTGCGACGATTTGCGCCTTGCTGGCGGGGTTGTGAGTGGACAGAGCCAGCGAAATCACGGAAAGTTGCTGTTATTTCGCGCCTGTAGCCTCGAGGATACGATGACCAAGCCCTTTCGCCGCCCCTTGGCCGTTTTGGCGGCGCTGATGCTCATGTGGCTTGGCTTTGCCGCCCCGGCGCAGGCGCAGCTTGCCCCCTTTACCCAGGCCGTGGCCGAAGCGGCGGCGTCGGACGAGGTGATTGCCAGCTATTACCGCGACCGCAGCTACAGCACGCTGTTCACCGGGCCGCAGGACGAAGTCCGCCGACATGCGCTGCTGTCGGCACTGGCGCTGGCGGGCACGCACGGGTTGCCGGTGCAGCGCTATGATGCGGCGGCACTGACCGCGGCCTATCGCGCGGCGCTGACCGAGGGCGACCGCGGCCGGCTGGAAGTGCGGATGACCAAGGCGCTGCTGGATTATGCCCGCGATCTGCAAACCGGCGCGCTGGTGCCGTCCGAGATTGACCCCGGCATCAAGCGCGAGGTGCCGGTGCATGACCGTCACGCCAATCTGGTGGCCTTCGAGACCGGCAATCCGGTCGCGTTCCTGCGCGGTCTGGCACCGACTGCCACCGCCTATCCGCAACTGATGAAGGCCAAGCTGGACCTGGAGGCGCAGATCGCGTCCGGCGGCTGGGGCGCGGCGGTGCCATCGGGCGCGCTGAAACCCGGGCAGGACGGGCCTGCCGTGGTGGCGCTGCGGGATCGGCTGATCCGCATGGGCTATCTGCACCGCACCGCGACCGCGATCTATGACGCCGACATGCAGAAGGCCGTTCAGGCGTTCCAGTTGGCGCACGGCCTGACCGCCGATGGCGTCGCGGGCACTGGCACCATCGAGCAGATCAACATCGGCCCCGAGGCGCGCTGGCAATCGGTGGTGGTGGCGATGGAGCGCGAGCGCTGGATGAACATCGACCGCGGCCACCGCCACATCTGGGTCAACCTGACCGATTTCACCGCCAAGATCATCGACGACGGCAAGGTGACCTTCACCAGCCGCTCGGTGATCGGCAAGAATGCCGCCGACCGCCGCAGCCCCGAGTTTTCCGACATGATGGAATTCATGGTGATCAATCCGTCGTGGAGCGTGCCGCGCAGCATCACCACCCGCGAATACCTGCCGATGATGCAGCGCAACCCCAATGCCGCGGGGCATCTGAAGCTGATCGACCGGGCGGGCCGGGTGGTCAGCCGGGCTTCGGTGGATTTCACCCGCTACACCGCCGCCAATTTCCCCTTTGCCATGCGGCAGGCCCCGTCCTCGGGCAATGCTCTGGGGCTGGTGAAGTTCATGTTCCCCAATCCCTACAACATCTACCTGCATGACACGCCGTCGAAATCCTTGTTCGCCAACGAGGTGCGCGATTTCAGCCATGGCTGCATCCGGCTGGGCAGCCCGTTCGATTTTGCCTATGCGCTGCTGGCGCGGCAGACCGACGACCCGAAAGGGCTGTTCGAACAGCACCTGAACGGCGGCGGCGAATCCCGGCTGGATCTGGCCGCGCCGGTGCCGGTGCATCTGGTGTATTTCACCGCTTTCCCCGGCGCCAAGGGCCAGATGAACTATCGCCGCGACGTCTATGGCCGCGATGCGCTGATTTTCGACGCCCTGTCCGAGGCCGGGGTGGTGCTGGGCGGCGTTCAGGGCTAAATCGGACGGCAAGGGGCGGTTTCGCCCGCAAGCCGGAGCGTCAGATGAGCCACACCATCCGCGAGATTGCTGCAGCCCTGGGGGCCGAGGCCGAAGGCGCGCTTGATCTGGTGATCAGCGGCGTTTCCGAACCGGCGACCGCCGGGCCGGACGATCTGGCGCTGGCGATGGACAAAACCTATGCCGAGGCCCTGGCCAAGGGCGGCGCCAGGGCGGCGCTGCTGTGGCAGGGCGCCGACTGGCGCGCCATGGGTCTGCAAGCCGCGATTTTTGCGCCGCGGCCGCGTTATGTGCTGGCCGGTGTCACCCGCATCTTCGAGAAACGGTTCGAGATTGCCCCGGGCATCCACCCCTCGGCGGTGATCGACCCCACCGCGCAGATCGGGGCCGGGGCGGCGATCGGGGCCTTCGTGCTGATCGGCGCGCGGGTGCAGATCGGCGCCGGTGCGCGCATCCTGTCGCATTGCTCGATTGCTGAAGACGCCGTGCTTGGGGCGGATGCACAGCTCGGCGCCGGCACCCGCATCGGCCCGCGGGTGCGGATCGGGGATCGCTTCATCGCCCAACCGGGGGCGGTGGTCGGCGGCGACGGCTTTTCCTTTGTCACCCCGACCCCCGGTCTGGTCGAACAGGCCCGCGGCGAGGGCGTGATCAGCCTGACCGAGCAGGAGGCTTACGTCCGCATCAACTCGCTGGGCGCGGTGGTGCTGGGCGATGATGTCGAAGTGGGCGCCAATTCCTGCATCGACCGTGGCACCATTGCCGACACCGTTGTGGGCAACGGCACCAAGATCGACAATCTGGTGCAGATCGGCCACAACGTCCGCATCGGCCATACCTGCCTGCTGTGCGGTCAGGCCGGGGTGGCGGGCTCGACCGTGATCGGGGATCGGGTGATCCTGGGCGGCAAGGTCTCGGTGGCCGACCATCTGAAGATCGGCTCGAACGTGGTGATCATGGGCCATTCCGGTGTGGCCTCGAACGTGCCCGACAACCGCATCATGATGGGCTATCCGGCGGTTAAGGCCGAGCAGCACGCCGAGATCTACAAGGCGATGCGCCGCCTGCCGCGACTGGCGGCCACAGTGGCGGAACTGCAAAAAGCTGTTTCAAAGACCGGGCAGGATGACTAGACGGGCGGCACGGATCAAGGGGCGGCAATGGCCAACAGCGTGAAAGACCAGGTGATCGCGATTCTGGCGCAGCAGGCGTTGCGCGAACCGGCCGAGGTGACGCTGGATCAGTCGCTGGCCGATCTGGGGCTGGACAGTCTGGGGCTGGTCGAGGCGATCTTTGCCATCGAGGAGACCTTTGACGTGGCGGTGCCGTTCAACGCCAACGATCCGGCGCAGGTGGGGTTCGATCTGTCGTCGGTGGGGGCGGTGGTGGCGGCGGTCGAGGCGCTGCTGGCGGCGCGCGCTGCATGACCCGGCGGGTGGTGATCACCGGGGCTGGCACGGTGAACGCGCTGGCGGCCGATGTGGCGGGCACCTTTTCCGCCTTCCGCGACGGCCGCTGCGGCATTGCCGGGCTGGAGATGCGCGATCTGGACCGCTTGTCCATCAAGATCGGCGGCCAGATCAAGGGCTGGAACCCTAACATTCACTTCGACCGGCAGAAGCTTGGTTTCTATGACAAATTCACCCAGTTCGCCCTGGTCGCGGCGCGGCAGGCGGTGGCGCAATCGGGGCTGAGTTTCACCGGCGATCTGGCCGACAGCACCGGCGTGGTGCTGGGCAACGCCGGGGGCGGGCTGACCACGGCCGACGACAATTACCGCGCGGTCTATCAGGAGGGCAAGAACCGGGTGCATCCCTTGGTGGTGCCGCGGCTGATGAACAACGCCGCCTGCAGCCATCTGTCGATGGAGTTCGGGCTGCGCGGGCCCTGCTATACCGTGGCCACCGCCTGTGCCAGTTCCAACCATGCCATGGGCCAGGCCTTCCAGATGGTGCGGGCAGGGCTTTCGCCGGTGATGCTGGCGGGGGGCGCCGAATCGATGCTGTGCTTTGGCGGCATCAAGGCCTGGGAGGGGCTGCGGGTGATGTCGACCACCGGCTGCCGTCCGTTCTCGGCCGACCGCGACGGCATGGTGCAGGGCGAGGGGGCGGCGGTGTTCGTGTTCGAGGATTACGACCATGCCCACGCCCGAGGCGCGGAGATGCTGGCCGAGGTGGCGGGCTTTGCCATGACCTCGGATGCGCAGGACATCCTGATGCCCTCGGTTGACGGGGCGGCGCGGGCTATGGCGGGGGCGCTGCGCGATGCCGGTCTGGCACCGGCAGAGGTCGGCTACATCAACGCCCACGGCACCGCCACCGCCGCCAATGACCGCTGCGAGACGGCGGCAATCCGGCAGGTGTTCGGGGGCCATGCCGACCGCTTGCTGGTGTCCTCGACCAAGGCGATGCATGGCCATCTGATCGGCGGCACCGGGGCGGTAGAGCTGCTGGCCTGCATCCTGGCGCTGCGCGAGGGCGTGGTGGCGCCGACCATCGGCTACACGGTGCCCGACCCGGAATGTGATCTGGATGTGGTGCCGAATGTGGCGCGGCAGGCCGAGGTGCAGGTGGCGATCAGCAATTCCTTCGCCTTTGGCGGGCTGAACGCGGTGCTGGCGCTGCGCCGTATCTGACAGCAAAACGCCGCACCCTTGCAGGCGCGGCGTTGCCGTCAGCTCACGCGATCAGTTTCCGGCCGGGGCGACAGTCGGTGTCGTGGCCGCAACAGCGGTAAATCCGGCGGTAAAGCCTGTCAGCGACAGGTCGAGCGCCACTTTCTGGTCCGGGGCCGCCACCGGCACGATGGTGACCGTGGCCTTTGCACCCTTCTTGAACGCATCAATGTCGGCTTGGGTGAACCCGACCCGCGCCACACATCCGCTGACCGAACACCAGGTGAAGGGATACAGTTTTGCATCCCCGGTATCGACCTGAATGGTCAGTTGTGCGGTCAGCAGGGTTTCCAGCGGCGCAATGACCGTGGCACCTGCCACGGCTTCCTGACCCGCGGGCAGGCCGAACATGCTGACTTCCGCCACCGAGTTGCCGCTGGTATCTTTCAGCAACTGGTAAAGCTGGCAGGGGTCGGCACCATCGGCGGTGCGCACGCAACGCTGTTCCCAGGCGCCATGGGTTGCCGCCAGATAGACGCTTCCCGGCCCGTCAGCCGGTGCGCCGGCCGCTTGCCCGATGGCAAGGGCGTTGGGGTCGGCCGGGGTTTCGCCCGCCGGAGGCACGGGGGCCGTGCTTTGCACCGCCGGTGTCTCTTGGGCAAAGGCTGCGGCAGCAAAGCCAAGGCTTGCGGTCACGACCAACATTTTGGTGAAGTGGTTCATCGACATACCCGATCTCAAATGGAATTCTGCCCCGATCTAGCATGGCGGCGGCGGTAAGTCAGGTCAGAAAATCGTGTGGAACCACGGCGAGACGGCAAGGAATGGCCGATCCGGCGGGCCGTTGGGCCATGAAAAAAGGGCCGGTTGACCCGACCCTTTTTCCGATATTCTACGCTCCCTGTCGGACTGGCCGACTTCATTGCGCCAGACGCTACGTTCTAATCGGCAATGCGTCAACTGCGAATCGCATGCCCTTTGGGGCGGGCCAAAGCGAAAAAAGCCGCGCCTTTTCAGGGGCGCGGCCAGTCTGACAGGGAGGAAGTACCGCCCCGGCACGAAGAACCCTGCGCCGGAACAAGATCAACACTGGCACAACAGGATTAAGATTGTATTTTGCAGGCGGGCAGGGCTGCTGCCATTTTGCGGGGGATACCGGGCGTGAGTGATCAGGACAGCATTTTTGTCGGTGGCGGCGGTGAAGGTTACGGGGTGCCGCAGCAGTTGCTGCTGAAATACGGCAACCGCCACGGGCTGATTGCGGGGGCCACCGGCACCGGCAAGACGGTAACGCTGCAAATTCTTGCCGAGGGTTTTTCGGCGGCGGGCGTGCCGGTGTTCCTGTCGGACGTGAAGGGCGATCTGTCGGGGCTGGGGGCGTCAGGCTCGGCCAGCCACAAGCTGCACGAGGCTTTCACCAAGCGCAGCCAGACCATCGGACTGGACCTGCAATACGGCGCTTTCCCGGTGCTGTTCTGGGACGTTTTCGGTGATCAGGGCCATCCGGTGCGCTCGACCGTCAGCGAGATGGGGCCGCTGCTGCTGTCGCGGCTCTTGGAGCTGACCGAGCCGCAGGAGGGCGTGCTGAACGTGGCGTTCCGGCTGGCCGACGAGGAAAACCTGCCGCTGCTGGACCTGAAGGATCTTCAGGCGATGCTGGTGTTCATCGGTGAAAACGCCAACGCGATCAGCACCCGTTACGGTCTGGTCTCCACCACCTCGATCGGGGCCATTCAGCGGCGCTTGCTGGTGCTGGAAAATCAGGGCGGGGCGCAGATGTTTGGCGAGCCGGCGCTGGATCTGGCCGACATGATGACCTGCGACGCGTCCGGCAAGGGCCGCATCAGCATCCTTGCCGCCGACAAGCTGATGGCCTCGCCCCGGCTTTATGCCACCTTCCTTTTGTGGCTGCTGTCGGAACTGTTCGAGGAACTGCCCGAGGTTGGCGACCCCGACAAACCGAAGATCGTGTTCTTCTTCGACGAGGCGCATCTGCTGTTTCAGGATGCGCCGCGCGCACTGGTGGAAAAGGTCGAACAGGTGGCCCGGCTGATCCGCTCCAAGGGGGTGGGGGTGTATTTCATCACCCAGAACCCGGCGGATGTGCCGGAAAACATTCTGGGCCAGTTGGGCAACCGGGTGCAGCACGCCCTGCGCGCCTTTACCGCCAACGACCAGAAAGACCTGCGCATGGCGGCGCAGACCTACCGCGACAACCCGCGGTTTGTGACCGAAGACGCCATCCGTGATGTTGGAACGGGTGAGGCGGTGACCTCGTTTCTGGAAGCCAAGGGGATTCCCGGCATGGTCGAGCGCACGCTGGTGCGGCCGCCCGCCAGCCAGTTGGGGCCGATTGATCCGGCCTTGCGGGCGCAACTGATGGTGCAATCCCCGATCCGCGGCAAGTATGAGGCGGTGGTGGACCGCGACAGCGCCTTCGAGAAGCTGCGCGCCCGCACCGAAGCCGCCGCCCGCGAGGCCGCCAAAACCGCCGAGGCCGAGGCCCGTGCCAAGGCCGAACCGCAGGGCAATGGCGGCTTGCGCGAGTTCAATTCCGGGCGTCGCTATGATGGCGGGCCCGCGCGGCGGGCCGAACCTGCGGCGAAACCGAAACCCTCCAGCCGGTCCGACAGCATCACCGAAACCTTCGCCAAAAGCTTTGCCCGCCAGCTTGGCACCAAATCGGGCCAGGCCATCGTGCGTGGCGTGCTGGGGTCGCTGTTCCGGCGGTAGGCAGCATTCCCTGCACCTGCCGCATCAAGCCCCCGAATTCGGCCCCAAAAGCCCGCTTCGATCCGCCAAAAAGCCGTAAACCTGCCAGAATCCTTGGCAAGGATGCAGCTTCACGGCGGTTCCGGCGCGGCTGGACCGCTGCCGCGCATGCTGAGGGGTTTGCTCATGACCATCACCGCCGCCGAGCAATACGGCATCGAATTGCTGAACCGTGCCCGGCTGGACCCGCTGGGCGAGGCGGCGCGCTATGGGCTGTCGCTGAATGGCGGGCTGACGGCGGGCACCATCACCGCCACGGTCAAGCAGGTGCTGGCCCCCAGCCAGTATCTGGACCTTTCGGCGGAACGGCACTCGGCGTGGATCCTGTCCACCGACACGTTTTCCCACACCGGCATCAATGGCACCAACCCCGGCCAGCGCATGACCGCAGCGGGCTACAGTTTCACCGGCAGTTGGGGCTGGGCCGAGAATCTGGCGCTGGCCAGCCTGGGCGGTTCCACCACGGCGCTGACCGTGATCGAACTGCACCACCGCATGTTGATGGAAAGCCCCGGCCATCGCACCGCGATCATGGGCAACAATTCCCGCGAAATCGGCTATGCGCAGGTGGTTGACCGCTATACCAGCTTCAACGCCTCGGTGGTCACCGAGAACTTCGCCTATCGCAGCGGCGCCATCTTTGTGACCGGCGTGGCCTATAACGATACCAACGGCGATCATTTCTATTCGATGGGCGAAGGTCGCGTCGGGATTTCCTTCGGCATCGCCGGGGGGGCCGCGGCCCTGACCGCCGCTGCGGGCGGCTATGGCGTGCTGGCCAGCCAAAGCGCCGGTGTGCGGGTGAATGTCGGCACCGCCGGCGCCACGGCGGTGGTGACGCTTGATCTGTCGGCCGGCAACGTGAAGCTTGATCTGGTGGACGGCAACACGCTGATGACCTCGGGAAACATGACGCTGATCAGCGGTGTCGGCAATGCCGGTCTGCTGGGTGTCGGCGCGCTGTCGCTGACCGGCAACGCCGCCGCCAACACCCTGCACGGCAATGCCGGGGCCAATATCCTGACGGGCGAAGCCGGCAACGACAGTCTGCTCGGCGGCGCGGGCAATGACCGTCTGAATGGCGGTCTTGGCGCGGATTCCCTGAGCGGAGAGGTCGGTGCCGACACTCTGCTGGGCGGCGACGGCAATGATTCCCTGCTTGGCGGCACCGAGAATGACGCCTTGTACGGCGATGCCGACAACGACTTTCTTTGTGGCGATGCGGGCAACGACGGTCTGTTCGGCGGCACGGGCAATGACCGTCTGAGTGGCGGCATCGGCGTTGATTCCCTGAGCGGAGAGGTCGGTGCCGACACTCTGTTCGGTGGTGCCGGCAATGATCGGCTGATCGGCGGCAGCGAGAATGACATCGTGTACGGCGATGCCGACAACGACTATCTCAGTGGCGATGCCGGCGTTGACCTTCTGTTCGGCGGCCTTGGCATCGACAGTCTTTATGGCGGCGATGGCAACGACCGGCTGGAGGGCGGTGCCGGTGCCGACTATCTGCTGGGCGGGCTGGGGGCGGATGCGTTCCAGTTCATCAATGGCTCGGGCCGCGACCAGGTTGCCGATTTTCTGCCGGGGCAGCAGGACCGCCTGCAACTGGACGATGCGCTATGGGGTGGCGTGGCGCTGACCGATGCGCAGATCGTGGCGCGCTACGCCACCGTGGTGGGCACCACCGTGGTGTTCAACTTCGTGGACGGCGACGTGCTGACCCTGGCCAATGTGACCAGCCTGACCGGGCTGGCCAATTACATTGACGTGATCTGAGCCTTACAACGGTCGCACCTTCAGCTTGGTCAGGCGGTTTTCCCGCTTGGCCGCCACTTCGAACCGGAAGCCGTGAAAGCTGAAGGCCTGGCCCTCGTTGGGGATGGTCTGCGCCTCGTGGATCACCAGACCGGCCACGGTATTGGCCTCGTCGTCGGGCAGGCCCCAGTCCATCGCCCGGTTCAGGTCGCGGATGGTCATCGCGCCTTCGACGATGTAATCGCCATTCTCGGCGCGTTTCAGCACGGCATCAGCGGGCAGGTCGAACTCGTCGGTGATCTCTCCGACGATCTCTTCCAGAATATCCTCCAGCGTGATCAGCCCCTGCAGCGCGCCATATTCATCCACCACCAGTGCGAAATGCGTGCGGCGTTTCAGGAATTGCCGCATCTGTTCGTCCAGCGCCGTGGTTTCCGGCACGAAATAGGGCTTCATCGCCACTTTCAGAACGTCCAGCTCGCTGATCTGCGCCAGCCCGCCGTCCGAGCCGCGGATCAGCCGGTCCACCTCGCGCAGCAGATCCTTGGCATGGATCACGCCCAGGATGTTCTCGTCATCACCGCGGTAAACCGGCAGGCGGGTGTGCGGCGAGGCGAGGGCCTGGGTGATGATCTGGTCGGGTGTCAGGTCGGCGTCGATCATCTCGATCTGGCGGCGGTGCAGCATGATTTCCTCGACCGTGCGGTCGGAAAGGTCCAGCGCCCCCAGCAGCCGGTCGCGGTCTTCCTTTTCCACCGCCCCTTCGGAATGGCCCAGCGCGATGGCCCCGACAATCTCTTCGCGCAGCGCCAGGAACTTGGTCTCGGGGTCGGCCCGCACCCCCACCAGCCGCAGCAGGCCGCGCACCAGCGCCCGCACCAGCGTGACCAGCGGCGAGAACACCACGATCATCACCCGCACCAGCGGCGCCACCACCGAAGCGGCCTTTTCGGCATTGGTGATGGCATAGGTCTTGGGCAGCACCTCACCGAAGATCAGCACCATGGTGGTCATCACCAGCGTCGCCAGCGCCACACCGCTGTCGCCAAACAGCCGGGTCAGCAGCGCCGTCGCCAGCGAGGCGGCCAGAATGTTGACCACGTTGTTGCCCAAGAGCAGCGCGCCGATCATCCGCTCGCTGTCCTCGGTGACCTTCAGCGCGGCTTCGGCACCGCTGGAGCCGCGGTCGGCCTGGGCGCGCAGCTTGGCCCGCGAGGCGGCGGTGAGTGCGGTTTCCGAGCCGGAAAAGAACGCCGACATCGCCAGCAGGCAGCCGATCCCGGCAACGGTCAGCCAGAACGAGGTATCAAGTGCGGTGGCATCCATGGGGCAGGGGTCCAGTATGGGGCAAGGCGGCGGTTATGCGGCGGATAGCGGGAAAATTCAAGCGTTGCGGGGTTTGGCCAGCGGGTGATGCGTCAGCACCAGGTCTTTCAGGTGTTCGTCCAGCACATGCGTATAGATCTCGGTGGTGGCGATATCGGCATGGCCCAGCAGGGTCTGGATCACCCGCAGATCGGCACCACCGGCCAGCAGATGCGTGGCAAAGGCGTGGCGCAGGGTGTGCGGTGTCACTTTCGATGGGTCCACCCCGGCGCGCACCGCGATATCCTTGATCAGGGCATAGAACACCTCGCGCCCCAGATGGCCTGCGGCACTGCGGTTGGGAAAAAGATGCTTTGACGCCGGTTTGCCGGCCTTCACCGCCACCGCCTCGGCGGTATCGCGCTGCGCCAGCCAGTCGGCCAGTGCGGCGCGGGCAGGGGGGGACAGCGGTACCATGCGTTCCTTGCCGCCCTTGCCGCGCACCAGAATCATCCGCGGATCGCCGCGCACCGCCGCCACCGGCAGCCCCACCAGTTCGGAAACCCGCATGCCGGTGGCATACAAAAGCTCCAGCAAGGCGGCGTTGCGGGCCTGTTCGGCACCCGTGCGGCCCTTGTCGCGGGCGGCTTGCAGCAGGCGTTCCACTTCCGCAAGGCTCAGAACCTGCGGCAGGTGCTGCGCCTGCGCAGGGCCTTTCAGCCGCAAGGCCGGATTGTCGGCGCGCCAGCCCTCCTCGACGGCAAAGCGGTAAAGCTGGCGGATCGACGACAGGCGGCGCGCACGCGTGGCGGCGGCCAGCCCCTGCGCGCCGCAGAAGACCAGATAGGCCTCGACCGTGGCGCGGGAGGCTGTGGCGAAATCGCCGCCCTGACGCGCCAGCCAATCTGCGAAATCGGCCAGATCGCGCCCGTAACCCAGTTGGGTGTTGCGGGCAGCATCGCGTTCCGCCGCCGCCGCCGCCAGAAAGCCGGAAATCCAGCGGGCGGCCTCGGCGTCCATCAGCCGCGCCGCTCCAGCAGCATCAGCTCCAGCGCGGTGCGCCGCGCCACATCCTCCAGCCCGACATGGCGCAGCAGCGCCAGACCTTCGGTGACGCCGCGCAGATCGCCTTCAACACCGCGGCCGATGCGGTCGATGGCGGCCAGAACCGCCTCGCCCAGCCGGTCCTCGGCCAGCATGGCCAGCGCGTCGGCGGCAGGCTGCGGTTGCAGGAAGGCCGGGGCGATGGCGCGGGCCATGCTGTCGGGCGGGGCCACCCCTTGCAGACTGCCGCGCGCCAGACCGATCAGGAAGGCCTCGGTCGCATCGGCAGGCGCGCGCGCGCGGGCGGCCTGTTCATAGCGCGACGACAGCAGCGCCACCCGGAAGGCGATGGCCCCGGCCTCGCCCTCCAGCTGCATTTTCAGCAAGGCATCGGTGTAAAGCGTGGCAAACGGCACCTCCAGTTCGGCCTCGGCCATCTGCGCCCAGACCAGCGGCAGGTGCTGCGCCACCGCCGGCGCATCGGCCTTGGTCAAGGCGGCGTCAAAGCGCTGGAACGCCTCGACCCGGTCCCAGACCCCACCCGAGGCGGCGGGCGCGCCCAAAGTATAGATGCCCAGCAACTGGTTGGGGGCGATGGCCCCCACCCGCGCCAAGCGCTCGGCCGCCTCGATCTGCGCCTTCAACCCTGCAGTTTCGCTGAGGTCGGCGTTGGAAAACGCCAGCGGCAAGGGGGCGGTGGCCAGAGGCTGACCGATCGCCTCGAACAGCCGCCAGACCAGCGGCGTCGGCTTTTCAGGCTGCGGCAGGTCGGTGGCACCCTCGTCCAGCGTGGTATCCAGAAACCGGGTCAGCAGCACGGCTTCCGCCGGCGTGATCAGCGCCAGCGCCTTGCCGGTCTGCAAGGTCAGCGCTGCGGCGTTCCAGTCACCGGCCCGGGCCAGACAGAAGATCCGGGCGGTGAAGGTGGGGGCCAGATCGGGGGTGGCCTGCATCGCGGCGCAAGCCTGATCCTCGCTGCCCGTCAGCAACGCCACGTCAAAGGCCCGGCGGAACAGATCAACCGTGGCTGCACCCGAGGCTTGCAGCAAGGCCGCCGCCTGTTCCAGCGCGCCGATGTCCAACAGCTTGTCAATCCGCGTCAGCAGCAAGTCACCCTTGCCCCCGGCATCCACCGGCGGGTCGGCCTCGGCCAGCAGCAGCGTGATCAGCAGCGATTGCAGCGCCGGCAGCGCCTCGGCATGCTGGCGGGTGATCAGGGCTGCGATGTCGGCGGTGCGGCCCATGCCCCACAGCGCGCGTGGCAAGCCTGTCACCCGCGCGGGCAACAAACCCACCGCATCGGGGGCAGGGGCGTCCAGCACTGTCACCGTCACATCCTGCGGCAAGCCGTTCAGCGCCACCGCGGGTTCCGGCGGGGCAGTGCTCGCGGCAGGCGTTGCCACCGATTGCGACAGCCAGTCGATCGCCGACAGCGGCGCCTCGGCCCGTGCAGGGGCAGCCGCCAGCAGCGCCAGCGTTACCGCCACTTGCCAGGGGCCCGGCTTAATTGGCATCCAGCGTCACCGGCAGGCTGACCGGCGCCTGATCCGGGGTCAGATCGCCCAGATAGGCATAACCCGCCAGACCGATAAAGCCCAACACCGCCAGCCAGAGCAGCAGCTTGAAAAGCAGCTTGATGATCCGTCCCATGCCCGTCCGTCCTTTGCCTGCGCACCGCCTGTTGCCTTTGGCCCGCACCGGGTGCGAACCGCGGGTCTTGCGGATGTTTTATATATGGCATTTGCGCGAAGTTCACGCCATTCAGGATGCAAGGATACGGGACCGGCGTTGCATCGCCAAGGGCTTGTCGGGGGGAAGGGCCGCAACCATGGAACGGCTGGGCAAAACTGTGGTGCTGGTGGGTATGATGGGGGCGGGGAAATCCGCCGTCGGCACGCAACTGGCCAAGCTGCTGGGCGTGCCATTCCGCGATTCGGATGACGAGATCGTCAAGGCCGCGCAACGCTCGATCCCCGAGATTTTTGCCCGCGACGGCGAGCCGTTCTTTCGCGCCCGCGAAACCGAGGTGCTGGGGCGGCTGGTGCGGGGCGAGCCTTGCGTGCTGTCCACTGGTGGCGGCGCGTTTCTGGCACCGCAGAACCGGGCGCTGATCGGTGCGTCGGGCGTGTCGGTCTGGCTGCGCGCCGATCTGGAAACCCTGTGGCAGCGGGTGCGGCACAAGACCACACGGCCCTTGCTGCACACGCCGAACCCGCGCGAAACCCTGCGTTCCTTGCAGGCGGCCCGCGATCCGGTCTATGCGCTGGCCGATCTGGTGGTGGACAGCGCCCCCGATCTGCCGGTGGAAAAGATGGCGCTGCGGGTGATCGAGGCGTTGCGCGGGCGCGATGATGTTTTGGAAAGGACGGCATGAATGGGCGTTGATGTGGTGCCGGTGGCGCTGGGAGACCGGGCCTACGAGGTGCGGATCGGCGCCGGTCTGATCGACCGCGCCGGGGCCGAGATAGCACCCCTGCTGCGCCGCAAGAAGGTCGCGGTGATCACCGATGAAACCGTGGCCTCGCTGCATCTTCTGCGTCTGGCCGAGGCGTTCTCGGCGCAGGGCATCACCATGACCGCGCTGTCCCTGCCGCCGGGCGAGGCGACCAAGGGCTGGCCGCAATTTGCCCGCAGCGTCGAATGGCTGCTGGACTCCCAGGTGGAACGCCGCGACGTGGTGGTGGCCTTTGGTGGCGGCGTGGTGGGCGATCTGGTGGGCTTTGCCAGCGCCGTGCTGCGCCGCGGCGTGCGATTCGTGCAGATACCGACCACGCTGCTGTCGCAGGTCGATAGTTCCGTTGGTGGCAAGACCGGCATCAATACCGCGCAGGGCAAGAACCTGGTCGGCGCCTTTCACCAGCCCAGCCTGGTGCTGGCCGATATCGACGTGCTGGACACGCTGCCCGCCCGCGACTTTCTGGCAGGCTATGGCGAGGTGGTGAAATACGGGCTTCTGGGCGATGCCGCGTTCTTCGACTGGCTGGAGGTCAACGGCCCGTCCTTGCGCCGCGATGCCGGGTTGCGCCAGCATGCCGTGGTCCGCTCGGTGCAGATGAAGGCCGAGATCGTGGCGCGCGACGAGCACGAGGAGGGGGACCGGGCGCTTTTGAACCTTGGCCACACCTTCTGCCATGCGCTGGAGAAGGCCACCGGCTATTCCGACCGGCTGCTGCATGGCGAGGGCGTGGCGATCGGCTGTGCTTTGGCCTTTGAACTCAGCCAGCGGCTGGGGCTTTGCGCGCAGGAAGCCCCAAGCCGGGTGCGGGCGCATCTGAAGGCGATGGGCACCAAGGTCGATATCGCAGATATTCCGGGCGATCTGCCCGGTGCCGAGGCGCTGCTGGGGCTGATGGCGCAGGACAAGAAGGTGATCGACGGCACGCTGCGCTTCATTCTGGCGCGCGGCATCGGTCAGGCGTTTGTCACCAGTGAGGTGCCGGGCGAGATGGTGAAATCGCTGCTGGTCGAGGCGCTGCGCGGACGGTGAAGGCGCGCCTCAGAACAGCAGCTTGTAGCTGTTCCCCAGCGTGTCGGTGGCGGTGCCTCTTTGGGTGCACGATCCGGTGACGAACCGGCCCAAGTCGCGGATGGTCAGCGACAGACCGCGCTGGTGAGAGGTAACGCGCGGAAAACTGAAGATTGCGCGGTCCAACATAGTGATCCATTCGTAAAGGATGTGGTTGGTGAATTGCAAGAACTTAGTGGAATCGGCGGGCCATTCGTGTGAAAGCCGGGCGTCTATCGTTAATGGCATCCAAGACTAACAACTATGTCAATAGGAACACCGCGATGACTGCGACCAACGACGCAGACCTGGCTCTCGAACGATCAACTGAACGCTGGCTCAAAGCTGCAGTCGAAAATATTCGACAGGATTTTCCAAACCTAATCCACTCAGTAGGCATGCCGCGCTGGAGTGAAGATTCCGAAGGAGGGTTTGTCCGGCTCCCGTTTTTCGTAACCTACAGATATGACAAGCTTGATGATCTCATATTTGACCGAAATAACGAGTGGTCGGATCTGGAACGTGCAGCCAATGCCCATGGCAACTTGATGAGACATGTGAACATCCTTATTGGCACCGGAGTTGGAATGATGCGCCGGTATTCCCTGAGGGAACTTTTTCAAACGATTCTTCCAAATCCTACGACAAATGGCGAAATGGCATTTCTCGATACAATGATGGATTTCGAGCGGCGCGCTCAGGAATTCGTTTGTGTCGTAAACTTAGAAACGGTGAAACGAAAGGTGATATGGCCGATCGCTGGAATTTCCACGATCAATACCATTGCTCTAGATAGCTTGACGGAGTTCAGAGAACTGACAGCAGAAGAAAAATTGACATGCTTGAACGTGGGCATAATCTCGCCTTGGCGAGAAGGCCGCGCTGACAGAAGTCAGTCGAGATGGTTTGGCCTCTGTATTACTAGCGATGAACAGAAAATATATGGCGATTCTCCGTATTCGTTTGCGCGAATTAATCAATACAGTTCCAGCGTTGAGCAATATCTTGAAGATTTTCTTACGATTACCCCACTTGCCGCAGATAGAATTGCCTTTCATGCGGGAGGCTTTCACTCGCCGCCTAGGTTTGAAGCAGGTGGCATTTTTGACGGGGGTGGAACTGTTAGCAGTTCGAGTTTAACGAATGGGTTTCGATTTTCTCTCGGAGAAGAGGTATTACCTCTATCAGAGGATGAAGTGAAGCACCTCGTTAGCTACTGGTCTCAGATAACGTGCAAAAAACTAGGAAAATACCACAAGCGAGTCATCAACGCATCGCGACGTCTTTACTATGCGGAGACGCGTGCAAAATCGGAAGATGTGTTGATCGATTGCATGATCGCGGCAGAATCTCTGTATCTTGATGACGACAAAAGCGAATTGCGCTATCGTTTATCCTTAAATGCGGCACTTTGGTTCGAAGGTTCAGATCAAGAAAAGACCACAGTTTTCTCAGCGTTTAGAAAAGCATATGATCTCCGAAGCAAGATTGTTCACGGATCAGACGTCGCCGCCGAAAAAATCACATCATCGATTAATGAAATTAAACCGATTATAAGAGATGGAATTAGAAAGGCACTGAAGCAACTTCAGACTTCCCAAGCAGCGCCGGAATGGAATTCCATGATCTTCAATAGTGAAAAATAACATTCTGTTTCTCTGATGTTTCTGATGGGAACGAGGGGTATCTTCGGCGGTTGCAGGCTTGGGAAGCGAGGAGGGGGCGGTAGCTTCTTCTGGTATGGGGGTAAGGAGGAGCAGGGGGTGGTGATCATTGCACCTCTAATTGCCCTTTATCCTCCATTACTTATACCTTTTCCCCCGCCAGAGGAACGATCACAGACTGGGGCACCGTTTGCGGCATTCGTGCTATCCGGTTGCCCCCCGCCTCAGAACAGCAGCTTGTAGCTGTTGCCCAGCGTGTCGGTGGCGGTGCCGGTGCCGCTTTGAGTGCCGGAACCAGAGATGAAGCGGCCCTGCACCCGCGTGCCATCGTCGCAGATGGCATAGATTTCGCCGTTGTTCACCCCGCCGACATCCGCGGTCTGGTTGCTGTATTTCCCCCCCAGGCCCCGGATCGACAGCGACAGCCCGCGCTGCTGCGAGGTGACGCGCGGCACCACGCTGGACCAGGTGCCCTCGCATTTGCTGCGGTTGGGGTCGGGCAGCCGGAAGCTGATCCGCCCCGAGGTGTCGCTGTCGTTTTTCGAACGGATGGCGATCACCTGCGCCGGATTGGCCGCCGCAATCGGGCCTTCCAGCGGATAAAGCCGGAAATTGCCGTCCGAGGTGCAAGCTGCCAGCGTCAGCAGCGATAACAGCGCGAAGGGCAGGGGCAGCGTCACGGGCGAACCTCTCGGCAAAATCGTCAACCCATTGGCTTCGCAGCCAATAAAGCCGCGCTGCACCGCTGACGATACAGGAATTTGGCTGGGGCGGGAGGATTCGAACCTCCGAATGGCGGTACCAAAAACCGCTGCCTTACCACTTGGCGACGCCCCAACCGTGGGCCGGTGTTTAGCGAAGCGGCATCCGGGCCGCAAGAGGCAAAACGCGCAAAAATCCATGCCCCGGGCGGCGTTGCCTCAGGCGCGCGGGCAGGGTAGTCAGGGGGATGCAAAGCTGTGACGTGGTGATCCTTGGGGCCGGGGCGGCCGGCATGTACTGCGCGATCGAGGCCGGTCGGCGCGGTCGCCGCGTGCTGGTAATCGACCACGCGCAAGCAGCGGGCGAGAAGATCCGCATCTCGGGCGGGGGCAAGTGCAACTTCACCAATCTTGGCATCGCCCCGGACCGGTTTCTGTCGCAAAATCCGCGGTTTGCGCTGTCGGCGCTGAAACGCTTCACCGCGCGGGATTTCATCGCACGCCTTGATGCGGCGGGTCTGGGCTGGCAGGAGCGCAGCCTTGGCCAGTTGTTTTTGACCGGGCCCGCCACGCAGCTGGTGGCGCATCTCGCCGCCGACATGGCCCGCGCCGGGGTGGAGATGTGGCTGGGCTGCGGTCTGGGCGCGGTGCGGCGCGAGGGTGCCGGGTTCGTGGTGGAAACCCAGCGCGGGCCGGTGTGGGCGGCTTCGGTGGTGGTGGCGACGGGGGGCAAGTCGATCCCGCTGATGGGGGCCACCGGCTATGGCTATGGGGTGGCGGAAAGCTTCGGGCTGCGGCTGGTGGAGACCCGGCCGGCACTGGTGCCGCTGACCTTTGCGGCGCAGGATCTGGCGGTGCTGAAGCCGCTGGCGGGGATCGCGGTGGCGGGCCGCGCCACGGTCGGCAAGGTGGGGTTTGACGAGGCGGTGCTGTTCACCCATCGCGGCCTGTCGGGCCCGGCAATCCTGCAGATCAGTTCCTATTTTCGCGAGGGTGACACGATCCGGCTGGACCTGGCGCGCGGTCGCGAGGTGGCGGCGGAGTTGCGGGCGTTGCGCGGGCAGGCCGGGCGGATCGCCTTGCGCACCGCGCTGGCGCAGATGCTGCCGGAAAAGCTGGCCCGGCATATCGAGGCGCTGTCGGGCGTTACCGGCACGCTGGCCGATCAGTCGAACGTGGTGCTGGACCGGGTGGCGGCGCTGGTACAGGACTGGCATCTGAAGCCGGTCGGCAGCGAGGGCTACCGCACCGCCGAGGTGACACTGGGCGGCGTGAACACCGACGATCTGGATAGCCGCAGCATGGAAGCCCGTGCCGTGCCGGGGCTGTATTTCATCGGTGAGGTGGTGGACGTCACCGGCTGGCTGGGGGGGTACAATTTCCAATGGGCCTGGTCGTCGGGCTGGGCGGCGGGGCAAGCGGCTTAGCGGGATCGCTGTTTCCTATAATCAATAAAGTGAAATGTAGAGCGCCGCCACGCAATATATCGCGGGAGGCGCAGAATTGTGCCCTTTCGGTCACACGAGGGACCACAGGTAGTGGTCCAACGAGAGAACAAGAGAGCAACAAATAATGTTGCATAATGTAAAGGGAACCCCTGCGTTGACCAAGGTCGATCCGCCTAAAGGCCCCAATACATAGACACCCCTTTTTTCAGGGTGGATTATCAACCCCCCTTGCGCAGCGCCCCCCAATCTTGGGGGGCTGCGCTAAGAGAAGGACGGGAGAGCACCAAAGCCAGCGCGCGCGTGGCGAACGGGCGAGCCGTGCTGACTGGCGAGAAGGTGCGAGACCGTCAGAGACAGAGGGAAGGGGCTAAGCGACGCCCCTTCCCATGCGGGACACCCCCGCTAAAGCGGGGACCCCCGTCGCGCAGCGGGCTTTGCCGTAGGCAGCCCTTAAAGCAGTTGCTGAGATGAAAAGAAGGATCAGGATTTTTTGCACCACGGCACAAAAGGCCGCCCGCCACCACTACCCGAGGTATCGGCCGGACGAAATTTACAGGTCTTCGACCTTTCCCGGCCCGATGTATCCTGAACCGGCGTATCCGCCGGGTGGGAGCGGTCGGGCGAACTCGGAACCTCGTTTGATACAGTAAGCGTTGGCTCGAAAGAGCGCACCGGTCGGCGTTTCTTGCCGTTCTTCGACGGCGGCGAAGCCTTCAAGGGCGCGATATCGGTAAACACCGATTGTTTCGCCGTTTTCCCGGTCGAAAATTCTTTCGACGCCAAGCGTTTTGAGGATTTGCTCGGAAAGCTGCCCGAGGCAGTTTTCGCAAGGGAGAAGGTTTGCACAGACCCGATGGAAGTCACGTTGCCCGGCATCAAACGCGTGTTTGTGTTGCCGCTGGGCAAGATGCCGTTCAAATTGTTCAACGTCCTGCCGGACGGTTTGCGCTTCCGTGACATTGTTAAGAACCTCCAAATCTTTTTCATTTTCGGCGCAAGACGCCAGGAGCGCGGCCCACTGCGGCGCATTAGCGCCCGTGGACCATAAAGCGCGCTGGTTCAGCGCGACGAGGCCCCAAAGAAGCTTTTCCCGGAAAAGCCCGTTTGGATGCCAGTATCCAGACATTCCGGGCACGGTAAGCTGGACAGAAGGAAGGACGCCGCCAGAGGCTTCAAGCCCTTCCAAATACGCATAGAGCCAAGCCTCACCTATGGCGGGCCGTTTGCTCATGCGGAAGAGACCAGTTGCGAAATTCTCGGTTTTGGACTCGCGCATGGTTTCATGCGACTTTTCCACAGTGAACTGGTCTTTAAGACAGTAAGAAAGGACATAGTGCATCCCGCCTTCGTCCGCTTCTTGGAAGGTCACGTAGCCATGGCCCCAAAGGGTCCAATCAAGCCGCCGCTCGTCTTTGCCGACCGTCAGCATATCAAACCGTTCGGTCAGGAGACCTTTGACAGGTTTCACCCTTTTACGTTCCTCAGGGCGGCGCTTGGGAAACCCCTGCACCTTACCGAGCGTGGTAATATCCACGCCGGAATAAATGACCAGATGCCAGTGACAGCGCCCATTCCGGTCGCCTTGTTCACCGGCACAGAGGAACCGCACTTTCGCTGTGGGGTCCGCATAGCGCACCGCAGCAGCCAGCCTTTTGATGAAGGCGCGCACGTCCGCATATTGAAACATACGGGCAGCGTCGCGGTTTTCTTGGGTTTCTTCGTTGTAGGTCAACGCCAGCACCAGCGTATGCGGATGTAGGGACTTTTCCGCCATCGCGCGCGCGATCCATGACGCGCGCCGGACCGAGATACATTGATCACAGGTCCGGCAGGCGAAAGTATTGCCATCGCGCGTTATAGGTCGGGTGCACATTGTCTTTCTTTCTGTCTTTAAGTGTATGCTGGAACAAGGAGCATAAGAGCCGCCGCCCCTCTGAAGAGGGGCGGCGGCAAGGCTCAGGGGAGCCAGTCGGACGTTTCGACTTTGAAGCCGGGGCAGAGTTTCGGGGCGTAATCATTATGCCCCGAAACCTTTGTGATGCCGCGCTCGCGAAGTCCGTCGAGCAGCAAAAGAAGGGTTTGGGCTTGCGCCTCGGTAAAGTATTCCGAGAACAAGCCCATGCGCTCGATCTCTTGACTTTCGATCAGGAGAAAGCCGAGTGTCCCGGCATTGTGGCCGATAGTATGAGCACCGATCATATCGAACGGACGGCCTTTATAGAACACGCCCTCAGGCGTGATCAGGCCGTGATACCCAAAGCCGTTTTTCCAGCCCTTTTCCTTGTGCCATCGGTTGATGATGGAAAAGATTTGAAAGGCGCCCATCCCGGCGAATTGGCCGGTCTTGATGGCGGCACAGTGAAGGATGACCTCACGCACCTCATGGCGCGCTTTCCCTTGGTAAAACATGATTTGCCTCTTTGAAGTGACCGCCAGCGGTCACGATGTAGGACCGTTCAAATTGAACGAAACCCGAGATTTCCGAGACTTGCACATTATAGGTGCGCGCCACGATACGAACGGCGATGGAGACCGCAGCCCAAAAGTCGTCGGGAGCATCTTCCCCCTTTTCATGATGAACGATGCAAAAGGAAAAGGAACCGACCGAGTCGGCCTTAGCGGGCCAGCCATGTTTCACGAGCAGTTTCACGACGACCGCAGAGAGATAGACGGCGGGCCCCCGATCCTTGGGAACCCGCCAGACCCGCTTGATATATTGCCTACTCGACAAGCGGCTCTTCCTTGGACTGCGGCGTTTCAACCGGCGCTTCCGGCACGCGCTCGATAGAGCCCAGGGCGCGCTCGCGCGCCTCAAGGCGATTGGTTGCGGCCTGCATCTTGTTCAGAGTGAGGCGCAATTCCTTTTCCATGCGGGAGGCCGAGGTCGGTTTGAACACCGGGTTTGCACCGCTGTCATGCGAACCAGCGCCATAGCGCTGGACGCCGTAGCCCGACCGAGGCGGGATGATGACAAGATCACCCATCGGTTCAAGCGTTGCGCCAGGAGGGCACATTTCCAGATAGGGACCGAGACGCTCACGCCCCTTGGAGACGGCGACCTCAAAGAGGTTTTCGCCATCGGCGGAGACATACCGAACCGTTCCGCCCTTGGCGGAGACGACCCACGACTTGGGGTTTTCGCTGAACATCACGGTGCATCCTCAAAAATGTCGGCGGTTTCGATGATTGCCAATTCCTCGACAGGCGTCGGCCCGAAAATCATCGGGGTCCGCAAGACGAGATTGGACGAGACGGTGTAGGTGCAAACCTCTGCGTTCTGATCAGCAAAGGGGAAATGGTCGAGCGACGCCGGATACAGGATGTTTTCCGGCGTGACCGACATAGGGATTTCCAGTTGCCAAACCGCCGTCTTGTTTTCGACGGTGGCAGGATCAAGCCGCCGCGACAGGCCATAATGAACGTAGGTTGCCTTGAGAGCGTTCAGACCGGTATAGAAAAGGACAGTGGCCTCTTGCGCTTGTGCGCAATCGGCATCCATTTCCCGGACGGTAACCGGAACCGGATCAAGCGCCAATTCATCCGCCACGAAATTGTCGAGCCCCCAAACATCCGAAAGGATCGGATGCGGTTGCGCCGAGATGGTTTCATCGGGCTTAACCGTGCAGAAGGTAACGATGATACCGCCCAATTCAGTGGAGGGAACCGGCACGGTAAACCCCATGGTCACGGCCATATCGGAACGGATGACGTCATCCTGAACGCCGGTCGTATCGGTCGCGCCCACAATGTTGCGCCCGAAAGTAACGGTTTTTTCCGCCAGAAGGATGGGCATCCGACCCGGATCGACGGAGAGACCATGCGCCCAGCGCAGGATCATTTCATCGCCATATTCCGGATTTTCATCCGCAATTTCCCGCATGGTACGAACAAGGCGATCTTGCGTTTGAGCATTGTAAAAATCGACCAAATTCACAGCGCCGGCAGTGGCACCATTCAACTTGGCCGTCACATGCGGCACCATGGAAGCACCAATGCCAGTTTTTTCAAAGCCAACCGTCAACTGTTGCGTGTGCACAGCGTCAAGCGTGGACCAATTGCCATCTTGCCGCCAAACCGCGCTTTGCGTGGCCGGAGCGCCGGTAAAGCGAATACCCTCCACGGGAAGGACCATATTAGGGATTTGCAGAGCAACCGCACCGTTCACCCTATCCTCGGGGTCGAGGACGCCGTTCATCCGGTCAAGGACCGTTTGGGCGATCAAGGCAGGCGTGATAGCGGTATTGCTATGCAGCAGAACCGCCGCCTTCGAATATTTCCGCTGACGCAGGAAATTCACGGCGGCGTTGTGTGCGATGCGCACGGCTTGGTTGACACGAGCGACCCCCGTAATCCGACGCGGATTAACACCGCAAGCTTTCGAAATGTCGCTTTCGGCCTCAGTGACGAACAGCGGATTGCCGGTCAGAAGCTTTTCCCGAATGACATCCGTCATCCCGGAATAAGCGTTTTCCGGCGAAATGATTGCGTCGATTGCCTGAACCGACACAAAAACGGAATACATCTCGGCGGTAATCGGCGTGATCAGCCGACCGGCAATGGGATCAAGCTCCAGCGTCACATTTTGCGAGAGCAAACCGCCTTCGCTACCGCGCACGGCAGTTGCCAAGACCGGAAACAACTTGCCGCCGCGAAAACGCCCAACAAGGGTGCGACTTTCGCGCCGCGTGTTGCGAGTGGATTGATAATTTTTCAAGACTTACGTCCTTTCAGTTTGATGATGGTGGAGCCGATTTTCTTGCCCAGCCGCTTGATAGCGGCTGCGCGTTTTGCGCAGGAGGAACAGGGTTTTTTCATGGTAACAACGGAAACCGCCGCCCATTGAACGCAAGAGGCTTATGCTTTGCTTGCGGATCAATGTCCGGCCATTGCCAGCGGAGATAATTCCGACCGGCTGTGGTCAGCCCCATTTCATCCCATTTTTTTCGATCACTTTGACCGCGCTTTCCCACGCGATCCCAAAGAAGGGAACCCCCGACCATAGCGCCTTGCGAAAGATCAAGGACTTCGCCGTTAACCGCCGGAACCGGGAAAGCCCCGCCAAGCGAGGGACTGTCGATAACGATATAGCCGGGGTCAGAAATGACCGCCGTATTATCGACCTGTCGGCGCGGATCACCATTATCGCGCGTGATAAGCGGCGTCAGCCCGCTAGGAACGCCGCCATATACCTGCCGAGAAGCAGGAGAACCGGCGCCGCCAGAACCAGTAACATCACCCGCGCCATCCGAACCCCCAAGAGCCTGCCGAAGCGTCGGCATGGAATTTTGGCCAGCATAAATGCCGCCCACCTTGGGCCGCAAGGTCAGCGACATGACCTTTTGCCGCAGCACAGTGTTTTCCTGTGCAAGGGCATTGGTTTTCGAGAGTTTGGCCTCGTCCTGGCGTTTCGCCAGATTATCCGCAAGGATCATCCCGGCATCAGCAATAGCCGAACCCATGTAGTTTTGCGATTGGCTACCGCCAACCGCGCCAACCGACCCCAGAAGAGTAAGCGGATTGATTTTGAAATCCTCAGCGGCCCGCATGATGCCTTTGACATGGCCGTAAGCATTGGCCTTGGCGGACGGGGCTTTCTTGCCAAGCAAGCCGCTGAGAAGCGTAGCGCCAGCGGAGATAAAGGCGGGATTAATCATCAAACACCGCCAAGCTGGCGAGCCGCCACCGCCACGTCACGACGCAACCGCTTGTCAGCGACCCAAAAAATGTCCGCGACAAGATTAACGGCGAGGCTATAAGCCTCATCCGTAACGGTATCATCAAGACGAATTTGGACGAGGCGACGAACCGCCTCGTCATAGGTCGAGACCGGGAGCCGATCCTCTTGCTGCAAGCTAGGCTTGCGGAAAACACGCGCGAGGACGGCCATCAGATCACCAGCGAGGCAATACCGGCACAAAAGGCCTTTTGACCGACCGGCCAGACCATGGCAAACAGGGTGCCAAGCACGCCCAGAAGGGGCAGCACAATCACACGAAGCTTGGCAGATTGCAGAATTTTAGCCATTTCACGAACTCCACGGGCGGGATGCCCGATGGTTCGATTTCATACACAACGCCGATAATCAATATTATGTAATATTAATGCGACCCAGGTTTGCACTCCGCTTGCGGATCGCGTCGATGAAGTTCACACGGCAACTGAGCTTTGAATTGCAACGCATTGCTGGAAAACGGTTTCCCTAAACGATTGCCATTTCCAGAAACGGTTTTCCGTCCAGCACCCGACCCACGGACAGATCAGAAAGATCAAGGCTGCGCCAGCCGCCGTGCAGCAGATGTTCGGCAATGCCGCGGCCGATGGCGGGCGCTTGTTGCAAGCCGTGGCCGGAAAAGCCGTTCATCAGGAAAAGGTTCGGCAAGGCCGGATGCGGCCCGAGGATCGCGTTCTGGTCCAGCGTGTTGTAGGCGTAATGCCCGACCCAGTGTCGGATTACCTTGACCGCGTCAAAGCCCGGCGCGCGATGGTAAAGCTGTTCCCAGATCACGTCTTCGAACAGATGCAGGTCCGGCTCGAAATCGTCCGGCGCGCAAGGCCCGTCGTCCTGCGGCACGGTCGCGGTGATCCAGCCGCTGTGCTCGGGCCGCAGATAGAAACCGGCATCGACCAGCAGCGGCGCTTGCGGATGGCGGGCGTTGGGCGCGTCGATCACGAACACCGTGCGTTTGCGCGGCTCGACCGGCAGCGCCAGCCCGGCCATGGCCATCACCTGCGCCGCCCTGGTGCCCGCGGCATTGATCGCGGCACCGCAAGCCACCCGACCGGCCTTGGCCAGCGCGAGGGCCACAACCTTGCCGTGTGCAACCTCGATCTCCACCACCTCGTCGCTGACAAACAGCGCGCCTTGCATTTTGGCGGCAGCACGAAACCCCGCCAGCAGGCCCATATTGTCAAACCAACCCTCGTCGCGCGGCCCGAACGAGCCCGCGGTCAGATCGGCGACATTCAGCCAGGGAAACCGTGCCGCCAGCGCGTCGGGGTCCAGCACTTCGGTGGCTGCCCCATGGGCACGCTGCATTGCGGCGACCTGCGCAAGCTGCGCCCTGCCCTCGGCTGTCGTGCTGAGAAACAGATAGCCGTTCTCTTTCAGCCCCAGCGAGGACACCCCGACATCGACCCCCAGCCGTTCCTTGAAATTCCGTATGAAATCAATGCCAAAGCGCGAGATTTCGACGTTCACCGCCGTGGTGAACTGCTGGCGGATCGAGGCCACCGACAGCGCCGTGGAGGCCCGGGCAAAGCTGGTGTCACGCTCGATCACCATCACCCGCAGCCCCGGCTGCATCCGCGTCAGCCAATACGCCGCCGCCGCCCCCATCACCGCCCCGCCGATGATTGCGACATCCACCGCCCTGTCCGTCATTCCTGCCTCACTGCCGGGAATCATGCGCCTTGGCACTCGACAAGGCATCGCTGTGATCGCTAATACAAGATTTGTGTCGAGAACAGCCCGTGCCGCGCAACCTGCGGGAAAATCGGGGATTTGTTCCCATTGGTGTAAGAGTATGGTGAAACGGTGACAGAGGTTTTTCAACTCCTGGGTGAAATTGCTCACGCCCGGTCGGTCAACGAGGTCTGGGCGCTGAGCACGCCCTACTACCGCGATCTGGGTTTTGCGCGGGTCAATTACAGCTTCACCCGGTTCATGACCGACACCACGCTGGGCGATCCGGCGGATGCGTTGTTTCTGACCACCAGCTCACCGGAGTATCTGCGGGTGTTTACCCGCGACCGGTTCTATGCCCGCACGCCGCTGTTTCACTGGGCGCTGCACAATGTCGGGGCCTGCACCTGGCGCTGGGTGCACGAGGCGCTGGCCGCGGGCGATTTGACCGCCGATCAGGCCGAGACAGTGCGCAGCAATATCGCCATGGGGGTGGTGGCCGGGATCACCATCTCTTTCCCCTCGGCGGCACCGCGGTCCAAGGGTGGGCTGGGGCTTATTGGTGACACCTGCCTGAGCCATGATGACGTGGACGACATCTGGGCCAACCACGGCCAGCCGTTGCTGGCGGTGGCCAACATGATGCATCTGAAAATCAGCCAACTGCCGATGGCCACCCGCCGCCGCAACCTGACCGATCGGCAGCGGCAGGCGCTGGAATGGGTGGCCGATGGCAAGACCACGCAGGATATCAGCCAGTTGATGCGCATTTCGGTGGCGATGGTGGAAAAGCACCTGCGGCTGGCGCGCGAGGCGCTGGAGGTGGACACCACGGCGCAGGCGGTGGCCAAGGCGGCGCTGCTGAACAAGATCTTCCACGGCAGCCCCCTGCCCGCCGACGCCAAACGGCCGTCGCCGGGGTTAGGCGGCAGGTAGGGAATACCGGACTTACCTGACGCAGCGTTAACTGGCAGGTTGCACAAGTTCCGCGCGAGGGCTTTGGCCTGAAGTCGCGGAATCGGAGCGGTGGTTTTTCACCGTTTCCGTGACGAAAGCCTGCGCCGCGGTTGCTTCCCCAGAAACCCGGCAAAAAAAAAAACGGTGCAACCTCCCCAGGGTTGCACCGTTTGCGTTTTCAGGCAGGCCCATCTTCAATCAGGCCCGTATTCAATCAGGCCCGACCGTAGCCGGGCCGCAGCGATCAGCCGGCCAGAGTCTTTGCGACCTCGGCGGCGAAATCTTCCTTTTCCTTCTCGATGCCTTCGCCGACCATGACGCGGGCAAAGCCGGTGATCTCGACGCCCGCTTCCTTGGCCGCCTGTTCGACGGTGACATCGGGGTTGATCACGAACTGCTGGCCCAGCAGGGTGTTTTCCGAGAAGAACCGCTTCATCCGCCCCGGAATGATGTTGTTCTGGATCACCGCATCGGGCTTCGGCTTGGCCGAAGATGCGTTTTCTTCCAGCGCCTTCTGGGTCTGCACGGTCAGTTCGCGCGCCACGATCATCGGGTCCAGATGCGCTTCGGAAAGCGCCATCGGGGCGGTGGCGGCGATGTGCATGGCGAATTGCTTGCCGATGACCGCGGCCTTGTCGGCCGGGCCTTTCAGCGCCACCAGCACACCGATCTTGCCCATGCCTTCGGTGGCGGCATTGTGGACATAGGACACCACGGTATCGCCTTCCAGAACGTGCAAGCGGCGCAGCGTCATGTTCTCGCCGATGCGGGCGATGGCGCCGTTGATCACCGCCTCGACGGTTTCACCGTTCAGATCGGCGGCGCGCAGCACCTCGACCGACTCGCCGGTCTGCAACGCGACCTTGGTCACTTCGCGCACCAGCGCCTGAAAATCCGGGCTCTTGGCCAGGAAGTCGGTTTCCGAGTTGATCTCGACGGCAACGCCGCGGCCATCGGTCACAGCCACGCCCACCAGACCTTCGGCGGCCACGCGGTCGGCCTTCTTGGCGGCCTTGGCCAGACCCTTGGTGCGCAGCCAGTCCACCGCGGCTTCCATGTTGCCGTCGGTTTCAACCAGCGCCTTCTTCGCGTCCATCATGCCTGCGCCGGTGGATTCGCGCAGTTCCTTCACCATCTGTGCGGTGATCGCCATAGCGGCTCTCCTGTGGTTCAATGGAAAATCCCGGCGAGGCTTCCCCCCGCCGGGCAAATGGTCGGACGTCGAGGCTCAGGCCTCGACGACGGCGTCTTCTTCCGGCGCCTGATCCAGCGCGCCAAGGTCGATGCCGGCGGCACCCATCTGGGCGGTCATGCCGTCAAGGGCGGCACGCGAGATCAGGTCGCAGTAAAGCGCGATGGCGCGGGCGGCGTCATCGTTGCCGGGGATGATGTAATCGACGCCCTTGGGCGAGCAGTTGGTATCGACCACCGCAATCACCGGGATGCCCAGCTTCTGCGCTTCCAGAATGGCCAGGTCTTCCTTGCCCACATCGATGATGAAGATCAGGTCGGGCACGCCACCCATTTCGCGGATGCCGCCCAGGCTGGCTTGCAGCTTGGTCTGCTCACGCTCGATGTTCAGGCGTTCCTTCTTGGTCAGGCCGTCGGCGCCATGCGCCATCAGCTCGTCCACCTGTTTCAGCCGGTTGATCGACTGCGACACGGTTTTCCAGTTGGTGAGCGTGCCGCCCAGCCAGCGGTGGTTCATGTAGAATTGCGCGCAACGCTCGGCAGCTTCCGAGATCGGCTTTTGCGCCTGACGCTTGGTGCCGACGAACAGGATGCGGCCGCCCTTGGCCACGGTGTCGCGCACCACTTTCAGCGCCTGGTCCAGCAGCGGAACGGTCTGCGTCAGGTCAAGAATGTGGATGCCGTTGCGGTCGCCGTAGATGTATTCGCCCATCTTCGGGTTCCAGCGTGCGGTCTGGTGGCCGTAGTGAACGCCAGCTTCCAGCAGCTGACGCATGGTGAACTCAGGAAGAGCCATGTCTTATCCTTTCCGGTTTCGATCCTCGGCAAAGCTGTCTCAGACCGAATGGTCCAACCGGCGGACGCTGCGGGATTTCTCCCCGCAATGCCCAAGCCCTGCCTGTGAAGTGGGGTGCCTCTAGCCCGGCTCCGGCGCGATTGCAAGCCCTTGCGGCGGTGCGGACCGATGCGGCAGCAACTTCTGGCCTTCGGCGAGGATATTTTTGCGAAGATGAAACCTCAAGACCCTTTTTCCTGGTCAAATACCCCCCGCGAAGCGTCGGTCCGGGCCACTTGCGAAGGCTTGGGGTTTGCGCGACAAGGCGGAATGACACCAACCCCGGACATCCTGTGCATCGGTGCCGTGCTGTGGGACATCATCGGTCGCGCGCCGGTGGCCATGCCGTTCGGGGCCGATGTGCCGGGGCGGATCAGCCGATTGCCCGGTGGGGTGGCGATGAACATCGCGATGACGCTGCGCCGCTTTGGTCTGCGCCCTGCCCTGCTGTCGGCCATCGGTCGCGACGCCGAGGGGCAGGAGTTGCTGACCGCCTGCACCGGCATGGGGTTGATCACCGATTTCATCCACCGCAGCGATGATCTGCCGACCGACCGCTATCTGGCGATCGAGGGGGCCGAGGGCATGGTTGCCGCCGTTGCCGATGCCCGCGCGCTCGAGGCGGCGGGGGCGCGGATATTGGCGCCTTTGGCCGATGGCCGGTTGGGCAGCGCGGCGCGGCCCTGGGCGGGGATGATTGCGGTCGATGGCAATCTGACGGCAATGATGCTGGCCGACATGGCAGGCTCGCCGCTGTTTGCCGCAGCCGATCTGCGGGTGGCCCCGGCCAGCCCCGGCAAGGCCGACCGGCTGGTGCCCTTGCTGGCGCATCCCGGCGCCACGCTCTATGTCAATCTGCAAGAGGCGGGCATCCTGTGCGGCAGGGTCTTTGACGGCGCAGAGGCGGCGGTCGAAGGCCTGCTGGCGCAGGGCGCCGCAAGGGCGCTGGTGACAGATGGTCCGCGTCCCTGTGCGATGGGTGCACGCGGTCAGGGTGTGATTTCCGCCACCCCGCCCGCCGTGCGCGTCCGCCGTTTTACCGGTGCGGGCGACACCTTCATGGCCGCCCATATCGTTGCCGAACGCCACGGCGCCGACGCGAGGGCCGCACTCGATGCCGCCCTGCGAGCCGCCGCCGACTATATATCAGGAGAGATTCCATGACCGCCCTGCCCCTGCGCTTTGCCCCCGAGGTTTACGATGCCCTGTCCAGCGGCGCGCCGGTGGTGGCGCTGGAATCCACCATCATCAGCCACGGCATGCCTTATCCGCAAAACGTGCAGACCGCCCGCGCAGTCGAGGCGGCGGTGCGGGCCGCGGGCGCTGTGCCCGCCACCATCGCGGTGCTGGGCGGCATGATCCATATCGGGCTGTCGGATGCCGATCTGGACCGGCTGGGCCAGGCACCCGAGGTGATGAAACTGTCGCGCGCCGATCTGGCAGTGTGCCTGACTTCGGGCCGGATGGGGGCCACCACGGTTGCCGCCACCATGATCTGCGCTAACCTGGCCGGGATTGCGGTGTTTGCCACCGGCGGCATCGGCGGCGTGCATCGCGGGGCGGAAACCAGTTTCGACATTTCCGCCGACCTGACCGAACTGGCGCGCACCGCCGTCACCGTGGTGGCCGCCGGCGCCAAGGCGATCCTCGATCTGCCGAAAACCCTGGAGTATCTGGAAACCCAGGGCGTGCCGGTGATCGCTTACGGTCAGGACGATTTCCCCGCCTTCTGGTCGCGCGCCTCGGGGCTGGCGGCACCCTTGCGGATGAACTCCGCGGCCGAAATTGCGAGCGCCCATCTGATGCGCGCCCGGCTGGGGCTGGCGGGTGGCCAACTGGTGGCCAACCCGATCCCCGAGGCCGCCGAGATCCAGCTTGCCGAAATCTCGCCCGCCATCGAACAGGCGCTGGACGAGGCGGCGGCGCAGGGCATCGCCGCCAAAGCGGTGACACCCTTCCTGCTGCAACGGATATTCGAGCTGACCGAGGGGCGCTCGCTGGCCTCCAACATCGACCTGGTGCTGAACAACGCCCGCCTTGGTGCTGCCATCGCCATCGAAATCGCCCGTCAGCGCGCGGCCTGACCCGGGCTTTGGCCATTGTTTCGCAGGTGCTGCGGCCTTACATTGCGCTGATGAAAAAGGAATAGTGATGACCGACCTTCCGCCCCCCCTTGCCCACAAGCGCCGCGGCCTGCTGGGCGGCCTGCGCGCCAGCTTTCTGACCGGACTGGTGGTGGTGCTGCCGGTCGGGCTGACCATCTATCTGATCTGGACCGTGATCGGCATGATCGACAGCTGGATCCTGCCGCTGGTGCCCGGTCCCTATCAACCCGATGCGCTGATGCGGCGGTTCTTCGGGCCGGACTACGAATTCCCGGTGCGCGGCGTTGGCGTGGTGGTGTTTCTGGTGTTCACCGCCGTGGTCGGCTGGATCGCCAAGGGCCTGATCGGGCGGTCGCTGATTGGCTGGGCCGAGGGGCTGGTGGACCGGATGCCCGTGGTAAGATCGATCTACAACGGCTTGAAACAAATCGCGGAAACGGTTTTCGCGCAGTCCGAGACCAACTTCGACAAGGCCTGTCTGGTCGAGTTTCCGCGCCAGGGTATCTGGGCCATCGGCTTTGTCGCCACCAAGGCGCGTGACGAACTGGCGCAGAAGATCCCTGTCGATGGTGATGTGCTGACGGTGTTCGTGGCCACCACGCCCAACCCGACCTCGGGCTTTCTGGTCTATGTGCCGGCCGACAGGGTGATCATGCTGGACATGTCGCTGGAAGATGCGGCCAAGCTGATCATCTCGGCCGGGCTGGTCTATCCCAATCCGAAAGACCCGTCGCAGCCCGTGCTGACCGCCGCCTGATCCCGGCCCCGCCGAAGGAGCCTCCGGCGGGGATATTTGAGAACAGATGAAAGGCCTTGGCGGGCGTTCTTCGTGTGACGCTTTAAAGCGCCGTCCAGCCGCCATCGACCGAGATGGTGGTGCCGGTGATCTGGTCGGCATGCGGACTGCACAAAAAAACGACAGTTCCACCGAGCTGTTCGGTTGTGGCAAATTGCCGCGACGGTTGCCGCGACAGCATCACCTCGCGCACCACGGTCTCGCGGTCCATGCCATGCGCCTTCATCTGGTCGGGGATCTGCGCCTCGACCAGCGGGGTCAGCACATAGCCCGGGCAGACCGCGTTGCAGGTGATGCCTTGCCCCGCGGTTTCCAGCGCGGTGGTCTTGGACAGCCCGACCAGCCCGTGCTTGGCGGCGATATAGGCGGATTTGTAGGGGCTGGCGGTCAGGCCATGCGCCGAGGCGATGTTGACCACCCGGCCCCAGCCGCGCGCCCGCATGCCCGGCAGGGCCGCGGCGGTGGTGTGGAAGGCCGAGGAAAGGTTGATCGCCAGAATGGCGTTCCACTTGTCGGTGGGAAACTCGTCGATCGGGGCGACGAACTGGATGCCCGCATTGTTCACCAGAATGTCGCAGCTACCCGCACGTTCCACCAGCCCACGGCAGGCCCCGCCATCGGCCATGTCGGCGGCGATGTAGCGGGCTTTCACCCCATGCGCGGCGGCAATGCTGGCGGCCAGCGCATGATCCTCGGGCCGGTCGGTGAAGGAGTTGATCACCACATCGGCCCCGGCGCGCGCCAGTTCCTGCGCGATCCCCAGCCCGATGCCCGAGTTCGACCCGGTGATGATTGCGGTTTTGCCCCTGAGCGTCATGCCTGTCTCCCGTCCCTGCTGCGCCTGCAGCGATAGCCGATATCGGCGGCGGAATCGAGCCGGGATCGGCGTGATTCTATGCCCGGTGGCAGCCGACCGATCGGCGCGCGAAACCTTAACGATTGCAGGGGACAGGGCCAAAAAAAACGCCAGCACAAGGCTGGCGTTAAGTTATTGAGGCAGGTTTCATACAGGCAAGAAACCTATCGAGCAGTAGGTATCTTATACGCGCTAAGCTGCCGGGGGGGAAGTAAAAAGTTTGAAATGGCCCCGGCGGCGCTTTACGGTTGCGCCAGCAAATGCAGGCCGCCGGGAGATTGTTGCCAGAATGAAATCAGAATTTTTCGCAAAACTCAAAGGCATCACTGCAGCCGTGCTGCTGGGGGCCGTGGCGCTGCCCGCGGGTGCCGAGCCGCGTCATGGCATAGCTATGTATGGCGAGCCCGCCCTTCCACCCGATTTTGTGTCTTTGCCCTATGCCAACCCCGAGGCGCCCAAGGGCGGGGCGATCGTTTTCGGCGAGTCCGGCGGCTTTGACTCGCTGAACCCCTATATCGTCAAAGGCTCGGCCCCGGCGGGTGTCGGGCTGCTGACGGTCGAGACGCTGATGGGCCGGTCCTACGACGAACCCTTCACGCTGTACGGTCTGCTGGCCGAATCGGTGGATACCGACGACGCCCGCTCTTGGGTGGAATTCACCCTGCGCGAGGGCGCCCGATTCTCGGATGGCAGTCCGGTCACGGTGGAAGACGTGATCTGGTCGTTCGAGAAACTGGGCACCGAAGGCAGCCCGCGCTATGCCGGGGCCTGGAAAAAGATCGCCAAATCCGAAGTAACCGGGCCGCGGTCGGTGAAGTTCACCTTCAACACCGAAGACCGCGAACTGCCGCTGATCCTGGGGCTGCGCCCCATTCTGCAACGGGCGCAGTGGGAGGGTAAGGACTTCACCGCCTCGACCCTGGAAGCGCCGATCGGTTC
Source organism: Rhodobacter ferrooxidans (assembly GCF_000176015.1). Taxonomy (GTDB): domain Bacteria; phylum Pseudomonadota; class Alphaproteobacteria; order Rhodobacterales; family Rhodobacteraceae; genus Pseudorhodobacter_B; species Pseudorhodobacter_B ferrooxidans. The sequence goes on along the minus strand of NZ_ACYY01000005.1, from coordinate 93,965 downwards.
CGGCCCCTATGTGGTCGATAGCTTCGAGCCGGGTCGCTTCATCACCTTCAAGAAGAACCCGAACTGGTGGGGCCGCGATCTGGCCTTCAACCGCGGCCAGCACAATTTCGCGACCGTGCGCTATGACTATTTCGGTGACAGCGGCGTGGTGTTCGAGGCGTTCAAGGCCGGCGAGATCAGCACCTGGCGCGAAGGCAATGCCGCCAAGTGGCTGACGAATTACGATTTTCCCGCCGTGGCCTCGGGCGATATCGTGCGCTCGCAGATCCCGCATGGCCGGCCTTCGGGGATCGAGGGCTTTGCCTTCAACACCCGCCGCCCGATTTTCGCTGACTGGCGGGTGCGCGAGGCGCTGATCCAGGCGTTCAATTTCGAACTGATCAACACCACCATCACCGGCGGCACCGAGCCGCGCATCACCTCGTATTTCTCCAATTCCGTGCTTGGCATGCCCCCCGGTCTGCCCGCGGTCGGCAAGGTCAAGGAGCTGCTGACGCCGTTTGCCGCCGATCTGCTGCCCGGCGCGCTGGAGGGGTACAGCTTGCCGGTGTCGGATGGGTCGGAGGCCAACCGCAAGGGCATCCGCACCGCCACCGCCCTGCTGGAGGAAGCGGGCTGGACGGTGCAGGACGGCGTGCTGAAAAATGCCGCAGGTCAGGCTTTCGCCTTCGAGATCCTGCTGGTGCAGGGGGCCGACGAGCTGATCTCGGTCGCCAACATCTATGTGGAATCGCTGAAACGGCTGGGCATCGACGCGCGGGTGACCACGGTCGATAGCGCCCAATACAAGGAACGCACCAACGCCTATGACTTTGACATGACACATTATATCCGCTCTCTGTCGCTGTCGCCCGGCAACGAGCAGATGCTGTATTGGGGCTCGGCTGGGGTGACCGAACCGGGCACCCGCAACTGGCCCGGCATCAACTCGCCCGCCGCCGAGGCGATGATCCAGACCATGCTGACCTCGACCGCGCCCGAGGATTTTGTCGCCGCCACACAGGCGCTTGATCGGGTGCTGACAACGGGTAGATATGTCGTGCCGATATGGTATTCTGCGGTTTCAAGGCTGGCGCACAGCAAACACCTGCGATTCCCCGCGCGCCTGCCGATTTATGGGGACTGGTTGGGATTCCAGCCAGAAGTCTGGTGGTATGAGGACTGAGGCAGAGACGATGACCAAGAAACTGATGATGATGGCCATGCTGGCCATTCTGGCAGGGTTCAACACCATTGGCGGGGTCGGACAGGACATCACGGCCGGAGCGGACCGGGTGTCTGGCTGGTTCTGATGGGCCAGACCGCCGCGAGGTGCCTAGGGTCGGCGGCGGTTTCCGATCAACACCGTTTGGTGAGGACGGCTGCACATGGTGCGGTCCGTCCATTCTGCCTGTGTGCAGTCTTGTGTCGGTTCGATCTGTTGGTGCGCATTTGGCGGAAGGCCAGTGAATGTCGTTGTTCGTAAAGACCCTGGTGGTGGTGATCTTCATGGGTACCTCGGTGGCGCAGGCGGCAGAAGGCTGCCTGACCCGTGCCGATCTGGTCAATGGGATCGCGGTGACCACCAAGGATGGCCGCACCCACGAGGTGACAGCGGCGGCGAACGGTCAGTCGGTGACTGTGCGCTATTCCTGGAAAACCGGTCGCGTTACCGCCGCTTCGGTGATGCAATACCGCAATGGCCGGTATCTTGTGTCCGACACCCGCAGCTTTTCCGATCGGCACCGTAACCGCAAGTTCCGGCTGACCCGCAACATGCAGGGCGTGGTTCAGCGCGACCAGTTCCGCTATGTCGGCAGCAACTTCCCCGATCTGGCAACGGGGGTCAGTTGGCTGGCACCGGTCAGCATCCGTCACGAAACCACCGACGCAACCGGCGCCATCAGCGAAAGCACCGACAGCACGGCCACCGCCGTCTATTCCGGCGTCGATGATCAGGTCGTGACGGTTGCAGGCTGCGCCTACCGGGCGGTGGGGATCGAGGTCGAATACTCCGGCAAGTCCGACCGCCTGATCAAGCGCCGCCAGTTGTATTTTCCCGACCTGGGGTTCAGTGTGATCACCGCTTCCGGCCCCGACAGTTACGGCCCGGCGGACCGCAATGATGTTACCGGTGTTTACCGCCTGTCCCAATGACCATTTCGTGCGAGGCTGACATGCCCTATCCGAAAGTATCCCTGGCCCTGTGTCTGGTTTTTGGCGTCCCTGCGCTTGCTGCCACCGAACCCTGCCTGACCCACGCCGATCTGGCGGCCGGTATTCAGGTCAGCACCGAGGATGGCCGGGTCTATCAGGTGAAGGAAAGCGCCAGCGGCAAGAAGGTCGAGATCCAGCACGTCTGGACTCCGGGCGATACCGGCTTCACCTCGGTATTGGTCACCCGCATGGGCCTGTATCTGCTTTCAGATTTTCGCACCTATTTCTCGCCCCCCTCGACCGGCACCGATTTCATCGTCGGCGGCCACGAGGGCACCGAACAGCTTGACCGCTTCAAATACGCCAACTCTGCCTTCCCCCAGCCGCAGCCGGGCAGCATCTTTGCAAGCGCCGTGCGCATCACCCATGATTTTCAAAGCCCCTCGACCGGGCCGCAGGAAACCGAGAAATACAAGGTCGATGCGGTTTACAGCTTTCTGGCCGAACAAAGTGTCAGCATCTCGAAATGCGATTACCGGATGATCCCGGTCGAGGTGACGATGGCGGCACAGGGCGAGACCTTCCTGCAGCGCCGCCAACTGTATTTCCCCGATCTGGGCTTCAGTGTGATCACCGCCACCGGCGACGACGCCTACGGCCAGGCCGGCAAGAACGGCATTACCGGCTTTGCCCGCCAGACCCCGGCGGTGCCCGCCGCGTTTTCCGACTGACGCCTACAGCAGCGCCGTCACCCACAGGATCGTCGCATCCTCCTGCGACAGGCTGATCACGTTATGCCCCATCGAGGCGTCGTAATAGGCGCTGTCGCCGCGCTTCAGCTCCACCGGCTCGTAGAATTCGGTGTAAAGCCGGATCACCCCGGTCAGCACATACAGAAACTCCTCGCCGTCGTGCCGCACCCAGCCGTCGAATTCGGCGGCGTCGCGGGCGCGGATGGTGGTGCGGTAGGGCAGCATCTGCTTGGCGCGCAGGGTGGTGGCCAGCAATTCGTGTTCATAGGTGGCGGTGGCCTGCGGCTGGCCCTGCCCGGCCTTGGTCACCCCCAACCGGCCGTTGACCTGCGCCTTCGATGGCGGGGTGAAAAGTTGCGGCACGGTGATCGCCAACCCCTCGGCCAGTTTCTTCACCGCCTCATAGGTCGGTGACATCTGGCCATTCTCGATCTTCGACAGGGTCGATCGCGCCAACCCCGCCTTCACCGCCGCCTGTTCCAGCGTCCAGCCGCGACCTTTGCGCAACTCGCGCACCCGGGCGCCAAGGTTCAGCGGCTCGACCACGGCGGCGGCGCCGTCCTCGCGGGCGATGCGGATGATGCGGCTGGGGTCGGGTTTGCTCATGGCCCTGTGCATTACGGCAGGCGGGCCGCGCTTGCAACGCTGCTGCGGCGGCGTTAGCTGTGCCAGACTTTTCCACGCTGCGAGAGTGCCGATGATCCGCCTTGATATCTTTTCCGATCCGGTCTGCCCCTGGTGCTACATCGGCAAGGCGCTGCTGGACCGCGCGTTGGAGGCGCACCCGACGCATCCCTTCGCCGTGGCCTGGCATCCGTTCCAGCTCAACCCCGGCATGCCGAAGGAAGGCGTGGACCGCGCCGAGTATCTGGAGGCGAAGTTCGGCGGCAAGCTGGCGGCGGTGCAGGTCTATGCCCGGGTCGAGGCGGCGGCGGCCGAGGCCGGGCTGGTGATCGACTTTGCCGCGATGAAGCGGATGCCCAACACGCTGGACGCGCACCGGCTGATCCATTGGGCGGGGCTGGAGGGCAAGCAATCGGCGGCGGTTTCGGCGCTGTTCCGTGGCTTTTTCCGCGAGGGGCTGGATATCGGTGACGCCGCAACGCTCGCCCGCATCGCCGGATCGGTGGGAATGGACGAGGGGCTGACCGCCCGCCTGCTGGCCTCGGACGCCGACCGCGACGATCTGATCGCCCGCGACATCGACGCCCGAAAGAAGGGCGTCAACGCCGTGCCGACCTATCTGATCGCCGGCCAACATGTGCTGTCGGGTGCCCAGCCGACCGAGCTTTGGGGCCGGATCATCGACGATCTGGCAGCGCAGGCATGAGCACGCAACGCCTGTCCCAAGCCGAATTCATCGCCATGCTGGCGATGCTGTTCGCCACCGTGGCGTTTTCCATCGACGCCATGCTGCCCGCCCTGCCCGAGATTGCCGCCGAACTGACCCCCGATGCCCCCAATGCAGCCCAACTGATCCTGACCAGCTTCGTGCTGGGCATGGGGCTTGGCACGCTGTTTGTCGGCCCCTTGTCCGACACGTTCGGGCGCAAGCCAGTGATTCTTGCAGGCGCGGCGCTCTATTCTCTGGCCGCTTTGGCCGCCTGGGTGGCGCCGACGCTGGAAACCATGCTGCTGGCCCGCATGGTGCAGGGCCTGGGTGCCGCCGCCCCGCGCATCGTGTCGCTGGCGCTGGTGCGCGACCTCTATCGCGGGCGCGAGATGGCGCGGGTGGTCTCGATCGCCACCATGTTCTTCACGCTGGTGCCCGCCGTCGCCCCGGCGCTTGGCATGGCCATCATCGCAGGCTTCGGCTGGCGGGCGATCTTTCTGGCCTTCGTGCTGTTTTCCGCCGTGTCGATCCTGTGGCTGCATCTGCGTCAGGCCGAAACCCTGCCGCCGCCGCTGCGCCGCCCGCTGCATTTCACCCCGCTGCTGGCAGCCCTGCGCGAGGTGCTCAGCCACCGGGTGATCGTGCTGGCCATCGCGGTGCAGACCCTGTGCTTTGCCGCCCTGTTCGGCACGCTGTCCTCGACCCAGCAGGTGTTCGATCAGCATTACGGCATGGCCGCGACCTTTCCCTACTGGTTTGCCGGCATCGCGCTGGCGGCGGGGTCGGCCAGCCTGCTGAACGCCCGGCTGGTGGTGCGGCTGGGGATGCGGCACATGGTGACGGTGACGCTGGCGGTGCAGATGCTGGCGTCCACCGCCATGGCGCTGCTCACCTGGGCCGGTATGTGGCCAGCCACTTTGGACTTTCCGGCTTATCTTCTATGGACTTGCGGGGTGTTCTTCATGACCGGCCTGACCATCGGCAACCTCAATGCGCTGGCACTGGAGCCGGTGGGGCATATTGCCGGGATGGCCGCCTCGGTCTCCGGGGCGATTGCCACGGTGGCCTCGGTCGCGATTGCGGTGCCGGTGGGGCTGGCGTTCGATGGCACCGCGGTGCCGCTGCAAGCCGGGGTGGCGGTTTTTGCCGGGTTGGGCTGGCTGCTGATGCGGCGGATGCCACATTAGCTTTGCCTCAGAACCCATTAGTAGGGCGATATTTCAGCCGTTGGGCCGCACCACTTTTTCCGCCAGATCACGGGCGATGCCGAAGGCGCCCTTGATCCGCTCTGCCTCGGTTTTCCAATCGGCGGCCAGCACGATCTTGTTGTCCTTGATCCGCGCCCCGGTCTGCGCCCGGATGAAATCCACCAGCCCGGCCGGATTGGCGAACTTGTCGTTGTGAAACTGCACGGTGGCGCCTTTCGGCCCGGCATCCAGCCGTGAAATCCCGGCCCGCTTGCACATCGACTTGATCCGCACCACCAGCAGCAGGGTGTTCACCTCTTTCGGCAGCGCCCCGAAACGGTCGATCAACTCGGCGGCAAAGCCCTCCAGCTCCACCTTGGTCGATAGCGCCGAAAGCCGCCGATAGAGGCCCAGACGGATGTCCAGATCGGGCACGAACGCCTCGGGGATCAGCACCGGCACGCCCAGATTGATCTGCGGCGCCCATTGGTCGTCCATCCGGCTCAGCCCCTGCAACTCGCCGGATTTGATCTTGGAAATCGTCTCTTCCAGCATCGCCTGGTAAAGCTCGTAGCCGACCTCCTGGATATGCCCCGACTGCTCCTCGCCCAGCAGGTTGCCCGCGCCGCGCAGGTCAAGATCGTGACTGGCCAGGTTGAAGCCAGCGCCAAGGCTGTCCAGACTTCCCAGCAAATGCAACCGCTTGGTGGCCTGCGGCGTCAGCGGGCTGCGCGGTTTGGTGGTCAGATAGCAATAGGCGCGGGTCTTGGCGCGGCCCACCCGGCCACGGATCTGGTAAAGCTGGCCCAAGCCGAACATGTCGGCGCGATGCACGATCATGGTGTTGGCGGCGGGAATATCGAGGCCGGATTCGACGATCGAGGTCGCCAGCAGCACGTCATATTTGCCGTCGTAAAAGGCGTTCATCCGTTCGTCCAGATCATGCGCGGCCAGTTGGCCATGGGCGATGACGTGGGTCACCTCGGGCACATGATCGCGCAGGAAGGCCTCGATCTCCGGCAGGTCAGAGATGCGCGGCACCACATAGAACGACTGGCCGCCGCGGAAGCGCTCGCGCAGCAGGGCCTCGCGTACGGTAATACCATCAAATTCAGACACATAGGTGCGGATCGCCAGCCGGTCCACCGGCGGGGTGGCGATGATCGACAGATCGCGCACCCCGGTTAAGCTGAGTTGCAGGGTGCGCGGTATAGGCGTGGCGGTCAGGGTCAGCACATGCACTTCGGCGCGCATTTCCTTCAGCCGTTCCTTGTGCGTCACGCCGAAATGTTGTTCTTCGTCAATGACTAACAAGCCGAGGCTCTTGAAACGGATGGCCTTGGCCAGCAGCGCATGGGTGCCGATGCAGATATCCACCGTGCCATCGGCAAGCCCTGCCCGCGTGGCCGCCGCATCCTTTGCTGTAACAAAGCGCGATAAGGGTCGGATTTCAATGGGAAAACCGCGAAATCGGTCGTGAAAGCTGCGGTAGTGTTGGCGGGCCAGCAGCGTGGTCGGGCAGACCACCGCCACCTGCATCCCGGCCAAAGCGGCGACAAAGGCCGCCCGCATCGCCACTTCGGTCTTGCCAAAGCCGACATCGCCGACGATGAGCCGGTCCATCGGGCTGCCCGCCTCCAGATCCGCCACCACATCGGCAATCGCCGCCAATTGGTCGTCGGTTTCCTGATAGGGAAAACGCGCGGCGAAGGCCTCCCACATCGCGTGCGGTGCTTCCAGAATCGGGGCGTGGCGCAGGTGGCGTTCGGCGGCGATCCGCATCAGCCGTTCGGCGATTTCGCGGATGCGGTCCTTGAGCTTGGCCTTCTTGGCCTGCCAGGCGCCGCCGCCCAGACGGTCCAGCAAGCCTTCCTCGTGACCATAGCGCGACAGCAGTTCGATATTCTCGACCGGCAGGTAAAGCCTAGCGTTTTCAGCATATTCCAGCGCCAGGCATTCATGCGGCGCCCCCAGCGCCATGATGGTTTCCAGCCCGCGGAAACGGCCGACCCCATGTTCGACATGCACCACCAGATCGCCGGGGGAAAGGCTGTTGACCTCTGCCAGAAAATTCTCGGCCTTGCGGCGCTTGCGGGGTTTCGAGATCAGCCGGTCACCCAGCACATCCTGTTCCGAGATCACCGCAAGGCCCGGCGCGGTAAAGCCCTGCTCCAGCGCCCAGACCACCAGGAAAAGCCCGCCACGCCCCTCCGGCAGGTCGCGCATATCCTTCAGATGCGCCGCACCGCGCAGACCCTGATCTTCCAGCAGCCCCTGCAAGCGTTCGCGCGCACCTTCGGACCAGGAGGCGATCACCACCTGCCGCTCTTCACGCAACGCTTTAATATGCGCGGCCAAGGCACCGAAAAGGCTTACGGATTCCAGTTGGCGTTCCGCCGAGAAACTGCGCCCGGCCCGCCCACCCGCGTCCAGCACCCCCGGCCCCGGCGATTGCGGCAAGGGCGACAGTTGCACCACGCGGTGCGGCGCCAGCGCCGCTTCCCAATCGGCATCGTCCAGATACAGCAAGGCCGGTGCCGCCGGTTTGTAAACCGTGTCCATCCGGCCCTTGGCCGTCAACGCCTCGCGCCTTGCATCATACTGGTCGGCGATGCCGTCCCAACGGCTGAGCCGCACGGCGGTCACCGCATCGTCCAGCATCACCGATGCCTGCGGCAGATAGTCGAACAGCGTCTCCAGCCGCGCATGGAACAGCGGCAGCCAATGCTCCATGCCCTGATGCTTGCGCCCGGCACTGACCGCCTCATACAGCGGATCGTCCACCCCGGCGGCACCAAACTCGATGCGATAGGCCTGACGGAACCGGGTGATCGCCGCCTCGTCCAGAATGACCTCGGACACCGGCGCCAGATCGACATGGCTCAGCTTCTGGATGGTGCGCTGGGTGGCGGGGTCGAAGCGGCGCGCGCCATCCAGCACGTCGCCAAAGAAATCCAGCCGCACCGGCCCGCCCGGCCCCGGCGGATAGATGTCGATGATGCCACCGCGCAGCGCATAGTCACCCGGTTCCGTCACCGTGGTCACCAGCGAAAACCCCATGCGCGACAGGAACCCGCGCAACGCCCCTTCGTCCACCCGGTCACCGACCCGGGCCGAGAAGGACGATGCCGCCAGCACCGCCCGGGTGGGCAGCCGCTGGGTGGCGGCGCTGACCGTGGTCAGCAGCACGAACGGCCCGGCAACCCCCTGCGCCAAAGCGGCAAGCGTCGCCATGCGGCGGGCGCAAATCTCGGGGTTGGGCGAGACGCGGTCATAGGGCAGGCAATCCCAGGCCGGCAGGTCCAGCACCACCGCCTCGGGGGCCATCACCGCCAGCGCCGCCCGCATCAGCGCCATGCGCTTGTCATCGCGGGCCACATGGATCACCGGCACCCCGCGCGCCAGTTCGCGCGCCAGCAGCCGCGCGTCATAGCCCTTGGGCGCGCCGCCAAGAGTGATGCGGTCCGCCGCAGCCACTATCCCAGCGCCCCGATCTGCATGTTCTGCCACATGCCCCACATCGAGGTGGCCAGCAGCGACAGCATCCCCACCGCCTGCACCGTCTTGCGGTGCCAGTTCAAGCGGCGGTCCAGCGTTTCGCCGTTACACTCGGTGGTCGCGATGATGCGGGCGGTGCGCAGGCTGATCAGTCCGACCAGGGTCATCGGGGCGGCAAGGCAGAACACCGCCTGGGCAAACTCGATGCCGTAAATGAACCCCAACCCGACCAGCATGCTGAGCATGAACCCGACGATGCCGGCGATCCACAGCCCCGACACCTGCGCGATATGCAAAAGCCGCGCCACGTTGATCTGCACCATCATCTCCAGATCGACCTGCGCCTGACCACCGTGTTTGCGCGCCCGTTGCAGCATGTCGAACGGCACGCCCAGCACATAATGGCTGGCCATCGACCACATCACCGCCAGGGCAATCCAGAACCACAGGTTCGAGAACGACCGCATGTCGATGAATTCGAAGATGGTTTGATACCAGTGCAACGTGCTTCCCTTGCAAAAAATCAGGCCCCGTCGCGGGTGGCGGGTGCCGTTGCGGCATTCCTACCCTTGAGATGCGCGCTTTTCCATGGCAGGCAGAAAATATTCCTGCAAGGCCTGATTACATCCCACACACGACCTTGCCTCCTTCAACCCAAAGGTCTGCCATGCGCCCGATCCAAGCCTCGTTCCCCGCCGCCCGGTTTCGCCGCACCCGTCGCACCGACGCGCTGCGCCGCCTGACGCAGGAATACTCGCTGACGGTGGATGATCTGATCTGGCCGGTGTTCGTGCGCGACGGGGTGAATGTCGAAGAGCCGATCCATTCGATGCCCGGCGTGTTGCGCCGGTCGGTTGACAATGTGGTGAAGGCGGCAGAACAGGCGGCGGCCCTGGGCATCCCGGCGATCTGCCTGTTTCCCTACACCGACCCCAGCCTGAAGACCGAGGCCTGCGAAGAGGCCTGGAACCCCGACAATCTGGCCAACCGCGCCATTCGCGCGATCAAGGCGGCGGTGCCGGACATTGCGGTGATGACCGATGTGGCGCTGGACCCCTACAATTCGAACGGCCATGACGGGCTGGTGCGCAACGGCATCATCCTGAACGACGAGACGCTGGAGGCGCTGGTGCGGATGGCGCTGGTGCAGGCCGATGCCGGGGCCGACATTCTGGGGCCGTCGGACATGATGGATGGCCGGATCGGCGCGATGCGCGACGCGTTGGAGGCGGCGGGGCACAAGGATGTGGCGATCCTGTCCTATTCCGCCAAATATGCCAGCGCCTTCTACGGGCCGTTCCGCGATGCCGTGGGGGCCAGCGGTGCCTTGAAGGGCGACAAGAAGACCTATCAGATGAATCCCGCCAACAGCGACGAAGCCCTGCGGCTGATCGAGCGTGACCTGCGCGAGGGGGCCGACATGGTGATGGTCAAGCCGGGGATGCCCTATCTGGATATCTGCCGCCGGGTGAAGGATGCCTTTGGCGTGCCGACCTATGCCTATCAGGTGTCGGGCGAATACAGCATGATCAAGGGCGCCGCCGACCGCGGCTGGATCGACGGCGACAAGGCGATGCTGGAAAGCCTGATGTGCTTCAAGCGGGCGGGTTGCGACGGCATCCTGACCTATTTCGCCCCCGCCGTGGCGAAGCTGTTGCAGGACGGATGACCAGCCGCCGCAGCGTTCTGGCCGGGCTTGCGGCGCTTGCCGTCGCCCGGCCGGGGGCTGCCGCCCTGCCCCGGCCGCTGCTCGGCACGACCCGCTGGCCGCATGATGTGACGCTGAAGGCGATGGGTCAGGTGCAGCGCTTTCTGGCCGAAGAATGTGATATGTCGGCGCCGATGATCCTGGGCGGCGTGCCATGGGCGGATGCAGTTTCGGGCAATTTCAGCGCGGTGTTGCAGGGCGAATTGTCCTGGAAAGCCCCTGCCGGTCACAAGGTGCTGCTGTCGCTGGGCGCGCTGGACACCCTACGCCGAGGGCTGGCACCGCTTTCGGCCTGCGCGAAAACCAGCCGCTGCCACCCGACTGGGCCGACCGTGCCTTCGACGACCCGCAGGTGATCGCGGTCTATATCGCCTTCTGCCTGCGCGCGGCAGAAATGATGCGCCCCGACTGGCTGATGCTCGGCGTCGAGGTCAACCTGCTGCTGCTGGCCACGCCCGACGCCTGGCCCGCCTACAAGCGGCTGCACCGCGCCACCTATGTGGCGGTGAAGGCGCGGTTTCCCGATCTGCCGCTGGGGTTTTCCATCGCCGGGCTGCATTTCCTTGGCCTGTCCGACGATGCCGACGCCGCCCTGCAACAGCGCGAGATGGCAGAACTGGCGGACCATGCCGATTTCATCGGCTTTTCGGTCTATCCGCACCTCAGATTCAACGTGCCGCAGCCGCTGCCCGCCGATTTCTACGACCCCTTCGCCGGTTTCGGCGCACAGGTCGGCAAGCCGGTGGGGATCAGCGAAAGCGGCATGTCCTCGGAACGGGTGCGGGTCGGCCTCTGGCGGTTGCCCGGCTCGCCCGAGGCGCAAGCGCATTGCATGCAGGTGCTGCTGGAGGCAGGCCAGCGCCTTGGCTTTGTCTTCATCGTCAACTTTGCCAGCCACGACTACCCGGCGCTGATGAAACATGTCCCTGCCGAAGCGCAGTATCTGGCGCGGCTGTGGACCTATACCGGGCTGGTCGATGCCGAGGGGGCGGCCAAGCCGGTGCTGGCGCTATGGCGCGCGGCGCGGTGATCGGCAAACGCTTGCCGATGATGCCAAGATACATGACAAGGCTGCGAAAAACCGCTATATCTGGGGTAACGGGGCCGCAGAGCCCCTTTGGCGAGGCATAAAGGGCAGACAGATGGCGGGAATTTCCAGACGCAGCTTTCTTGGGGCAACCGGTTCGGCACTGGTGCTGACGGCCTGCGGCAACGGTGTCGGCGGCAATGGCAGCGGCTCGATCGACGGTCGGGTTGATGCGACGCGCGACTATCTGTTCCAGAACTATCCCGGCACCCGCGATCTGGCGCAGAAGGCCTTTGGTGTGCTTTACATGCCGCTGGTCACCGAGGCGGGCTTTGGCGTCGGCGGCGCTTACGGGCGCGGCGCGCTGCGGATCAACGATGTGACGGTGGATTACTACTCCACCGCCAAGGCCACCTTCGGCTTCCAGATCGGCGCGCAGCAATATGCCCATGCGCTGTTCTTCATGACCGAAAAGGCGCTGGGTGATTTCCGCCGTTCCAACGGCTGGGCGGTCGGCGCCGACGTGCGCTATGCCACGCCGGAACAAGGTGCCAGCCTTGGCAAGGAAACCACCGAGCTTGACCCGGTGATCGCCTTGGTCTTCGGTCAGTCGGGCCTGATCGCCGGGGCGACGCTGGCGGGCGTGAAATACACGAGGATCATCCCGTAACGCCCTGATATTACTAGGGTAACAGGCGGCGGATCAGCGACGAGGTATCGTCGCGGCCGCCGCCCAACAGCTGCACGTCCTTGTAGAACTGGTCGATCAGCGCGGTGACCGGCAGGCGGGCCCCGATCTGGTCGGCGGTTTCCAGACAGATGCCCAGATCCTTGCGCATCCAATCCACCGCAAAGCCGTAGTCGAACTTGCCGTCCAGCATGTTGGCGTGGCGGTTGACCATCTGCCAACTGCCCGCCGCACCTTGGGAAATCACCTCGACCACGGCGCGGCCATCAAGTCCCGCCTTGGCGCCAAAGGCCAGGGCTTCCGACAGGCCCTGCATCAGCCCGGCAATGCAGATCTGGTTCATCATCTTGGCCAGTTGCCCGGCCCCGCTGTCGCCCAAACGGCGGCAGATCCGGGCGTAGGCCGCAATCACCGGCTCGGCCCGGGCATAATCCTCGGGCGCACCGCCGCACATCACCGAAAGCACGCCGTTTTCCGCCCCCGCCTGGCCACCCGACACCGGTGCATCGACAAAACCGATGCCGCTTTCGGCGGCGACCCCGGCCAGTTCGCGCGTCACCTGCGCCGATACCGTGGTGTGGTCGATGAACAGGCCACCCCGCGCCATGCCGGCAAAGGCCCCCTGCGGCCCAAGGCAGACCGAGCGCAGATCGTCGTCATTGCCGACACAGGCCAGCACCACCTCTGCCCCCTTGGCCGCCGCCGCCGGCGTTGCGGCAGAGGTGCCACCGTGCTTTTCGACCCAGGCCGCCGCCTTGGCCGGGCTGCGGTTATAAACCGTGACCGCATGCCCTTTGGCCAACAGGTGCCCGGCCATCGGAAACCCCATCACGCCCAGCCCCAGAAACGCCAGTTTCGCCATATCCGCTTTCCCCGCAATTGCCCCGCCGCGCGCGATGGACTAGGAACCATCGCAACCCGAACGTCAAGAACAGGCCCGCCATGATCTTTGTCTTCCGTTGGCTCTTGCGGCTTTTCACCGGGCTGGTGCTGCTCAGCCTGCTGGGCCTGCTGATCGCCTGGTATATCCTGTCGCGCTCGCTGCCGGACTACGCCGAAGATTTCACCCTGCCCGGCATCTCTGCCCCGGTCGAGATCGTGCGCAACAACGACAATGTGCCGCATATCTTTGGCGCGACCGACGCTGACGTGTTCTTTGCGCTTGGCTTTGTTCATGCCCAGGACCGGCTGTGGCAGATGACCATGCTGCGCCGCACGGCGCAGGGGCGGCTTTCCGAAGTGTTCGGCGCCCACACGCTCAAGACCGACGAGATGATGCGGCGGCTTGATATTTACAACCTGTCGTTGCAGTCGGTATCCGCTCAAGACGCCGAGACCACCGTGGCGCTGCGAGCCTATGCCAAGGGGGTGAACGCCTGGATAGATCAGGTCAACGCCGATGCCCGCGGCCGCGGCGCGCCGGAGTTCTTCTTTTTCTCCAACGAGATCGCTGCCTGGCAGCCAGCCGACAGCATTGCCATCCTGAAACTGATGGCGCTGCAAACCTCGACCCATATGGATGCCGAGATCCTGCGGGCAAGGATGTCGCTGATCCTGCCCGACAGCCGTTTGCGCGACCTTCTGCCCGATGATCCGGGCACCGGCGTGACCGCCCTGCCCGATTTCGCCAGCCTGATGCCGGGTCTGGGTGGCGCGCCGGCGCCGTTGCAACTGGCCGAGGCCGACCCGCTGTCGCCTTTTCCGCGCTGGGGGTTTGGTGGGGCGTCGAACGCCTGGGCGGCAGCGCCCAACCGCTCGGCGGCGGGGGGCAGCCTGCTGGCCAATGACCCGCATCTTGGCTTTACCGCGCCGACCATCTGGTATCTGGCGCGGCTGCAACTGCAATCGGGCGGCGTGATCGGCGGCACCCTGCCCGGCACGCCGCTGGTGCTGCTGGGCCGCTCGGAAAAGCTGGGCTGGGGGCTGACCTCGTCCTATCTGGATGATCAGGATCTGTTCATCGAAGAGGTCAACCCCGACAATCCCGACGAATACCGCACGCCGGACGGCTGGAAACGGTTCGAGAGCCGCCGCTCGATCATCGCGGTGAAGGATGCCGACCCGGAGACCATCACCCTGCTGTGGACCGACAACGGCCCTATCCTGCCCGGCGCGCATCACGATCTGGGCTCGATCACCCCTGCGGGCGACGTGGCGACGCTGTCCTGGACCGCGCTTTCCGCCGCCGACACCTCGATGACCGCGGCGCTGCATCTGATGCAGGCGGGGTCGGTGGCGCAGGCGATCGAGGCGGGAAGCCTGTTTGTGGCACCGTCGCAGAACCTGATGCTGGCCGATGCGCAGGGCATCGCCTTGCAGACCGTCGGCGCCATGCCCAGGCGCGACCCGGCGCATCAGACCCAAGGCCGGATGCCCAGCCCCGGCTGGATCGCCGGCAACCGCTGGCAAGGGATGCTGCCCTACGCCGACAACCCCTCGGTGGTGAACCCCGGCACCGGCATCCTGGGCAACACCAACAACAAGACGGTGGACCGCCCCTTCCCGCAGCATGTGTCCTTCACCTGGGGCGATACCCAGCGCATCCAGCGGTGGCTGACCCTGATGAAAACCCGCGAGGTGCACACCCGCGAAAGCTTCATCGAGGCGCAGCTGGATACCGTCAGCTTCACCGCCCGCAGCCTGCTGCCGCTGATCGGCGCCGATCTGTGGTTTACCGGCGAGGCCGCGGCCACCGGCACGCCGGAATTCACCCGGCAGCGGGCACTGCAACTGCTGGCCGACTGGAACGGCGAGATGAACGAGCATCTGCCAGAGCCGCTGATCTACATGGCCTGGCTGCGCGCCTTCAACGACCGGCTGATCCGCGACGAGATCGGGCCGATGGCCGATATCTTCACCCATCCCGACCCGGTGTTTCTGGAGCGGGTGTTGCGCAACACCGATGGCGCCGGGGTGTGGTGCGACATCATCCAGTCCTCGCCGATCGAGACCTGCACCGACATCGCCCGGGTGGCGCTGGACGAGGCGCTGCTGCGGCTGACCGAAAGCTATGGTCCGGCCATCGAAAGCTGGCGCTGGGGCGACGCGCATCAGGCGGCGCAGGATCATCCGGTGCTGGGGGACGCGCCGCTTTTGCGCTATTTCGTCAACCTGCGGCAATCGACCTCGGGCGGCGACCAGACGCTGATGCGCGGGCTGACCAAGGGCACCGAGCCCGCGCCGTTCCTGAACGTGCATGGTGCCGGCTATCGCGGCGTCTATGACTTTGCCGACCCGGATTCCTCGGTGTTCATCCTGTCCACCGGCCAGTCGGGGCATCCGTTGTCGCGGTTCTACGACGATCTGGGCGATCTGTGGCGGCGGGGCGAGTATATCCCGATGTCGCTGGACCCCGAACTGGCCCGCGCCGCAGCCGTCGGCATCACCCATCTGACGCCGCAATAGCCAAAGGGCGCCGCGGCGCCCCTGGTCTTTTTGCCTTTGCGCCGATCGACATTCCGGTTGCCCGGGCGATGCGGGGTCAGGACGCCAGACCGTAAAGCTGCCGCGGCCTTGCCCGGAACTCGGCCATTTGTTGCGGCAGCGCGGTAACGCTGGCGGGCATGCTGTTGCCCAGCTTGAACCGCGCCACCATCTCGGCCAGATGTTCGGCATCCTGCCGGATGGCGTGATGCTGCACCGTGGCCTGTTCGACCATGCCGGCGTTCTGCTGCGTCACCTGATCCAGTTGCACCATGCCCAGCGACACTTCGCCCAGACTGGTGGACTGGTTGCTGATTGCCGTGGCGATGCCGCCCGCGAGATCGGCCACCCCGGCGAATTCCCGGGTGATCGAGGTCAGCGCCTCGCCGGTGCGGTCCACCAGATTGACGCCGTTCAGCACCTGGGTGGCGCTGCTCTGGATCAGGGTCTTGATCTCGCGCGCGCTGTCCGAGGTGCGCTGCGCCAGCGCCCGCACTTCCGAGGCCACCACGGCAAAGCCGCGGCCGGCATCGCCCGCCCGCGCCGCCTCGACGCCCGCGTTCAGGGCCAGCAGGTTGGTCTGGAACGCGATATCGTCGATCACCGAAATGATGTGCGAAATCTGATCCGAGGATTTGCGGATATCCGACATCGCTACCACCGCCTCTTGCACGATGGCATAGCTGCTTTCGGTCTCGCTGCGGGTGCGTTGCACGATCACCGCCACCTTGCGGGTGTCATCGGCCACCGAGCGCACCGATTGCGACAACTGTTCCACCGCCGCCACCGATTGCTCCAGCGTTGCCGCCTGATTCTCGGTGCGGTGTGACAGATCGTCGGCCGATTGGCTGATGCTGTCGGCACCAGAGCGGATACGCTCGGCGGCGGCCACGACTTCCGACAGCGTGCCCGACAGCGTCTCCAGCATCTGGTTCAGGTCGATCCGCAGCGGTTCGTATTCGGCGGGAAACACGTCGTCGATGCGGCAGTTCAGGCGCCCCTCGGCAAGGGCGGCGATGGTGCCGCGCAGCACCTCGATCACCCGCGCCTGTTCGTCGGCGGCACGGTGCTGGCAGGCTTCGGCTTCCGACGCGGCACCCAGACTTTCGCGCATGTGGTCAAGATTGCGCGCAAGTTCGCCGATTTCGTCACCGCGTGCGGTTTCCGGCACTCGGGTGTCGAAATGTGCATCTGCCACAGAGGCCATCGCCCGGTCCACCCGGCGCAACGGCAGCACGATGATCGCGCGCAGCGCCAAGGCCGCGAGGATCGCCAAGGCGACAAAGATCGCCAGCGCAATGCCGCGCGACCGCCAGGTTGCCGCCGAAATCGCCGCTTGCAGGCTGGCATCCGACCACAGGATGGCAATGCCGCCCAGGGCCTTGCCGTCACCCGACCGCGCCAGTTCGATCCGCTGCAACCCGTCGGCGCTGTTGATCGCTGTTCCGTCCGCCAGCGCCTGCGAGATCAAACCCGAAAGCAGACCGGCATCGGCGGCGCGGTCGGGCGGCACCGCGGTGATCACCGCGCCCTTGGCATCAAACGCCACCGCCAGTTCCGCCGCCCCCTCGGTGCGCTGCAGCGCGGCTGCGACTTCGTGGGCGATGTCGTCGCCCTTGCGGAACTTGATGGCGGCGGTGGTGCCCGCCGCCAGCGATTGCGTCACCTCGTCAGCAAGCCGCACCAGACCATCGGTCGCCACCCGGCTGGTCAGGGTGGCGGCGTTCCACGACAGCACGGCCGTCACGATGCCGCTGGTCACCACCATGATCAGCAGCGCCCGAAGGAAAACCGAGGTGCGGCGCGGGATCAGCTTTTTGAACAGTCGGGAAAACATGGCGGCCATCCTTTGTATTGGTCCGGGGCAGATCAGATCAGCGATTCGGCATCGACGCCGATGGTCAGCGTGCCCAGGGCCTCGCCCGTCGCCGGATCGGCCACTGTCACCGAAATCTGGCCCTGATAGCGCTGGGTGGATTCGTCCATCTCGACGTCCGAAATGAACACGCCCTTCGGATCGGGATAGACCTTGGAAAACTTGTCTTCGTCGCCCTGCCAGTAGTCCGAGGTCGGATCGGAGGCCGCGACGTTCAGCCCCTTGGCGTCGGTGATGAAGGCTTCGGTGATCTTGCCGCCCGAATCGGCCACCTTGGTGCGCAGGAAATCGGCGGCCGGATTGTGCAGCACGCCGCCCACCAGCGCGGAATCGGCGGCCGACACTTCGCTGCGCCATTGCGCATCCATGGCGTCGATCGTCGCCTGATCATAGCTGCCGGTGGTGGCGTTCTGGGCGCGGATCGCCGCCACCAGCGCCGGATCGTTGGCCCAGCCGGCGATATCGCTGCCAAGAAAGCCTTGCAGCGCCGGGGTGAAATCGTCAGCCGCCGCCGGAACGGCCGACAGCAGCAGGATTGCGATGACAGTGCGTTTCATTCGGGAACCCATCGGTTGAAAATCGGTCCGCCCCATCGTGGGGCAGCAACGCTCTCAACCTCGTGCAGCGAACCTTACGTTCGCTTTAAAAGCCGCAGGACCCTGGGAACTATTTCATTAAAATTCGCGGTAACGCTGTTCCTGCCGGGCGGTCCAGCGCAGGTCGATCTGCCAGCCGTCCTCGGTTTGCGTCTCGGCCAGCACCACGCCCTCGGCATGCAGCCAGGCGTGGCGGCGACCCTCGCTGAACGGCAAGGTCAGCCGCAGATCGGATTTCGCCTCGTCAAACGCCCGGCTGATCGCCTCCAGCAATTCCGGCAATCCCTCGCCGGTCAGCGCCGACAGCGCCATCACCCCGTCGCGGCCCTGCGCCTGCTGCACCAGCCCGTCGCGCATCGCCCCCTGCACCAGATCCAGCTTGTTCCAGATCTCGATCTGCGGCGTCGCAGCCTTGACCCCCAATGCCGCCAATATCTTCGCCACATCCGCCGCCTGTTCGGCACTTTCGGGGTGGGAAATGTCGCGCACATGCAGGATCAGGTCGGCCTCCAGCACCTCCTCCAGCGTGGCGCGGAACGCCGCCACCAGTTGCGTCGGCAGGTCGGAAATGAAGCCCACGGTGTCCGAGATGATGATCTTGCGCCCCGAGGGCAGCACCAGACCACGCATCGTCGGGTCCAAAGTGGCAAACAGCATGTCCTTTGCCAGCACCTCGGCGCCGGTCATGCGGTTGAACAGCGTCGATTTTCCGGCGTTGGTGTAGCCGACCAAGGCCACCAGCGGAAACGGCACCCGGCGGCGGGCGGCGCGGTGCAATTCGCGTGTCTTTACAACCTTTTCCAGTTGTCTCTTGATGCGGATCACCTGATCGTCGATCGCCCGGCGGTCGGCCTCGATCTGGGTCTCGCCGGGGCCGCCGACGAAACCGAAGCCACCGCGCTGGCGTTCCAGGTGGGTCCAGGCCCGCACCAGACGGGTGCGCTGATAGGACAGCGCCGCCAGTTCGACCTGCATCACCCCTTCACGGGTGCGGGCGCGGTCGGCAAAAATCTCGAGGATCAAGCCGGTGCGGTCCAGCAGCTTGACGCCCCAGGCCTTTTCCAGATTGCGCTGCTGCACCGGGCTGACCGGCCCATCGACCAGCACCAGATCAACCTCCAGTGCGGCAAACCGCGCCTTCAGCTCATCGACCTTGCCCGAGCCGAACAGCGTGCCGGGCTGCATCCGCCCGACGCGCACCACTTCGGAACCCACAACCTCCAGATTGGGCAGGGCTGCGGCCAAAGCCACCGCCTCGGCCAGCCCGTTCTCGGCCAGACGCCGCTCGCGGTCGGCCCTCAGGTCGGGGTGCAGCACATAGGCGCGGGTGGCGGCCTCGGCGGTTTCATAGGCGTCGATGCCGCTGCCGTCGGGCAGGGCAAAGTCATCATCCGCATCATCGGGAAGATCTGGGTCAGACGGATCGGAGATCAGTCTTCCCCCTCGTAAAGGCTGATCGGCGCGCCCGGCATGATGGTGGAAATCGCGTGCTTGTAAACAAGCTGCGACTGGCCATCGCGGCGCAACAGCACGCAGAAATTGTCAAACCAGGTGATGACGCCCTGCAGCTTCACCCCGTTGATCAGAAAGATCGTGACCGGAACCTTCGCCTTGCGCACATGGTTCAGAAAGGCGTCCTGCAAATTCTGTTTATCGGCTGCCATTGGTTCTTGCCTTTTTTTGTCGCGCGTTTCTTGCCCTGGAGGTAGCAGTCGCGTTCCCAGCGCCTGATTTCAGTATGAAACGGCTTGTCGCCAGATTCCAGCCCAAAAAACAGTCCGTTACATAACCCGCCGCCCTGCGCGGTCAGCGTCGCCAGTTGCCGGGTGCCAGCAGCGCCAGAATGGCCAGGGTTTCCATCCGGCCCAGCACCATGGCAAAGCCCAGAATCAGCTTGGCACTGCTGTCCAGATCGGCAAAGCTGATCGGGGTTTCCCCCGCCATCTGCGCCAGCGGCCCGGTGGTGGTCAGCGCCGACAGGGCCAGTATCAGCCCCGGCTCGAACGAAATTCCGGTCAGCGACAGCGCTGCCATGATCAGCCCGATCGACAGCGCGAACAGCACGAAGAACACCCAGGCGACATAGGCGCCCTCGCGCCGCAACCGCCGCGCCGCAGGCCCGGAGCCGCCGACCGAGTTGGGATGGATCAACCGCTCCAGTTCGCGCTCGCCATGGCGGAACAGCGCATAGACCCGCAGCAGCTTGACCCCGCCCGCCGTGGTGGCCACGCCGCCACCGACAATCGCCAGCCCCAGCAAGATCATCCCCGGCGTGCCAAGCCCCGACCAGGTGCGCGACGATACCCAGTCGGTCGAGGCAAAGCCGGTGGTGGTCAGGAACGACAGCGTGGTGAAGGCAGCCCCCCACAGCGCGTGCAGGAAACCCGGCAAATCCTGGCCCTCGGCCAGTTCGATGGCCCCCAGCCAGTGCCGCAGGAACAGCACCAGCGTCACCACCCCGACGATGGTCATCGCCATCCGCACCTCGGGGTCGCGAAAAACCGAAGCGTCGCGGTCGAACAGTGCCGCCCCCGGCAGTGCCCTGCGGGTGACGCCAAAGATCAGGAACAGGAAGATCAGCCCCTCGCCCGCCAGCCCCGAGGATGATCCCGACAACCCCGCCACCGGCGAGATGCCCGAGGTCGAAAGCGTGGCCATCGCATGGCACAGCGCCACCAGCCCGGTCTCGCCCGCCAGCGCCAGCAGCGCCCACAGCACCAGCGTCAACCCACCGTAGGCCGGAAACAGCACCATCGCCTGCCGGGCGATCCGGTGTGAGGCATCGGCGCCATGGCCGAACTGTGCCGCCCCCGGTGCGCCCCGCCCCGGCGCATTGCCGGTCAGCACCTCGATGCCGCCCAGGTTCAGCGGCGCCAGCACCGCCACCGCCATCAGCAGCACATAAAACCCGCCCAGCCAGCCCACCAGCGCCCGCCACAGATGCAGCGTGTCGGGCAGCCGCCCCGGCGTGTCGTAAAGCGTGGCCCCGGTGGTGGTGAACGACGACAGCATCTCGAACCAGGAATTCAGGAAACTGGTATCCTTGACGGCCAGCAAGAACGGCAGCGCCAGCATCACCGGTAGCACCAGATAAGCCGCCAGCAGCGCCACCAGATGGTTGCGGCTGTCATCGCGCCAGCGGCCACTGGCCGTGGCCAGCGCCACCAGCCCGGTGATGATCAAAAGGAAGGTGCCGGAATAGAAGAACGCCCGCGCGACCGGAAATTGCCCGAGCGCAAGGGCATGGGCCGCCGGCAGATACATCACGACCGATGCAATCGCCATCAGGATGACCAGAAGCGGCATTTGGGCCAGGACGCGCATCGCCTAGAAGAAGTCGATGGAGACCTGCAACAGGCGCTCCAGCTCCGGCACATCCTTGGTCATGGCGAACATGGCGATCACGTCGCCCTCTTCCATCCGCAGATCGCCGGTGGGTTTCATCACCTTCTCGCCCTTCATCACCGCGCCCACCAGCACGCCTTCGGGGAACTCGATGTCGCGGATCAGCTTGCCGGCCATCGGCGAGGTGCCCAGGACCTGCGCCTCGATCATTTCGGCCTCGGCATCGCCGATCGAATAGATCGCCCGCACCCGGCCGTGCCGGATATGCCGCAGGATCGAGCTTACGGTGGTGGCGCGCGGGTTGATGTAGGCGTCGATGTCCAGCGGCCCCAGCAGCGGCACCAGCGAGGGGTCGTTGATCAGACAGATCGCCATCGGGCAGCCCGCCGATTTGGCGCGCACCGCCACCAGCATGTTGGTCTTGTCGTCGTCCGTCACCGCCAGCACCGCATCGGCCCGGTCGATCGAGGCCTCCAGCAGCAGGTCCATGTCCATGCCGTCGCCATGCAGCACGATGGTGCGCTCCAGCCGGTCGGCGGCATATTCGGCGCGTGCGCGGTCCATCTCGATCACCTTGGTGCGCACCCGGTCGGACCGCGCCTCCAGCGCCCGGGCCACGCCAAGGCCGACGTTGCCCGCGCCGATGATCACCACCCGTTCCTGTTTCTTGGTCTTCTTGCCAAAGATTTCCAGCGTGCGGCCAAGATCCTCGCTGTTGGCAAAGACATAGATCTGGTCGCCGGCATATAGCTGGTCGCCGGGTTCGGGCGCAAACAGCCGGCCCTTGCGCCGCACCCCGACCACGATGGCACGCAGGGTGAAGAACAACTCGTCCAACTGCCGCAGCGAGGTGTTCAGCACCGGGCAATCCTCGGCCAGCGCGATGCCCAGAAGCTGCGCCCGACCACCCATGAAGCTTTCGGTGTCGAAGGTCGCGGGCGCAGCCAGCCGCTGCAATGCCGCTTCGGCCACCTCGCGTTCGGGGCTGATCACCACGTCGATCGGCAGATGGTCGCGGCGGAACAGGTCGGTATAGGCGGGGTCCATATAGCTTTGGCCACGCAGCCGGGCGATCTTGCGGGTGATGTCGAACACCGAATGGGCCACCTGACAGGTGACCATGTTCACCTCGTCGGAATGGGTGGCGGCGATGATCATGTCGGCGTCGCGGGCGCCTGCCTTTTCCAGCACGTCCGGGTAGGAGGCAAAACCCACCACGCCCTTGACGTCCAGCGTTTCGGTGGCCCGCCGCACCAGATCGGCGTTGACATCCACCACCGTCACCTCATTGCGCTCGCCCGACAGGTGGCGGGCGATCTGCCAGCCCACCTGCCCCGCGCCGCAGATGATCACTTTCATACAGTCCTCCGAGGGTGCGACAGCCCGAACCCGGCACAGCGCCTTGCATGGCAGAAGGCGCGATGATCGTCAATTGAACGGGGGCGGCGGCATCAATCCTCGCCGCCCTCGTCGTCGTCCTCGTCGTCTTCCAACCGGGCGGTGCGGCCACCCAGCTTGGCGGTGGTCACCACGCCCAGCGATTTCAGCTTGCGGTGCAGCGCGCTGCGCTCCATGCCGACGAAATTGGCGGTGCGGCTGATGTTGCCGCCAAAGCGGTTGATCTGGGTCAGCAGATATTCCTTTTCGAACAGCTCGCGGGCCTCGCGCAACGGCAACGTCGCCATCGCCCCGCCCAGCACCAGCCGCCCGTCGCCGTCGGTCGCCACATCGCGGCCCGGCAGTTCCCGCGCCTCGATCGGACCGTTGCTGTCGCCTAGGATCAACACCCGCTCGATCACGTTGCGCAGTTGCCGCACGTTGCCCGGCCATTGCATGGTCTGCAACAGCGCCTCGGCCTCGGGCGACAAGTCGCGCAGCGGCAGGCCTTGCGTCGCGTGAAACATCTCGACGAAATGCCGGGTCAGGTGCGGGATGTCCTCGCGCCGGTCCTCCAGGCTGGGCACCGGAATCGGCACCACGTTCAGCCGGTCATACAGTTCCTGCCGGAACCGGCCCGCGCTGATTTCGCTGCGCAGATCGCGGGTGGTGGACGAGATCACCCGCAGATCGACCCGCACCTTGTCGGCGCCACCGGCCCGGCTGAACTGCTGTTCCACCAGCACCCGCAGAATCTTCGACTGCGTTCCCAAGGGCATGTCGGCCACTTCGTCGAAATAGACCACGCCGCCATGCGCCTGTTCCAGCAGACCCTTTTCAATACCGCGATCCGAGGTTTCGCGGCCGAACAGCACCTCTTCCATGCGTTCGGGTTCGATGGTGGCCGAGGAAACCGACACGAACGGCGCCGAGGCGCGGTTGGAATTGGCATGGATGAATCGCGCGGCCATCTCCTTGCCCGACCCCGCAGGCCCGGTCAGCATCACCCGGCCGTTGGATTTCGTCACCTTCTCGAGCTGCGCCTTCAGCACCTTGTAGGCCGGCGACTGCCCCAGCATTTCCGAGGACGACACGTCGCGCCGCCGCAGATCGCTGTTTTCCCGCCGCAACCGCGAGGTTTCCATCGCCCGCAACACCACCACCATCAACTGGTCGATGTTGAACGGCTTTTCGATGAAATCGTAGGCGCCCTGCTTGATCGCCGCCACCGCGATCTCGATGTTGCCATGGCCCGAGATGATCACCACCGGCACATCCGGGTTGTCGCGCTTGACGGTTTTCAGGATGTCGATGCCATCCATCCGGCTGTCCTTCAGCCAGATGTCGAGGATCATCAGCGCCGGCTCCTCGGCATTGATTTCCGCGATGCACTCGTCGGCATTGGCCGCCAGCCGCACGGTAAAGCCCTCGTCGCGCAGGATATCCCCGATCAGTTCGCGGATATCGCGTTCGTCGTCCACAATCAGAATACTGCTCATGTGTCCCCCTGGCCCACCAGGCCTGCGTTTTTGCCAGGCCGTGCCTTGGTGGCGCGCGGCCCGCGGGGCAGACGGATCTCCGCCATCGCCCCGGCATGCGAATTGCCTTCAAATACCGCGGCATCCGTCAGGATCAGCGTGCCGCCATGTTCCTCGATGATCTTCTTGACGATCGGCAGCCCCAGCCCGGTGCCCTTGGCGCGGGTGGTGACATAGGGCTCGAACAGCCGCGCACGATCCGGCGGCAGGCCGATGCCATTGTCAGAGATGCGGATCACCGCAGTTTGCTCATCCGCCGTGAAGGCCACCCGAACCTCGGGCGCAAAACCGGCGGGCACGCCCTTTTCCTGCAAGGATTCAATGGCTTCTCCGGCGTTCTTGATGAGGTTTGTCAAGGCCTGCGAGATCATCGTGGCATCAACCTCCAGCACCACCGGCTCGCTGGGCAGGTCGGTCTTGATGCTGACGCCGGGCTGGCCTGCCTGTTGCAGCAGGACGGCATCGCGCAGGATCGCCCCCAGATCGTGTTCGTGGCAATCGGGTTCCGGCAACCGGGCAAACTTGGAAAACTCATCAACAATGCGCCGCAAGTCATTGGTTTGCCTGATGATAACGTCGGCATACTGGTCCAGGTCTTCGCCCTGATCCCCCACCAGAGGCCGGAACTTGCGCTTGATCCGCTCGGCCGAAAGCTGGATCGGGGTCAGCGGGTTCTTGATCTCGTGGGCGATGCGGCGGGCCACGTCGCCCCAGGCCGCCATCCGCTGCGCCGACACCAGATCGGTCACATCGTCAAAGGCCACCACGTAGCCTTCCAGACGGCCCTGATCGGTGCGCCGCACGCTCATCCGCACCAGCAGGCTTTCCATCCGGCCACCGCGGGTCAGCCGCACTTCTTCCTGCACGGCGCCCCCGTGGCTTTGTTGCAAACGCTGGAACAGCGGCGCAAATTCCGGCACCGCCAGCGCCAAAGCCCGGTCGGGCGTGCCATCGGTGAAGGCCAGCAGCCGTTCGGCCGCCGGGTTGACGAAATCCACCCGGCCGCGCGCGTCCAAGCCGATCACCCCCGCCGTCACCGACGACAGCACAGAATCAAACAGCCGCCGCCGATCCTCGGTCTGCCGGTTGCCCGCCACCAGAGCATCGCGCTGGCCCTTCAACTGCCGGGTCATCTGGTTGAACAGCCGCCCCAGCATGGCAATCTCGTCGTCGCCTTCCTCCTCCAGCACCTGCACGTCCAGATCGCCGCCACCGACCCGCTGCGCCGCCCCCGCCAGCCGCCCCACCGGACGGGAAAGCCGTTCGGCAAACCACAGCCCCAGCCAGATCGCCGCCAGAATCAGGATCAGCGCAAAGCCCAGATACAGCAGGCCGAATTCGAACAGCAGCCGCCCGCGTTCGGATTCAAGCTGGTGATACAGCCGCACGGTTTCGCGGGTCTCGTCCAGCAGGCTGAGGATCGAGCCATCGACCTTGCGCGAGATGAACAGAAAGCGGTCGGCATAGGCGTCCAGATGCACCAGCGCGCGGAACTCGTTGTTGGGCCAATCCTGGATGATCACTGTCTCGCCGGCCTTGGCGCGGGCGATTTCTTCGGGCGTGGGGGCGGTAAAATCGAACAGATAGGATTTCTCGCCGCGGGTGCGCAGGGTGCCACCGCCGTCAATCAGAAACGCCGCGCGCAGCCCGCGCTGAATCTGGCCCTGACCTTGGGTCAGCACCGGTCGCAGTTGCGCATCCTCAAGGAAGAACGTCGATTGCTTGGCGACGTTCAGATAGGCGGCAAAGGCCTCGGCATCCTCGCTCAGGCCGCGGACATGCTCGCCCTCATAGGCCTCGGCGGCGGCCAGCGAGTTGCCCACCACCTGCCGCACCCGATCGGAAAACCAGCCCTCGACGCCGACATTCAGCGTCAGCACCGCAAAGACCGCGATCAGCACGGTGGGGGTCAGCGCCAGCAGCGCGAACACGCCCGACAGCCGCAGATGCAGCCGCGAGCCTGCCGACTGGCTGCGACGGTCGGCAACGATGCGCATGACGCGGCCCAGCACCAGTGCCGCCACCACCAGCACATAGACCAGATCCGCCAGCAGCGTCAGCCGCAGCCAGGGCGAGTTTGCCCCCTGATTGAACGGCCCCAGCGCCAGAAAGGTCGCCACCGCCAGCGCCGGACCCAGCACCACCAGCCCCAGCGTCATCGCGGTCTGCACGCGCTTTTGCCGCCGCAACCGCAGCAGCCTGTTCCACGTGCTGTTCTGCACCGCTGAACGCAAGGGTCAACCGCTCCGATCCGGGGCCATCGCCCCACCCGCCATGGCAACGGGCGGTTTCCCGGGGCAAACCCCGAAGCCACGCGCCCTGTGGCGGTTTTACATCAGTTTGCGGCGGCGAGTCACGCGAATATCAAGGTCGGTGATCTTCTTGCGCAAGGTATTGCGGTTGATGCCCAGAAGGTCGGCACATTTGGCCTGATTGCCCGCTGTGGCATCCAGTGCAATTTCGATCAGCGGTGCCTCGACCTCGCGCAAGATCCGGTCGTAAACCCCGGCGGGCGGCAACTGACCACCGTGCAGATCGAAATACCGCTTCAGATGCCGCGCGACCGAGGTGGCCAGCCGCTCACCCTCGCCCAGGCCGCGATTCTGCGGCAGGGCGGGCTGGCTGCCAAGGGCGGCTTCAACTTCCGATCGGCTGATCTCGGGTTCCGAACCCGTCACCACCAGCCGTTTCAGAGTATTCTCCAATTGCCGCACGTTGCCGGGCCAGCTATAGCCGCGCACCAGTTCGCGCGCTTCCGCCGACAGCTTGCGCGCGGCCCCACCGTCGCGGCCGCCACGGGCCAGGAAATGCTCGGCCAGCAGGGCGATGTCGTCCACCCGCTCGCGCAAGCTGGGCACTTGCAGCGTCACGCCACCCAAGCGGAACAGCAGGTCTTGCCGGAAACCACCCGCCTCGGCCCGGGTTGCCAGATCGACCTGGCTGGTGGCCATGATCCGCGGCGCGTTATCGCCCAGCATGTCCAGCATCCGCACCATGCGGGCCTGCGCCTCGGCGTCGAAATCGGCCACCTCGTCGAACACGAGGCTACCGCCGCGGGCGCGGGACAGCAGCGCCGAGGGGCCATCCAGCCCCGCCAGATCAGAGCCCTGCGCCACCACGAAAGGCATCGAGCGGCGGTCGGAAAAGTCATGGATCGCCCGGGCGATCAGCGATTTGCCGGTGCCCGATTCGCCCGAGATCAGCACCGCCAGATCGGTGTTCATCACCCGCGCCACCAGCCGATACAGCGCCTGCATCGCCGCGGTGCGCCCGACCAGCGGCAGGTCATCCCCCGCCTCGCGCGGGGCGGCGGGGCTGCGCGGGCTGTGGCGTTTGACATCCAACGCCCGGGCCGAGCGTTTCATCAGATCGGGCAGATCGAAGGGCTTCGGGAGATAGTCGTAAGCCTCGGCCTCCGCCGCCTTCACCGCCGTCATGATGGTGTTCTGCGCCGAGATCACGATCACCGGCAGGCCGGGCCGCAGCTTGGAAATGCGCGGCAGCGCCTCCAGCCCGTTGCCATCGGGCATCATCACGTCCGAGATCACCAGATCGCCCTTGCCCTCTTCGACCCAGCGCATCAGCGTCACCAGACTGGAGGTGGCATGCACCTTGCACCCGGCCCGGGTCAGCGCCTGGGTCAGCACCGTGCGAATGGTGCGGTCGTCATCTGCCACCAGAACCGTGCCATCCATCTCAGCTTTCCTTTGCTTTGGTCAGTGCATTGTCGTCAGGTTTCGCCCTAGGAGCGCGGGGGGCTTCGGGCATCGACACCCGGAACACCGTGCGCCCGGGCACCGAATCGACGGCGATCCAGCCGTCATGGTCAGCGATGATCTTGGCCACCAGCGCCAGCCCCAGCCCGGTGCCGTTCTCGCGGCCCGAGACGAATGGCTCGAAGATTTCGCTGGCGATGCCGGGCGGCAGGCCGGGGCCGTCGTCGATGATCTCGATCTGCAACGGCAGCGGGCTGCCGGGGCCATCGGCGCGGCGGATGCGCAGCGACTGGTCGTAGAAACTGCGCAGCCGGATGGTGCCGCCCTTTGGCCCCGCAGCCTCGGAGGCGTTCTTGATCAGGTTCAGGAACACCTGCATCAACTGGTCGGGGTCGGCATAGGTGGCGGGCAGCGACGGGTCGTAATCTTCCAGAATCGTCATCCGCGCGGCAAAGCCCACCAGCGCCGAACGGCGGGCGCGGTCCAGCGCGTCATGGATGTTGGTGGCGCGGCGTTCGGGGGCGCGCAGGTTGCCGAACTGCTCGACCTGCTCCAGCAGTTTGACGATGCGGCGGGTTTCCTCGACGATCAGGTCGGTCAGCTCGCGGTCCTCGGGGCCTGCGTTCATCGAAATAAGCTGCGCCGCGCCGGAAATCCCCGCAAGCGGGTTCTTGATCTCATGCGCCAGCATCTCGGCCATGCCGATCGCCGATTTGGCGCCCCGCTTGGCCGCCCCTGCCCGGCCCAGCCGGTCGGCAATCTCGCGCGGCGAGATCAGCAGCAGGATCACCCGCGGATCATCGGCCATCGGCGCCACCTGCACCGTGCATTGCTGCGGGGCCCGCGCGCCGGTGGTCACCTCGACATCGTTGATGAACAGCGGCGCGCGGTTGGCCCGCACCCGCTGCATGGCATCCTCCATGTCGGCGTCGATGTGCAGGCGGTCGAACACCGGCTGATCCCGCAGGCTGCGGTTGGAGGCATTGAGGAAAATCTCCGCCGCCGGGTTGGTTTCCAGGATCCGGTCGGATTCGTTGACCAGCAGTGCCGGGAACGGCAGCGAGGCCCAGATCACCCCCGGCACCGGGTAAGGCGCGCGGTAGCCGGTCATGCCGCCACCTGCTGTTGTTCGGCAAAGGCGCTGCGCAGGGCGCGGATCACCTGTGCCGGGTCGTCCGCGGTCATCATGCCGCGCTGGCCCGCCACACCCGCAGCCTCCAGATACCAGCCCAAATGCTTGCGCGCGACCTTGACGCCAAGATCGCGGCCATAGAACCCCAGCATGTCCTGATAATGCCCGATCACCAGATCGGCCAGCGCCGCACCCTGCGGCACCAGCGGCTGCGGCGTGCCGTAAACCTCGGCAGAAATCTGCGCCAAAAGCCATGGCCGCCCCTGCGCACCCCGCCCGACCATCACGCCTGCCGCCCCCGAAGCCGCCAGCGCCGCCTGCGCCGATGCGGCATCGACAATATCGCCATTGGCAATCACCGGCACCCCGACCGCCGAAGTCACCCCGGCAATCGCCGCCCAGTCAGCCGCGCCCTTGTAGAACTGACAGCGCGTGCGGCCATGGATGGTGATCATCGCCACCCCGGCACTTTCGGCCCGCTGCGCCAGTTCGGGCGCGTTCAGCAAGGCCTCGTCCCAGCCCAGCCGGGTCTTCAGCGTCACCGGCACCTCAACCGCGCCCACCACCGCCTCGATCAGCCGCAAGGCGTGATCCAGATCGCGCATCAGCGCCGAGCCGGAATAGCCGTTGGTGACCTTGCGCGCAGGGCAGCCCATGTTGATGTCGATCACCCGGGCGCCCTGCCCTGCGACAAAGCGCGCGGCCTCTGCCATCCAATGCGCCTCGCGCCCGGCCAATTGCACCGCCGTGGATGCCTGATCAAAGCCAAGCTCGGCCCGCGCCCGGGCCAAAGGCCGCGCCTGCACCACTTCCTGACTGGCGACCATCTCGGAGACCACCAACCCCGCACCGAACCCCGCCACCAGGCGGCGAAACGGCAGATCGGTGATCCCGGCCAAGGGCGCCAGCAGCACCGGCGGGGTGATCGCGACACCCTTCAGATGCAGGGCCGCAAGAGGTTTTTGACTGTCCATGGCCCTGACCTAGCCGCGGTGCCGTGACAGATCAATGAAACATCGCTGAAAATCTGGTCGAAAATCCGTTAATGCCTGTTTATTAGGCATCTAATCCCGCGACCGCCCGCGCATTGTCATGCGGCGTGGCTTGGCCTAGAGATGGGGCAAAGCGCAGGAAGGCCCATGACCACAGCCGCCATCATCGTCGCCGCCGGGCGCGGCACCCGTGCCGGGGGCGATCTGCCAAAGCAATGGCAGGGGCTTGCCGGGCAGCCGGTGCTGGCCCACAGCCTTGCCACCTTTGCCGCCGCCCCGGGCATCGACCGGGTGCTGTTGGTGATCCATCCCGACGACCGCGACCGGGCCTTGGCGCTTGGGTCTGGGGTGGAACTGGTGGTTGGTGGCACCAGCCGCGACGCCTCGGTGCGCAATGCGCTGGAGGCTTTGGCGGGCAGCGGCACCAGCCGCGTGCTGATCCACGACGGCGCGCGGCCGATGCTGACGCAGGGGTTGATCGCGCGGTTGCTGGCGGCGCTGGACCATGCACCGGGGGCGGCACCGGCGGTGGCGGTGACCGATGCGCTGTGGCGTGGCGAGGGCGGCAAGGTGGTCGGCACGCAAGACCGCACCGGGCTGTATCGCGCGCAAACCCCGCAGGCTTTCCACTATGACGCGCTGCTGGCCGCACACCGCGGCCATCCCGGCGGCGCTGCCGATGATGTCGAGGTGGCGCGGGCGCACGGGCTTGACGTCGCCATCGTCGAGGGCGACGAAGACAATCTGAAACTCACCTTCCCCGGCGATTTCGCCCGTGCGGAACGGTTGCTGAAGGAGCGACGCGGCATGGATATCCGGCTGGGCAATGGCTACGACGTGCATGCGTTCTGCGACGGCGATCACGTCTGGCTGTGTGGTGTGAAGGTGCCGCATGGCAAGGGGCTGCTGGGCCATTCCGACGCCGATGTGGGGATGCACGCGCTGACCGATGCGATTTATGGCGCGCTGGCCTTGGGCGATATCGGCACGCATTTCCCGCCTTCCGACCCGCAATGGAAGGGGGCGGCCAGCCATATCTTCCTGCGCCATGCGGTTGAAATGATCGCCCAGCACGGCTTCAAGCTGGCCAATGCCGATGTGACGCTGATCTGCGAGCGCCCGAAGATCGGCCCGCATGCCGCTGAAATGCGTCGGGTTTTGGCCGATATCATGGGGGTGGATGTCGCCCGGGTGTCGGTCAAGGCCACCACCTCGGAACGGCTGGGCTTTACCGGGCGCGAGGAGGGCATTGCCGCCGTCGCCACCGCAGCCCTGGTATCGGCATGACGATCTCGCGCGCCGTCGCCATCTTCTTCGGCGCAGGGCTGCTGCGCCCCGCCCCCGGCACCTGGGGCTCGGCGGTGGCGGTGGCGCTGGGGGTGGCGATCGACTACTTCCTGGGCTTCCCGGCGCTGGTGATGGCCACCCTTGCCGCGATCGGCTGGGGCTTCTGGGCGGTGGAGCGCGAATTGGCAAACCGCCCCGGCGACGATCCCGGCGAGTTCGTGATCGACGAGGTGGCGGGGCAATGGATCGCGCTGCTGTTCCCGGCTGCTGCGTTCTGGAACCGCGGCTTGGACAACTGGGCCGTGGCAGCCTACCCCGGCTGGATCGCCGCCTTCCTGTTCTTCCGGCTGTTCGACATCTGGAAACCCTGGATCATCGGCCGGGCCGACCGGCGCGGCGATGCGGCGGGGGTGATGCTGGACGACCTCTGGGCCGGGCTGTTTGCGGGCATCGCCACGATGATTGCCGCAGGTGTCGCCCACGGAGTGCTGATGTGAGCGTGGCCACGCTGCTGGCCAAGGCGCGCAGTCTTGGTCTGCGGATCGCCACCGCCGAAAGCTGCACGGGGGGCATGCTGGCGGCGGCACTGACCGATGTGGCCGGGGCCTCGGACGTGTTCGAGCGCGGGTTTGTGACCTATTCCAACGCCGCCAAGGTCGAGATGCTGGGGGTATCGCCTGCCACTTTGACCACGCATGGCGCGGTGTCGGAAGCGGTGGCCATCGAGATGGCGCAGGGCGCGCTGGCCCATTCCAAGGCCGATCTGGCGGTGGCGATCACCGGCATCGCCGGGCCGGGCGGGTCGGATTTCAAGCCCGAGGGTCGGGTGTGTTTCGCGCTGGCGATGGCGGGGCGGCCAACGGTTGCCGAAACCGTCGAGTTCGGCCCGCGCGGCCGGGCGGCGGTGCGCTCGGCGGCTTGCGTGCAGGCGCTGACGCTGCTGGCGCAGGCGCTGGACTAATTTTCCATTCGCCCTGACAAGGGCGTTACCGGCGATTCTGCGCATCTTTTTCAGGCAGTTTCAGAATTGCCCGCCAAGGCAGCAGCTTTCCGGCGCAAGGGCGCTTTTCCGGGCAAGGTTTTCCGGCTTTGACGGCGGCGCAACCGCGCGCCGGAAGGAATCCGCCGAATGAACGCCGCCGATACCGCCTTTATCCTGATCTCGACGGCGCTGGTGCTGTTCATGACCCTGCCGGGGCTGGCGCTGTTCTATGGCGGGCTGGTGCGGGCGCGCAACGTGCTGAGCGTGTTCACCCAATGCTTTGCCATTGCCTGCCTGGGCAGCATCCTGTGGCTGGCGGGCGGCTACACCATCGCCTTCGGCGGCGAGGGCGCTGTCTGGGGCGGCTTTGGCAAGGCGTTCCTGCACGGCGTCACCGCCGACAGCCTGACCGGCAGCCTGCCCGAGGTGCTGTTCTTCGCCTATCAGATGACCTTCGCCATCATCACCCCGGCGCTGATCGTCGGCGCCTATGTCGAGCGGGTCAGCTTTGGCTTCGTGTTGCTGTTTTCCGGCCTCTGGCTGCTTTTGTGCTATGCGCCGGTGGTGCATTGGGTCTGGGGCGGCGGTTTTCTGGCCGACGGCGGGATTTTCGGCGCCTTGGGCGTGCGGGATTTCGCCGGGGGAATCGTGGTGCATGAAACGGCGGGGCTGGCGGCGCTGCTGGTGGCGCAGCGGCTGGGGCCAAGGCGCAACCGCAACACGCCGCCGCACAGCCCGGTCTTGGTGATGCTGGGAACCAGCATGCTCTGGGTCGGCTGGTTCGGTTTCAACGGCGGCTCGGCGCTGGCGGCCAACGGCCAGGCGGCCTCGGCGATGACGGTCACCCACCTGTCGGCGGCGGCGGCGGCGCTAAGCTGGATCGGCTGGGAGCGGATCAAGTTCGGCCGCGCCTCGCTGGTCGGCATGTTGACCGGGGCGGTGGCGGGGCTGGCCTCGATCACGCCCGCCTCGGGTTACGTCGGCCCGGTGCAGGCACTGCTGATCGGCACGGTGGCGGGCGTGCTGTGTCAGGAGGCGGTGGCGCTGGTGCGGGCGAAATCGGGCATCGACGACACGCTGGATGTGTTTGCCGTGCATGGCGTCGGCGGGATTTTCGGCACGCTGATGGTGGCGGCCTTGGGGTTGGGGGCCTGGGGGGCACAACTGGGGTCGCTGGGAATCGTCGGGGTCTGGACGGTGGTTGTCACCTTTGCGGTGATCCGGCTGGCCGAACTGGTGACGCCGATCCGGGTCGATGCCGAGGCGGAATCCAACGGGCTTGACCTCTCGGCGCATGGCGAGCGGGCTTACGAGCTGAACAGCTAGGCCCGCCGCCGTCCGGGTCACGGGTGCTGGGCGAAGAACCGCAGCGCCTCGGTCGCGGCGTCGATGTCTTGCGTGGCGCCACGGCGGTCCGAGCGTTTGCCGCCGGGCCAGTGGTGGCCGCCGCCGATCACCTTCAGCAGCACCACCTGCGCCACACCGTTGCGGTCGCGCCATTGGGTGCGGCTGACGCTCATGCCATCTGGGGCGGGGTCGATGGTGTCGGTGGCCGCCAGCAGCCTGCCAGCTTGCGCGCGGCGGAAGGCGGCCAGCACGTCATCGACGGCGGCAAAGATCGTCTCCACCTTCGAGTCCGGCCCGAAGCCGCCCGCAAAGGGCACATGGCTGTCGGCGCTGCCGTGGATATGCAGCAGCGGCACCGGGCCTTGCGGGCGGATATGCGCCACGTCCATGGTGCCCGCCACCGAGGCCACCGCCCGCACCGCATCGGGGCGTTTGGCGGCATAGGTCTGCGCCATCATCGCGCCGTTCGACATGCCGGTGAGATAGACCCGGCGGGGGTTGATGCCGTAGCGGCTTGCAGCATCGGCGATCACCCGGTCGAGAAAGCCGATATCGTCGATCCGCGCCGCGGCGGCATAGGCGCAGCAATAGCCGACGTTCCAGGTGCGCAGATTGCCGAACCGGGCGCTGCCTGCCGGATAGGCCACGGCATAACCCGCCGCCAGCGCCTTGGCCGTCAGTCCGGCATCGCGGGCATACTGCCGGGGCGAGCCGCCACCGCCATGCAGCGCGATGATCAGCGGTGGGTTGGCGACGGCTTCGGGAACGGCGATCTGGTAGAAGCGGCCATCGTCCAGCGTTACCTCGGCCAGGCGCTGGGCGGCGGCGGGAAGGGCGAAAAGCAGCAGGAAAATCGACAGGACAATGCGCATGGCGAAAACCTCGGGGTTGGCGATCCAAAACCAAC
This sequence comes from Rhodobacter ferrooxidans, assembly GCF_000176015.1. Taxonomy (GTDB): domain Bacteria; phylum Pseudomonadota; class Alphaproteobacteria; order Rhodobacterales; family Rhodobacteraceae; genus Pseudorhodobacter_B; species Pseudorhodobacter_B ferrooxidans. The sequence continues at coordinate 59,118 of NZ_ACYY01000005.1, read as the reverse complement.
GCCGCCACCAAGGTTTTCCGTCGCTAGACCGTTTTGGGGGCGTAAAGATCCTCGGCGCGGCGTTCAAAGGCGCGCACGATCCGCACCATCGCTTCGTTGAACACGAGGCCAATGATGCCCTGCAGGATGGCATTGCGGAATTCGAAATCCACAAAGAACTCCACCTCGCAGCCCCCCGTCTCCAGATCGCGGAACGCCCAGGTGGACAGCATGTGCTTGAACGGCCCGTCCAGATATTCGGTGCGGATGGTGTGCGGCCCGGGTTTCAGCGTCACCCGGCTGGTCCAGCGTTCGCGGAACACCTTGAACGACACCACCAGATCGACCACCATCACCTGCTCGCCCGGCAGACCGCCCGGCAGCGGCGTCAACGACCGCACCCGCGCCGCCGCCGCCCAAGGCAGGAACTGCGGATAGGAATCGCAGTCGGCCACCAGCGCATACATCTGGTTCGCCGTGTAGGGCATCACCCGGGTTTCCTGATGGTTGGGCATGCGGCTCTTTCTTCTCGGCGTGACTTGTCTTGCGGTATTGGATATTGCGATGGTGAAAATCAAGGGGTCGCCATGCCACATCGTCCTTATGTCATCGACCAGATGATCTCGGCCAAGGCGATCTCGGCCCGGGTCGAGGCGCTGTCCCACGAGATCACCGCGCATTTCAAGGGCACCAACAAGCTGATCGTGGTCGGGCTGCTGCGCGGGTCTTTCGTGTTCATCGCGGACCTCGTGCGCGAATTGGACCTGCCGGTCGAGGTGGATTTTCTGGAGGCCTCCAGCTACGGCGACGCCATGTCGTCCAGCCGCGAGGTGCGTATTCTCAAGGACTTGCGCGGCGAGATTGCCGGGCGCGACGTGCTGGTGGTGGAGGATATCGTCGATACCGGCTTTACCCTGAGCCACGTGGTGCGGCTCTTGAAATCGCGCGAACCCAAGCGGCTGGAGGTTTGCGTGCTGCTGGACAAGCCGTCGCGGCGCGAGGTCGATATCAAGGCGACCTGGACGGGTTTTCAGATCCCCGATGAATTCGTGGTCGGCTACGGCATTGATTTTGCGCAAAGAAACCGCAACCTGCCCTATATCGGCAAGGTGCGGTTCACCGACTGATGCTGCCGGATATCGTGGCGCCCGGTCTGGATGTCCTGTTCTGCGGCACCGCACCGGGGGCGATGTCGGCGGCACGCGGGCATTACTACGCCCGGCCCGGCAACCGGTTCTGGCCGCTGCTGGCCGAAATCGGCCTGACGCCGCGCCGCCTGCACCCCGATGAGGATCACCTGCTGCCCGGCTTCGGGCTGGGGCTGACCGATCTGGCACAAGGCGTTTCGGGGCAGGATGCAGAAATCCCGCGGCATGCCTATGCGCCGGATCGTTTGCAGGCACTGGTGGCGGCGATCCGGCCAAGGGCGCTGGCCTTCACCAGCCTGACCGCAGCGCGGCTGGCGCTGGGGGTGCCGCGTCTGGCGGCGGGGGCACTTCCCGCCGACCCGCGCTATGGCCACACCAGGCTTTGGGCCCTGCCCTCGCCTTCCGGGCTTGCCAGAAGCCATTTCAGCGCCGATCCTTGGCTGGCGTTGGCTGCATGGCGAAAGGGCTTGCGATGAACATGACCTGGCTTGTCCGCATGGCCCGCTGGGCCCGGCATCCGCCATCCTGGGGCCGGGTGAAACTGGTGGCAGGCGTGGTCGCCGCCTGCCTTGTGCTGGTGGTCCTCGAGAAATTCATCGGCTGGCCCGATTGGCTGGCGGTTAACCGCCTACCAAGGCACTGAAACCATGCAGGACTCGGACTGATGTTTCCGACCAAAGTCCGGGCTCACTCGATTCTGATTTTCATTCGCAACAGAAAGGATCAGTCATCCAGTGTGAGTAACCTGCATGGAGGAACTGCGATGAAGCTTTGCCTGGCTCTGGCGGCCGTGGCCGCAATGACGTCGTTCGCCGCGATGGCGGAAGAAGTGGAAGATCCTTTCGCCGATACGGTGGAAGCCCGTCACGGCCTGATGCTGCAGATGCAGACCGATGTGGCCAAGGTCGGCGCGATGGCCAAGGGCGAGACGGCCTATGACGCCGCGATCGCAGCCAAGGCCGCCGCCAACATCACCGCAGTGGCCTCGGTGCTCAGCATGGACCAGTTCCCCGCAGGCTCCGAGGTCGACAAGGCCGCCGACAGCTACGCGCTGCCCGACATCTGGACGAATCAGGACGATTTCATCGTCAAGATCGCCGCGATGAACGAGGCCGCCGTGGCGTTTCAGGGCGTGGCCGGCACCGACCTTGAAACCATGAAGGCCGGAATGACCAAACTGGGCGAGGCCTGCGGCGGCTGCCACAAGGCCTATCGCAAGCCTGAAGAAGAATAAGACCCCGACACCCGACACCCGACAGGACACTGCAAAAGCGAATTGGAAGTGACGACATGAAACGACTGTTCCTTGGCCTTTGCCTGTTGGGTGTTATCGGCGCCGCCGGATTTGTTGCCCTGACCCGCCCTGCCCGGATCGATCCTGCGGCCGTGGCGGGTCTGGTGGGCGACCCGAAAAACGGGGAAATCGTGTTCTGGGTCGGCGGCTGCGCCTCGTGCCATGCCGCCGACAAATCCACCGGCGATGCCATGCTGCTGCTGACCGGCGGCAAACGCTTCGATACCGAATTCGGGGTGTTCGTCGCCCCCAACATCTCGCCCGACCCGGCGCAGGGCATCGGCGGCTGGAGCGTCGAAGACCTGGCCAATGCGATGCTGCTGGGCACCTCGCCCAGGGGCACACATTACTACCCGGCGTTTCCCTATGCCTCCTATGTGCATATCAAGCCGCAGGATGTGGCCGATCTGAAAGCCTTTATGGACACGCTGCCGCCCTCGTCACGGCCGACCGAACCCAATGAGCTGAATTTCCCCTTCAACTTCCGCCTGCTGATGGGCGGCTGGAAGTTCCTGTTCCTGAACCCCGATCCGATTGTCGCAGATGCCGGACTGACGCCCGCCGAACTGCGCGGCCGCGATCTGGTGGAAGGTCTGGGCCATTGCGGCGAATGTCACAGCCCGCGCAACCCGCTGGGTGGCATCGAGCGCGCCAACTGGCTGGCCGGGGCACCAAACCCCGATGGCCCGGGAAAGATCCCGAACATCACGCCGGCCAAGCTGAACTGGTCGCAGGCGGATATCGTCGAATACCTGACCAGCGGCTTCACCCCCAGCTTCGACAGCGCCGGGGCCGCGATGGCCGACGTGGTGAACAACCTGTCGCACGTGCCCGCCAGCGACCGTGAAGCGATTGCCGCCTATCTGAAGAAAGTGCCCGCGATCGAGTGACCCCGGGGCTTTCACCTTTGCTCAAATATCCCCCGCGGAGCGTCCCTGCCCTGCCGCATCACAGGCTTTGATGCGTTGATCCGCGACAGCGCCGCCCGAGGGGGCTCGATGCCCCTGAGGGCGGCTCGCCTGACGGAAAGGAAGGGGGGCTGTCTGCCCCCCTCGGTGCGCCGCACCTCACCCCCCGAGGATATTTTCCCAAAGGTGAAGCCGAAAGGCTCAGGCGCGCCCGAGTTTCTCCAGCCGGGCGGCGCGAAGCCGGGCGAAATCGGCGCCGGCGTGATAGCTGGAGCGGGTCAGCGGCGTGGCCGAGACCATCAGGAAGCCCTTGCCATAGGCCGCCTTGCTGTAGCCTTCGAACTCCTCGGGCGTCACGAAGCGTTCGACGGCGTGGTGCTTGGGCGTCGGTTGCAGGTATTGGCCGATGGTCAGAAAGTCGATGTCGGCGGCGCGCATGTCGTCCATCACTTGGCCCACCCCCTGCCGGTCCTCGCCCAGCCCCACCATGATGCCGGATTTGGTGAACAGGGTGGAATCAAGCTCCTTGACCCGTTGCAAGAGCCGCAGGCTGTGGAAATAGCGCGCGCCGGGGCGCACCGTCGGGTACAGCCCGGGCACGGTTTCCAGGTTGTGGTTGAACACGTCTGGCCGCGCCTCGACCACGGTTTCCAGCGCGGCAGGGGCGCATTTCAGGAAATCCGGCGTCAGCACCTCGATGGTCGTGCCAGGCGCCCGGTGGCGGATGGCGCGGATGGTCTGGGCGAAATGTTCGGCGCCGCCATCCTCCAGATCGTCGCGATCGACCGAGGTGATCACCACATGCTTCAGCCCCAGTGTCGCCACCGCATGGGCGACGCGACCGGGTTCAAAGCTGTCAAGCGCCTGCGGCTTGCCGGTGGCGATGTTGCAGAATGAACAGCCGCGCGTGCAGATATCGCCCATGATCATCATGGTGGCATGCCGCGCCGACCAGCACTCGCCGACGTTCGGGCAGCCTGCCTCTTCGCAGACCGTCACCAGTTTTCCCGCCCGCAGGATGTCGCGGGTCTCGCGGTAGCCTTCCGAGGTTGGCGCCTTCACCCGGATCCAGCTTGGCTTTTTCGGCTGCGGATTGTCGGGGCGATGCGCCTTTTCGGGATGGCGGTCTTCGGGCAGTCTGATGTCGCGCAACGGATTTTCCCCTTACGGCTTGATCCCGCCGTTCATAGGCTTTCGGGGCCACGAAGGCAACCGACGCAGGCAGCGGCGGGCCCTTGGGCACAGTCATTTGATCGGAGGGAACATGAGCAGGAAACTGATCGCCGAGGCGCTGGGGACATTGATCCTGGTGCTGTTCGGCTGTGGGGCGGCGGTGCTGATGGGGCCGCAGATCGGCATGACCGGCATCGCGCTGGCCTTCGGGGTGTCGATTGTCGCCGCCGCCTATGGCCTGGGCGCGATTTCGGGGGCGCATCTCAATCCGGCGGTGTCGCTGGGCATGCTTCTGGCCGGGCGGATGCGGGCGGGCGAGTTTGTCGGCTATGCCGTGGCGCAATGTCTGGGGGCGGTGATTGCCGCGGGTCTGTTGCTGGTGATCGCCTCGGGCAAGGCCGACTATTCGGTGGCGGTCAACGGTCTGGGCCAGAACGGCTACGGCGAGGGCTACCTGGGCGAGTATTCGCTGGCCTCGGCGCTGCTGTTCGAAGCGGTGATGACCTTTCTGTTCGTGACGGTGATCCTTGGTGCCACCGGGGCCGGGGCGCCCGCGGGTTTTGCCGGGCTGGCCATCGGGCTGACGCTGGCGGGCATCCATCTGGTCGGCATCAATGTCACCGGGGTTTCGGTGAACCCGGCGCGGTCGCTGGGGCCGGCGGTGTTTGTCGGTGGCAAGGCACTGGCCGATCTTTGGGTGTTCATCCTGGCGCCGCTGGCGGGCGGAGCGCTGGCGGGTCTGCTTTACCGGGCAGGCGTCACCCGCGCGGCCGATTAAACCGGCAGGTGCCGCAACCGCAGGCGCATGGCGCATTATCAGGCAGGCGGGCGGGAAAAACCTCCCGCCTGCCTGCATCCTTGTCGCTGACCATTGACCGGGTTGGGCGCGCGCAGTAGCGAGAGCCGAAATTTCGCAACCCGTTCAGAGGACCGCCATGATACCCGGTGCAAGACTTCCCGATGTCACCTTCCAGACCCGCGTGCGCGACGACAGCATCGCCGGGCCGAACCCCTACCGGTGGCAAGACATGACCACCGCCGATTATTTCGGCGGCAAGCGCGTGGTGCTGTTCGCGCTGCCCGGCGCCTTTACGCCCACCTGCTCGACCTACCAACTGCCGGGGTTCGAGAAGGGGTTTGACGATTTCGCGGCCCTCGGCATCGACGCGATCTACTGCCTGTCGGTCAACGACGCTTTCGTGATGAACCAGTGGGCCAAGGCGCAAGGCCTTAAAAACGTGCAGGTGATCCCGGATGGCTCGGGCGCCTTCACCCGCCGCGTGGGCATGCTGGTGCGCAAGGACAACCTTGGCTTTGGTCTGCGCAGCTGGCGTTATGCCGCCGTGGTGCGCGATGGCGTGGTCGAGGCCTGGTTCGAGGAGCCGGGGCTGGCCGACAACCATGAAGCCGACCCCTACGGCGTGTCCTCGCCCGACACCGTGCTGGGCTGGCTGCGGGCCGCGGCGCAGGGCGCTGCCGCCTGAAATCGGACCACGGCAATCGGGGGGCTTGCGGCCCCCCTTTTTCATGGGCCACGCCTGTGCCTTGATCTGCCCGGCCTTGGCCGTCATAACGGCAGGGCACCCCGGGAAAGGCCAACATGACCCTTGTCGAGACTGCCCTTGCCAGCTTTGCCCTGCTGCTGACGCCCGGCCCGACCAACACCCTGCTGGCGTTGGCGGGGGCCTCGGGCGGTGCGCGGGCGCTGCGGCTGATCCCGCTGGCGGTGCTGGCCTATCTGCTGGTGGTGCTGCCGCTGGCCGTTATCGGCGAAAGCCTGCTGGCCGCCCTGCCCGGCCTGCGGCTGCTGCTGGGCCTGATCGCCGCCGCCTGGGTGATGCTGCTGGCGCTGCGGCTGTGGCGCCTGCCCGAGGCGGGAACGGAAACCCGCGCCGTCACCCCGGCCAATATCTTCATCACCACTTGCCTGAACCCGAAGACCTTCGTGCTGGGATTGGTGCTGCTGCCTGACACTACCGCTGGCCTGAGCCTCGCCGCCGCCGCCCTGGCGCTGGCGGTCACCGCCACGTCGACGCTTTGGGTGGCACTGGGGGCAGCCCTGCCCAGCCGCCACGCCCACCTGCCGCCGGTCTTGCGCCGAGGCGCCGCACTGTGGCTGGCAGTGCTGTCGCTGGGACTGGCGGCGGGCGGATTGCGCGGGTGAAACCGCCGGGTTGGTTTCTTCTCTGCAAAAGTATCCCGGGGGGTGAGACGCGCCCGGAAAACCTTCCGGTGGAAGGTTTTCAGCGACGAACGCCCGACCCGTGGCCGGGCTGGGGGCTGGCCCCCCGGCTTTGGCGGAGAGTCCGGCGCGGTGCGGTGGCCCCGCGCGTTCGGCACTTCGCGCCTGCCGGGGCGCGCAGGTGTGCGCGCCCGTTCGCTGCTGAAAACGCTCCAGTGAGCTTTTCCTGTCCCGCCCATCCGGCGCGGTGCAGTGGCCCCGCGCGTTCGGCATTGAAAACGCTCCACTGGAGCGTTTTCTCCCGGCCGTTGGCCGGGACCATGCCTCACCCAATAAGCGGCCCTGACCGCCCGTATTTCTCGTCACAATGCCGCCGCAACCGCTGCAAGGCGATGCGCAGCACGATCTTGCCGGAACGCGCCGACCAGCCCATGCGCTTTTCCGCCACCTCCAGTCCCTCCAGAAAGCAGCAGCAGCGCAGCACCATATCCCCCAGCCCCGGCCCCAGATCGCGCAGCGCCGCGGCCACCCGGTCGCGCGCCGCAGTCGGCCCCTCGGCCTTGCCGGCATCGGCACGAAAGCCGCCACGGTCGCCGCCGGTCAGAAACCGGTCCCAGTTCTGCGCCACCCGCGGCCCCATCTGCGCCAGTTCGAAATCCTCGCGCAACCGCTCGGCGGCGTCGGCCAGTTCCGGCTCCAGAAACAGCCGCCCGTCCTTGTCGCGCCGCCGCGCCAGCACCGCCACCGGGCTTTCGGCCATGTTGTAGCGCAGCCGCCGCCGCCCGTCCTCGCCACCGACTTCGCGCTCGCCCCAGACCCGGTGCTGGTCACCGAACGGCGTCGCCGCCTCCGACATGCCCATCCGCGCCCGGTCGGCCTCGTCGATCATCCGCTTCAGCGCCGCCCGCCCGGCCGGCGTGATCTCGTAGGTCGCAATCCGCCCGGTCTTGCGACAGGCGATCCAGTCCTTCAGCGCGAAGGCCTGCGCCGCCGCCCGGTCCACCACCGCGGTCTGCGCCATCTTGCCGTCGGGCAACGCCCGCAGCACCGCCGCCTTGTCCATGTCGGCGGCAATCGCCAGCACCGCCCCGGGTTCAGCCAAACGCCGCAACACCCGTCGCGCCTCGCGGGCAATGCCGGCTTCGTCGAGGGGAAGACCCGGTTGGGTCACAGGCGTGCGGATCGGTGCCGTCATGTCAGAGGCGTCCTTCTTGCTGGCTGGAAAAGCTGTTTTCGCGCGCGGCACCTGCCCGAGGGCCGCCAGCGCCTCGTCGACCAACGGGTCGTCGCGGCGGTTCTCGTAGCGGCGCACCTGGCGCATCACGGTCGAGGCATGGCAGCCTTCGCGGCGCGCCAGAGCCCGCAAGCTCAGCCCTTCCTCGGTGTGATCCAGATACAGCCGCACCGCTTCGGGCAGCCAGTCCGGCAGGGTGGGGTTGGCACTCAGGTTCGGTGTCATCGTATCTTCCCGTGCTGCCCCCCGGTGGCACTTTGTCCAGCCATGGACGAAGGCAACCCTGAGTGGCATTCGTTAGCAGTTCGTTAATAATGCGTCTTTCGTTGATAATTGTTTCTAAAACCTAAACAAATGAGAAACCTCCGCGCGCTGAATCAGGCTCGGGTGCAACGACCGGTTGCGCCGGTGCATTGTGGCGAAATCTTGTTCAGGAGAGTTGCCATGACCGATTTCCGCGCCCTGCTTGCCGACCTGCGCCGTCCGCGCTTGTTGATCCGTGCCGCCCGTTTCGGCATGGCCGACTACCGCCGCGACCGCGATCTGAAGCGTCTGATCGACGCGCAGACCCCGGCAACCCCGGAATCCGCCCTGCCAAAGCTGTTTTGCGAAGAGGAACGGCTGGAAGACACCCGCCGTTCCGGCGATCTGGGCTATTCGCTGTCGCGCCATGTCGAGGTGCTGATCGCGCTGATGGCCGAGGCCCGGCTGCTGGGGCGCGAGGTGCGGGGGTAACGCAAAAGGGGCCGCGATGGCGGCCCCTTGCTGTGTCTGATTCCGAAACAATTACTGTTGCCGGATGCGCAACACTCAGATGAAGGCGTCCGGCTCCGCCGCCTTCTTGCGCGCCACATAGTCGGCCAAGGCCTCGGCCACACCCGGGTCCAGATCGGGCTGCTGGTAGTCGCCCAGCATCTTGGTCACCCGTTCCGCCGCGAGCGTCTCGGTGTCGCGCGCACCCTCCTCGTCCCAGGTCTCGAACGGCTTGTAGTCGAACAGGTCGCTGCGCCAGAACGCGGTCTTGAAGTTGGCTTGCGTGTGCTCGCAGCCCAGATAATGCCCGCCGGGGCCGACCTCGCGGATCGCATCCATGCCCTGGCCGTTGGCATCCATCATCACGCCCTGCGCCAGATGATGCAGGCAACCCAACTGGTCGGCGTCCATCACGAACTTCTCGTAGGACGACACCAGCCCGCCCTCCAGCCAGCCACAGGCGTGCAGCATGAAGTTCACCCCGGCCAGCAGCGCCATGTTCAGGCTGTTCGCGGTCTCGTAGGCCGCCTGTGCATCCGGCAGTTTCGAGCCGCAGAAACTGCCACCCGAGCGATAGGGCAAGCCCAGCCGCCGCGCCAACTGCCCGGCGCCATAGGTGATATGCGCGGCCTCGGGCGTGCCAAACGTCGGCGCACCCGAGTTCATGTCGATCGAGGTCACGAAGGCGCCAAAGATCACCGGCGCACCGGGGCGCACCAACTGGCTGTAGGCCACCCCGGCCAGCACTTCGGCCAGCACCTGCGTCAGCGTCCCCGCCACCGTCACCGGCGCCATCGCGCCCCCGACGATGAAGGGCGAGATGATCGCCGCCTGGCCAGCGCGGGCATAAACCTCCAGCGCCCCCATCATCGTCGAATCAAAGGTCAGCGGGCTGTTGATGTTGATCAGGCTGGTCATCACCGTGTGCTGATCGACGAAATCGGCACCGAACAGGATCTTCGACATCTCGACCGAATCCGCCGCCCGAACCGGTTCGGTCACCGACCCCATGTAGGGCTTGTCGGAAAGCGTCATATGCGCGTGCAGCATGTCCAGATGCCGCTTGTTCACCGGCACGTCGGTCGGCTCGCAGACCGTGCCACCCGAGTGGTGCAGCCATTTCGACATGTAGCCCAGCTTCACGAAATTGCGGAAATCAGCCATGGTGGCATAGCGCCGCCCGCCTGACTGATCGCGCACGAAGGGCGGGCCATAGACCGGCGCCAGCACCAGATTGCGGCCGCCGACCTCGACATTGCGCGCCGGATTGCGGGCGTGCTGGGTGAAGGCCGAAGGGGCTGTGGCGCACAGCTTGCGGGCAAGGCCGCGCGGAATATGCACCCGCTCGCCCTTCACATCGGCGCCTGCCGCCCGCCACAAGGCCAATGCGCCGGGGTTTTCAAGGAAGTTGACACCGACTTCCTCCAGCACGGTATCGGCGTTCCATTCGATGATCTCCAAAGCCTCGGCGTTCAGGATCTCGAAGTTCGGAATGTTGCGGGTGATGAAGCGCGCGGTGTCGAAACTGACCGCGGTACGTTCGGCCCGCCGCGACGCCCCGCCACCACCGCGCACCCGGCGGCCAGAAGTTGGTTCGGCAACATCACTCATCCGCATCGTCCTTCCATGGCGTGTCCCCCGCTGATAGCCGCACCGTCCGCCCGCGTGTGTCGGATTTGCGGCTGTTTGGTTGCGAAAACGACATTCGGGCGGTGGCGGGCCGTGGCAGGCGGCAGAAGGCTAAAGCGCGCCTGCCAGCCATACGGCGGTCTTGGCAATCACGCCTTCGGCCATGCTCTGATCTTCGGACAGCACGCCATAGATGTGGTCGCCCCCCGGCACGATCACCGCCTCTTTCATCGGGTTGGCGGCGGCGGCCAGAAAGCCCGGCGCGTAGGTGGCGGCGAAATCCTTCTCGCCGGTCACCGAAAGGTAGGGGCCGGGATAGGAGACCAGCGCCGCCATCAGGTCGTGGTGTTGCAGCGTGTCGAAGAACGAGGCCTTCAGCGCGATGGTGCGCCAGCCCAGATCCAGCCCGACGATGCCATCGGCGGCGGCGCGGTCAAAGGCGGGCTGACCCAGTTCCTCCAGGAAATCGGCGTGGAAATCACCGACCGAGGACCAGGTGGCCAGCGCCTTCACCGCATCGGGATGCCCGGAGGCCAGCAGCATCGCCACCCCGCCGCCCAGCGAGAATCCCAGCACGCCGATGCGTTGACCATCCACCCCCGGCGTCGCGGCAAGGGCTGCCAGCGCCGCTTCGGCATCGGCCAGTTGCCCCGGCACCGTGGTGGCGCCGGTGTCGCCGTCGCTTTGGCCAAAGCCGTGGAAATCAATGCGCAGCGAGGCCACGCCCTTTGCCGCCAGCGCCGCCGCCTCGCGGGCATACATGCCGCCAACCTCGTCGCGCGACGACCCGAAGCCGTGCAGCATCAGCACCGCCGGTGCCGCGGGAACGCCATCGGGCAGGTTCAGCGTGGCGGCAATGCCACCCTCCAGCACCAGCGCGGTTTCGCCCGCCGCCGCCGCCCCCGCCGCCAGCAGCAGCGCCCCGACCATCCCGGCCCCGATCATCCCCGTCCTTGCCATTCCACGCATCGCCACCTCCTGTTGCCGATATTGCATGGCTACGCCCGCCGCGCCCCGGCTGGCAAGCGGCATCCGGCCTCTTGCGCCTGCGCGCGGCACAACTTATGCCACAGGCATGACCCAGCATGACCGCCTTCTGATCATCGACTTCGGCTCGCAGGTGACGCAACTGATCGCGCGTCGGCTGCGCGAGCTGAACGTCTATTGCGAGATCCATCCCTTCAACAAGGTGGACGACGCTTTCCTGCGCGCCTTTGCCCCCAAGGCCATCATCTTTTCCGGTGGCCCGGCCTCGGTGTTTGCCGAGAACGCGCCGATGCCGCCCGCCGCCGCCTTTACCCTTGGCGTGCCGATCCTCGGTATCTGCTACGGCCAGCAGGTGATGATGCATTGCCTGGGTGGTCTGGTCGAACGCGGCCATGGCACTGCCGAGTTCGGCCGGGCTTTCGTGACGCCGACCGAAGCCACCTCGCCCTTGCTGGACGGCTGGTTCCAGGCCGGGCGCGAGCAGGTGTGGATGTCGCACGGCGATCACGTCTCGCGCCTCGCCCCCGGTTTTCAGGTCTATGGCACCTCGCCCAACGCGCCCTTTGCCATCACCGCCGACCCGTCGCGGCACTTCTATGCCGTGCAGTTCCACCCCGAGGTGCATCACACCCCGAAGGGCGCGAAACTCTACGAGAATTTCGTGGAAATGGCTGGCTTCAAGGGCGACTGGACCATGGGCGCCTACCGCGCCGACGCGATTGCCAAGATTCGCGCGCAGGTGGGCAAGGGCCGGGTGATCTGCGCGCTGTCGGGCGGCGTGGACAGCTCGGTCGCGGCCATCCTGATCCACGAGGCGATCGGTGATCAGTTGACCTGCGTCTATGTCGATCACGGGCTGATGCGGCTGAACGAATCCGAACAGGTCGTGTCGATGTTCCGCGAGCATTACAACCTGCCCTTGATCCACGCCGACGAATCGGCGCTGTTTCTGGGCAAGCTGGAAGGGGTGTCGGACCCCGAGACCAAGCGCAAGATCATCGGCGGGCTGTTCATCGAGGTGTTCGAGAAACACGCCAAGGCCATCGGCGGCGCTGAATTCCTGGCCCAAGGCACGCTTTATCCCGATGTCATCGAATCGGTCAGCTTTTCCGGCGGCCCCAGCGTCACCATCAAAAGCCACCACAACGTCGGCGGCTTGCCTGCCCGCATGAACATGCAACTGGTGGAACCCTTGCGCGAGCTCTTCAAGGACGAGGTCCGCGCTTTGGGCCGCGAGTTGGGCCTGCCGCAAAGTTTCATCGGCCGCCACCCCTTCCCCGGCCCGGGTCTTGCCATCCGCTGCCCCGGCGAGATCACGGCTGAAAAGCTGGACCTGCTGCGCCGCGCCGATGCGGTCTATATCGACCAGATCCGCAAGCACGGGCTGTATGACGAGATCTGGCAGGCTTTCGCCGCGATCCTGCCGATGAAGACCGTCGGCGTAATGGGCGACGGGCGCACCTATGACTATGCGGTGGCGCTGCGGGCGGTGACGTCGGTCGATGGCATGACCGCCGACACCTACCCGTTCAGCCACGAGTTCCTGGGCGAGACCATGACCCGCATCATCAACGAGGTGCCGGGGATCAACCGGGTGTTCTATGACGTGACCTCGAAACCGCCGGGCACCATCGAGTTGGAATGACCGGCACGGTTCGCCTTTCCGGCCAGTTGATCTGCGCCAATGACGCCGAAGTGGCGGTAGTGAGCCAACATCTGCCCGAGCACATCCGCCTGACCCGCGCCGAGCCGGGTTGCCTCAGCTTCAGCGTCACCCAGACCGCCGACCCGCGGGTGTTCCTTGTGGCCGAGGCCTTCGCGAACCGCGACAGCTTTGCGGCCCACCAGTCGCGCACAGGCACCTCGGCCTGGTTTGCCGCCACCGCGCATATCCGCCGCGACTTTGATATCATCGACGATTAGACCGCCGAACCTTGGCAACCGCGCCACAACCGGCAGGCAATTTCGCGTGACGCGGCGTCATTGATTGACCGGCTTTTTGTCGCACCCTAGCTTTGACCGCAACGGGGGAGGAGACCCCGGCGAAAACAACTTATCTCGGGGGGACAAGAATGAAAAAGACAGTGGCAACGCTGGGCGTTCTGGCGATCAGTGCAGGCGCTGCAACGGCGGGCGGAATTGACCGGTCGGGTCAGTTCATGGGCGTGCTGTTCGAGAAGGGCAACTATGCCGAACTGTCGTTCGGATCGGTCAGTCCCGATGTCAGCGGCGTCGCAACCGTGTTTTCACCGACATCCGGCGCCGCCTCGGGCGACATGTCGAAATCCTACGCCCAGATCGGTGGCGCGCTGAAATTCAAGATCAACGACAGCCTGGATGCGGCGCTGATCTTCGATCAACCGTTCGGGGCCGATGTGTCCTATCCGGCCGGCAGCGGCTATTATGCCCAAGGCACCACCGCCGATCTGAACACCTCGGCCATCACCGGCGTGCTGAAATACCGCCTGCCGTCGAACATCAGCGTCTATGGCGGTCTGCGCTATCAGACCTTCGAGGCCAAGGCCTCGATTCCCTTCGTGGGCGGCTATACCGTCAATGGCGCAAAAGATGATGCTGTCGGTTATCTGGTGGGCGTGGCCTATGAAAAGCCCGAGATCGCGCTGCGGGTGGCGCTGACCTACAACTCGAAGATCCGGCACTCGCTGGCCACCACCGAATTTGGTGGACCCAGCCCGAAAACCGATATTGATACGCCGCAATCGGTGAACCTGGAGTTCCAGTCGGGCATCGCCAAGGACACGCTGCTGTTCGGCTCGGTGCGCTGGGTTGATTGGACGGCCTTCGATATCTCGCCGGCCACCTATGGCGTGATCACCGGCAATCCGCTGGTCAGCTATCACAAGGATACCGTGTCCTATGCGCTGGGGATCGGCCGCAAGTTCAGCGAAAACTGGTCGGCGGCGGTTTCGGTCGGTTATGAAACCAAGATGGGCAAGTTCTCGACCAACCTCGGGCCGACAGATGGCAAGACCAGCATCACGCTGGGCGCCACCTACACCCGCGACAACATGAAGATCAGCGGTGGCGTCACTTATGTCGATATCGGCAATGCGCAACCGACGCTGAACGGCACCCTGCCTTCGGCCAACTTCCGCGACAACCATGCGGTGGGCTTTGGCCTGAAGGTCGGCTTCAGCTTCTGAGCCGCCCGCAATGCCGCAAAGGCCCCGCGCAACCCGCGGGGCCTTTGCGCATATTTCGCGTGAAATCCCGCGGCTTTGGCGGTATCAGGGGCGCAGAAACCCGAGGTGCGCCATGATCTACCCCACCGCCGCCGACTGGCACGCCGCCCCCGACAAGCGGGTGCTGTTCTTCGGCATGTCGGGCCTGGGCAAGACCCACCTTGCCAGCCTGCTGCGCGATACCGGCCAGTGGTTCCACTACTCGGTCGATTACCGCATCGGCACCCGTTACATGGGCGAATACATCGCCGACAACTTCAAGCGCGAGGCGATGCGCGTGCCGTTCCTGCGCGAGCTTTTGCTGACGGATTCGGTCTATATCGCCTCGAACATCACCTTCAACAACCTCGCGCCCTTGTCCACCTACCTGGGCAAGCCCGGCAATCCCGACAAGGGCGGTCTGGCCTTCGCCGAGTACCTGGAACGCCAAAGCCAGCACCGCGAGGCCGAGATTGCGGCGTTGCTGGACACCCACCGCTTCATCGACCGCGCCCGCGACATCTATGGCTATGCCAATTTCGTCTGCGACAGCGGCGGGTCGATCTGCGAGGTGGTGGACCCGGAAAACCCCGCCGATCCGGTGATGAAATCGCTGTCGGAAAACCTGTTGCTGGTCTGGATCAAGGGATCGGACGCCCATACCGCCGAACTGATCCGCCGCTTTGATCGTGCGCCCAAGCCGATGTATTACCAGCCGGAATTCCTGCATGACGCCTGGGAAGCCTACCGCAGCCAGACCGGCCAGACCGAGGCGCAGGTCGATCCCGACGCCTTCGTGCGCTGGACCTATGCCCGGGCGCTTGCGCACCGCCAGCCGCGCTATGCCGCGATGGCGCGCTGGGGGGCCACCATCACCGCCGAGCAGGTGGCGGGGCTGACCGACGCGCAGGGGTTGATCGACCTGATCGGTACCGCCATCACCACCGCTACGGACAGCGGGTCAGTGCGCGGTTGACCGCCTCGGCCAGCCCCTGCAGCGGCAGGCTGACCAGCGCCGTGCCTGCTTCATTGGCAAGCTGCGCCTGACTGCCCCGCAACAGGGCCTGCATCGCCGGTGCGGTCAACGGCGCCTCGGCATAATAACCGCCGCCCTGTTCGGCAAAGACCAGCGGATAGCCGACACCATCAACCGTCAGTGTCAGAGTCGCCGAAGGCCCCTCCGGCCCCACCAGCAGAAGATGCGTGCGCCCGCCGGGGCCGCAAAGGAAAAACAGATCAGCACCGGTGCTGGCATCCCGATGCCCGACAAACGCGCCGGCGCCGTCCGAGGTGATGCCCTCGCTCCAGCCCGCCGCTGGAGCGGGTGCGGGCGACAATTCGGGGGCCAGTGCGGGTTCGCCCGCGTTGCAAAGCTGCTCAACGCAAGCCCCGTATTGCGGGTTGCTTTCGCCATATTCCGCAAGGCAGCGCCAGACGCAGCGCTGCGCTTCCATGGGGTCTTCCTGCGCGCCCACGCTTGCAGGCACCGCAAACAGCGCGATCACCGCAACAGCCAGCTTGCGCATCTTGCCCCCCGGTCCAAGCCACTTGCGCAAAAAACTTGCACCAGCCCCGCCCGCATCGTCAACTGCGATTCCCGGATGGCCTTGATGCTGCGGCACAACTCTCATAACTCTGGGGTCTTACCGCGGAAAGTCCTGCCCATGCCTATCACCCTGCCCGCCACCCTGCCCGCCTTTGCCGTGCTGCGCCGTGAAGGCGTCATGGTGATGACGACCGAACGGGCGGCGACGCAGGAAATCCGGCCGCTGCGGATTGCGCTGCTGAACTTGATGCCGAAGAAGATCCAGACCGAGAACCAGTTTGCCCGGCTGATCGGTGCCACGCCGCTGCAGATCGACTTTTCGCTGATCCGCATGACCGAGCATCAGACCAGAAACACCGCCGCCGAGCATATGCAGGAATTCTACCGCCCCTTTGCCGACATCGCCGCCTCGGGCGAAAAGTTCGACGGGCTGATCATCACCGGCGCACCGATCGAGCATCTGGCGTTTGAAGACGTGACCTACTGGCCCGAATTGCAGCAGGTGATGGACTGGACCCAAAGCCATGTGCACTCCACCTTTGGCGTCTGCTGGGGCGGCATGGCGATGATCAACCACTTTCACGGGGTGCGCAAACACATGCTGGCGGCCAAGGCTTTCGGCTGTTTCCGGCATCGGGTGGTGCAGCCGACCTCGCCCTATCTGCGCGGCTTTTCCGACGATCTGGTGATCCCGGTCAGCCGCTGGACCGAGATGAAACAGGCCGAAATCGACGCGGTGCCGGGCCTGGTGACGCTGCTGGCCAGCGACGAGGTCGGCCCCTGCCTGATCGACGACCCAAGCCACCGCGCGCTTTATGTGTTCAACCATTTCGAATATGACAGCGACACGCTGAAACAGGAATACGACCGCGACGTGGCCAATGGCACCGCGATCAACGTGCCCGCCAACTACTACCCCGACAACGACCCAAGCCGCCCGCCGCAGAACCGCTGGCGCAGCCACGCGCATCTGCTTTATGGCAACTGGATCAACGAGATCTACCAATCCACCCCCTATGACATGGCCTTGATCGGCACCTGACCCTTAGCAAAGGAAAGCCCATGGACCTGCCCTTCGACGGCGCCATCAGCCGCTATTTCCGCGAAACCGCGCCGAAATCCCTGCGCAAGGCCATCGAGGCCGCCGATGGCAACGACATCCTGTCGAAAAGCTATCCCTACCGCGAGGAAATGAAGAAAAAGGACTACGAGGCGCAGATGGCGGCGTTGCAGATGCAGCTTGTGCGCCTGCAGGCCGATGTGAAGGCCTCGGGCAAGCGCGTCGTCGTGCTGTTTGAGGGCCGCGATGCCGCGGGCAAGGGCGGCACCATCGACGTGATGCGCGAAAACCTCAATCCGCGGGTGGCCGCCGTGGTGGCGCTGCCCAAACCCACCGACCGCGAGGCGGCGCAGTGGTATTTCCAGCGCTACATCGACTGGCTGCCGGCCAAGGGCGAAATGGTGCTGTTCGACCGTAGCTGGTATAACCGCGGGCTGGTGGAGCCGGTGTTCGGCTTTTGCACCGAGCCGCAGAAAGCGGCGTTCTTTCAACAGCTTCCGGCGTTTGAAAAGATGCTGGTGGATGACGGCATCACGCTGGTCAAGCTGTGGCTGGAGGTTGGCCGCGCCGAGCAGTTGCGCCGGTTTCTCGACCGCGAGCAAGACCCGCTGAAGCAGTGGAAGCTGTCCAGCATCGACATCGACGGGTTGCCGAAATGGGATGCCTATACTCAGGCGATCCACGAGACCCTGAAACGCGGCCATACCAAGCCCGCGCCCTGGACGGTGATCCGTTCCGACGACAAGGCCCGCGCCCGCATCGCCGCCATTCAGACCGTTCTGCAAGCGGTTGATTACAAAGGCAAAGACGAAAAACTGATCGGCAAGCCCGACCCGGCGATCTGTGGCGGGCCGGAGATGATGCCGGCAACCGACGCCGAATGACCAAACGCGGCTACCACCACGGCAACCTGCGGCAGGCGCTGGTCGAGGCAGCCTTGGCGCTGATCGAGGAAAAGGGGCCGCAGGGCTTTACCCTGTCCGAGGCCGCCAAGGCCGCCGATGTCACCCCCGCCGCGGTCTATCGCCACTTCGCCGGCAAGGATGATCTGATGGCCGAGGTGGCGCGGCAAGGCTATGACATCTTCGCCGCCCTGATGGAGTTTGCCTACAACAACGGCCAGCCCACGGCCCTCGCAGCTTTTGAAGCCACCGGCCGCGCCTACCTCGCCTTTGCCCGCCGCTATCCCGGGCATTACATGGCGATGTTCGAGGCGGGGCTGTCGCTGAACGCCCACCCCGATCTTGCCATGGTCGCGGCCAAGGCGCGGGGCGTCTTGGAACGCGCGGCGGAAACCCTGTCGCAGCATATCCCGCCGGAAAAACGCCCGCCCGCCAGCATGTTCTCGGCGCATATCTGGGCGATGAGCCATGGCGTGGTGGAGCTGTTCGCCCGCGGCAACCCCGGCTCGAAATCGCCCTATCCGCCCGAGGATCTGCTGGAGGCCGGCATCGGCATCTACCTGCGCGGCCTTGGCCTGCTGCCTGCCGACCGCTGACAAAGGCACCCGACCGCCACACCCTGCGGCATTTTGCAATGGACCGTTAACCTGACCTCGACTAGAATCAACCTTTATGCAATGGCGGCTGAAGGCATCGGGCTGCGGCTCCTCTGAGGAAATGACACATGACGACCGGCGTTAAGGGTATGGTTCTGGCGGGGTTTGTGGTTGCGGCGTTGTCGGCCTGCGTGCCCGACCCCAATGTGGTGCAGGCCGGCATGAACGCGCCGCCGACGCCCGCGGTGTTCACCGATGCCTATGCCGCCGGCCAGGACAGCGGCATCGCGATCCCGGCCATTCCGCTGGACAAACTGCCCGCCCAGTTCCAGCGCCAGACCGTCGCCTACCAGACCGAGGAAGTGCCGGGCACCATCATCATCAACCCCTCCGAGCGGTTGCTGTATCTGGTCACCGGCAAGAACAAGGCGATCCGCTATGGCATCGCCGTCGGCAAGGCCGGGTTCGAATGGGCCGGGGTTGCCAATGTGGCCGAGCGCAAGCTGTGGCCGACCTGGACGCCGCCCAAGGAAATGATTGCCCGCAAGCCGGAACTGGCGCGTTGGGAAAAGGGTCAGCCGGGTGGGCCGACCAACCCCCTGGGCGCGCGGGCGTTGTATCTGAACTCGAACGGCCGTGATTATGGCTATCGCATCCACGGCACGCCGGATTGGCAGTCGATCGGCCACAACGCCTCGTCGGGCTGCATCCGGATGATCAACCAGGACGTGATCGACCTGTTCCAGCGGGTGCCGGAAAACGCCAAGGTGATCGTGCTGAACCGTGACGGCTCAGTGCCGACCGCCATGGTGCTGCCGCCGCCGGTGGTGCCGCGCCGCGTTGCTCCGCCGGTGGCGCCGGTGACGCCGGTGGTGGCGCCGGTGCTGCCCAACAACGGCCTGCCCGCTTTCGTGCCCGCCCTGCTGCCGCCGGTGCCGCCGTCGCTGGCGGGCTGATCGTCTGGCCCCGGGCTGCGGCTCGGGGCTACTTCAGCCAGCGGTCATAATCGCTGACCAGCAGGTGCCACGGCGCCTCGTCTTCCTCGATCTCGGAAAACCGGCCGATCGGGTCGCGGAAGATGTTGTCGGTCATGTCGTCATTGACGGTCGAGACCTCACCGATCAGCACATCGCCGCCCTCGCCCCAGAACGCATGCCAGTCGCCGGGCATCAGCGTCACGCTTTCGCCGGGGGCCAGCCGCAGCTTTTCGCCGGGGCCGAAGCTGCGGGCGATGCCGTCACAGCGCACCCGGCCACCGCGGTCGTCGGCAAAGCCACCGGCATCGTCGCTGCCGAACAGTTCCACCACCAGCGTGGCGCCGCCGCGGTTGATGATATCCTCGGCCTTGATCACATGGGTGTGCATCGGCGAAAGCTGGTCGCGGCGCGAGATCAGCAGCTTTTCGGCATAGCACATGCCGCCGCCGCGCTGCAGATCGGCCAGTTGGCCGTTGCGCAGGGTGAACAGGAACAGCCCGAGGTCATCGAACCTGCCCTGGCCGTAGTCGGTGATGTCCCAGCCCATCCGGGCCTCGACAATGCGGCTGGCATCGGTGCGGCCCCTGAACTCCGCCGGGCTCCAGTTGGCAAAGGGCGGCAGCACGAAGCCGAAGGACCGGATGAAGCCCTCGGCCTCGTCCATGATCTGATTGATGCGGCTGCGTTTCATGGTGCCCCCCCGGATTGCCCGCAAAGCTTGGCGCAGCCACCGGCCAAACGCAAGCTTACGCCGATTTCAGCGCCCCGCGCCCCACCCAGTCGCGCGCCGCCTGCCCGAAGGCCGCGAACAAGGGCCGCGACACCGGGTCGGCGCTGGCATTGAACTCGGGGTGCCATTGCACCGACAGGGTGAAGCCCGGCGCCCCGGCGACATAAATCGCCTCGGGGGTGCCGTCCTCGGCGGTGCCGTCGATCACGATGCCCTGACCGGGCCGCGCGATGCCCTGGCCATGCAGGCTGTTGGTCATCACCTGATCGGCACCCAGCAGCCGGGCGAACCGCCCCCCCGGAGTGAAGCGCACCGGATGGCGCAGCGCGAATTTCTCGTCGATGCTGCCCTCGGGCGGCATGCGGTGGTTCATCCGGCCCGGCAGGTCACGGATTTCCGGGTAAAGCGTGCCGCCAAGCGCCACGTTGACCTCTTGAAAGCCGCGGCAGATGCCGAAGAACGGCTGGCCGCGCGCCACGCAGGCCCGGATCAGCGGCAGGGTGATGGCATCGCGGCAGCGGTCGAAATCGCCATGCGCCGGGGTTTCATCCTCGCCATATTCCGACGGATGCACGTTGGGCCGCCCGCCGGTCAGCAGGAACCCGTCGCAGAGGTGCAGCAGTTCCTCGACCGAGACCAGCCGCGGATCGGTGGGGATGATCAGCGGCAGGCAGCCCGCCACCTGCGCCACCGCAACCGAGTTCATCGTGCCACCGGCATGCACCGGATAGCTTTGCTCCAGCAGGCTCATGTTGCCGATGATGCCGACCACGGGGCGGCGTTGGGCTGTGCAGGTCATGCGGTTTATCCGGTTGCGATGCCACAGGATAGGCCCGCGATGCCGGGTGGCAAAGCCCAAAAGCCGCCGCTTTCCCGGCATTTGCACACAGATGCCCGCCGTTCACGCCGGTTTGACCAGGTTGCCCGGGTTTTCCGCGCTTTATACCCCCGCCGCCTGCCCCAGCACCCGGACCGCCGCCGAGATCCCGTCGCCATGCGGGATCTTCAGCGCCACCAACCCCGCCTGCATCACCGCCAGCGCCCCCAGCGTCATGTGGGCGTTGACGTGGCCCATATGCGCCACCCGCAGAAAGCCGTGATAGGCCGGCTCGGTGGGGGCGGCCATGCCAAGGCCGATGCCCAGCGTCACCCCGGCGCGATGCTCCGTCCACTGGCGCAGGTGGGTGGCATGTGGCGCGCCAAAGCGGGCGGCGGTGACCGACCGGCCCCGATACACCGGATCGCTGACGTTCAGTGCAATCGCCGGATTGCCCGCCCCCCAGCCGTCGAACGCCGCCCAGACAGCACTTGCCAGCACCTCATGCCGCGCCCAGACGTTTTCCAGCCCCTCTTCACCGATCATCGTCAGCGCCTCGCGCAGGCCGAACAGGTGATGCGTCGGCGCGGTGCCGGCCCAGTGCTGCCAGAACTCGGTGCCAAGCGCCCGCAGCGTCCAGTCGGTGCCGGGGGTGCGCAGGTCGGACCCCGCACAACGCAGCCGCGCCCGTTCCGAGAACCACACGATGCCCAAGCCCGGCGGCGTCATCAGCCCCTTCTGGCTGGCCCCCACCGTGACATCGACGCCCCAGTCGTCCATGCGGTATTCGTCACAGGCCAGCGAGGCCACGCAATCCACCGCCAGCAGCGCCGGATGCCCCACGGTATCCAGCACCGCCCGCAAGGCCGGGATGTTGTTGCGGATCGAACTGGCGGTATCGACATGGGTCACCAGCACCGCCTTGATCTGGTGGCCATGGTCGGCCCGCAAGGCATCGGCAAAACGGTCAAGGTCCACCGGGCTGGCCTTGCCAAAGTCCAGCAGGTCGATCTGCACCCCCATCGCCGCCGCCCATTCCGACCAGCCGATGCCAAAGCGCCCGCAGGCCAGCACCAGCGCGCGGTCGCCACGGCTGAACAGGTTGGCATTGGCGGCCTCCCAGGCGGAATGGCCGTTGCCAAGGTAAACCGCCACATGATCGGAAGTGCCCGCCACCGCCCGCAGGTCGGGCCAAAGACCCTCCACCATCGCATGCAACTCGCCTTCATAGATGTTGGGCGCGGCGCGGTGCATCGCGTTCAATACCCGGTCTGGCATGGTCGAGGGGCCGGGAATGGCAAGATAGGGGCGGCCGTTGGCAAGGTTCATCTGGGGGGGCTTTCGGGTTGAAAAAGGGCATCCCGAACTGGCTACGCCGCGCCGGAAGCGGGGTCAACACGTCCCGCGGCCCCGGCACCGCGGCAGCCACCGCTTGCCCTTGGGCGCCCGTTCGGGATAGATCGCGCAACGCCCCGCCGCCGGGGCGCCCCAACGCAAAGGTCCGGCCGCTTGGCATCCCGTTCTACCCCCGCCGACCCACGCTATGCCTCTGGCCGCCTGTTCTGGCGGCTGTGGGGCGACTATCTGCGCCCGCATATCGGACTGATGGCGCTGGCGCTGGTGCTGCTGGTCATCGAGGGCGGCACGCTGGGGGCGCTCAGCTTCATGATCGAGCCGATTTTCGACCGGGTGTTCACCACCGGCGGCGAAGGGCTGCTGCTGGGGGCCGGGGCGGGAATTTTCGCGCTGTTCGCCTTGCGCGCCGCCACATCGCTGATGTCGCGCGGCCTGATGACCACGATCACGCAACGGTCATCGACCGCAATGCAGACCGATCTCTTGACCCATGTGCTGACGCTGGACCAGACCTTTTTTCCAGACCGTCTCGCCCGGCGCGCTGATCGAACGGGTGCAGGGCGATTCCATCGCGGTGCAGGGGGTCTGGGCCACGCTGATGACCGGCCTTGCGCGCGACGCGGTGGCGGTGGTGTCGCTGTTCGTGGCGGCGGTCAGCATCGACCCGGTCTGGACGGCGGCGGCGCTGGTCGGCCTGCCGCTGCTGACGCTGCCGGTGCTGGTGGTCAAACGCTATGTGCGCGGCAAATCGCGGCTGCTGCGCACGCAGGCGGGTTTGCGCACCACAAGGCTGGACGAGATTTTTCACGGCATCCAGGCGATCAAGCTGAACCGGATGGAGGCCTATCAGACCGGCCGCTTTCGCCGCATCGTGCGCACCATCGTGCGGGCCGAGGTGCGGCTGGCGCTGGGCCGCGCCTCGATGCCGGCGCTGGTCGATCTGATCACCGGGGCCGGGTTTTTTGCCGTGCTGCTGCTGGCGGGGCCGGAAATCACCAGCGGCGGGCGCTCGGTGGGCGAATTCATGGGGTTCTTCACCGCCATGACCCTGACCATGCAGCCGGTGCGGCGGCTGGCCGACCTGTCGGGCGTCTGGCAGATTGCCGCGGCCAGCCTGGAGCGGGTTTACCGGTTGCTCGACACCACACCCTCCAGTCTGCGGCGCCCCGCCACCGCCCTGCCCGCCCCCGGAGCGCCCGAGATCGTGCTGCAGGATGTGCAGTTCGGTTATGCCGACCAGCCGGTGCTGCGCGGCCTCAGCTTTACCGCCCGGGCCGGCAAGATGACGGCGCTGGTCGGGCCGTCCGGAGCGGGCAAAAGCACGGTGTTTCACCTGCTGACCGGGCTTGCCGAACCGACCGCCGGGCGGATCACGCTGGGTGGCATTGATGCGGCGGCGCTGTCGCTGGCCGACCTGCGGGCGCAGTTCGCGGTGGTGTCGCAGGACGCGGCGCTGTTCGACGAAACCCTGCGCGAAAACGTGACGCTGGGGCGCGAGGTGCCGGACGACCGGTTGCAGGCGGCGCTTGATGCCGCCCATGTCAGCGATTTCCTGCCCTTGCTGGCGCTGGGGATTGATACCCCTGCCGGGCCGCGCGGCTCGGCGCTGTCGGGGGGGCAACGCCAGCGGGTCGCCATCGCCCGCGCCCTGCTGCACGACGCGCCGGTGCTGCTGCTGGACGAGGCCACCTCGGCGCTGGATGCGCAGTCCGAGGCGCTGGTGGCCGCGGCCTTGCTGAAGCTGGGCCACAGCCGCACCACGCTGGTGATCGCGCACCGGCTGGCCACGGTGCGCGAGGCCGACCGCATCGTGGTGATGGATCAGGGCCGGGTGGTCGATCAGGGCAGCCATGACGAATTGCTGGCCCGCGGCGGGCTGTATGCCGACCTTTACCGGATGCAATTCAAGGCGTAAGGCGTCCTGCGGCCTTCCCATCCGCCGCCCGCCGGTTATATCTGGGGTTCAGGCAGGAGGCGGGCAATGCAGGGCGAAGCGGCAACGGGGCGGCGGCTGGTGGCGGTTGCGGGCAAGGACGCGCTGGAGTTCCTGCAAGGGCTGGTCAGCAACGATCTGCGCCCGCTGGCCAAGGGGCCGGGGATCGTGTGGACGGCGCTGCTGTCGCCACAGGGCAAATATCTGGCGGATTTCTTCGTGGTGGCGCAACCCGAAGGCCTGCTGCTGGACCTGCCCGAGGTGCTGGCCGAGGCCACTTTGCGGCGGCTGGCGATGTATCGGCTGCGCGCCGATGTGCAGATTGCCGAAAGCCCGCTGTCGGTGTCGCGCGGACTTGGGCTGGCACCCGCTGACGCGCTGCCCGACCCGCGCGATCCGGCGCTGGGTTGGCGCCGCTACGGCGCGCCGGGTGGGCCAGCGGTGATCGACTGGGACGCGATCCGGGTGGCCCATTGCATCCCGGAATCGGGCATCGAGCTGATCCCCGACGACAGCTATATTCTGGAAGCCGGGTTCGAGCGGCTGCACGGCGTCGATTTCCGCAAGGGCTGCTATGTCGGGCAGGAAGTCACGGCGCGGATGAAGCACAAGACCGAGCTGCGCAAGGGTCTGGTTCTGGTGCGGGTGGACGGGGTGGTGCCGATCGGGGCCGAGATTCTGGCGGACGGCAAGCCGGCGGGGCAAGTGTTCACCCAAAGCGGCGGCCAGGGCATCGCGTTTTTGCGCTTTGACCGGGCGTCGGGGGAGATGCTGGCGGGGGATGTGCGCGTCAGCGTCGCATGAAAAAGGCCTCCCTGACGGGAGGCCAAAGATTTTTCAGGAAAAATCTTGGCAAAAATCTTGCAAGATTTTTGGGCTGGCGGTCAGGCCCGTTCCGAATATTCCAGCAACTCGGTATGCACGATGATCTCTTCATCCGGGCCGATGAACGGCGGGATCATGATCCGCACGCCGTTGTCCAGAATCGCCGGCTTGAAGCTGTTGGCGGCGGTCTGGCCCTTCTGCACCGGCTCGGTCTCGACGATGCGGCATTTCACCTTTTGCGGCAGGGTGACGTTCAGCGCCTCGTCGCCGAAATACTGCACGGTGGCGGTCATGCCGTCTTGCAGAAAGGGGCGCCGGTCGCCCAGAAGTTCGGCGTCGATCTCGATCTGCTCGTAGGTGGCGGCGTCCATGAACACCAGCCGACCATCGGTTTCATACAGGAACTGCTGGTCCTTGTTTTCCAGCTCGGTGCGCTCGACCTTGTCTTCCGACCGGAAGCGCTCGTTCAGCTTGCGGCCATCGCGCAGGTTCTTCAACTCGACCTGGGCAAAGGCGCCGCCCTTGCCGGGTTTCACATGGTTGACCTTGACCGCGGCCCACAGGCCCCCGTCATGTTCAAGGATGAACCCGGGCTTGATTTCGTTGCCGTTGATCTTGGGCATTGTGGCAAAACCTTGACAAAAGGTTGAAGGATGCGAAGCCGCTTCTATATATACCGGATACTACGGTGGCAAGACGACTAGATACGGTAGTGGACTAACGCACGCCATGCGCTATACGCATGGCAGTCATTCCAAACCGGAAATGCCGAATCGTTGCGAAACCGTCATATTCGCTGAACGCCGGAATACGCAAGAGCAAGAACAGGATACCCAGATGGCCGATTTCATCGACAGCACCGCCTTCAACTATGAACAGGGGCAGCGCGCCCGCAAGCTGTTCGCCGCTGTCGTTCTGGCCGCGCTGGATGATGCCATTGCCGATGACAAGAAATACGGCAACGGGCCCGAGCAGATCGCCCGCTGGGCGCGGTCGCGCGACGGGCGCGAGGTGCTGTCCTGCTCGGGGATCGACCCAAATGAACGGGTGGTCAAGGGCCTGATGGAATTTGTCAGCAAGGGCGTGCGCACCTCGGTGGCGCTGTCGCGCGAGGAAAGCGAACGGCGCCATGCGCTGGATCATGACCAAGCCGAAGCGGCCTGAAATCAGATAGAGATGAAATGGAAAACGCGCCCATTCGGACGCGTTTTCCATTTCCGATCAGGCCATTGTGAGCCGAAGTTCAGAAATCACTTCAACTGCCGTCAAACTCGCGGCTGGACAGGGCACGGTTGATCTCGACCCGCACCAGCTTGCGAACATTGCGGGTGATGCGCTCGCCCAATGTGCCCTGCAATTCCTCGCGGATGATGTCGCGCACCAGTTCGCGCAGCACTTCTTCATCCAGCACCGAGTCATCCTGATCGAAGACGCTGGCAATGCCCTCCGGGTCGGGGGCCGCCACGCGCGGTTCCGGCTGCGGCGCCTGTGCGGCGTGGCGAAACTGCGGGATCGGACCGGAATTGCCAGTGGTGGCTTCGGCGGTGGCGGCTTCGGCAGCACGGGCTTCGGCTCTTTGGATCTCGGCCACGGCGGCGGCTTCGGCGATATCGTCCTGCAGCCGGGCTGCGGGCTCCGGTGGCGGCGCCGCGGACAGGACTTCGACCGTCGCGGCAGGTTCGTCCATCTCGCCCCAGGCTTCGGTCGGGCCCCATTCGATGGCGGCCATCACCGCAGCCGGGCTGGCCGAAGTCACAACTTCGGCATCTTCCACCGCATCGGCCGGGGAGTGTTCCGGCGCCGCTTCGGCACCTGCATCGGACACCGGTTCAGGCCAGGCTTCCGGCGGCCAGTCGGTGGCCAGCGCGGTGTCGTCGGCCTCGTCTTCCCAGGGCTGAGTGCCCACTGCAGCCCCAACCGCCGACACCACCGCCTCGATGGTCGGTGCGGCGGCCGGCGGTGTTTCGGGGGCGATGTCCGCTGCGGCTTCCGGCGCGACTTCGGCTACAGGGTCGGGGGCTGCTGCGGCGGCCACGATCTCCACCACACCCTCAGCCACCGGTTCGCCGGCACCTTCGGCAACGGTCTCGGGCGCTTCGTCGGCACCAACCACCCGCAGCGCCGGGGTCAGGATCAGCTTGTGGGCTGGTTCCGTTTCTGCAGGCACCGGTGCTGTACGCGATGCCGGGCGCAGGTCTTCCGACACCAGCCGCCGTATCGACGACAGCACATCCTCGATCTCGACCGAACTCAAAGCTTCAGACATCACGGGGCCCCGCACATTCCACCCACAAAGTGTAAACGCCCTGCGCCAGTCTTACAAGAAAAGGACGCGTTGCATGTTAACGAATGAGGAAAAGCGTGTTCCCGCCGTCAGTTGCCGCCGATCGAGCGCAGGATGCGGTCCAGCTTGGCACCCTGTGCGCTGGTCGCCGGGGCAGATTTCACCGCGTTGTAATAGGCCGAGACATCATAGGTCGGGATGCCAAGCTGCAGATGCTGCACCGTCAGCAGCCCCATGGACTGCAACAGTGCATAGACGCCGTAATAGCGGGTCGCCTCGGCCGACAGCCGGGCATTGCGGGCGTCCAGCAGGTCTTGCTCGGCGTTCAGCACATCCAGCGTGGTGCGCGCGCCCAGCTTGGCCTCTTCGCGCAGCCCGTCAAAGGCGGTTTGCGCCGCGCGGATTTGCAGATCGGTGGCCGAGATGCTGGCCCCTGCCACCTGCAATGCCGACCAGGCATTGCCGACGTTCTGTTCGATGATGACGCCGGTCTGGTGCAGCCCGGCCCTTGTGGCATCGCGCGAGGCCATGGCCTGGCGATACAGCGCCGAAGTGCGGCCACCGGCATACAGGGTCTGGTTCAGCGACAGCGTCACCGATTGCGAATCGGCACCGCTGTCGTCCAGCCCAACCGCGGCACGGGCCGACAGCGTCGGGCGCATGGCCGCCTCGCCGCGCTTGACGTTCAGATCGGCCACCAGGGCCTGATGCTGGGCCTGCCGCACCTGCGGATGGCTGCGCAGCGCAATGGCCCGCGCCTCGTCCAGCGAGCCTGGAATCGCCGGAGCCCGCGGCAAGGGGGCCAGATTGCCCGGATAGGCGCCGGTCGCGGCCTTGTACGCCTCGCGGGCCACCAGATAGTCGCCCTGCGCCGCCGACAGATTGGCCTGCGACGCCGCCCTGCGCGATTCCGCGATGGCCACATCGGTGCGGGTGATCTCGCCCACGTCAAAGCGGTCATTGGCGGCGCGCAATTCCTGGGTGATCAGCCGCACGTTGCTTTCGCGCAGCGCCACGATCTCTTGCGCCAACCGCACGTTCACATAGGCCTGCACCGCCGCCGCCAGCACGTTCTGTTCGATGCCGACCAGCGCCTCGCGGGTGGCCAGCACGGTTTCCTTCGCGGACTCGATCGCCAGGGCATTGCGGCCGAAATCCAGCAGCATCAGTTCCGCCGACAGGCTGGCAGAGCTGCTGAGGTTTTCGGTCTGGGTGCCAAACATGTTTTGGCCCTTGCTCCACGACGATTGCAGGGTGAAATCAATCACCGGCCGCACCGCCGACACCGCCACCGCCACATCCTCGTCGCTGGCGCGCAGCAGGGCGCGGTTCTGGTCCAGCAGGTTGGAGTTGCGATAGGCCGCGATCAGCGCGTCGGCCAGGGTTTCCGCCCGCGCAGCCGGTGCCGTGACCAGCAAGGCCAACGCCACCGCCGCCACAAACCGTTTTCCGAACACGCCCATTGCCCGCACCTCTTGTTGCACCGCTTGAGCGGTGATCATCTTGTTACAGCGTGAAGACCGGCTTTGCCGCAAAGCCCGGCAGCACCGGGGCCGCGGCATTGAAGGCAAAGCGCCAGGTCACCGCGCCGTCGATCTTGTAGCCCACCCGCACCACGCCCAACGCGCCCTGCATGAACAGCGCGCCGATGCGGCCGCCCTCTTTCAGTTGCGCCAGCAGCGGCTCGGGCACGGTTTCCACCGCGCCTTCGATGGTGATCACGTCATAGGGTGCGTGTTTCGTACACCCCGCCACCAGTGGTCCGGTGATCACCGCGGCATTGTCCACGCCTTCGGCCGACAGCGTGCGCTGCGCCTCGGCGGCCAGCGCCTCGTCTTCTTCCACCGCCACCACCGCCTCGGCCAGCCGGGCGATCACCGCCGTCGAATAGCCCAGGCCGCAGCCCAGATCCAGCACCAGCTCGGTCGGTTGAATATCCAGCGCGTCCAGCAGCTTGGCCAGGGTTCGCGGGTCCAGCACCACCCGCCCCGCCGCCAGTTGCACGTTCTGCCCGGCATAGGCGGCCTCGCGCTGTTCGGCGGGCACATACACTTCGCGCGGCACTGCCAGCATCGCGGCGATGATCGGAAACTTGGTCACATCCGACGGGCGGACCTGAGTATCGACCATGGTGGTGCGGCGGGTGGCGTAATCGCTCATGCTGAACTCATCGGTCTGGTTTCATTGCCAATTGGTGATGCCACATTCCGGATGCAACGGCAACATCGCATCGCGCAATACATATGCAGGAAATTAAATGTGTTTCGGTCTGCGGCATAACCGCAACCGCTTTGCGTTTTGCCGGGGGCTGTGCTTGGCTGTGCGCGCCAGACAACCGCGAGGGACCATGCCGGATCGTTCGTTTCTGTTCCTGACCTCCAGCGCCCGCGCGGGCGGCAACAGCGAAAGTCTGGCACGGGCGGCGGCGGCACATCTGCCGCAAGCGACACCGCAGGTCTGGATCGACCTCGCCAGCGCCGGCCTACCCGGCTTTCACGACCGGCGTGGCGATGCCCCTGAGCCGCTGACCGGCCATATGGCCGAAATCGCCGCCGAAATGCAGGCGGCCAGCGACATCGTGCTGGTGGCGCCGGTCTATTGGTACGCCCTGCCCGCCCCTGCCAAGCTGCTGCTGGACCATTGGTCGGGCTGGCTGGACCTGCCGCAGCTTGGCTTTGGCGACTGGATCAGGGCGCGTCGGCTGTGGCTGATCACCACCCGCGCCGACCCCGCCCCGGATGTGGCCGACCTGCCCGAGGCGATGGTGCGCCGCACCGCTGAGTGGCTGCAAATGGCCTGGGGCGGCGCGCTGCACGGCATTGCCGATGGCCCGGGCGAGATCGAGGCCGACCCCGCCGCCCAGGCCGCCGCCCGGCATTTTCTGGCCAAACCGCGCTGAATCCGGCCGAATCCCGCGGCTTGCCCGATCCGGTTTCCCCGTCTAGGCTGCCGGAATTGGTTTTATCATCCGGAGATTTTCATGCCTCCCCACCCCGCATCCCTGCTGCGCGTTC
The DNA here is from genome assembly GCF_000176015.1 of Rhodobacter ferrooxidans. GTDB lineage: Bacteria > Pseudomonadota > Alphaproteobacteria > Rhodobacterales > Rhodobacteraceae > Pseudorhodobacter_B > Pseudorhodobacter_B ferrooxidans. The sequence goes on along the minus strand of NZ_ACYY01000005.1, from coordinate 28,609 downwards.
TGGCGTTTTGCGCCCTTGGCCTTGCCACCCCCCTGGCCGCGCAGGCCGAGGGCAAATCCATCATCGTGCTGGACGGCTCCGGCTCGATGTGGGGCCAGATCGACGGCCGCGCCAAGCTGGAGATAGCGCGTGAGGCGCTGTCGGGCGTGCTGGCTGGGGTGGCGCCGGAAACCGAACTGGGGCTGATGGTTTATGGCCACCGCAGCAAGGGCGATTGCAACGACATCGAACTGATGGTGCCGCCCGCCGCGGGCACTGGCCCCGCGATTGCCGCCGCTGCGGCAGGGATGCAGTTTCTGGGCAAGACGCCGCTGACCGAAGCGGTGCGCCGCGCCGCCGCCGAGTTGCGCTCCACCGAGGAGAAAGCCACGGTGATCCTGATCACCGACGGCATCGAGACCTGCGACGCCGACCCCTGCGCGCTGGGGGCGGAACTGGAAGCCTCGGGCGTCGATTTCACCGCACATGTGGTGGGGTTCGGGCTGACCGCCGAAGAGGGCAAGCAGGTGGCCTGCCTGGCCGATGCCACCGGCGGGCTTTACATCGAAGCCAAGGATGCCGGATCGCTGACCGAGGCGCTCAAAACCACCGTGGTGGTGGCCGAGCCGCCGCCGCCGCCCCCCGCGCCCGAACCGAAACCCGCGCCGAAACCCGCCCCCGCCGCGGTGGAATTCAACCTGATGCCGCGGCTGTTCTACGCGGCGGGTGGCGAGGAAGTGGCCGATGATCTGGGCGCTGCCTGGGAGTTGCACCTCATCAACGCCGATGGCAGCACCGGCGAGCGGCTGACCACCGAATACGGCAGCATCAAGCTGAACTATCCGCCCGGCAGCTATCGGCTGCTGGTCAGCCTTGATGAAGCCCGGGTTGAAACCGATGTCACCCCGACCGCCGATGCCGTGGCCCGCCCCGACGTGATCCTGAACGCAGGGGTGCTGGTCATCCATCCGCGCGGCAGCGCCGATGGCCCGGTGGAGGACGACGCCGCGGTGATCTTCTGGCAGGGCGAGGAACGCATCACCACGCATTACGGCGACACCAGCCGCATCGTTCCCGCCGGTCCGCTGGATGTCGAGGTGACGGTCGGCAAGGCCTCGGTGCGCCAGACCCTGACCGTGGTGGCGGGCGAACGGCTGGAGGTTGACATGATCGCCGCCGCCGGGCTTGCCGCCATCGAGGGCTATTATGCCGAAGGCACGCAGATGGAGGGCGGCGACCATACCGTGACCATCCTGGCCGCCAAGCAGGCGCTGGACGGCTCGCGCGAGCGGATCGACACCGCCTATGGCGCGGGGTCGCAGTTCACCCTGCCGCCGGGCGATTATCTGGTGCGGGTTGAACAAGACCTCGCCAGCGCCGAGTCCGCCTTTACCGTCAAACCCGGCGAGCGGGTCGATGTGCCGGTGATCCTGAACGCCGGGGTGATGGCGATCTCGGCGCCGGGGGCCACCTCGATCGAGATCGAGGGTGCCAAGAAAAACATCGAAGGCAAGCGCCCACGGCTGCACACCAGCTATGACGCCGAACTGTCGCTGGTGGCGGCAGCGGGCGATTATGTGGTGCTGGTTTTCCGCGGCGACGTGAAAACCGAAGTGCCGGTCAGCGTCAAGGCCGGCGAGCGCAGCGAGGTTGCGGTGCCCTGATGCCAAAGCCAGCCGCGCAACCGCTTGACGGCGGCGCGCGGCTGGCCTACTTCAAGGCCCGACGCGGGTGTAGCTCAATGGCAGAGCAGCAGCTTCCCAAGCTGAATACGAGGGTTCGATTCCCTTCACCCGCTCCATCCCCCCTGCCTAATTGCCCGGCACGCCGGTGATGGCCAGCCAGATCAGCCCCAGCACCACGTCGCGGTAAAGGTAGAAACCCGCCTCCAGCGGCGGCAGGTCGGCGGGCAGGGTCACTTGGGTGATCTGCACCCCGGCCTGGGCCAGCAGCCGCCCCGCCACATCCAGCAGCCGCTGGGCGCTGGCAGGCGGGGCGGCCTCGTCCAGCATGAAATCTTCCCATTCCAGCAGGTCGAACATCACCTGCCCCAGCTTGTAGAACGGATGCGGCTCGACCGCGTCGATCCAGCCTGCGCAGCGCGCAGGTTCGGCCCGGCGCCAGCGCACCCCCAGCCGGGCCAGCGTGCAGGCGATGCCGCGCAAATCCTCGCTCAGCGCCCCAAGCCGGGTCAGCAGGGCAATGTCGGCGGGGCCGAAGGCGGTCGGGTTGATCATGGCTACAGCGCCCTTGTGGTGACATAGTTGGAGACCTGCCGCAGCACCGCCTTGCCGGGCGTTTCGGGAATGAAACGCAGATCGGCCTCGAACCGGCGCACGCCTTCGTTGGCCAGCCGGTCGGCAAGGCCGATGGCATAGTCGATCGACCCCGCCCGCTGCATCGCCCGCAGCATTTCCTGCGCCATGGCATCGGTCTTGGCGGTGCGCGGCCTTGCGTTGATCGCGTGCATGCGGCGGCGCACCGCCTCCGAAGCGCCGCGGAACAGGTGGATCATCATCACCGTGCGCTTGCCCTCCAGCAAGTCTCCCAGCGCCTCCTTGCCGTAAAGCTCGGTTTCACCGATCAGGTTCAGGATGTCGTCCTGAATCTGAAAGGCGATGCCGGTCAGCCGGAACGCCTCGTTGAAGCGGTCCAGCAGCCGCGGTTCGGTAACCCCCGCCGCCACCGCCCCACCCGGCAGGGCGAGATGCAGGTATACCAGCCGGTTTTCTTGGTGCTCATCCGGCTGTAATCGGCATCGCGGGCGGGCACGAAATTGCGCCGGATCCAGCCCAGTTCGATGGCCTGGCCCTCCACCGTCTCGCGGCACATGTGCAGGATTTCGTGGATGATGCCCAGCGTGCGGGCAAGGCCGACCGATTGCAGGTTCGACAGCGTCATATCGACGGCGAACAGGTGCATGCCGTCACCCGCGTTCACCGCAAGGCCAATGCCGTGCGACATGTGCAGCGTCGGCAGGCCGCGGCGGTGGGTGGATTCGTCGGCAATGTCGTCATGCACCAGAAAGCCGTTGTGAAACATCTCCAGCGCCGCCGCCGCCCGCACGCCATCCTCGAACCGCCCGCCCAAGGCCATGCAGGTGGCGATCACCAGCGTCGGGCGCAGGCCCTTGCCCTCGCGTTGCACATAGTCGCGCATCAGGCTGTAAAGGTCGCGCTGCGGCTGCTTGTTCGGGATCAGCCTCAGAATTTCATCCACCACCCGGGCCTTGCAGCGGGCCATGGTCTCCATCAGGTCATTGTCGAAGATTTGCGCCGCATCCTGCCAGCTTTCGGCATCGCGGCCGTTCCACAGCGACCGCGCCGGGGCCAGCACCGGTTCGCCGCGCGCCAGCAGGTCACGGCCTGCCGGGTGGCGGCGGTCCAGCCAGTCCAGCGCCGGCCAATGCGCGTCTTCCCAATGCGCCGGGCCGCGCGGACGGGGGGCTGCCTCGGGCATCGGCGGCGGCGCCCAGCCCGCAGCCCGGCTGTCGCGGTAATCGGCCCAGATCGCCTGCACGATCCGCAGCCCCGAGGCGCGCTGCGACAGCAGCCGAAAGCAGCGCCAGGCCGCCAGCAGATCCTCGCGGCTGCCGCGCATGTCCAGGCTTTGTTCCAACGCCTGTTCCGAGGGCCGGGCGGCGGCGTCGAATAAAAGACCCAGCGCGCGGTCGTCGAAATACACCTCGACCTCGGCGGATTGATCGGCAGGCGAAAGCTGCACCCGCAGCGTGCTGCTGTGCCCCAGCAGCCGCGCGCAGGAACCATCGCCAAACCGCAGCAGCAGCCGCACCGCCCCCAGTTCGCGCGCCGCGGCGGCGATGATGGCGGGGGCGCGTTTGACCAGCGCGCCGATGGTGTCGCGCAAGACCTCAGCCGCCTGCATCGCCCGCGGCCCCCCCGGAAAATTCAACGATGCCGCGGCTTTCGATCTGGAACCGCCGCCCGCCGACACAGCCCTCCAGCAGGCAAGGCCCGACCACCTCGTGCACCGAGAACGCCGCCAGACTGGTTTCCGACGGGATGACGATGCGCACCGCAGCGTCGGCGTCGAAATCCAGCACCAGCCAGTCGTCGCCCTGCCGCGCGGTGATCGCCAACCGGCGCGGCACCGGGGCGGCGGGCGGCACCCCCAGCAGCCGCGCCAGGGGGGGGGCGATGGATACCCGGTCGCGGTCGATCTCGCCGCGCACGGCAAAGCTGACACAGCGGCGCGGGAAATGCCGGATCATCCGGCCCTTGTGCCACAGCATGAACGACGCCGTGGCCTCCAGCGGCGCTGCCGAGGGCCGGATGAAGGTGAACACCCCGGCCCATTCCGGCGGGCAATCGGGGTCGCCGCCCAGATCGTTGGCAAAGCCGAACACCCATTCGCCCAGATCGGGCCAGCCCCAGCGGCCCCGCACCCTTTCGTGATAACCCACCAGGTCCACCTCGACCGGCGGGCCGTCGGTCTGCCAGCGGCCCCGCGCCGTCACCCCGGTTTCCGATTGCCAGCGCAGATGCTGGTTGCCCGCGAAAACCGCGCATTGGCTGGTGCAGGGCCTGCTGGAGCGCGTCAGCGCCAGATCGACCGCCGGGCTGCCGCTGGCCGCCGCGATGCGCAGGTTTCCGGCCTCGCCGTGGCCATGCGGCCGGGTGAAGGCCGACCACGGCGGGCGCTCGGTCTCGGCGTTGAACTGGCTGGAGTGCCAGCCGCCCTGATCGTGCAGCAACAGGATGGTGGCAAACCGCTCGGTCCCCGCAGGCTCGCCCTCTGCCGGGCCAAGCCAGGAGGAATTGGCCACCATGGCGCGTGTGCCATCGCGCGACAGAAAGGCGTAGTGCAGCCAGCGCCGGTCGGTCGGATCGTGCAGCGCGGAATTGGGAAACGGCCCCGCCGGGCCAAGGCCGATCCGGGGCGCCGCGATGCTGTCCGTATAGCGAAACGACCGCTCCAACCGCACCCCCGGAAAGAAATCATGCAAATTCGCCATAGAGATGGTAACATTAAATCTCTCAGTCTCCAAAGCTTGCGAATTGTTCCCGAATGGGCTGGCAGCAGCCGTGTTTCAGGTCTCGGAGGTGGCAATGGCAGAAAAATCCCCCGTCCGGTTGCAAGGGCTCAGAGCCCCGGTGGTGGCGCTTGCCGCGCCGGAAAAGCAGACGGTCATCAACATCAACAGCCACCGCGAACTGATTGCCAAGGCGAAGGAAATCGCCCGCAGGGTGCAGGCGGCGCCCGGCTTCAGCGGCATGTTTCTGGCCAATCCGGTGCTGGCGCTGGAGGCCTATGGCATCCACCTCAACCCTGAGATGCAGCACCATGTTCTGACCACCCTGCGCCATCCGCCGAAACTGCGCACAAGGCGCGAGGAACTGGAGGCAAAGCTCAAGGAAAGCTTGGGTGATTCGGTCAAACCCACCGATCCGGCCTGGATGGCGGGGCTCGTGTTCAAGTTGCGCAAGATGAAGCCGCGGGCCATCGAGGGGCTGCAACCGGCCTACAAACCGGCGCTGAACGCCACGGCGATCGCCCGCCTGCAAGCCGCCCGCCCCAAGGCGGTGCCGCGCTATCCCGAGCAGCGGCATTTCACCACCGGCTTCAGCCTGACAGTGGCCCCGGAGAACCCGGCGCTGCGGCGGATGGACCTTGACGCCCCCCTGCCCGATCTGGCCCCCGCGGCCAAGCCGCAGGCTACGCTGACGCTGGAACAGGCCTGGTTCTACAAGGACGACCCGGTGGTGCATGACGCGGTGGAACTGGGCCAGATCATGCGGCGCGGCTTTCCGTTCCGCACCCCGGCCGAGTTCCGCGAGATCGCCAAGGGCGCCCGCGTCGATGCCTTCCGCAGCTTCGTGCGCGCGGTGCGGCTGAAAGCGCCGGCCCCGAAATGAGCAACACCTCGAACTTCGACTATTGCGTGCAGTTCGCCATCTCGATGGTGCGCGAGGTGTTCCATCTGGCGCTGAAGAACGAGGCGATGTTTCCCCACAACCTGGCGCCGATCACCCGCAACCTTTCGGGGCAGAACGTCACCGTGCTGGTGCGGCTGCTGGATGATCAGACCGCCAGCGCCGATCTGGCGTTTCAGGACGAAAAGCACATGCTGTTCGACCTGCCGATCGAGATCACCGTGCAGGTGCCGGATTCGCCCGACCCGAGCCTGGCGCAGATCGTGCTGGCGGCGACGGTGCAGGCGCCCGGTGCGCTGGCAACCTGGCCGGTGGACGGGCAGGATCAGTTGGGCATCGACTTTGCCGGGGTGACGGCGGCGCAGATCGCCGTGCCGACGCTCACCGGCCTGCCGGTGCTGGACAGTGGCCGCTTCACCGCCGCCCTGCACACCCGCTATGTGGCGCTGCCCAGCCATGTGTTTTCCGCCGCCGGCAACACCTTGCGGATTTACGATGGCAACCGCGATGCCACGCTGAACCCGGCCAACAAGCCCGGCAACCCCGAGATCACCGGCGCGCTGGAAACCCACGCCACCAAGCAGTTCCTGAAGGTGACGCTGCCGCTGCATGCCACCGTCACCAATCCGATCGGCTTTGTCAGCTACGGCGTGGCGACCTTTTGGCGCGAGGTGGTGCTGGGCAACGGCACGGTCGAGGTGAAGATGGCGCAAGAGCCGGTTGACCCGACCTTGGCCACCACGATCACCTTCGATACCAGCGGCCCGGTTGCAACAGCGGTGGCCAACGCGCTGAAACCCCTGCTGCTGCCGCGACTGGCCGAGTTTGCCCCGGTCAAGGAACCCTGGTTCGACGAGGCCGCCGCCCGCGCCCTGCTGCAATCGGAAGCGGCAAGTTACCTCGCGCCCCGCCGCTTTCCGCTTTACACGCCGCAGTCGGGCGATCCGGCGGTGACGCTGGCGACCCCGGTGGGTTTTCTGCTGGTGGCCAGCCAGACCCTTGCCATCCTGATGAACCGCCGCACCGGCACCGCCGCCGATGACGTGGCGCCCGACAATTTCCGCGGCGCCAATACTCTGGCATTGGCGCTCAGCCGCGCGGTGCTGGATGAAAACATCGCCAGTGCCATCGCCGAGGAATTCCCCGATCTGGCGGGCGGCGCGCAGGAGATCAGCACCGACGAGGGCGATGCCACGCTGACATCGTTGTCGGTCACGCCGTCGAACCCCGGCGACCATGACACCGCCGAAGGCCATCTGTGGGTCTCGGGCGAGGCCGAGGTGCATATCGACTGCTGGCCTGATCCGGATGTCAGCTTTGACGGCCCGATCTTCCTGCGGCTGGATGTGGTGGAAACCGACACCGAATGTAGCGCCACCTTCCGCGCCGAGATGGGCGAGTTCGACGCCGGGCAAAGCTGCTGCGACGTGTTCGTCGATCTGATCATTCCGATTGTCGGCTGGATCATGCTGGCGGTGGTGGAATCGATGATCGACCGGGTGGGGGGCGAGCTGGCCGAGGAAATCGCCGGGCAGCAGGAACGCAAGATGAGCCCGATCCCGAGTTTCGTGATGGGCGTGGCCGAGGTGCAGGCTTGCCTGCTGTCGTGCCAGACCAGCGCGCAGGGGCTGGTGCTGCCCGGCAAGCTGCGGCTGCGCCGCGAGGGCACCAGTTTCGAGGATTTGCAGGAAAGCGGAGATTTGCCGCGGCCCTGACCGGGTCGCCAACAGGGAAAGGACGATGCGATGCCGACGGAAAGGGGATTTGTCGAAGCCTTGGGCGTGGGCCGCGCCGGTCTGGTCGAGGCCACGGTGCTGCATGCCGATGGCAGCACGCAGGTCTATACCGTGGCCGATCTGGACGCCGACCCCGAACGCTTCAACGAGCGGTTGTCGAAGCTGGGTATCCTGCGCGATGCGATGAACCGCGCCGAGCCGGTCGAGATCATCTATGACAAGCAGGACGATCAGGGCCGCGCGATCGACGCGGTGAAACGCCTGACCCGCGACGCGCTGGACTGGCCAAGGGATACCTCGGTGGCGCAGGGCACGGTGGTCGGCGTCGGCATCGAATTCGAGGTCAACATCGGCCCGCATGGCGAAGCCGCCGACCGCGCCAAGCTGGCGCTGCTGACCGATGCCGGGGTCGAGATTTTCACCATCAACCTGCAAGCGCCCGAACGCGGTGTGGCGCTGGCGATGGTCGATCTGGCGCGGGCGGCACAGGCGGCGGGGGCCTCGGTCGCGGTGACCTATGACGTCAAGCAGCGCCAGGTGGTGATGATCGAGCAAAGCGATCTGGCGGGCCTGGGCGGCAACGGCGCGGAACTGGCGCAATTCTCGGCCTTCGTCGAGGAAATCACCCATATGCCGATCTCGAACCTGATGCTGATCGCCGTCACCACGGCGCCCGAGTTTTCGGCGGCAGGCAATGTGGTGCCGCTGGACCGCTTTGCCCCGGAACGGCTGCTGCTGGCGGTGGTGCAAGGCTCGCCGGAATACGCGCTGCTGAATGCGGCGCTGCGCGACAAGCTGCGGGTCGAGGTGTTTGCCGCCAAACCGGCGGAAAAACCGAAGGACGGTGGCGACATCAACCATGGCGAGGTGGGCACGCCGGTCTATGTGCGGCGCGGCTTCACCAATGCCTCGCCCGAACTGGGAGCCGCGCGCGGCCTGCCCGATCAGGTGCATCTGGTGCGCGGCGTCACCTTGCAGCACGCGCTGTGCTCGGCCAGCCGGCCGGTCTGGATCACCGTCAACCGCCAGGCGCTGGACATCGGCCCCGACGCCAATTGCGCCGAAGGCCTGCCCAGCAGCGACATGCGCCCGCGCAGCCTGCGCGAGATCAACCTGCCCTACCGCGCCGCCTGGGTCGGCAAGGGCTGCTTCAATGCCGGGGTTTACCGCATCCAGATCGTCACCGACCGGGTGTTCACGCTTTGGGTCGATGGTGCCGAGATCTGTGTGCATCTGGACGAGGAAGGCAAGACCGCCTTCGGCCATGCCTGTCTGTGCGGCGAGCACGAGATTCGCATCGTCTTTGAAAATTGGCAATGCAACGCCAAATTTGATATGGATGTTTACAGAATCCGCTAACGCGAGGGGCTTTGCATGTCAGACGAAGAAACCCGGCACCTGATCGTCAGCCAGCCCGCCGGGGCGGCTTTTGCGCTGGCGGGCAGCGACCGGCACGATCCCTTGAGCCACCGGGTGCAGGCGGATTTTGTCCACCGCACCGACAAGCCGATGGTGCACATGCACCTGTGGGACGACGATTGCGCCTGCAAGCTGGAACACGAGGTCCGGTTCGACGCCGGTCCTGACAAGCCGGTGAACCTGGCCCACCGCTTTCCCGACACCCATGCGCAAAGCCACGAGATGAAGACGGCACTGGATGCGCCGATCCATCACGCGCTGCAGATGCGCACGCCGCTGCAGGTGCGGTTCTGCAACACCTGGCAGGTGGCCTCGGATTACACCGTCTCGGTCGGGCTGCGCGGCAAGCCGTTTCTGGATATCCGGCTGACCGGCGCCACCGTGGCCACGCCCAAGCCTTGCGATGACGACTGCGCCCCGGCGCCGCAGGTGGCCGTTCACCCATGAGCGATGCCAAAGACCCCGGCCCGCGCGATGCGGTGGCAGATCTGGTGGACAGCGCGCTGAAGCTGTCGGCCTCGGTGACGCAGGTGGTGGCCGAGGCGGTCTCGGGTCAGCCGCAACCCAACCGCGCCGGGGAAACCCCGCTGCAATCCATCATCCGCCATGGCAGCACGGCGGCAACGGCGATGTTCGCCACGGTGATGGCCGCCAGCCGCACCGCCCGCGCCGCCGAACCCGAACCGCCAAAGCCCGCTCCGGGTGCCACGGTCAGCGCCGGCACCACGCTGCGGGTGCCGCTGTCGGTGGACAATCCGGGGCAAGAGGTGATGGAGGCCATCACTCCGCGGCTGACCCAGGTGCTGCACGAAGGCGCACCGCAGGCCGGGCTGGTGGTCAGTTTCACCCCCGAAACCCTGACGGTGCAGCCGCGCGATTTCGAAAAGCTGGTGGTCAGCGTCGAGGTGCCCGCCGACGCCGCACCGGGCCGCTGGAGCGTCAGTTTCCGGCTGACCGATGGCGCCGACGACGCCCCGATAACCTTGAGTTTTCAAGTGGTTGCGGCCGGGTCTTAAGCGACCTTCTCTGCCCCGCGCGGCGCCGACAGGAAAGCATCCACCGCGCCCGAGCCCAGCGTCAGGCTGACCCCCAGCGCGTCAAAGCCAAGGTCCAGCGCCCGGTGCGAGCTGACCCGCAGCCCGCGCACCACCGGCACCGCCCGCGCCCGTTTCAGCAGCGGCTCGGAAACCGTCTGGTCGCGGATGGTCTCGGCCAGCCCGATCACGATCGACAACTCGCGCTCGGCCAGATTGCCCGCGACGATGGTGCCGCGACGCAGGCTGTCGGCCAGATCGCGCGCCGCCTGGGTCACCGATTCCAGCCCGCGCAGCGGATCAAGTTGCACGCCCGCCGCGGCGAGGTCTTCCTTTGAAGGCAAGTCAGCCATGACGCCAATTCCCTTTCCCGATGTGAACCCGAGCCCCGCACCTTCGGCACAGCGCATCCAAGCATCCTAACAGAAAAAACTGCCGTTGTGCAGCCCCATGGTTGCACCCCGGCACATTCGTCGATCAAGTCGGAAAAAATGGAATGGTGGGTGATAAGGGATTTGAACCCCTGACATCTTCGATGTGAACGAAGCGCTCTACCACTGAGCTAATCACCCGTGGAGCGCGTCTTAGCCGTTGTCTTCGGCGGCTGCAAGCGCTTCTTTCGCGGCTTTCCGGCCTGCACCGCCAGCCCCGCCACGCTTCAGCTTGACCACCAGCAACTCGCCCTCGGCCTGGTCTTTCTGCCGCCCGACGCGGGCCTTGCCCAAGGGCGGCAGGTTCAGATCCTCGCCCTTGGTCAGCGCATCACCCAGACTGGCCAGCGTCGCCACCACGATCTCCTTGATGCCCTTCTTCTTGCCGCCGGTGGCCTTCACCACCCGGTCCACCAGGTCCTTCAGCTTCAGCACCGAGGCGGCCTTGGCGTTGGCCGGTTTGGCTTTGGCGGCGGCAACCACAGCCCCTTCCACCGGCGCAGGATTTGCAGCCACCACGGGTTTGGCAGCCGGTTTGGCCGCCGGTTTGGCGGCAGCCTTCGGGGCGGGCCGGGCAGCCGGTTTCGCAGCCGGTTTGGCGGTAGAGGCGGGTTTGGGCGCGGTCATGGGCGATGTCCCGTTATTGTTGCGGTTCTGGCAACGAGACTACGCCAGATCGGCAGATAACGGAACTGCCAAGAAACAGAAAAGCCAAGCCTTTCCCCTGCCCCGCGGCATGAAAAAGGCGCGCCCCGCAGGACGCGCCCCTTGCTGTTCTGGCCGTTGCGCTTAGTGCGCGGTCTGCGCCGGGGCTGCCGCCCCACCCGCGGCCTTGGCGGCAGCGGCGGCTTCCTCGGCGGCCTCGTCCCATTCCACCGGCTCGGGCATCCGCACCAGGGCATGCCGCAGCACCTCGCGCACGTTGGAAACCGGGATGATCGTCATCCCCTGCTTCACGTTGTCGGGGATCTCGGTCAGATCCTTGGCGTTTTCCTCCGGGATCAGCACGGTCTTGATGCCGCCCCGAAGTGCTGCCAGCAGCTTTTCCTTCAAGCCGCCGATGGGCAGCACATTGCCACGCAGCGTCACCTCGCCGGTCATCGCCACGTCCTTCTTCACCGCGATCCCGGTCAGCACCGACACGATCGAGGTCACCATCGCCACGCCCGCACTCGGCCCGTCCTTCGGGGTTGCCCCTTCGGGAACGTGAACGTGGATGTCGATGGTCTCGAACTTCGGCGGCTTGATCCCCAGTTCCGGGCTGATCGAGCGCACGAAGCTGGAGGCCGCCTCGATGGATTCCTTCATCACGTCGCCCAGCTTGCCGGTGGTCTTCATCCGGCCCTTGCCGGGCAGGCGCAGCGCCTCGATCGACAGAAGCTCCCCCCCAACCGAGGTCCAGGCGAGGCCAGTAACAACCCCCACCTGATCAGTAGCCTCGGCCAGACCGTAACGGTAGCGTTTCACCCCCAGCCAGCTTTCCAGCGACTCGGGCGTCACCTCGACGGTCTTGGACTTGGCCTTGACGATTTCCGTAACCGCCTTGCGCGCCAGCTTGGCAATCTCGCGTTCCAGGTTCCGCACCCCGGCCTCGCGGGTATAGGTGCGGATGATCTCGGTCAGCGCCGCATCGGTGATCTTGAACTCGCCCTTGCGCAGCGCGTGGTTGGCGATCTGCTTGGGGATCAGGTGCCCCTTGGCAATCTCGCGCTTCTCGTCCTCGGTGTAGCCGGCCAGCGGGATGATCTCCATCCGGTCCAACAGCGGCGAGGGCATGTTGTAGCTGTTGGCGGTGGTGATGAACATCACGTTCGACAGGTCGTATTCGACCTCCAGGTAGTGGTCGGTGAAGGTCGAGTTCTGTTCGGGGTCCAGCACCTCCAGCATGGCGCTGGCCGGATCGCCGCGGAAATCCTGCCCCATCTTGTCAATTTCATCCAGCAGGATCAGCGGGTTGGTGGTTTTCGCCTTCTTCAGCGCCTGAATGATCTTGCCCGGCATCGAGCCGATATAGGTGCGCCGGTGGCCACGGATTTCGGATTCGTCGCGCACGCCGCCAAGGCTGATACGGATGAACTCGCGCCCCGTCGCCCGCGCCACCGACCGGCCAAGCGAGGTCTTGCCGACACCCGGAGGGCCGACCAGGCACAGGATCGGCCCCTTCAGCTTGGCCGAGCGCGCCTGCACCGCCAGGTATTCGACGATGCGTTCCTTGACCTTTTCCAGCCCGTAATGGTCGGCATCCAGCACCGCCTGGGCCTTGCCCAGATCCTTCTTGGTGCGCGATTTGGTGCCCCAGGGCACGCCCAAGAGCCAATCCAGATAGTTGCGCACCACCGTGGCTTCGGCGCTCATCGGCGACATGGATTTCAGCTTCTTCAGCTCGGCATCGGCCTTGTCGCGGGCTTCCTTGGAAAGCTGCGTCCTCGCGATGCGGGCTTCCAGCTCGGTCACCTCGTTCTGACCATCCTCGCCGTCGCCCAGCTCCTTCTGAATGGCCTTCATCTGCTCGTTCAGATAATATTCGCGCTGCGTGCGCTCCATCTGGGTCTTGACGCGGGACTTGATCTTCTTCTCGACCTGCAAGACCGACATTTCGCCCTGCATGTGGCCGTAAACCTTTTCCAGGCGTTCCGCGACGTCGAGCGTCTCCAGCAGCGCCTGTTTCAGCCCGACCTCGATGCCCAGATGGCCTGCCACCAGATCGGCAAGACGTGCCGGTTCGGTGGCATCAGACACCGCCGCCATCGCCTCTTCGGGGATGTTCTTCTTGACCTTGGCGTAACGCTCGAATTCCTCGGCCACGGTGCGCAAAAGCGCCTCGACCACCGCCGGATCGCCCGGCAGTTCGGTCAAGGGGGCCACGCGGGCCTCGAAATGGCTGTCGTTGGCGACGAATTCGGTGATGCGCACCCGCGACTTGCCCTCGACCAGCACCTTGACGGTGCCATCGGGAAGTTTCAGCAGTTGCAAGACGTTGGCCAAAACACCCGCGCGATAGATGCCGTCGGCGGCGGGGTCGTCAACGGTGGGGTCGATCTGGCTGGAAAGCAGGATCTGCCGGTCCTCGGCCATCACCACTTCCAAAGCCCGCACCGATTTTTCGCGCCCCACAAACAGCGGCACGATCATATGCGGGAACACCACGATATCGCGCAGCGGCAACACCGGGTAGCTGGGGAAAAGCTGGTCGCTCATGCTCTTGTCCTCGTATGGCAGGAGGGTCTGGCCCCGGTCATCGGCAGCGCGCCCCTCCCCTCTGTCAGCAGTCATATCTGGTGGCGGGGTGGCCCCGTGTCAACCATCGCTTGTCAGGAATGATGCGCCCGAGCGGGTGTGGGGGCAAGGGCACAATCGAGCGCCCCTTCCCCCTGCCAAACCGGCGGTGACACGGTGCCGCAGGGGCGCTGCAGCGGCGGCAATCCGCGAAATCGTCGGAATCCGGCCCTGATCGCGCCGCAATCGCGGCGGAAATCCGATGCTGTGAGCCCCCGAGGAAACTGAATAGAATGTTCCACATTTTCCGCCCGAATCCCGATGCCGCAGCGAAGATGCACCCCGCAGATGCCGCGCTGGCACCGCCCGATTCGGCCTGCATGATGGAGGTGATCGCCCAGGTGATGGCCGGGCTGATGCAGACCGGCAGTTTTCTGGGTTGCATGAACGCGGCGGCAGGCTTTCAGGTGCAGCCGATGCCGAACGGCATGCAGGTCGCCGCCAGCCGCGAGAGGTCCGCAGGCGTGGTGATGGCCGAAACGGTGGTCGGCATCCAGTTCGCCCGTGCCACCGCGGTGCGGCTGGCGCTGGTGGCGGCCTCGGTTTATTTCAAGAACGCCTTCAAGGCCGAACCCGACTGGAAGCTGCAGGAAACCGCGGGGCGGCAAAAGATGACGGCTGATATTTCGCTGAACGCCAACGCCTACCTGTCGGTGATCTGCGAGGACGGGCTGGTGGACAGCCAGTTTGACGGCAAGGTTGAACCCGGCGCGACCATCCTGCTGGAACTGCGGCGCAAGAACTGACCGGACCGCCCCGCCGTCCGGACCCAAGAATTTTCGAAAATTCTTGGCAAAATCCTTCCAAGGATTTTGTCTTTCCCGGCCTTACAGCGGTTCGATATCCCCCGCCGCCCGCTGGGCATGGAAATCCGCCGCAAAATCGCCCAGCCGCCCCGCCGCAATCGCCCCGCGCAAGCCTGCCATCAGGTCCTGATAATATTGCAGATTGTGCCAGGTCAGCAGCATCGAGGCGATGATCTCGCCGCTTTTGAACACATGATGCAGATAGGCGCGGCTGTAGCTGCGGCAGGCCGGGCAGGTGCAGGCCTCGTCCAGGGGCCGCGGGTCATCCATATGCCGGGCGTTCTTGATATTGACCACACCGTGCCGGGTGAACGCCTGCCCGGTGCGCCCGGACCGCGAGGGCAGCACGCAATCCATCATGTCGATGCCGCGCTGCACCGCCCCCACGATGTCGTCGGGCTTGCCCACCCCCATCAGGTAGCGCGGCTTGTCCTCGGGCAGCATTCCGGGCGCGTAGTCCAGCACCGAAAACATCGCCTCCTGCCCCTCGCCCACCGCAAGGCCGCCCACGGCATAGCCGTCAAAGCCGATCGCGGTCAGCGCCTTGGCGGATTGCTCGCGCAACTCCCGCGTCACGCCGCCCTGCATGATGCCGAACAGCGCGTGGCCGGGCCGGCTCCCAAAGGCATCGCGAGAGCGTTGCGCCCAACGCATCGACAGCGCCATGCTTTTCGCCACCTCGGCATCGGTGGCGGGCAGCGCCGGGCATTCGTCGAAACACATCACGATATCGCTGCCCAGCAGCTTCTGGATCTCCATGCTGCGTTCGGGGCTGAGCATGTGTTTCGAGCCGTCGATGTGGCTGGAAAACGTCACGCCATCTTCGGTCAGCTTGCGCAAGGACGCCAGGCTCATCACCTGAAAACCGCCGGAATCCGTCAGGATCGGCCGGTCCCAGTTCATGAAGCGGTGCAGCCCGCCCAGCCGGGCAATCCGCTCGGCGGTGGGGCGCAGCATCAGGTGATAGGTGTTGCCCAGCAGGATATCGGCACCCGTGGCGCGCACCGAGTCCGGCAGCATCGCCTTCACCGTCGCCGCCGTGCCCACCGGCATGAAGGCGGGCGTCCTGATCTCGCCACGCGGGGTCGAGATCACGCCCGTCCGCGCCGCGCCATCGCGTGCCGCCACCTGAAACCCGAAGCCCTGTGCCATCGCCGCGCCCTGCCTGCAAACCCGCCGCCGTCATGCGGCAATTCCGGCGGCTTGCCAAGGCCCTGAACCGGGGCTGGTCGGCCATGCCCTGCCCGTGGCCATGCCGCCGCCGCAATCTGCGTGCAGAACGGGGCAGCTTTGGCAATCGGCGTCGTCCCATGATTCTGCAAAACCCGCATTTCTCGGCGCTCGGCAACGATCCGGGTCTGTCCGCAGGGCTGGCGGTGATCTGCCTGTTGCTGGTCGGCTGGGTGGTCACCCGGTTCAGTCGCAAGCGCCGCCGCACCCCAAGCTTGCGGTCAGGACCAACCCCGGGGCGCAAGGTGGTGCCCTTTGCCGTGCCGCAAGTGGCCGCAATGACCAACCCGCACGCCCAGATGGATGCCATTGCCGCCGTCGAATTCGAGGTCTGCACCCTGCTGAACCGCGAGGAGGCCCGATTGCTTCCGGTGCTGGAGAGCGTGATCCGCGAGGTTGGCGACGGCCACCGGGTCATGGCGCAAACATCGCTGGGCGAGGTGATCCGGCCACGGCAAGGCTTTGGCTCGGATGCCGACCGTCAGGCCGCCTTCGCCTCGATCAACTCCAAACGGCTGGATTTCGCGGTGTTCAACCGCGCCGGCCGCTTGGTCGCCGCCATCGAATATCAGGGCAGCGGCCACTACCAGAACCGCGCCTTCCTGCGCGATTCCGTCAAGCGCGAGGCGGTGCGCAAGGCCGGGGTGCCCTATATCGAGGTCGATGCGAACTTCACCGCGGGCGAGGTGACGGCCCGGCTGCGCCGCATCCTGACCGCCAACACCCTGCCCCCCAGCGCCGCAGCAGACATCACGGTGATCGAAAGCCTCTGAAACCTACCCTGCCACCGCCGCTGCCACATCCTCGGGCGTGCCCACCGCGCGGGTCACAGCCCCCGTAGCCGTGCGCTTGATCATGCCGGAAAGCGCCTTGCCCGCACCGATTTCCCAGAACTCGGTCACCCCGGCCCCTTGCATCCACAGCACCGATTCCCGCCAGCGCACCGAGCCTGTGACCTGCGCCACCAGCAGATCGCGGATGCGGTCAGGCTCGGTCACAGCCTCGGCCCGCACGTTCACCACCACCGGCACCGAAGGCGCTGCAATCACCACCCCCGCCAAAGCCTCGGCCATCACCGCCGCCGCAGGCTGCATCAGCGCGCAATGGAAAGGCGCGCTGACCGGCAGCAACAGCGCCCGCTTGGCACCCCGCGCCTTGGCGATCTCCAACGCCCGCTCCACCGCGCCCTTGTGGCCGGAAACCACCACCTGCCCCGGATCGTTGTCATTCGCCGCCTGACACACTTCCCCTTGCGCCGCCTCTGCCGCCACTTCCACCGCAGCGGCAAAATCGAGGCCCAGCAGCGCCGCCATCGCCCCCACACCCACCGGCACCGCCTCCTGCATCGCCGCCCCGCGGATGCGCAACAGCCGCGCCGTATCAGCCAGCCCCAAGGCCCCCGCCGCACAAAGCGCCGAATATTCCCCCAAGCTGTGTCCCGCCACAAACGCCGCCGTCTCGACTCCGATCCCCTCGGCCTGCAACGCCCGCAGCGCCGCAATCGAGGTCGCCATCAGCGCCGGCTGCGCGTTCTGCGTCAGCGTCAGCGCCGCGATGTCGCCCTGCCAGATCAGCGCCGACAGCTTCTCGCCCAAGGCCTCGTCCACCTCGTCGAACACCGCCTTCGCCGCCGGATAGGCCGCAGCAAGCGCCTGCCCCATGCCGATGGTCTGTGCCCCTTGCCCCGGAAAAACGAATGCGCGGCTCATCTTGGTCCCCTTTTCAACCCTGCCCTTGGTTACTCCGCCCCCGGCCCGGGTGCAATCTTTCGCACAAGGCCTGTGCGCCGCACCCCGTATAAGGCCCCGGCCCGCCCTGCTACCTTCCCGGCAACAGGAGAAACCCCATGCGCAACACAACCCGATCCTACGGCAAAGCCGCCCGCAGCCTGCATTGGCTGACCGCCCTGCTGATCCTGACCGCCATCCCGCTTGGCCTTTACGCCAATGCCCTGCCGGTGGACGGCGCCGAGGCCGCCGCAGCCAAGGCCGCCGTTTTCTCGCTGCACAAGACCCTCGGCATCGCCACCTTCTTCGTGGCCCTGCTGCGCATCGCCTACATGCTGACCGAAACCCGCCCCGCGCCGCTGCACCCCGAACGGCGGCTGGAAACCTTCGCCGCCGAGGCGACCCACTGGCTGCTGTACCTCTCGCTGCTGGCGGTGCCACTGTCGGGCTGGGTGCATCACGCCGCCACCTCCGGCTTCGCGCCGATCCTGTGGCCGCTGGGGCAAGACCTGCCCTTGGTGCCGAAATCCGAAAGCCTGGCCGCTGCGGCCAGCGCCCTGCACTGGGTGTTCACCAAGCTTATGGCCGCAGCAATCCTGCTGCACGTTGCAGGCGCGCTGAAACACGCCCTGATCGACCGCGATTCCACCCTGGCCCGCATGCTGCGCGGCACCCCTGCAGGCCAAACCCATGCCAGCCGCGCCACCAAACCGCTGCTGACCGCCCTCGCCGTCTATATCCTCGGCGCGGGCCTCGCCGTCGCCCTGATCCCGCCCGCCCCCACGGCGCAAGCCCCGCAGACCGCCACCAGCGGCAACTGGCAAATCACCTCCGGCACCCTGAGCTTCTCGGTCTCCCGCCTCGGCACCGCGGTCGAAGGCAGCTTTGCCACCTGGTCGGCCGAGATCACCTTCGACCCCGAGGCCGCCACCGGCAACCACGTCACCGCCCGCATCGACACCAGCTCCCTGACCCTCGGTGCTGTCACCGACCAGGCCAAAGGCCCCGAGTTCCTGAACGCCGCCTTGCACCCCACGGCCATCTTCACCGCCGAGATCACCGCCGATGGCACAGCCTACCTTGCCACCGGCACCCTGTCGCTGCACGGCATCAGCCAGCCGCTGACCCTGCCCTTCACCCTGCAGATCACCGGCGACACCGCACAGATGCAAGGCACCGCGACCCTCGACCGCCGCGCCTTCCAGATCGGCACCGCCTACCCCGACGAGGCCACCGTGGGCTTCCCCGTCACCGTCAGTATCGCCCTGACCGCCACCCGCCGCTGACCGCAAACGCAAAAGGCCGCCAGGTTTCCCCGGCGGCCTTTCCTTACGCTTGCAGCCGGATCACTCCGCCTTCATCGCCTCGATCGAGATCGTCACCGGCACTTCATCCGACACATAGGGCGCAAACGCCCCCAGCCCGAAATCCGACCGCAGCAACGCGGTGGTGGCGCTGAACCCCAGCCACGGCTTCTTTTCCATCGGATGCTCGCCCGCGGCGTTCAGCACCGCGTCCAGCACCACCGGCTTGGTGACACCATTCAGGGTGAAATCGCCGGTGATCTTCGCGGTCTTCTCGCCCGTCACCTCGATGCCGGTCGAGACAAACGACACCATCTCGTCATCGGTGGCGCCAAAGAAATCCGGCGTCATAAAATGATCAAACCGCGCCTGCCAGCCGGTCAGCATGGTCTTGACCGGAAACGCCACCGACACCGACGATGCGGCGGGGGCCTCGGCGTCAAAGCTGATGGTCCCCTCGAAGCCCGAGAACATCGCGGTGGTGGTCGAATAGCCCAGGTGGTTGTAGCTGAACACGATCTGCGAATGGCTGGGGTCCAGCACATAGGCCTCGGGGGCGGCAAAGGCCGGGGCGGCCAGCAGCGCGCCGATCAGCGCGACAGGGGTGAAACGCATGGGTAAGATCTCCGGTTCTGGTAAACGATTGCTCTGCCGAAGAATTCCGGCTGCCCCCAACTTGCCCGATCCGCCGCCCCGCCTCAATGCACAGCCCCGAACAGCCCCTGTTCACCGCCGAACACTCACAACTGCGTGGCCCGGCTAAAGCACCGCCGCCAGCACGTTCACCGTCAGCGCCAGCACCCCCAGATTGAACAGAAAGGCGATGATCCCCTGCACCATCACCACCCGCCGCAAACTGCGCGCCAGCACCGGCACGTCCGACACCTGACTGGTCATGCCGATCACGAAGGAGAAATAGCAGAAATCGGCAAAGATCGGCGGCTCGGCCCCCGGAAACCCCAAACCGCCCACATCCTTGCCGCCCGCCTGATCATAGAACACATGCGCATAGTGAAAGGCGAAGACCAGATTGACAAACAGCCAGGCCGAAAGCAGCGTCCCCACCAGCAGCGCGAAACTTCCCATATCCTGCGCCTGCCGCCCGCCGATCAACTGCGCCAACGCCAGCACCACCACCACCAGCGCACTGACCGACACCAGCAACAGCAAGCCCCGCCCGCCATCGTCCCGCGCCGCCCGCGCCCGCATCCGGTCGGGATGATCGTCCAGCCACAACGGCAGACAGGTCGCCAGAAACACCGCCGCCGCCGCATCAAAGCCGATCACGATCCCCGACACCGCGCCAAGGCCCCAGGCCGCCGCCCCGCCCACCAGCGCCAACACCGCCAGAAACACCAGAAATCGCGGATGCCGCACCCCATGCCCTCCAATCGCCCCGCTCACCCTAAGCCCGCCCTCCCCCACAAGCAATTCCACCCCTTCCCCATTCTCCTTTGCGAAAATATCCTCGGGGGGTGAGGCCGAAGGCCGAGGGGGGCAGACAGCCCCCCTGCTTGCCCCCCCGCAAATCCCCACAATTTCAATACCCTGCCAAATCGAAACCCACCAATCTTCCCGCTTGCATCCCCCCAGCCCGCCGTGTAGAAACCCGCATCTTGCCGCAGTCCCTTGACCCGGCGCATCCCCTCGTGGTCCGGCAGCGGCAAGCACACGCCCGACCGATGAAATGCGCCCAGACAGAACGGAGCCTACATGCCGCTTTACGAGCATGTCATGATCGCGCGTCAGGATATTTCCTCGACGCAGGCCGAAAGCCTCATCGAACACTTCTCCACGGTCATCGCGGACAACGGCGGCAAAGTCGTTGAACACGAATACTGGGGCGTCAAGACGATGGCCTACAAGATCAACAAGAATCGCAAGGGCCACTATGCCTTCCTGAAAACCGACGCGCCGTCGGCGGCCATTCAGGAAATGGAACGCCTTGCCCGCCTGCATGACGACGTGATGCGCGTGCTGACCATCAAGGTCGATGCCCATGTCGAAGGGCCCTCGGTCCAGATGCAGAAGCGTGACGAGCGTGACCGCGGCGACCGGCCCGAAGGCGGCTTTGGCGGCGAACGCCGCGAACGCCCGGCCTTTGGTGATCGTCCCGAACGCAGTGGCGGCGACCGTGGCGGCTTCGGTGGTGACCGGGGCGGCTTCGGCGGCGGCCCGCGTCGCTGATCCCCAGACAGGAAAGGACCAACCAAATGGCGACCAAACCGTTTTTCCGCCGCCGCAAGGTCTGCCCGTTCTCGGGCGACAATGCACCGGCCATCGACTACAAAGACACCCGCACCCTGCAGCGCTACATCTCCGAGCGTGGCAAGATCGTGCCCTCGCGCATCACCGCGGTCTCGGCCAAGAAGCAACGCGAACTGGCCACGGCCATCAAGCGCGCCCGCTTCCTTGCCCTGCTGCCCTATGCCGTGCGCTAAGGAGCAAAACCCATGCAAGTCATTCTTCTGCAACGCGTGGCCAAGCTTGGCCAGATGGGCGAAGTCGTCAACGTGAAAGACGGCTTCGCGCGCAACTTCCTTTTGCCGCAAGGCAAGGCGCTGCGTGCCAATGCCGCCAACATCGCCTCGTTCGAGGCCAAGAAGGTGCATCTCGAAGCCGAGAACCTGGAAACCCGCAAGGAAGCCGAAGTCGTCGGCACCAAGCTCGATGGCCAGATCTTCGTGGTCATCCGCTCGGCTTCCGATTCGGGCGCGCTTTACGGCTCGGTCACCACGCGTGACGCCGCCGAGGTTGCCACCGCCGCCGGGTTCAGCGTGAACCGGGCGCAAGTGGTGCTCGACCGTCCGATCAAGGATCTGGGCCTGCACGCGGTTTCCGTGGTGCTGCACCCGGAAGTCGTGGTCAAGATCACCCTGAACGTCGCCCGTTCGGTCGAAGAGGCCGAACTGCAAGCCTCGGGCAAGTCGATCCAGGAACTGGCAGCCGAAGCCGAAGCCGAAGCCGATTTCGAAATCGCCAACCTGTTCGACGAAATGGGTGCGGCGCAGGACGGCGAAGACCTCTAAGGCCTTCCCAACCGCAATCAAAGGCCGCGTCGGGCAACCGGCGCGGCCTTTGCCTTGTCGGGCAGCGGCACGGATTTGCCCGTGCGTGTTGCGCAGATCGGCGCGCGGTGTCAGGATCAGCACTGGCCGCGGCCTCGATCCGCAGCGGCCTGATGCCAAACGCCCTTCGCCGCCATCGCACGGCGCCGGGCCGAAGGAGGCGCGTGTGAAAGACCTAGCGGACCACGGGCCAGAGCCGCTTTTTGCCGCCCAGCAGGCCGGGGTGGAAAACCGCCGGTTGACCTTCGGGCTGGCCGAGCGCCGCACCGCGCTGCACCGGCTGGCTTCGGCCATCCGCGCCCATAAGGCGGCCATCATCGCAGCCCTGGCACAGGATTTCGGCAAGCCCGAGGCCGAGGTGATCCTGACCGAGATCCTGCCGGTCTTGCAGGAGATCAGCCACACCTCGCGGCATCTGCGCCGCTGGATGCGGCCGCGCCGGGTGGCACCGACGCTGACGACCTTCGGCACCTCGGCGCGCATCGCCCCGCAGGCGCGCGGGGTCTGCCTGATCATCGCCCCCTGGAATTACCCGTTCAACCTGGCGCTGGGGCCGCTGGTGTCCTGTCTGGCGGCGGGCAACAGCGCCATCGTGAAGCCCTCGGAACTGACACCCGCCACCTCGGCGCTGCTGGCGCGGCTGTTGGCCGACACCTTCCCGCCCGACCTGGTGGCGGTGGTCGAGGGCGGCAAGGAAGTGGCGCAGGCGCTGCTGGCGCTGCCGTTCGATCACATCTTTTTCACCGGCAGTCCGGAGGTGGGCAAGATCGTGATGGCGGCGGCAGCGCAGCATCTGGCCTCGGTCACGCTGGAGCTGGGCGGCAAATCCCCGGCCATCATCGGCCCGGATGCCGATCTGGAGCAGGCGGCGAAATGGCTGGCCTTCGGCAAGTTCGCCAATGCCGGCCAGACCTGCATCGCGCCCGATCATCTGTTCGTGCATGTCGCGGTCAAGGACCGCTTTCTGGCGCTGCTGCGCGAGCGCATCGCCCATGCCTATGGTTCAGGCCCCACCAGCCCAAATCTGGCGCGGATCGTCAACGACGCCCATGCCGCCCGCCTGGCCGGGCTGACCCGCGACGCGCTGTCCCGCGGTGCGCGCCTGCTGCTGGACGGTGGCCAGCAAGGCCGCGGGCTTGGCCCGACGCTGATCGAGGCGATCACCCCGGAAATGGCCATCGACCGCGAAGAGATCTTCGGCCCGATCCTGCCGATAATCGCCTATGACGATCTGGCCGAGGTTCTGGCCCGCATCAACGCCCGCCCCAAGCCGCTGGCGCTGTATGTCTTTGACCGAACCCGCGCCCGGGTGGACCGGATCATCGCCGCCACCAGTTCCGGCGCGGTCGGGGTGAACCTGACGATGCTGCACTACAGCCATCCCGGCCTGCCGTTCGGCGGCGTCAACAATTCCGGCATCGGGGCTGCGCATGGGCTGCACGGCTTCCGCGCCTTCAGTCACGAACGCGCGATCCTTGCCAACCGCTTTTCGGCGCTGCCGCTGCTGTTCCCGCCCTATACAAGCGGGGTGAACCGGCTGACCGGGATGATCGGACGGCTGCTGGGGTGATCCGTGACCGGGCACCAGGGACCCGCGCAGGATCAAGCGTGATGCGCGCGGATTCGCGTGACAGAACCTGCCCTGACCCACTTCGTGCTGTCCGGGTGCATCCCGTTTCAGAAGGCACCGGGCCAAACACCACCCAAGCTATTGATCAGATTGGTGCACCCGACACGATTCGAACGTGTGGCCTCTGCCTTCGGAGGGCAGCGCTCTATCCAGCTGAGCTACGGGTGCTTCGCGCGTTTTATAGCCGCTTCGCAAACCAGTCGCAACCCAAACCGCAACCCAAACCGCAACCCAAACCGCAGCCCAATCCGCAGCCATACCACCGCTTCATTGCACCCGGTGATAGTCGATCCGGGTGATGCCTACCGATCCACTCAGCTGGACGCCATCGAACTGCTCCAGAACCCAGGTTTCCGATGGCGGCGGATATTGCGCCACCCCGGCATACCATTTGGGCTCATAGTCATCGACTGCGAAATGCACCCAGTTTTCAGCCACGCGGTAAGGCCCGCTGGTCATGGTCATCAACTGCCCAAGGACATGGCTGCGTTGGTAATGGCCGTCGGGAAAGAACATCACCTCGCCCGAAATCACCAGATCACCGGTGATCTCCGCGCCTTGCCAGACCCCAACAAGATCGGCCTCGCTCAGGGTGTTCTGCGCCCGCGAGGCCACGCCCACCGCCACGCCCGTGCACACGGCCAATGCCAGAAAGAAACGGCTCCGGTTCAGAGAATTGTCGCGCATGTCGCACCTCTCCGAGTTGTCACCAACGGCGGAATTTCACGACCAACATGGCAAAATCGCCATGACATGCGTCAAGGAAGCACAAAAGACGCGCGGGCGCGGCCTGTCGGAGGCTCGCAGGCACCCGCGACGTTTCAGCCGCGGGCGCTGCGGATGTTGGCCCGGGCCAGCAGCACCACCGCGGCCAGCCCCACCAGCATCACCAGCAAAGCCGCGGGCGCCGCCTCGCCAAGCCGCTCCAGGCTGGCCTGTTCCTGGGTGCGGGTGGCCAGGGTGTTGAAGTTGAAGGGCCGCAGCAGCAGCGTCGCCGGCAGTTCCTTGACGCAATCGACGAACACCACCAGCAGTGCCGTGGCGACCGAGCCGCGCATCAACGGCAGATAGACGCTGCGCAAGGTGCCGCCCGCGCCGCGCCCCAGCGACCGCGCCGCCAGCGGCAGATTGGGCGAGATTCGCCCGAAGGCCGCATCCACCGCGCCCTGGGCAATGGCAAAGAACCGCACCACATAGGCCAGCACGATCGCCGCCGAAGTGCCGGTCAGCAGCAGGCCGGGGTCATGCCCGGTCAGCGCCAGTATGCCATCCGCCAGCCGATGGTCCAGCGCCGCCAGCGGCACCAGCAGGCCCACCGCCAGCACCGCTCCGGGTGCGGCATAGCCCAAAGTCGTCACCGGCAGCATCAGGCGTGGCAAGGCGCGGCCCGAAAGCTGCACGCCGTAAACCAGAAACAGCGCCGCCGCCACCGTCAGCGCCGCCGCCGAGCCACCGACCAGCAACGTGTTGACCAGCGCCTGCCCCAGCCCGGGCGAAACCCAGGCCTGCGGGTTGCGCAGCGCATGCCCCGCCATCACCGCCACCGGCAACACGAAGCCCATCCCGAACGGCACCGCGCACAGCCCCATGGCCAGCAACCCGCGAGCCCCCGGCAAAACCGTCGGTTCCACCGGACGGCTGGCCCGCGACAGCCGGTGATAGCGGGCGTTGCGGCGACTGCTGCGCTCCAGCGCCAGCAACAGCACGATCACCGCCAGCATCACCAGCGCGATCTGCGCCGCCCCCCCGGCATTACCCCCGGTCAGCCAGACCGAAAAGATGCCGGTGGTCAGGGTCTGCACCCCGAAATGCGTGGCGGTGCCGTAATCAGCCACCGTCTCCATCAAGGCCAGCGCCACGCCGGTGGCAATCGCCGGTCGCGCCAGTGGCAGGCCGACCCGGAAAAACAGCCCCCATGGCCCGGCGCCCAAGGCCCGTGCCACCTCGTAGGAGCAGCCCGACTGCTCGCGGAACGCCGCCCGCGCCAGCAGATAGACGTAAGGATACAGCGCCGCCGCCAGCACCAGCACCGCCGCCCAACGCGAGCGCACCTCGGGGAACCAGTAGTCGCGCGCCGAGGCATAGCCCGCGGCGCTGCGCAGGCCCACCTGCACCACGCCGGAATAATCGAAGAAATCCACCAGCGCATAGGCGCCGACATAGGCCGGCACCGCCAGCGGGAACAGCAGCGCCACATCCAGAACCCGACTGCCGGGAAAGCGATACATCGTCACCAGCCAGGCCGCCCCCGCCCCCACCGCGGCGGTCAGCAGCCCCACCCCCAGCATCAGCACCGCGGTATTTGCCAGATAGCGCGGCAGCACCGAGGCCAGCAGATGCGGCCAGATGTTTTCCACCGGATGAAAGGCGATCCACAGCACCGACAAGATCGGCGCCGCCACCAGGGCGGCAATCAGCAGCGCCCCCAGCGACCACAGATCGGGGCGCGGCAGCCTGCGGGGCTGAACTTGACTGTTTTGCTTGGTCATCACCGCCCCGAATTACAGGAAACCGGTTTAACTGTCCAGAAAAGCCCGTATAGTCGCGCCAGCAAAACCGCCTTTTCAAACGCTGGACCCCGACACCCGATGCGCATCGTCTATCACCTCGGCGCCCATTGCACCGATGAAGAGCGGCTGCTGAAATGCCTGCTGAAGAACCGCGGCGCGCTGTCGGCGCAGGGTATCGTGGTGCCCGGCCCTGCCCGCTACCGCAGCCTGATCCGCGATACCGCCATCACCCTGAAAGGCACCGCCGCCAGCCGCGACACCCAGGCGCTGGTGCTGGATCAGATCATGGACGAAGACGTGGCCGAACGGCTGGTGCTTTCGTGGGACGGATTTCTGTCGTTCCCGCAATGGGTTCTGAAAGGCTCGCTCTACCCTTCGGGCGGCGAGCGGCTGCGCGCCATCACCCAGATCTTCCCCGAAATCGACGCCGAGTTTCACCTGGCCATCCGCAACCCGGCCACCTTCCTGCCCTGCCTGCTGAAAAAGCTGCGCGGCAAAAGCTATGCCGAGTTCATCGAGGGCAGTCAGCCCATGGACCTGCGCTGGTCGGACCTGATCGAGAATATCCTGGCCCGCAACCCCGGCGTGCCGCTGCATGTGTGGTGCGACGAGGACACGCCGCTGATCTGGCCCGAGGTGCTGCAATCGGTGTCGGGCCACGCGCCGCTGACCCGGCTTGACGATTGCGACGACCTGCTGGCCTCGATCATGACCGAAGACGGCTTCCGCCGCATGACCGGCTATCTGGACAGCCATGCGCCGCAGACCGTGGAACAGCGGCGGCGCATCGTTTCGGCGTTTCTGGACAAGTTCGCCCGGCCCGAGCAGATCGACCTGGAGCTGCAGATGCCCGGCTGGACCGAGGATCTGGTGGCGGCGATGACCCTGCAATACGAACAGGATGCCGCCTGGATCGCGCAGATGCCGGGCGTCACCTTTCTGGCGCCGTAAGGCTCAGGCCATCCCCAGCGCGGTCTTGTAAAGCTCCAGCACCGCTTCTTCCTCGGCGATGTCGTCGGGCTTGCGCTTGCGCAGCGCCACCACCTTGCGCAGCACCTTGGTGTCATAGCCGCGACCCTTGGCTTCGGCCATCAACTCTTTCTGCTGCTCGGTCACGTCCTTCTTTTCGGCTTCCAGTTGTTCGAAGCGTTCGATGAACTGGCGCAGCTCTTCGGCGGTGACGGCGTAGTTGTCGGTCGGATCGGACATGGCGGCCTCGTTTTCTGCGGTGCGGATTGCCGCCCTCCCTACCCTTGGCCGGGGGCCGGATCAAGCCGCCGCGGTCACAGAATCTGCGCCATCCGCGCGAAGTTGAGCCGCGGCCCGCGGGGTTGCACCTGTGCGGGGTCGCCGTGGCCGAGGTTGATCAGAAAGTTCACCTCCCAGGGCCGACCGTCCAGAAAGGCTGCCGCCACCTTGGCCGCATCGAAACCCGACATCGGCCCGCAATCCAGACCCAGCGCCCGCGCGGCCAGTATGAAATAGCCCGCCTGCAAGGTGCCGTTGCGCTGTGCCGAAGCCCGCGCCCCGTCGGGATTGCCCTCGAAAATGCCCTGCGCCGCCGGAAAGGCCGGAAACAGCTCTGGCAGGTTGCGCCAGAATTCCAGATCAAAGCAGATGATCGCCGTTGCCGGGGCCGCCATGGTCTTTTCCAGATTGCCCGCACTCAGCGCCGGAGCCAGCCGCGCCTTGGCCGCGGGCGAGCGCACGAAGATCACCCGCAGCGGCTGCTGGTTGAAGGCGGTCGGCCCCATCGCCGCCAGAGCCAGCGCCTGTTGCAGCGTGGCATCGGTCACCGGGCGGCCGTCCCAGCCGTAATGGGTCCGGGCGTCGCGAAACAGCAGGTCCAGCCCATCGGGGGCGATTTCGCCCAGCCTTTGCCGCATGTTCCGCACCGCTGCTGCTGCAGACTCGTCCATCCCGACACCTCGTGTTGCGCGGGCCTTGTCTTGGCCCGACGCCTCGGTTACGCCGAAGCGGCGCAAAGGGAAAGCCCCTGCCGCAGCCGCCAGCAACGAAGGGACAAGACCATGCAATATCTGATCTGGATCGGTGCGGTGCTGTCGCTGGCCGGGGTGGGCGGGCTGATCTGGTGCATCTTTCTGGCGATGCAGGCCCGCCGTGCCAAACTGCCCGACGAGGTGCTGCGCGCCCGGCTGCAGCATGTGGTGATGCTGAACATGGCGGCCCTTGGGGTTTCGGTGATCGGGCTGATGGCGGTGGTGGCGGGCATCCTGCTGGGCTGATCTACCCGGCGTTCATGTCGGAAAAATGCAGGCCCATGCCGATCAACTGGTCGATCAGCGGCGCCACGCCCCAAAGTTCCGGCGCCTCCTCGGCCCAAAGCCGCAAATCGCGGCGCAGCACCATCAGCCCCTCGGTATCGGCCCAGTGCATCGGCCCACCCTGCCAGCGCGGAAAGCCCATCGCCAGAAACAGCGCGGCATCAATGTCCGAGGGCCGCAGCGCCGCCCCAGACCCCACCAGCCGCGCGCCCTCGTTGGCCATCGCCGAAAGCACCCGGCGGCGGATCGCCTCGGCCTCGGCGCGGGCGGGCAGCGCGCC